>DATEFW010000021.1:0-325812 GCA_035280425.1 Bryobacteraceae bacterium | reverse complement strand
CGAACATCTCGAAGATATACTCCTGCTGCTCGGCCGGAATTCCGATTCCTGTATCGGTGACCGAAAAGTGAAGCACGTTATCGGCATTCAGCTTCCGTTCGCGCGAGACAAGCAGGCCGACATTACCGACTTCCGTGAACTTAATCGCATTGCCGAGAAGGTTGATCAGCACCTGCCTCAGGCGCGGGCCGTCCCCGATCACTGCATCCGGGACGTCGGGGGCCACTTCGCAGGTCAGCTCCAGATTCTTCTGATCCGCGCGAAGCGCCAGCGTCTTGACGGTTTCTTTCAACATCTGGCGGAGCCCGAACGGCGCGGGCGCGAGCTCGAGCTTGCCGGCTTCCATCTTAGAAAAATCCAGAATGTCATTGATGACGGTAAGCAGCGCATCGGCGGAGGTCTTGACAACCGAGAGACAATCCCGCTGCTCTGCCGTGAGGTCCGTTTCAAGCGCTAGTTCGGTCATGCCGATGATACCGTTCATCGGCGTGCGGATCTCATGGCTCATATTGGCGAGAAATTCACTTTTGAGCCGGGAAACGCCTTCGGCTTTATCCTTGGCCTTCGCCAGCTCAGTGTTGGTACGCGTCAGCTCCTGGGTGCGTACCGCGACCTGGTGCTCCAGATGGCGGCGGTGGGCCTCAAGCTCCTGGTCGCGGAGCTGGATTTCGGTGAGCATTTCGTTGAAGGCGCCCATGAGGACGCCGATTTCATCCTCGGAATGCACAGTGGCGCGAACCGAAAAATTCTTGCCGGCCGAGACGCGGCGCGCCAATTCCGCCAGATCGAGAAGCGGGGCGGTTATACCGCCCTGCAACCTGGCGGTCAGCGCGAGCGCGAGCACAAAGGAGATCAGCACCATAAGTACGATCAAGCCGATGCTTCGGCGCATTTGACCGTAAGCGCTCCGCATGTCGAAGTGAATGACGATCGTCCCGATGATTTCTCCACTGAGACGAATCGGCTGCGCCAGCCGCAAACCATCTGTGAACCGATAGCCGTGCACCTCTGACCTCAGGCGCTCTGCAGGACGGCCAGGCCGGTCATACCGCGCGAATAGGGAGCCGTCCTTGGCGAAGACGGCGGCAAGCGCAACCCGGCTGTCAGCCCGTAAGGCCGAAAGCGTTTCCTCGGCGGCGTGCCGGTCCTGAAACGCGAGGGCCGCGGCGGTATTGGAGCCGACCATTTCGGCCAGCGTGGAAACCTCGTTCACCGTGTCCCGGCGGAGCTCGACCAGCTTGAACGCCACCAGACCCGCCGAAATGAGCAGCAGCGACACCAGACTCACGATGGTGATCAGGAGCGCCAGCTTCTGTCGGATCGGGAGATTCCGGAACCACCGTTTCATGGCTTGTTGCTCGCGGTTTCGGAATCGTGCGTTACCTCGGCCAACTGCAGCAGGTGTGAGCTCAAACGCAGGCCTGTGCGGTTGACCGCATCGAGATTAATGGAAAAACGGAAGCGGTTGCCGTCCTTGATCAGCCGGATCATACCGCCATGCCGTGCGAACTGATCGCTCGAGCCGACAGTCAGCACGTTTACCCCGGCCAACCGGTCCAGAAACTCGAGCGTGCGCTTCTTGTCCGCGCCAAAGAAAAGAATCTGGCACCGGCTGGCATCACCCGATTCGCCGATCTCCCGCGCCGCGGCCGCGCGTCCGTTCACTTTCTTGCCCTGAAGGCTGTCCTCCAGGGTTGCGAACAGTGCCGGGTCCCCGGAGACGCAGAAAGTGACAGCATCGGATGCAGCTGAAACGCCCGGCCACTCAACGAATTTGGCAAAATTGAACAAAAAGGCCACCTCGACCTGAAGCTCCAGTGAATCGGGCTTGTCCGCGGCCGCCATCGCCGTTCCATCAGCCAGCCGGAACAGCAAAGCCACCGCCAGAGCCGCCCTCAAGACGTGCCGAACTGATTTTTTGAGCTCTCTTCGTTTCGTCAGCACTTCCCACTGCCTTAACTGAAGCGGCCCGTCTACTGCTCAGGCGCGGATCTCGAGGCCAGCCGCAGCTCGAGCAGCCCGCGGATAAACACAGGCACCTTCGATCCGACATCAAGAAAGAGATCGGCGGCTCTAGGGGAAATCTTTAGGTCAGCAAAGTTGAAAGTACTAGCTCTCGCGGCGCGGCTTGACGCCGGCGGTGTTCTGCGCGGCGATCGCTCAGCCGATGGCGGCACGACTCGCCGCTCATCCCGATAACTAAAATCATCTTGATTCAATCGGCAGATTCTCGTACCTTAGAGCGGGGAAGGGGAACACCAAATGGGATTTTGTACGAACTGCGGGGCTGAGGTAAAAGGGCCGTTCTGCGGAAGTTGCGGTGCACCGGCGCCGGCAGGCGCGGCGAGCGGCGGCGCGAGCACCCCGCCGGCACCGCCACAACCGGTTTTTTCTTCGAGCCCGCCTCCGCCGCCCAGCGCTCCGCCGGCGAGCGCGCCCGCGGCCGCGGCGAAAACCAGCCCGCTCGTGTGGATTCTGGGGGGCTGCGGCGGCTTGATCGTGCTGGCGGCGCTGATCGGCGGCGCAGCGCTCTATTACATCGGCCACAAGGCCAAGCAGTATGGGGAGCTGGCGCAGAAAAACCCGGCTCTGGCGGTAGCCAAGATGATGGCGGCGGTGAATCCGGATGTGGAGGTCGTCTCGGTCGACGATAGGAAGGGCATCATGACCGTGCGCGACAAGAAGACCGGCAAGGTGCTCACCATGAACCTGGCGGACGCACAAAAGGGCAAATTCGTATTTTCCGCGCCGGGTGAGAAACCCGTTACGCTGGAAACGCACGGCGACGGCGCGACCGGCTCACTCGAGGTGAAATCCGACCAGGGATCGCTCAAGATGGGCGCCGGCGCGGCAGAAAAGCTGCCGGACTGGGTGACAGCTTACCCCGGCTCCACGCCGCAGGGCACCTTTTCGATGCAGAATGCCGGCGAGAACAGTGGCAGCTTCAGCTTTACAACCAAGGACTCTATCGAGCAGGTCGTCCAGTATTACGGCGACGCGCTCAAGCGGGCGGGACTAAAGGTGAACACCAACGTCATCCAGTCCGACGGCAAGGCCAGCATGGGAATCGTTACGGCGGAAGAAGCGGGCGACAAGCGGAAAGCGGCGGTAACGGCAACAATCGCTGACGGCGCGACCCATGTCGGGGTGACGTTCACCGCGAAACAATAGCCCCGCGCGGTTCCGGCGGCGGATATCAGCGAGCGCGCGCGGCGTGCAGCCGCTTTTGTGCATCCGGCGAGATCTGCGTTTCGTCTACGTCGAGATACTCCAGCTTTGCGATGGCGTTGAAGTAGGGCAGCGCCGCGTCGTCGACGCGCTGGTCCTTCCACAAAACCAGCTTCCGCAGTTCGGGAAGTCCGGCCAGGCTCTCGATCCCTTTAGACGAGATCGCCGTCCGGCTCAAGTCGAGCGATTCTAGCGCCCGGAGCGACCGCAGTTTCGGAAGACCGGCGTCGGTAACCTTTGTGCCCGCCAGGTTCAAGTCTTCCAGATGCGCCAGCGAGGCTACGGCATCGAGCCCCCGGTCGGTGATCGAAGCCGACCAGAGACCCGAATCGGTCCGCTGCGCGCCGTGCAGATCGAGCCGGCGGAGCTCGGGCATGAGCTTCAGGAAGTCGAGGCCCGAGTCGGTGATTTTATTGCCGCCGATCGCGAGCTCGCGGAGGCCGGCCAGCGAGGAAAGCCGGTCGAGGCCGTTGTTAGTAATCTGCGTGTAACTCACATCGAGCGCGGTGAGCGAATTCAACCCGACCAGGTGATCGAGAACCGTGTCGGTAATCTTGGTGCCGCGCAGGTTCAGGCGCGAAAGCCGCTTCCAGCCTTTCAAATAAGCCAGGCCGGCATCGGTGATGTGCTCGGCATATTCGAGATTGAGGTCTGTGATCCCGGTGAGCGGCGCGAGACGCGCCATGCCCAGGTCGGTAATGTGCGTCTGCGAAAGATCGAGATCGGCAAGCTCGGGAAGACCGGTGAGGCGGTCGAGATCGATATCGGTGATCCAGGCGGCGCGCAGGTTGATGCGAGTGATCCGCCCGGCAGCATTGCGTTCAACTGTGCCGCCCTGGGCCGTGACCCAGGAGGCGGCGTCGGAATCCTTCAGCTCGCTCGCAACAGCAAGCGCCGGAATCAACAGCATGACGAGCATTCGCATTCTAACTGCCTCTCCTGTTGGGTAGGCTCGAATCGCGGTCCCACACGATTTTGCAATCGGGGAGCGCGGCGTTCAGGCTGTGGTATCCCGCTTCGCTGACGAGCGTGTGGTAGAGATTCAGAAATTTCAGCGTCGGGATAGACTTCAGTTGTTCGGCCCCGGCGTCGGTCACGCCGGCGCTATCCAGGCGAAGCTCGACGAGCGGCAGCGCGGTGAGATGCGCGATGCCCTTGTCGGTAACGGCCGTGTAATCGAGATTGAGGCGCGTCAGGTGCGTCAGAGATGCGACGGAAGCGAGCGCCGCGTCGTCAAAGCGCGTGTGAATGGCGTCGAGCTCGGTGAGGTTGGGAAGCTTGGCGAGAACTTTGAGCCCTTTATCGGTGAAGCGATTGTAGTTGATGGCCAGCCGTTTGAGGCTGGTTAATTCCGCAACGTGAGCGAGCCCGGCATCCCCGATATCGTCGCCGGTGAGATCGAGCGTTTCGAGTTGCGGCAGCCGCGCCAGTTGCGCCAGGCCCTGGTTCGTCACGCTGGTGTAGCTCAAAGTGAGGCTTCGCAGATGGGCAAGAGCGGCGGCGCGCGCGAGGCCGGAATCGTTGAGTGCCGTGCCGGTAAGGTCCAGATCTTCGAGCGCCGGCAGATCCCGGAGTGCGTCGAGGCCCGGGCCTTTCACGAGCGTGTAGGCCAGGCTCAGGCGGCGCAGCTCGTGCAGCATTTTGAGCTGCGCGAGGCCGTCGTCGGAGACCGTCGTATTGTTCAGGCTGAGATCGGCGAGGCGCGCCAGGCGCGCGAGATGCCGCAGGCCGACATCGCCGATTTCGGTGGCATTGAGGTTGAGCTTTTTGAGCTGCGCGAGATCCGCGAGTTTTTCGAGCTGCGCGTCGGTAACGGCGGTCGAAGCGAGAGAAATCTCTTCGATCCGGCCGTCACGCGTAGTGACGCCGCCACCCAAGGCCTTCACCCAATCCTCCACGTTCGAGCCGGCAAGCGCAGCGGCTTTTGGAGGTGCGATGGCCGGCTGCCCGACGAATGCGATCCGGCAGTTTGGCAGCGCCGCGTGCAGGCCGTCGACGCCGGCTCGAGTGGCGCGCGTGTAACGGACGTCGAGCGCGACCAGATGCGGCTTGGATTTCAGGCGCGCGAGGCCGGCATTGGTGATCTGGGTGCGATAAAGATTCAGCTCTTCGAGCTGTGGCATGCCGTCGAGCGCCTGGAGGCCGGCGTCGGTGACTTCCGCGCCAAGCAGGTTGAGCTTTCGCAGGGCAGTCAGATTCTTCAGATGCGCGAGGCCGGCATCGGTGATGCGCACGCCGTAAAGATCGAGCTCGGTGAGATGTTTCAGGTTTTCGAGCGCAGCGAGGCCCTCGTCGGTCACGATGGCATTGCGGAGGTAAAGCTTTTCGAGCTTCGTCATGCCTTTGATCGACTGCATGCCGGCGTCGCCGAAAGGCGTGTCGCTGAGATCGAGGCAGCGGAGATTGACGAAGGGCGCGAGGCTCGGGCCTTTGATTTTAGTCTGCGCAAGCCGCAGTTCCTGGAGGCGGGTGAGCGGCGCCAGCAGCGCGAGGCCTTTGTCCTGAACGTTGGTATTGGTCAGAAAGTGCAGGCTGAAGGTCAGCTTCTCGAGGCTGGTGAGATGGCTCAGAAAGCGGAAGGCGTCATTGGCGTCCAGCTTGCTGCCCGAATGCGGCGTCCACATGGGGCCGGGCAGGTAGAGATGGCGGAGATGCGTGAGGTCTTTGAGCTTTTCGAGTTCCGGCGGCTCGGCCAAGGTGCCGACCAGATCGATGCCAGCGACGCGGAAATCCGAGCGCGGCAGATCGGCGAGATCGGCGATGGGGCGGTTTTGGCCTTCGAGCGTCACCTTGCCGCCGAGGCGCAGCACCCATTCGGCGGCCGTGCGATCCGGCGGTTCGGCAGCTGCGAAACCGAGGCAGATCGTCAATCCGGCAGCAAGGATGCGAAACATGGCCATTCCACCATTATGTTATGATCTGAGCCATGCCGGCGGGGTACATTCCGATCTTCATTTTTCTGGCCATTGCGATTTTATTTCCGGTCGTGACTATCATCGTCGCCAAGCTGATCCGCCCGTCGGCACCGTTCCTGACGAAACTCGAAGCCTACGAGTGCGGCATCAAGGCGGCGTCGGATTCGCGCGGCCGCTACACGGTGCGGTTTTACATTATCGCCATTCTGTTTGTGATCTTCGACGTGGAAACAATTTTTCTGTTTCCCTGGGCGGTGAGGTATCGCGCGCTCGGCTGGTTCGGGGTCGCGGAAGTCGTCGTGTTCCTCGCCATCCTGGTGGTCGGCTACATCTGGGCGTACAAGAAGGGCGCGCTCGATTGGGTCTAGGCGCTAGCTGATCCGTTTGAGCGCTTGCTCCGCCGCTTTCACGCCACGATACTGGGCTTCTTCGAAGATCGAAAACCCGCTCAAATCCGAATTGGCGAATAGCAGATTGCCGGAAGCATTTGCGAGCCGGCGGCGCGCTTCGGATTCGAGAAAACCAACCACCGGCCGTACCATGGCGTGGCCGAGGCGCAGGACATCGATGCGCGAGACGCACTCGCGGATGTCCGGATGCGCGCGCGAGAGATCGTTGAGAATTGCCTCTGTCCAATAATTCCAGTCTTTGGCCAGCAGCAGGCGCCGATTATCGGCGGGCGAGCCTTGGGCGAGCGACCAGTAAAACGTCCACACGGTGCGGTCAATGAACGTGTGCAGGGATTGATGCGTGGCGACGACGTAGCCGAGCGCCGGCGAGTCATAGATCACGTTGTCCCATGCGGTCTCGATGCCGCGCTCGCGCGGAAGGCGGTCGAGCGTGAGGTTGGCGGTGAGCCACGGTGAGTAGACTAAGCCTGACGAGGGCGGCGCATCTTCACAGATGTAGGGCGCGAGGAAACTGGGCGCGGCGAAAATGACGAACTCGGCGAGATAGTCCGTGTCGCCGGCTGAAACGCGCAGCCGCCGGCCGTCGCGCGCGATGCGGTGCACCATGGCGCCGGTCCGGATATAGCGATTCAACTTTTCGATCAGCCGGCGAGCGATCCATCCGTTGCCTTCGGGCCAGGTCAGCGGGCCTTTTTCCTCCGGCTCGCGCGAAGCGAAATAGTGGATGCCGGCCCAGGCCGAGGTATCCTGCGCCAGCGCGCCGTAATCGTCGCGGCAGGCGTAATTCACATACCAATTGAGATACGGAGAAGTGAAGCGCTCCTGCTTGAGCCAATTCGCGATCGAGAGCCGGTCAAGGGCCGAGGGCTTCGCGCCACGCTTCATCGGGATGGTGAACTCGCCGGTCGCGCGAAATTCTTTGATGCGGGTGAAAAAGCGGGAAAAGTTCTCGCGATCTTGCGCGGTCGCCGCTGCGGTTGGCTCGATGCCTTCCTGCCAGCGGCCGTGCAGATATAAGCGCTCCTGCGGAGAAAAGCAGAGATAGCGCTCCTCCCAAACGCCGTCGCGCAGCACGCCGAGTTCTTCGAACAGCTCGCGCACCAGCGTGGTTTTCTTTCCGGGAACCGGGACATAGTGCGCCGCCCAGGGGTACGGCGTGATTTCGTTTTCGCCCCAGCGCGCGTTGCCTCCGGCGCGGCCGGACATTTCAAGCAAGACGAAATCGCGGAAGCCGCGCTTCTCGAGGCGCCACGCCGCGGAAAGACCGGCGATGCCGCCGCCGGCGATGACAACCGGTACCCTGATTGTTTGCTTTGACGGCGCGAACGAAGCCCGATCGCGCAACTGGTGGCCAGGCTCGTGGCCGTCGTCAATGAACCCGCCGGCAACAGGGCGGCCGGACTTGCGGGCGAGGCCTACCAGCGCGGCGCTTAGAAACTGGCGGCGCGTGCCGCTCAATGCGTGATCTCGCGCCAGTCGTGCTCGTAATAGCGCACGAGCACCTGATCGTTCAGCCGGTTCGGCGCGGCATCGACCGGGGTCATGTCGTTGGGAAATTCGAAAAGCGCGGGCAACCCCGCGGCCGAGAGATACCGCAGCCCATCCGGTAGCCGTGACGGCGGCTCGTAGGGGTTCAGGCTCGCCAGCACGAAACCCCATTCGCCGAACGACGGCACATAAACATGATACGGATACGTTCGCAGGCCCGCCTGCTTCAAAGTATCGACGATGCACCAGTAGGACTGACGCGCAAAAAGCGGCGAAGTGCTCTGCACCACGGCCTCGCCCATCGCGCTCAAATGTTTCGCCAGGAGCCGGTAGAAGGCCGTCGTATAGAGCTTGCCAAGCGAATAACTGGTAGGATCGGGAAAATCCACCACCACGAAATCGTAACGCTCGCTGGTTTGGGCCAGCCACGGAAAGGCATCGGCATTGATCACGTGCACCCGCGGGTTGGTCAGAGAATGATGGTTGAGCGTCGCCAGGTACGAGTGCGTGGAAAACAGCTTGGTCATCTCCGGATCGAGATCCACCAGCGTGACCGATTCCACATCCGGATATTTCAAAATTTCGCGAACCGCCAACCCGTCGCCGCCGCCTAGCACCAGCACGCGCCGCGCGCCCGGCAGCGATGCCAGCCCCGGATGCACCAGTGCCTCGTGGTAGCGGTACTCGTCGCGCGAGCTGAACTGCAAATGCGAGTTCAGAAATAGCCGCAGGTCGTCTTTCCATTTGGTAAGCACAATGCGCTGGTAGCGGGTATTACGAGCGAAGATCACTTCGTCGGCATAGAGATTGTCGTCGGCCGCCTGCGAAATTTTTTCCGCGCCCGCCATGCCGAGGCCCAGCACACCAAGCACGATAAAGCACGACGCACGCAGCCATCCGCGCCCGCCCAATTGATCGCGAAACAGATATGTCGACCACAGCGCCACGGCCGCGTTAACCAGGCCGAACAGCAGCGCCGAACGCACCATTCCGAGCTTGGGTACGAGCAGGATCGGAAACAGCAGCGAAGCCGCCAGCGCGCCTAAATAATCGAACGTCAGCACGTGCGCCACCAGGTCCCGGAATTCCAGCCGGTTCTTTAGAATGCGCATGAGCAGCGGAATCTCCAGCCCCACCAGCACCCCGATGATCCCCACGATCGCATACAAAACCACCCGGAACCCCTGCGTGTAGGCAAACGCCAGAAACATCGCGGCCGAAGAAAAACCGCCGACCAGGCCGACCAGCAGCTCGATCGAAACGAAGCGCGCCACCAGCCCCCGCGTGATGTAGCGCGACAGGTAGCTTCCCACGCCCATGGCGAACAGATAGCTGCCGATGACCGTCGAAAACTGGAGCACGCTGTCGCCCAGCAGATAGCTGGCTAACGTGCCGGCCACCAGCTCGTAGATCAGCCCGCAAGCGGCAATCAGGGCGACCGAAAGAAAGAGTACGACCGGCACGTTGCTAGTGGACGGCAGCGGCGATGATGATGCACATGCCGATCGACATGGCGCCGATCAGAATCGCCAGCGCCGTGTTGTGCTCGTGCACGATCTCGTTCCACAAGTGATACGGCGTCATCTTATCGACGATGACGAACGCCGCGACGAAGATCAGCAGGCCGAGAGCCGCAAAAATCACGGCATTCCAAATGTAAGCGGGGTGGAAATCGTTCATGTCACTTGCCTCCAAAGTAACGGGAGTAGCCCGCGTAATGCGATCGGTACGCGCCCGGGTTGTCGCGCACCGTCTTGGGGATATTTTTCACTTCGTTCACTCTGAGCAGGCTCCAGCCGCTGTATTCCGCGTAGCCTGTGAGCGCGAGCAGGAACATGCCGTACATGGCATAAATGGGAAATCGCATCAGTCGTCATCTCCTCCGCCGGATGAGCGGGGCGCAAAGTCGCTGTTCGCCCAGCGCCGGCTTTCGAATGCGGCGGCGCGCCAGGTTATCAACACCGGCGGAATCAGCAACAGCCCCGCCGCAATCCAGAAAAAAGCCGCAGAGGGCACGCTACTTCTCACTTGCAAAACATACGCCATGGGCGCAGAGCGTCTATCCATCTCCGGCTCGACGCGCAAGTAATAACGTCCCGGCTCGACCGCGGGAATGATCGACCGGTTATCCGCGCTGCCCTCGGTCCAGGCGCCGTCGCTGTCGCGTCCCGTGTAATAGCTGACCTCGCGGCCGAAATCGTACCCCTGGCCCGTCGCCTCGTTGATTAGAGTCAGATTGAAATAGGCCCAATTGTTATAGAGGTTCGTGCGAATCCAGATCTCGACATTGGCCGGGTGTCCGCTGACATCGAAGCTGTCGGTGACGAAGGAAGCCTCGGCGCCCGAATTGGGCGAGAAGCCGTACTGGCGCTGAAACAGCACTTGTTCCGGGGCGGCTGTATAGATCCATCCGGCAAGCACCACTAGCGCGAGCAACATAAGCAGGCCGAAGCCCCAGACGCTGCCTACCTTTCCGGCATAGGGCGAAGGCTGATTGGCGAAGATGCCGCGCGCCGGCGGCGGTTGTCCCGCGAGCTGAAAGCCCTGCCAGATCTGCGCGCCCGGCGTGTAATCGCCCAACGACCAAACCGATTCCGCCGGCGTCACCTCGTTCGAAAGCATGCGCGGCACCGCAATGTAATCGGTGGCGCCCACCTTTTCGCCCACGTGCACGCGCCACGGAAACTCGCCCAGAACGTAGGTAGTGGTCGCGAGCGCGGCGTCGAACTGGGTGTATCTGCGGCCTTCGAGTTTTGCGGAGAGCTTTTTCCCGAGCTGCGCCTTCTCAGGAATCATCGGAATCGTCTTGACGAAATTCCAATGGCCGTTGTACTCGGTGAGATAGCGGAAGCCCTTATAGCGGTTGAACAGCAGGTATTCATACCAGCTATCGGGCACATCCTCGTCATCGGTCGTGCGCTGCTGGAAGCCGATGACCTCGTATTCGTCGCCGCCGATCTTGCCCCGGCTGCCCAGCGGAACCAGCGGCTCGATTTTCTGCTGGGCGCGAAATTTTTCGAGCACCTGGAAATTCGGATCGCGCGCATCCAGAATCGAGTGGCACTGGGGGCAAACCACGCTCAGCGTGTGCCCCGCGGCCCGCACCGAAACCGGCGCGCCGCAATTGGGGCAGTTGAAGCCGCTGACCACCGCCTTGGGCCCGTTCTGGCCCGGCACATCGAACTGCCGCAGGTTTTTGAGATGCAGCTCGTCGAACTCGGCCGCTGCCCCGAGGAACAACAGCGGCGTTTCGTCGCTGTAATCGACGGTTGCGAATCTGGCGTCCGCGGTGCGCAGATCGGCGAAGACCGTGTCCTGCTTGTCCCAGTACTCAAACGGAAGTTCGCCTTCCACGCCGCGGTAATGCGCGCGCGTGACCGACGTAACTTCGTAAGTCGCTCCCGCCCATGAAAACTTACGGCCTCGCGTGACCTGGTCGGCGCCCGGCAGCGCTTCAGGCGGCCGGGTTAGAAACGAGACGTCGTATTCCAGTTGCGCATCCGACAACCAGCCGCTGGTTCCGTCCTGAAAAACGATGTGCCACTCGTTCCAGCCACCCTCTTCGTATTCGTAAAGAATCCGGCCGACGACCTGGAACGCTTTATTGCGGAAGATGCCCTCAGTCGCGATCTGGATGGGCGATACATCCGGCGGCAGGTCTGCAACGACTCCGACCTTCTGCAGATCGAGATCGCGGCGGACCAGAATCGAATGGCAGTAGGCGCACGTGGTTTGCACCGCGCCCGACCAGAGGAACCGAACCGGCGCGCCGCAGTTTGGACAGCTAGCCGCCTGCTGACTCATCTTGAGCTGCGAGGTACGGCCGCTCGATGCGCCGCACACTCACCGAGCGCGCCGAAAACTCCTTTTTGAGATATGCGCCGAAATCCCATTCCGCGCGCGGCCGGCAGCAAAACACGTTGAGGCAAAGAGAATGATACTCGGGAAAGGTGTGGCAGGCAAGATGAGATTCGGCCAGCAGGCACATTCCGGTGATCCCGCCCGCGCCGGGAAACTGGTGCCAGCTGGCCTCGCGGACCGTATGCAGATCGAGCGCATCGATCAGCCGGGCGAAAAGCGCCTTCAATTTTTCCGTATTGGTCAGCGCCTGGGGATTGCAGCCGTGCGCTTCAATAATCCATTCGCAGCCGCACATCGTGCTACTGCTGGGCCCCGCCACACTCCGGACAGAATTTCGCGCCGCGCGGCATCGGCTTGCCGCAATTGATGCAGAACTTGGTGGCTCCCTCACCACCTGCGGGAGATCCCGCCGCAGGAGCCGCGCCTGCCGGAGCGGATGGATTTTCGCCGCCTGGCTTCATGGCGTTCATCATCTGCTGCGCCATGGTAAGCCCGGCGCCCAAGCCAACTCCGATACCCGCTGCGCCCCCGCCTTCGTTGGCCGCCGCAATGGGCATAGACTGCGCCACCTGGAACTGCGTGTAACGTCCCATGTCGCCCACAATGTTCATGCCGATGCGTTCATCGAGGCGCTTCTGCAGCTCATCCGGCAGCGAAAGATTCTCGACCACGAACGAATCGAGCGTCAGCCCGAGATCGGTGAATACCGGCTTCAGAAACTCCGCGATTTTCTGCCCCAGCGCCACCTGGTTCGCCGCCATGTCCAGAAACGGCACGTTGCTTTCGGCGAACGTATCGGACATCCGTCCGATGATCGTGTTGGTCAACTGGCCTTCGAGATCCGCCGTGTGGTAGATGTCCCGCGTGCCGCTCACCTTCGTGTAAAACGTGCGCGGATCGCTGATGCGGTAGGCGTAGATCCCGAAGCCCCGCAGCCGGATGGCGCCAAATTCCTTGTCCCGGATGGTCACCGGATTGGGCGTGCCCCACCGCTGGTTCACCTGCAGGCGCGTCGAGAAAAAATAAACGTCGGACTTGAAAGGCGACTGAAAAGCCTTGTCCCAGTTCATCAGGTTCGTCAAAAGCGGCAGCGTCTGGGTGTTGAGCGTGTAAAGGCCCGGGTTGAATACATCCGCAATACGGCCTTCATTCACGAACGCCGCCATCTGCGATTCCCGCACCGTCAGCTTGCCGCCGTTCTGGATTTCCATGTCCTGCATGGGATAGCGGTAGGCGAGAACCCCCTCTTCGCTTTCGGTCCACTGAATGACGTCGATGAACTGCTTGGAAAGAAACGATCGAATGCTCATGGCGCGTCCGGTAGCTCCTGAGAAAGTATACGCCAAAGCCGCGCCGGCGGTTCAGGAAACCCTAAATCCAGGCATCAAAACGGCTTGCGGTGATTGACCGCGTTAACTTCGGTTGCCTAGAATGAAGATGGCCGCCGCAGGCGGGAGTAACTCAATGGTAGAGTCACAGCCTTCCAAGCTGTTGGTTGCGGGTTCGATTCCCGTCTCCCGCTCCAGATTTTGTTTGGCTTTTGAGCGCTGGCGTAGCTCAGTTGGTAGAGCATCTGATTTGTAATCAGAGGGTCGGGGGTTCAAATCCCTCCGCCAGCTCCAAATTTTTCTTTGATCAATGTTATAAAAGAACGTTGCATTTGCGGAACATGCTCCCTTTGAGCAGCCGGCGAACGCTGCGGCTTCTGTTTTTTATTACGCTCCTCGCCGCCTGCGGCCGGAAACCGGCCTCGCAGGCTTCATCCGGCGTCAGCGTGACGGTGAACGCTTCGGGCATCGTAGCGATCAAAACGGCAGCCGCCGAGTTCGACATCACGCCTGATGGCTACGTGCAACCGTTTCTGAGCAGCGCGGGGAAGCGGTTGTCGCTCGACGAGCGCGGCGCGGGCTTGACCGGCGCTTCCGTCGTAAGCGGAGGGCAGGAAATCCGTGATTTCGCGCTCGATCTCGCACACGCAAAGGTGATGGACGCCCGCGGAAAACTCAGCGCTCGCGGAAAGCGCGTCGAGATCACCGGGCATAGTTCGGCTTCCGGCCTCGATGAAACACTCGCGGTTGAAGTGTACGACGACTTTCCGAATCTCGCGGTAAGCACCATGGCGTTTAGGAATTCCGGAACCCGCCCATTCGCGCTCGACCGCGTCATTGCCGAAAGGCACCGGCTGAACGCGGCGATCGCCGACCCGCAGGCGCCGCCCTACGGCCTCTGGTCGTTTCAAGGCTCGGCCTACGAGTGGGGAAAAGACGAAATTCTGCGGCTGACAAAAACATTTTCGCGTCCCAACATCGTCGGCGGCCCAGGACCGCAAGGGCTGGGCGGCGGCATTCCGGTGGTGGATTTCTGGACCGCCAGGGTGGGCGAGGCCTTCGGACATATGGAAACCCTGCCGCTGGTAATGTCCATGCCGGTTGCCGTGGCGCTGGACGGGCGCATCAACGCGTCCGTTGTACTCGAACCGCGAACGACGCTGCAAGCGGGCGAAATCTATTCGACGCCGCGCACGTTTATCGCGGTGCACGCGGGCGATTTTTACGAGCCGCTTCAAATCTGGTCCAGGGCGCTCGCTCGCGACGGATGGACTCCAGCGAAGCCATCGGATGCCGATTACGCCGTCAACTGGTGCGGCTGGGGCTACGAGCAGGATTTCACGCCGGCGCAGATGCTCGGCACGATTCCCAAGCTCAAACAACTGGGCATCCGTTGGACGACTCTGGACTACCGCTGGTTCGACGATTACGGCGACTGGAATCCACGGCGGGACACATTTCCGGGCGACACGATCAAAAAAGTTGTGGATGAATTTCACAAGCAGGGATTTCGCGTGCAGTTGTGGTGGCAGCCCATCGCCGCCGAAGACGGCCATGGCAAGCACGCTCTCCCCAAACCTATGGTCACGGCGGACGTGGTCAAGCAGCATCCCGAGTGGCTGATTCTCGACCGGGACGGCAATCACGCGCGCATGATCAGCCCGGTCAGCACGGTCGGCGCTTTTTGTCCGGCGTTGCCGGAAGTGCAGGAATACCACCGCAAGCTGGTTGAGAAATTTATTCGCGAGTGGGGGTTTGACGGCAACAAGATGGACAGTGTGTTTAGCGTTCCGCCCTGCTACAACCCCGCGCACCATCACAAATCGCCCGAAGATTCCATACGCGCCATGGCGGATGTTTACCGGATTATTTTTCAGACTACACGTGCTCTCAAGCCGGATAGCGTGACTCAGATCTGCCCCTGCGGAACGACGCCCAACCTCGCCTGGCTGCCGTTTGAAGATCAGCCGGTGACCGCCGATCCGGTGGGCGGTTTTCAGGTGCGCCGGCGAATCAAGATGTATAAAGCGCTGCTCGGCCCGCAGGCCGCCGTATACGGAGATCATGTGGAACTGAGCGAAATGAAACCGGCGGGCAAAGACTGGGTCGAGTTCGGCAAGGATTTCGCTTCGACCGTAGGGACCGGCGGCGTGGTCGGGACGAAATTTACATGGCCGGAGGATCCGCCGCGGCCGCATTTCCGCAATGTGGCGCTCACGCCGGAGAAAGAATCGATCTGGGGAAAATGGATCGGCATCTATAACGAGAAGATGCTCTCGCGTGGCAATTTTCTGAATCTTTACACCATCGGCTACGACTCGCCGGAAGGCTACGCTATAGAGAAAGACGGGAAGATGTATTACGCGTTCTTCGCGCCGGACAATGGCCGGTGGCATGGCGAACTGGAGTTACGAGGCCTTCATCCCGGTACGTACCGGGTGGTGGATTACGAGAACTCGCGGGACCTGGGCACGATAGATACGGCTCATCCGAAACTCGCGGCGGAGTTTTCCGGCCACTTACTACTGGCAGTGACGGCCCGGTAGAACGACCGCTGTAGAGCAGTGGGCCCGGCGGGCAGGCCATCACGTTCGGTGGCCTGCCCTTTCGGTATATTCGGTGCGCGCGCCGCCGACAGTTGTCTTACCGCTCATACGAGTTGTATCGGTATCCGTCGTCCCGATCCCGATGATTGCGGCGGGTACGTTCACGTTGTGCGTGTTCGCGCCAGCGGTCGCGGTTATAGCGCCACGCGTCATCGTCCCTGTCGTTGCGGAATTGTTGCGAGTGCTCGGCGCCTGTGTGGGCATTACGTCCTTCGTAGTATGAGTAGGAGCTGCGATTATAGTCGTCGCCATCAGCAGCCATGGCTGTTGGAGGCCTTACAAATGCCGCTGCCGCACAAATCGCCGCGAGCGAAAGTCCGATTCTTTTTAACATAACGCTTTGATCTCTCTTTCGAGGTGGCTTTTTCCATCCTCAGCTGATTTGGATGGATTGTCGCGGCGGAGAATTGTAACGATACGTGAAAAGAAACGTGATGAAGATTGGTTAACGCCGCTGCTTGTCTTTGCAGTCGTCCGGCACGGCTGAAGACGGTCACAGCGACTTCAGGAATTCGGTTAATGCCTCCTGGTCGCTACGCCCCATCCGCCGAAATCGCTCTGCCGACCTCGCCGCTTCTCTGCGGTGGCGCAGAATGGCGTCGCGGAAAGTCAGCGAAGCCCCATCGTGCATCAGCCTCGGACGCAACCGCACGCCCCACAAAGGCGCCGTCCGCACTCGGTTGCGAGTCTTTTGAAAATTCTCCGGCGTGCACTCCTTCGGCATTTGACGCGCCATGCGCGAATAATGTTCTGCAACGGGAATTTCAATGCCGTCCCCGGTTCCGACGTCATGCAGGAGGAAATCACCAAACGGATGGAAGGTCTTGCTGCCGAGCGCCAGCGGAACCGCAAACGCTCCGCCATTGATCTTGGTTCCCGCGGCCGCCGTGATCAGGGTGCGCACGTGGCATACTGCGCAGCCGGCTTTGTCAAACAGTTCCGATCCTTTTTGCGCCTTCGGTGTAGCCGCCAATTTCGCATCACGCGCCGGCGCCTTCAAGGCACGGACGAACCGTGCGAAGCGATCGACGTCCGCCAGCCCATCCGGCCCCGGTTTGTCGTTCGGCTCGGACGCGGTGTTGCACAGCTTCGTCACTTCATCCGGGAACAGGCGACTGGTGATGCCCATCTCGTTCAGGTAAGCATCTCCCGAAAACGACAGCAGGCTGGCCTGCTGATCCTTCCAGCCGAAGCGACCGATACCCACCTGCCCGGGTGCTTCCACGATCGGAACGTGGATCGCCAGGCCGCAGATCTTGCCATGTGAGGCCTTACATTGATTGCGTGCCAGATCAAGCAAAGTCTGATCTGGCAACGCCTCAACGAAACCGTCTCCCAGCAGGCTGAGTGAGATCCGCTCGGTGTGGACCGACTCGCTGTCGGGTGCGCGCTCCTGAATCTCTGCGTCCGGATACGCCCCACTGGGGCAAATGGCGCGATCGTTCACCAGCGTGCGTCCGGAAATCACTTCCGTTCCCCGGTTGATCGGGATGTTGGGATTCTCAAAGCGGCCGCCCGCTCCCAGGTGTCCTACACGCAGTTCTGCGACTTGGCTGGCGCCGCCCGATGACGGATTCTGGTGGCATTCGCGGCACGATTGAGCGTTATACAGCGGACCCAGTCCGTCGGCTACGCTCTCGACTTCGTCGAATTTCGCCTGATCTGCCTGGTGCGTTGCGTCGTCTGCAACGCCGTTGCTTTTGTTGTCAAAGCCTGACGGTGCTTCGTCAGCTTGAGCGCCGACAAAGGCGGCTATCAGGCTTAGAGACGCTATTATCATCAAGATTCTCACGACGTCCATCCTTTCCGAATGAATGCGTTGAGTGGCGTCTCAAATTCACAACAAAGTGTCGCACGCTGCCCGGCTTTTCGTGCATCCATCTTACCGCTGTCGGGTCAAGCTATCGCTCTCCGCTTGGGCGAAAATACTTCCATGTCTGTTGTCGACATAGTACTCGGACGCCCGATGGCGTCCAAGGAGGAACGGGCGGAAAAAATCGGACCTGCCGCCGGCATTCCCATCTTCGGGCTGGATGCGCTAAGTTCCGCCGCCTACGGTCCGGAGGCGGCGCTTACGTTGCTGATCCCGCTCGGCGCCGCCGGCGTCGCCTACATCCTGCCAGTCAGTTTCAGCATCGTCGTTCTTCTGGGGATTCTCTATTTTTCGTATCGTCAGACCATCGCGGCCTATCCGGGCGGAGGCGGCTCGTATACCGTCGCCCGGGAAAATATCGGTGACGGCGCGGGACTGCTGGCCGCCGCGGCCCTGATGATCGACTACGTGCTCACTGCCGCGGTGGGCATTTCGGCGGGTGTCGGCGCACTGGTCTCCGCCGTGCCGAGCCTTTATCCCCATACGCTACTGATTTGTCTCTCCATCCTATTGGTCATCACCATCGTGAACCTCCGCGGACTCCGGGAAGCCGGCATCGTGTTCATGATTCCGACGTATTTTTTCGTGGGCTGCCTGCTGGCGCTAATCGCCGCCGGGCTGGTGAAGGCGCTCGCTGCCGGTGGTCATCCCATCCCAGTGGAATCAGTTCCAGCGATGCCCCCGGCCAGCGCAACGGTCAGCGCGTGGATGCTCTTGCAGGTGTTCTCCAGCGGCTGCACGGCCATGACTGGTGTGGAAGCGGTCTCCAATGGTGTGAAGGCCTTCCGGGAGCCGACGGCGCTCAATGCCCAACGGACCCTCACGATTATCATCGCGATTCTGATGGTGCTGCTGATGGGCATTGCCTATCTGTCCTCGGCCTATGGGATCGGCGCGACCAATCCCGAGAAGGGTTATGAGAGTGTGCTTTCGATGCTGCTGCGCGCCGTCGCCGGCAAAGGGCTGTTCTATTACGCTTCTATTGGAGCGATCCTTCTTGTCCTCTCTTTTTCCGCGAATACGGCCTTCGCGGATTTTCCGCGCCTCTGCCGCATCATCGCGCTCGACAGCTACCTGCCGCACTCTTTCGCTTCAACCGGCCGCCGGCTCGTATACACGAACGGCATCAGCGCGTTAGCTGTGCTCACCGCAGGACTGCTGATTCTATTCCGCGGCGTCACCGACCGTCTGATCCCGCTTTATGCGGTGGGCGCCTTCCTGGCCTTTACGCTTTCGCAGACCGGCATGGTGATGCACTGGAGGCGACAGGGTCCGGGCCACTGGCACAGCATGGCGTTGAACGGCCTCGGCGCTTGTGCCACGGCCATCACCACCGTGGTGGTGCTCGCGGCTAAATTCCTGGAAGGCGCATGGGTAACGGTTCTGCTGATTCCCCTGATGCTGTTCGTGATGATCAGAGTTCACCGCCATTACGACAGCGTTGCCGCGGAGACCGCGACACAGGACCCCATGGACTTCAAGCGCCTGGAGATTCCACTGGTAATCACGCCGATTGCCGGCTGGAGCCGGATCACCCAGAATGCCTTGCGTTTCAGCTACAACGTTTCCCGGGAAATTCGAGCCATCTACATCGCCACGGACGAAGACGCCACCTGCGCTTTCCGCCAAGACTGGGCTGCGCTCGCTCAGGCGCCCGCCCGAGAGGCGGGACTGCCACCGCCTGAACTGGTGGTGCTGGAATCGCCCTATCGCTGGGTTCTCAGACCCATTTTGGATTATGTTCTTCAGGTCGAAAAACAGAATCCCGGCCGCGAAATTGTTGTGGTGCTTCCGGAAATGGTGGAGCGCCACTGGTATCACTACTTTTTACACAACCAGCGCGCCGAGATCCTGAAGGCCTGGTTGCTGCTGCGCGGCAGCCAGCGGATCGTAGTGGTAAATGTGCCCTGGTACCTGAAGGCTTAGTCGAAAGGCATGGCCCGGCTCATGGCAAGCGCTAGAGCGCGGAACAAAGTGAGTCGTGTGCCTAAGAGGTCAGACGAAGTCGATCTGGAAGATCCAGCCCGCCGTTGGACTGTCGTTATTGGGCCAGCCCGGATGAATCCCTGCATCGCAGCTGATCAGCTTGCCCTCATGCATCGCCAGACCGTGCGGATCGCAGGAGTTTGGAACAAAGTCCACCGTCTCCAGCACCTTGCCGGTCGCGGCTTCGTACCGCACCAGACCAGGCCGGTACTCGCTGTAACGCTTACTTTCGTTGCCAACGACCTGCCAGATGGTTTCGTTGTCCCACGCGATGCCGTGGTAACGCACGCGGTCCGGGGCCTGGTAGAACGGGATCATGAATTCCGGCTGCCAAGTCTCCGGATCGACGCGCAGATTACCGCGAAGCCGCAACGACGCAATCCACAGCTTGCCGTCGTGCCACAGCGCGCCGTGGCAACCGCCACCATCGTTAGCCGGGCCGAGCGGGATCTGGCGGTGGCTAATCAGCCGGGAATTCATATCCACCTGAAAAACGCCTTCCGGAGGCGCGTTTGCGACCATCCAGACATATCCGCCACCGACAGCCATCCCGCTTGTGTTTCTGGAAGGAGTCGTCACCGTCTTCAGCAGCTTGCCGTCCCAATCGACGAGCCAGGCGTTTTCGGTAAGTATTTTCGGCTCGGGGAGATGATACGCCACGGCTTCCGCGCCCGACATTTTCTGCTCGCCAATCCACAACCCTTCAGGCGTGACGGCAATCCCGTTGGGATAGCCGGGCGGACTTTTGAACAGCTTCGTCGTTTTCGCCATGCGCGACGGAACTTTGCGATTCCGTTGCCCGCCTTCCTTTCGTGCAGCGACTGACTGCGAGAAGGCGCTGGGGCCTGCGGCCAAGGCCAGGCCTGCCCCGAGGCCACTTGCGAGGAATTCCCGTTTGGTCATACGGCACCCCAATCGTCTCCGGCTGGAGCCATAACGGTACAGCCAGAGCGTTCGACGTGGAGGGATTATATAACACTTGGTTCCCGCGAATAACTGCGACGGCCAATCCGTTTTTGTGATCTACATCGGGCGCTCGAACAGGCACCATATACACCGTAACCCGAACGGCAGCACCGGCGACCTTCCCCGTCAAGGCTGCGGTGTCATCAAGGCTGCGGTTGCGTTCGAGCGTAATTCGATATATCCTTACCTCAAATATCCACACCCGCGGAACGGGCCCGAGCGGCTCTCCGGGCGGACGTGACAGGGGCAAATTGTTAAAAATTTCTCACGGGCCCGACGTGCCCTTGAAGGAGTGTGGAGGTGTGCGACCAATGTTTGATCAGACCAAACCGACAGTTTTTGTTCATGTTCTGCTTGTTTTCGCGGCGCTTGTGCTTGCCGCGGGAATGAGCTTCGCGCAAATTGGAACCGGAAGCGTTACCGGTATTGTCTTCGACTCGACCGGCGCAGTCGTACCCGATGCCGAGGTGACGGTCACCAATGTCGACCGCAACACGCCGCATGTGACGCGCACCACCAGCACTGGGGATTACACCGTCTCCGCGCTCGATCCGGGACGGTACACGGTGACCGTCAAGCACCCCAGTTTCCGCACGGCATCCGTTCCCGCGTTTGAACTGCAGGTCGAGCAGAAAGCACGTGTCGATGTGACGCTGGAAATCGGGCAGGTTTCCGAAACGGTCACTGCCACGGCGGAAGCCCCGCTGCTCACGACGGAATCGAGCACCGTGGGCCAGGTGATCGACAACAAGCGTGTCGTCGATCTGCCGTTGAACGGCCGCAATTTTCTGGATCTGGCGACGCTGGGCCCGGGCGTGACCTTCACCAAGGACGGCAACACAGGTTTCCAGGATGTTCGTAACGTCGGCCGCCGCAACGATGAATTCTATTCGCTGGGAGGATCGCGGTCGCAGGACACCAATTACCTGCTGGATGGAGCAGTGAACACCTCGCCGGACTCGAACACGGTGGCCGCGATCCCGTCGGTGGATGAGATCCAGGAATTCAAGGTGCAGACGAATTCCTACAGCGCCGAATTCGGCCGGGGCGCCGCTCAATTGAACGCCGTCACTAAAGGAGGGACCAACTTATTCCACGGCACGGCTTACGACTTTCTGAGAAACGATGCGCTGGACGCCAAGGACTTTTTCAACGACATCAACGCCGGTGGGCCGGCGCCGAAACCGCCGTTCCGGCGCAACCAGTACGGCGCGACGGCCGGCGGCAAGATTCTGAAAGACAAGATTTTTTATTTCGGCAGCTATGAAGGATTGCGGGACAGAACGCATGGCAACCAGTTGGCCACGGTGCCGCTACCGGCAGTGAAGAGCGGGGATCTTTCCGGATATGGCATCCCGATCTACATGCCGCACGTCACGGATGCGAGCGGCAATCCCACATTTTTCGCCAACAACGCGCTTCCGGCTGGCTGTTTCAATCCGAATCCCAACACCGATGTGCCATGGCCCAACATGCAGATCCCGCAGCAATGCTTCAATCCGGCGATTGCCAAATTTTTGGGGACCCCTTATTTCCCTTCGCCCAACCTTCCCGGACTCCGCGACAACTTCTCCGGCATTGTGAGTAACCCGACGGACTTCGATCAGGGCGCGGGCCGCATCGACTATATCATCAACTCAAACATGAACCTCTGGGGCCGTTTTTCCCAGGCGCGGGAGGACACGTCGACTTCGCCGCTCTTGCCGGGGACCGGAATCACTGCATCCACCAAGACTTATACGGCGACCTTGCACCACTCCTGGACAATCGGGTCCCGCATGGTCAATGAGCTGAAGGCCAATTATGTCCGGTCCAACGGCAGCCGCCTGGGCGAACTTGCAGGCAGCCAGAATGTCGCCGGCAGCACACTGGGTATTCCGGGCGTATCCGGCGCCGCGATTGACTACGGCATGCCGCAGTTCAACGGCTCGGGCGACAGCTTTCTGTCGCTCGGTGAGCAGTCGTTCGGACACCCGCTGCAAAAAATTCAGAACGAATGGGAATACGGAGACGACTGGTCGCTGAACAAGGGCCGGCACTTCATCAAAGCCGGCGTCGATTTCCGGCATGAGTACCTGAACCTCCTGTCGCATAACCTGGCGCGCGGCTCTTATAATTTCCCTGTGTCGGCCACAGCGGCACTGGACGGCAGCGGCGGCACGTCGCTGGCCTCGTTCCTGCTGGGCATCAGCAACGATTCCGAGGTGGCCACCGGCGATGCACACGACCATCTGTTCCGCTGGACGCAAGCTTACTACGTTCAGGACGATTTCAAAATGTCGCGAAATCTCACGTTGAATTTCGGATTGCGGTACGAAATCTCGCCATACTGGTACGACAACCGGGATCAGATTACGAATCTGGATTTCATTAACGGTGTGCCGACCATCGTGCGGGCGGGCAGCGGCGACCCATATCAGGGCATGCCGCCAGCGCGCTTCATCTCCGATCCTACTTCTCCCCAATATTTGCCGTTCATTCGTAGCAACATTTTGGGCCGCAGTCTTGTGAAGACTGATTTTTCCAACTGGTCCCCGCGGCTGGGCTTCGCATGGACGCCTGCCTGGGGCCATGGCAAAACGGTGCTTCGCGGCGGCGCGGGAATCTTCTACTCTCCCATGAACGCCAATCCGTGGTTTGATTTTGCGCGCAGCGCCCCGGTATCGGTGAAATATATTCGCAAGGGAACGTATTCGGTGGTGGACCAGATTTTTGAGAACACTTCGCAAACCATCGGACCGCCCTCGCAGTTCACCATCGATCCGCATTTGAAGACTCCGCGGATCCAGCAGTGGAGTTTTGGCATCCAGCAGGAGCTGGCGCAGAATCTCGTGCTCGAGGTGGCGTACGTCGCTTCGGCTTCGACACACTTGCCGCACCTGACCGACCAGAACGAAACGCTGCCTGCCTTTAACGGGCTGCATGTAGCGCAGCCGGTGACGTATCTGCCGCAACCATACCCGTCGCTGTCCTCGTATTACAACCTGGTGCAAGGCGTGACCTCGGCGAACTACAATTCCATGCAATCCAAAGTCGAGAAGCGTTATTCGCAGGGACTGACGTTCCTTAGCTCGTTTACGTGGGCCAAGTCGTTGGACACGGCCTCGGCCACGCGAGACGGCGGCTGTTGCGGGCCGTCGACTCCGCATGTGTGGGATTACAAATTGGACTACGGGCCTTCAGCATTTGACGTGAAGCTGAACTGGGTCAACAGCGCTCTTTATGAACTGCCTTTCGGCAAAGGCAGGACCTGGGGCGCCAACTGGTCCGGAGTTCGAGACGCGCTGCTCGGCGGCTGGCAGATCGGCGGCATCGGCGTGATTCGCAGCGGGTTCGCGATGTCCTGCCTGAATGCAAGTGATGCGGCGGTGAATAACGCAAATTTCGAACAGGACAACTGCGACATCAGTGGCAAGGCTAACGATGGTCCGCACCAGATTCTGGAGTTCTGGAATATATCCTCGTTTGCCACACCGACCAATGCGGAAGTATTCGGCAATGGGGGACGCGGCGTGCTGCGCGGACCCAAGTTCGTTAGTTTCGATTTCACCACGCAAAAGATGTTTACGATTACGGAGCGGCTCAAGGCGCAGTTCCGGTTTGAGGCTTTTAATTTGCTGAACCACCCGATCTTCTCGGTTCCCAATCCGTACGAGGACACATACGTCAACTACGACAATTCCGGACACCCGACCGGGCCGGTTGACATCTCACAGATCGGCGCATTCAACACGATCAACAGCACCGCCGCCAGCAACCGGGAACTTCAATTCGCGTTGAAGTTCATCTGGTAGCAGGCGGATGCCGGCGGGACCCGGTTGGGTCCCGCCGCTGTGTAAAACAGAGTTAAAAGCCGCTGTCACTCTTTGCCTCGAAACGCATCCGGGTAACAGGATGCCGGAGTGGCTGACCATCATTCTGCTCTTTGCTGGCTATATCGCGATGATGCGGTGGGTGTTCCCCAGGCTGGGCGTCCCCACCTGAATGTCAGACGATGCCGGGGACCGGCGTGGGAAACCCGGATGCAACGGTGGAGGGCCTTCCAATCCTCGCTAGCGCTCCAGACCGTGTGCGCGCGCATTGAGCGCCGTAATAAGATGAGTGCCGAGCAAAGGCGGCAAGACTCGCCCTGAGATATCCCCGCATTACCGCCACCATTATTCTAAATTTAATCTCAAATCATTTTATGTCTTCGCGCGCGGACCGTGAATTGCAGGGGCGTTAGCTTGCATAGTCTCCCGCACTAGCGGGATTACGACCATGCGAGGCCGCCGCCGGCCGGAATCTAGTACTTCGACATTACTCCGCGACGACATATGAGATGTCACCCGCCGGAGGAAAGTGCATCACGGAAACGAGAGGCCGATGTTCAGAAAAATCATTTACCTCGGGTTGGTCGGACCGCTGTTCGGGCAGCAGCCGTTATCTCTGCGCGATGCTGTCCGGGTGGCACTGGATCATAACCAGTCGCTCGAAGCGGTTTCGGAGGGGGGCCGTGCGGCCGCCGCGCGGGTCAAGCAGGCGAATGGCGGCTGGCTGCCCCGGCTGAACTATGCAGAAACCTGGACACGCAGTGACAACCCGGTCTTTGTGTTCGGCTCGCTGCTGACCCAGCACCAATTTACGGAACAGAATTTTGCGCTGAGTACGCTGAACACGCCGAACGCGCTCAACAATTTTCAATCGCAGCTCAGTCTCGATCAGACGATCTACGATGCGGGCCACGTCCGCAGTGCGGTTCGCGCCGCTCATTTGATGGAGGCCGCCTCGGGAGAAGATCAGCGCCGCGTAGAGCATGACGTAATTGCAGACGTGGTGCGTGCATACTACGCGGTGGTTCTGAGCGAGGAGAATCTGGCTGCCGGCCGAAAAGCGGTGCGCTCGGCGGAAGCGGATTTGAAGCGAGCCGAGGCGGTTCGTGCCACGGGTATGTCCACCGACGTGGACGTGCTTTCCATTCGCGTGCATCTGGCCGCGGTTACCGAGCAGCAGATCCGCCGTGGGGCCGATCGGGATGTGGCGCGCGCTGCGCTGAATGATGTTTTAGGCCAACCTCTCGAGGCTCTATATACGCTGACCACCGCGCTGACCAAGGCGGATACGGGAGACCGTTCTCTCGAACAGTACGAACGCGAAGCCCTCGACCATCGCCCGGAAGCACGGCAAGCCAATCTGAATACGCAACTGGCGGAAACGCAGGCAACGGCTGCGCGCTCTAATCTGCTGCCCCAGGTCGGAGTCCACGCGGATATCGAACGAGATCGGCAGCAGTTCGCCGGCCGCTCAGGAGGAAATTGGCTGGCATCGGTCTCGCTTCAGTGGAATCTGTTTAACGGCTTTAGAGATAAGTCCCACATTGAGGAAACGAAGCATCTGTTGCGCTCCTCCGAGGCCGTGCAAAGCCGGGCAGGCTCGGCAATTCGCTTAGAAGTTCGCCGCGCGTGGGCAGACCTGCGGGCGGCCACGGAACGGATTGAGGTGGCGCAGGCAGCGGCCGATGAAGCGCGCGAGAGCCTGCGGATCACGCAGAATCGCTATGCCGCCGGGCTCAACAACGTGACGGATCTACTGCGCAATGAGACGGCGGTGCTGGAAGCCGAGACTCGCTATCTCGCCGCGATCAGCGATCAGCGTGTCGCCGCCGCAATGTTGGAAAGAGCGGCCGGTGTTCTCTCGGCCGATGCGGAGGTACTCAACTGATGAAAGCTATCTGCTTTATCGTCGTGCCGGCATTGTGGCTGGCCGGATGCAGCGACTCGCCCAGAAAGGTCGAGGGCGCAAGTGCCCCCATGCCTGTGCAAACCGTAACCATCGCCGAGGAGGCCTGGCCCGAAGAATACGAGGCAACCGGCACAGTTCGCGCGCGGACGGCGGCAGTGGTTTCGAGCAAGGTGATGGGCTACGTCCGAGACGTGCGCGTCACTGCCGGTGAGAACGTGAGCGCAGGCCAGTTGCTGGTGGCGCTCGATGCCGCGGATCTGGAAGCCAATTACCGGCGTGCGGAGGCGGCGCGAGAAGAAGCGAGGAGTGCGATTCCCGAGGCCGATAATGGCGTCGCCGCGGCTAAAGCTCAACGGGAACTGGCGCGAGCGACTTTTAAGCGGATGAGCGACCTTTATGCCAGCAAATCCGTCTCGGACCAGGAGTACGACGAGGCTTCCGCACGGTTAAAAGCGGCGGAAGCGGCCTACGCGATGGCCGAATCCAAGAGAACGCAATTGAACTCAAAGATCGCCCAGGCGGACGAGCAGTGCCGGGCCGCTGAGATCCAGCGCAGCTATACGCAAATTCGGGCGCCGTTCGCGGGAGTCATTACCGCAAAGTCAGTGGAGCCGGGGAATCTCGCTACTCCCGGCGCGCCTTTGCTGACGATCGAGCGTGACGGCGCTTATCGGCTGGAAGTTGCAGTAGAGGAATCGCAGCTTGGCCTGATCCATCGCGGCGGCAAAGCTGTAGTAACGCTTGACGCCCTGGGCCAGACGCTTGAAGCGCCAATCGGCGAGGTGGTACCTTCCATTGACCAGGCCTCGCGTTCGTACGTTGTCAAGATCGATCTGCCGGCAACGCCGCAAATGCGGTCGGGGATTTTCGGCCGAGCCCGGTTCGTTGTCGGCAGCCGCCGGATACTGGCTGTGCCCGCTGACGCGGTAGTCGAGCACGGCCAAGTGCAATCGGTCTACATAGCAGAAAACGGCGCGGCACATCTGCGCATTGTTTCGCTCGGCCGAAAAACTGCGGATCGCATCGAAGTGCTGAGCGGCGCCAGCGCAGGCGAGCGGGCGATTTCGCCTGTTCCCGTAGCGCTCGGCGATGGCGCCAAGGTGGAGATTCGCGAGTGAGCCCGGAACGCAAACTGGGCCCAGCCGGCCGTTTTGCGCGGACCTGGGTCTCCTCCAAGCTGACTCCGCTCATCATCGTGGCGTCACTGCTGGTGGGTGTGCTGGCAATCTGGAAACTGCCGCGCGAGGAGGAACCGCAGATCATCGTGCCGATGATCGATGTGTTCGTTCAAATGCCGGGCGCTTCAGCCCGCGAGGTGGAAGAACGCGTCACCAAGCCGATGGAAAAACTGCTGTGGGAGATTCCGGGTGTCGAGTACATTTACTCGACCTCGAGTCCCGGAATGTCCATGGCAGTCGTGCGGTTTCTGGTAGGACAGGATGAGGAGAAGAGCATCGTCCGCCTGAATCAGAAGCTCTACGCCAACATGGATCTGATTCCTCCCGGCGCTTCCCCGCCCCTGGTAAAGCCGCGCTCCATCGACGATGTGCCGATTCTCGGACTGACGCTCTGGAGCAAGCGTTACGAAGATTTCGAACTGCGGAGTATCGCGGCTCAGGTCCACGACACAATCAAGCAGACGCCGGACGTTTCGGCGGTTACTCTCATCGGGGGCGAACGGCGGGAGATACGCATCACGCTCGATCCGGCGCGGCTTGCGGCGTACTCGCTCTCCCCTTTGCAGGTAGCCGGCGCCCTCGGCTTGTCGAATCGCCGGGTGCCGTCGGGGCATTTCGCGAGTGCCAATCAGGATTATCTGCTCGAAACCGGGGAATTTCTACGCACGGCGGATGACGTGCGCAATGTCGTGGTGGCCGCCGTGAATGACAAGCCGGTTTTTGTGCGCGATGTCGCCCAAGTGACCGATGGTGGCGAGGAACCGGGCGAGTACGTGCGCTACGCGGCGGGCCACGAGTTTTATCCGGCTGTCACCATTGCGGTTTCGAAACGAAAGGGCACCAATGCCGTGAAAGTCGCCGGGGATGTGCTGGCGCGCATCGAGGCGCTCAAGGGCAATGTGATTCCTCGAGATGTGACCGTCTCGATCACGCGCCACTACGGCGAAACCGCAGCCGAAAAATCCAACGAACTATTGCTGCACATGTTTATAGCGGTGGTTTCGGTGAGCCTGCTGATCGCGATTGCGCTTGGAATGCGCGAGTCATTGATCGTTTTTCTCGCAATTCCAGTGACGCTCGCCCTGACTCTCGCGGTCTTTTACCTTTACGGCTACACGCTCAATCGCATTACGCTTTTCGCGCTGATCTTTTCGATCGGCATTCTGGTGGACGACGCCATTGTGGTGGTGGAAAACATTGCGCGCCACTGGCGTCTGCCCGGCAACCGGAGCCGGCCGCCTTATGATGTTGCGATCGAAGCCATCGACGAGGTTGGCAATCCGACCATTCTCGCCACGCTTACCGTCGTAGCGGCGATCCTGCCCATGGCTTTCGTGGGCGGCTTAATGGGCCCTTACATGCGCCCGATTCCGATCGGCGCGAGTGCCGCGATGGTCTTCTCGCTGTTGGTGGCGTTCGTGGTGACTCCCTGGGCGGCGGTCCGCATTCTCAAACCGGGCGCAGTCCACGACTCGGGCGAACAGGAAGACAGACTCACGCGCCTTTACCGCCGGTTCATGGGCGCGCTGCTGCGCGCGCCGGTTCTGCGGTGGAGCTTTCTCGGAATGGTTTTCTTTCTCCTCGTAGGCTCGATGTCTCTTGTCTATTTTCAGTTCGTCAAGGTCAAAATGCTTCCGTTCGACAACAAGAGCGAATTCCAGGTTATTGTCGACATGCCGAACGGAACCACGCTCGAGCAGACCGCGCGGGTAACACAGGCGCTGGCAGCGGCCACACAACAACAGGCCGAAGTCGTCAACGTGCAAACGTATGTCGGCACGGCCGCGCCGTACAACTTCAACGGCCTGGTACGACATTACTATTTGCGCCGCGGCCCCAATGTAGCCGATATTCAGGTCAACCTTCTGCACAAGGGCGAGCGGCGCCTGCAAAGCCATGATATTGCCAAGCAGGTGCGCCGGCGGTTGATTCCCATTGCGGAGCGCTTCGGCGCGCGCATTAAAGTAGCGGAAGTTCCGCCAGGCCCGCCAGTGCTGGAAACCATGGTGGCGGAAGTCTACGGCCCGGAGCTGGATCGCCGGATAGGCATCGCGCGCCAAATCCGCGAGATCTTCCGCCGCACGGACGGCATCGTGGATGTCGACTGGTACGTGGAGGACGATCAGCCCAAGTACCATTTTTTAGTCGACCGGACGAAAGCCGCGCTGAGCGGCGTCTCCGCTGATGATGTAGCGCGCGCTGTAGCTTTGGCTTCAGCCGGATATCAAGCCGGCCTGCTCCATGTGGATGCGGCAAAGGAAGACGTGCCGCTTACCGTGCGGCTTGATCGGGCGGACCGCTCGGATATCAGCCGCCTCGCTAATTTGAAGCTTATGGGCCATTCCGGGCAGATGGTGGCTCTGAGCGAGCTGACACGGCCGGAGCAGGCGATCGCCGAAAGAAGCATCTACCACAAAAACCTGATGCCGGTTACATATGTCACGGCGGATGTGGCCGGCGCCATCGAGAGCCCGGTGTACGCGCTGCTGAAGACCGGCCCGGAGATCGAGCACATCTCGATTCCGGAAGGCTACCGGATCGAGCAGCACATGGCGGCATTGCCCGCAAATGCCGGGCGCTACTCGATGAAATGGGACGGCGAATGGCACATCACGTACGAAGTATTCCGAGACCTGGGCTTTGCCTTCGCCATCGTCCTGATTCTCATCTACGGGCTGGTGGTCGGCTGGTTCCAGTCGTTCGTGACACCGCTGGTGATCATGGCGGCCATCCCGTTCTCGCTGGTGGGAATTCTGCCGGCGCATGGGTTGCTCGGGGCCTTCTTCACGGCCACGTCGATGATCGGGTTTATCGCCGGCGCGGGAATTGTGGTGAGGAATTCGATCATCCTGGTGGACTTCATCGAGCTGCGATTGCGCCAAGGTCTGCCGCTGGAAAAAGCAGTAATAGACGCCGGTGCAATTCGTTTCCGCCCCATGTTGCTTACGGCCGCTGCCGTGGTCGTGGGCGCGGCTGTCATTCTGTTCGACCCGATTTTTCAAGGTCTGGCGATAGCCCTGATGGCGGGCGAGATCGCATCGCTGGCGCTGTCGCGCATGACCGTGCCCATCGCTTATTTCATCGTTAATCGAAGGAGAGTGCAGGTATGAATGTCGAACGCTATTTGCGCATGATCGCCGGGGTGTTCGTAATGGCCAGTGTCGCACTAGGTTACTGGGTGCATCCGGGATGGTTTATTTTCACGGCTTTTGTCGGCCTGAACCTATTCCAGTCGTCTTTGACGAACTGGTGCCCGATGATGACATTTCTGAAGAAAGCGGGCGTGCCGCCGGCGTCCAGTACGGCAAAGTAGCACCGCGGATTCCGCCAATCGCGCATCAGGTGTTCCTTCCATTCCGGGTATATTGAAATGGTGCATCGTCTTGGCGTTATCCTCTTTCTTCTTCCGCTGGCTCTCGCGGAGTCCTTCCAAACCCCAAAGCCGGCGGCGCCGAAGGATTTTGCCGTCATGGCCTGGGGCCAGTCGCCTTCGGATCCGGCACAGCTCGACGGAATGCGGCAAGCTGGCCTCAATATCTCAGGTTTCTGCCGCGCGGAGGATGTTGCGCGCGTGCAGGCCGCAAGTTTGACTTGCTTCGTGAGCGATCCAACGGTTGAGCATTACGACCTCTTGCATCTTCCGCCGGATGCAGAGATTCGCCGCCACGTCACTGATTTGAAAAAGGAGGTTGGCGACAACCCGGCCGCCCTCGGATTCTATCTGCGCGACGAGCCGGATGCGCCATCGATGCCGGGTCTTGGGAAACTGGCGGAGATTTTCCGCGAGGCCATGCCGGACAAGTGGCCATACGTGAACCTGTTTCCTTACCGGGTGAGTCCGGATCGGCTCGGCACCAAGGATTACGATTCGTACGTACGGATGCTGGTGAAGACCATCGGCCAGCCGTTCCTGAGCTATGACAATTACTCTCTGGTGAATGGCGACATGCTGGATTATTTCTATGTCAACCTGGAGATTGTTCGGCGGCTAAGCCTCGAAACCGGCGCGCCATTCTGGAACTGCATTCTGGCGAACTCGCATTTCAACTATATGGAGCCTTCCGACGCAACCTTCAACCTGCAGGTGTACAGCACGATGGCATACGGAGGCCGCGGCATTCAGTACTTCACATACTTCGCTCCGGAAATCGGCAATTACCGGCTGGCGCCGGTGGACCAGTTTGGCAACCGAACAGCGACGTGGGATATGCTGCGGCGTATCAATAACCAGATTCATGCGCTTGCGCCGACGCTGATCGGCCTGCATAGCACGGGCGTATATCACTACCCGGATGTTCCCGAACAAGGCCAGCCGCTCACGGCCAGCAAACTGATCCAGCGAGTGGAAATGACGCAGCGCTATGTGCGTCCTCCGGTGGCAGGCCGGTTTTTGATCGGGGAGTTTGCAGATAACCACAACCGCCCTTATTTCCTGATCGTGAACAAAGACCTCAGGAATTCGTTTCAGTTTCAAATAGATCTCAAGCAGGAAGGGCGTAAGCTGGTGCGAATCTCGCCGTACTCCGGGAAGGAAGAGCCTTTTGGCCGCGAAATGGACTGGTTGGCGCCGGGAGCTGGAATTCTGTTCCGCATCGAATAATCCGATCCGTGCGACGCCGCTGTCACACTTTGTTTTCTCTATCGCCTCATTCACCAGGCAAAGAACGACCGAATGAACCCGTGGTGAAGCCGGGCATTGTGTAGAACAGCAAGGACGGTGTCGGGGAACCCTTACTTATCCAACGGCGCTTTCAGAAAGTTCATAATTTCTTCCACCGAATCGAGACGCGATTGGTCGAACCCGTCTGAGAAATCGACCCCAAAACGCTTTTCAAGGAAGACCACGATCTCCAACACATCCAAGGATTGAAAGCGCCCGCTGTGAATCAGGGAATCGGTGTCAGTGAAACCCCGAGTGTCGTTGTTCCTTTGGAGGAGTTGCTGCAATAAACTGCGAATGACTTGATGTGTATCATCCATGTGATCTTCTTTCTCAGAGCCCGAACAATCGTCCTACGAAGACGAAGTGTTCGAGCAGACCATAGGTCCTGCTGGTATCGTCAAAAATGTGTATGAAACAGTAGAATCCCGCCACGCCGAGGACGGGCACGAGGCGGCGACGGAACCAGGAGTGGGATGGATCGTCTTTCCGTTTGGCGCGCAATTGCGATATGGCGATGCCAACGCCAAGGATAAAAGTGTAAAAGAGATACGTTTGGAATCCTGCTATCGCGCGCCGCCAGCCCATTTCGGCAACGAAAGAGATGTCACGAAGAAAATGAAATATGGCGTTACCAGCGCATGCGGCTGCCATGGTGGCGGTGACCATCCGCACCCGGGGGTAGTTCCTGAAGTAGCGCAAGAAGGTGGGATAAAAAAACATGTCCACCATTAATTCCTTGAAATAGAAATAGAAGCGATTCCAGAACTCGGCCACTGTGCGGGACTCAAGCGGGCGGTACGTATTGCGCAGCGCACGGAAACCGGCCATACGCGCACAGGCAATTATCTGATGGCCCCAGACACTCATTTGCAGCAAGCTCATCAGGAAGGCGGCGACCAGGCTCAGACAGTTCCAATACCAGGCAAAAGGATGGTTCATGACACTGCGGTCGAAGGCTGCTTCAAACTCTGGAACCCCCAGCCTCCGATAGACGAGGTACTGGAGCCAGACTTGACACATCTTCAGGATCAGGGCCCAGAGCAGCAGCTTCAGACCTTTGAGTTGCGTAATAGCGAGTTCCTCGTCGCCATGCACCTCGATCTTGCGCAAGTAGGCGGAGCCCTTGGCAAAGGGAGTGCCGGAACCGGTACCCGCCATCCAGGATGGTCGCCAGAGCCCGGCATTAAGGGACACGGAGTCGCGGTTGCGGGCATCGCGGTCGGCCAAGGTGTAGCAAAAGAACCAGAGCATCCGGGCGATTGCCAGCACCACTATCCAGGCGGCCACACGGCTCCAGCCGGTGAGCGGCGCCGTCGACACTGCCACGACGAACGCGAAGAAGCACAGAACGGCGGTGAGCACAGGACGACGTGAGACTGGATTCTTGGGGAAGTGAAAAGCTAAGGTTGCGATCCCGGTCAGCAGAACAAGGACCGCTGCGACGACGAGACGAACAACGAACTGCGACAGATGTGTCAGCCCTTCCTGGGCGACGATGCGCTCGAGGAACGGAAGGTCGAGCCAGTTCGGTAGCACGAGGGCGATAGCTACGCCGGCAGCGCTGACAACCTGCCGCCGGTAACCGGGGAAGGCCGTGGTAAGGGCGAGAAATGCTGCGATGGCCAGCCACTGGCTGTTGAGTAAAGCCAACAAAAGCCCGAAGAGCGCTAGCAGCACCCACTGGCCGGCTGGGCGCTTGCAGCGCGCCACTAATAGGGGAGAATTTTCCAGGTCAGGGATCAGCCTGACCCTCATGCCAAGTTTCCTCTTCCAGTGTCGGAATCATCCAGGTAACCTGCGAGTGCACGTCGATCGATTTTGCCGCTGGAACCGAGCGGCAGAGAATCGAGTTCGATGATGCGTCGGGGCACCATGTAAGGAGGTACAACGCGGCACAGCGCCTCGCGAAGTTGTTCGGGCGGGACGGCTGCTCCGCTTGTGAAAGCTACGATGCCGGCGGCGACACCGTCCTGGATCGGCCAGGCAATCGCGGCCACATTGTCTGAGGCAGAGATGGCGCGCAGGCAGGCTTCAACTTCCTCTAGTTCGACGCGCTGGCCCAGGATCTTCACCTGGTGGTCAATTCGACCGAGATGATGGAAGACGCCGCGTTCATCCTGGCACGCGAGGTCGCCAGTGAGATACCAGGTCTTGCCGCCGATGTTAGAAAAGCATCGATTGGTGAGATCGGGCTCGCCGTAGTAGCCTTTGGCAAGCTGGCCACCGGAGACGGCGAGTTGCCCTGCGGAGCCTGGTGGAAGGAAGGCGAGCGACTCGTCGAGGATGGCCGCTTCTATACCCGGCAATGGCCGGCCGCTTGGTACCGTATTGCGACCGGGGGTGGGAGGGAAATCGGGCCCGACGGTCGCGCCGAGGCAGTAAACGGTCGCTTCGGTTGGGCCATAGAGATTCTCGACTACGCTCGAAGGAGCGGCGGTCTGCCACGCTTCCGCAAGAGAATACGACAGGGCCTCGCCGGCAAAGACACTGTAGCGGAGATAAGGAAACGCGCCCGGTTTGAGCATCTTCATACGCCGCATAAATGTGGCAACAGACGGAACAGATGACCAGACTGTCAGCCTCTGATCGGCAATGAAGCGTGCTGGAGCCATCAATTGGTTAGCTGGAACGACGTGGACGGAGGCTCCGGCGCCCCACGCGCCAAACATCTCGAAGACGCTGACGTCGAAGCTGAGGTCAGATGTCTGCGAGACACGGTCGGACGGGACAGGGCAGAAGCGGGGGCGCATGGCTCGGAGGAACTGGGCCACGCTGCCGAGTGTAATCATGACACCCTTCGGCACGCCAGTGGTTCCGGAGGTGAATAGAATGTACGCAAGGTTGTCCGCCTCGCAGTGCGCCGGGGTAGGCATACTGTCGGCCGGAAGAGACTTCAGGGAGCCAGACAGGTCGAGAATGTGCCGCGGTGCGATTGCCCTTAGATCGGTCGTCAGGCGACTGAGGCCAGCTTCATCGACGATGAGGGCATCGAGGGCGATGATTTGTAAGATCCGGGCGAGCCTTTCATCCGGCAGCTTCGGGTTCAAAGGGATATAAGCGGCGCCACACCAGCAGGCGCCAAGCGTTCCAACATAAGCGCCCAAACTGCGCGAAGCGAGAACGCCCACCTTCTTGGCAAGGCCGAGTGCCGAAGCAGCGCGTGCTGCCAAACCAGCTAGTTCGCAATAAGAGTACGGGACATCAGCAACATACAGTGCAGTGCTGTCAGGTCGGACACATACCTGCTTATAGAAGGGATGTGCCAGGTTAAAGTTCATGCGAGTCTAGCACCCCAAATCTATCAGAGAGCCGAAGAACGGGCTAGATTCCAAATAGTTGGCGGGGTTAGTTAACTTTAGCTAACTTTTTTCTTTGAAATCATCAATTAGGAATTTCGCACTGCTCTCTTGGAAGGACCACGGCCGAACTCGAATTAAAACGTTATCGCTTGTCGGCTGTGGCCCCCGGACCATGAATTACTCGTAGCGCAGGGCTGCAATCGGATCGAGGCGCGCTGCTTTCAGCGCCGGCCAGATTCCGAAGAACAGGCCGACGCTGGTGGCGACGACAAACCCGGCCACCACCGACCATAACGGGACCGTAGAAGGCAGGCTGGGCACGAACGTTCGAATCGCCGCGCTGAGCAGCCAGCCGACCACGATACCGATGATCCCGCCGGATGCCGTTAACGTCATGGCCTCCAGAAGAAACTGCCACGTGATGTCGCTCCGCCGTGCGCCGATTGCCTTGCGCACCCCGATTTCGCGGGTTCGTTCAGTGACCGATACCAGCATAATGTTCATCACTCCGATACCGCCCACCAGCAACCCGATGGACGAGATTACAGTCATGACCAGGGCCACGGTGCTAATGACCTGCCGGAACTGGGTGATGACCGAATCGGCGCTGGCGATACCGAAGTTATCGGGTTCTGTTGGCTTCACGTGCCGGCGACGGCGCAGTAGTTCCGTCACTTCGCCCTTAGCCTGCTCCATCCGTCCCGGCAGAACCAGCACGTCGATAAAATTGTCCCTGGCCTCGGGGTAAAGCTTTTTATACGTGTTGTAGGGGACCCAAATGGCTTTGTCGTTCTGATCATCGCCCAGAAACGATTTGAACTTGGTCAGAGTGCCTATGACCTCGACGCTGTGGCCGTCAACTACAATCGTTTTGCCCAAAGCGTCGGCGTTCTCGAAGAACCTCTTGCGAACTCCGTAGCCGATCACCGCCACGTCGCGGCGGTGCAGGTTGTCGGCCTCTGTGAAGAAGCGGCCCTCAGCCAGGGTGGCGTTGATGAGTTGCAGCATTTCCGCCGTGACGCCGACAAACAGCGCATCGAGCATGTCCTGGCCCTTGTAACGCGCAGTGACCGGAGGCAGGCCGAAGTCGGTCATCTGCCGAAATAATTCTACAGAGACCGTTTCCACTGAAGGGCACTGCTCCTGGATGGCCATGGCGTCTTCGTAGCTGAGGGGCTTACGCAAGCGCTCTTCGGCCGTCAATCGGTGCGGGCTGCCGAGTTGCAGCTTGTAAACCCACAATGTCCGCGTACCGAACTGCTGGGCCACGTCCACTAGTTGCTTGTCCAATCCTGCAATAATCGAAGTTACGGCAATCACGGTGGTGGTGCCGATCAGCACTCCGAGCACTGTGAGAAACGACCGGAACTTGTGAGTGCGGAGCGTATCGAGAGCCAGCGCCAGATTCTCGCGCACGCTGTGACGGTAGGCATTCACAATCCGGGGAGTTCCGAGGTCCACGTCAATTCTCCATTCTCAGCGCTTCAATAGGATCGAGCCGTGCCGCTTTACTCGCCGGATAGGTGCCGAACACCAATCCCACTGCGGCGGAAAGCCCGATGCCGACGAGCACAGCGCTCACAGGAACCTCGGCGGTGAAATACACGTTCACCAATTTCGCTATGGCGACAGCCACCAGCACACCGGCAATACCGCCGATACTGGCCATAATGCCGGCTTCTATGACGAACTGCCACAGGATGTCACGGTGCCGCGCTCCGACCGATTTACGGATGCCGATCTCGTGCGTGCGCTCTGTGACGCTGGCGAGCATGATGTTCATGATCACGATCCCGCCCACCACCATGAACACCGCTACCACTCCGATGGTTACGGCAAAGATCGTGCCCGTCAGGTTTTGCCATGCGCTCATCAGCGTGTCGGAAGCATTGATGCCGAATGTGTCCGCCTCGTGGTAGGGAACGTGCCGTCGCGCGCGCATTAATGCCCGGACTTCATCCTCGAGCTCGATCATGTGCCGTCCGTCCGGAGCCTTGATAAAGACTAAGAGCTCGGGCCGACCCATCCACACCGCCCGAAACGTCGTGAGTGGAACGAATGCAAAATTATCCTGGCTCTGGCCGAACGTGCTTCCGACTCGATCTGCCACGCCGATCACGCGGAATGGCAAACCGCCTAACAAAACTTCTTTGTCCAGCGGATCGACCATGGGAAACAGTTTCTCCGCCAGATCCTGGCCGATGAAACAGACACGCGCGTTGTGCTGGTAGTCGCTGTCATTGAGATACCGTCCGGATATCACTTTTTCACGGCCGATGTCGGCATGAGTAGGGGTCACCCCCATCAGGTTGATCTCCTGGATCAGGTTAGTCTTGTAACGGGCCCGCGGGCTTGGCTGTAGCTGCGATATGGCCGACATCGCCTGATACCCTGGCAGATTGTCTCGGAGGTAATCGTAGTCTTCCACGCGGATGGGTTGATTGCGCCGCCGCGCCTTGAGAAATGAATCAAACCCCTGCGCCCATTGGAACTGATGAACGACAAAAGTGTTAGTGCCCAGATTGGCAATATGCTCGGCAATATAAACGTTCATGCCGTTGACAATGGACATGACCACTATCAGTGTCGTGGTGGCGATAACCACGCCCAGCAGAGTCAGGAAGGAACGCAACTTGTGGCTGTCCAGCGCTTCGATCGCTACACCGAATGCCTGGCGGACCGTCACCCAAATCGTGATGCTTTCGTGTTCTTTGCGCAAAGCAACCCTCGGCTACGCGGAGACCGTATTACTGAGATTATCGCTGATTCGCGCTTGCGGCGTAGGCGGTGACTACTGCGCTGGCGGCAGTGAAACCGCCTTTTGCTTTAACTGCCGAGATCACAAACTCGCCGCGGCTTTCGATCCTAGTTTCTGTTTCGGAACCAATCCCAAAGAAAACGCATCCGTGAATAGTCGCTGCCCAATGTTGAGGTGTCGTTCAACCCCCAGTTGTATGTTTTGTACTCGATTTTGAACGACGTCTGGCGCATGAAACGGGACTTGCTGTCTGGCGCATATTGCGCCAGGAACTTCTCCACTGACCCGCCACCGCTCCGGAAATCTTCGGCATACCATTTGAAAATCGTGCTGACTTGCGCGAGCCGGCGGTCCGGAAAGAAGGTGTTGAGACCAGTGTTCCGCAGCCAGGTGCGAGCGTTATCGTCTAATTGGTCGCTGAGCCGGTCTGCGACATAAGCTTCGCGCCTCAGCGGAGGACAACTGCGCGCCGCGCAAACCAAGGCGGCGTGAGTGCGCGGGTCGCCCAGAGCGCGCAGGCGTGTCTCGATCTGGTCGAGCGACATCTTCCGGCCATTGATCAGGTGCCTCACTGCGCTGAACGGATGGTCCGTCTGCCAAATACTTTGAACCGGATAATTCACTAGCACCCAGTAGACCGTGAAGGCGTTGTACGAATTAATAAGAGCTGATTTTTCCCCCGGCGGATTCAGGTCAACGGGCCACGGTTCAGCCAGGGATTGAAGATACGCTTCCAGTTCCTGCTTCCCGGTCTTAATCCAATTCTGGTAATCGACTCGACCCTCGGTGTTGACGTAACTTTTCAACAGACTATCCCATTTTGAGTGGTCTCGAGGAAAGCTCGCCGGCACCCGTTCGGCGCCATGGGTTAAATGAAGTGTCAGCAGAAGCAGCGCGGCGGTCTGGGCGACAGGTCGCACTCCGCGCGGCGGCGCCTCAGGACTTTGCGATCAGCCGCACTTCCAGAACCTGGCCGCTGCTCGCCACGAACGTGATTTTTACACGCTGACCGATCTCCAGGTCGTCCGCGGAAATATGCTTTTTGCCTGCGTATTCGGTCTTTTTGTCAGCTCTGAACCGCGTCTTGCTAGTCAGCTTGAGCTTTCCGCGCTTACCCTGGCTGTCCTCAAACACGACTATAGTGTCATGATCCTCTTTGTTAACCGCCGCGATCTTGCCTTTCGCAGTTCGTGTGACGGCGAACGCGCCGGGTCCTACTTCGCGATCAATCTGCTGATCGACCGATTCGGATGACACTGCCCGGCTGCCCTGCGCCCATCCAAGGGTGGCGGCTGAAGATGCAACCAGTACAACCCAGCAAAGCCGAAGCATGCGTGCCTCCTCCCTGCCCCCGAAACTTAGGATACCGCAGCATGCGCGGGAGCGCGCGAACGGCGGTGTAAAATCTCCCAGCAGGCTAAGGCGCCCAGGGCTCCATACTCCACCATCAGGGCCCACGGCCACTCCACGCCGCGGATCATGACCAGGAACGCCGTGCACACCGCCAGCGAGAAAAAAATTGCCAGGCGGTCTTCGGCAAGCACGCCGAGCGGCAGCAACCACGTGACATACCAGGGCATGACCACCGGGCTGAAGATCAAAACGGCGCCTAGCGCCATCAGAGCAACCTTCGGGAAAGTATTCGGATGGGCGTCATCCCGACGGTAGATCAGCCAAAGAGCCGCAGCCACCAGCCCCGCGCACGTGACGCGAGCCACTGCATCTGGCGATGAAACAAAGCGGCCAATCAGCCACACCAGGAACCGGAAAGGCCCCCCATTGAACTGCCATCCCCTGGAAAACACCCGCAAGCCGTCAAACAGATGCGTCCCGCCGCCGAGGTAGGGAAGGTAGCAGACGGTAGCAGTCCCCAGCGCGAGCGCGGCGCGCCAGGCTCCGGCACGGCGAGCCAAAAAAGGCAGCAGCACGATCGGCGAAATTTTGGCCGCTATCGCCAACCCGAGGCTCACCGACGCGGCCCCCGGCTTTTTTCGCGCCAGCAAATAGCAGGTTCCGGCCAGTGCGGCGACGAGAACGGCGTCGATGTGGCCGCTTCCAGCGAATACCTTGATGACCAGCGGATTCCAGCCATACAGGATGCTCCGCGCCGCTGGCTGCCCGCGGGCCGCCAGAGCCAGAATGATGAATGCGTAAGCGAGCAGATCGAAGCTAACGACCGAAACCTTCATGGCCAGAACGCTCCCTGGCGCCAGACGATGCGCTGCCAGAAAAACCATCTGCGCAGCCGGTGGATAGACCGTGGGAATATGGGGATAATTGACGTTCTCACGGATCGAGTCCCAATCCGGTTGTCCGGGCCCTTCAGGCGGAGCCAAATCATCCAACGCCGGATCGGCGGGCACGAAAGCATAAACGTTCCTTCCGCTGGCGGCCACATGCCCGTCCCACAGATAGCGCCAGATGTCGTCATCAAAGAGCAGGAAGCGCTCGTAGGTCACATCTTCGCCGCGCCAGTCGGCCCTCATGGCAGCCAGCTTGGCGGAGAAAGGCAGATCCGGCGGCAATCCGGCGGGAAGCAGTGTCACGCGAAAAAGAATCGCGCCGCCAACGGCTAATGCCTGGGCGGCAAACCCGGCCGCCCGATTCCGCAAAACCAAATAGGCGGCCAAATACAGGGCAAACGCTGCACTCACGATCGTGAGGAAAATCGCCACCGGCCACACGCCGTTCACCGCATTGAGCCGCAGCAGCGACAGATATAAAGCTTCAGATGCAACGAGCAAAATTGCGATGAGAAATGCGGTCAATCGGCCTCCCGCCCGGCGGGCGTCATCTGCCGTACGATCAACCACACGATCATAGAACCTGCGGAGAAACCTGCGCCAGCACCGGCTTCGGGCCTCCTTGAAGCGTGCGCGTCCCAAATTTTTTCCCATTATATTCCTTGACAAGTATATTCTCTATGGAGTATATAAAGAGAGTGCAATCGGTGTTCGAAATTATTGCCGAGCCGAACCGCCGCGCAATATTGAGCCTCCTGGTCTCGGCACAACAGTCGGTTGGAGAAATCGAGCGTCAGCTTCGTATGCCGCAGCCGGCCGTGTCCAAGCACCTGCGGGTGCTGCGCGACGCCGGTTTCGTGGAATCCACGGTGGACGCACAGCGCCGTCTTTACCGGCTGAAACCTGAACCACTTCAGCAGGTGGATGCCTGGCTGGCCCCATTCCGGCGGTTCTGGTCCGCTCACCTCGACGCTCTCGAACGCCATCTCGACCGCATGGATCAATCAACACGAACGAAAAAGAAGACAAGGCAGAAGACAACGCGCCCAAACCTCGACGTGACATAGGAGAAACGAAATGAAAATCAAAGTGACCAGCGTATACGTGGACGACCAGAACAAGGCCCTGCGCTTCTATACGGAAGTGCTGGGATTTGCTAAGAAGAACGATTTCAGTCAAGGCCCCTATCGCTGGCTGACCGTGGCCTCGCCCGAGGAGCCGGACGGCACCGAGCTACAGCTCGCGCTGAACGACAACCCAGCGGCCAAAGCGTATCAGCAGGCGATCTTTCAACAGGGTCAACCCGCGGTCATGTTCTTCACCGACGACATCAAGGGCGACTACGAGCGGATCAAGTCCTGTGGCGCCGAGTTCACGATGCCGCCCACGGCGGTGACCGGCTCGACCATCGCCATGCTCAGGGACACCTGCGGCAATGTCATTCAGCTCACCCAACTGGCACGCTATTAAACCAAGGACCGGATAATGATCGATCGGCAACCGTACGAACCGGGTCCGGCCCGCGGGGCACAGGTCCGAAAAGACGGCGAGAAGTGGACGCTCATTCTAGTCAGAGAGCTGCGCCACCCGCCCGAAAAAGTCTGGCAGGCGCTGACCGACCCGGTACATCTCCGCGAGTGGGCTCCCTTCGAGGTCGATGGGAATCTGGGTACGCTTGGAACGGTGAATCTCACCTGGGCGGGCACGACGCAGGCTTTGCCAACAACGGTGACGCGAGCCGAAGCTCCCGACGTGCTGGAATACGGGGATACCCGGTGGGAACTCGAAGCCTTTGGCGGCGGCACGCGCCTGACGCTGTGGCACAAAATCGATCGCCGGTTCATCTCATGGGGCGCCGCGGGCTGGCACATCTCGTTCGACGTTCTGGACCGGTTCCTCGCGGGTGAGCCGATTGGGCGCATCGTGGGCGCCGAGGCCATGAAGTCCAGCGGCTGGCAGCGATTGACCGCCGAGTATGCGATGCAGTTCGGTACCGTAGCGCCCAAGTGGCCGCCTCAGGCGGCTCAAAAATCGTGAATCGAGGAGATCGGAAAATATGAAGCCAGGCATCACGCGTACAATTTTTCGCTGGATTCACCTTATCTTTGCCATTCCGATAATCGGTTATATCTATAGTCCGTTCGAACAGATCCCAAACTACGCCTTCCCTACTCGGTTTATTTTCGTTCCTGCAATTGCCCTTTCAGGATTGTGGATGTGGAAAGGCCATGTCGTTCGACGACTTATTTCGAAAAGATCGGCCTGACAGATCCTGCACGCTAACCCCGGCCGCTTTCCACACGAACGTGGGGCGGCCGCACGGTCCGGTACGTGGGCGATGCTGAGCCTCTGATCAATCGGCTCATTCAATCCGCAACGCTTCCACCGGGTTGATGGAAGCCGCGCGCCGGGCCGGAATGATTCCGGCGATGGCGGCTGATACGGCGAGCGTGGCGATGGCCGTAATCATTACAGTGGAACTGACGGTGCTGATGTCATAGAGCTGCGACTTGATGTAGCGCACGCAAAACATGGCGACGGGTGCGCCGATCAGCAGGCCAACGAGCGCCTGCAGCATGGTGCCTCGCAAGACCATGGCCATGACGCGACTGCGCTCAGCTCCGAGGGCCATGCGGATGCCGATTTCGGATGTCCGGCGCACGACCGTGTAGGCCGTTACGCCGTAGAGGCCGAGGGCAGCGAGCAGCAGCGCCAGCGCGCCGAATAGAGAGGTGAGGCGCGCTATTAACCGTTCCTCCGTGAAGCGGTCGTCGATCTGCTGCCGGAAGGTCTGAAACTTGACGATGGTGAGGTTAGGATTGATGCCCGTGAGAGTCCTGAGCGCCAACTTCTCCATATTGTTTACCGGCCGTTCTGTCTGCACGACGATGGCGCCGGCATACAGCGAGAGGTCCTTTTCGACTGGCTCGTCGGAGTTCATCGGCCGCTGCGTCAACGGCACGAAATACATGGCGTGGTTTTTCCAATACACGCTGGTGTAAGTGGTGTCCTCGACCACACCGACAATCTCATAAGCGCCGTCTTTGCCTGGATCGGGGAAACCGAAGCGGTGGCCGATAGGGTCGCGTTTGCCGAAGAACTTCTTGACGAACTCCTGATTCACTACGGCTACGGGAGGCGCTGCCAGCGTGTCCTGCGTAGTAAATCCGCGGCCCATGATGACGTGGGTTCCCACGGAATCGAAGTACTCGGCAGTGCCCTTGACCCATGAGGCGCCTTTGTCGAGCGAAGGCTCGCCCTGAATCTTGACGCCGGTCCCCCAGTTGTTGTCCTCCATGGGCGTATAGGTAGCCAAGCCAACCTTGACCACGCCGGGCAACGCGTGAAAGCGGTCTTCGATGGTCCGATACAACGGCTCGACCTGAGTGGTTGGATAACCCGCCGCCTGCGGGTTGATGTGAATGATATAGCGGTTGGCAGCATCGAGCCGCATGTTGGTGCTTTGCGCCTTGTTGAGGCTCTGCGTAAACAGGCCGGCGGCCACGAGCAGAACCAGCGAGAGCGCCGCCTGCAGAACCACCAGCGCGCGCTGCAGCAGTGAGGCACCTTGCGCCGTCGTACGGGGCGTCGAGCGCAGCGCTTCGGCGGGCTGTGTGCGCGCCGCCATCCAAGCCGGGGCAACACCGAAGACAATGCCCGTAACAACCGACAGTCCGAAGGCGAACGCGATTACCGCCGGAGACGGCCAAGCGTCGATGGGAACACCGTGCTGGCCGGGAAAAGCGAGCGCGAGCAACATGCGCGCGCCCAGGAACGACACGCCGAGGCCCAGCAGTCCGCCGAGGCCGGCAATCAGGACGCTCTCGGTAAGGAGCAGGCGAACGATGCGGCTACGCTGCGCGCCGAGCGCGGTGCGGATGGACATCTCAGCGCGGCGGCTCATCCCGCGGACGAGCAGCAGATTGGCGATATTGGCGCAGGCTACGAGAAGCACGAGAGCGGCGATCCAGGTCAACAGACGTAGATGCTCCCTGTACTCGTCCTGCATATTCTGTATGCCGCCGCCGCCCGGAGCAAGCACAACGTGCGCGCGTTCGAGCGCCTTCCTGTTGCGTTCCGTCTGAAACATCTTGAGCGTCGAAAACTGCTGGCGGAGGAGACCGCTGGCTTTGGCCTGGAGAGCGGGCACGGCCACCCCCGGTTTGATCCGGCCGATGATGTAGGCCCACTCGACTTCGGGATCGTGCTGATACGGCGCGCCGCTCACCGCGTCCATCGACTCAAGCGGCAGGTAGTACTTGGGCGGCTGGCTCGAGAGCCGGTCGCCGTAAAAGCCCCGGGGCGCGACGCCGATGATGGTGACGGCCTTCGTGTTGATCCAGAAGGTACTGCCGATGACGGATGGGTCGGCTGAAAAATCCTGCTGCCAGGTCTCGTAACTCATGACGGCGGTGATGGGCGCGCCCTTCCGGTCATCCGCGTCTACAAAGAAGCGGCCCGCGGCCGGGGTGAGGCCGAACACGCGGAAGTAGTTACCCGAAACAAAGGTTCCCATGACGGATTTGGCGATTGTCTGCGGGCCTTCGCGGCGCACGGTAAGGGGACGCCACGCGTACCCTGACTCCATGGCGGCCAGCTCTTCGAATTCACCGAGGTTCTTTTTGAAGAAGTAATAGGTCTCGGTGGCAAAGAGCGAATAATCGCCGTTGTCGTTGGTGCCTGAATTGACGCAGCAGTCGTCGCGATCGCCGATGCGGATGAGAGTTTGCGGGTCAGCCACCGGGAGCGTGCGGAGAAGCACCGAGTGCACGAGCGTAAAGATGGCCGAGTTGGCGCCGATACCGAGCGCCAGCGTCAGGACCGCCACTATCGTAAAGGCCGGCCTGCTACGGATCATTCGAAGGGCGAAGCGGACGTCGTTCAGTATCGTGTTCACGCAAAACTCCCTAACACTAAGACTGAGCGTGCGGACAATGGTTACTTCAGACCGGCGACTTTTTGAGCAATTCGTTCAGGAACGAGGCGGATTTCAATCGGTTAGGTAACGGCCGGCTCTGGCAATTCCGCTATAGCGGAAGAAACGGCGTTTGCGCGTGCTGTCCACCAATCCAAGGGGCTTTTACGCGATCTGCTCTTTCGTGGAGCGCGGCGTTACAGGCGCGTCGGGCGTTGCACCTTGCCGGCCTTCACGGGGTGTTCGGCTCCAAATGGTGTCGCACATCGACCCCTTTTATAAGGAACAGCGTGTCTTCCGCGATATTGGTCGCGTGATCGGCGATCCGTTCCAGATGCCGGGCGATGAGAATCAGGTCGATGGCCTGCGGAATTACCGACGGGTCGTTCTGCATGAACGATACCAGCTCGTTATGCACGGAATCTTTGAAACTGTCTACGACGTCATCGGCCAGAAGAACGCTGCGCGCAAGATCGGGCTCACGCTTCACAAAAGCATCCAGGCTCTTGCGGACCATCGATTCGACGGTGCGCGCCATCTGCGGGATATCGATCAGCGGCTTGACCGCCGGACGATGCATCAGCGCGATCGACCGTTCCACGATATTCACCGCTAGGTCGCCCATGCGTTCGAGGTCGGTGTTGATCTTGATCGCAGCCGTTAAAAATCGCAGATCCTTCGCCATGGGCTGTTGCAGCGCGAGCAGCCGCACGGCCAGCTCATCGATCTCGACTTCGAGATGGTTAATCCGGTCTTCATTACGCAGAACCTGGCGCGCCGTTTCTTCGCTGCGTTCTGTCAGCGCGAGGACACTGTGATGAATAGCCGATTCGACGAGGCTGCCCATCTCGAGCAAGCGGCTCTGTAGTTCTTCCAGTTCTTCAATAAAGTGACGCAAGTTCTCTTATCCAAACCGTCCGGTGATGTAATCTTCGGTTTCTTTCTTCGCCGGAGCTTTGAAAATGACGGCCGTCTCACCGAACTCGATCAATCGCCCCAACAAGAAAAATCCAGTATCGTCCGCGATCCGTGCGGCCTGCTGCATGTTATGAGTCACGATCACAATCGTACAATTCTGTTTGAGCTCGAAAAGCAATTCTTCGATTTTCGCCGTCGCAATGGGATCGAGCGCAGAGCTCGGCTCATCAAGCAGGAGCACTTTCGGATCCACAGCCAAAGCCCGCGCGATGCATAGCCGCTGCTGCTGGCCGCCGGAAAGCGCATAGGCGGACTTGTGGAGTTTGTCTTTGACCTCGTCCCAAAGCGCGGCCCGTCTTAAACTGTGCTCCACCGCGTCCTGCAGCCGTGCGCCGCTCCGGGTGCCGTTTACCCGTAAGCCATACGCCACATTTTCGAATATGGACTTGGGAAACGGATTCGGCTTCTGAAATACCATGCCGATGCGGCGCCGCAATTGGGCTACGTCCATCGCCAGGGCATCTTCCGCATCCAGCAAAACAGAACCGGAAACTCTCGCGCCTCTGACCGTCTCATACATCCGGTTTAAGACGCGCAAGAAAGTTGATTTTCCGCAGCCTGAGGGGCCGATTAACGCCGTAATCCTATTAGGGGCGATCTCCAACTCAACATCATGCAATGCCTGATAATTTCCGTAAAAGAAATTCAGACATTCAATCTTGAGCTTCGGTTGAATCCGTCCCGGCACGTTCGGATTGAGGTCAACTGGCGGAGGTCCTGCCATTGTGGAGTGCGCTAATAAACCCATGTCCAGCTCATAAAATTGCTAGTGTCGCGGTGAAAGCACCCATCGCGCGGTCAAGTTCAACAGCAGCATAAGTGCAAGCAGAACAAGCCCGGCCGCCCAGGCCTGCCGGTGCCAGTCCGCATATGGCGAGATGGCATATGTGAATATCATGACCGGCAGCGAGGCTGTCGGCTGGCTGACACCGTTGCTCCAGTATTGATTGCTGAAACTGGTGAACAGCAGCGGTGCCGACTCCCCCGCTATGCGGGCAATTCCGATGACGATCCCGGTGGTGACGCCGCGGACTCCGGCCGGGACCACGACACTAGTAATCGCCTTCCATTTACTCGCCCCCAAAGCCAGCGCGCCTTCACGAAACATTTGCGGGACGGCACGCAAGAATTGTTCGGTGGTGCGGATCGTCGTCGGGATCAGAATAAAGCTCAAAGCTACCCCGCCCGCCAAGGCTGAAAATCTGTGCATCGGCCGGACCACGATGGCATACGCGAAGATTCCGATGACGATGGAGGGCACTCCGTTCAACAGGTCCGCCGTATAACGGACAAAGAACGAAAATGCGCCCGTGCCGAATTCCGACAGATAAACTCCACCCAAAAAACCGATAGGGATTCCGATCGCCGATGCGATCAAGATGATTTGCGCGCTGCCGATAATGGCGTTGGCCATGCCGCCGCCAAGCTCCCCCGGCGGTTTCGGAAGATGAACGAAGAAATCCACATTGAGCGCCTTCCCGCCGTGCCAGATGAGAAACCCCAGAATCCATAAGAGGGTGGAAACCGCCGCCAGCGCGCACCCAGCCGTCAAAGTGAACATCAGCGCGTTGACGAATTTCCTCCAATAATGCGCCGTCACGGGTGCGCGGTTCCCCGCCGTGTGGTAGCCAGCACCATGAGACGAGCCCCGGCATTGATCAGAACCGTCAGCAGGAAAAGCACAAGGCCCAACTCGACCAAGGCGCTCAAGTGCAAGTTTTCGGTGGCCTCGGTGAATTCATTGGCGATAACCGCAGGAATTGTGTACCCGGTGGCAAACAGCGAAGCCGCAATCCGCGGAGTGTTGCCAATCACCATGGTGACCGCCATGGTTTCCCCCAACGCCCGGGCCAGAGACAGGAAAATCGCTCCGACAATACCCAACCGGGCATACGGTACGACGACGTGCCAGGTCGACTCCCAGCGTGTAGCTCCGACCGCCAGAGCAGCCTCGCGCTGATCCGTTGGCACCGCCAGAAGAGCTTCCCTCGAAATGGAGATGATAAACGGCATCAACATGATCGCCAGAATCAATCCCGCGGCAAGAAAGCCAACGCCGTACGAGGGTCCTTGAAAAAGCGGAAGGAATCCCAGAGTGCGGTGGAGGAACGGTTGAACCGGGTTGCGGAGCAGCGGCACCAGCGCAAACACCGCAAGAAGCCCGTAAATCACGCTCGGCACTGCCGCCAGTAATTCGACTACGAAAGTAAGCGCATCGGAAATGCGGGGCGGCGCAAGCTCGGAAAGAAAAATTGCCGCTCCCAATCCAACCGGCGCCGCAATCGCCAGAGCAACCGCCGATGTCACCACCGTACCGTATAAAAATGGCAAGGCCCCAAATTGCCCGGCTACAGGATCCCACGTCCGCGTGACGAAAAATTCCCATCCGAACTTGTGGCGAGCTTCGCTCGAACTGCGATAAAGCTCGATCACCAGCAGGGCCGTGATCAGCAATATCACTGTGGCGAACACCAGCGTCAGCAGATGCGCAGCCTCATCTCCCGTCCGAAGGTGGCGTAGGAACTGGCCCCGCTTTGTTTCAGAGCTATGTGGCGCCGCCCGCCTCATATCACTGAATGTGGGCGATAACTGCAGCCTCTTTGGAAGCCACCTGCGGCGGTAGCGGTGCATATGACAACGGTGCCGTCATCTTCTGTCCTTCGTGCAACATCCATTGAAGAAAGCCCGTAATCGTCTCTTTTTTCGTCGAGTTGCTAATGCGTTCCGGTATCAGCAACCATGTGAAACTGGCGATCGGATAAGCGTCCCGGCCGGGCGGATTTGTAATCGAAACGCGAAAGTCCGCCGGCATGTGGCTTGCCGCGGCCGCAGCCGCCTGTGTCACCGTGTTTAAGTCTGCTTTGATGAAGGCCCCGCCCGAGTTTCGGACCGACCCATACGCCATCTTGTTTTGGAGAGCGTATATCAATTCCACATACCCAAGTGCATACGGCGTCTGTTGCACCAGGCCGGCGACGCCTTCGTTGCCCTTGCCCCCGAGCCCCACCGGCCAATTAACAGATGTGCTCGCACCGACCTTGCTCTTCCAGTCCGCGCTGACCTTCGACAAATAATCGGTCCATACGAATGTCGTGCCACTGCCATCGGACCGGTGCACCACAATAATGTCTTCGTTCGGCAATCTCACGCCTGGATTGGCCTTCACCAGGCTCGCGTCATTCCATTTCTGTACCGTACCCAGAAAAATCCCGGCCAGCGCCTCCGGAGTAAACTTCAGTTCGGCCGTTACCCCGGGTATGTGGTAAGTGGGGACCACAGCTCCGATCACCGTCGGGAAGTGCAGTACCTTGAATTTCGCCTGGCTGAGCTGCTGATCCGTCATCGGCATGTCGGAGGCGCCAAAATCCACCGTTCCTTCCAGAAGGAGCCGGATGCCACCGCCAGACCCAATGGACTGATAATTGACCTGAATATCCGGGTGTGCCCGATGGTACTCGCCAAACCATTTGGCGTAGATCGGATACGGAAAGGTGGCGCCGGCGCCATTGATGAGAACAGCTCCGGCTGCGTGCGCTGTGGCCGCCGGGCTGAATGAATGCCAGCCCGCTAAGCCGGCGACTGCCAGCGTGCCGATCAAAACTGCGCGTGTTTTGGTCATATGTCCGTTTACCTTGATTCTCCGGAATCCACGTTTCTCCACTGTGACAGTTATGTTAAGAAGCGGTTACGAGCACCCGCTATTTTTCAATGTGCGGTGCCGAGCCCGGCAGAAGGTAGCGCAAGTTGACGAAAGCCATGCTGGCGTGTGCGTCTTTTGGGGCGCCCACCGCGGCGAACCACGGGTACCGCAGCAGATAGGAATACTGAAGCATCACCTGCAGCGCACCATACTTCGGGTCTTTCCAGAAGGTCTGCGTGATACCAAAAGTCGGCTCCTGAATCGTGCGATTCTGAGCGCCCGAAGAACCGGTGAAACCATACCCAATCACAACCGGCTTTTTCCCGGATGTATCCGTGGCGAAGTTTCGGCCGATGTACACGCCCCCATAGTAGGCGTATAAAAGCGTGTTCTTCACCTGAAACTCAAACCCGTCCAGCGTTGAGCCGGAATGTATGGGAGACAAACTGCCGTCCGGCCGGACGATAAGATCAGGCGCCAGGCCAAAGATCCAACGCCCTCCGCCATCACTCCAGAAGTTATTGCTGACTAAACGCAAGTTCTTCGTCAGCCCAAAATTGAAGTTCACCGAACCGCCGCCCCCGTGGGCCGTGTAATGCGTCGTGTTCGTGGGATTGTACACTTTGAACGTGCGGAATAGGCCCGCGATCTCGAGATGCGCTCTCCGGCTCGGATCGAACGCAATTTTGCCGATAATGTCGGGATGCACACCCGGCACTGATAAGGTCGTATTTCCATTGTTCAATTGGTTCGCATACGCGGTCGAAAGCGCCGGAGGTAACGTCACCAGCCCTCCGCCGCCCGAGCCCCCTATGTACTGCTCCGGACTTTCGAGCGAAATGCCCATGGCGACTTTTTCCGAGGGGTGAACAATAAACCGGAACTGCGGATTGCGGCTCCAAACCAAACCCGCCTGATAATTCACGTCAATCACCTGCGTATAAAAAAGATCGCTCGGCAGCGCCGACAACCCTGTGCGATTCGGCGTCAGCATGCTCCAGGACTGGCCGCCGAATAGTTCCAGCTTGTCCTTCCGCACATCTACCCAGTACAGCCGCATTCGCAGGTTGTCACTATTGCTCGTCACCGCGGCATTTCCGGGCACGAACCCGAGGAAATCCGATTCCAGGTACCCCAGCACGTTGGCTCCGTGAACTTTGGCATCTACGCGGAAACCAACACGAGAGTTCTGGGCGCTCAGCCGGAATTCGCTCATGTTTCCGTTCACCGAGGTGTTGAATGGGATACTCCCGAAGTTCGTTCCGATTCCGGTCCCTGGATTGCTCGACCGGTAGACACCCGTAAAATCCATGAAGCCCACCGGCGTCAGCGTGGCGGACCCGATGTGCAACTGCAACGGCGCTTCCCCGCCCAGCTCGGATGACTGCTGGGCCGCTGCCGCGGGCGCCGGCAATCCAAGCGGCGCCTTCGCCGCCGGAGCAACCGGAACTATTGGCGTGGTGCTGGCTACTTGCCCGAGTTGGGGAACGGCAGACGGTGATGCCGTAACGGCCTGTTGTGCGTTTTCGCGCGAGTCGAGTACCCGTTTGGCGTCAACCAGCTTGTCCACCGCGGCCCGCAATGCGTCGATCTGCCGCTGTTGTTCGGCCACCAGAGCTTTGAGTTGCGCGACCCCCTGCGCCGCATCGCCAGGTGAGTCGCCATTTTTTCTGTCAGCCGCCATCGCGGGAATCAAAAGCCCTGTAACCAGCATCGTGATCCCGCATACACTGCGAAACAGCCGTTTGTTCCTATGCATAAGAGCGATCCTCGACTCCAAGGTTAGACGAATGGAATCCGCAGAATATCGAGAGCGTGTTATGGTTTGATGAAACGATTATTACGAATGCGTTAATTCGCGGGACAATGGGAGAGTGATGCTGAATACGGTGCCTTTTCCCAGCGTGCTCTCAACCGTAATCGCCCCGTTCATCCCTTCGATGATGTGCCTGACGATCGAAAGTCCTAGGCCTGTGCCTCCCACCTCGCGCGAGCGGACTTTATCGACGCGGTAAAAACGTTCGAAGATCCGCGGTAAATCCTCGGAAGGAATTCCTATCCCGCTGTCCGCAATCGTAATTCGCGCCTGATTTTCCGCCGTGCGCGCGACCTCGATCCGCACGTCTCCGGACGGCCGGTTGAACTTAACCGCATTGGTCAGAAGATTGACCAGAGCCTGTTCCAGCCGCAGCTTCGATCCCCGCACCAGAATCTCATTGCTCGGTTGCCATTTCACCTGAATGCCGCGCGCCCTGGCTTCAGCTTCAACCGTGCCGATTGCGCTTTCGATCGCCGTCCCCACCGCAACACAGTCGTTCTCGATTTGCTCAGGCTTGCCCGATTCCAGCTCCGACAGCGTCAGTAAATCGGATGCGATATTGTTCAGTCTCGTAGCGTGTGCTCTGATGATTTCCAGGAATTTGCGATTGTTCGCCGGATCCTCCACGGCGCCGTCGAGCAACGTTTCCGCATAGCCGAGTATCGCCGCCAGCGGTGTGCGCAGCTCATGCGACACATTGGCCACGAAATCCTTTCGGACGCGTTCCAGCCGCTCGAGATCGGTAATGTCGTGCAGCACCGCAATCGCGCCGCGCCGCGAAGACGCGGTGAGAGGAGCCGTCTGCACTTCAAACGAATGCCCTTTCGCCGCCGGAAGCTCCAAACGTTTTCGTTGTGCTTGGTTTAAAGCCAGCGCTTGCGCCAGCATGTCGCGCAGTCCGGCGTCACGCACCACCTCAATTACAGGCTTATGCTCTTCGATCGGCCCGTTTGCCGCGATTTTTCGCAAAAACGATCCGTTACAAAATGTAATGCGCATCTCCCCGTCGACCGCCAGCACCCCCTCCACCATGCTGGAAAGAATCGCTTCCCGTCGCGCACCCTCCAGGCTCAAGCGGTCGAGCGAATCCCGCAGTTCGGCTGCCATCCGGTTCAGCGACCGTGCCAGCGAGCCTAACTCATCGTTCGAATCCGGCTCGATACTCTTTGATGCCGGTGCCTGGACCAGGTTTTCCGCAAATGCCTGCAACTGGCGAATTCGCTTTGCGAAGCGCTCCGAAAAAAAATAGGCGATCAGCATGGCAAGTCCCAGAGCTATCAAGGAGGCCTCGAACATCTGCCGGCGCACCGCCGCTACCGCTGTGTCGAGTTGCTGTAAGGGAACCGCCAGACGCAAAATGAAGCCGGCCGCGCCTTGGTATGGCACGCGGAGAGCGACGTAACAAAGATCCTGGTCCAAAGTGGCGCTATGACGGATCGACACGCCAACGCCGCTCGCCTTGGCCTGAAGAATCTCCGGCCGCCTCGCATGATTTTCCATCGTCTCAGGATCGTGTTGCGAATCGGCAAAGACCACGCCTTGGGGATCGATCACGGTAACCCGCGCTTGTGCCCGTGCTCCAACATCCTTTGCCCATTCTTCCAGACGCGCCCGCGGAGCTTCTGAGATTTCTCCCGCAATGACACGTGCTTGCCCGGTTAATCTGGCTCGAACGCTGTCTTTTTCGCGTTCGGAGATGTAGTTGGTGAGAGGAAAATCCAGTGCCAGCAGCGTTACCGCAATCAGTGAGAATGCGCTGATGAGCAGTTTTCGGAATAGGAGACTGCGAAACACTCCCATCGTGAGATCCTCATGGGAAAAGTCGCTCAGCCCGGCACTCCAGGCCCATCGCACTGGTTCGCCGGCCCGCGATCTTTTGCAAGCCTATAAACAAAGCCTTCGATTCTCCGAACCTGCAAGAGTACCATGGGCGGGCAGCCGCAAGCCCCCGAAGTCCATGTCTGTCGCACCCTCACACACTAAAGCTTCAAATGCGTGGTGCTTGCGCACTCGGATTTAGTGCGTTGCCCGCGTGTCAGGTTGCTCGATATACTCCGGCTCCCGGGTTGATCAACAGATGATCACCGCCCCGGATCGCCGAAATGGGACCTGGAACTAAAGGGCGGACGCGGTCTGGATAAACCAGCTAATCCTACCCATTGCACGTTTTGGCCACGCAAACGGATCGCCACATTTTTCCGCGCGAAGCGTGTAATAATCATGACCGCACGGCGTCTTATGCACAGGTCCATCGCCCGGATCGGCCTGCGGGCGACGGATTTTTGTGTCGTTGGGCCGCTGCTGCGATCGGCGTGTGCCAGGCCGCGGCAGCCTGGGTCGAGGTTATGAGTGATACAAATGGAGTAGGATGCGATCAAATCTCCTCGGGTTAACAATTCTTGCCTTAGCCTGGCTGAAACTCGGAGCCGGTGCCGTAGCCGGGGAACGATCGCCGGCGCTGACCGAGGATCAAATTCGTCAAATGATCCGCCAGGTCGCGCAGAACGACCAGGTAAATGACAAGAAGCAGCGCGACTACACGTACGTGGAACGCGCCGAGGAACGCGAGCTGGACAAAAAAGGCCATGTGAAATCCACTGAAATAAAAACCTACGAGGTCATGGATCTCTATGGCGACCAGGTACAACGGCTGATCGCGAAAGACGACAAGCCGCTTTCTGATCAGGAAACCCGCAAAGAAGAGAAGAAGATTCAGAAGTTGATGGAAAAGCGGAAGGACGAATCCGAGAAGGATCGTGCCAAGCGTCAGGAAAAGGAAGAAAAGGATCGCGCAGACGGCCGGAAATTCATGAGCGAAGTAGCCGATGCGTTTAATTTCCGGCTCGAGGGCACCGATCAGATCGATGGGCGCGAAACTTACATCATCAGCGCCGAGCCGCGGGCCGGCTATCATCCCCATTCGAGAGAAACCGGCGTTCTGCCCAAATTCCGATTTCGGGCCTGGATTGATAGAGAGGAATTGCAGTGGAGGAAGGCCGACATTCAGTGTATCGACACGGTGTCATTCGGCCTGTTTCTGGCACGCCTGCACAAGGGGTCGCGGGTGGTCATCGAGCAGGCGCGCGTCAACGGCGAGGTTTGGTTGCCTCAGCACGTCGAAGTCAAACTAGACGCGCGTCTGGCGTTGCTGAAGGGATTGAATATGGATTTCGATACCACATTCCGCGATTATAAAAAGTTCCGTTCCGACAGCAAATTAATTGTTGGAACAGCGCAATCGGACCCGGCGGCAGCCCGTAACGCGAATGCATGGGTCCGTAGATGAAGGTCATAAGGCTATGAATCCCGCCCTGGAGGACGCAAAAAAAGCCGGCCGGCCGCTCCGGTTGTGGCCGGGCATTGTGATCGTCGTCGCGATGTTGCTGCTTCGGTATGTTCTCCCTGTGGTCCTGCCCGACCAGGAATTAGTTGGCCTGCTCGGCCCGATCCTCGGCACGTTCGCGATCGTCCTGTGGTGGTTGTTCCTCAGCCGGGCGGCATGGGTCGAGCGCTTGGGCGCCGTTGGCCTGATGGTCATCGGCATGTTCGCGACTTGGCGCCTCCTCGATAAGTCCCTGGCGACGGGTGCACAGGGTTTCCTGTTCCCATTCCTCGCCATTCCGGGCCTGGGAGCAGCCTTTGTCCTATGGGCCGTCGCCACTTATCGACTCTCCGATCGCGTTCGCCGCATAACCATGGTCGTTACGATTCTGCTCGCTTGCGGCGTGTGGACAGGCGTCCGGACCGGCGGCTTCACCGCGTCCGACTTCAAAAACGATCTGCACTGGCGCTGGACGCCGACTCCGGAGCAACGGCTCTTGGCCCGAGCGGATGGTCTGGCCGCACTTCCGTCCGTTCCTTCAGCCGCACTAAACTCTGTAAAACCGCCTGCAGCTCAACCCGCCAACAAGCCGGCCGAAGCTCCGAGGACAGCGGTCGAACGAATGGATCGAGCGAAGGGGCGCTCGGAAGACGCCAAGCCGGAGCCCGTCGCACGGACTTCCGAGGACCGCCTCGTCGCTAAAGCCGCTCGTGAGCCCGCACGAATCTCCTCGACAGTCGAGGCCGAGCCCGATTGGCCCGGCTTCCGCGGTCCCCATCGCAACGGTGTTCTCGCCGGCGTGCGGATCAATGCCGACTGGCACGCTACCCCGCCGGTTGCGATGTGGCATCGCCCGATCGGGCCGGGCTGGTCATCCTTTGCGGTCCACGGCGATCGCATTTATACCCAAGAGCAGCGTGGTCCCGATGAGGTCGTCGCCTGCTACGAACTGGCCACCGGCAAGCCAGTCTGGGCACACCGGGATGCGGCGCGATTCTGGGAATCGAACGGCGGTCCGGGCCCGCGCGGAACCCCGACTCTCAGCAACGGCTTCGTCTACACATTCGGCGCGACAGGAATCTTGAATGCTCTCAATGCCAGCGATGGCTCGGCTGTTTGGTCCCGCAACGCTGCCACCGATGCAAACATGAAGAGACCGGGCTGGGGCTTTGCCAGTTCGCCCCTGGTCCTGGGTGACCTGGTAGTCGTCGCCGCCTCCGGCAAACTCGCCGCCTACGATATCGCCACCGGCACTCCGCGTTGGTTCGGTCCCGATGGCGGCGATAGCTACAGCTCGCCACAGCTCGTGACCATCGATGGCATCCAGCAGATTCTGCTGATGAGCGCGACCGGCGCGACCAGTGTGTCGCCGGCGGACGGGAAGCTGCTGTGGAAATACGAGTGGAAGTCCGATACACGCATTATGCAGCCGGCAGTCACTGCGGACGGCGATCTGTTGATCACTTCCGGCGACGCGATGGGAGGAGTTGGTATACGGCGCATTGCGGTTACCCATACTCCGGCCGGCTGGAAACCGGAAGAACGCTGGACTTCCCGCGGGTTGACTCCCGGCTTTAACGATACGGTCGTCTACAACGGTCACGCCTTTGGATTCAGCGGCAGCATTCTCGCATGCATGGATGTCAAAGACGGAACGCGCAACTGGAAGGGCGGACGGTATGGTAACGGCCAGATCGTTCTGCTGGCCGATCAGGGCCTGCTGATCGTCGTGTCTGAAGAAGGTGATCTGGCGTTGGTCAAGGCAACCCCCGACCAATTCACTGAGCTCTCCCGCGTGCCGGCGATCCAAGGCAAAACCTGGGGCCATCCAGCCCTGGCCGGCGACGTGCTGCTGGTTCGCAACGGTGAAGAGATGGCTGCCTTCCGCTTGGCTCCAGCAGGCAGGTAAAAGCGGGCGCTCCGCGCCGACCAGGACCAGCCCCGCCGCAAAAACACGGTTCTGCTGGACGTAAACCCAACGCCATCTGTACTTTCCGGCGCAGGTTGATTGCCGTCCGGCGGTAGTGAAACACTAGGACGGATGGGGGCTGGCGAAGACAGTCTGCAAATCGGACGGAAGCGCGTGACGCAGATCTTCCGCTATCTGGAAGCGCTGAACCAGCACCGCAATCCTGCCAGCCGCCAGCTCGATAATCAGCTCTGGCATCTGTGGTTTCGGGATTTGCCGGAGCACCCGTCCATCCGGCATGCGGAGTTTGCCGATTATCCATCTCCTTCCGAGCGGACCACCCCGGCCGCTCCTGGTGACGATTTTGTCCTCAAAGTGCGCAGGCCCAAGCTGATTTCCTGTCCGGCGCCGCCCGAACCACTGGCTCAGTGGCTCGAACGCGGATGGGAAGATCCGGAGACCGGAGTGCACATTCGAGAGGTCGGGCACGAGCTCGATGCGCAGGGCCAGGCGGTCACGGCGTTCTTTCAGGATGATCCCAAGCGGCAACAGGTATTGGAGCGGTGGCGGGTTCAAAGAGAAGCCTGGGCCCAGGAGGAGAAGCCCGCACGCTCGGCCATGCGGGTGTTTGAAAAGCTGTACGAGATTCGGGGACAAATCGAACGAGAGGGAGAAAAGCTCGAGCTCGTTTTGGGGGACGGCATCCTCAGCTGGCAGCGTGCGGAAGGCAGCGTATTTCATCCGATTCTGCTGCAGAGGCTCCAGCTGGAGTTTGATCCCACCCTGCCTGAGTTCTCGATTGTGGAAGGCGACAGTCCGGTGGAGCTCTATTCGGCGCTGTTTCAGTCAATGCCGGATGTGGCGGGCCGGGCGCTCGCCAAAGCGCGACAAGAGCTGGAGCAGAGCAGATACCATCCGCTGGCAGGGGAAGAGACTTCCGCGTTTCTGCAAAGTCTGTCCGTTCAGCTATCTCCACAAGGTGAATTCCAAGACGAGGGGCCCGCGAGATCAACCGCGAGTGCCCCGGTCATTTCCAGAGCTCCCGTTATTTTCCTGCGGCAGAGAAATCTGGGCTATGCGGTAGCCATCCAGTCGGTGATTGAGAGCCTGTCTGGCGCCTCACGGATTCCAGCCTCTTTATTGCGCGTGGTGGGGATTGAGAGTCAGCCAACCGCAGCACCGGAAGAGCCCGGGGCAACAAGCTGGATTGACGACTGCCAGCCGCTCGATGTCTTATTTAGCAAGGCTGCAAACCCGGAGCAGGTGAAGATCGCCCAGCGGTTGGAGCGTCACGGATCTGCTCTGGTTCAGGGGCCCCCGGGAACCGGAAAAACCCACACCATTGCCAACCTGATCGGCCATCTTCTGGCTCAGGGCAAGAGCATCTTAGTCACAAGCCACACGACCAAAGCACTGCGCGTGCTGCGCGACCAGGTAGTGCCGCGCCTTCGCCCGCTCTGCGTGAGCCTCCTCGACAGCGACCTCGACAGCCGCAAGCAGCTCGAAAGTTCCGTGGATGCCATGGTCAGCCGGCTCTCGCTTGAGGACGCGCAGCAGTTGGAGCAGCAGGCGGCCGACCTCGAAAGCAAACGTAATGCTCTGGTCTCGCGGCATCGGGAACTGGCAACGGCCCTGATGAATGCCAGGTCAGACGAATACCGCGAAATTGTTCTTACAGGAATCGCCTACGCGCCGTCCAACGCCGCACGCATGGTTGCGGCCGGAAAAGGTGTCCACGATTTCATTCCTGGACCGGTCGAGCCGGGCGCCGCCATGCCGTTGTCGGACCGCGACTTGGCGGAGCTCTACCGCACGAATGTAACGGTCCCTGCCGAGGATGAGGCGGAGCTCAGTGGCCCCTTACCCGATGCGGGGCGGCTTCCATCTCCCGACGATTTCGACCGCCTGGTTTCTGAAAGAACAAAACTGGCTGCTCATGATTTCCATTATCGAGAGGATCTCTGGGCGAGACCCGCCCTCGACAGCGACCTCGCCGATCTCGAAGTCCTCTCGTTCAAGCTGGCCCGAGCGGCGCAGCACGTCAGAAACGCCCAACCGTGGCAATTGTCCGCCATGCTTGCCGGCTATCACGGTGGCGAGCAACAAACACCGTGGGAGAACCTGCTGGCGCTCATCGACGAGGCTTGGGATTGCTCCTCGAAATCGCAAGAGTCGTTCGTGTGCTACGAGCCTGCTCTGCCGGGTGAGTTCCCAGTGGAAGAGTCCTGCGCGACATCGGAAGCGATCTCTACGCATCTCGACCGGGGCGGCAGCCTGTCTTTTTTGACCCTCGTCACACGTTCGTCATGGAAAAAATTCATACGCACCAGTCGCGTCGCGACGGGAGAACCGAAGCTGCCGGAACACTTTCAGGCGCTGCGAAATATGGCCAGGCTGAACCTGCTGCGGCAGCGGCTTTTGTCGCGATGGAGCCGGCAGATGGCGCCGTTGGGCGCCCCGGTCGCCGAGGCGCTTGGCCCCGAGCCGGAAAAAGTGTGCCGCCAGTTTTCAGATGCACTGCGGCGATGTCTCGATTGGCATGCCGACGAATGGCTGCCGCTCGAAGAAGCGTTGAGTGACACAGGGTTGGATTTCCAGCAGTTATTGGAAGAACAGCCTCCTGCATTCTCCATCGGCGGAGAACTCCTGCGAATGGCGGACCTGCTCGATGGTCCGGCCCAGCAAGTGCTTGCAGCGCGCCAGAACCTGGTCATGTGGAATTCGCTGGAGCGGGCATTCGGCGAAGTGCGATCGCTCGTCGAGGAGGGGGGTAACGTGGGCCGGGGCGTTGCCGCGAGCCTTCTCGGTGCGGTGCTGGCTATCGATCCCGCCAGATACCGGGATGCATTTTTGCGGCTGACGGATCTGCACGCCCGCCGCAAACATCTGGAACGGCGGCACGAGCTGTTGCAAGCACTCGAAAAGACTGCTCCCGGGTGGGCGACGGCGATTTCAGGCCGCGCGGGAATCCACGGCCGTGGAGAGGCTCCGCCCACAGCCCGGCAAGCGTGGTTATGGCGGCAACTGAATGACGAACTGGACCGGCGGGGGCAGGTGTCCTTGTGGGACTTACAGGAGCAATTAGCGCGCACCGCACAGGCGATTCAGGATGTCACCGCAGAATTGATCGAGCATAAAGCATGGGCCGCGCAGTTGCGGCATGCTGAGCGCAACCTGCAACAAAAGCAGGCGCTGGTTGGCTGGCTCGACACCATCAGAAAGATGGGCAAGGGAACCGGCATACGGGTCCCCAAGCTCAAAGCGGAGGCCAGCCGGCTGATGACTGAGTGCCGGGGGGCGGTTCCTGTGTGGATCATGCCTCTTTCCCGCGTGGCAGATAACTTTGACGCGAGGCACGCCCGCTTCGATGTCCTGATCATTGATGAAGCCAGCCAGTCGGATGTGTTGGGACTGCTGGCGCTTTATCTGGCGGACAAAGCAGTAGTGGTGGGGGATCACGAGCAGGTCAGCCCCTCTGCCGTCGGCCAGGACCTCGGCATCGTCCAGCATCTTATCGACGAGCATCTGGAAGGGGTTCCGAACGCGCATCTCTATGACGGCCAGACCTCCATCTATGATTTGGCGCGTCAGTCTTTCGGCAGTACGATTCGTCTGGTCGAACATTTTCGTTGTGTGCCGGCGATCATTCAATTCAGTAACCAGTTGTCTTATGAAGGCGCCATTCGACCGCTGCGCGATCCGGGCACCGCACGACTCCAGCCACACTTGATCTCCCATCGCTTGACCGGGGCAGTCTGCGCCGGCAAGATCAACGAACAAGAAGCACTGGAGATCGCGGCGTTGGCTCTGGCAGCGGCCGGGCAACCGGAGTATGCCGACAGAACCTTCGGTGTGATCTCGCTGGTCGGCGACGAGCAGGCGTACGTTATCGATTCATTGCTGCGGAAACACCTGTCCGAAGAGGAATTCAAGCTCAAGCACAACATCCTCTGCGGTAATCCGGCGCAGTTTCAAGGCGACGAACGAGATGTGATCTTTCTGAGCTTGGTGGATTGTTCGGATGGGGCCGTACTGCGGCTGCGCGAGGAACCAATGTTTAAGCAGCGCTTCAATGTTGCCGCCAGCCGCGCGCGCGATCAGATGTGGGTGGTTCACTCGCTGGATCCTCGACGCCACCTCAAGCCGGGAGACTTGAGACGGCGGCTCATTGAATATGCCGAAGATCCATACCGGGCGTTGACCCAGCCGAGAAGCCCGGACAAAGTTGTCGGATCGGCGCTCGAAAGAGAAGTCGCAGCACGGCTCGCCGGCTTGGGTTACCGGGTGGTTCCGCAGTGGAAGGTTGGTCATTACGAGATCGATCTGGTAATTGAGGGCAACGGAAAGCGCCTCGCCGTCGAGTGTGATGGCGACCGATTTTATCCACTCGAAAAATTGCCCGACGATATGGCCCGTCAGGCGGTGCTGGAGCGGCTTGGCTGGACATTTATGCGGATACGCGGCAGCCAGTTCCTGCGAGCGCCGGAACTAGCGATGGAGCCCATCCTCGCGCAGTTAAAAGCGGCGGGAATCGAACCCGGAACGCCTGGAGACGCCAGCGCGGCAGCCCCGGCGCAGGACCTCGAACTGCGGGACCGGATAGTCGGAAAAGCACAGGAAATGCGGCGGGCTTGGCGAGGCGAGCATTCAGCCGGCGTTCGAGTCGCTCAGGGGACCAATCGGCGCAGAAACACAAGCCGGCCCGTTGCAAAGCGGCTTCGGCCCTAAGCAATTATCGACAGCTCACCTGATGAGTCCGCTGCCCCTCAGCGGATGTGAGTCACCCGACGGACCAAGACACCCTCTGTTTAGAAATAGAATTTCAGTGCAAACTGCATAGCGCGCGGATCGGTCTGCACGTTGGTGATCTTTCCGAATTGGCAGCCGAAGATATGAATCGCATCAACGCTTCCATCCGGGTTCGGGGGAAGGCACCAATAGGTAGTGGGAATCCCGAGGTTCTGGTGGTTAAAAGCATTCAGCAGCTCCCAACGAAATCAAAGCGCCTGGTTTCGGTCAGTTCGAAGTTTTTGGATAAAGTAACGTCGGAGTTCCAAAACCTGGCGCGCGGGCGCTAGGAACGCGGTAACCGCTGTTTCCGAAGCGCCACCATTGGTCCAGAGTGTTGAAATCCAATGGAGTTCCGTCCGGCTTGAGACCCGTCGTGACCTCTTGGATTATCGTCGGATCCGAGCCAAAGGGGGTCTGAAAGGCGCCTGCATTGAAGTACTGATTCTCAAGTTGCGCCCGCGACTTGCTCCCATTGCCCGCCTTTGGATTGCCGATCAAGTCCGGAGTGCAACTGATGCCATTGCAGGGCGAGCCGAACCCCAACAGGACACCGCTTTGCAAATTCCAATTCTGGGTGAGCACCCACCCTCCGATCGCCTTGCGGACGATGCTGGGCCGCCACGGGAAAAATCCTCGCTGAACTCGCGCTCGATGGCCACGCAACCTTCATACGACATAGGGCCATTCCGGTATGCGCGTTTTCAGGAAGGGAAGCTCAGCCGCGGCGCTTACGCCTACGGCATCATCGGGTAAACGCTGCGGCCATCAATTATTGGTAGAGGATTACTGCCCGCCGAGATCGTCCACGAAGACCACTGCTCCTCCCAGTGTGCCGTCCGGTTTCTGTTGCTGGTACTGGACCTCGATGTAATTGAATGCCAGGGAAACTTCGTCGGAAGGAACGATGTCATCCGCGTCGTTGGCATCATAACCGGTTTCTATGTGAGTGATGAGGGCGTCTTTCAAGGTCCACTTCATGTACTCTTGCTGGTCCTTGCCTGCCTTGCGACAAGTCAACACCGCCTCTTTCAAATGTTCCCCGCTGCAACAGGCGGTCAGCAGAAGTGGTGTGGCGGTCTGAGTCTTCATCACAAACTTGAATAAACCGTGCTGTCGCTTTCCGCTTCCCAACCCGGTCGCCTTGTCATAGGGCTGAATGACATCCCACGAGAACGAATCGATCTCGATTTCGCCGGCGTGTTTGGCGTCGGTACTCTCGCCCCGGATCTTACCCTGGCTGGTCCCGACAATCTTCATGAACATATCCACTTGCGCCACGCGTTTGCCTCCGTATGATGATGTGTGTTTTCCACGGGGCTATTATAAGCTGTCGATCATGTTCGACGACGCATGGCGAATGGAATGCCGCGGAGCTCTTGGAGCTGAAACAGACGGCCGGAAAGTCGCACCGGGCGCTGAAGCGCGCCCGGTGTGAAGGTTGAGGTCGAACGATCGTTACGGCAGGTTCGGAACCACGCACCCCGGACCGGGGTACGGCCCGCTGGGAGTCGATCCGCCGCCGTTGGAATATTCCGGCTGCACCCAGAATCCGCCGTTAGTCATCTGGTAGAGGTTGTGCCAGGCGCACTTGTCATCGGCTTCATCGCCCGCTGCGTCGTACCAGGCATTCGCATTGTTATCGCCCGGGTCCGTCACTGCTTCGCGGATCTCATGGCTGGTGACGATCGTGAGCATATCGGCAACAGCCTTGCCGCTTAGGGAGCAGCCCGAGCAATCCGGGTATGGAAACACCGCATATTTAATTTGAATGCCGTTGTAGCTGTAATGACTGTGGTACCCGCAGAAGGAACTGCATGAGGCGCCGCCCGAGAGCTGGATTCTCATGCCATGCGGAAAATAAACGCCGTAGATCGTGTTCGCATTCGCGTGCACGCCCGTCGTCGCGCTGTTATTGAACAGCGTGCTCAGGTAGCTCCGAATGGCGGAATCTCTCATATTCGATTTCGTCGGCTGGCTGTCCACGAACGTCCCCACAACAGGCAGCGTATTGGCGGGCGCACCATTAGAGCCCATGTATTGCTGAATGACTTCGTAATCATCGGTCGCGCTGTTGTTCCAGTTGGCGTTGTCAGGGAATGCCGTGACAAACGCCTGGATCTGATCGCGGATTGCGTTGTATCCGAGAGAGGTGGCTGTCGAGAGCGCCACGCTCGAATTCCAGTAGATCGCAAAGAACCCGGCTTTCGCTATAATCGCTCCACCGTGATAAATCAGATTTCCTGAACCGTAGCTCGCCGGAAACACGGCTGTGCCCTGCATAACCGGAGCATCGGTTGGCTGCGTGTCGCGCGGCGAACGGATCGACGCCGGCACAGGCAGCACATGAACGGTTTCGCCGGTATCGGCGCGATCCAAGAATGGATGGCCGAAAGCTTGCGGCGCCTGGGCGTAGCCGGTGCCGATGCCGGCGGCAAATGCTGCGAAAAGTAATGCGATTTTATAGAAATTCATCCCCGTTTATCCTCCAAATTCCGACAATTTTAACAGCATTGTGTGATTTTGTACATTGGGAAATTACCTGTTTGGAAAAGCCCCTGGGCTCAATCCCTTTCGGACGAGCGCTTCCGTACCCGCAATTCCCATCCGGCAGTTGAACGCTGTTAACTTCGCGTGATAACCTTGCGGGCACCATGCGAAAAATCCTCCTGGGCGTTGTCCTCGTGACGGGTCTGTGGGCGGAAGAGAAGGTCGATCTCTACACCATCAATCGCATTAAACATGAAGCGTTCGAAAATTCAAAAGTCATGGAGAACGCTTACTATCTCACCGACGTTTACGGCCCGCGGCTGACCGGGTCGCCCGGGCTTCAGGCCGCCGCGGAGTGGGCGGAGCGCCGCTTTACCGAATGGGGACTCACAAATGCCAAGCTCGAAAAATGGGGGCCGTTCGGCCGGAGCTGGTACTGCGTGCGGTTCAGCGCGGATATGAAAGAGCCCCAATATTCCCCCCTGATCGGATTCGCGCGGCCATGGTCGCCGGGGACCAACGGAACGGTTACCGGCGAACCGATCCTCGCTCCCATCCGCACCGAAGCCGATATGGAAAAATTCAAAGGCAAGCTGAAAGGCAAGATCGTGCTGCTCGAAGATCCGCGTCCATCGGAGCCGATCACCACGGCGCTGATGCGGCGCTTTACCGACGCCGAGCTCGCGGAGGAAGCCCTGGCGCCCGACCCGTCTCCCTCATCGCCTTTCTTCTCGCCGATTCCGCGGCGCGAAAGAGCCGGCCCGCCTCCTTACCCCGGTTACGTTCCGGGAAAGCCTTTCGACCGCGAGGCCAATCAGAAATGGCGCAACAAGGTAAACAAATTTCTGCGTGACGAGGGTGTGCTGGTGACGCTGATTCCGGGCTATGGCACCGATGGCGGCACCGTGTTCGCCACCGCGGCCGGTTCGCGGGAGATCAAGGATGAAGTGCCGCCGCCGTCTGTGGCTCTCACCCGCGAACATTATGACCGCATCGCCCGCCTGCTTGAAAAGAAAACGCCGGTGACCCTCTCGTTCAATATCGAGAATCGCATGGGCGACGAGGCCAAGGACTCTTTCAACGTAACCGCAGAAATTCCCGGCAGGAGCAAAAAGAGCGAGCTGATCATGCTCGGCTCGCATCTCGATTCCTGGACCGGCGGCACCGGCGCAACCGATAATGCCGCCGGATGCGCCGTCACCATGGAGGTGGTCCGTATCCTCGAAGCGCTGAAACTGGATTTGCCGCGCACCGTGCGCATCGCGCTCTGGACCGGCGAAGAAGAGGGGCTGCTGGGGTCGAAGGCGTACGTTAAAGAGCATTTCGCCGACCGCGAAACCATGGCGCTCAAGCCCGAGCACGGCGAGCTATCCGGCTATTTCAACCTGGACAACGGCACCGGCAAAATTCGCGGCGTTTATCTGCAGGATAACGACATGATGCGGCCTATTTTTGACGCCTGGCTTGCGCCGTTCAAAGACCTGGGTGCCACCACCGTGACGATTCGCAAAACCGGCGGAACGGATCACCTTTCCTTCGATGCCGTCGGCCTGCCGGGATTCCAGTTCATCCAGGACCCTGCCGAATACTCCACGCGCACGCATCACTCCAATATGGATGTCTACGATCACCTGATCGCGCCCGATTTGATGCAGGCATCCGCTATCATGGCATCGGTTGTGTACGAGGCTGCGGTGCGTCCCGAAATGCTGCCTCGCAAAGAACTGCCGAAGCCCGAGCCGAAGAAGAAGCCGGACGAGAAGGCGGGCGACAAGGCGAGCACGGGTTCCCATTAACCCCGTATTTGTGCGCGCAACTCGCGGCATTCCCATTGCGCTCCTGACTGCAGGCCTGCTCCTCTGCGGGTGCAGTCTCAATTTCGTTCGCACGCCCGTTGGTGATGCCTGGCGCCAGTCTCCGGTCGCGCCCGTCAGCGGAGCACACCACTTCGATCGCGTCCTGATCATTGTCCTGGAGAACCAGGATTATGAAGCTGCCATCCGCGATCCGTACTTGGGGCGGCTCGCAACTATAGGAGCGAACTTCACGGACTTTCACGGCCTCTTTCACCCTTCGTATTCCAACTATCTGGCTATGGTCGCGGGCAAGGAGATCGTCACGCACTTCGACCGCCAGGTGGACCTGCCCGACCGCACAATCGCAGATCTGCTCGGCGCGCGAGGATTCACCTGGAAAAATTATGCAGAAGGGTACCCTGGCAACTGCTTCACGGGGGCCTTTCACGGCAGTTATGCAAGAAAACATGTGCCGTTCCTGAGCTTCGAAAATGTCCAGAAGGGCGCTTGCGATCACGTCGTGGATGGCGCGCAGTTCGCGCTGGATCTCAACGCCCATGCTCTGCCCAACTACAGCTTTTACTCGCCCGACCAGGATGACGACGGCCACGACCCGGTCGACAAACCCGCAGTTGGGTTGGCAAAAGGGTCGAAATGGTTGAGCGGATTTCTGAATCCTCTGCTCGAAAACCAGCCCTTCATGCAGGAAACCTTGACGATCGTGACCTACGACGAATCAACCGTCCGCCGCAACGACAAAAACCATATCTACACCGTCTTCCTCGGCGGCATGGTGAAACCCGGCCAGTACAGCGCCAATTACAATCACTACAACGTGCTGCGAACGATCGAAGATAATTTCGTCCTGGGAACCCTGGCCGACGGCGATGGGAACGCACGGCCGATCACCGGAGTCTGGAAGTGAAATCAGGCCGGGCGCACGCCGGTCGCGATCACAATGCAGGCCGAAAAATTCACCTGCCGGCCGTCGTAGAACCGGCTCATTTCACGTATCGATTCGATACGTGCCTCGCGCTGTTGCTCCGGCGACAACGATTCGAGCAGTTTACGGAATGATCGCCGCACTTCCACGCTGTAATCCCAGAACTGCTCGGGCGGGCCGGGCCACGGCCACGCGATGGAATGATAATCCTCCGCAACGTCCTGGAGCGTGGACTGCCGCAATGCAGCCGAGAGCGACCCCGGCTCGGCGAACCGGTGCGCCAGGTCGGGATTTTGCGGCGGCGAATTGCTGAACTTCCTTAACACGTCGGTCGTGGCGGCGAAGAAGTTGTTCCGGCTGGCGTCCGCCCACGCGGCGAATGCGAGACGCCCGCGGGGCTTCAGCACGCGCTCGATTTCCGCGAGCGCCTTCGAGATGTCGGCGAAGAACATCACCCCGAAGCGGCAGGTTACGCGATCGAAAGTTTTGGCGTGAAACGGGAGAGCATCGGCGGATGCCGCAATAAAGTCCATGTTGCGGCGGCCCAGCTCTGCTGCATGCGCCCGTGTGCCCAGCAACATATCAGAAACTAAGTCGGTCGCAAGCACGCCACCTGCCGGACCAACGGCTTGAGCCAGTGAGACCGCCGGCTCGCCGCTCCCGCTCGCCAGATCGAGAATCTGCATTCCCGGTTGCACCGCCGCCGCCTGGATCAGTACCTTCGTGGCCTCGCGGCTTTGGACAGCGAATTCGCGGTGCCACTTTCGCCAGCCTGCCGCGGCTTGCGTCCAGTCGCGGCGGATCGAGTCCTGATCGGGCGCCACCGGAACCGACGGCATTCAGCGGCCCGCCGGAACCGGCTGTTCGAGCAGCAGTTCTAGAAATGATTGCACCGCATGGCTGAACCGCTTCCGTTTCCGGTGCACAATCCCAACTGGCCGAACCAGTTCCGGGGCGTGCAGCGGAATGGAAACCAGCCGCCCCTGCGCTATTTCGGCCTGCATGGTCCGCGCCGGCAGGATGCTGATCCCGGAACCAAGCGCCACCGCTTCCTTAATCATCTGGATATTGTCGAACTGCATGGCTAGCTGAATTTCAATCCCCTGGTGCCGGAAAAAGTGATCGAGCTCGCGCCGGATGATGAGCTCCTCATCGAAACCCACGAATTCCTGCCCATTGAGATCCGCCGGCAGCAAAACGGGTTTTTGGGCCAGCGGGTGCGAGGGCGGCGCGGCGACCGTCATCTCCTCTTCGCGCCAGGGAATTACGGCCAGATCTTTAGCGCCAGTCGGATAACTGACCAGCCCCAGATCCGCCTGGTCGGTCAGCACAGCCTCGTAAACCTTGTCCGGACGCAGATAGTCCACATGAAGCTGGGCGTTCGGAAACCGGGCGGCAAACTCTTCCTGCAGGCGTGACATTTCCGAGAGACCGATCGAATAGATCGAAGCAACGCGTACCGTGCCCTCGACAAGTCCTTTTAAAGCTTCCAGTTGTACCTGAAACTCCTCTTCGCGCCGGAGCACATCGCGGCAAAGATCGAAAAACAGTTTTCCGCCCTCAGTCAGGGTCACCGGACGTGTGGCGCGGTCGAGCAGCGCGACTCCCAGCCGCCGCTCGATCTCCTGGAGATTCTGGCTCGCGGCCGACTGGCTAATTTCGTTCAGTGACGCGCCCCGGCTGATACTTTTTGTTTGCGCTATGTCCCTGAACAGCTTGAGATTCTCAAAGAGCACGTGATTATCCTAACATAAGCGTTCCTAATGTCAAGCCTAAGATAAATTCCTGTTGCCTTATAATTCTTAAGTTGGTATATTTATTCAACTCCCCCTGTTTGGAGCACCCAATGACGATGGACCCGGCCCAACGCATCGGTCTACCCGCCCCGCAAGGCCTGTACCACCCGGCCCACGAGCACGATGCGTGCGGCATCGGATTCGTGGCCAACATCAAAGGCCAGAAATCGCACGACATCATCGTCAAAGGCATCCAGGTTCTGGTCAACTTGACGCACCGCGGCGCGTGCGGATGCGATCCGGAAACGGGCGACGGCGCAGGTGTGCTGATCCAGATCCCGCATAAATTTTTTGTGCGCGAGTGCGCCAAATTGGGTTTTGCTCTTCCAAATCCGGGGGAATACGGCGTCGGCATGGTTTTTTTGCCGGTCGAGAAACACCAGCGGTTACAGGCGGAAGGAATTCTGGAGCGCATCGCGCGCGAAGAAGGCCTCAGTGTGCTGGGCTGGCGCGACACGCCGATCGACGGGTCGGCCATCGGACGCGTGGCGCGCAATTCCCAGCCGTATATCGAGCAGATGTTCGTCGGCCGGGCCGCGGACATGACCGAGGATGCTCTCGAGCGCAAACTCTATGTTGTTCGCAAGCGCGCGGAGATCGAAATCGCCGCCTCCGACATTCCGGACAAAGAGTTCTTCTATCTGCCGTCGCTTTCCTGCCGCACGATCATCTACAAGGGCCTGCTGCTGGCGCCGCAAATCGCAAAATTCTACGAAGAGCTTTCCGATCCGGATGTGATGAGTGCGCTGTGCCTGGTACATCAGCGCTTTTCGACGAACACTTTTCCGAGCTGGCAGCTCGCGCATCCCTACCGATACATTGCGCACAACGGCGAAATCAATACACTCAAGGGCAATGTGAACTGGATGTACGCTCGGCAGTCGATTCTGGCTTCACCGCTGTTCGGCGACGACATCAAGAAGCTGTTTCCCATCGTTACGCCCGGCGGGAGCGATTCGGCGAGCTTCGACAACGTTCTCGAGCTGCTGTATCTCGCAGGACGCGAACTGCCACACGCCATGGCCATGCTGATTCCGGAAGCCTGGGCTTCGAATGAGCACATGAACCCGGAGAAAAAGGCGTTCTACGAGTACCACGCCTCCCTTATGGAACCGTGGGACGGCCCGGCCGCCATCGCGTTCACCGACGGCCGCGTGATCGGCGCGACGCTCGACCGCAACGGATTGCGCCCGGCGCGATATCTGGTGACGCACGACGATCTGGTGGTAATGGCTTCGGAGACCGGCGTGCTGCCCATCAAGCCGGAGGACGTGCGCATGAAGGGCCGGCTGCAGCCGGGCAAGATGCTGCTGGTCGATACCGTGGCAGGCGAAATCGTTCCCGATAAAGAACTCAAGCGGCGGCTGTACTCGCGGCGCCCCTACGCGCAATGGCTGAAGGAAAACCAGATCCATCTGAAGGACCTGCCGGAGCCGCCGCGCGTCTACGGCTACGATCCCGAAACGATCCTGATGCGGCAGCGTGCCTTCGGCTATACCGATGAAGACTTGCGCATTTTGCTCGCGCCCATGGCGGCGAAAGGCGAAGAGCCGATCGGCTCGATGGGCATCGATACGCCGCTGGCGTGCCTTTCGGATAAGCCGCAGCCCCTGTTTCATTATTTCAAACAGCTTTTCGCGCAAGTCACGAATCCCCCGATCGACCCCATCCGCGAAGAAATGGTGATGTCGCTCATCAGCTACATCGGGACCGAGCGGAACATTCTCGATGAGACGCCGCAGCACTGCCATACACTGCGGATGCCGCATCCCATTCTCACCAATCGGGATCTGGAACGGCTGCGCCGGGTTTCGCAAGGCGATTATCTGTGTACCACGCTACCGGCTTTATTCCGCGCCGATGGCGGCGAAAAAGAACTCGAGCGAGCTCTGGACGGACTGTGCCGGCGCGCATCGTTAGCCATCAAGAACGGCTACACGATGATCATTCTCTCGGATCGCGGAGTGGATGAGGATTACGCGCCGATTCCCAGCCTGCTGGCGCTTACCGCGGTTCACAACCATCTGGTCCGGGAGAAAACGCGCACGCAAGTGGCGCTGATCATGGAGACCGGCGAGCCGCGCGAGGTGATGCATTTCTGCCTGCTGGTCGGATATGGCGCGAGCGCCGTGAATCCTTATCTGGCGATCGAAACGCTCGAGGACATGGCCAACAAGGGGCTAATGCCGGAAGGCGTGACGTTCGACCAGGCGCTCAAGAATTACGTCAAGTCGATCAACAAGGGGCTGCTCAAAGTTGCGTCCAAGATGGGCATCTCCACCTTGCAGAGCTATCGGGGCGCGCAGGTGTTTGAGGCGATTGGCCTGAACAAAGCGCTGGTGGACAAATACTTCACCGGCACGGCGTCGCGCGTGGAGGGCGTGGGGCTGGATGTGCTGGCCGAGGAAGCCCGGCGCAAGCACGAACATGCCTTCCGTCCCGTTACAGATTTCGAGACGGAACTGGCGGTGGGCGGCAATTACCAATACCGCGTGCGCGGCGAATATCACCTGTTTAACCCGCTCACTGTTTCGAAGCTGCAACATGCCGTACAGCAGCGGAACTTTCAGACGTTTCAGGAATACGCGGACCTGATCAATAACCAGAACAGGCAGCACTGCACGCTGCGCGGCCTGATGGAGTTCAAGAAATCCGCGCGGCCGGCGCCTCTCGACGAAGTCGAGCCCGCGAGCGAGATTGTAAGGCGCTTCGCGACGGGGGCGATGTCGTTCGGCTCGATCAGCAAAGAGACGCACGAGACCATTGCCATCGCCATGAACCGCATCGGCGGCCGTTCCAACACCGGAGAAGGCGGGGAAGATGAAGCGCGTTTCCAGCGCGATCCGAACGGCGATTGGCGGCGCAGCGCGATTAAACAGGTCGCTTCGGCGCGTTTTGGCGTAACCACAAATTACCTGGTGAACGCCGAGGAACTGCAGATCAAGATGGCGCAGGGCGCTAAGCCGGGTGAGGGCGGCCAGCTTCCGGGCCATAAAGTGGATGAAGTAATTGCGCGGGTGCGGCACTCGATCCCGGGGGTTGGACTGATTTCCCCGCCGCCGCATCACGATATTTACTCGATTGAAGACCTGGCACAACTGATCTATGACTTGAAAAACGCGAATCCGCAGGCGCGCATCTCGGTGAAGCTGGTGGCGGAGGTCGGGGTGGGCACGGTGGCCGCGGGCGTGGCGAAAGCGCACGCCGACGTGGTGCTCATCAGCGGGCATGACGGGGGAACGGGCGCATCGCCGCTGACATCGCTCCAGCACTCCGGGATTCCGTGGGAACTGGGGCTGGCGGAAACGCAGCAAGTACTCGTCATGAACGACCTGCGCGGGCGAATCATCGTGCAAACCGACGGCAAATTGCAGACCGGCCGCGATGTTGCCATCGCCGCGCTGCTGGGTGCGGAAGAGTTCGGCTTCTCGACCGCGCCGCTGGTGGCGCTCGGTTGCATCATGATGCGCAAGTGTCATCTGAACACCTGCCCGGTCGGAATTGCTACGCAGGATCCCGAGCTGCGCAAGAAATTCCAAGGCCAGCCGGAACACGTCATCAACTTTTTCTTTTTCATTGCGGAGCAATTGCGGCAGATCATGGCGCAACTGGGTTTCCGCACGATCAAGGAGATGGTGGGGCGGGTAGACATGCTGGATATGCGCCCCGCAGTCGAGCACTGGAAAGCGCGGGGGCTCGACTATTCCGCGATTCTCTACAACCCGCCAATGCCGGAGCGCGTCGCGCGGCGGCGCGTACAGGATCAGGATCACGGGCTGAAGAACGCGTTGGATTATCAACTGATCGAGCATGCGCGCGAGGCGCTCGAGAACCGGACTCCCATCGAAATCAAGCTGCCGATCCGCAACGTGCACCGGACGGTAGGCGCGATGCTTTCGGGCGAGATCGCGCGCCGCTACGGATCGGCGGGACTTCCGGACGACACGATCCGGTTCGAGTTCACCGGGTCGGCAGGGCAGAGCTTCGGAGCCTTTTTGGCGGAAGGCGTTACACTGGCGCTCGAAGGAGACGCGAACGACTACACCGGCAAGGGGCTTTCCGGCGGAAAGCTGATCGTGTTCCCGCCGCGGGCGTCAACATTTCTGCCCGAAGAGAACATACTGATCGGCAACGTCGTGCTTTACGGCGCTACGAGCGGCGAGGCATATTTCAACGGCATGGCGGGGGAGCGGTTTGCGGTGCGGAACTCGGGCGCTACAGCGGTGGTGGAAGGCGTGGGGGATCACGGCTGCGAGTACATGACCAAAGGCACGGTCGTGGTGCTGGGAAAAGCCGGCCGTAATTTCGCAGCGGGGATGAGCGGCGGCGTCGCCTATGTGCTCGATGAGCGGGGCGATTTCGCCGAGCGGCGCTGCAACGTCGCCGGCGTGGATCTCGAGCCGGTGATGGACAAGGCGGATATCGAGCTGCTGCGCGGCTTGATTGCACGTCATTTCGAATACACAGGCAGTCCGCGCGCTGAGTGGATTCTGGATAACTGGACGTCCATGCTGCCGAAATTCGTCAAAGTTTTCCCGCACGAATACAAGCGTGTGCTCGGCGTGCCGAGAGCGGCGAAGATCTATACGCCGGTTCCGGCACAAGCCAAGGCGGCGACGCAGGTGCTGCATGGGTAAAGACAGCGGCTTCATGGAATTCACGCGGGAGACGCCCAAGCGGCGGCCGGTCACCGAGCGGATCAACGATTGGTTCGAGATTTATCTGGACTTTCCTGAAGAGAAGATCCGCACGCAAGGGGCGCGCTGCATGGATTGCGGGGTGCCGTTCTGCCATACCGGCTGCCCGCTGAACAACATTATTCCCGACTGGAATGATCTGGTTTACCGCGGCCGCTGGCAGGAAGCGGTCCGTGTGCTGCATTCGACCAACAATTTTCCGGAATTCACGGGACGCATCTGTCCGGCGCCATGCGAGGCAGCGTGCGTGCTTGGCATCAATGAACCGGCGGTGACGATTAAGCAAATCGAAAAAACGATCGTCGACCGGGGTTTTGCCGAAGGCTGGATCCGTCCGGAGCCGCCGGCATTGCGCACGGGCAAGCGCGTGGCGGTGATCGGATCAGGGCCTGCCGGCCTGGCCGCCTCACAACAGTTGTGCCGCGCCGGGCACTGGGTGACCTTGTTCGAGAAAAACGACCGGATCGGCGGCCTCTTGCGCTACGGCATTCCCAATTTCAAGATGGAGAAGCATCTGATTGACCGGCGAATCGAACAGATGTCAGCCGAAGGCGTCGAGTTCCGGCCTAATTCGCACGTGGGGCACAATGTGCCGGTCGAGGATCTCCGCAAGGAGTTCGACGCCATTCTGCTTTCGGGCGGCGCCGAATGGCCCCGCGATCTGAACGTGCCCGGGCGCGAATTGCGCGGCATTCATTTCGCGATGGAGTACCTGCCGCAGCAGAACAAAATCTGCGAAGGCGATGCGGTGGCGAACCAAATTCTCGCAACCGGCAAGCGCGTCGTCATTATTGGCGGCGGCGATACCGGCGCCGATTGTTTGGGCACGGTGCATCGCCAGAAGGCTCGCTCCGTGCACCAGTTCGAGCTGCTGCCGATGCCGCCCACGGATCGCTCGCCGCTCACGCCCTGGCCGCTTTGGCCCATGCAATTGCGCATCGAAGGCGCGCACGAAGAAGGCGGCGTTCGCGAATGGAGCGTGGCAACCACCAAATTCGCCGGCGACGAGAATGGCAACGTGCGCCAATTGCACGGCGTGCGCGTGGGCCCGCCACCCAAGTTCGAGCCGGTTCCTGGCACCGAATTCACATTGGACGCCGAGCTGGTGCTGCTGGCCATGGGTTTTCTCGGGCCGGTCCGCAACGGCATGATCGAGCAGTTGGGCGTGAAGCTCGATGCGCGCGGCAACGTGGCGACCGATGAGAACCATATGTCGTCGGTGCCAGGCGTGTTCGCGGCCGGCGACATGCGTCGCGGTCAGTCGCTGGTGGTCTGGGCGATCAGCGAAGGGCGCAAAGCCGCGCGGGGTGTGGACCAGTATCTGACCGGCGGGACGAAGTTGGGATAAAGCCCGCTGAAGGCACCTTGCTATCCTGTCGAGAGATGGACCTGACCTGCACGAATGTAAATGATCTTCCGGCTTATTCTGAAGACGGCGTGGATCTCACGCTGATCCGCTGGATGCTATCCTTAACTCCGGCGCAACGGCTGGAGGCGCTACAGCAGTACGTCGATTCTGTGGTCATGATCCGTGCCCGAAACTCTCAAACCCAACTTCCTTCCCATCCTGCCGGTCCTCAGCAATCACAAAGTTGATTTCATCCTGGTCGAAGGAGTGGCGGCGGTCATTCAGGGCGCGCCCATTATGACATTTGACGTCGACGTGCTTTACGGGACTGCACCCGTGAATCTTACTCGCCTGCTCGCCGCGATATTAGAAACGGTCATCGCCGTCAAAGAAGAAACTGCGGGCGAAAAGGATCGGGCCATGCTGCCTATCCTGCGTCGAACGCTTGAAGAATCGCGCCGGATATGAATTTTAGCCCGCCTGTCGCTTTGCCGCTTCTTTGACCTGCTCCCAGCGGCCGCTGCGCGCCGAGCGCAGGACGGCATCGGTGACGTAATCGGTGGCTAGGCCTTCACGGAAGTTCGGTCCCGGGACTTTTCCCTTGCTCAATCCTTCGAGCAGGTCCGCCACCTGGTGGACAAAAGTGTGCTCGTACCCGATCTGCAGCCCGGGCACCCACCAGTGCTTCATGTAAGGGTGATCGCCGTCGGTGATGTGCAGCGAGCGCCACCCGCGCACGCGGCCTTCGTCGCGGTGGTCGAAATATTGCAGCCGGTGCAGATCGTGAAGGTCCCAAAAAATGGAGGCGTTCTCGCCGTTGATCTCGAAAGTGTAAAGCGCCTTGTGGCCGCGCGCATATCGGGTGGCCTCGAAGGTCGCGAGCGAGCCGTTCGAAAAACGCGCGAGGAATGCACTGGCATCGTCGATGCCTACGCGTTCCACTTTGCCGGTCAGGTTGTGTTTGCGCTCTTTGATAAACGTTTCGGTCATGGCGCTCACCCGGTCGATCGAGCCATTGAGCCACATGGCGGTGTCGATACAATGCGCCAGCAGGTCGCCGGTAACGCCGGAGCCGGCTACGTTGACATCGAGCCGCCACAGCGCCTGCCCGCCTTGCGGCAGGTCCTTGGAGATCGTCCAGTCCTGTAGAAACTTCGCGCGGTAATGAAAAATGCGGCCGAGCCGGCCTTCGTCGATTAACTGCTTGGCCAGGGTGACGGCGGGGACGCGCCGGTAGTTATACCAGACCATGTTGGCGACCCCGGCTTTTTCCACGGCCTCCACCATGCGCTCCGATTCGGCGGCGTTCAATCCCAACGGCTTTTCGCAGAGCACCATCTTGCGTGCGCCGGCAGCGGTAATCGCGATCTCGGCGTGCGTGTTGTTCGGGCTGGCGATGTCAATGAGATCGATATCCTTGCGCGCAACCAGCTTGCGCCAGTCGGTCTCGACCGATTCATAGCCCCATTGCGCGGCGAAGGCGCGGGCTTTCGCGCCATCGCGCGCGCACACAGCTTTCAGCACCGGCTGGTAATCCAGATCAAAAAACTGGTTGACCCTGGCAAACGCGTTGGAATGCGTACGCCCCATGAATCCGTAGCCAATGAGCCCGATATTCAGCTTCTTGTTCGCCATGAGCAGTTCCCCAGATGCCTAGCACTTTACACCAATCTGCAGCCAGCCGGCAGCGGGCATATACTGGAACGTTTCCGGCGACGGGCCGGATAGGGGTGATTCATGGGATCTCGGGGAGTCGGTCGGGTTTCAAGGCTCGTTTTGGTGGCGGTAACAGGTGCTCTCAGCCCCTGGCTGGCGATGGGTTTAGCTGAGGAACTGGGCCATTCCGGAGAGACTCGCGTCGCCATCATTCCCCGCGAGCCTGCTCGCGACTCCGCAAATGCCGCCTCCATCCGTCTGGATGTTAAGGTCGTGCAGATTCCTGTGAGTGTTACGGATCTGTGGGAGCGGCCCATCGAGGGTTTGCAAAAAACGGATTTCCATTTATACGAAGACAATGTGGAGCAGAAAATTGTTTACCTTTCCGGCGAGGATGCTCCGGCCTCGGTTGGGCTGATTTTCGACGCGAGTGGCAGCATGCGCGACAAGATCGAAACCTCCGTCGGTGCCATCGAGCAGTTATTCACAACGACTCAGCCCGGCGATGAATTTTTGCTGGTGCGTTTCAGCGACCGGCCCCGTCTGGTAACCGGTTTCACGGACGATATTGAGGAGCTCTCAAGCTGGCTGCACTCGATCCGGCCCGGCGGCTGGACGGCGCTCCACGACGCCATCTATCTTGGAGTCCACCAGATGAAAAAAGCCAGAAACGCTCGCCGGGCACTACTGATCCTAAGCGACGGAGGCGACAATAACAGCCGATACTCCCGGGCCGAGATCAGAGAACTCATCAAAGAGGCCGATGTTCGCGTTTACTCCATCGGGCTCGCCCTCGGCATGCTGCAAGGCTCACGGCTACTCGAGCAAATTTCCGCTGAATCGGGAGGCAAGATGATTCGCGTCCACAAGCTGGACGATTTGCCGGATGCGATCGAGAAGCTCAGCCGTGAACTGCGCAGCCAGTATGTTCTCGGCTACTACTCCAGCAATCCGGTAAATGACGGCAAGTACCGAAAAGTACGCGTCGAAGTAAGCCAGTCGGGGGCGCACGCCGCGTGGCGCCACGGCTATTACGCGCCCGTTCAATAGGCCCCGGCTTTCACCTGGCTTAAATCCGAAACAGCGTAAGTTTGGACAAATCCGGACACTCAGACTCCGCGTCCGTTTGCTTCCTACCATTGGAACTTTTCTTGCGACAGCAATGGGCGTATCGGTTTCCAGAGGCAAAGCGTAAAGAACCATAGAGCACATTATTGCTGTCAGGAGTGTCTATGATACGAAAAACTATATACACCGCATTATGTTTTTTCGCCGGCATTAGCCTGGCGCAGGCGCAGTCCGAGCCGCCCAGGTTCAGTTTTGAGTTTGGCGGCGGATTCAACAAGCCGGTCGGCTACCTGGATAATCGCCTCGACACCGGCTGGAATCTGAACACCGGAGGCGGTATCAACCTGACTCCTCACATCGGGCTGATGGGCCAGTTTATGTTCACCGATTCCGGGCTGACGAGATCCTATCTAAACTCGGTCAGCGAGCCCAACGGCAGCTTCCGTATGTGGGCTTTGACGGCCGATCCCACGTATCGATTCAACCCGCGCGGCCGATTGGATTTTTATCTGATCGGCGGCGGCGGCGTCTACCACCGGACTATTGAATTCACGCAACCCACGATCGCAACCGTGACCGTGTTCGATCCGTTCTTCGGCATTTTCTATCCCGCCGGCGTACCCGCTAACCAGGTGATCGGCTCATTCGGCACAACGCGGCCGGGTATCAATGGAGGAGGCGGGTTCACCTATCGGATCGGGAGCGGTAACGCGAAATTCTTCGCTGAAACCCGCTACCACGTGATGTTCACCAAGAATCAAAACACGTCGGTGCTGCCCGTAACGTTCGGGTTCCGCTGGTAGCGATCGCCGGCGCGCGTGATCAGGATCAGGCGATCCGGTATTTTTCCAGGGTCGCCTCATCCACTTCGACTCCCAGCCCGGGACCGCATGGGACTGTGACGTAACCATCCGCCAGTCTGAGCGGATTCTTTACCATGGCGCGGCTCAGCGGCCCTTGAGAAGTGCTGAACTCGACGAACACGGCGCGCCGTTGAAAAGCATTCAAGTGCAATGACGCAGCCGTGAGCAGATCTGAAGACCAGGAATGTGGAATGACCAGCACGTTGGCCAGTTCCGCCATATGCACGATCTTGCGCGCGATGGTGAATCCGCCGCAGCGTGTGAGATCGGGCTGCAAGATGTCCACTTTTCCACGCTCGATAAGCTGCCGGAATCCCCACTCGGTCGCTTCCTGTTCCCCGCAGGCGATCAGCGTATCGACCCTTTCGGCAACTTCGCGATAGCCATCATAGTCTTCTGGGTGAAGCAGTTCCTCGACAAAATACGGCTTGAAATCTTCGATCGAGCGGACCACCTGAATGGCCTGTTTAGGCGTTCGCTCGACAAACCAGCCCGTATCCACCAGCAGATCGGCGCCGTCCCCCATTTCCTTGCGTGCGGCTTCGACGAGTTGAACATCGAGCTTGGGATCTCTGCCGAATACGCCCCAGCCGAATTTGATCGCGGTGAATCCCTCGTCGAGATACTTGCGAGTGGCATTGCGCATGGCCTGCGGGTTCGGACGAAACAGCGTGCTGGCATAGGCACGGACTTTGTCGCGCCACTTGCCGCCCAGCAGAATGTGGACCGGTTGCTTATAGAACTTCCCCATGATGTCCCAGAGCGCAATGTCGATTCCCGAAATAGCCTGAATCGCGACACCGCGGCGGCCATAATAAATGCTGCCGCGGTACATCTTGTACCAGAGCCGCTCGACCTCCAGCGGATTTTCGCCGATGATCAGCGACGCTAGGCCGTCAAAGCACTCCATGCCCGGTTCGCTCCAGCGCGGCGCGTCGACCGCCGCCTTGGCCACGGTGGCCGAGGTTTCCATGTCGGAATAGCCGGTGATTCCGGCATCGGTCGAGACCCGCACGACGCCCATATATGTGGGCCCGAGGGGTTCGTCGGCTCCTTCGGGGTTGTTGTAGAGTCCCGGCGATTTAAGCACTAACACTTCAACGTTGGTGATTTTCATGGCTGGATGACAGCTCGAAATAGTATACTGGCCGGCCGCACCGGCGCACGCTCTTTCGTTACGCCGTCCAACAATCAGGCCTGTTGCTCGCGAAAACGCTGCTGCAGTTCGTAAAGCGATTTCGGGATGCCCTGATAACGTGGAACGGGGATCTGCTGGAGCGAAAACCGGGCGCGCGGGACATGCTCGCCGCGCACGAGGCGCACATGGCCTTCGGCATGAACGGTGGTTTCTCCGCAGTAGACGGGATAGGCGTCGGCCGCGCGGTAACCGAGGATCAGTGTCCGGCGGGATCGTGTTGACGTATTCGGCGCCGAAGCATGCGGCGTCATGCCGTGCAGGAAAATTGCCGTGCCCGCCGCGCCCTCGATCGCTACGGACTTTGACGCATCCACCTGCTCCGTGATCTGCCCTCGGAAGAAACCATCCTGCGAATGATTCCAAATCTCCTGGTGGGGGCCGGGGATCACCTGCAGGCACCCGTTCGAGCGGTCGGAATCATCGAGATAGAACAACACCGCTAGGGAATCGGTATTGGTCAAAGGATAGTAAGCCAGGTCCTGATGCCATTCCACCACCGAACCAATCGCCGGCGGCTTCATATTGATCTTGCTGTAATGGAACAGCAGGTTCTCGCCAATTAATTGGGCCACGCTCTCCGGCAGTTTGCCGGAATCTGCGAGCGCGCGAAAACGCGGATAGTAAGTGCACGGCTCGTAAATCCGCCGGACTTTAGTTCCATCGGGTGGCTGATCGGGCTCCATCTCCATGCGGCTGGCATCGTGGTGGGAAACGGTGGCGCCTGCGGAAATCGCTTCGATGTCCGCCAGAGAACCGGCGACTTCCTCACGCGTCATGAAACCGGGAGCCGTTGCAAATCCCTCACACCGGAATTGGGCTAGTTGCTCTGAGGAGAGCATAGGGAAACGATAACACGCGAGGCCCGACACCGAGTGCGTTATGGCTCTTATTTCCGTGCCGGCTTCGGGGCATACCGCAAAAAAAAATGCCGCCGTTTCCCGTCATTGAGGTACTCCGGCGACCGTCATTTCACCGGCCGCTGATATCATCGGATCATGCGCGGCACGTGGCTGACTGCGGCGGGCTTGGCTGTTACGCTGGCGGCCGGCGTGGGCGCGTTTTCCTGGCTCCGGCGAACGGTTGCACCGAAGAATACTTCGACGGTCAGCGCGACCGCGCACGCACCCGCATCGCGAGAGTTGAGTTTGCCCGGAACAGTGCAGGCGGTGCATGTGGTGCCCGTAGGAGCGCTCGTAACCGGCACGATCGACGCGGTTCTGGTGGACGTCGGGCAAGAGGTGTTTGAAGGCCAGTTGCTCGCCCGCATCACGAATCAAGGTTTGGAATCACTCCGCCAGGAGGCCGGGCGCGCCGTTCAGAGCGCCCAGGATCGCGTGAGCTCCGCCGAAAGCAGGATCATTGCGGCGCGGCTGGAAGCTTCCCGAGCGCGCGCCGACGCCAACCGCTCCCGCGACCAGTTCGAACGCGCCGAAAAAATCTATCTTCGGCAGCAAATGCTCAACCGTGAAGGTGCAACGCCACGGCTGATTTACGAAAAATCGGAGCGCGAATTCGAAAATGCCCGGGCCGAATTCAACAGCCTGGACGAACTGGCAAGGCAGGCCGGCGATCGCGTGAGCGAAGCGATTCACGAGCAGGAGGCCGCCAAGCGCGCGCTCGAGGACCGCGGCGCCGAGCTCGAAAGCGCTACGGCACAGACCGCCGCGGCGGAGATCCGTTCTCCGGTGGCCGGCATTCTGGTGGCGCGGAAAGGCGACCCCGGGAAACTGGTCGGGCCGGAGGAGGCAAAAGACCTCCTGGAAATCGCGACCGACCTCGCGCAACTCGCGGTCGCCGTTCCAGCCGATCCGCAGTCGCTCACCCGCATCCGGCCCGGAGAGGACGCTCTGATCTTCATCGCCGATTTTCCGGGCGCGATACCGGGCAAGGTTAGAGACGTCAAGGCGAGCGAGGCGATCGTGGAGTTCAGCAGCCCGAGTGCCGTCATCCATCCCGGAATGACGGCTCAGGTGCGGTTCAAGTTAGAATGATGGCGAGATTACAGTCATGGAATTCCTATCAGGCAGTCTCCTCGAGCTGATCACGCAAACATCCACAAACTTGCCGCCGGATGTACGTGCCGCGATGTCCATCGCGGGAGCGAATGAAACTGCGGGAACGCAATCCTCGCAGGCGCTGAACATTATTCTCGGCAACATCGATATGGCATTCGATGATGAAGGCCCAATCTGCCAGGATACCGGCATGCCGACGTTTTTTGTCCACACTCCGGTCGGCGTCAACCAGATAAAGATCCGCCAGGCCATTCAGGAGGCCGTCGCGGAAGCGACCCGGCGCGGCAAGTTGCGGCCGAATTCGGTGGATTCGATCACCGGTAAAAACAGCGGCAACAATCTTGGCGAAGAAACGCCCGTCATTCACTTCGAACAGTGGGAGCAGGATGAAATCGAAGTGAAGCTGCTGCTCAAAGGCGGAGGTTGCGAAAACAAGAACATCCAGTATTCCCTGCCCTGCGATCTGGACCACCTGGGACGCGCGGACCGCAGTCTTGAGGGCGTCCGCAAATGCATTCTGCACGCTGTCTGGCAGGCTCAAGGACAAGGATGCTCGCCGGGCGCGCTGGGCGTCTGCATCGGCAGCGATCGCGCGCACGGCTATGCGCTGGCCAAACAGCAGCTCTTTCGCACACTCGATGACGTGAATCCCAACGCTCAGCTCGCAAAGCTCGAAGCGGAGATCATGGATGAAGCCAACCGGCTGGGCGTAGGCGCAATGGGTTTCGGCGGCAAGGTGTCGCTGATCGGCTGTAAAATCACTGCGGCCAACCGGTTGCCGGCGAGTTTTTTCGTCTCCGTAGCGTATGATTGCTGGGCCTTTCGCCGGCTGGGTGTCCGGCTGGACGCCGTGAATGGCGCCATCAGCCAGTGGCTTTATCGCGATCCCGATCGTGCCGTCGAACGCATGACGCGCGGTGAAGGTTTTCCGCTCAGCGGCCGCGAAGTGATTCTTACCCCGCCGCTGACGGAAGCCGCGGTACGAGCGCTTAAGGTGGGCGATGTGGTGCTCCTGCGGGGTGAAGTATTCACCGGGCGCGACAATGTGCATGCGTATCTGATGAAGAACGCGCCGCCCGTCGATCTGCGCGGCGGCGTGATTTATCATTGTGGTCCTGTGATGCTGAAACAGGGCGAAGAATGGAAAGTGAAAGCCGCGGGTCCGACGACCAGCAGCCGCGAGGAACCTTACCAGGCCGACATCATTCGCAAATACGGCGTCCGCGCGATTGTGGGCAAGGGCGGGATGGGGGCGAAAACGCTCGCGGGGCTGAAAGAGTCGGGCGCCGTATATCTGAACGCCATAGGCGGCGCGGCGCAATATTACGCCCGCACCGTCGAAAAAGTTCTGGATGTTCACCTGATGGAATTCGGAATTCCCGAAGCCATGTGGCATCTGAAGGTGAACGATTTTGCGGCGATCGTCACCATGGATGCGCACGGAAACAGTTTGCACGCGGACGTCGAGAACGTGACCGGCAAAGCGCTCGCGGCGCTCGAGAAAGTCTGAGACGGCGTTCACGATCGAGTCTGCTAAACTAGGATTTCCCGGCCAGGTAGCTCAGTTGGTAGAGCGCAGCCCTGAAAAGGCTGGCGTCGGCGGTTCGATTCCGTCCCTGGCCACCAGATTCTAAATAACTTAGCAGTTGCCAGAAACACTAAAGTTTCAGTCGCGCGAACAATACGCGAACATCGTTAACCGACGTTCGCCTTGTCGCATTTCTTTTGCTCCATCAGCTTCCAGATTTCCCGAGCCGTCCTGCCGGTCTTCGCAATGTGTTTCCGGGCCAGGCTTGGCATAGCGTTCGGTCATCTTGACATTCGAGTGGCCGAGGATCTTCGCGAGCTCGTAAAGGTCGCCGCCGTTCATCATGTACCAGGAAGCGAACGTGTGACGGAGGTCGTGGAAACGGAAGTTCTCGATCTTCGCCCGTTTGAGCAGATCCTCGAAATTCCCCTCCACGCGTTGCCGCCCACTTATCGCACCGGCCTTCGGCGGAAAAATCCGATCTTCACCAATCACGGCGGGAAATCGCCGAAACTCGCCAGCAAGTTCGACGGGCATCGGGATGTACCGCATCTTTCCGCCCTTCAGCTTCGCCCTTACCGCCAGCAGCCCCTCGCTATACATCACGTCCGACCATCGTAGGCCGAAGATTTCTGCCGCACGCATCCCGATTGTGATGGCGATGAGCACGATCAGCCTTAGACGGTAGAACGTCTTATTGATTTTCTTCGTACCCTGGCAATACGTCCGTTCATCTAGCGCCTGCTTCAGTCTCCGAAGCTCGTCTTCAGCAGAATCAGCCATTCTCTAAAAGGCACCGGCGCTATTTGCTTTGCCCAATTCTTTGCCCACACTCGCTAAAAATCGGTCGGAATCGGTAGCAATGTCACGCTTTTCGTGTCACCATCGGATGCGACCCGAAGCATTCTAACCGTTTGAGATAGAGAGGATATCGCATCCCATCACAACGAGTAGCGACGCCGCGCGCGATACCGAAAATCAGATTTCGGGGGTCTTAAAGTGCTTAATCTCTGCGACAGATTCTAGAGCCTGTGGAGCCTCTTGCCTGTACCTTCTTGATTTCATGTTCAACAGAGCATTCGGTCCGAAGCCGAATGCGCCTCCTGTCGTCCACGTCAGTTCCATCTTTGCAGGCCATTGTAGCGGACCAGATTCGTGCGTAACTACTCTGTCCCTTTTGTTCAGTGTGGGGTCACGATCTGGACATCCCATAGACAGTCTCATCGGGAAGCATCGCGGCTCTTTGAGATCGCCGGCAGGGTTTCTTCACCACGAAGCAAGCCAAGGCCGCGGATTCGCTGAGAAAACCTTTCCGCGTTCGGGTTGGAAACTGGATTCGTAAGCACCGAGGGATCACCGACTCGCTCTGTTTCCGATGCCGATCGGCCCGATCTCGTCCTCTGGGGCCCTCCAGTCTCGGAACTGGGATGAGGAGATAGAGCGTGTATAACAGCCACGCCACTGCGCTCAGCCTTTATGATCTGTCGGATGTGAATCCCGCCAAACTCCACATGACCGTTCCGACGGGTTTCCGGCGCCCATCGAAGGGCGCCACGCTGTTCCGGGAGGAATCAGCGCCATGGGTCTTAAAGGGCGGTTATGCGCTGGAGTTACGCTTCAAAGCCGCTCGATCTGCCGTGGGCGTGCATCTGACGGTGGAACGCGTCCCGGCATTGTGTGCCAGCGTCTCAAATCAAATCGTACGAGACCTAGCGGCAAACCGCCGCGGAGATGCCTCTCGGCGATTGGTTCGAGTTCACGTTCGGACCGCCTGCTTTGGATTTGACTGCTGTACCCCACGGTGGCGCCCGTTATCCCGTTGAAGCCCGCATTACCGTGCGGCGGTAGAGTATGCTCCCACGGTCTCAATACAGCGTGCTTCCGCGGAGCCTGATGGTAGACCACGATGCGCTCCCGGCCGTAGTGCACTTCCACTTCACCGCCGTACGCGCGCACCTACACAGATTGGCCGACGTAGGGCCACGGCACGAAATACCGGCTGTTGTCCAGGACACGGGATACGGCGGGCGCCCATGCAGCCGTTACAGGCAGATGATCCACATCGTCACCGGGATGCAATGCTCCACAGGTACCTCTTAATCACATCTATTCACATCGGCCGCCCGTGGGTGCCTGCCGCACCAGCTGATACACTCCTTGACCGATATACATCTATTTCTCTGGTTCAGGTGGCAGGAGTCTTACCCTTTGGAACCGAAAACCAATACTATTAGGGTTCCAGTTCAAATATCGATCAATTGTCTCTGCCAAGTCGCCTGCCCGTCCTTGCCGGATATACAGAGTACATAGCTCGATGAAAAACTCCTTCCTGGAAGGATCGAGGTCAATGGCACGGCGAAACTGCCTCTCGGCTGCCGCGATCTCGTTATTTTTTCCGAGCGCAAGGGCCAGGTAAAAAGCATAAGATGCATTGCGAGGCTGCTTCTCGGCCGCTTCACGGATCAGGGCCAGCGCCTCGGATGCCATGCCGGTTTGCAGCTTTGCTGTCGCTAATGCAGCGAGCACAGCCGGGTCATTTTGCTTCTCGATATCCGGCAGCGACTCGAGTAAACGCATTCCGGCCTCAGCCATAGCGGGAATCCCGTCTTGTGCGCCGACCTTCAACTCAGCCAGGCCCAGATCACGCTTCCGAAATCTTGCCGGTGGTTCTCTGGAAGTGAACAACCTGTCGCCATTTTCCTGCTCGATTTCTTCCTCGCCGCGATATCGCAGAATGCGGTGATCCGTGATTGCTGCGTGGAGAATATCCTGGGGCGAAACGCCGGGCATGTGGCAGCTTACGCATTCCCATTGTCCCTTTGGATGGGCTGCAGGAGACAATTTCGCATGACACGATACGCAAACTTCCCGAACTTCGCGATGGCGATCGGTTCGCTGACTATGCGGGTTATGGCAGCTTCCACACCAGAGCTTGCCCCCACTTTTTTGGACACACCGGCTTTTGGCTAGTTGTTCAGCCTGGCTGACTGCCTTAACGCTTTCGCCATTCCGCTCCCGAAGGTAGATCACAAAAGTGCGTGCCAGATCGTCGCCCGGACGATAATCCTGCAAATTCCGGCCGGGATTCAGAATGCGTGCTGCGCCTTCCAGATGGCATTGCTCGCAAATGCTATCCCGAGCTGAGGCATTCAGCCGGGCTGGATTCACAATATTTTTGGCTGACGGGTGCTTCACATGTTCCGCAGAAGGTCCATGGCAGCGCTCGCAGGAAATGGCGGTGAGCGCCGAACCGGTGAAGCGCCGGCCGCTTTCATCGAATTGAGCCGCATTGGCATGACAATACAGGCAGTCGTTGTCGATCACACGGTCGAAATCGAGGAATCGGGACGCGACAAAACCGGGAGCCACATCCCAGCCCTGTCCGTTGTACCAACCTGCCGGTGACTGGATCAGATAATCGCCAATATGAGCGATATACCCACGGCCAGCTTTGCCGGAGCCGATTTGATACGCCATAGGGTACTCGGCAGTGAGACCCGCCTCGGAAAGCCGTTGAACCATTCGGCCGTCACGCACAATAACATCGATCCGGCTTTCGGACCGCTTATGAAAGATCTGTCCGCCGGCTATTGGAGCAGCGGGCAATAGGGAGTTCCCCATACCGGTCTCGAGATAGCGCGCCGTCTCCTTAGGATGGCAGGTAGCACAGACCGGGGCGGCTACGCCGGCGGCCGTTAGAGTGAAAGCTGCGATCAGTATGGCAAGCGGAGTGATGTAACCCGTGCAGGTCAACGGTTAGGATCCGTGGTCTTTCTGATGAAGAGCCGGCTGTGCCGGCCCGATCATCGCTGATTTGCTGCTGATATCTTACTCCTCACGATGATTCCACCCGTCATCCAAGAGGCAGGAAGTTGGCCTGCGGCCGGCGAATAAATTGGGTCTGTTATACTGCCCAGCAATGCTCGAAAGTGTAGTCCTGCTGTTGCTGCTGCAAGTGCCAGACTTGAACGCGGCGGATCAACTTTTCCAGACAGGACACGTCGCTGAAGCGCAGGCACAGTATCAGCGTCTGTTGCAGCAGATGCCCAACGAAGCCGGCCTGCTTCTCCGGCTCGGCGCGTGCGAGTACCAGCTCGGCAGTTTCAGTGCCGCCGCAGACTACTTTAAGCGCGCGGCCAATGCGCAGCCCGACCTGCCGCCCGCATTGGTAGGTCTCGGGACCTCACTTGTAGCCCTTGGGCGGTTTTCCGAAGCGCTGCCGCCGCTGGAAAAAGCAGTAAAACTGGCGCCCTCGAATCGTGTGACCTGGAGGGCGCTGGGCCACGCTTATGTCGAGAGTGGTGAATTTCTGAAAGGAGAAGAGGTCCTACGGCGGCTGGTGAAGGAAGATCCCGAAGATTGGGAGAGCTGGTTCTATCTGGGAACTCTGTTGCTGAATCGCCATTACGACGAACCGGCTCTGCGAGCGCTTGAGACATCATTAAAGCTCCGTCCAAGCAATGTGGAAGCTCAAATCGATCGCGCTAGCGCGCTTTCAGAACTTGGCCGCACCGAGGACGCCGACGTGCAGTTCCAGCGGCTCCTGCGCGATCCGCAACTGGCAAAATCTCCAGAGCTTCGGCTGGCCTATGCGCAGCACCTGTTTCAGAATGAGCGCTACAACGAGGCCTTGCACGAGATCGAAACAGCGGTTCGGGCGGCACCCAATTCGGCCAAGGTGCATTTTTGGAAGGCCCGCATCCTGTTTCACATGGACGAGACGAATCTCGCTATTCCGGAAGCAGAGCGCGCCGTGGAACTCGCGCCAGAGTTGCCTAACGCCCGGAGTCTTCTTCTGAGGATGTATCGCCTCAAGGGACGTGACCGGGACGCCGCCTTACAGGCGGAGTGGCTTGCGCACAACGAAAGTAAAGTGGCCATGGGAAAAGGGCGGTGACACGGCTCGCGTGGCTGGTTCTGCTCGGGTTTTCAGCAGGCTACTCGCAGATCCGGTTCGAGGAGATTGCACAGAAAGCCGGGATTCACTTCCAGCTTAAAAACGGCGCGCGTGGGCAATTTCACCAGGTGGAATTGATGCCGGGAGGCGTAGCCGTGCTCGATTACAACAACGACGGCTGCCTGGATATCTACTTCACCAACGGCGCCGCTCTGCCCTCGTTGCGCAAGACCGGGCCGGAGTTCCACAACCGCCTATATCGAAACAATTGCGATCTGACATTTACGGATGTGACCGAGAAAGCAGGTGTAGCCGGCGACGGTTACTCTATGGGAGTCGCCGCTGCCGATTACGATAACGACGGCTACACCGATATTTTTGTGGCCGGTGTCAATCGCAACATCCTTTACCGGAACCGCGGCGACGGAACGTTCGAGGATGTGACGCAGAAAGCCGGTCTCAGCGGCATCGATCCCAAGTACGGCAAGATGTGGGCGACTTCGGCCGGATGGTTCGATTACAACAACGATGGCCGCCTGGATCTGTTCGTCTCCAACTATGTCCGTTGGGATCCTCGGACGGAGCCGCATTGCGGGTCTGGCGATCAGAGACTGTATTGCCATCCGGACAACTATCACGGGCTGCCCAACCAACTGTTTCGGAACAACGGGGATGGGACATTCACCGACGTTTCACTCGACTCGGGAATCGGAAAGCACGTCGGCAAGGGAATGGGTGTGGCATTCGCCGATGCCAACGGCGACGGGTATCCTGACGTATTCGTCGCCAATGATTCCGTTCGAAATTTCCTGTTTGAGAACCAGAGGGATGGAACTTTCAAAGAAGCGGGGTTGGAGTATTGCGTCGCGTTGCGAGAAGACGGTGCAGCTATCGCCGGAATGGGTGCCGACTTCCGCGATGTCGATAATGACGGTCTGCCCGATATTTTCGTCACCGGTATGATCAATGACACCTTCCTGCTGTTCCGCAATCTGGGTAAAGGAAAGCTTTTCGCGGATGAGACCATGCATTCCCGGCTGGCGGTCGAGACGCGACAGCTTACCGGCTGGAGCGCAGGCATATATGATCTCGACAATGACAGCTGGAAGGACTTGTTCTCAGCGAACTCGCACTTCCCCCGGCTCGGACAGTATCTTGGCCGGGATTCCGGGCTTCCCAACACTGTTTATCGCAACCTGGGAAACGGGCGATTCGAGGATGTTTCCTCCAGCGCCGGAAAAGATTTGCAACAGGCGGGAATGCACCGCGGAGCGGCTTTCGGCGATTTCGATAACGACGGCAAGATCGATGTCGTCGTGTCCGTACTGAACGGGGCGGCGAAACTGTTCCACAACACCAGTGAAGGGAAGAATCACTGGATCGCCGTGCGGCTGATCGGCTCGAAAAGCAACCGGGACGGGCTGGGTGCACTGGTTCAGGTGACCCTGCCGGACGGCAATAAGCTTTATAATCAAGCAACTACGAGCATCGGATATGCGTCATCCAGCGAGCCTTTCGTTCGTTTTGGACTCGGCAAAGTCGACCGAGCCACCGAGATCGAAGTGCGTTGGCCGGGCGGCGGAACCCAGAGGTTGGAAAACGTTAAGGCCGACCAGTTGATCATTGTCCGGGAGACCGATCAGGTGAAGCCGCGCTGACTTGAAACAGTTGTTACCTCTTACCTCTTCATAAAGCCTTGCAACGGCCGGATTCTGGGGATAATATGTTTGCATTAAAAAACCACCTGGAAGGGGAAGAGGGGAGACTGACATGGCATCCGAACGTAAGGAATCGGGGTGTGCACAACGATTCGGCCTTTGGCCGGTGTGTTGTTTCGCAATTTTTGTCCTGGCGTTATTCCTAACGCCGGCTCAAGCTCAGCTTTACACTGGCTCGATGACCGGTGTGGTGCAGGATCCGACCGGTGCCGTCATTCCAGGCGCAAATGTGGTTCTAACCGACACATTGAAGGGCCTGAAGTACAACGCGACGACGGACGCTACCGGCCGCTTCTTGTTGCGGTCTCTGCCGCCCAGCACGTACAGCATCCGAGTGGAAGCGACAGGTTTCAGGCCGGAAGTCCAGGACAACATCGGCATCGTCGTGAATCAGAATTTGAGCCTCAACTTTTCTTTGCAGGTCGGTCCGACCACGGAAGCCATCGAAGTTTCGGCCACCGCACCGGCTCTGTCGACAGAAGACGCCGTCACGGGACAAAACCTGAACCGTACGTTTATTAACGATCTCCCGCTGGTGGGACGGTCGGTCTTCGATCTGGCGTTCCTGTCGCCAGGAATCAACCAGCCGGCCGGGAATTCGTTCGGGCCGAACACGATGGCCAACAACTTCATCTCGAACGGCGGCCGGAACGCGACGGCCGACATCTTGATGGATGGCGTGAGCACGGTAGGGGTGGAACAGAACACGGCGATCGTGAATCCGCTATACACGCCGTCTGTGGACGCCGTGCAGGAGTTTAAAGTTCAGCAGTCGAACTTCAGCGCGGAAGTCGGGTTCAGCGGCGGCACCGTGGTGAACCTGGTTACGCGCTCTGGAACGAATGAATTTCACGGAAGTGCGTATGACTTTCTGCGAAACGACAAGCTGAACGCCAACAACTTTTTCAACAACGAAGCCGGCGTCAAAATCGCGCCGGTGCGCTGGAACAATTTCGGCGCCACAGTCGGCGGGCCGATCAAGCGAGATCGCACGTTTTTCTTCTTCGACTATGAAGGAACGCGGTCGAGTGTCGCGCACACCAATAACGCCGGCGTGCCGAGCCCCAAGGAGCGCACGGGAGATTTCGGTGAACTGTGCGGTTATCAGGGCGGAACATTCGATCCCAACGGGATGTGCACGGCTGCGTCCGGCCAGATTTGGGACCCATATACCGGGGTCTTCAATTCCTCTGAGGGCGGGCCGGACCGTCAGAATTTTATTCCGTTCAACAACTTGACCACCTACATGAGCCCCGGCAATCCAACGATTGCGAGCCTGCACCCGATTCCGGCAACGACCGGCAACCTCATTGATCCCGTCGCGGCCAAAATGATCCAGTGGTATCCCCAGCCCAATTTGAACTGGGGAAGCCCCGCTTACAATTATCTGAACAACTGGATTGGCGCCGGATCGGACAAGAACATCAATGACCAATACGATATTAAAATCGATCACCGGTTTTCGGATGCCACCTCCCTCAGCGCCAAGTATTCGCATGGGTACGGAAAATACCAGCCTGCCAACATGTTTGGAAACGTAGGCGACGCGTATTCGTCCGGCCTCTCCGATGGCGGGCCTCATCTGTTCGCCGTGACCGTTACCCACATCTTTAGTCCGACCACTCTGCTGACGTTATCGCTCGGAATCACGCGGGCGTTCTCATTTGATCATGGCGGCTCCGCTGCAGATTTCCCCAATTTCGATCCTGTAAAGGACCTGGGGATGCCGGCATATATCAACGGGAACGGCATTCGGGCGGCCCCATCGGTCACGATCGGTTCCGACCAGGGGTACGCGATGGAGGGCGGCAACAACTCGATCGGAACGCAGGCCTGGACGTACTTGAAATACGCGCAGGAAACGCATCACCTCATCGGCAGTCTCAGCCATACCCGAGGCCGGCACGAAATCAAATTCGGCGGTGAAGCGCGGCTGCATCGCACCAACATATTTTTCCCCAGGATTCCGTCCGGCACCTATTCGTTTCTGCAAAACTCGACTTCTAAATCACCCTGGGACGGCAGCGGCGACGCCATGGCCGGATTCATGATCGGCGCCGGCGGACAGAGCAACTGGGGTGCTTACGAAGTCGATTACGCCCCTGCCACGCAGAACTGGAACCTAGGCAGTTTTATCCAGGATAACTGGCGCGTCACGGACAAACTGACACTGAATATCGGCATGCGCTATGATCTCGACCTGCCGCGAACCGAGCGGTTTAACCGCATTAGCTGGCTCGATTTAAATGCAGCCTCGCCGCTACAAGTGCCCGGAGTGAGCAATCTGCATGGCGGCCTGGCATTCGCAACGAAGAACCAGCGCGCACCCTGGGATACCAACTATGCCGGCTGGGGACCCAGGTTCGGGTTTGCGTATCGCCTGAAGAACACCACCGCCATCCGCGGCGGGTATGGAATCTATTACACGCAGAACAAGAGTTCAGCATCCGGCACCGGCCAAAGCGACCAAGGCTTCCTGGAGCAGACCAACTGGATGAACACCTATTTGAATGACAATGCCACGCCGTGGGGATTCATCAGCGATCCGTTTCCAGGCGGCCCCAGACAGCCGACCGGATCGGCGAATGGGCTGCTGACCGACATTGGGTTCGGGTTGTCCGGTCCGATCCGAACGCGCAACTCGCGGCCCTATGAGCAATCGTGGAGCTTCGGGGTCCAGCACCAGTTGCCGTGGAGTGTTCTCGTGGATGCAACGTACGTCGGCAAAAAAGGAACCCATCTCTACTTTGGCAATGCCGGTAACGTGGACTACCTGACCTCTGCTCAAGCGGCGGACTTTGTGAGCCGTCCCGACTACTGGAACACATATGTGCCCAACCCCTTCTTCGGAATTGTTAAGGACCCGAATAGCGTGCTTTACCCGCAGACCGTGCAGCGGACTCAGCTCATCACACCCTTCCCACAGTTCGGCGGCGTGGGGGCGATTGATCCGCCGTGGGCGAACTCGATATACAACTCGTTCCAGTTACGCGTGGAAAAACGATTTGCCCAGGGTTTGCAGTTCCTGGTGACGTACACCAATCAGAAGTCGATCGACGACTCTTCGGTGGGAGGCGGCGGCCTAACGTGGTTGGGTGGCACGCTCGGCAACGTTCTCCAAGACCCGAACAACCGGAGGCTGGATCGATCGATCTCTCAGTTCGATATTTCGCAGATCTTCCAGTTCAGCTATGTTTATCAGCTGCCTCTGGGCCGGGGCAAAAAATTCGGCGGCAATATGAATCCCGTATTGAACGCCGTAATCGGCGGGTGGCAGACGAACGGTATCTGGCGTTTTGATACCGGCCTGCCGATCATATTGGGACTGAGCGGCGGTACGAGCATCCCAACGTATGGGCCGCAGCGGCCGAACCTGACCGGACAATTGAAGAAGGCAAGCACTTTTTCTCTGGACCAGTACTTCGCCAATCCCTCTGTGGCCGTCGCGCCTCCCGCTTACACCATTGGCAACGCGCCCAAGGTCATGCCGAATTTGCGCATGCCGGGGACGAATCTGGCGGAGTTATCGCTCTTCAAGGAGTTTAGCCTCGCTGCCCTGCGGGAGGGCGCGAGGCTGGAGTACCGCATAGAGGCGTTCAACGCCTTGAATCGCCCGCAATTCTCCGGGCCCAACGCGACCGTGGGCTCAGGTAATTTCGGCAAGATTACCACCCAAGCCAACTCGCCAAGGCAGGTGCAGATGGCACTCAAGTTTTACTGGTAAAATTAAGACCCCGGCGTTCTTCAAAGCAAACAAGAGCGCCGGGGTAGTTTTCTTAGACCACCACGCCGTGAAATTGTACGTCCTCAGTGTTTTTGTCTGCCTGTACTTTCTCAACGCTTTCGCGCTAGCGCAAACCGCGTCTGCGGATGCTTACGCAGAGGCAGCTTCCGCATTTCAGCAGGGCCGGCTGGAACAGGCCGAGCACACTTTGCGTGCCGCCCTGAAATCAGATGCAGAGCGTCCGGATCTTTTGGGGCTGCTCGCCGTCGTTCTGGATGCAAAGAAGGAATTTGAGGCCGCCGAGCCGATTCATTGGCATGCCATCAAGCTGGCCCCTAACTCGGCGGGTTTGTGGAACAATCTTGGCAATCACTTTCTTGGGTGCGGAAACCAGAAACAGGCAGCGGCAGCCTTCCATCGCGTTCTAGAGATCGACCCTGGACACATTAACGCGAACCTGCAGCTCGCTCGGATTGCGGTTTCAGAGAAAAACGGGGCGGACGCCCTAAGGCATATCGAGAAACTGCATCCTGCTGATCAGAATGCCGTGCCGGTCCAGTTGCTCAGGGCAAGGGCTCTCCATCTGGCGGGGCAGTCTGCTGCCGCGATCGGCCTAATCGAGCAACTGGAGCGCGCCGACGCGGTAGATGCGCGCCTCGCCTTTTCGATCGGCATGATTTTTGTAGAGTGGCGAGAGTACGAAAGTGCGGAAGGGGCGTTTTCAAGCGCTCTCGAACGCGATCCCGCCAATGTTGAGATCCTCCGCAACCTGGGTCTCGCAGCGCTTCATGCCCGTCATCTCGATCGCGCGGAGCATGTCTTCGATCTCGTGCTCGAGCAACGGCCGGATGACGTCGAGTCTCTCACGAGTCTCGCCCGGGTGTATGCGGATCGAGGGGACAATGACACGGCGCTGGTCCTTCTAGCCAAGGCACGTCGACTCGCGCCAAACCGGCCGGATCTCCTGCTGGCCCTAGCTAAGGTATATAGCGGGACAGGGTTTATCAGCAGCGCAGCGGAAGCCTATGACGCGTATCTGAAGCTCGAACCGTCGGATGCGAGCGCGCGCCGCGAGCGCGGATTCGCGTATTGCAGGTTTGGCCACGTGAATACCGCGCTGGCGGATTTGAATTGGTACGTGGCGAAAAATCCGGCAGATCCTGTGGGCCATTTCGAGCTGGGACTTTGTCAGACTCTGGGAGATACGAGCCAGGCGCTCACACAACTCAATGAAGCGCTTCAGTTAAAGCCGGATTTCATGCCGGCCCGGCAGGCGCGTGGGTGGATCTTCGAGCGTGACGGCCGCTGGCAAGAGGCCCTTCCGGATTTGAAGCTGGTGGTGGAGCGCGAGCCCAAAAACCCGATGGCGCTATTGCTTGTGGGAAGGATCTACCTGGAGCTGGGGCAGCCGGCCGAGGCGATCGGGTATCTCCGGCGGGCGCAAGATCTCGCGCCGGATCATACCGGCGTACTGAAACAGCTTCATCGAGCGCTGCGCCGTTTGGGCCAGGATGAAGAGGCGGCGGCCGTCTTGGAAAAATTGAAAAAAGCTCCGCCGGATCGCACCACGGTCAAGGCCCAGGCACAGGTCTTCGATTACATGGCTCTCGATCCCGCCGAGCAGGGCCAACGTTTTCGGCGCAACCTTATGGCAGCCGTCGCCGCGAATCCGAGCGATCCGGAGTTGGAGGTGCAGTTGGGCGCGCTACTGCTGAATGACGGTAAAACTGAACAGGCGCTGGCAACCTTTCGCCAGATTTTGACCGCATCGCCGGGCCCCGGTATTCTCAGGGAGGGCGCAGCCGTATTGACAGAACACAAACAGTACGCCCTCGGGCGACAATTCCTCGCGCGCGCCGTGATCGCAGAGCCTTCCGCAGACAACCGCCTGGACCTCGCCGTGGCCACCTTTCATTCAGCCGGTCCGGAGGCAAGCCTCGCTGAAATCGAGAAGATTCCCGCGGCAGACCGGAACGGCGATGTCTATCTCCTGAAAGCCCAGATCCAGGATGCGCTAGGCCGCTTTGAGGACGCCGTAAATTCGTTGAACACGGCCTTCCAGCGGTCCCCCAGGCGAAGTGATTTGTACTCCTGGGCGGCGCTGTTTCTGATTAGACACAAGCGGGATCAGCAGGCGTTGCAATTGCTGGATCAGGCTACCAAGATCCTTCCGGATGATCCGGACCTTTTGCTGACAAAGGCAACAGTACTCGAATTGGTCAGAGAGACCAATGAGTCGGAGGAATTGCTTAAGAAGATCCAATTGCATTGGCCGGAATGGGGCCGGGTCTACCTGATTCGCGGCATTATCGAGGCAACACACCGCAGCCTGAACGATGCCTTGCAGGCCATCCAGACGGCGATCGCGTTGGGGGAAAGAACCTCGATCGCATATTACTACCTGGCCGACCTCACGCGTAGCGCCAAGCCTGACGACCGGGAAGGCGCGCGGCGGGCGATCGCCGAAGCCCTTCGGCTCGACCCCCAGGATGCCGCGTCCAATGCTCTTGCCGGAAAGATTGCGCTGGATGCCGAGCTGCCGGTGAAGGCTGTAGAGTACCTGACGGAGGCTATTCGTCTGGACCCGAATCTTACCGAAGCTCACTATTCGCTGAGTATTGCGTACAGGAAACTCGGCCACCAGGAGCAGTCCAAAGCAGAACTGGACATGGTGCGCCAGCTGCGCCAGCAAAACCCTGTCTCTGAAGACCACTCGGGCGGAATCCGCGAGTTGTTGTTTGTTGGCGAAGATCCAAGATAGCGAACGACTGATGTCTGGCTTTTCACGCGGCACCAAGGCGCCTATCCAAACTCCAAGGGTTGACGTGTGAGTAGATCCGTCGCCGCATCTGTGATGATTACGAAATCCGGACTTGGACGCGCCGAGCCATTGGACTGGCTTTAAGACCGGCTCGACGTGTTGCCGGAGACAATTCGTAAGTTGGCGAGCGCCACGTGACCGAGATGTCCGGCGCGCCGTAGCTCTAACAACCAGTACTAAAAGAAAACATGACTCTTGTTCCAGCCACCCGCCAGCAAGCGCCAGCCATCGATGCCCTCGCCTAACGCTGCCTGCCGTTGCAGACGAAGGAACCTGGTCTGAACTGCAAGTACACCGACTCGAGCCGGATGTAAGATGAGGGGACCATGCGAACCTCAGATTGGACGCGGCGCGGCTTCCTGGGTGCCGCTGCCGGCATTGCCGGAATCGCGGGAGGACAAAACACGGCTTCATCTCAAGCGGTTGTCTGCCGCGTGGTGGACGCCGCCTCGGGTAGGCCAGTCGCCGCGCGGGTGCGGCTGGTTGATGCGCACGGTAATGAACTCGTGCCGCTGGGTCATGCGACGGAACTGGCCACGGATGCCCAGCAGGGCGACGTGCGATTTCAATCGCGCCGGTACTCGTATGTCGACGGCGGGTTTCGCCTGGACCCGCGCCGGCTGCCCGTGCAGTACCAGGTCGTCAAAGGCTATGAGTACACCATCATGGCCGGTGAGTTGAATGCCGGTAGCGCGCACGAAGGAGTATTCACCATCCCGCTCACTCGCTGGTCCGCGATTTCTGAAAAGGGCTGGTATGCCGGCGATAATCATATCCACCATGTCTCTCCCAAGACGTGCCGGCTGGAGATGGATGCGGAAGATCTGAACGTGGCGAACATATTGACTTCGGATTTCACGTCTGACCAGGCCGAATTCGAAGGCAGGTTGAATCAGTACTCGGGAAGCCACAGCCTGATCTATGTCAATCAGGAGTTCCGCAACGACCACTTGGGTCACATGACTCTGCTGAATCTGAAGGAACTGATCCAGCCGGTGAAGCCGATGCAGCCCACATGTTATCCGCTGCACGCGCAGGTCTGCGATCGCACTCACGCGCAAGGAGGCTATGTTACCTGGGCGCATTTCCCGAGTATGCCGTGTATTGAGAGTCCGCTCGATGTGGTGCTGGAAAAGCTGGACGGCCTGGAGATCCTGTGCGTTCTGGAGCCGCGTGAACTGCCGGTGTTTGTGGAGAAGCTGGTGCCGCAGATCTCCGCCAACAGCGGGCTGCGCATGTGGTATCGCTATCTGAACTGCGGGTTCCCTCTCACAGCCACCGCCGGCACTGACAAGATGACCACATTCGTGACCGTCGGTGCGAATCGAGTTTATGCGCACGTCGACGGCGAGTTCACTTACCAAAACTGGATTCACGCGTTGAAGCGAGGCTGTACGTTCATCAGCAACAGTCCGCTGCTGACCTTTACCGTGAATGACCAGGAGCCCGGCGCGAGATTGGCGCTCGCCTCGGGCAAGGACCGCGTTTTGCAAATCGCTGCCCGGGCGACATCCCAATTGCCTTATGACCGGCTGGAAATCGTTTGCAATGGCGCCGTGATCGGATCGGCGGCTCCGACCGGTGAACGGCATCAGGCCGAGATTCACCTGGAACATCCAGTTCGCGGTAGCTGCTGGATCGCGGCGCGTGCTCTTGAAGATATGCATCGCTATCCGGCCGTAGATTTCGCCAGGGTCCATTCGGCGGAGGGCACGTTGTTGAGCAGCCTGTACGGCACGCGGCGTCCGGAGAACGTGTTCGCGCATACTTCGCCGGTTTATGCGATCGTGGATGGCAAGCCGCTGCGGAGCTGGGAGGACGCCCGGTTCTATGTCCGGTATCTGGAGCAGGCGATCGACTGGCTGAAGCAGGAGGCTCGCTTCGCCAGCGCCGAGGATAAAAAGTCATCCATTGAGGCCTTTGCGCAAGGCAAAGCACTGTGGGAGCGGCGCGCGCTGGAGGCTTCGTGAGCGTCGTGGCGGCTTCGATCCACCCGATAACCGACGACGAGATTCGAGCGGCTTCGCTCAAGTAGCTCCTGCTGATCGGCGCTGCGCTGTACCCACTTCACAGATCCTTACGCTGTTAAAGGATAGGACGCCGATCAAATCGGCGAGACCATCGGCAGCTCAATGAAGCTCGCGTTCGCGGGCGTGTGATAGATGCGCTGGTTCGCTTTCTTATAATCTTCGGGCTTGGCCCAGAAAATATTGGGCACGAACGTTTGCGGGTTGCGGTCGTAGAGCGGGAACCACGTGGACTGGATCTGCACCATAAGGCGATGGCCGGGAAGGAAAACGTGGTTCGCAGTGGGCAGGGTCCAGCGATAGACAAGGGGCTTATCGGGGGTGATGGCCTTCGGCGCCTCCAGGCTTTCGCGATAACGCCCGCGGAAGATGTCGGCCGAGACCATTAATTGATAGCCGCCGAGCACGGGATGGGCGGCGACCTCGTCCGGATAGAGATCAACCAGCTTGACCACCCAATCGGAATCTGTGCCGCTGGTGGAGGCAACGAGATTAACGACCGGTTGTCCGCTGATCTTCACGGGCGCCGTCAGGACCTCGGAGGTGAATGCGAGGACATCGGGGCGGCCGGATTGCTCGCGCTGGTCATCTACTAGCCAGCGCCACCAGGTCAGCTCTTCGTTGTAGCCGATCGGCCGAATCGGCCGAGCGCGGTAAGGTACGGGTTTGGCGGGGTCGGAGATGTATTCGTCGTAGGCGGTGTCACCAGACTGCGGCGCGGTGAAGCCCAGCCTGAGGCCGCTCGTGAGATAGAGCGGCGTCGCCTTGACGGTACAGCCGTTCGCGCAGCCGGCGGGCCAGGAGGGCAGGCGTCGCCAGGTGTTCGTTCCGGTTTCGAACGCCATGACCGGCGGCAAATGGGATTTCGGCGCATCATCTTTCAGATATTGATCGAGGAACGGGCGCAGAATTTCGCGGCGGAAATAGAGACCGGTGTCGCTGTCGAATCTGAGTGGACCGAGTGAGCTGCCGTCACCAATCTCGCCGCCATGACACCACGGGCCCATCACGAGAAACACCTTGTCGTTGTTCGTGTCTTTCGGCTTGATGGCTTTGTAGACGGCGATCGCGCCATAAATATCCTCGGCGTCCCAAAGGCTGTGCACCAGCATAACGGGAATCTTGAGCGGCTGCGCGGCGAGCACACGGTCCATGGCCTGATCGCGCCAGAAGGCGTCGTAGCTGGGGTGGGCGAGGATCTTGCGCCAGAAGCCGATGGGCTCCATGCCGTGGATCTGCCCAATGTTGCCTGCCGAGACTCCGTTCATGTAGAGGTCGTATTCGTCGTGGTAGCCGGTCCACCATTTCTCGTCTGACTTGCGCGTGGCCTGCTGGTTGTAGATGTAATCGAGACTGCCTTGCTGGCGGAAGGCGCCGTTGTGGAACCAGTCGTCACCCATCCAGCCATCGACCATGGGGTTCATGGGCACAGACACTTTGAGCGCAGGGTGAGGATTCACCAGTGCCATCAAAGGCAGGAAGCCATCGTAGGAGATGCCCAAAATGCCGACTTTCCCGTTCGATTCCGGAGTGTTCTTCACCAGCCAGTCGACCGTATCGTAGGTGTCGGTCGAGTGATCTACGGGCGTGGGATTCTGCGGACCATGCAGAGGCCGGTTCATGACGTAGTCGCCTTCCGAGCCGTGCTTGCCGCGGATATCCTGCACGGCGCGAATGTAGCCGCCTTCGATGATGGTTTCCAGGGCGTTGTCATAACCTTGCAAGACCGAAGCGAGGTGCGTGCTTTCGGCGTGGCTGGTGAGCGACTTCGCATCGTACGGTGTGCGCGTGAGCAGGATAGGCGCGTTCCGGGCGCCTTTGGGTACGAGGATAACGGTGTATAGCTTCACGCCGTCGCGCATGGGGATCATGGCTTCGCGGCGGACGTAATCGAAGCTGCTGGTCTGCGCAGTGAACTTGGCGGGCGTCTCGCTCGGATAATCGGGATATTGAGGCTTCGGGGCGCCGGTTTGTGCGGCCGCTATGGTGGCAAGGCATACGCCGCCAAGGAGTGTGATGATCTGGCTGGATGTTTTCATATATTTGGTTGGAGCGGAGGTCGGGAAGTTAACGGATTTTCCATTTGGCCGCTTCGGCATGGCTCAGTATATATTGCACTCGGCTCCGCCGGTGATAGTCGGTCTCTTCAGTGCCTGCTCCAGTGCATACAGTTACCTGCCTGTTTCCGATATGATGCCAGGTTGACCATGCGGTTTCTGGCAGGATTTCTGGTCCTTTCAGTGCTGGCGGGACACGCGCAGCAGTACACCGATACGGCGGCGCGGAACCTCCATCGAACGAATGATCCGGCCGCATTAGAAGTGTTTCGCGACCGCGGCCTGGGCCTCTTTATCCATTGGGGTGTGGATGGCGCGCTGGGCGGCGTGATTTCACATTCCCTCGTCGGGGCCTCTCCGGATTACGTGGATCGCTTCTTTCGCATTCTGCCGGGCACTTTCAATCCGAATCGCTATGAGCCCGAGAAATGGGCCGCGCTGGCGCGCCTGGCCGGGTTCGAATATGTCATGTTCACAACGAAACATCACGCCGGCTTCTGTATGTGGGATACGGCGACGACAGATTTCAACTCGGTGCATACGCCTTATGGAAAGGACATCACCCGGCGGCTGGTTGACGCCTTTCGGGCTCAAGGTATCGCTATCGGTTTCTATTTCTCGCCGGATGACTTCTATTGGCTTCACCAGCATCAGATCGCGATTAACCGGCACGTGAAGGGCGTTTACCCGCAGGATATTCCGTCTTTCATGGATTACACCAAGCGCCAGATCAATGAACTGCTCACGAAATACGGCCGCATTGATTATTTTTTCTTCGACGGACCGGCAGAGGGGCTGGTCGAGTATGCCTGGAGTCTCGCTCCGCAACTCGTGATTACGCGCGGCGTCATGGAAACGCCGGAACAGTACACGCCTGGCGTCGCCCTTCCGGGAGCATGGGAAGGAAACCTGACCATGGGCACGGAGTGGCCCTGGAAACCGACGAATGAAAAATACAAATCGGGCACCGAGCTCATAGAGATTCTCATCGAAACGCGCGCCAAAGGCGGCAACCTGCTTCTGAACGTGGGTCCCAAGCCCGACGGTGAGATTCCCATCGAACAGGAAGCCAGACTTCGCGAGATCGCCCTGTGGAATTTCGTAAACGGCGAGGCTATTAAGAATGTGCGGCCGTGGGTCATCACGAACGAGAACAACATCTGGTTCACACGCGCGAAAAATTCCAGCGCCGTTTACGCATTCCTTACGAAGATGGAACCGTGGAGGCTGGGCGATGCGAAAACCATTACGCTGCGCTCCGTAAAAGCAACTTCGAAAACACAGATCTCGGTTCTGGGCCAGTCAGATGAGGTTGTGGAATATCATCCCGGATTGTCGCCCAAAACCACATGGACCGAGGACGCGAGCGGTTTGCATATCAAGGCCTATCGCGCGCAGCGGCTGTACACCGACCGGCAATGGCCCAACCCGGTGGTGCTGAAGATCGAAAACGCCGAGCCGGGACTCCGGCCGCCGGAGGTACACACTGAAAGCGCCAGTTGGAACGCGACGGCCGGAACGGCGAGGCTTCAGGGACGGCTAGCGAACCTGGGCGATGCCGCAAGCGCCGACGTGGGATTCCAATATCGTCTGAAGAAAGATGGAACCGACCTTTCCGAGAAGATCGAACCGTGGGTCGATCTGCCTTTGGCGGCGCGCACGTCCACAGGCGTATTCAGCACCGAGGTAAGCGGCCTGGCTCCCGGCCGGGAATACGAGTTTCGTGCTCGAGTGAGGCATCCGTTGATTACTATGTACGGCCAGGAGAAGACATTCCGAGCCGTTCCGTGAGGAAATTCGGGGGCTCATTCAGCAGATCACGGATACCATGCGCCGGTGGTCTTCAGTTTTTAGTCTATCTGAACTTGCCAACGATCAACGTGATATCGTCGTGCTGCTCATGGGGACTGAACTGTCTAACCTGATCGACAATCCCCGCCATTAGCGCCTCCGGAGGCAGTTGGCGGTGCAATTTGAGCGCTGCAATCAGACGCTGTTCGCCAAAATCTTCCTCTCGATCGTTGAATGATTCGGTCACGCCATCGGTGTAAAGGACGAGGGTGTCTCCTGGGAAGAATTGGCACTCGGCCACGGCGGATTCCCAGTCTTTGAAGATGCCCAATACCGTGGAAGTGGCATCGAGCCTGTCAACCGCGCCGTCGTGCCGCAAAACTAACGGCGCGAGATGCCCGCAATTCGCGTAACGCAAGCGCCGCGCCGTGTCGTCGTATTCGCCAAAAAAGAGAGTGGCGTAGGCGCTCGTGTCCGTATTCTCGTGAAAGAGCCGGTTTACCGAGCAGAGCAAGCGCTGCGGCTGATCCAAGGCGATGGCGCACTGGCCGCGCAGATTCGCCTGGAGATTGGCCATCAAGAGCGCGGCGGCGATCCCTTTCCGGCAATGTCGCCGATCACTAGTGCGAGCCGCTTCCGGCCCAGATCGAGGAAATCGTAGTAATCGCCGCCTACCTGCCGCGCCTGAATACACACACCTGCGTATTCGAGTGTGCGCAGGGGCGGCCACGTTTGCGGAAAGAGCCTGGCCTGCACCTGTTTCGCAATTTCCAGTTCCTGGGCAGCACGGCGTTCGGATTCTGCCTTTTGAGCAATGGCGCGGCGCCGCGTTTCGATCTCTCGAGTCAGGTTGTCCCATCCGGCAAGGATAAACGCATTCTTGTCCGCATCTTCGAAGCTGGTGAAGATTCCGCCCCAAGTCCCTTTTTGCGGCGGATGATGAAAGCGCACTCCACGCTTGCGCCAGGTCTGAAACTTGGAAGGGACATCTTCAGTAACAAACACTGCCTTGACCGGCCGATCAATTTATATTCGGCAGAGTCGGGTTTTGGAGCGATCAGCGCAAGCAGCGCCCTGCCATCCGGGGGAGGAAGCGGCCACGGTTACCGTAGTCGTAATCAATGACCAGACTGAAGCCGAGCTGCTCCAGGTAGAACCGCAGGCTTCGATCCTGATCGCGAACGAAAATGGGGACATGATGAAGCCGGAGGTAAGGTTCCACTGCTGGCTTTGCTTTCTGTTCTTGGGGCACACGGACATCGGAGCGCTTACCGGTAGCGCTCCGCCCGTGACAGGCTGTATGAAACGCGTTCCGGCGGGCCAAGCGAAGAGGTTATTGGTAATGGCCGCGAAGCCGCAGCGGTGGAACGCGCAAAACCGCGGGCGAAGCGAGAGACCTGTTCGGCTTCATCCGGAAAGCATTGCGTTGATCATTCCCCGGAGTCCCAGCCGCACGCAAGACTTGGGGAGACACTTGGCTTCTATGGGCAGGGATCATTGGTCACCGAAGTGGTAAACAATGCTCCGCCCTCGGCGCCAATTGCCACCAGACCCACCGGCTGGCTGGCGCAGATTGCCAGCGACCCGTTAAATAGCTTCGAAGGATCGATTTCGTTGAAGAACGCCGTCTTATCCGTCACCAAGAATATCGTCTGGCCATCTGCCGGCAAATTTTTCTGGATCGTGGCTTTGACCGCCCCGGTGGCATCCAGCAATTTGACCGTGACGTTCGTCCCACTCTTGTTCGGATTCGCTACCGCCAGTCCGGCCGTGTAGTTCGTCGGGCCGTACACCGAGATGGGGAAGCGAAACGTCTTCGCGGCCGGCGTCGATTGCGCTCCGACCGCCGCGTTGATCGAGTTCACCGAAGGCCCGATATCAAAAAGACTGAAGACGTTCAGCGGAGCATTCGACACGGCTGTCGCCCACGCCACTGTGGTTGCGTTATCGTTGCGCCGCGACAGTTCGCCCCCCACCACCTGCACATGATTTTTTGGAATCACCAGGTGCTGAGAGCCCTGAAGCCCTGTCTGGCCTTCTAGCGGCACCAATGCGGGCGCGCCTCCCGGCTGAAAGAAGTTAACATCGACGGTGGCATCGGACGCGCCGGTGTTCGCCAGCATGACGCGGGTATTCCATCCACCTCCATAAGGAAAATGGGCCACAACATAGGAAATCGGCGCGCTGCTGGCCCGCACCGGCTGCGAAGCCAGCGGGCTGTTGAACACCGAATGAATCGAATCCGAGTCTGTTTGGGCCGTTGCAATTCCGATCGAAAAAACCAAAAATCCGAGCGCGCGTATGGGTCGCATACCTTTCAGCTTGAGTGAAGTTTGCAAACCGCACAAGACTCAAAACAAAGAGTTTACGCGTACGAAGTGTTAATCTTTCACAGCGCTCGGGAACTCTTGGCCACCTGTGGCGCCTCAGCCCGCAACCGTGTACTATTGTTACGGAGCGTTTCTGCAAAGCAGGTGCCGGCCTCCAATTTTTGATCCAACAGTCAAAAATCAGGGAGTCCGACTCGAATCAATGCGCTGGTGAGCAAGCTCCGGCGAGGGAAACCTCGAGCGGAGAAGCCTAAAGGCGCTCGGAGGACGCCCGCCCGTGTACCAATCATGGGTCAATGACGGCGGCTGCACGGCCCAGTGGTGCGCTCCAAATTCCCCGCTTGGTTTCCCAGAGGGGACCGGCCGCATGCGGGATCGCACAGTCTTGAAGCTTGAAGAAGGAATTCGCCTGAGGGGACGCAGCTACCCGTGGCCGAAATACATGAGCCAGCCGATTCCAAACAGCGCCACCACGAAGCAGCCGAATACATAAAGCCCGTAATGCAGCCGTTCGCGATCCGTGCGTTTGCTGACGACCCCCATCACCACGGAAGTGAACAGCGCGAACAGAAATGACGCCTCGAAATGGGACAGGTTCATCTTCGGCATCAATCCTTCCTTCCGCCCGCGATCTCGAACGCGTCCACCATCGCGAGAACGTTGAGCAGTCCCGCGGTCACCAGGAACTTCGTGCCGTAATCGTGCACCGCACCAGGCATATCGGGCTGCGCATATCCGAGCCAGGAGGTCAGCAGATACAAAATGCCGGAGGCGATGTCGCCGATAAAGCCGCCCCAGTTGATCAGAATCGTCAGGATATCTCCGGACTGCGGCTTGAACATGGCGCCGCGCATCAGCAGGCCGAGAACGAACATCGCCGTGATGGAAACGGCGAGCAGCACGCCGCGGCCCCTGCGCTTCAATAGGAAATGCCCGCCTCCCGGCACGAGCCATCCCACGGCGACCGGAGCCAGCCAAAGATTGATCGGCGGCATCGGCTCCTTGGCCGGTTTCTCTTTTTGAGCCATATGAACTTTGATTGTATCGCGTAGCTACGTGCCGGTGCTTCGGCTCTCGCCCGGCGTCAAGTTAACACTTCGAAAACCCAAACCGGAGGTCTTCCGAGCCACATGCTAGGATGGAATTAAAGGCCAGGAGCGGGTTCGATGCTGATCAAGATCCCACGCGGCTGGGAAATTCCGGAGCGGGAAGCAACGCCAGAAGAGGTTTATCTCAACCGCCGGCAGATCCTGAAAGCGGCAGGCTTCTTTGGCTTCGACACCCTGCTGGCGCGGGCCACTGAAACCAAGAATCCTTATCCAGCCAAGCGCAACCCGGAATTCAAGCTCGACCGTCCCATTACAGACGAATTCTCCGCCACTACATATAACAACTTTTACGAATTCACGACCGACAAACCGCGCGTGAAGAAACTGGTCGACCACTTTGTCACCAGCCCGTGGAAACTGCAAATTACCGGCCACGTTGCCAAACCGCGCACCTTCGATGTCGACGACCTGGTCCGCACCATGCCACTCGAAGAGCGCCTGTACCGGCACCGCTGCGTGGAAGCGTGGTCGATGGCGGTTCCGTGGACCGGTTTTCCGTTTTCCGAGCTGGTCAAACTGGTCGAGCCCAAGCCCGAGGCGAAGTTCATCCGCACTCTGACGGCCTACCTTCCCCAGGAAATGCCCGGCATTCCCACACAGCCGTGGTATCCGTGGCCGTACTTCGAAGGTTTGCGCATGGATGAGGCCATGAATCCGCTTACGTTCATTACCACGGGATTGTATGGCAAGCCGCTGCCGAAACAGAACGGCGCGCCGATTCGATTCGTGCTGCCGTGGAAGTACGGGCTGAAGGGCATCAAGTCCATCGTCAAGATCGAGTTCGTCACCAAGCAGCCGGCGACGTTGTGGAATCAATTGCAGCCCACGGAATATGGTTTCTACTCGAACGTGAACCCGCACCGGCCGCATCCGCGATGGTCGCAGGCGCAGGAAAAAGTGATCCCCCGTATGGAAGTTGTTCCGACCCTGATGTACAACGGCTACGAGAAGTGGGTGGCTGAAATGTACAACGGTAAGGAATTCTAACCGGGCGTAATCTTTCCTAAAATCACCGGATGCCGCGCGCCTGTCGCGGACGGCAGGTTGGATGGCTGCCTCCGCGCGGTCGCATAAGCCAGTACGGCGAACGCGACCGCTTCTTTTGCATCCACATCTACGCCGAACTCTTCCGATGTCGTGATGCGAACGCCGGGCAGAAATGCCGCAAGATATTCCATCAAGCGCTTATTGTGCACGCCGCCGCCTGAGACGACGAGGTCGTCGACCCGCATTCTGGGGCGGACAAATCTCTCGATACCGCCGGCGATCGCGGACGCGGTGAGAGCGGTAGCGGTGGCGATCAAATCGGGCATTGAAATGCCCGATCGTTTCATCCGGTCGACAAACTGCGCGCCGTACTGCTCACGGCCGGCGGTCTTGGGCGGCCGGCGCGCGTAATAAGAATCCGCGAGAAGCCGGTCAAGGAGCCTGCGATTCACCTTTCCCTGGGACGCAATCCGCCCGTTGCGGTCGAAATGTTGCCGGCCGCCGGTCCACTCGAAAATCAAGGCATCGATCACCATGTTGCCCGGCCCGGTATCGAAAGCGATCACCTGTTCGCGGCGCGCATCCGGTCGAATCGCGGTGATATTCGCGATGCCGCCGATATTGAGCGCGACACGCCCGCGCTTCGCGTGCCGGAACAGCAGGTAATCGACATAGGGCACGAGCGGCGCGCCTTTGCCACCGGCGGCCACGTCGCGCACCCGGAAATCCGAAACCACGGGAGCGCAGATCAGTTCCGCAATAGCGCTTGCCTCGCCGATTTGGAGCGTCGCCGCTACTTCGCGGCCGAGAAATCCCTCAGCCTCACCCTGGTGGTAGATGGTCTGGCCGTGACAGCCCACGAGCTCGATCGATTTCACGGCAATCCGGTGCCGCCGGCAGCATCGCACGATGGCCTCCGCATACTGCCGCCCCAATAGGAAATGCAGACGCGCGATCGCAGCGGTCGTTGTTGTCGTGTTTGATACACCGAGGATCGCTTCGCGCACTCGAGCCGGATAGGGCGTAGACGCGAAGGCCACAGTGCGAATTCGCCGGCCCTCAATATCGACGATGGCCACGTCGATCCCGTCGAGCGAGGTGCCGCTCATGATCCCGGCTACTCGCAAGAACTTTTCAGCTCCTGTTGCAGTTCGTGAAGGAGCCGCAGCGCTTCGATGGGCCGCAGCTCGTCGATATTGATATTGCGGATGCGCTCCGCGATACCGTGACCGACCGGTTCAAACAGCCGGATCTGCACCGGCCCTTCGGATCGCGGCGCGAGTTCCTCGGTCATCTCGTGCTCGGTGCGCTCGTGCAGTTTCAGGATTTCGCGCGCGCGCTCAATCACCGCCAGGGGCAGCCCTGCCAAGCGTGCCACTTCGATCCCGTAACTCCGGTCGGCCTTGCCCGGCTCCACTTTTCGCAAAAAGATGATGCGGTCGCCGGCCTCCTTCACCGAGACCTGCAGATTGCGAACACCATCCAGTTGCTCCGCCAGCTCGGTCAGTTCGTGGTAGTGCGTCGCGAACAGCGTCTTGGCACGCGTGCGCTGGTGGATGTGCTCGACCACCGACCACGCCAGCGCCAGCCCGTCATATGTAGCCGTGCCCCGGCCGATTTCATCCAGCACGATAAAGCTGCGCGGCGTTGCCGTGTTCAGGATCACCGACGTCTCGGTCATCTCGACCATAAATGTCGAGCGGCCTCGCGCCAGGTTATCCGATGCTCCGATGCGCGTGAAAATCCGGTCGATCAGCGGCAGGCTGGCGGAATCGGCCGGAACAAACGAGCCCATCTGCGCCAGAATCGCGATGAGTGCAGCTTGGCGGAGGTAGGTCGACTTGCCGCCCATGTTCGGACCGGTAATGATGGCGATCAGGTCAGTCGTGGAGTTGAGATAAAGATCGTTCGGGATGAAACGCCCGGTTTCACCGCCAGGCTGATCGGCCAACTTCTCGATCACCGGATGGCGGCCGGCGGCAATACGCATCGAATCATCTTCCGAGAACACGGGCCTCACATACCGGTTTTCCGCCGCTACCTGCGCCAGCGCCGATGTTACGTCGAGCTCCGCGATCGCTGCGGCGGTTGCACGAATCCGCTGTGCCTGGCTTGCCGCAAACAACCGGACCTCGCTGAAGAGATCCTTTTCGAGCGCCAGAATTTTTTCTTCCGCTTCGAGCACTTTGCGTTCGTAATCTTTGAGCTCGGGAGTGGTGAAGCGCTCCGCATTCACCAGCGTCTGCTTGCGTTCGTAGTCGGCGGGCGCCAGATGCAGATTGGCCTTCGAAATCTCGATGTAGTAGCCGAAAACATTATTGAACCGGACCTTCAAAGACGCGATGCCGGTCCGTGCGCGCTCGCGGGATTCGATCTGCGCGATGTACTGGCGCCCGTTCTGCCGGAGATCGCGCAACTCGTCCAGTTCCGCGTTGTAACCGGCCCGGATCGCGCCCCCATCGGCGATGTTCACCGGAGGCGCATCGGCAATGGCGCTCAAAATACGGTCGCGGACTTCGGGAAGTTCATCCAATTGGCCGAAAATCGCTTGCAGCCTCGGCGCCCGGCGCGTTTCGACGATCTTCCGGATGGCGGGAACTTCCGCAAGCGACTTTCCCAGCGCCAGCAATTCCCGCGGCCCTGCGGTGCCGATCGTCACTTTGGCGAGCAGCCGCTCGAGATCGAGCACCTGGCTCAACTGTTCGCGCAGCGTCGCGCGCACAATCGTTTCGCCGGCAAGATCGCCCACGGCTTCCAGACGCGCTTCGATCTCGTTTCGATCGAGCGAAGGACTGAGCAACCTGCGGCGCAGCAGCCGGCCGCCCATGCCGGTCATGGTTTGATCGATTACCGAGAGCAGCGTCGCGCCCTCACCCGCGAATACCGGCTCGACGAGCTCGAGATTCCGGACGGTCACGGAATCGAGCACCATGCCCTCGGTGCGGTCGTAGTAACTCGGGCGATCCAGGTGATCCAATGCCGCGCGCTGCGTCGCCTCGAGGTAATGCAAGATGGCTCCGGCGGCGCACACGGCTGCGCTTCGATTGGCTAACCCGCAGCCATCGAGCGACAACAGCTTGAAATGGTCGCGCAGCGTTCGATCCGCGTAATCGTAGCTGAACGCCCAGGCATCCACTTCGGTCCGAAGAAGACGCGATGGCCTCTCGTTGCCCGCCGCCAACGGCCGCTCCGCGGGAAACAGCACCTCACGCGCTCCAAGCTGCTCAATCGCAGTAAACGCTTCTGCTTTCTCGACCTCCGTGGCACGGAATTCGCCGGTCGAAACATCCACGTAAGCCAGCCCCGCGCGATCGCCGTCAAGCGCAATTGCCGCCAGGTAATTATTTTCGTGCGAGCGCAGCAGGTGGGCGTCGGTCGCGGTGCCCGGCGTCACGACGCGCGTCAGCTCGCGTTTCACCAGTTTCTTGGCGACACGCGGATCCTCCATCTGATCGCAGATCGCCACGCGGTGGCCCTTCTGAATCAGCCGCGCGATGTAGCTCTCCGCCGAGTGGTAAGGCACCCCGCACATGGGGATCGCCATACCTTTTTCTTTGTTCCGGGAAGTAAGGGTAATTTCCAGCTCTTTGGCCGCTACGACGGCATCGTCATAAAAGAGCTCATAAAAATCGCCCAGCCGGAACATCAGCAGCGCATTCGGCACCTGCTGCTTGATGGAGTTGTACTGCCGCATCAGCGGCGTGGTGGCATCAGAGGCCATTTACTAAGCGATCGCGGGATGGCGCACGCGGTCAAGCATAAATTCCGCGGAGCTTGATGGCAAATGCCACGCGGTCGAGCGCCAGCATGTATGCCGCGGCGCGGTTGTTGACGCCGTGTTTCTCGGCGTAACTGAGGACCGCGTCGAAGCTGGCGACCATGATTTCTTCTAAACGCGCATTCACCAGGTGCTCATTCCAGAAGAATCCCTGCCGGTCCTGCACCCATTCGAAATAGGAAACGGTCACGCCGCCCGCATTGGCCAGAATATCGGGAATCACGAAAATTTTCTTGTCGCGCAGAATCTCGTCAGCGAGCGGAGTCGTGGGTCCATTGGCGCCTTCGCACAAAATTCGGCAGCGGAGCCGGTCCGCATTGGCCGAGGTGATCACATTCTCGGTCGCTGCAGGCACCAGCACATCGCACGGGAGAAACATGGCTTCATGGCGGTCCATATTCTCTCCACCAGCAAAATCGCGAACCGACCCGGTGTCCTTCCGGTGCTCCATCAATGCGGCGATATCCAGCCCGTTGGAATTGTAAATCGCGCAGTCGTACTCGATGATGCAAACAATTTTGAACCCCGCCTGCCCCATCAGGCGCGCCGCCATTCCACCGACGTTGCCAAAGCCCTGAATCACCACGCGCGTCGATGCCGGCTCGAGCCCCAGCTTCTTGAGGGCTTTAAGGGTTACGATCATGCAGCCGCGCCCCGTGGCTTCGGTGCGTCCTCGCGAGCCGCCCAGATCGAATGGCTTGCCCGTTACCACCGCCGTGGTTGTATGGCGCACGTGCATGGAGTACGTATCCATGATCCAAGCCATCACGCGATCGTTGGTGTTCACGTCGGGCGCAGGCACGTCACGCTCCGGGCCCAAAAATTCGATAATCTCCGCCGTATAGCGCCGCGTGATACGCTCCAGCTCGCCATCCGATAACAGATGCGGATCACAAATGACGCCGCCCTTGGCGCCTCCGAAGGGAATATTCACCACCGCGCATTTCCACGTCATCCAGGAAGCCAGCGCGCGCACTTCATCGAGCGTCACATCGGGCGCGAAACGAATTCCGCCCTTGCCCGGGCCCCGGGCAATTGAGTGCTGCACACGATAGCCCGTAAACACTTCGATCCTGCCGTCATCGAGCTGCACTGGAATATGTACGGTGATTTCCTTGGTGGGGCTGCGCAACACCTTGCACATGCCGTCATCAAGATTCAGGAGGCTGGCGGCCTCGTCAAATCGGGCTTCCGCGGCAAGCCAGGGATTTGTCTCTTGCTCGGTCGATAGGGCTACGGGCATCAAAAATCCCTCCGGATTCTCATTATTACATTGCCTGCCGGAGCGGCCATTTGGCTACCGTCCGGCGATGGCCGCCACCGCCCGCTGGATCTGCGGATCGCGCTGCGCCTCGACCTCATCGCCTTTGGCAACACCCAGAGATTGATTGAAGATTTCGGTCTTCAGACGGTTGAGAATAAAGCTGCGATTCTCCGACCATTCCGCAACGCTCGGCTGGATACTGTGATCCGCCAGGTACACACGGAAGTCGTCGAGCAGCGCAGGTGTTACTTCGAAGCTCTCTGTGATCTTATGTTTCTGCGTGTACTCGGTAGCGAACGACGTGAACGACCCGCTGGCATCGAGCACAGCCCGGATGCGCGTAACTTCCGGGGGATAGACCACCAGATCCGGAATGATGCCCCCTCCTCCGCGCATCAAGCGACCCTTATCCGTGCGGAATTCGCTCCGCTCATTCGGGTGGGCCGCAGTGGCTCCCAGAGCGAACTGCGTTGCATCGAAAGGTTTCTGGATCGAGCGGCCGCTCGGTGTGTAATAAAGCGCGGTCGTTAGCGCCAGGCCGGTTGAATCCGCCAGCGGAAAAACGCTCTGCACCAGCCCTTTCCCGAAACTCGGCTCCCCAACGATCGTCGCCCGGTCATGATCCTGCAGCGCTCCCGCCACAATCTCCGACGCACTCGCGCTCTTTCCGTTAATCACCACGGCCATCGGGAAATCGTACGGTTTCGCGTCCGCAGGGACCTTCTCTTCCTTTTGCGGAACGGCCCGGCCGCGCACCGTCAGGATGGAACTTCCGGGCTTCAAAAACAGTGCTGCCGTCTCAAGCGCAGAAGTCAGAACACCGCCGGGATTATCCCGTAAATCGAGCACCAGTCCTTTTAAGTTCCTGCCTCCAAGCTTCTCGATGGCATCCTGGATCTGCGTTCCCGTTTTCTCATCAAAACTCGATACCCGCAGATAGCCGATGCCCGGTTTCACAATGAATGCCCGCTGCACGCTGGGCTCCTGCATTTCCTCCGGTGTGAGAGTGAAGTTGAGAAGTCGCATGTTGCCCGGCCGGCGGACGTCCAGCCGCGCGGGCTGCTGGCGCGATTGCTGCAACAAACCGATCAACTGTTCCATATCCAGACGGTCCAGCCGGATCCCGTTGATGGCCAGAATTTCATCGCCGGGGCTCATGCCGGATTTCGCCGAAGGCGTTCCCGGCAGCGTCTGCAAAACGATCACCCGTCCGGGAAGCACAGAAACCACGCTGCCGAATCCTTTGTGCGTCGAGGTTTCCATCTGGCGAAGCTGCTCGAATTGCTGCGGATCGAAAAAAACGGAGTGCGGATCCAAGCGCCGCAGCATTCCCGGAATCACGCCTTGATAAAAGACCTGCTCGGATGAGACCGGGTCCGCCGCGTTCTGCTCCACCAGGGCGTAAACGTCGGTGACGCGCTTGACCTGCGTGGCGAGGTCGTCCGCAGGTGCAGAACCGGCGAACAAAAGGAATGCCGGAAGAAAAGGAAACATCACTGGGGGGACTCTTTGGCGGCGGCCATTCGCGTCGTCGGAGCCATGCGCTTCTTTTTATTCTAGCGCGTGAATTTCGTCGCTTTTTTCGCGGCGTGGCGCTCGAGGGCAAGCTCGATCAGCCGGTCGATCAGCTTCGGATAAGCCAGCCCCGCATGCTCCCACATCTTGGGATACATGCTGATCGACGTAAATCCCGGAATGGTGTTGATTTCATTTATATATAGTTGGCCTGAGGCGCGCTCCAACAGAAAATCGACGCGCGCCATTCCCTCGCATTCGACCGCGCGATAACACTCCACAGCCAGCCGCCTCAGCTCCGCCGTCTTGTCTGCTGGCAAATCCGCCGGTAACTGCGTTTTTGCCTGATCGAGCAGATATTTGTCTTCGTAATCGTAAAACTCTCGCGACGGCAAAATCTCGCACGGCACGGCCGCCTCAGGCCGCTCGTTTCCTAATACGGAACATTCGAATTCCCGCCCGTCGATGCCGCGCTCCACAATGATCTTGCGATCGTACTCCGCGGCGTGCGCCACCGCCTTCTCGAGTGCCGCCCGGTCCCGCGCTTTCGAAATTCCCACGGACGAGCCGAGATTCGCCGGCTTGACGAAAACCGGAAACGGCAGCCGCCGCACCGCTTCTTCCGTGTCCAGGCAGCCACGCAGCAGTGTCACGTATTCCACAACCGGCAGCCCGCGTTCGCGGCAGATCCGCTTCATGACTTCCTTGTCCATCGACAGCGCCGACGCCAGTACGCCTGCGCCTACATAAGGCAGATCCGCCAGTTCGAGCAGCCCCTGCACGGTTCCATCCTCGCCGAACGTGCCGTGCAGCACCGGAAACACAACATCGACATCCGGATGCGCTCCCGGTTCCGGCTGAATCGCCCGCGGCTTCCACTTGCCGTCTTTCCCGATGAAGTACTCGCGAATCTCGTATTTCGAGCGGTCCATCGCCTGCATAATCGACTCAGCCGAGCGCAGCGAAATTTCGTGTTCGCCGCTTCTTCCGCCGTAGATCACCGCCACCCGGAGTTTCACAGAATTTTCTTCCCGAGAGCCGACATCACCAACTCCACCGCCAGATCGGCTGTGCGGTTCACCTCATCGATCACGGGATTTACCTCGACCACTTCCATCGATACCATTTGCCCGGAATCGCAGATCATTTCCATTGCCAGATGCGCCTCCCGATAGGTCGCCCCGCCCTTCACCGGCGTGCCTACGCCCGGAGCATACTGCGGATCGACATAATCCATATCGAGCGACAAATGAAATCCCGCCGTGCCGTCGTTGGCAATCCGAATCGCTTCCACCATTACCGCACGCAGCCCCCGTTCATCGATATCCCGCATGGTAAAAGCGCGCACGCCGCTCTCTTTCACATGCGGCCGCTCGAGAATATCCACGTCTCGCAGCCCCACCAGCGCCACGTTCCGCGGTAGCACCTTCGGCGAATAATCGAAAATCTTGATCAATTCGTCCGGCCCCAGCCCCACACAGCACGCCAGCGGCATACCGTGCACGTTGCCGCTCGGCGATGTCTTGGGCGTGTTCATGTCGGCGTGAGCATCGATCCAGACGAGTCCCACTTTCTTCTTCTTTTTGCGCAAGTGATGCGATACGCCGGCTACGGTTCCAATCGCGATCGAATGGTCGCCGCCTAGCACCAGCGGCGCTTTCCCTTCCTCCATCACATGTTCGACAATATCCGCCACGCGCCGGCACGTGGCCGCGATCTGGGGCAGGTATTTGGCATGCTTCGGCCCCTCCGGCAAACTTTCGGGCTGCTCCACCGCGACATTGCCCAAATCTTCAGTCTCATACCCGAGCGCTGCCACGCGCTTATTGAGATTGGCCACCCGCATCGCCGACGGGCCCATATCCACGCCGCGTCGCCCGGCGCCCAGATCGAGCGGCGCCCCGATGATGGCAATGTGCGTTCGATTCATGAAAACTACGGGCGCAACCGGTACAGCATGCGTGGAAATGCGATCGTCTCGCGAATGTGTTCCAGCCCGCAGATCCATGCCACGCACCGCTCGATCCCCATCCCGAAACCGCCGTGCGGCACGGTGCCGTATTTGCGCAGGTCGATGTACCAGTTGAACGCCTCTTTGGGCAATTTGTGCTCTTCGATCCTCCGCAACAGCAGATCCGGATCGTGAATGCGCTGCCCGCCGCCGATGATTTCGCCATACCCTTCCGGCGCCAAGAAATCGACGCCCAGCGCGACATCCGGCCGTTCCGGATGCGGCTGCATGTAGAATGCCTTCACCGCCGCCGGGTAACCATCCACCATCAGGGGGCGATCGTGACCCTCGCTGAGCAGGGTCTCGTCGGTTCCACCGAAATCGCCGCCCCACTGGATTTCGCTGCCCTTCGATTGCAAAATTTTCACCGCTTCGTCGTAACTCATGCGTGGGAACGGCGGCCGGATCGCCTCCAGCTTCGAGAGGTCGCGTTCCAGCGCTTTAAGCTCGGCCTTGCGGTTCTCGAGCACGCGCTCGACGACAAACACGATCATTTCCTCGCCGACGCGCTTCACATCTTCGAGCGTGGCGTAAGCCATCTCCGGCTCGACCATCCAGAACTCCGTGAGATGGCGCCGCGTCTTCGATTTCTCGGCGCGAAAGGTCGGCCCGAAACAGTAGACCTTGCCGAACGCCATGGCCGTGGCTTCGTTATAAAGCTGGCCGGATTGCGTCAGATACGCCTTCTCGTCCTCAAAGTAATTCACTTCGAACAGCGTCGTCGTTCCTTCGCAGGCCGCCGGCGTGAAGATCGGTGTATCCACCAGCGTGAATCCGTTCGCGTCGAAATAATTGCGCACGGCGCGGATCACTTCGTGCCGCACCCGCAAAATCGCGCGCTGCCGCTGGCTGCGCAGCCACAGGTGCCGGTGGTCCATCAGAAAATCCACGCCGTGCTCTTTGGGAGTGATGGGATAGGGTTCGGACTCGGAAACGCGCTGCAGGATCTCCACGCTCTCGACATCCATTTCGTGCCCGCCCGGAGCGCGCGCGTCCGCCCGGATCTTTCCCGTAAAAATGACCGAAGATTCCTGCGTCAGGTCTTTAATCGAATCGAAAACCGCCTCGGGCAGCGCGCTTTTTACCGCCACGCATTGCATGAGCCCAGTGCCGTCGCGCAGCAGCGGGAAAACAATTTTGCCCGATTTGCGCAGGTTGTAGAGCCAGCCGGGAATGGAAACGGTTTCTCCGACATGCGCGGCGGCCTGGTCGATCGTGATGCGATCAGTCCCCACCCAGACTCTCCAGCCGGTCAAATACTTCGTTGACCCGGTCGAGCGCCTGCTCCATCCCCTCCACCTCGCGCAATTCGAGCAGCAGCGGGAGGTGATCGCGCGAGCGTAGCAGGCCCATGGTTTGCTTCCAGTTCACCGTGCCGTTGGCGCCCGCCAATGGAAACAGGTGCTTATCTTCCTTGCCGTCGTTGTCATGAACGTGCGTCGAGCGAATCCGTTGTTTCATGATGCCGAATGCCGTCTCCACACCCTCGCCCAGGTTCGCATGGCCCACGTCGAATACGTATCCCAGATCCAGATGCGTCGTGGCCCTGAAATGCTCCAGCCGCTCGGCGCTCGAAAGCCCGTTGGGGATGTTCTCCAGCAGAATCTCTACGCCGCGCTGCCGCGCAAAAATACTCAACTCCTCGAGAGCCGAGAACGCGGAATCCAGCTTCCGCTCGCTGTATTCTTCCCCGGTTACACCCACATGCTGGATCAGGTAGCGGAACGGAATGGTTTCCGCAATCTCGATCGCCCGCTTGATCTCATCCACCCACTGGAGCCGCTGCGCCTTCACCGGCTCGGTAATCGTGATCACGGCGTGCGGTCCGGAGCGTCCCCAAATTTCATCGGTGTACATCGGTGAATGCAAGGAGTGCAGCTTCAGGTCGGAATCGCGGAACCAGTGACCCAGCTCGGTAACCTGCGCGCGGTTACGATAATCCAGATGCTGCCGCGCGCAAAAAATTTCGACCGCGGGAATCCCGGCCTGCAGCACCCGGTTGAGCCACGCGATCGACAGCCGGTGATTGACAAAAAGGTGCGTCGACAGTACGCGGTTCATACTAATATCCTTTGGCCGTCCCTTCGGTGCGCGGGTCGGCAGATCCCTCGAGCCACCCGCCATCCAAGCGGATTGCCGCCACTTCCCCCTGCCCGCCCGCCAGCTTGACCGTGTAGCCCCGCCCTTCGAGCAGCGCCACTGTGTCCGGCGAGAAGCCGCGCTCCAGTTGCAGCACGTCCGGCTTCCATTGGTGGTGGAAGCGCGGGAAATCTACCGCGTCCGCCACGTTCATGCCGAAGTCCATCACATTAACGGCAACTTCCAGCACTGTGTTGATGATCGTCGGCCCGCCCGGCGACCCCACCACCAGGTACAATTTCCCGCCGCGCAGCACGATCGTCGGCGTCATCGAAGACAGCGGCGTTTTGCGCGGCTGAACGGCATTCGCTTCTCCCTGAATCAGGCCGTACGCGTTCGCCTCTCCCGGCTTCGGCGCGAAATCGTCCATCTCATCGTTCAGCAGGAAACCGAGCTTGGTCGCCGTCACAGCGCTGCCGTATCCATTGTTGAGCGTGTAGGTCACCGCCACGGCATTCCCTTCGGCGTCCACGATCGAGTAATGTGTGGTCTGGGTGCTCTCATAGGATAGCGGCTTGCCCGGGCCGAGCGAGTCGCTGGACGTCGCGCGTTCCGGATCGATCGACCGCCGCCGCTCCGCGATGTATCGCGGATTCAACAGCCCCGAAACCGGCACGCTGTAGAAATCCGGATCGCCCATGTACTCGCTGCGATCCGCGAAATAGCGGCGCATGGCCTCGGCCATGAAGTGCACCGCGCCCGCCGAACCCGCGCCGTACTTTTCAAAGCCGGTGCCCTCGAGCATGCCGAGCATCTGGAGAACTCCCACCCCTCCCGAGCTCGGCGGCGGCGCGGTGATGATGGTGTATCCCTTGTAGCGGCCGGTGAGCGGCTGGCGCTCGACTGCCCGGTACGTCTTCAAATCGTCGAGCGTGATCAGCCCGCCGTGCTCCCGCATATCCGCCGCCAGCACTGCAGCGGTCTCGCCCTCGTAGAAATCCTTCGCTCCCCGGTCGCGAATGCGTGCCAGCGTCTGCGCCAGCTCCGGCTGTACCAGCTTCTCGCCCGGTTCATAAAACTTTCCGTCGCGGAGAAAAATCCGTTTCGACTCGGGAAATTTGCCCAGCCGCTCCGCCGTGTGCTTCGAGCTCAACGAATGGGCCAACCCGTAGGACACCGGAAAACCTTCCGACGCAATCCGTACCGCCGGCTCTACCAGCTCCTTCCACGGTTTGTGTCCGTATTTCTCGTGCGCCAGCTCGAAGCCTCTCACCGTCCCCGGAACGCCCGAAGCGCGGTATCCGTCCAGGCTGTCACGCGTTACCTTGCCGTCCGGCCCGATATACATATCGTGCGAGGCTTTCCCGGGAGCACGCTCGCGAAAATCGATAAAAGTGCTCCGCCCGTCGGCAAAGCGCACCAGCATGAACCCGCCGCCACCCAGGTTGCCCGCTGAAGGATGCGTTACCGCCAGCACAAATCCCACCGCCACCGCAGCATCGATGGCGTTGCCTCCTGATTCGAGCACCGCCAGCCCCGCATCCGTCGCATGCGCCTCGCGTGCGGCCACCATCGCATGCTGCGCGCGCACCGGCTGGCGGGCGGAAAGGCCCGCGCCGGCGCTCACGGCCGCAATCGCCACGGCCAACATCACGGCTCTGCGCATAAGTTTTGATTCTATCAGCGAGTGAGCGGCATCGTGCGCCACTCTTCTACAATTACCTGGAGAAAGCGGCGGCACGTGGAGATCCAATCGAATTCCTGGACCCGGCGTCTTGCGCACCATAAAGATCAGGTCTTCCTCACCCTGACTTTGTTGATTGGCGCGCTGGTGGGCCTCGCCGTCGTCGCGTTCATCGTTTTGACCGGCAGGCTGGGCGCTCGCATGTATCCGCCCGGCGGCGCGCCTTGGAGGCGTCTGATCGTCCCCGTGCTGGGCTCGCTCAGCACCGGTTATCTGCTGGCGCGATACTTCCCCAATGCGCGCGGCAGCGGGATACCACAAACCAAAGCGGCGCTGTTCGTTCGCGATGGCCGCATCCTGCTGCGCACCGTTCTCGGCAAGTTCCTGTGTTGCACAGCCTCCATGGCAAGCGGCATCACTCTCGGGCGCGAGGGTCCCTCCGTTCAGGTGGGCGCAGGTATCGCCTCCGTGCTCGGCCGGCGCCTCGGCCTCGACACCGATCAAATCAAGGCCCTGATTCCCGTAGGCGCAGCCGCCGCCGTAGCCGCTGCCTTTAACACGCCGATTGCCGGGGTTCTGTTTGCTCTCGAAGAAATCATGGGCGATCTGCACGCGCCGGTGTTGGGTTCCGCGGTCCTGAGCTCCGCCACCGCATGGATGGTTTTGCATCTGCTCCTGGGCGATGAGCCGCTGTTCCACGTTCCGGCATACGAGCTGGTTCACGGCGTCGAGTTCGCCGTGTACGCCGTGCTGGGCGTTGTGGGCGGTCTCGTTTCGGTGGCATTCGTGAAACTCCTGCTCGTGATGCGCGCATGGTTTCAGGCGCTTCCGAAATGGACCGCGTGGTTTCAGCCCGTTGCCGGCGGGCTTGTGGTCGGCATTATGGGATGGTTCGTTCCTCAGTCGCTGGGTATCGGCTATCAATACGTCGGCGAAGCGCTCAATGGAAACATGGCGCTCCAGCTCATGGCGCTGCTTACGGTGCTGCGCCTGGTGTCCACCGCGACCTGCTATTCCTCGGGCAACGCCGGCGGCATCTTCGGACCCAGCCTGTTCATCGGCGCCATGCTGGGCGGAACAGTTGGCAGCGTGGCTCACGCCGTGCTGCCCGGGTACACCGCGCCTGCCGGCGTTTATGCGCTGGTTGGCATGGGCACGGCGTTCGCGGGCATCGTGCGGGTGCCGCTCACCTCCGTCATCATGATTTTTGAAGTGACGCGCGATTACCTCATCATCGTGCCGCTCATGATCTCCAACCTCATCAGCTTTCTTATCTCGCGCAGGCTTCAGCCAAAGCCCATTTATGTTGCCCTTTCCAGCCAGGATGGCATCTACCTGCCCACCGAAGAAACGCGCGCCAGAGAGGGCAGCATCCACGTAGTGCGCGCCATGCGTACCGATTTAGAACCGCTCTCGCGCAACAGTACCGCCGCCGAGGCGCTCGATCGCATGCGCCGTGCCGGCGCGGATGCCTGGCCGCTAGTCGAGGACGGACAACTCGCCGGGATGATCACCACCGCGCAGCTCGAGGCCTCAGGCGCCGCCGCTGCTACCACCACGCTCTCGGAATTTCTGCCGGCCCTCTCCAGTACCCGCCAGCGAGCCGACCAGTTGCCGTACGTGCACGAGGACACCTCGCTCGATTTAGCGTTGCAGCGCATGGGCGACAGCGGAATCAACGCGCTGCCCGTGGTCAGCCGCGACAATCTTCGCCAGTTGCGCGGCATTGTTATGCTGCCGGACGTGCTGCGTGCTTACGGAATCGGCGCCGCGCCGCCCGGTTCAACCGGCGCCTAGACCTTGTGCTGCGCACTCTGCCGTCTCTTCCAGTCGAACAGCACGACGCCCGCAGCCACCGAAACATTCAGCGATGAAATTTTCCCTGCCATCGGGATGCGCACCGTAACGTCGCAATGCCGCCGGACTAACTGGTGCAATCCTTTCCCCTCGGCCCCGAAAACCAGAACGGCCCGTTCGTTGTAATCGACATGGTCGTACTCTTCATCGCCGCGCTCGTCCAGTCCGTAAATCCAGAAACCCTGCTTTTTAAGATCTTCGAGTGTCCTGGCGATGTTTGTGACCCGTACCACCGGCAAATGCTCGAGCGCTCCCGCCGCAACCTTCGCCACCGTTTCGGTCAAACCCGCCGCGCGGCGCTCCGGAATCACGACCGCGTCCGCTCCCGCGGCATGCGCCGTGCGAATCACTGCGCCCAAATTGTGCGGGTCTTCTACGCCGTCGAGCACCACCAGCATCCGCGCATTTTCCGCGACATCCGCAAGCTCTCTATACTTCTGCGCCGCCCCCAGCGCCACCACGCCCTGATGGGCCGCGCTGCCCGCCAGCCGGTCAAGGGCAGCACGATCCTCGAACCGCACCGGCGTCGAGGAGCGCCGCGCCAGATCGATAATCTCCTGGAGCCGCGGCCCGCCCGCTCCTTTCGCAATCAAGACGCGATCGAACGCATGACCCGCGCGCAGCGCTTCCGCCACCGAATGAACACCCACCAGAACGGCCATCGAAAAGATCAGTATATCGGCCGAAGCGAGCTCGCGATGCGCGAGGGATCATTCATAGCGCAAGGCTACCGTCGGATCGACTCTCGCGGCTCGCCGCGCCGGAACAACCATCGCCAGCGCCGCAACCGCCAGGAGCGCGCATCCCGCTAAGCCGAGCGTCACCGGATCGGTCGGTGTCACTTCGAACAGCAGGCTTCGCATCACGCGCGTCAGCGCAACGGCGCCGCCAAGCCCGATCGCCAGCCCCGCTCCCGCCAGCAACAAGCCTTCTCGCAGCACCAGCCCGGCGATCTCGCCCGCGTTCGCGCCCATCGCAACCCGGATGCCGATCTCCTGCGTCCGCTGGCTCACCGAATACGAGATCACTCCATACACCCCGACGGTCGCCAGCAAAACCGCAATCCCCGCAAACACCGCCAGCAGCACTAATTGGAATCGCGGCTGGGCCACCGAATCCGACAACACCTCCTCCATGGTCTTGACCTCCGGAATCGCCTGGTCGCGATCCACCCGGTGCACTGCGGCTTCAACCGCCCGCGTGAGTTGCCGCGGATCTCTCCGTGCACGCACCACCAGGTCCGCAAAATACATGGGCGCCTGCGCATTCGATACGAAAATCGTCGGCATCGGCGCCGCCTGCAGCTCCGTCTGCCGCGCATCCGCCACCACACCCACGATCTCCGCCGAGCCCTTCAGACTCCAGCACACGTTCAGGCGCTGGCCAATCGAGTTCTCACCGTGGAAAAATCGCTCGGCAAACGCGTGATTGACCACAAGCGCGTTGGGTGAGTCGAAGCCGTCCCGCTCGCCGAAGCTGCGCCCCTGGAGCATCCGCATGCCGATCGCCTGGAAATACCCCGAACTGATCACCAGAAATTGCGCGCCGGGCGACGAAGTCGTAGGCGGCGGCTCGTCCGCCCGCGCGAAGCACGAGCCCGACATCTTTCCAGTCAGCGGCAGAAAGTGCACCGACCCGGCAGCCTGCACACCCGGCACATTTCGAATCTCCGCGAGAATCTGCTCAAAGTATCGCGATCTCTTTCCGTCATCCGCGTACCGTGACGGCGAAACAAACAGGCTCATCGTCAGCACGCGCTCCGGCGCGAATCCCGGATTCACCGCCAGGAGCCGTAAGAAGCTGCGCACCATCAGCCCCGCACCCGTCAGCAGCACCAGCGCCAGTGCAACTTCGGCAATGACGAACTCTCGCCGGAATCTTCGATTCCCTCCGACTCCCGTCCTTAGCGACCCCTGCTTCAGCGCATCCTGCAACTCCAGCCGCGAAATCTGCACGGCCGGAGCCAGCCCGAAAATCACCGCCGTTACCGCCGAGACCGCCAGCGCAAACACAAACACCCTCGCGTCTAAATGGATCGCTTCCATGCGCGGCAGCGGCGTATTCGCCGGAATCATGGCGATCAGTCCCTTGAGCCCCCAGTACGCCACCGCCAGGCCCACCGCGCATCCCGCCAGCGCTAGCAGTAAGCTCTCCGCGAGCAGTTGTTGCAAAATCCGCCGCCTCCCCGCTCCCAGGGCCGCCCGCACCGCGATCTCCCGCAGCCGCCCCGCCGCCCGCATCAGCAGCAGATTCGCCACATTCGCGCACGCGATCAGCAAAACAAACGCCACCGCCGCCAGCAGCACCACCAGCGGCAGCCGCACATCCAGCGTCACATCCTCGAGCAACGGAAACACCTCCGCGCTCCAATTCTTGTTCATGGCTGGCCGCTCTTCGGAGGTCTGCTTCGCCACTCCCGCCACATCCGCGCGCGCCCGCTCCAGGCTCATGCCGGGCTTCAACCGCGCGATCACCGAAAGGAACCGCCCGCCTTCCCAATCCTTGTTCCTTACAATCGGCAACGGCGTCCAGACTTCCGCCCTCATATCCGGAAGCGTGAACCCGCGTGGCATCACGCCCACCACCGTCACCGGCGCCCCATTGATCCCGATCTTTCGCCCCAAAATATTCCGATCGCCTCCAAACCGCCGCTGCCACAGCCCGTAACTCAGCACTGCGCGATCGTCCTTCCCCGGAATGCCTTCCTCCGCCGTAAATCCCCGGCCGATCACCGGCGAAATTCCCAGCACCTGAAAAAATTCCGGCGACACCTGCATTCCCGGAAGCGCTTCCGGCTCACCGTCGCCCGTCAGGTTCGCGGGCAGGTCCGTCATTGCCGCCATTGCCGCGAAACTTCGCGTGCGCTCGCGCCAGTCCAAAAAATTGACCCCGTTCACGACGTTGCGGTGCTGGTCGCGCGCGGGCATGGATTCCCAAACCCGCACCAGCCGCTCGGGCTCAGGAAATGGCAGCGGCTCGAGCAGCACCGCATTTACCACGCTGAAAATCGCCGTATTCGCGCCGATCCCCATCGCCAGCGTCGCCACCGCCACGATGCTGAAACCCGGGCTGCGGCGCATCAGCCGCACTCCATAACGCAAATCGCGCCCCAGTCGCCCGATTGCCGTCCACCGCCACATGTCCCGCACCTCCTCCTTCACCACCGCCGCGTTCCCCAGCGCGCGCCGCGCTGCATACCGCGCCTCTTCTGGCGGAAGTCCCGCATCCCGCTGCTCCTCCACCTCGAGCTCCAGGTGATCGCGCAATTCCCGCTCGAGTTCCCGCTCCCGCTCGCCGCGCCGCTTCCAGCGCACCTCAGCCCTCCTCGGCCGGCCACATCACCCGCGCAATCGCCCGCGCCATCTGCTTCCACTTCGATTCTTCGCTCGCCAGCCGCTTCCTTCCCGCGCGCGTCAGCCGGTAATACTTGAACTCGCGGTTCCTGTCCTTGGCCGGCTCCCATTTCGATGTGATCCAGCCCTTGCGCTCCAGCCGGTGCAGCGCCGGATAGAGCGACCCGTGCTCCACCTGCAACACTTCATCGGTCGTCCGCTGGATGTGCTTCGCGATGTGGTGCCCGTGCGCCCGCCCGAACAGCAGCGTCCGCAAAATCAGCATGTCCAGCGTCCCTTGCAGCAGCTCGATTCGCTCCGGGATTTCTTTTGCCATGGTAGACATTCTACCGCTGAAGCTCCTATACACAAACGGACGAGTCCCGAAAAGGTTACGTTATAACCGAAACAATCGCGTTATTTTGTGAGGGAATTCCCCGTGCCGAAGCTGCTAGCTTCTCATCCGCAGCAGCAGATACCCGCCCGCTAGCGCAAACAATACATCCGGAGACCAAGCCGCCAGGCCCGGCGGCAACTGGTTGGCATTGCCCACCTGCTCGAATAACTGTCCGACGCCCCAGTACGTCATCGCAATCCCGATGCTCACTCCGATTCCCGCCATCGCGCCCCGGTTCCCCACCAGAAACGCGAACGGCACCGAAATCATCGCCATGATCACCGCAAACAGCGGCACCGAGAATTTCTTATAGAGCTGCACGCGCAGCCGGACGGTATCGAACCCGCTCTGTTGCAGGTCGTGGATGTAGGCCTCCAGCTCCTGGAAGTTCATCTGCTTGTCCTGCTCCAGTTTTTTCAAAAAATAATCCGGCGGCTCGTCCAGTTCGGAAAACGTCGTCACCTGGAATCGCTCGAATTTCCCGCGGATCTGGCGCATCCAGCCGTTCTGAAAGATCCACGTGCGCAGTCCCGGCTGCCACTGCGCGCGCTCCGCCGAAATCTCGCGCCGCAAGTCGAACGTCTTGGGATCGATCTCATAGAGATGCACCTCGCCCATGACGTTTTCCTGGCTGTCGAAGTATTTGTAATACCAGATGCGCGAACCTTTTCCGAAAATCCATTTGCGCTCCGGATGCAGGTACGTCTGCACCGGCCGGCCTTTGATTTCGTTGCGCAGCGCATCCTGCTTCTTGTTGGCATCCGGCAGGTAGTATTGATCGAACGCGAACAGCCCCCCGCTGAATACGCCGGCCATGGCGAGCACCGGCACCGCCAGCCGGTGCAGGCTCACGCCGCACGCTTTGAATGCCGTCACTTCGTTGTGCTTGGTCAGCACCCCGAACGTCACCAGCACTCCAACCAGCACACTGATCGGCAGTGTCGTGTAGATGAGCTGCGGCGATAGGAAAAACAGATACGTGAACACGTGCGCCATCGGTATGTGGTTATGGATGATGTCGCTCAGCAGTTCGAAAAAGTTGTAGATGAGGGTCATCATCACGAAGCTCGCCAGCAGAATCGAGAAATAAAACAGAAAGCTCGTGAGGACATATGAATCGAGCAGTTGCGGCACCAGCGGCAGCCAGCGCACCCTGCCCAGCTTTTTCTCTTTTACTTCCGGGCCCGTGAACTGCGGACGCACCCGGTTTACCGCCGCGGCAATCCAGCCCCGCAGCGTGCCGACCAGATCTCGGTCTCCCGGCCGCTCCATGCGTGCAATCAGCGCCAGCCCCGCCAGCAAAAATGCCGCGTTGGGACTCCACACCGCCACTTCCACCGGCAGCGCCCGCTGCTTTGCCATGCCGATCAGCGTAATGAACGCCAGATAATAACAGAAGAACGCCAGAAACAGCGCCGTGACATATCCGGCCGACTTGCCGCCCTTGCGCGAGGACACTCCCAGCGGAATTCCCACCAGCGCCAGCATGATGCACGCCAGTGGAAATGCCATCCTTCTGTGCAGCTCGATGCGTGCCTCAACCCAGTCCGGCCCTGTCCGCGAATGCCGCTTCAGCTCGCCCGTATTCATAGCCGGAAACGAAAGCGTGTGCGCGGCCGGCGCCGAAGCTTCGATCACCTGCTCGCCGCTCGGATAAAAACTGTCGTCCACCGCCCCGTCCTTGTCCACTTCGTGCGTGCTGGCGTTGTGCAAAGAAAGCTGGATGCTATTGTGCACCGGGTCCGCCGTGGCGATCGCATCCTCGGCCACCGTGATACGCGGCCCTTGCGCGTTCCCGCGCAGCCCGATCGAGCGCTGCTCCGGCGGCGTCAGGTCCGCCAGAAAAACGTTCTTCCAAACCACTACCGGGCCCGGCTTCACGTCCCCGACGTAGAGAATCGTGTTTGGAAACTGCTCGTCGAAAACCCGCGGCTGAATATCCGCGCTCACCTGCTCGGCCTCCAACTTATTTAAAATGGCCACGCTTTCGCGAAGCGCCCGCGGCGTCAGCCAAAGCGCGCACGCACCCGTCAGCACGGTCGCCAGCAGCGAAAACGCCACGACCGGCGGAATCACCTTGCGGCTCGAAACGCCCGCCGCCCGCATGGCCGTAATCTCGCCGTCGGTCGACATTCGGCCGAGGCCGATCAGAATCCCCACCAGTACCCCGAACGGCACCGTCAGCGGCAGCACCGGCGGCATTGCCAGGACAAATAGCCACAAAACTTTGGCGGTCCCGGCGGAACTGCGCACCAGCAGCTCGAAATACCGGTCCACCCGCTGGAGGAAAATGACAAACGTCGCCAGCAGCGTGCCTAACGTGGCGCTCGAAACGATTTCGCGAAAAACGTACCGGCTGATGATCCGCATCGGAGTCGTTCGTTCAGCTCACGACAAACCTATTTCGTGCTCAGCGCCGGTGCCGGTACCACAGGCAGTTTGGGCATCTCTTCATCCACTTTCCGCACGGCCACATCATCCACCAGCACCGACGGCGCAATCACGCTCGTCTCCGCGATAAAGCGTCCCGCTCCCATCAGCGCCAGCGGCGCGCCGTTTTCCAGGTAATCCAGAACGTAATTGTCATCCGCCGCGGCACGAATGTCGCGCAGCGAGCGGACATTTAAATCGCGAAACCGCATGCCGCGAATCAGTTCCTCCCGGCCGTCCGGATAAAGCCTGTAGATCAGCGTCGGCTGGCTCACCAGATGCGACCCGCTTCCGTCCGCCGCGTTCGCTGCCATCATCCGCCTGACTTCTTCGACCGAAGCCGAAGATGGAAAATCGAGCTTTCGGACCAGAATGCCGTATTTCTGGTTCCGGGCCCGGCAGATCTCGAGCATCTTCTTTTTCAAATCGGCGAGCGAAGACGTCTGGCCGGCACGCACAAACAGGTTGCTCGCCGCGGGCGCCCATGCGCCGAATGCCCCAGGCAGCCGAGCCCTCCCGTTCGATCCTGCAAACCCTGTAACCGGCTGGCGCGTCAAAAAGAAGTTCTTCAGTTCGCCTTTTTCCACTACGGTCAGCGGTTTCGCCTGCACACCTTCATAGTCCACCCGGTAACTGCCAAACAAGCGCCGCCCGTGCCACTCGGTTTGCGTCGGATCGTCCACCGCGTCCATCCACTCCGGCAGCACCCGCGAGCCTTGGCGCCCCTCCAGTTCGCTCGCCGCAAACATACCGGGCCGGCCCGGCTCGTTCACCGGCCTCCGTGTCAGCGCCAGATTCTTGCCCAACAGTTCGGCGAAAAGCTGTGCTGCCGCCTCGCCCTCGAACAAAACCGGACCGTTATACGTCTCCCCGACCGGTGCCTTGCTGAGCGCAGCGATATTTTCCGCGACGCGGCGCGTTTGCTTTTCCAGCTCCGGTTTTGCCGGAAGGCGGTCGAACGCTGCTTCCTCGATCACTTCGGAATCCCGCAGCCGCATTCCGTCCCCCGCCTGTCCCGTTGCGCGCACCCGCACAATGAAAACTTCGTCGCTCGTGCGCACCTCGGTACCTTCCGAATTCACCAGCCGCCGCAAGTTCGTCAGCTCCTGAACTTCCACATCCGATCCCAGAACCTGCGGAAACTCCGCAAAAATTGCCGAAAGCGAACGCGCCCCCTCCGTCCAGACCGCCCGATCCAATGTTGCATGCGGCACAGCTTCTACAGATTTCACCGGCTCCGCATGCGCAAAATCGGCCAGCGGCTCGGCTTCCGCCATGTTTTTTAGCGCCGCCCGCTTGCGGGCGATCGATTCCACCGCAGCCTTATATGCCTGATCGGTCTCGAGCCATAAATATCGGCGTAATACCGGATAGGAATCTTCGATCGGGAATTGGCCGAGACTGTACCGGCTGCCAAAGCTCAATCCGCTGCCCACATAGTTCGTATCGTCAAACTTATAGTCGCCCACGCGCACTTGTATATATGGAACGCGAAAACGGGTCTCCGTAACACCTATCAGGCCTCCCAGGCTGGCCTGCACCACGAATGCGTGTGCGTCCTCGATCTCGTAGGAAAAGAAATACGGCTTCTCGAGATTCACGTTCGCAAGCCCGGCCGCATGCGCGAGTTCGTCCCGCATGGCTTTGAGCACCATGTCGTCTCCCTGCGCTTGCAAAGCCAGCGCCGCCGCACAGGCGCACAGCACGAAGCGGCCGGTTCGCCTCACCGCACCGTCTCCGCATCTTTCGGCAATGGCAGCAACGGTGGTTTGTCCTGTGATTTCTGCTTCTTCTCGATTTCGATCTCGGAAACTAGAATCGCCGGCGATACCGCCGAAACCGGCACCGTGCCCGATTCAGCACCGCAATACCCGTTGAAGACTTCCGGCTTGTCCGAGGTCGCCAGAATCTTGGCAAAACTCGCCAGCGGCGTTCCCACAATATCGGCGCCCCGCACCATTTCATCCGGCCGCCCGTCCGGATACACACGGTACACCACTACCGGTAGAACTTTGAAAGCCTGCATGCCCGAACGCGCGGTGGTCGTGAAGCCGCCCACCACTTCCTGGAAGTACAGTCCATACGGCTTGTTTTGCCGTTTGACCTCTTCGATCAGCATTTCTCGCAGCCTGGCTTCTGGCACCGTTTTCGTGGACTCCACCAGCAGGTTTGATTGCCGCGAAACCGCTTCATACGCCGGTTGCCGCCGGCCGTGGCCGTTCGAGTGGTCAAAACCTTTGATCGGGGATCGCGACATCAGAAACGCCTTCAGCATGCCGTGGTCTACTGCCGTCACGCGCTGCCCCGCGACCCCTTCATCGTCATAGGTGTACCAGCCGTTGAGGTCGAGGCCCTGCGCCTTGCGCAACGTTGGATCGAATACCACCGACAAAAAATCCGGCAGCACGCTCGCGCCCACGCTCTTCGTGAACGTCTGCCCTTCGGTCTCGTCTTTCTGGCGATGCCCTTCGATGCGGTGCCCGAATATCTCGTGAAAAAAAACGCCGGCCGCGCGGCCGGAAAAGATCGCAGGCCCAAGAAAAGGCTCAACGACCGGCGCGTGCAGCAGCCCGGTGAGATCCTGGGCCACACGCTCGATCGCCTTCTGGACTACATCGTCCCCCGGAAGCCCGGGCAGATCGGCCGCGTCAAAACTCGTCGACGTCGCCAGATTCATGCCATCCTCGGCCCTCGCCTCGGCTGCAATGGTCAGCCGGACAAATGTCCGCCCATGCTCCAGGCGGCTGCCCTCGGTGTTTACGAAATATTTGGTCTCGCGCTGCGCGGCCAGTGCCACACTCGACGTCAGCACCTCCGGATACTGGCGAAACACCGCCGACCATTTGCGTACCCGTCCGGTCCACTCTTCCGATGAATAATGGAGCACTGGCGGCGGTTGGATTCCTTTCGCCGGGGGCTCGATAGAAAAATCGTCCGACGGGTCCTCCGACACGACGTTCACCTGCTGGTTGCTGCGGATTCGGATCAGCCGCTCGGCCGCCGCGCGGTAGGCACTGTCCGTTTCCAGCCACACCGCCCGCCGGATCGCGTCCGCCTGGTCATCGATCGTCACCGGCGCGCTCGCATCGAAGTAAAACCTTTCGCGGCGAGTGCGATGGTAGTTGTCCAGCTTCGGGCTCCCCACCCGCAGCGAGACGTCCAGGTGTCGCGAGTGGCCCTCGTTTGCGCTCGTCAGCGCACCGAAAGAAGCGCCGATCGTGTGAAACTCGTTTTCCGTCACTTCATAGCTGATGAAGTACGGCGGCGGATCGGCCTTTTGTTTGAGCGTCTGGAAATTCCGGTTGAGTTCATCTGCCAGGATGTCTAAAACGGGCGATTGGGCGAAGGAAAGGGAAAGACTGGTGAGAAGCAGTACGAACCCGGGCAGAATTTTCACTCTGCGTTCAAGATAGCATGGCCGCAGTTGGATTTATTGAAATGGCTTTGTTCAGTTATAACGGGCTGCCGGCAAGTATCCGCGCTCCTTCAACCCCGAAAGTGCCAGCCCGTAGCGGCCCCGAACACCCGTCTTTTCAAAGATATGCTTCAGGTGAATTTTCACCGTCCCGGCGCAGATTCCCAGCGTGCGTGCGATCTCCTTATTTTTCAATCCCTGCTCGACAAGCTCCGCAACCTGCTGCTCACGCATGGTAAGGTTGGAGCGCCCGTTCGCCGGTCCGCGTTCGGTCTGCTGGAACATCAGGTCGTCCATCCACGTGTTGCCCTGGGCCACCGCCCGCAGGCAATCGACCACCGACCGAAGGCTCGACGTCTTGCGGATCACACCCTGGGCGCCGGCTTGCACCATCCGTAAGGCTTCCGCTTCGTTGATCGAGCTGCCCCAAACGACCGCCGCGGTCTGGCGTCCACCCGAGCGGATAGTGGCCACCCAGTCCATAACCGGTTGAAGGCCAAAGCCTTTGTCAACCACCAGCACGGCCGGAGAAAGGTTGCGGACTAATTCCATGCCCGCCATCATAGACGCCGCTTCGCCGACCACTGTCATTTCCTGATGTTCCGCCAGCAAGGCGCGCAATCCTTGAATGGCAATCGGCTGCGTGTCACAAATCACCACGGTTTTCTTCAAGTTGCCGCTCCTGGTCGCAGAATGACTCATCGGGTTGCGATTCGGAATCTTAGTTGGGACATCAGGCAAGTGCTCTCAAGGATTTCTGGTGTTTTGCCGATAGAAATTACGAAGTTCTAGGTCCGAACCGACACATGCCGACCAATGGAACAGCCGCAAACTCCTGGAAACCGCTGCTGATTTGTCCTCATGTCGAACTGGCGCGGAAGCTCGCGGCGGTCTGGCGCGAAGCCGGCGAGCAGGAACTGGTTGTGGAATCGCGCCGTTACCCGGGCCCGTCTGCTCTTCGGGAGTTGGTTTCCGGTAACGCGCCGGACATCTGCTTTCTGGACATCGCCACGGACCGCGAGGTTGCGCTCGGCCTGATCACGGAGCTTAAGGGCCTGGGAATTCCAGTGGTGGCATTACACACGGGCTACGATGCGGACGCCATTTTGAGTTGCCTTCGCCAGGGGGCGGCCGAGTTCTTGCATCTGCCGTTCAGCGCTGGGGATCTTGGATCGGCTCTGGAACGGCTGGCCAAACGCGTTCAGGCCGCCACGGCCCGAGCGAAGTCCGGAGGCGAAGTTTATTGCCTGATGCGCGGCAAATCCGGCTGCGGGTCGACGACGATTGCCTGTAACCTGGCGTTTCAACTACGATCCCTGAACTTCCAGAAAATCCTGCTGGCGGATCTGGATCCGCTGACCGGAACCATCGCCTTCCTTCTCAAGTTGAATTCCCACTACAGTTTCGTGCATGCGATCGCCAACTCCAGCCGCATGGACGAAGCCTTGTGGAAAGGCCTGGTTTCGCCTTCGCACGGCGTGGATGTGCTGCTCTCGCCCGACAGTCCCGTTGACCTGGTTTACGAAGCCGAAGATCTGGCTGCCATGGTGGACTACTGGCGCCAGCTATATGAGTTCGTGATCCTCGATACTCCCGGACCTCACCGCCAATGGGGTCTCGAACTGGCGAAGCTGTCCGATGAAGTCCTTCTGGTGACCACCAACGAATTGCCTGCGGTTCACGCCACGCAAAACAGCCTGGCCTGCCTCCGGCATAACGGCATCAGCCCCTCGAAAACCAAGCTGGTGGTCAACCGCTACAACACCGACATCGGGTTGAGCAGCCAGGCCATCGAGACCGCGCTCGATCTGCAGGTGTTTCACCACCTGCCGAGCGATTTCGAAGGCGTGCAGAAGGCGCTGATGGAAGGCAAGCCGGTGCCCGGAAATTCCAAAGTCGGCAAGGGCATTGCCGAACTGGCCGAGAAGCTAACCGGCCGCAAGCCCGCACCCAAAAACCGCTCGCTATTCGGCGGCCTGTTTTCCCTGTTCGAAATCTTCTGAACCGATCAGGGCCGCCAGCTCAGCGCGGCGCCGGTCGAACTCCCGATCCGCGATTATCGCTTCCGCTCCATCGATCGAAATCTCTTCGGTCAGGTGCACCCAGCTCTTGCAGCCCGCATACGACGGGCGCATCGGAATGACGTGCGGCTTTCGCAGCCGGTACACCCGCACGACGACAAGATAAAGCGGCAGATCCGGACGGTAGCTGTAGCGTTGCCCCAAAAATTCCTCGTTCCAGACGTGATGGCGCGCAAGCGTCTCTAATCCGGACAGCGGCTGGGGCGCCCGCACCAGTTGCACAACCCGCGCCAGGTGTGTGATCGGCACGGCGCCGGCGGGTTGGGTCACGAGCTCACTAAATTCCGGCTTCAAATAACGCGCGTGCTGGTGCTCAAACGTGGGAAACAGCAGAAACTCGGGGTACCGCAGCTCGAAGCCGCGCCGTCCCTCCATGATGCCGCCCTTGCGCAGCAGAAAAATCTGCAAACCGCGATCGAGCGCTTCAATCACCGCCGACCATTCCTTGAGCGCGACGTTCATTCTTCAATTGCTATTATGTTCGCTTGTTTGAGCTCATGGCGGAAAACGCGGCGGAATACCTGCGCAGGCGTGGCATCGAAACGGAGGGCGCGCGCATTACCGAACTGGGCGGCGGCGTCTCGAACACCGTGCTGCTCATCGAAACTCCCGAACGCCGGTTCGTGCTGAAGCAGGCGCTCGGAAAACTGCGCGTCAAGGACGACTGGTTTTCCGACCGCACGCGCATCTTCCGCGAATCCGCCTCCATGCGCCGGCTCGCACCGCATCTCCACGATCTGCCCGAAATTCTCTTCGAAGACCAGCCCAACTGCCTGTTCGCCATGACGGCTGCGCCCGCCGGATCTGAAACCTGGAAATCCCTGCTGCTGCGCGGAGTGATCGACGCGCAAATTGCCGAGATCATCGCTCGCATGCTGGCGGCCATGGTCTCGGTAAGCTGGCGCGATGCCGAATCCGCGCGCATTTTCGGCGATCAGACCGTTTTCGACCAGCTCCGCATCGATCCCTACTACCGCACTTCCGCCGCGCGCCACCCCGATCTCAAGGCGTGCTTCGACCGGCTTATCGAAGAATCAGCGGCGCGGCGCGTCAGCCTGGTGCATGGCGACTGGAGTCCCAAAAATTTCCTGGTTGCAGACGGCCGCGTAACGGCCATCGACTTCGAAGTGATCCATTTCGGCGACCCGGCGTTCGACTCCGCGTTCCTGCTGAATCACCTGCTGCTGAAATCGTTTTACCGGCAGCAGTGGGCGGACGATTACGCGCGTGCGGCGAGCGTGTTTTGGGAAACATACCGTGCCGGCCTGCCGGCCGAAAGCGGCTGGATCGAGTCCGCCACGCTGCGCCATCTGGGATGCCTGCTGCTGGCACGGGTGGACGGCAAATCGCCCGCCGAATATCTCACCGAGCCCGCGCTACGCGAGCGCGTCCGCAATTTTGCGCGGCGCTTGATCCTCACCCCGCCCGAAACCATCGCCGAGGTCTTCGCCCACGCGCGGAGCACAGCACCATGAGCCTCACGATCCGCGAGCTTCGCGCGCTCGAGATTCTGGATTCGCGCGGCAATCCTACCGTGATGGCGACCGCCGGGCTTTCCGACGGAACGACGGCCAGCGCGAAAGTTCCTTCGGGCGCTTCCACCGGATCCCACGAGGCGCTCGAGCTGCGCGATGGCGATCCCGCGCACTACGCCGGCAAGGGCGTACAGAAGGCGGTCGCGAACGTCGCAAACGCGATCGCTCCGGCGCTCGCCGGTATGAATGCCGAAGACCAGCGCGCCGTGGACCGCCGCATGATCGAGCTGGATGGCACACCCGATAAATCGCGGCTCGGCGCGAACGCCGTTTTGGGCGTTTCGTGCGCCGTCGCCCGGGCCGCGGCGCGCTCGCGCGGCGTGCCCTTGTGGCGCTATCTTGCAGGCGACCGGACGCCCGCGCTGCCGGTCCCGATGGTCAATATTCTTTCGGGCGGCCTGCACGCCGGACGCAATTTCGAATTTCAGGATTTTCTCGCCGTGCCGGCCGGGTTCCCGTCGTATGCGGCGGGGCTCGAAGCCATCGTGGCGGTGCACCGCTCGGCGCGCGCGGTGATCGGGGAGCGCGGGCACGTTCTGACCGGCGTTGCGGATGAAGGCGGCTGGGGGCCGCGCCTGCCGTCGAATGAAGCGGCGCTCGACATCATGATTGCCGCCATCGAGCGCGCAGGTTTTCATCCCGGCCGCGAGATCTCGATCGCTATCGACGTCGCCGCATCGCACTTTTTCCGCGACGGCAAGTACGATCTCTCGAGCGAAGGCCGCTCGCTCACCGCCGATGAAATGATCCTGCTGCTGGACGGATGGGTCGCGCATTATCCGATCGTCTCGATCGAAGACGGCTTAGCCGAAGATGACTGGACCGGCTGGCAAAAGCTCACCGCGCAGCTTGGCGGCAAGCTGCAACTCATCGGCGACGATCTGTTCGTCACCAATGCCGCTCGCCTCGAGCGCGGCATCCGCGACCGCGCCGCCAACGCCGTGCTGGTGAAGATGAACCAGATCGGCACGCTGACCGAAACATTTCAGGTGATCGACCGGGCGCGGGAAGCCGGATTTCGCGCGGTGATTTCCGCGCGGTCGGGCGAAACCGAAGACGATTTTCTCGCCGATCTCGCGGTAGCCTCCGGCGCGGGGCAGATCAAGATCGGCTCGATCACGCGCTCGGAGCGGTTGGCGAAGTATAACCGGTTGCTGGAAATAGAAGACTCCGGAGCTGTGGCTCACGCGGGCCGCAAGTGAGCGCGCTAGATCCGCCGGAATTCCGGAAACGCTCTTCGGAGGGAAGGTATGCAGTGGGCGGGCACTTTGTATCCAGGTCGGCTCCACTCAAAGAACTTTTCGGCCGCTGGGCGGATTTTCTCTTGAACATCGTTACGACCGGAATAATCCGTGGTCTCGTTCACTCTGACGCCAGTTACGCAAAGAATCCAGGTCTCGATGTTGCGCCTAGGGATGAGGAGCGCAATCCTTTCAGTGTTCCTGCGTGGAGGGATCCCTTCGTCACGCAAAGCCTTCCAGAGCTGACTCTCGCGCCGAGCCACCGTACCCTTGTCGGCGTCAATTAGGGTAACAAGACTCACACTTACACGCGCCACTTGATTCCGATATTGCGCCACCTCAATAGGAAAATTTTCACGGACATACTGCTCGCCCGAACCCTTTCCATGAGGCGCCGGCATGACGCGGATGGCGCGCCAATCATATCCTTTCCTGATGAGCGCCCGATAGGCAAAATTGGTTTGGGTGACGTCCTCTGCGAGCACAATCACACTCGCAATTCGCTCAGCCACGCTCCCACCCACGCGCGATCTGCTCAGAGGGAGCAAGCTTGCCCAGTTTCTCAGCCCGATAAGGAACCGCTTGCACCGGCCCCAAACCGCTCCGGGAGAAAAGCACACCCCATTGCGGAGCGAGCAGATTGATTAGCTCCGGGTGATGCGAGGCCAGGATTACCTGACCGCCTGTGTCTTCAATGCGCTCGTTGAGCTTCATCAGCCATGGTTGGATTTCTGCCAGCGCCAGGAAATTTTCCGGTTCGTCAATACAAATCGTGCTTTCCGGACCAATAGCGAACTGAAGAAGGGTGTAGAGGCCAATTAGCGACTTTTGCCCATCTGAGAGCTCATCGAAGTCAAACGACAACGGAAGTCTTCTTGAGCGCCTCGTGTCGGTGCCAAGTGGCCCCTGGAAAACGGCGCGTAACGACTTGGCGCTGCGCCCAGTTGTTGTCAAATTCAGAGAATCGAATCCGTCGATGATCTCCCTCAGGACTTTTTGCAGGTTGCCGGCCTCGCCTGTATGTTCATGAACAACATATCCGTACCAGGCCGCAAAGTTCGAGAGGTCGTCCTCCGGATAGTAATCAGCCTCTTCTCTCTCTCCTTTCGCCTCAGCCTGCATATTCGATGGATTGATTCGCAAGCAGCAGAGGCGGTCGAGCCAACCCTTGAACCACGTGAGTTTCGCGTTGCCCTTGCGTGGGCCAACGACGGCTATCGCTGAGCGATCGGAATCAAAGGGATAGGTGGCCTTCCTTTTGTGATTGTCATCAAAGAGTTGGACCTGCTCTTTTTCGAAATAGATAAGCGGTTTTTCGTTAAATTCGAGCGTCTCTTTGATCACCCGCGACCGCGGTTTGGTCTCTTGCGTTTCAACCAATAGCGTGTATAGATAAGTCCCTCCATTTCCAGTTATCTCCAACTCGAAACTCTGCTGGGACAGATTTTGCCACCTCGTTCTCGTTTCAGGGGTGAATAGCTGATCGCCTCTGTAACCTGTAAAGGCAAAGTCTCGCAGATCACCGAGAACCGCAAACAGTGCAGACTTGCCGGTTCCGTTTATTCCCAGGATGAGCTGCTTGGCCTTGGGCTTAAAGGTGAAGTTCACGAAACATCGATAATTGTCTATGTAGACGCGCTTGAGCAAGCTCTTCCGATTCTAGCCGAACTTAACGTAGCTACGTCCGGCTCGCCATAGCTCTTTGACCTCTCGATGGTGGCACAGCGTTTTCCCTCACCCCCACACTCGCCCCATCGGCACCCACGCCTGCCCGAAGTACGCGTAGAAGCACACGATCAGCCCGACAATCGCCGCGAGCGCGAGCGAGTGCGGCAGCACCGCGCGGAACATGTCGCCTTCTTTGCCTTCCTGGCCCACCGCGGCCGCGGCCACGATGATCGATTGCGCCGCGATCATCTTGCCCATCACGCCGCCTGCCGAGTTCGCCGCGGCCATCAGGACCGGGCTCAGCCCCAGGCGGTTCGCGGTGATCTGCTGCAGGCTGCCGAACAGCGCATTCGACCCGGCGTCGGTGCCGCTCAACGAAACACCGAGCCACCCCAGCATCGTGCCGAAGAACGGGTATGCCACGCCGGTGTGCGTCATGGCGAGGCCCATCACCGCGTCCATGCCGCAATAGCGGATCACGAATCCGAGGCCCAGCATGGCCATGATCGCCGCCACGCTGAAACGCATGCGGTAGCAGGTGCGGAAAAAGATGCGCAGAGTTTTTGCGAAACTGAGGCCCAGCAGCGGCCCGGAGAGCAGTCCCGCGAGAAACGTGGCGGTGCCGGGATTCGAAAGCCAGGCGAAATCGAACACCGCGGGCATGCTGTGCGGCTTATCGACCACCGGCGCTACGCGCATCACCTGCTGATGCAAGCCCGGCACGGGTAGTTCCAGATTGGTTTTGTCCAGCACGCGCAGGATGTCCGGCGCGCCGCCCAAAATCACAAATAGCGAAAGCAGCAGAAACGGCGACCAGGCGTGCAGCACGGCGAGCGGCTTGTGGCGGCGCAGCTTGGCCGGCGGCGGCTCATCGGGATAATGCCAGATCTCGCGCGGCTTCCAGATTTTGAAAAACAGCGCCAGCGCCACGAGCGTGGCCATGCCGCCGACAATATCGACCAGCGCGGAATCGCGAAAGTTCGACCAGTAAAACTGAATCGCCGCGAAAACGCCGCCACAGGCCAGAGCCGCGGGCCAGACCGAAATCGTTGCGCGCCAGTTGGTCATGGAGCGGATCAGCCAGAGCGGCAGGATCAGGGCGGTCCACGGCAGAATGCGGCCCACCATGGCGCTGATGTCGGCATCGTGCAGCGTGGTCACCGCGACCAGCGTGCGGATCGGATTCCCGACGCCGCCGAAGGCTACCGGCGCGGTGTTGGCGATCAGGCACAGCACCGCCGCCGAGAACGGATTGAAGCCGAGCCCGACCATCATGGCGCCCGCGATCGCGACCGGAGCGCCGCCGCCGCCCGAGCCTTCGAGCACCGCGCCGAATGCGAACGCGATCAGCAGAACTTGCAAGCGGCGGTCGCCGGTGAGCCCGCCGATCGATTCCTTAATCACTTCGAAGTGCCCGGTCTCGACGGTAATCTCGTAAACAAACACCGCGGCGACCAGCACCCAGGCGATCCGTATGAAACCGAACACCAGGCCGCTGGCGACCGCGCCGCCCACCATGGTCCAGGGCATGCGAAAAACTGTGCCGGCAATTACAACGGCAGCAAGAAATCCGGCGATAGCTGCGCGGTGCGCCAGGATTTTCTGAACCGCCAGCAGGTAAAATAGGACGACGACCGGTACGGCGGCGATGATCGTCGAGAGCCAGGCGTTGCCAAGCGGGTTATAGTTCTGAATCCATTGGGTCATGGAAAAAGACGGTTGCCTGAAACCGGGAAGGCACGATAGTATCACACGAATGCGGCGAACCTTGGCAGCAGCCGGCTGCCTGGGGCTGGTTCTCTCCGGCTGTGGGGAGAAGCGTACAGTCCAGGCAGCGGTTCCGGCGGCGGTCCGGCCACCGGAAGTTGGAATCGCAAGCTGGTACGGTCACCCCTATCACGGGAGGCCTGCGGCGAGCGGCGAAATTTACGATATGGAGCAGTTCACCGCGGCCCATCGCACGCTGCCCTTCGGCACCATGGTGCGGGTGTTTGATCTGGATAACGATCGCTCGGTCGACGTGCGCATCAACGATCGCGGCCCGTTCGCGGCGGACCGCATTATCGATCTTTCGCACGCCGCGGCGCAGGCCATCGGGATGATCGGGCCGGGAACCGCTCGGGTGCGGCTGGAAGTTCTGGCCACTCCGGCAAGCCTCGCAACCGGATATTTTGCCGTTCAGGTCGGCGCGTTTCAGTATCGCGCCAACGCCGAGCGGCTGCGAACCGAAATGGAAGCGCGCTTCGGTTCGGCACGCCTGATCGAGCGTCCGGGCAACCCGGTGCTTTGGCGCGTGCTGGTCGGGCACGCCGCTACTCCGGAAGATGCCGCGGCGCTGTCGTCGAGCATTCGCGCCGAGGACGGCAAGCTGGGCGAGTGTTTTGTGGTCCGCGACGATGCCATCCAGACCGCGTCGGCATCGCGTTCTTTCTGAGGATTTTGGCCCACGGCGGAGTGTTGAAGGACGCGGCACCGCGCGTGCGATTTCGATATCCGTAAGCCTTCAAGATCCAGCGGGCGCGGCGAATTCCTAAATTCAGTGTTTTGAATCTCGGCAGTGGATTTCCACGCCGGCCTCTCGCCCGACGAGGGACTGGATGTGAAGTCGGCTGCGCTCTGCGAGGCGTGCGCGCGAGCGGTGCTGGCTGGATGGGGGAGCGCGCCGGGGCTGACCGATCCTGGTGTTCTGCGACGGCTCGGCGGCTACGCGGATACTCAGGAGGACGCTGCGGCTCTCGCATCGAGCATCCAGGGTGAACAGGGTGGCAAGCCGGGTCGTTCGCGACCATCTGGAGCAGCCGGGGCCGGCCCGTCGCTCTAAGATCGCCGCTCAGAGACGGATCAGCACAGCGATGATGCCGGCCTTCAAATTCGTCCTGGTCTTCATTTCGTATCCTTTCGCATGTGCAAGTCAGGTTCTTGCAATCAGTATTTCCACCGGATCGTCGTGAAGCTCAAGCTCGCGCTCTCCTGGGGGTCGCCCGCCTTCACGCTTGTTCTGGTTTTCATTTAGCGTCTCTCCTTCAGCCGACCGATGAAGCACGCCGCCTACCATCCTGAAATCACCGTTTGATGCAGACGTAATTCGTTGCAGCAAATAGAAATAGCCCCTTGATTTCGATTTGGATGAAAAGAGAAGGCCAGGCGAAAGCTATCCGAACGGTTAGTTCGAATCAGCACATGGATAGTGATTTGCGCATCATCCTAGCGAGATTTGTGGCTACTCCCCAGCCAAAGAGGTGAGAAAGCCAATCGTGCGGGCCACTATCAATACGAAACTCCATGGGTACCGCCTGCGAGGACGCCTGCCACGGACTGGTGGGGGAATCGCCGCAGATCGGTCAGATCCGGCGGCAAATCGAAAGGCTGAAGAACTCCAAATCGCCTGTCCTGGTGCTGGGCGAAAGCGGCACGGGTAAGGAAGTAGTCGCGCGCGCGATTCATAACGGCAACGGGTCGGGGCATTTCATTCCGATCGATTGCGGGTCGCTGGTGGGGCCGCTGATGGAAAGCGAGCTATTCGGGCACATGAAAGGCTCGTTTACCGGGGCCGCGGAGGCGAAGCGAGGGTTGATCGAGCTGGCGGACGGCGGCACGGCGTTTTTTGACGAGATCGGCGATTTGCCGCTCGAAATGCAGGTAAAGTTGTTGCGGTTATTGCAGGAGCGTGAGTTTCGTCCCGTGGGGTCGCTCAATACGCGCAAAGTGGCGATTCGGGTGATCGCCGCAACGCATCGCGATCTGGCGCGGGAAATCGAGCTGAAGAATTTCCGGCAGGATCTGTTCTACAGGCTGAACGTCGTGACGCTGCGTTTGCCCCCTTTGCGGGAGCGCCGCGAAGATATTCGGGTGTTGATCCAGCGCTTTCTGGACCGGCTCGGAGCAAAGCACCGGCTGACGGACGAGGCCATGGAAACGCTCGTAACCTACGACTGGCCGGGCAATGTACGAGAACTGCAGAACTCGATCGAACGCATGGTGGCGATGAATTCCGGGCCGCTGCTGCAAACGGCCGACCTGCCGTCGCCGATCCAGACCCACCTGGAAGCCCGCCGGTCGGGAGTGCGGTCGGTGGCGGCGGCCGCGGTTTCTGGAACAGGTCCGCTTCCTAAAGCCCCGCAATCGGGTATCATTCCTCTGACGGAGATGGAAAAGCGAGCGATCCTCGAAGCCCTGGAGTACACCAAAGGGGATCGCGTCATGGCGGCTTACCTGCTCGGCATCGGCCGCACCACTCTCTATCGAAAACTGAAAGAGTACCGCCTGGCCAGTTGAAGATTTCGCTTGACGCCACCTATAGCGTGGGAGACAACCTCTCGGGCGTGGGCGTGTATTCGCGCGAACTGCTGGTGGGGTTAGCGGAGGCGCATCCGGAGCAGCGCTTCGTATTCTGCTACCGGCCGCATCGGTACCTGCGCTCGATGCGGTCTCATCTGCCGGCCAACTGTGCACGGGCGTTACTTCGAGAGCCGCTGTTTCCACGCTCGCGGGAGTTTTTTCACGGACTCAACCAGCGGCTGCCCTCGATTCATTTCCGCAAAACGGTTTCGACCTTTCACGATCTGTTCGTGATGACGGGCGATTATTCGACGCCCGAGTTCCGGCGCCGGTTCACCGAGCAGGCGCGGCGGGCTGCCGCGGAGTCGGACGCCGTCATTTGCGTATCCGAATTTACTGCGAGCCAGGTGGAGCAACTGTTGAGTGTGGAACGCGCGCGGCTTCACGTGGTGCATCACGGCACCAACCGGCTGCCGGCGGCACACGCCGGAGTTCGCGAAAAGATCATTCTGAGCGTGGGCGCGATCCAGAGGCGCAAGAATAGTACCCGTCTGATAGAGGCGTTTGAGCGGACGCCGGTGGGCTGGAGGCTGGTGCTCGCAGGATCGCAAGGTTTTGGCGCGGATCAGATCCTAGCGAGGATTGAAGCGAGTCCCCGCAGAGAGGACATTCAGGTCCCCGGCTACGTTTCCGCTGCGCAGCTTGCGGACTGGTACGGGCGCGCGCGCATCTTCGCGTTCCCGTCCCTCGATGAAGGATTCGGCATGCCGGTGCTGGAAGCGATGGCGGCCGGGGTTCCGGTGCTGGCGGCCAACCGTGCCGCTCTGCCCGAAGTGTGCGGAGACGCGGCGCTGCTGGTGGACGCGGAAGATACGGAGGCGATCCACGCGGGGATTGAGCAGTTGATCCGGGACGAAGCGCTGCAACAGCAAATGATCGATCGCGGATTTCAGCGAGCCGAACAGTTCACCTGGGGAAAAGCGGCAGAACAGACTTGGAAGGTCTATGAGGAATTGCTCGCCTAAAACCGGTGGCTACTTGGTCTCTTCGTCGACGGAAATTTTCAGAGCGCGCAGGAACCGCTGATCCTGCGTGGTGAACTTGATCTTACCGGTGGATTCAAAGCGCTTGGGCTCTTTATGAGCTTCGGGCTCATCAGCCTCGCTGTCCTCGTCTCGCTTGTTGAATCCGATGGTGGCTTCAAGCACGAGAAAGACGTCATAGCCGGCCTGTTTTATCTCGCCAATGGCTTCGGCGATGCGATCCGAATCTGAGAGCGAGTCGTTGATCGCATTCCCCAGTTCCTGCATCAGGTTTTTTAGACGCTCTTCCAAAATTGGCCCCTTTCTCTCAGGCCACCCTCTAAAGGGCAGTGAAACCTATCTCACTGGATGCTCTCAACGGAAGCGGCGTTCCAGATAGTTAACAGCCCTCTGGTACCGAAATACCGCCGGTACCCGCTTCGATTGTAGTGGACCTGTCAACGGTTCACAAGTTCTTTATCGACAAATCATTAACGTTCCATTAGGACAGTACGTGCCCGGCAGTACCCCGGGATGGCTCAACCGGCACGAACCCCTCCGCAAGCCCTTTGTTACCATGAAAACGTGGCCAAACCTAGCGTGGTTCAGCAGGGCATTAAACATGGTGTGCAATTCGTTCGCCATGTTGTTCCCGCTGTGATCCGGCCGATTCATTCCCTCTGGCATCAGATTATCGGGTTTCTCTTCCTGGTTATTGCCGTCTGGCCTGTTCCCGCCGGCATCCGGACCGTCCGGGATCTGGACAACGGCAAAGGCAGCCTCATGAAACTGATTGTGATCGTAGTTTTTGTCACGATCATGGCGGGATATGGGATCTCCTCGTTTCGCCGCGCGCGTAAAATTTCGCGCTCATGAGCCAAAAACCTGAGGAGAGGCCCGGCGAATTCCCTTACACCCGCGGCATCTATCCCGACATGTACCGCGGCCGTCTGTGGACCATGCGGCAGTATGCCGGTTTCGGCACCGCCGAGGAAAGCAACCGGCGTTACCGTTACCTGCTCTCGCAGGGCACCACCGGCCTCTCGGTGGCGTTCGATCTTCCCACGCAGATGGGCATGGACGCCGACGATCCGCTCGCAGCCGGAGAAGTAGGCCGCGTGGGCGTGGCGATTTCGTCGCTCGCCGACATGGAGCGCCTGTTCGAGGGCATCCCGCTCGACAAAGTTTCCACGTCGATGACCATCAACTCGACCGCTGCCATCCTGCTGGCGCTGTATGTGCTGGTGGCGCGGCGGCAGGGCGTCGACGCCGGCAAGCTCTCGGGCACCGTGCAAAACGACATCCTTAAGGAGTACATCGCGCGGGGGACTTATATTTACCCGCCGCGCGCTTCGATGCGCATCGTGACCGATCTGTTCGCGTGGGCTGGAGCCGAGTTGCCCGAGTGGAATACGATCTCGATCAGCGGCTACCACATTCGCGAGGCAGGTTCGACGGCCATCCAGGAAGTCGCATTTACTTTCGCTAATGCGATCGCCTATATCGAAGCGGCGCTCGCGGCGGGCCTCGAGATCGATCAGTTTGCACCGCGGCTCTCGTTCTTTTTCAACTCCCACAGCAATTTTCTGGAAGAAATTGCGAAGTTTCGCGCCGCGCGGCGCCTTTATGCCCGCCTGATGCGCGACCGCTTCGGCGCCAGGAACCCGAAATCCATGATGCTGCGCTTTCATGTGCAAACCGCCGGCTCGACTCTGACCGCGCAGCAGCCCGACGTAAACGTCATCCGCACGTCGATCGAAGCTCTGGCTGCGGTGCTGGGCGGCGCGCAGTCGCTGCATACCAACGCGCGCGACGAAGCGCTTGCTCTGCCGACCGAAGAATCCGCGCGGCTGGCGCTGCGCACCCAGCAGATCATCGCCTGCGAAAGCGGCGTCACCAACACTGCTGACCCGGTGGGCGGCAGCGAATACCTGGAAGGCCTCACCGATCAAATCGAGCAGGGCGCACGGGAGTACATCGACCGTATCGAGGCAATGGGCGGCACGCTCCGGGCGATCGAGACCGGCTTCATCCAAGGCGAAATCCAGAACGCCGCATTTGCGTATCAGAAGGCAATCGAGCGGGAGGAAACGATCATTGTCGGCGTCAACCGCTTCCGCATGGAGGAAAACACGAAGCCCCTCACCTTTCGGCTGGATCCCGCGCTCGAGAAAGCGCAGACCGAACGCCTGCGCCAGGTACGCGCCAGCCGCGACAACCAACTGGCCGCCGAGCGCCTCGCCGCCCTCGAGGGGACGGCACGAGGCACCGGCAACCTGATGCCTCCGATTCTCGATGCCGCCGCCGCTTATGCCACGCTTGGCGAAATCTCCGGACGGCTCAAATCCGTGTTCGGAGAATACCGCGAAGCGACATAAGGCGTCGCGGTGGCGTGACGCATTTTCGGCCGGCGCTCGCGCAAGCCCAGCTTATAGAGCAGCCTGCCGACGTGATCCCGGTCGTAATGCACGCCGAACTGGCTCTCGATGACCGCCGCCATGCGTGCCGTGGTCCACTGATCGTCGGCGAAGCCGTACGCAATCGCACGTTCGCGATAGATTTCGCTGACGCGCGCCAGTTGTGCGGCAGTCAAGCGGCTGGGGCGGCCGGTGGCCTTGCGGCGTTTGAGCGAATCCACCCCATTACTGGACAGCGCACGATACCACCGGGAAGCCGTGGTACGGCTGACGGAATATTTGCGTGCAACTTTCGATTGAGAGAGGCCGTTGAGCAGATCTTGCGCTGCCTCGAGACGTCTCTGTTCCATCTCCTCGCGAGTCAAGGAGATCTGAGCGGCTATGTTCATTTAGCGCGCGGGGTTCTTAGGTGGCCAGAGCTTAAATAGAATAACGCAAAACAAAAAAAGTGTAAATTGTTTTTTAGCGGAAAATTCTGTGACGCATTAAAGATCGGCTTGGCTTCCAGCTTGACCGCGTGCCGGGCAGCGCGATAGGTTTTAAGAGACGTGGAAGAAATTACACTGCAGATCCAGCGCGATGACGAATCCGGCTGGCTCGTGGCGTCATGGATGCCCCGGATGGTGCGGGGGGCATAACTACGCAAGGACAAGACCTTCGCGATCTGCAGCAACAGGTCACTGAAGCAGTGGCCACTTATTTCGAGGAAGGTGCAGCGCCCCGGCGCATCCGCTGCACCGGTCGCTGGCTCCCGGCACGCTCCAAAGCATACTGAAACAAGCAGGGATGACGACTGCCGAATTTTTAGACGCACTCCGTTGACCAAGCGTCTGATGCCTTCATGAACTCTCCCGGCACCCGCACCAACCTCCGCGTGGTTCTGGTCTCCACGCGCAACCCGTTAAATATCGGCGCTGCAGCCCGCGCCATGTTCAACTTCGGTTTTTCCCGGCTGCGCGTAGTGAATCCTTACGAAGTGGCGTTTCGGGAGGCGCGTTCGGCCGTGTCGGCGCGGGAAATCCTGCAATCGGCGGAAGAGTTCCGGTCGGTAGCGGACGCGGTGGCGGATTGTGAGCTGGTGGTCGGTACAACTTCGCTGGGTCACCGCGGACTGGCCCATACGCTGCGGCGGCTCGAGCCGGGAGCGGCGCTCATCCGCAAAAAGATGCAGTCGGCGCCGGTCGCTCTACTGTTTGGATCGGAAAAATTCGGGCTGACGAACGAAGAGCTGGCGCACTGCCACTGGCTGATGCGCATCGCGACGGCCGACCAGAGCCATTCGATGAATCTCGGCCAGTCGGTCGCCGTCTGTCTTTACGAACTTTCGCGCGGCAAGATGCCCGCATCGGGCTTACCGGCGCGCCCGCGCAAACTCGCTACCGGCGCCGCGAACGAGCAGATCACGCGCCTGTTGCTCGAAGCGCTCGCAGCGAGCGGCTACACAAATCCGGTAACAGCCGCTTCCACCGATGCCAAGGTGCGGCGGCTGGTCCGGCGGCTTGAGCTGAACGCGCGCGATGCGCCGGTCGTCCTCGGCATGCTCCGGCAGATTTTGTGGAAGCTCACTGGAACTGGAGCGTGACGTCGACCGTGTGCGCCTGCTCGTTGACCTTGGTCTGCGACTTGGTCTTGTGCAGGTTATCGAAGATGCCGTCTTCGCGCACGCGCTGGAGAAAATAGTCCGGATAATCCGCGTTATACGGCTTGCCGGGCTGGAGCGCCCAGAGCTTTCGGAGGCCGGCCTCGCTGTTCAGGTCGAGGCCCTGAATCGTTAAGGCGCCGAACAGGAATTGCGGACCTTCGTCAATGCGAATCGCCACATTAACGATTTTGGCCTTGTCATCGATGGCGCGATCGATTCTGGTCTCCGCCAGCATGTAGCCGCTGCGCCGCAAACGGCGCTTGATGCGCTCGAGGCCCTGGCTGACGTCGTCGAAATTGGCCGTTTCGCCTTTCTTGAACGCTCCCACCTTCAGCAGCTCTGCGCCTTTGCCGGCATAGCTGCCGGTGATCCGCACGTCGCCAAGTTTGTACTCGGGACCTTCGTTCACCGTCACCGTCACCGCGATGCCGTTGACATCATTGGCGGCTCGGGCAGTTGTGATTTTTGGAAAGGTCACGCGCACCAGGCCTCGCGCGTCATAGAGCGGGCGGATGGCGTTATCGAGCAGCGTCCGCATCCCGGTTTCGGTGTAAGGAAACCCGTAGGCGACTTCGGAAATCGTCTTCTGCAACAGCGTCGTGGGAATCAACTGATTGCCTTCGAATTTGACGGCGGCAACCGTCGGAAGCGGCCGCGCGGAGCGGAAGATGATGGCGAACTGATTTGCGCCGGTCGGCGTGACGCGGCCGATGACTTTCTCGTCCTGCTTTTGCGCGGCAAGCAGTTCCTGGATCAGTTGCGTATAGCGCTTGATCATCACATCGCTCGCGGGCATCTGCGGCCCGTAGAGCGGGTCTTTGGATTTCAGCCACGCGCTGATTTGAGCCGGCGTCATGGGCAGGCCTTCGAACTGGATCGGGTACATCGGCTCGCCCTCGATCACGCCAAACGTGGCGACGTAACCGCTCGAGTCTTTCGAGGGCGCAAAGCGGTAATCAACCTTTTCAAAAGCTCCGCTGGCGACCAGCCTTTGTTGCGCGGCGTCGAACTCGGCCTTGCCGGCCATCTGCCCGACCTTGAGCCCCGCCACGCTGAGAATCTGGTCTTTAGTGTACGCGTGGTTGCCCTCAACCACCAGCCGCTCGATCGGCCACTCGGAAGCCGCCGCAGCTTTCGCCGGCGTTTTGCGGGCGCTCTTGGGCGCGCGAGTCTGCGCGAAGCTCCCGGCAGGCGCCAGGAGCGCGAGAATCGCCAGCGTCCAAAGCATCATCTAATTAAACAAGACGTTAGCAAATCCCAACGGTTTCCATACCATACGGGTAGAATGGAAAAAGTGCCCTACGATCTGATCGTTATCGGCAGCGGTCCGGGCGGTTACTCTGCGGCGGTGCGCGCCGGACAGTACGGATTGAAGACCGCGATCATCGAAAAAGACCCGAAGCTCGGCGGCACGTGCCTGCACGTGGGATGCATTCCGACCAAGGCGCTGCTGCACACCGCCGACGTCTGGGACCGCTTCGTGCACTCGGCTGAAGAAGGCATCGTCTGCGAAAAGCCGCGCATCGATTACCCGAAAGTCGTCGACCGCAAGAACAAGATCGTCGCCAAGCATGCCAAGGGCGTCGAGTTCTTGATGAAGAAGAACAAGGTCGAATGGATCAAGGGCTATGGCGTGCTGAAAGGCCGCGGGCGCGTGGAAGTGGCCGGCGATCAGGGCGCGCAGACGCTCGAAGCCAAGAATATTTTGCTGGCGACCGGGTCGGAGGCGCGCATGCTGCCGGGGCTCAAGCCCGACCCGGTGCGTATCCTCACCAATATCGAAATTCTTAACCTGACTGCGATTCCGCGTACGCTCGCGATAATCGGGGCAGGCGCGGTGGGTGTCGAGTTCGCGTCGGTGTTCAGCCGCTTCGGCACGGAAGTGACGATTCTCGAGATGCTGCCGCGCATCGTGCCGGTCGAAGACGAAGAGGTCTCGAAGGAGCTCGAGCGCGTGTTCCGCAAAAATAAGATCCGCGTCGAGACCGGCGCCAAGGTGGAAAAAGTCGAGATCGTGGACAGTTGCTGCAAGATCAGCGCCACACTGAGCAACGGAAAAAAAGAAGATCTCGCTGCGGAAAAGCTGCTGGTGGCGGTGGGACGCAAACCGAATACCGAGAAAGTCGGGATCGAAAATACAAAAATCGAGCTGGATCGCGGCTTCGTGAAGGTCAACGAATTTCAGCAGACTGGCGAGCCCGGTGTTTATGCCATCGGCGATATCGTGGCCGGCACGCCGCAACTGGCGCATGTCGCGGCGATGCAGGGTATGGTCGCGGTGGGCCACATGGCCGGCAAAAACGTGCGGCCGGTGAACCGGAATCGCATTCCGGGCGCGACCTACACCGAGCCGGGAATCGGCAGCGTGGGTTTGACTGAAGCGCAGGCGCGCGCGCAGGGCTACCAGGTCAAAGTCGGTAAGTTTCCGTTCGCGGCGAACAGCAAGGCCAGCATCTTGGGAAGCCACGATGGCTTCGTGAAAATTGTCGCCGACGAGCGCTACGGTGAGATCTTGGGTGTGCACATCATCGGACCGATGGCGTACGAACTGCTTGGCGAAGCGGTAGCGGTGATTGAATCCGAGGCTACAGTCGAAACTCTGATGCACACCATCCACGCGCATCCCACGCTTTACGAAGCCATGGGCGAAGCGTTCAACAACGTCTACGGGCTGGCCATCAATGTCTAGCTGCGAGTGGCAGGACCTCGGCCGCATCGGATATGGCGAGGCGTTCGCGCTCCAGCGCCGCTTAGTCGAACAGCGAAAGCGCGGCGAGATTCCGGACCAGTTCCTGATCGTCGAGCATCCGCACACGATCACGCTGGGGCGCAACGGCCGCATGGAAAACCTGCTGGCCGGCGAGGACGTGCTGGCGCGCGCGGGCGTCAGCTTCCATCCTACCGATCGCGGCGGCGACATCACCTATCACGGGCCGGGACAGATCGTGGGATACCCGATTCTCGATCTGCGCGAGTGGCAGCGCGACGTGGTGGCCTATGTGCGTGCGATCGAGCAGGTGATCATCGACGCGCTGGCCGATTTCTCCATTCATGCGGAGAGGAGTCCGGGGATGACCGGCGTCTGGGTGGACGGCGCGAAGATCGCGGCCATCGGCGTCCATATCAGCCGCTGGGTTACTTCCCACGGCTTCGCGCTGAACGTCGCCACGGACTTGAGTTACTTCCAGTACATTGTGCCGTGCGGACTGGTGAAGCCGGTAACTTCGATGGCTGCGCTGGGAGCTTCCGCAAAGCGCGAGAATGTAGTAGAAGCTTTGGTCGCGCGTTTCGGCCGCGTCTTCCTGCGCGAAATGACGCCGGCCGGCGCGACGGTGCTGATCTGAAACCGGAGAGAACTCATCTATGACTGATGTTGTGATGCCCCAGATGGGCGAGAGCATCGTGGAAGGCACGCTGACCAAATGGCTCAAGAAGCCCGGCGATCACGTGGAGCGCGATGAGCCGCTGTTCGAGATTTCGACCGATAAGGTGGATACGGAAATTCCCTCGCCGGCCGGTGGAACGCTGTCCGAAGTTTTGGTCGAGGAAGGCAAGACCGTGGGGATCAACACGGTCGTGGCGCGGATCGACGAGGCGGGCGGCAACGGCGCGCGCCCGCAGGCTGCTGCGAAACAGGCAGCGCCTCCGCCGCCGGCGCCTGCTGCGCAACCGGCCGCCCCAAAATCTCCTGCCGCTCAGCGTCCCGCCCCGCCGCCAACGCAAAAACAGCAGGCCGCACCGCCGCCCGCGGAACCCGAGCCGCCAGCGCCGCAAGCGGAGGCAGGCCCGCTTTCTCCCCTGGTGCGGCGGATGGCGCGCGAGCACAACATCGACCTGAGCCGCGTGAAAGGAACGGGCGCAGGCGGGCGCATCACCAAGCAGGATGTCGAAACTTATCTGGCCGGGCAGCAGGCCGGCGCTCAGCCCGCGGCGCGTGCGTCGGCGCCCGCGCCCTCGTCTCCGGCTGCCCAGCCGAGTCAGCAGCAGCCCGTTCAGGCGCCTCCCGCGCAGCCGTTTGCGCCTCTGCCTTCGACTCCGGCCCAGGCCCGGGCGCGCATTGAGCCCATGAGCACCATGCGGCAGAAGATCGCCGAGCACATGATCCTCAGCAAGCGCACTTCGGCGCACGTCACGACTTTCCACAAAGTGGATATGAGTAAGGTGGCGAAATTGCGCGAGCGCAACAAAGAAGATTTTCAGGCGCGCTATGGCATCGCGCTGACATACCTGCCGTTCGTTACCCGCGCGGCAGTCGAAGCGCTGAGAACGTATCCGCTGGTCAACGCCTCGATCGAAGGCACGAACATCATTTATCACAACGAAATCAATATCGGGATCGCGGTGGCGCTCGAGAACGGCTTGATCGTTCCCGTAATCCGCAATGCCGACGAAAAGAACGTGCTCGGCCTGCAACGAGCCATCGCCGATCTGGCGGCGCGTGCCCGCGCCCGTCAGCTCAAGCCCGACGAAGTGCAGGGCGGAACATTTTCCATCACCAATTTCGGCAGCTTCGGCAGCGTCACCGGCACGCCCGTTATCAACCAGCCGCAGGTCGCCATACTCGGCGTGGGCGTAGTCAAAAAAACTCCCGTCGTGATTGACGATGCCATCGCCATCCGCTCTATTTGTTATCTCTCGCTCACCTTCGACCACCGCCTGATCGACGGCGCGCTGGCCGATCAGTTCACCGGAAAAGTGAAATCGGTATTGGAGAGCTGGTCCGAGGAGGTGCTGTAGCTATGCCCGCAACCATCGACCGCGTATTTTTGGATTGTTCGGCCAGAGATCTCGAGCAGTTGCTCTCGCGCATCCGCGACTGCGTAGGCAAGTTGTCAACCGAGGAGATCTGGGCGCGCGGAAATGAGAACGAGAACGCCATCGGCAATCTCGTGCTCCATCTGACCGGCAACGTGCGGCAGTGGATTATTTCCGGCGTCGGCGGCGCCCCGGATGCGCGCAATCGCGACGCCGAATTCGCAGCTCGCGGCGGCGTTGCGCCCTCCGAATTACTCGAACGGCTCGGTTCCACCGTGCGGGAAGCGCAGGCCGTCCTCGGCAAGGTCACGGCACAGCGCCTCACCGAGCACGTCACGATTCAGAAATACGATGTGACCATCCTCGAAGCGATTTTCCACGTGGTCGAGCATTTCTCGCAGCACACCGGCCAGATTATTTTCGCAACCAAGATGCTGACAGGAGAAGACCTGGGGTACTACAAGCATCTGAAAGCCGCGGCGCACACCGAGAAAACGCCGTAACCCGAAAGTTAACCCAGGATGTCGATCAGCTTTTTCTGCATCTGGTCGACGGTACTGAGCGAGCGGAGGTTGGCTTCGTAGCTGTTGCGGGCCTCCATCAGCGCCACCATTTCCTCGCTAAGAGAAACCATATCCTGTTGATTCTGCGGGTCAATCGAGAGCGGCTGGGCAATTTTCCCGGCCGCCTGGTCAAAGCTCTGCTCCGCACGCGCCACCCCCTCCAGCGGGGCGTCGAAACCGACCATAGCTTCTGCTCCTTAACTGCCTTATCGGCCTCCGCAACCCGATTTCTAGCGTAATTTTCGCTTTTTTAAGTGCGCCATCAACGCCGCCGGGTCGTCGCTGATAATCCCGTCCACACCCGCCGCGATCAGCGCGTCCCATTCCGCGGGCGTGTTGGCCGTCCAGGGGATCACCTGCAAGCCGGCCTGGTGCGCGGCCGCCACCCGCGCCGGCGTCACCATCTTCGCTTCCGGCGCGATGATCTGCGCTCCCGCGCTGCGCGCCACCGTCACAAAATCGCCGAGCTTTTCGTCTTCATCGAGCGCTGCGAGCCGCACGTCCGGCGCCAGCTTCTTCATTGCGTGCAGTACGCGGAAATCGAAGGACTGCACAATCACGCGCGCCCGCAAGCTGTGACGGTCGATCTCCCGCAGCACCAGCTCCGCGAATCGCTCGGGCGTGGGGGTATATTGCGGCTGCTCTTTGAAAATCTTGATTTCGATGTTGAACAGGAAATTGCCGCGGCGTGCGAGATCGAGCACCTCCTCGAGCGACGGAATGCGCGTGCCCGGCGCGGGCGTCTGCTTTGGAAATTGCGGGTTGATGAGCGATCCGCAATCCCACGTGCGCAGCTCTGCGAACGTCAGCTTGCGGATCACGTTGCTGGCCGTCATGCTGCGGCAGATATCGGTGTTGAGCGTAGGGTCGTGGGAGATCACCGGCACATCGTCTTTGGTGACCGCCACGTCCATCTCGATTGCGTCCACGCCGGCGTCGACGGCGTACTCGAACGCCGGCATCGTATTTTCCGGGCGCATGGCGCGCGCGCCGCGATGTCCGTGAACCTGAATGGGAGCTGCCATAACCATCCAACTGAGGGAACCGATTACCAGAAAGGCCTTCACATTCGAATAGAATAACAGGGGACTCAAAGCCGATAGAACCGGTTGATCGCGATTTTTGGCTCTTTCGGCCCAAGTCGACTCCGTTTCCGGAGGCTTATCATGAGAAAGGTTCTGGCGCTCACACTCATGTCACTCGCCGCTACCGCCGCCGAGCAGGGTTGGTACCCGCACGAAGGCGGCCTGCTCAAATACCGCGTAAATATCCGTTTCGGCGAAGAGCCCGACACCATGCCCGCGGGCTGGAAGTTCGGCCGCGTTTCCGCCGTCTCCACCGATTCGGCGGGGAACGTGTACGTTTTTCATCGCGGCCCGCACGCCGACCCGGTTGTGATCTTCGACAGCAAAGGAAAATTCCTGCGCTCCTGGGGCCGCGGCCTGTTCGGCAATCCGCACGGCATGCGCATCGACAAGCAGGATCACGTCTGGGTCACCGATAACGGCGATCACCAGGTCATGGAGTTCACCAACGAAGGCCAGTTGCTGCGAAGCTGGGGCATCAAGGGCAAAGCCGGGACCGACAGCCAGACTTTTAACCGTCCCACCGACATCGCCTTCGCGCCTTCCGGCGATTTCTATGTTTCCGACGGCTACGGAAACTCGCGCGTGGTGAAATTTTCGCGCGATGGAAAATATCTGCTCGATTGGGGCAAGCGCGGCGCCGGGCCCGGCGAGTTCAACACGCCGCATTCGGTCGCGGTGGACTCGAAGGGCACCGTCTACGTGAGCGACCGCGAGAACAACCGCATCCAGATCTTCGATCCCAACGGGAAATTCCTGCGCCAGTGGACGCACCTGGGCGCCACGCAGAACATCTTCATCACGCCCCAGGACCAGATGTGGATCATCACCCACCGCGACAACATCGAGAACATCACCTATGACACGCTAGCCGGCCGCATCATGCACATCGACCTCGCGACAGGGAAGATTCTGGGCGCCATGGAAAGCCCCGGCCACTGGATCCACGTCACCCCGGCCGGTGAAATTTTCATCGGCAGCCTCACCGGCAACGTCTTCCGCTGGTACCCCGGCTGGCTCAATCAGGGCTTGGGCGAGACCGAAGGGCTGAAGCCGGCGAATTGACCTCCCATGACCGGTCCAGACAACCAACGAGGCAGACACAACGTATTCATGGAGGTACACGCTAAGTCATTGACTACAGGGCTCGCTCCGCATGCTTCGGGTGAATTTTGCTCGAAATTCACACATTCTTCTCGTGCCATCGAATGAACCGGTCCATCGTTCCCTCCTCAAGGGACTTTGGCGCATCGACCGGTAGCCCTAGCTCCCGAGCCACGCGTCTTGCAAGCTCGACGTGTGTCCAAGGATACAGCTGATACTTCAGAATCATCCCGTACCCACCTCGCTTGATCAGCTTATGCATCCAGGTCTTTGGCAACATTCGAGCAGCAAATACCGGAAGAACACCAATCTCTTCGCATAGTCTAACCTTGGCATCGAACTCCCGCTCATCCATATAGGAAAGCGTGTTCTTCACTTCAACTCCGTACGCAACCCCATCTCGCTCAAAAATGAAATCTAGGTTCTGTTTGCTTTCCGTCCACTCCCTCTCACCGAACTTCCGCGTGTTCTGTCCGCGCATGACAAACTGGCGCCGCGCAAATCCACCCAAGATCATCTGTTCTCCATGGTGGCCAATCGCTTCGCACATGCTCGGGCTTGCATACTGATTCACCAGATCAACAATCCGTTTCGCATCCCCGCCGATAGTACCTATGCCGCTTATTCCAGAGCAGCTTGATTTCGGCGCCCGTCGCTAGCTTCCGGCTTTCGGTCTTGACGAGCCCTTCGCCAACAAGTTCGGCGATCGCTCGATGGGTAATCCAGTGAAAGTACTCTTGTTCGTGCTGAACTGCCAGTTGGTTAGCGAAGTACACGGATGCGTCATTTTCCTGAAAGAACTCTCGCAGCTTCTCTCGGGCTGCAACTGCATATTTGTCCGGCTCCGAGCCCCCGTCTGGCTCGTCGTATGCGAAGTCGTCCCATTCAACCATCGAGATGGATGAGTGTACTCTGGCTACGAAATCCTCTCAACTACTCCGCGCCACGTAAGGGCTGAAGCCGGCGAATTGAAAGGCTCGCAGCCTGCAGGAAAATAGATCATGATCCGGCGGCTTCTCGTACTGGCTTTAATCGCAGGCGGTGCAATCGGTGGTGCACTAAACAGTCGGGCCCAGTCAACTCCGCAACAATCTACTCGCGACAACATAGCTTGGGTGGCTCAAACACTGAAGCTAATGCAGACCATCAAGCCCGGCATGACCCGGGCGGCTCTCCTCGAGGTTTTCACAACGGAAGGTGGGATTTCCACGGCATTACGGCGCACCTACGTCAGTCGAGACTGTCCGTACTTCAAAGTCGATGTCCAGTTCCAGGCCGTTGGCCGGCCCGCGAACGACGGCACCGGACGCGTGACGCTGGTCGAAGACAGCCGCGATATCATACTCAAAATCTCGCGGCCGTACTTGCAGTTCAGTGTGGCCGATTAAAAAGGACACCACATGCCCGACACCCCTCCCGTCCATTTCGAAAACAGCGCTCCCATTCTGCGCGTCGAAAACATGGAGGCCAGCCTCCGCTTCTATGTGGACGGACTCGGCTTCACCAATGCCCCCTGGGGCAACAACGACTTCACCTGCGTGACGCGCGATCGCGCCGCCATCTATCTCTGCCGCAGCGATCAGGGGCGCGGCGCGGCATGGGCCTGGATCGGTATCGAAGACGCTGCGCAGCTTCACGAGGAGTATCGGGCGCGCGGCGTGCCCATCCGCCTTCCGCCCACGAATTTCCTCTGGGCTCTCGAGATGCAGGTCGAGGATCCTGACGGCAACGTGCTCCGTATGGGCTCCGAGCCGTTGCCGGCCATTGCCTGAAATAGTCCGCGGCTACTTCCCCGCCCCAAACGCCAGCAGCACATTCCCCGGAATGCCGCCCATCGCGCCGTAGCCCGAGTTCACATAGAGCATGCCGCCCGCGATCACCGGCCCAGGCCCGTCGATCGAACCGCCGCGCGCCTCCGCGCCATTCACGGTACGGAACTCGCGCGCCGTGTCGCAGTCCCAGATGATTTTTCCGTCGCCTGTCGAGTACGCGCGCAAGTGGCCGTCGCTCGATCCGGAAAACACCACGCCGGGAATCACGGTGACCGCCGCGGATTGTGCCGGGCTGCACGGACGCCTCTCGCCGCATTCCGGCGGCGCGGCCCGCCACTCGATCTCCCCGTTCGTGAGTCCAAGCGCGAACAGCCCTCCGCCCGCTTTGGGATCGAGCACCAGCCCCGCCGGAGTCACCTGCCGCACGATGTCCGAAAGCGCTACATAAACTTTGTCAAGGTCCGCCGCAGGCCCCCACTGAATGCCGCCCAGCGTTCCGCCGCGCCCCACACGCGTCTGCCAGACAAGTTTCCCGCCACGATCCGGATCGAGCCCGTAAACCACCGCCGATTTCTGGCCCGCCACCAGCAGGCGCTTCCCACCGGCCAGTTCCACCAGAATCGGCGAAGAACCGAAATCGAAATCCGGCCCGTTGGCTTCCGGACAATTGCTTTTATCCGGACTCGGGCACGCCAGGTTGAACGCATCACCCTTGGTGAACTGGCGCGACCAGAGCAATTTTCCGCTGTCCATGTCGAGCGCCAGAATCGCATCGGTGGTCGCCGCCGCCGGATCGGAGTAACTGTCGCCCGTCGCCGCATAAATTACGCGTCGCTTCAAATCGATGGTCGGCGCGCTCCACACCGCCGCTCCCGATGGCCCCCAGAGCTGCGTCCCGGCTCTGTTTTTTCGCGTGGCGTGCGGCGCTTCATCGATCATGTAGGTCTTCCAGACGATTTTTCCGCTCGCCCGATCGAGCGCCGCCACACTCCCGCGAAACCGGCAGCACTCGTAACCGGGATCCGCCGCGCTCACTTCCTCGAACGATGCCACCGGAACGTACAGCCGCCCGTCCGCCAGCGCCGGCGCTCCTGTAATGCGCGCTTCCGAATGCTCTTCCACGCGCGTTTTCCATAGAAGCTCACCATTCGCCGCATTCACGGCGTAGACGTTGGCGTGCAGATCCCCGAAATAAACCGCGTGCCGTGCACCGGCCTCTCCGATGCTGATTGCCGTCCTCACCGGCGCTTCGGCTTCATAAATCCACCGGATGCATCCACTCCGCGCATCGAGCGAATAAACGCGCCCGCCCGCGCTGCCTACATAGAGTTGCCCGCCTTCGACCGCCGGCTGCGCGTACGCCACAATGTCGCCTGGGAACCCGAACGCCCAGCGCAACTTGAGCCGCGGCACATCCGCCGCCTTCATGCCCGCCATCTCCGCCGGCTGAAAACGCCGGTTCGCTAAATCGACTCCCCAGCCGTTCCAGCGCGGCCCATCCGCCGGATCAATCGCGCCATCGCCCGTTATCCGGCAGAACGCCGATCGCGGCGGAGCATCCATCCTCACGCTTCCGAACGGCTGCGCCGCCAGATAGCCCGCAATCGCGCGCCGCTCGGGCGCCGTTCTTCGCGCGCCCATCATCATCATGCTGCCGCTTTCGAGCGCAACCAGAATCCGCTCCGGCGAGAGACGCCTCAGCGCTTCATGGCTGGGCACGCGCGAGGCTCCCGAATCGTGGCAGCCCGCGCAATACTTGCGATAAAGCGCGGCGCCGTCCTGCGCCTCGAGTGCACCGGAGAGAATACAGAGAGCAGCCAGCGTCCTGGGGATCAGCATTGGGAATTGGGGAACGAGCGCGTTTCTCCTGAAATAGACGTGGCCAAAACCAGAGTGTACCGCAGGCCGCGGCAGGTTCTACCGGCGCACGCGCCCGGTGCGCCGCCTCCGCTCCGCGCTCCTCACCCGGCCTTCGTCCATGCCGAAATAATGGGCCACTTCGTGCCAAACCGTCTCCTCGACCATCTTCTCCAGATGCTCCCGGTCTCGCGCCAGCCGCTCGTGCGGCCCTTGAAAAATCAGAATGCGGTCCGGCATCACAAAACCATCGGACACGCTGCGCACCGTAAGCGGCCGCCCCTGGTAGAGGCCCAACAGCGTCGACCCGGGTCCGACGCGTGCCGCCTGCAACTGTTCCGGCGAAGGCTCATCCTCCACGATCATCGCAATGTTGGCCAGCCGCCGCCGAAAGCGCCGCGGAATTTTGGCGCAGGCGCGCGCCACCAGCCGGTCGAATTCCTGAGCGGTCATCTCCACTTGTTATTCTACGGATTCATGGGCATCGTGATTGCCATCGATGGCCCGGCCGGCGCCGGCAAAAGTACTATTGCCCGCCGCCTCGCCGAACGCCTCGATTTTCTCTACATCGATAGCGGCGCCATGTATCGCGCGGTCGCGCTCTGGGCGCTCGGCCAGCATCTCGATCCCGCCGACCACCACCGCATGGAGCAATTGGCTCGCGCGGCGTCCATCACTCTTGTGGCCGAAGGCTCACGCGTCCTGCTCAACGGTGAGGATGTAACCGAAGCCATCCGCGTTCCCGAAGTGACCCAGGCTGCCTCCGTCGTCGCCACCATCGCCGGCGTCCGTCGTGCGCTGGTTGAGAAACAGCGCGCTATCGGCAAAGAGAATAACGTCGTGATGGAAGGCCGCGACATCGGCTCGGTCGTGTTTCCCAATGCCGATCTCAAAATTTTCCTGGATGCCGACACCGCGGAACGCGCCCGCCGCCGTACCGTGGAAGTGAACGGCGATCCAGCCGCCATTTCCCGCGAAATGCAAGAGCGCGATCAGCGCGACCGCACCAGGATCGAAGCGCCGCTCACCCAAGCCCCCGATGCCGTTTATCTCGATTCTACGCGCCTGTCGATCGGTGAAGTCGAAGAGGCCATCCTGCGCCTGGTGCGCGCCCGCATCACGAACGGAAAGGAGTTTCGTTGAAAGATCTGCTAGTCATGAAGTTCGGCGGCACAAGCGTCGGCAGCGCCGAGCGCATGCGTGTCGCCGCGCGCCTCTCCGCCGAGCAGAAGCGCAAGCGGCCGGTTGTGATCGTTGTCTCGGCCATGTCCGGCATCACCGACCTGCTGATCGAAACCACCAGGCACGCCGAAGCCGGAGACCGCCACGGCCGCGACGAGAATATCCGCAAACTCGAAGAGCGCCACGTCCAGGCTTGCCGCCAGCTTTTGCCCGCAGCCAAACAAAAGCCGGTGCTCGCCGGAATTCGCGAGCTGATCGGCGAGTTTCAGCGCATTACTCATGGCATGCTGATGCTCAACGACCGCCCGCCGCGCTCGGTCGACGAAGCCATCGCCATCGGCGAGCGTCTGTCTGCGCTCATGATCGCCGCCTCGCTCAACGCCGGGGAAACCAAGGCCGAAGCGGTGAATGCCGCCGAGCTGATCGTCACCGACGCTGTCTTCGGCAGCGCTTCTCCGCTCATGGAACAAACGACCGAAAAAACGCGCGCCCGCCTCGTCCCTCTACTTCGTACCGGCGTGCTGCCGGTCGTGACCGGCTTCAACGGCGCAACCGCGGACGGCCGCCCCACCACCCTGGGCCGCGGCGGGTCGGATTTTTCAGCTTCCATTCTCTCGGCCGCCCTCAACGCTCGCGAATTATGGATCTGGACCGATGTCGATGGCATCATGAGCGCCGATCCGCGCCTGGTCCCCGATGCCGCCGTGCTCGACGAAGTCACCTATCGCGAAGCCGCCGAGCTGGCCTACAACGGCGCCAAGGTTCTGCACCCGCGCACGCTCGCCCCGCTCGTCGAAAGCCGCATTCCGGTCTGGAGCAAGAACAGCTTCGCGCCCGAAAAACCCGGCACCAGAATCGTCTCGCGCATTTCCACATCTAACGGCGCCCGTGCCGTCACTTCCATGACGCGCGTGGCCCTGGTTTCGCTAGAGCCCGCTCACGCCACTCTGCCTGGCGCGCAGGTGATGGCGCGCGCGCTCGATGCCCTGGCTCGCGTGAACGTCGAGGTGCTTTCGCTCTCGAGCTCCAGTTACCGCCAGAGCTTCTGTTTTCTCGTCCGCAGCGAAGAACTGGAAAAAACCGTCGAAGCCCTCGAATCCGCTTTAGCGCTCGAGCTGGCCCACGGCTATCTCAAGCCCATCGAAGTGGATAACCAGGTCGGCTTACTGGCCGTCGTCGGCGAGGGAATGCAGGGCACCCCCGGTCTCGCCGGCCGCATCTTCACCGCAATTTCGCGCGAGCGCATCAACATCATTGCCATCGCCCAGGGGTCGAGCGAGCTGACCATCGCCATCGTGGTCCGCCGCGATGGTCTCGAAAAAGCCGTCCGTGCCGTGCACGACGAATGCGGCATGGGCAGTGTTCCATCCGCCCGCGCTCCTGGCAAAAAAGCCGGCATAACTGCCGCCGCCCGAAGCTCAAGCCGGCGGACGCGCTGAAATGAATCCGCTTCGCAATCCAGCCGGTCTGGGATCGTGTGTGTTCGGGGTGCTGAAAGCCGTCAGTTCTCATCCGCCCCACTGTGGACCCCACGGCCTAGAATTGAGAGGCGCGCGCTCGTCCACGGCGCTGCGGGCCGCCTGCCGCTAATTTGCGCTTGAGGAGGTAGTACCCAGGTCCTTAGAGCGTTGCCGATTTCCACAATTCACTGCGGCGTTTCAACGCTTGTTGGATAACGTCGCAAGCGACGTCGTCCAGCGCACAATCTGATAGTAGGGGATGCAACCGCCGGAGTTCCTCGACGTCTTGAGGTAGTGGATTCCGCCTTTCGGTCACCGCCGTCAGCACGCGCAATGCGACCTTCAATGCTGCCAAGCCAACTTGCATCCTCTCGATTGTGTTGGAAAGCACGACGCATTTCAATGAGGGTTTACCCCAGCTTCTATAAGTGATTCACTACCTTTCAGAGGACGGTCTTCAAGACTTCGCGGTATACTGCCGGTCGGGCATGACCGCCGTAAGAAAGATGCTGCTCCGAGCTGCTGTCTGGGCAAGCGCCGGTTTTCTCGTGTCGCTTGGGTGGGCACTGTATTTCGGACAGACAAGCAAAGACGTTCCAATCGAAGGGACCGTCTATGCTCTCGCGTTGTTAACTCAGCCGGCCGTTGCGGTCATCTTGCATATAAAGTCGGGCCCTTTTGGTCTTACTTGGGCCGCTGTCGCGAATACTGCCGGCTACGCTCTGCTCGGCTCAATCGTGGAAATGACCCGGCAGCACTATCGAACGATTCACATCTCGACTTGAACCGCTCCCCAACTTCTTGGACAGAGATTTAGCGCACCGTCCGCGCGCTAGCTCGTCGCGCCCTGCCTGGCGGTCGAATCCGCCCTGACGCTCGATCTGGCGCACGGATATCTGAAGCCCGTCGAAGTAGATAACCAGGTCGGCCACCTGACGGTCGTCGGCGAGGGCATCCAGGACGCCCCCGGTCGCGTCGGCCGCATCTTCACCCCCATTTCCCGCGAGCGCATCAACATCATGGCCATCGCCCAGGGCTCCCGCGGTCTTGCGGGCAGGTTGCTCAAGAGAGTTTCGAGGGCAACCGTCGCATTGCCCGGCCAGCCGCCAGCCAGCACAAAACCACTCCCAGCATACCGGCCGTCGAAGGTTCAGGCACGGGCGAGTCGGCCCCTACTTGAGCGAAGAACGTAACGTCGCTGGCGTGGCTTAAAGAAATAAGCTCGTGGTTGCCAACCGACGTGGGTAATAACTCCGATAGCGCGCTGGCCGTGCCCGTGATCGGCCCCATATTGCTTGCCAGATTGTAAGACGCAAATGCGAAGTTGCCCAGCGTCAGGAAATCGGGCTGGTTAAAGAACCAAATGCCGACGTCGTTTTCCGCCTGGTTGACAAACACAGCCTGAGTTCCCGTAAGGGAGCCGGAGCCGACGCCACTGATCATGAATGTCGCTGCCGTCCCTTTCGGAGTGCTCATATCGCCCGTACAACACGGCGGGACCGTGAGCAGGCTCGTGTCGGACATGAACGTGAAGGCGAACGCTTCGTCCGTGAATGCGACACTGCCCAAGGACCCCGAACCGGTTCCGGAAAATAAGAACACAATTGGGTCGGCGAGTGCGAAGGTCGATAGCAGGCAGCCGGTGAAGAACAGTCGGGCGGTGATTTTAATGGTTTGTCTCATAAATACTCGCCTCGAAACCGCACGAAACACGCCCATGTGTCTTCGATCTCTGTCTCGTTCTCAACAGATGAAAGTGGATCTATCGCTTAGCGCCGTCGATCGTATGTTTCTCCACCGTGACGAGAGGAAAAAATAGAGGACGAGTTCCCAAATCTTCGCCCACGAGTCCCAAATTTTTGACGAGGTTAATAACCCTCCGGCCGGGGCCGGATGCGGCCTTCGTTGCTCGCGGGGCACGAAGGATTCCGAATCGGCGATCCGTCAACGCACAGTGCGCACACCATCCAACATCCCAATCCCACCGCGCCCCCCTGCTATACTGATATTTCCACGATAGCGCTCAGGCTGATCCGGTTTGCGCGTTGTTTTGCCCTGGACCCGGTCTGTTCGCTTTCGCGTCCATTTTGCATACCCTGAGGAGTTTCCCGGATGTTTGATCTGTTTCGTAGCCGCGACAAGATGGTGCGTTTTTTCCTGAGCGCTCTGCTGGTAGCGGTGGCGCTCTCCATGGTTACTTACCTGATCCCCAGCTATGGCTCGGGCGACCGCGGCGCTGACACCGTCATCGCTCAAATCGGCAAAGACACCATCACGCTCCGCGAGGCCCAGCAAACCATTCAGAACGCGCTGCGCAGCCGCCAGATTCCGCCCGCCATGATGTCGCTATATGTCCCGCAATTGGTGGATCAGATGATCACCGAGCGCACCCTGGTCTACGAAGCTCAGCGTCTCGGGTTTAAAGTGAGCGACCAGGACACCTTCAACGCCATTCGCCTGCAGATCCCCCAGTTGTTTCCTGACGGCAAGTTCATCGGCAAAGAAGCCTATGCTGCCATGCTCTCCCAGCAGAATCTTTCGATCGGGGAATTCGAGAGCAGCATCGCGCGCCAGGTGCTCGTCACGCGTCTGCGTGAAGTGGTGGCCGAAGGCACCGTCATCACGCCCGCCGAAATCGAAAAGGAATTCCGCCAGCGCAATGAAAAGGTCCGCATCGCCTACGCCAAAATCTCGCCCGATAAGCTTAAATCCGAGGTCCAGGTCACGCCGGCAGATTTAAAGGACTACTTCGACAAAAACCGCGCGCTGTTCACTATTCCCGAGAAGCGCAACCTGTCACTCCTGCTGATCGATCAATCCAAGCTCGCGGCATCCATCAATCCCACAGATGCCGAGCTCAAGCGCGCTTACGCCAACGAGACGGACCGCTTCCGCACGCCCGAGCGCGTCAAAGTCCGGCATATTCTGCTGAAAACCACCGGCAAGACTCCGGAACAAGAGGCGCAAGTCAAAACCAAGGCCGAAGCCCTGCTGAAGCAGATCAAAGGTGGCGCGGACTTCGCGGAGCTGGCAAAGAAAAATTCCGAAGATCCCGGCTCAGCCGCCAAAGGCGGAGACCTCGGCTGGATCGTTCGCGGCCAGACCGTAAAGCCGTTCGAGGATACCGCCTTCTCGCTCAAGCCGAACGAAATCAGCGGTCTCATCAAGACCGAGTACGGCTATCACATCATCCAGGTGCTCGCCCACGAGCAGGCGCATCAGCAAACCTTCGAGGAGGTCAAATCCCAAATCGCCGACGAGCTGCGCAAACAACGCGCCAGCGATCTGATCCAGAACACCATGGACAAGGCCCAGGCCGAGCTGAAGACCGAATCCCCGGAAAAGGTCGCGCAGCAGTTCAACCTCGCTCCGCCGATTGTGGTGAATAATGTTGCCCCCGGCGATCCCCTTCCCGAAATCGGCGTGAATAAGGACTTCGAGCAGAGCATCAACGGGCTCGGCAAGGGCGAAGTTTCCCAGCCCGTCGCCGTTCCTCCCAGCCGCGTCGCCATGGCCGTGGTCACCGCCGTCATTCCCGCGCACCCGGCAACGCTCGAAGAAGTTCAGGCCCGTGTGCGTCAGACCGTCGAGGGTCAAAAACTCGATCAACTGGTTTCCAAGCGCGCCGATGATCTCGCCGCCAAAACCAGCTCCATGGGCGGCGATCTCGAAAAAGCCGCCAAATCCATGGGCATCGAAGTCAAGACGCCGCCGCCATTCGACCGCGAGGGCGCAGTCGAAGGCTTGGGCCAGTCGAGCTACATTGCGCAGGCTTTCGCCAAACCCGATGGCTCGGTGTTCGGTCCCGTTCAGATGCCCGACGGCCGCGTGGTCGTCAAAGTGCTCCAGCACGTGCCGGCCGATATGTCGCAACTGGCCGCCCAGCGCACTGGACTGCGCGACGAATTGAAAACCAGAAAAGCACGCGAGCGCGATGAGCTGTTCGCCGCCGGGCTGCGCGAACGCCTGATCAAGGATGGCAAGGTCAAAATTCATCAGGACGTCCTGAACCGCCTGGTCGCGAACTATCGCGGGTGACCGCAGACTGCATGGTTCATGCCGTTCTGGAGTTCCTGAAGGCCCTCACCGACCCCGAGCGCCTCATCCAGCTCCTCTCGGGCTTCATGGCCGGCTGGGTGGGCTATGCCCTACTTTTTCTGATTGTTTTCTCGGAAACCGGGCTCCTGGTCGGCTTTTTCCTTCCCGGCGATTCCCTGCTCTTCACCGTCGGCGTTGTGGCCGGCGCAGGCAATCTCAACATCGTCATCGTGAACCTGGTGCTCATGTCCGCCGCTATGATCGGCGACAGCACCGGTTATCTGCTCGGCCGCTCGACCGGTCCCCGCATTTTCAGCCGCCCCGATTCGCGCCTGTTCAAGCGCCAGCACCTGGTTCGCACTCACGAGTTTTACGAAAAACACGGCGGCAAAACCATTATTTATGCCCGTTTTATCCCCATCATCCGCACCTTCGCCGCATTCGTTGCCGGCGTCGGTCGTATGCCCTATCTGCGCTTTCTGCCCTTCAGCGTTTGCGGCGCCGCCGGCTGGGTGGCATTCATGACGTTGCTCGGCTACAAGCTCGGCCGCGTGCCGTTTATTCGACAATACTTCGATAAAGTCATTATCCTGATCATCGTGCTCTCGCTCCTTCCCGCCATTTCAGAGGTGTTAAAGGCACGTCGCGCCTCCCGCACCTCCGGCGACGACTAGCCCAAAAATTTGGAATCGGTGGTTGCAATCTGCGCCTGCATGGTGCATCCTAGTAAGTTTTCCGCTCTCCCCATCTCATGCGCATTCGGATTCTCTATCACGATCACTGCTTCGACGGCGCCGCATCGGCCGCTTTCTTCAGCCGGTTCATGGAAGGTGCGTTTCATCCCCAGGCCGAATTCGCGTTTACGGGCATGGCTCACAAAGCCTCCCAGATCTTCGAGTCCGAGCTGTTCGATGGCGACGAAAACGCCATCGTCGATTTCAAATATTCGAGCGATCCCCATCTCACCTGGTGGTTCGATCATCACCAGAGCGCCTTTTTGACTCCCGAAGATGCCGAGCACTTCCGCCGCGACCGCAGTGGCAAAAAGCTCTACGATCCTTCCTTCAAATCCTGCACCATGTTCATCCGCACCGTCGCCAAAGAGAAATGGGGTTTTGAAGCGCCCGATCTCGATCAACTGGTTTCCTGGGCCAACATCATCGATGGCGCCCAGTACCCCGATGCCAAAACCGCAGTCGAGTTGGGCGCGCCCGCCATGAAGCTTACGCTCGTCATCGAGGGCTCCAAGGGCTCCGATATGGTGCAGAAAATCATTCGCTGGATGCGCTACCGCACGCTCGAACAAATCGTCGACGAGCCCGAAGTCCAGCAGCTTTTCGGTGCGCTTTATAAACGCCACCTCGCCTCGGTCGACATGATCCGCAGCCGCGCCCATCAGGATAACGGCGTCGTTTTTTTCGATCTCACCGGCTACGATCTCGAAGGCTACAACAAGTTCATCCCGTACTATCTTTATCCCGACAGCACTTATACCGTCTCCGTCAGCCCGTCGAGTTTCCGCACCAAAGTCTCGGTCGGCTCCAATCCCTGGGCGCCCGAGGAGCCCAAACACAACCTCGCCAGCATCTGCGAGCGCTACGGCGGCGGCGGCCACCCGCGTGTCGGCGCCATCAGCTTCGAGCCCGGCGCCGTCGATCAGGCCCGTACCGTCGCCGCCGAAATCACCGAAGAGCTCAAGCGCTAAAATAGTTCTGATGTCCTCCCGAACGCTCGTTTCGGTGGAAGAGTACCTGCACACCACCTACGATCCCGACTGCGACTACGTAGATGGCGAACTCGAGGAGCGTAACGTGGGAGAACTCGATCACAGCGATCTGCAAGGCCGCGTCTACTCGTATTTTCTGAATCGCAGCCGCGCGCTCAAAATCTACCCGTACGTCGCACTGCGCACCCAGGTCTCCCCCACCCGCTTCCGCATTCCCGACATCTGCGTCGTCGCCGGCCCTAAACCCACCGAGCAGGTCCTCACTCATCCGCCGCTCATCGCCATCGAAATCCTCTCCAAAGACGACCGCATGAGCGCCATGCAGGAAAAAATCGCGGATCATCTCAAGTTCGGCGTGCGCTACGTCTGGGTCATCGATCCCGTCACGCGCCGCGCCTGGGAGTACTCGAAAGACGGCGCCCGTGAATCCAAAGACGGCATCCTGCGCACGAAAAATCCCGCCAGCGAACTGCCGCTCCCCGAAATCTTCCAGGCTCTTGAGTAGCGCGCGCCGGTCATCCGCGCCGGTATTCCAGGCTCTCGAGCAACTTCTCGACGTGCTTCGCCAACACGTCGCACTCCAGATTCACCAGGTCGCCCGGCCGGTGCGTCCCCAGCGTCGTCGATCGGTACGTGTGCGGAATAATCGTCACGCCTAGCAGGCGCGATTCGAGCGACGCAATCGTCAAACTGATCCCGTCGATCGCAATCGACCCCTTGAACACCAGATACCGGTCGAGTTCCTGCGGTACGCGAATTCTCAGCCACCAGTTCTCATCGCCCAGGGCTTCGAGCGAAACGAACTCGCCCGTCCCGTCCACATGCCCCTGCACGATGTGCCCGCTCAACCGGTCCGTCGGTGCGAGCGGCCGCTCCAGATTCACCCGCGTACCCGCCGCCAGATCCCCCAGATTGCTCCGCCGCAATGTCTCCGGCGCCAGGTCCGCCGCAAACGAATCCCGCCCGGTCTCCACCGCCGTGAGGCATACTCCGTTCACCGCAATGCTCGACCCCGGCTTCAAATCCGAAAGCACCTGCGCGCACTTCACGCGCAGCCGCGCGCCCGCCGCCTGCTGCACGAGAGTCTCCACCGTTCCCAGCTCTTCAATAATCCCGGTGAACAATCAGCGCCCCTTCCGAATATGCCCTTCCACCGCAAATTCATCTTCGCTGATCGGATGCAGTTTCAGGTGCTCGAGCAGAATCGCGTCCATCCGCCGCCTCCGCCCCGCGCCCCCCGCCATCGGCAGCGATTCGGTTCCGCCCAGAATCTTCGGTGCGTAATAGAAGAAAACCTTGTCCACGATCCCGCTGTCCAGCGCCGCCCAGTTCAGCATGCTCCCCGCTTCGATCACCAGCGACAGTCGCCGCTCTTCCCCCAGCCATTCGACCAGCCGCCGCAAGTCCGTGCGCCCGCCCGGTCCGTCGAACGCCACCACCTTTACCCCGCGGCTCTCCAGCGCCTTGCGCCGCTCCGCCGACGCCGCCGATGTCGTCACCACCGCCAGGTCACCCCGCGCGCCCGTCACCATCTGCGAATGCAACGGAATCCGAAGCTGCGAATCCGCCACCACCCGCAGGAGCGGCCGGCTGCGCGCGAGCCCCGTGCGGTCCGTCAGCCGGCAATCGTCCGCCAGCACCGTCCCCACGCCCGTCAGAATGGCATCGGCGTTGTGCCGCAACTGCTGCACGTGCGCCCGCGCCGTCTCGCTCGTGATCCAGCCCTGATTATCGTCCGGCGCGGCGATTTTTCCATCGAGCGTCGTCGCCGCCTTGAGCGTCACCAGCGGCCGGCCGGTGCGCATGAAATGCACGAAGTCTTCGTTCAGCCTTTCGGCCGGCTCGGTGAATTCGCTCGCAATCTCTACCTCGACGCCCGCCTCGCGCAGCTTCCGGAATCCTTCGCCCGCGACTCTCGGATTCGGGTCCTGCATCGCCGCCACTACCCGCCCCACGCCCGCCGCAATCAGCGCGTCCACGCACGGCCCCGTGCGCCCCTGGTGCGAGCACGGCTCCAGATTGATATATAGCGCCGCCCCTCGCGCCCGCTCGCCCGCTTCCTCCAGCGCGCAAATCTCCGCGTGCTTTTTCCCGGCATAGGTGTGGAACCCGCGCCCCACCACCTGGTCTTCGCGCACCAGCACCGCGCCCACCATCGGATTCGGGCTGGTCTGCCCTTTCCCCTGGCGCGCCAGTTCCAGCGCTTCCCGCAAAAAAGCCTGGTTCATGTTTCGAACAGCGATTCGATGAATTTCTCCGGATCGAACGGCAGCAAATCGTCGACTTTCTCCCCGACCCCCACATACCGAATCGGCAGATTCAGCTCGCGCGCGATCGCGATCACCACTCCACCCTTTGCCGTGCCGTCGAGCTTCGCCAGCACGATGCCCGTCACGCCCGAACTTTCCGTGAACCGCCGCGCCTGCTCGAGCCCGTTCTGCCCCGTCGTGGCATCGAGCACCAGCAGCACCTCGTGCGGCGCCGACGGAATCACCCGCGCCGCCGTCCGCCGCATCTTCTCCAGCTCCGCCATCAGGTTGGTCTTGGTTTGCAGCCGGCCCGCCGTGTCCACGATCACGTAATCGATCTTGCGCGCCTTGGCCGCTTGCAGCGCATCGAACAGCACCGCGCTCGGATCGGCTCCCGGTTTCTGGCGGATTACTTCCGTCCCCGTCCGCTCTCCCCAGATTTCGAGCTGCTCGGTCGCCGCCGCGCGAAACGTGTCCGCCGCGCACAGCAACACCCTCCGCCCCTCGGCTTTGTAGCGCTGCGCCAGCTTCCCGATGCTGGTCGTCTTCCCTGCACCGTTCACTCCCACCAGCATCACCACCGCCGGCGGCTCGTCCACGTGCGCCAGCGGCCGCTCGGTCGCCTGCAAAATTTCGAGCAGATGCTGCCGGATCAGCCCGCGCAATTCCTGCGCGTCGCCCAGCATCCTGCGATCCACCTGCTGCCGGATGCTCTCCAGAATTTCGTTGGTGGTCTTGACCCCGATGTCCGCGCCGATCAGCGTGTACTCCAGCTCATCCAGCAGCTCCGCGTCGATCTCTTTTTTGCCGGCAATCGCGTCCTCCAGCCGCGACACCAGCCCCGCGCGCGTCTTCTCGACTCCGCTCTTCAGCTTCTCGAGCAGCGACGGCTCTTGCTCCACCGAGCCGAATAGGGTTTGAATCATTTGGTTTCATTGTAACAACCGAGGAAAGTTTGACCCACCGCACGCCGCATCCGGGCAATCTTCGCAGCACACTCTGCAAACCGGCTGCCCGCCTGAAAAACGTCGCCTACCACTCCCCCATGAATCCCGCAATCCATCGTATTTCCCCGCGCGGCCCGCGTATCGGCCGCACCATGATCCCGATCCGCCCGCGCTTTCCGATCGAACCGTATAAGCCAGGAAGGTAGTGCGACCCCAGGTCCCAGTACCCGTGCTGCACGCCGAGCACCCAGTCGTACACTCCCGGCGCGGCCACGAATCCATGCGAATCGATGTGCACGTTGCACTTCGCTCCCGCCGTCGCGCTGATCTCCAGGTGCAGCCGCGCGCCTGTTCCGATCTCGCGAAACCCGCGCCCTTCCGTCACCCCGCCCGCCACGCGCCCTTCGAGCGTGTCGTCCTTGTCTTCGTTGAACACCGGCTGCGTTTTGTCGGGGCTGTAATCGTCGAAGCGCATCGCCAGCTTCGGCGGCTTCGACTGCAGTTGCACGTCCCCCAGCAGCCGCTTCGCATCCTGGCACAGAAAATCGAATCCGTACGGCCGCGCCGAAACCGCTCTCGAATAAACATCGGTGATCGTGATGTGATACGTCGGCAGCTCGATTCCCACTTTGCAGAGCGCCGCCAGCACGTCGCGCACGTCCTTGAATTTGCCGAGTTCCTCCGGAGGTCCCGTCCAGTGCCCCGGATCGACCTGTTTGAGCGCCATCTTCGCCTCCTCGCATCCTGGTGCGTGCGTCGATCAGTCTAGCAGCCTGCCGCAAGCCCGTGAACCCGGTAACCTCCCGCCGGGAGATCCCCGCAGGCGGCTTCCAGTCGGTGACAAAACTCACAACCTCGCCCGCCCGGCTAAAAAATCAATTCGCCGCTGAATCCACCGATACCTGTATATGCATCTGTTGGGGTATGAGCCAGTCGGTTTTATCGCAGCTGCCCTGCCTGTGCGCCGGCCTTCGCCGCTCCGCGCGCGCATTAACCCAGCTTTACGAAGAAGCGCTCCGCCCGCTCGGCCTCCGCGCCACCCAGTTCACCATTCTCCAGGTGCTCGCCACCACAGGTGAACTCTCGCAAAGCCGCCTGGCCGGGATGCTCGCTCTCGATGTCACCACGCTCACCCGCACTCTCGAAATCATGCGCCGCCATGGCTGGATCGCCGGCCGCCCCGGCGAAGATCGGCGCTGGCATTTCTGGCGCCTGGCTAAGCCGGGAGAATCCCTCCTGGCGCGCGCCCTGCCGGTCTGGGAAAAGCAGCAGTCCCGCCTGCGCCGCCGGTTGGGCAGCCGCCGCTGGCAAAATTTGCTCGATCTTGCAACTCAAGTGACCACCATCGTTCAACATCAAGGAGAAAAATCATGAAACGTTATGGAAAATTCACGGCCTGGCTGATCGCCATTTGGTTCATCCTGGCCGCCCTTGCTTCTGCTTTCGGGTTGTATGCTAACAGCTCCAGCCGCCTCGGATACGCCGTCGGCGTTTCGGCCCTCGCGCCCATCGCTTTATTCGCGCTCTGGTACGCCCGCTCCGAAGGTTTCCGCCGTTTCGCGCTCTCGCTCAACCCTCGTGCCCTCACCTTCATCCACTCCTGGCGCATCGCCGGAATTGTGTTCGTGATTCTCGAAGCCTACGGCGTCCTGCCCGCGATCTTCGCCCTGCCCGCCGGCTATGGCGACATGTTCATCGGCGCCACCGCCTGGCTCGTCGCCTGGAAACTCGCGGTCCCGCGCCACCGCGCGAGCTTCATCTTCTGGCAGTTGCTCGGAAGCGTCGACCTCGTTATGGCTGTCACTCTCGGCACCACCGCGCGCCTGCTCAGTCCGCAAGGCGTGTCGATGGCCGCCATGACCGCGCTGCCGCTCAGCCTGGTCCCGACCTTCCTGGTCCCGCTCCTGTTTATCCTGCACCTCGTCTGCATCGCGCAGGCCAGGCGATGGAGCCGCGTTTCGTCTATACAACCCGAAACGGCCGCAGGCAGCTTCGGCAGCGGATCTCATCCGCGCCCAGTCGCCGGATGATCGCGAGCGAATCATGAACCCAGCGATTCACGCCGCCCATCACCGGAACTACCTGCCCGCCGCAGGCCGCGATGTCTTTCTGCCTGCCTACGATTTCGTCACCAGGGCAATGGGCGCCGACCGCGTCCGCAACGCGTTTGTGCAGCAGGCCGGGATTCAACCCGGCCTGCGCATTCCCGACATCGGCTGCGGCGCCGGAACCCTCGCGATCTTCGTTAAACACACGCATCCCCTCGTCGCTGTCATAGGTCTGGACCCCGATCCCAAAACCCCCGCGCGAGACAGCCAGAAAGCAGACCGCGCCTCCGTCGCCCTCCGCTCTGGAAGAGGGCTTCTCAGATGAATCAGCCGTCGTTACGGCGCTAAAATATTCTTGTGAACTGGAACGCCATGCCCGAACTGCTGGTCGCGCTCGGCGTCGCCATACTTCTGTTCAGCGGCAAAAACTCGAAGATCATCGCCGCCAGCCTCGCCGAAGCGCTCTCAAATCTCCGCGGAGGCCCCGGATCTCCTTCTCATCCCATCCCCGCTGACGACTCCCGAATCCTGAACCGCCGCCGCGTAGAGCCGTCCGAGAATTCCGCCAACCGCCGCCTCAGTTGACTCAGCCTGTCAGGAAATTGATCCCGCCAGTCGTTGACAACCGATCGCCTTTCTACTTCAGCGCCTCGTTGATCTCGATATCGCGCTTCAACACTTCGGTCACGAGCTCGGAGAGCTCGATGCCGCGCTGGTCGGCTATCGCAGAAAAATACTCCCACACGCCCTTTTCAATGGACACCGGCATGAACACCTTGGAACCGGGAGGGATATGATGAAGCCCGCGAACGCCTTTACTGAAGTCGATCTCAGACGGCATCTCGTCATCGGCCGGTTGATTGTTCATAAACCTTCCTCGTACTTCCGACGTTCAGCTTGGGTCGCCCTGCGGGCCGAAATCAGACGGATTTTGATTACCGCGGGATCGGCTTCGAACCAAAGATAGACCACCGACACCAGTGCGCCGTTGCGGGCAATGCCGATAGAAAACCACCGCTCCTCGGTTTCGCCGTGCTCCAGATCGGCGACTGTGAGCAAGCGTGGATCGGCGATTTCTTTCGTGTCCCAAACGTCTGCCACGGAGTGCGTCTCGAAATAATCGGCCGCTTCACGATCCGAGTGGAACTTCGGCAGGGGCGTCCTCGCCTGATTGAGTCGTCTCGTCATTCCAACCTTACTCAAAGGCGATCAACTCTCGGTGAAGTAAGATACCGGCAGGAGCTTCCTTAACTCAGCGACCACCCCTTGCGAAACGTCGGCTTCAAATATTTGTTCGCCTCCGCATTATTCGTGAACCGCATCTTCGCCGCGTCCCACTCGAGCTTCCCCTCCACCCGCAGCGCGATCACCCCCAGCAGCATCCACTCCACGAACGGCACCGCCACGTTGAAATTCGAGCACGCCGGGTCGCCGCCCTTGCACGCCCGGATCCAGTCGCGATAGTGCCCCGGCGAGCGCGTCAGCAGCGGCTGCGGAAACTGGTAGTCCCGCATCTTCTCCACCGGGATCAGCCGCGTCTCTTCCCCATACGTCCCCGTCGTCAGCATCCCTTTATCGCCGATGAACAGGCTGCCGTCCGGCTCCGGAATAATCGCATTCGGATCGTTCTTCGCCGCTTCGAATTCGTCCCACTTGAATACCCGCCCGATAAATCCCGTGAACGGCCTCGGCGGCGGTGGCCCTTTCCGCTCCGCTTCCTCAGGATTCCGGTGCCGCGGCTTCCTCGGCAGATCGCCCAGCAGCTCGCCTTCCGGCACTCCCGGAATCTTCGGCGTCTCTTTCATCCCGTCGTGCCAGAACAGCTTCACCGGCGGCATCGTTCCGCGCGCCGGAAAATCGTAGCGGATCACCGACTTCAGCGGAAACATGAAATCGCTCACGCCTTCCTTGTGCACGCACTCCACGCTCGTCGGCGCCCCCAGCCGCAGCGCCAGGTTCGGCGCACCCAGAATGTGGCACGCCATGTCGCCCAGCGCGCCGCAGCCGAAGTCGAAAAACCCGCGCCAGTTCCCCGGCTGGTAGAAATGCCCGCCCAGCGGCGACTTGTAATCCGGCCCGCCCGACGTGTACGGCCGCTTCTCCGCGATCCCGATCCACAAATCCCAATCGAGCGTCTGCGGCACCGGCTCCGATGGCGGAATCTGCGTCAATCCCTGCGGCCAGATCGGACGGTCCGTCCACGCATGCACCTCCGTCACGTTTCCGATCTCGCCCGCCCAGATCATCTCCGCCGCCTGCCGCGTCCCTTCGTTCGAGTAGCCCTGGTTGCCCATCTGCGTCGCGACTTTGTATTTGTTCGCCGCCTCGAGCAACTGCCGCGCTTCCCACACCGTGCGCGTCAGCGGCTTCTGCACGTAGACATGCTTCCCTCGCTCCATGGCCCACGTCGCCGCGGTGGCGTGCATGAAATCCGGAATCGTCACGATCACCGCATCGATCGCGCTCCCCTGCTCATCCAGCATCTTGCGAAAGTCGCGGTACTTCGGCGCTTTTTCGTATTCGGCGAATTTCCGCGCCGCCCGCTTCTCATCCACATCGCACAGCGCCACGATGTTCTCGCTCGCGCACCCGTCGATGTCGTTCGACGCCTTGCCTCCCGCCCCGATCGACGCAATGTTCAGCTTTTCGTTCGGTGATTTGTAGCCCAGTGCCTTGAGCGAAGGAATGCTTCCGAACCCCGCCGCCGGAACCGCCCCCGCCAGCAGCGGTCCGAAAAAGAAGAAATGCCGCCTCGTGCAATCGTATGCCACGGAGAAAACCTCCCGCTCTATATCTTATGCCCCGCGCCTCGCGTGTGCGTGTCGGCAAAAAGCTACCGAGACGCCCTGCGCTTCCGAGCGGACAGTTTTTCACGTTCGGCAGGAACGAATTGACGAGCGGGCATCGCGCTGCCGGCCGTGTCCCGCCTGTTGCCGGCGCACTCCGCCGTGTTTCAACTCCCGGATGGCGCCGCCGCCGATGCGCTGCGAGCCTGCGCGCCTTCGTCGGAGCTGATCCGCCGGAGCTTCGCCAAAGCCAGCAACGTAACAACGAGGCACATCGCGGAGATCGAGCAAGCCAGCAGGAAGAGCCGGCAGTCTCGCTGATCGGGCGCGCGGTGAAGTCCCCGGCGATGCCGCTCCACCAATAAGCAAACAGTCCAATATCCATCACCACGTGGCCGATGATGCAGGGAATGAGCGATCGGCTGGCCCATGCCAGAATCCCCAGCAGCACGCCTGCGCCGAACACGATGGGTATCATGCCCAGCAGCGCCCAGGCCTTGGTCAGGTGAAGGGCGGTAAAAAATAGTGAAGAAGTGAGAACGGCCACCTTTGCGCCGTGCCGCAGTTCAATGGGACGTTGCATGTACCCGCGAAAACCGGTTTCTTCGCAAATCCCCGCCGATGCAGCGGCGATCACAACAGCGACCCACTTCAGCGGCAGGCTAGGTAGGAAAGAGAGATCGTAACCTTGCCGGAAGGCTGCCGCGGGAAACGGTACCAGGCGAAATAGCAACACAATCGAGCCGTGGACCGTCGCCGCGAAAGAGAGTGCAGCCACCAGCCCCCACACCCACTGCGCTGGCGAAAGCTTGCCCCGCCGGAACCCAGCGGCGCGACTGGTTTGCGTAACGCGTGGCGGGCCTCCTCCGCCGCACCACCAAACGTAAAGCGCCAGGAATACGATTTCCGCCGGCAGGGCCAGCGGACCGCCCAAACTGACCAGCAGCAGCGGCCACACGTTGGCCGCGATCATCCCAATCAACAGGCCGGAGATGACCGCCCGCACCCAGATCGGCAACCTCGACCACAAGCTCGCGCCGCGATTCAACTGCGTCATTTGAATTGCCACCCACCGAAACGGATGATTTAGTCGTTAAAACATGGAACCCAGTATAGGCGACGCCGAACCTGTCGAAAGTCCGTTCACTCCCTTCCGTCCCGTTTTTCCCGACTCAATTCAGCCATTTCCCCCCGTTCCACCCTTCGCGCCCCATTCCCGCCCGCTACCATATACGCGAAATTCGAAAAACCCATGGCTACCCTAAACCAAATCATCGCCAACCGCCGCAACGCTCAATTGAGCACCGGCCCGCGCACTCCCGAAGGCCTCGCCGCCGTCCGCTTCAACGCCCTGCGCCACGGCCTCGCCGCCAAAACCGCCGTTCTCGAAAATGAAAATCACGAGGATTTCGATGAGCTCGCCGAAACATTCCGCGCCGAGTACCAGCCCTTAACACCCACCGAAAATCTTCTCGTCGACCAGATGATCATGGCCGCCTGGCGCCTCGCCCGCCTCCGCGGCATCGAAACCGGACTGTTCGATCTCCGCATGACCGATCTCACCGCGCGCATGCAGAAGGACTTCACCTGCCTCGAACCCAACGGCCGCCGCGCCATGGCCTTTCTCGACGATACCCGCGGCGCGCGCGCCATCGAAAACCTGTTCCGCTATGAAACCCGCATCGAGCGCTCTTTCTATCGCGCGCTCCACGAGCTCCAGCGCCTCCGCTCCGCGCCTGATCGGCAGCAACCGCCCGATCTCCCCTCCGAACCGGATGCGCCGCCCGCGCCGCCGGAAAATTCCGCAGAACAAACCCAATTGGACGGGCCCGCGCCGCAAGCGCAATCGCCGGAACGCTATACTCTTTCAAGCGCTTATGCACCCGAACTCCGCACCGCACACGCCCCGCGAGCGTCCCGGCTGGATGGCGCTCGCTCTCATCGCTTTGTTCGTTTTGGGCGGCGTGGCGCTGTATGTAATCGGCGCGCGCCTGGTCGCGCGATAACCGCAGCTAGTTCTGCTTGTGCAGTGTCTTCCACGCTTTGGCGTACGGCTCGGCCTGCGGTTCCGCCGCGTTCCACTTCGGCGGAACCGCATCGTCGGCCAGCATGATCACCCCCAGCGCCACCATGCGGTCCACCTTGGCCATGTTTTCGTAATCGATCTTCTGCCAGGTATCGGTCACCAGATGGTAATCCGGAAATTCGAATGCCACCGCCAGCGTGTGCGCCGGAACGCCGAGCTTGGCCAGCGCTTCGTTATCGCTCCGCGCGAAATACGAGTCGCCATATTTCTCATCGCTCAGCACTCGGACGCCGGTGCGCGCGCCCGCTTCCTGAAAAATTCGAGGCAGATTCGAGTACCGGAACCCGGTGAACGTCGCCCGGTCGATCTGCGCGCCGTCCGATGCGTCCGTGCGCCCCAGTTGCTCCAGGTTCACGTCCGCCACCGTCTTCTCAACCGGAAACACCGGATGCTCCGCGTAATACTTCGATCCGAGTTCGCCTTCTTCTTCACCGAAGAATGTCATGAACACCACGCTCCGCTTCGGCCGCGGATCCATCTTCGCCAATGCTGACGCGATCTCCATCACCGAAACCGTTCCGCTGCCATCGTCGTTCGCCCCGTGAAACACGGCGCCTTCCGGGCCCACGCCCAGGTGATCGTAATGCGCGGTCAGCAGCACATAGGTATCCCGCAGTTCCGGATCGGAGCCGCGCAGCAGACCGATCACATTGCGCAGCTTCACCGGTTTTTCCTGCGCCGGCGCGAGGTGCAACGTGAGCGTAGCGTCCGTCGGCCCCGGCTTGAGCGTGCGATACCATTCAGAAACCTCCGCGCTGCGCACCACGATGCGCGGCTTCTCGCTCGCCGCGCGCGTTTCCGCTGTGGAAAAGCGGTTCGTCACTTCCGGCAGCGGATGGCTCGCCAGGAGCAGCGCCAGCCGCGGCTTGGCCCGCTCGATGGCGCGCATCTCCTCGCGGAATTTCCGGGACGCGCCTTCCGCCTCGGTGCCGCCGAACTCCGGCAGTTCGGCCACCACTACTTTCCCCGCCACATCCTCCGGCTTCAGGCTCGCGAGCGCTTTTTCGTTATCCCGGTCGAGCTTGTAGATGCCTGCATGCTCCAGTTCGAGCGCCGCGTAAAACCGCGATGTGATCGCCTCGCGCGCGACCGCGATCGTTCGCCCGCCCTGCTCGATCTTCATCTCGAATCCCTCTTTCGCGGGTTCGAGCTCTTTCAGCTCCGCGGTCTGGAAATAGCCGTCGTCGCCCGCCGGCTCCAGGCCCGCGCTGCGGAATTGCGACGCGATGAACTCCGCCGCGATATCCAGGCCCCGCGACGGCGTGTTGCGCCCTTCGAGCGCGTCCGAAGCCAGAAAGGAGAGATTCCCGCGCAGCGCGTCGGCCGAAATGCGGCGCATCACTCTGCGCTCTTCGTGCGTCAGCGGCGCAGGCTGCTTGGCAACTGGCGCCGCCGCGAGCGCGGCAACAATGAGCGCGAGGACCCGGGCGGACCTAATGCGGGATATCTCCGTGCGGCTTATTCTGCGTGATCTCTTCGTAGGTATCCTTCACCTGCGCCGGGAGAAATCCGCCAACCCAGTTCTTGACGTGATCCGGCAGAGTGATAGACGTAGTCGCCGGAACTTCGTTCCCGAACAGCACCTTGGTTTCGCTCGACACCAGGTCCGACGCCTTCTTGCCCTGCTTCACTGCGGCGGCGACCGCCTTGCGCAGCTCCGTCATGTACTGGATCTGCCCTTCGAGCACCTCTTTGCCGCCCGGCGCGCCGTGTCCCGGCAGCACGTGATCGACCGCCAGCTTCTGCGCCTGCCGGATGACGTTAGGCCAGTTGCCCACGTTGCCGTCGGCGGTGAAGTTGTACGGCCCGTTGACCACCGCATCGCCCGTGCACAGCACCTTCTCCTTGGGCAGGTAGACGAAGCCGTCGCCGCGCGTGTGCGCCCATCCGAAGAAGTAGAAGCGCACCTCGCGCGTGTCGTCTTTCAGCACGAACGGCGTCTTGTCGAACGTCTGCTTCGGCGGCTCGGGGGCGCTCAGGTGCATCTCGGCCACATCCTGTCTCCCTTTGGCCGCCGCCAGCCAGCGCGCCGGCTCGTAGCGCTTCATCTCTTCGGCCACGCCCTTGTAGGCCAGAGTCGTTGCGCCCGCCTGCGTCCAGATCGGATTCCCGTACGCGTGGTCGCCGTGATGATGCGTGTCGAAGACGTACTTGATCGGCTTCGACGAGAGCTTCTTCGCCGCCGCCAGCGCCAGTCGCGCGCCGCTCGGGAAGTTCGCGTCCACCACGATCAGGTAATCCTTCATCTCGATGATGATGTTGTTGCAGTGCCCCATATTCATGAGGTCGCCTTCGCGGAACCACACGCCCGGCACGATCTGCTTCACCGTTCCCGGCTGCGCGTCCGTTCCCGTGACGAAAAACGCCACCGACGCCAGCATCGCAAACGTTCCGAGAATCCAGATCCGCTTCTTCATCATCACCTCCGTGTCGGGCGGTACGCTTTGGGTCGTCCAGGAATGCTATCGCTAATCGAATGCTAAAATCAATACTTCCCGGAGGTTTTCGATGGCTGTGAAAGCCCGCCGCGCGACGGCGGTGGTGGATGTCGGTGGTGTGAAGGTCGGCGGCGATCATCCGATCGTCGTCCAGTCCATGACCAATACCGACACCGCCGATACGCAGTCGACCGTCAACCAGGTCATGGCGCTCGCGCGCGCGGGCTCGGAACTGGTGCGCGTCACGGTCAACACCGAAGAGGCCGCCGCCGCAGTGCCGAAGATCGCCGATTGCCTCGACAAGTTCGGCGTGCGCGTCCCCATCATCGGCGACTTCCATTACAACGGCCACATCCTGCTCAAGAAATTTCCCGCGTGCGCCCGCGCGCTGGCGAAATACCGCATCAATCCGGGCAACGTCAACATCGGCAAAAAGCACGACGACAATTTCCGCACCATGATCGAAGTGGCGGTCGAATACGATCGCCCGGTGCGCATCGGCGTCAACTGGGGCTCGCTCGATCAGGCGCTGCTCACGCGCCTGATGGACGAAAACTCCGCGCTCGCCGAGCCCAAAGATGCGCGCGACGTCACACTCGAAGCCATGGTGGTAAGCGCCATCGAATCCGCCCGCGCCGCCGAGCGCTACGGCCTCGCGCACGACAAGATCATCCTGAGCGCCAAAGTGAGCGGCGTGCAGGACCTGATCGACGTCTACCGCGCGCTCGCCGCCCGCTCGGATTACCCGCTGCATCTCGGCTTGACCGAAGCCGGCATGGGAGCGAAAGGCATCGTCGCCACCACCTCCGCGCTCGCGGTGCTGTTGCAGGAAGGCATCGGCGACACCATCCGCACTTCGCTCACGCCGCTTCCCAACGGCGACCGCACCGAAGAAGTCACGGTCTCGCAGCAGATACTCCAGTCGCTCGGCATCCGCAGCTTCACCCCGCAGGTCACCGCCTGCCCCGGCTGCGGCCGCACCACCAGCACGTTCTTCCAGGAAATGGCCGACCAGATCCAAACCTACCTGCGCCGGCAGATGCCCGTCTGGAAGGAATCGAAGAAGGGCGTCGAAGAGATGCGTGTCGCCGTGATGGGCTGCGTGGTGAACGGCCCCGGCGAATCCAAGCATGCCAATATCGGCATCTCACTGCCCGGAACTTTCGAGGAGCCCAAAGCGCCCGTCTTCGTCGACGGCCGCCTGCTCAAAACGCTCAAGGGCGATCGCATCGTCGCCGAGTTCATCCAGATCCTCGACGATTACGTGGCCACGCGGTATTGAGACATGAAGCAACGCACGATCGAGCGCCTGCCTCTTCCGTTGGGAGCTGCCATGGTGTTACCTTTCGTCTGCGCTTCGCTCCCAGCGCAGGATACCGCCACTGTTGACGGTACCGTCACTGACGCCGTAACGCATCAAAAGCTCGCCGGTGTTCGGGTTCTCGCCGACGTGAATAACACCGTATTCTCAGCGGTTAGTGCAAGCGACGGCTCGTACGTCTTACACGCGCTGCCGCCGGGCGAACTGGCGTTCACCGTGACGAAAACAGGGTACCGGGAGATCAACGCCACGATAGACCCCGGCCATGCCGTAGTGACCGTGAACGCAGGAGAGACGACGACGTTCGACTTTGCGTTGACCTCGGCGCCGTCTATTTCTGGACGAATCGTCGACTACGAAACCGAGGATCCCGTGAAGGGTCTGAGTGTCGTGCCCTTGCAAGAGGATTACGGGACCGGTGTCAAGCGATTCATTCGCGCTGTCGCCGGCGCCGCGGTTACCGATAACGCTGGCGCGTTCGAGTTGACGAGTCTCGAACCCGGCGCTTACTTTCTCCAAATCGGCCAGAGTATCTTGGAGATCGCGCCCGGAGATGGAAGGAAGAAAAACGCCAGGCGCGCCGAGTACGGAAGGAGTTATTTTCCCGACGCCGCTCGCATCGAAGCGGCCCTCCCTGTTACGCTCGCCGCAGGCGAAAGCCGGTCGCTCGAAATCAAAGTCCGGAAGAGACGGCCTCGCTCGGTGAGCGGAGACGTGGAGGCGCCGGAAGGGGATCATGCCGAGAAAATCCAACTGACCCTGACCGCGATGCAGGCGGGAGCTTTCACTCTGATTGCCCACGGAGAACTGGAACATCCGGGCCCGTTTCATATCGATCATCTCAGCGAAGGCGAGTACGTGCTCACCGCCGAAGACAATAGCCCATCGAAGGAACGTGGACTGTTTGCCCAATGCACCGTGGACGTGAACGATGGCGATGCGGAGGATTTGAAGCTGCTCCTCGAGCCCGGCTTTACAGTTGAGGGATCTGTGCGCATTGCCGAAGAAAACCTGGAACTGCCGTCGAAACTTTCCGTTCAGTTATGGCCTGTCACCGTGTCAGCGAATGCTGAGCCGGTGGCCGTATCTGAATCGGGGCGCTTCCGCCTCGACGGTGTCTCCAGGGGCGGCTACTTCCCTCGTCTCATGGGCTTGTCACCGGGATACGCGCTAACTGAAGTGCGATACCGGGGCGCGCACGTCGCGGGCGGACCTATCCGCGTTGATCATGCCTCGCCCGATTCCACTCTGAACTTCATCATCAGCACCCGTGTGGCGACCGTGACCGGGACGGTGCGAGACACTAAGGGTGCGGTGATGAAGGACGTACGCATTGTGTTGCTTCCCGAAGCGCTTCCCGACATGATGGATTCCTCCGCTTTGCGATACGTGAACTCCGGCGAAAACGGCCAATTCGCATTCACAGATCTGGCTCCCGGGCGGTACAAGGCTGTCGCTTTAATCGGCCCGTTGCGGCGATCACACGCTGATCTCAATCTACTGCGGTCAAAGTCCGCGACGGCTGACGCCTTTGAAGTGCAAGAACGGCAGATTTTCAATCTGGAGCTAACTCCACCAGAGTGACTGTCGTTTTGCCGACGAGCGATTCCCGACGACTACGTGGGTACGCACATTTGAAACACGGTGGTTCTCCGAGCCCGATGCCTAAACGCGACCTCATCGCCCGGCGCTACTTCGTCCGTGGGCGCGTGCAGGGAGTCGGGTACCGCTATTTCGCGCAGCGCGCCGCGGCGGAGCTGCGCGTTTCGGGCTACGTGCGGAATCTGGACGACGGCCGCGTGGAAGTCTATGCCTCCGGCACGCCGGAACAGCTTTCCGAGCTCGCCGCGCGCTTGTGGAAAGGCCCGCGCCTGGCCGACGTGCGCGGCGTTGAGGAAAGCGAGGCGGCCATGCAACAATACGATACCTTTCACATCGAGGGCTGATGAACAATTCCAACCATCTCAAGACGCTGATCCGCGAAGTGCCCGATTTCCCCAAGCCTGGAATCCTGTTCTACGACATCACCACGCTGCTCAAGGACAAGCGCGGGTTCCACCAAGTCATTGACGATCTCGGCAACCATTACCGCAATGCCGGCGTGGACGCCGTGATCGGCATCGAAGCGCGCGGTTTCATCTTCGCGCCGGCGCTGGCCTACGCGCTGGGCGCAGGTTTCATTCCCGTGCGCAAACCGAAGAAGCTGCCCTCCGAGTGTGTCGCGGTGAGCTACGCGCTCGAGTATGGCAATGACAGCCTGGAGATCCATCGAGACGCCATCCAGCCTGGCGGCCGCGTGCTCATCGTCGACGATCTGCTGGCCACCGGCGGCACCGCGGCTGCGGCGACCGAACTGGTCGAAAAAGTCGGCGGCAAAGTCGCGGGCGTCGGGGTAGTCGTCGAGCTGACGTTTCTCGAAGGGCGAAAGAAGCTGCCGGGCTACGATGTCTTCTCGCTGCTGCAATACGACAAATGAGCGCTGTTCGCCGCGCGCGCGTTCCCGCTTTCGCCAAGATCAACCTCGATCTGCGCGTGCTCTACCGGCGGCCCGACCAGTTTCATGAGCTGCGCACGATTTTCCAGACCATCTCGCTCGCCGACCGCATCGCGATCGCGTTCACGCCTTCGCCGAGAACGAGCATCGCGGTCGCGGGCAACGTCGAGATCGCCGATAACCTGATCGCGCGCGCCGCGAAGCTATGCCTGGATGCCATGCGCGCGACCGGCGAGGTCCGGTTCGAGCTCGATAAGCGCATTCCCATGTGCGCAGGTCTGGGCGGCGGATCGAGCGATGCCGCCGCCGTGCTGCTGACGCTGCCTGTGCTCGCCGGAAAGGCGCTCGAAATGCCCGTGCTCGCGCGGCTTGCCGCGGAGCTGGGTAGCGATGTTCCGTTCTTTCTGGTGGGCGGAGCGGCAGTCGGAATCGGGCGCGGCACCGAGCTTTATCCGCTGCCGGATCGCCCGTCGCAGCACGGATTGCTGGTTGTGCCTCGCGAGGTGCAGGTTTCGACGTCGGAAGCGTACCGTTTGCTGAGCGCCGAATTGACAGTGGAATCTCAACAAAATAAAATGGTTAGTTTCCAGTCGCAGGCTTGGGGTTGTATCACAGCCCCGGCCGGAGGCGTGAAGCGCGAATCGGGTGAGAACGATTTCGAGCCGGTTGTGTTTCGCCAGCATCCGGAACTGGAGCGAGTGAAGCGGCGCCTGCTAAAATTGGGTGCTGGGCCCGCGATGATGAGCGGGAGCGGTTCGGCGGTCTTTGGACTGTTCCCCGGGCGAAGCGAAGTCCAGCGCGCCCTTCCATCTTTTAGAGAAGAACGGGTTTTCCCGATTACGCTGGTCAGACGTGCCAGATATCGTTCGGAGTGGTGGAAACGCCTCGAAAAGCACACGACGCGAGAAAAATTATGGCCGCCCCTAAGCCGGTACGCGCGATGAATCCGGATCGCATCAAGGTTTTCTCAGGCAGCGCCAACCGCGCGCTGGCCGAAGAGATCTGCCGGGATCTCGGCCTGGATCTCGCACATGCGCAGGTCACCGCATTTGCCGACGGCGAGAACAACATCCAGATTCAGGAAAACGTCCGCGGCGCCGACGTGTTCGTGGTTCAGCCCACGTGCACCCCGGTCGATCATCACCTGATGGAACTGCTGTTCATGGTCCACGCGCTCAAGCTGTCTTCGGCGGAGCGGATCACGGCGGTCATTCCTTATTACGGTTACGCCAGGCAGGACCGGAAAGATAAACCGCGCGTTCCGATCTCCGCAAAACTCGTCGCCCGGCTGATCGAAGCGGCCGGAGCGGACCGCATGCTCACGCTCGATCTGCACGCTGCGCAGATTCAGGGATTCTTCGATATACCGGTCGATCACCTGTTCGGCACGCCGGTGATGATCGATTATTTTAAGCCGCTCGAAGTGCCGCACCTCACCGTGGTGTCGCCGGATGCAGGCGGCGTGGAGCGCGCGCGCGCGTTTGCCAAACGGTTGAATGCGCCGTTGGCTATCATCGATAAGCGCCGCGAGGAAGCCAACGTTGCGGAAGTGATGAACGTCATCGGCAAGGTGAAAGACCGCAACTGCCTGATGGTGGACGATCTGATCGATACCGCCGGCACGCTGGTGAAGGGCGCCGAAGCGCTGCTCGATCACGGCGCGGCCAGCGTTTCGGCCTGCGCCACCCACGCCGTGCTTTCCGGGCAGGCCATCGAGCGGATTTCAGAATCGAGATTGAAGGAAGTGGTGGTGACGAATTCCATTCCGCTCACCAAAAAGGCGAAGCAGTGCGCGAAAATTCGCGGCCTGTCGGTGGCGCCGCTGCTGGCCCGGGCGGTGCAGTCGATTCACGAGGAGACATCGGTCAGTATTTTGTTTGTTTGAAATTTTTCCCGGCGCAGCAACCCACGTCAAGCGGTTCGGCAAGACGCTTCGGACTTGCGGCCCGGTTAAGGAGATGCCATGAAAACGGAAGTGACAGTCGCCGCGGAGCCTCGCGCTTCTCGCGGAAAAAACGAAGCCCGGCGCACGCGGCGTACGGGTATGATTCCCGCCGTCGTATACGGAGCGTACAAGGATGCGGTCTCGATCGCCGTCAGCCCGCGGCAGATTTCGCAGATTCTGCGCAGCAAGACCGGGCACAACACCATCTTCAATCTGAATATCCAAGGCGGCGAGACGACGCCCGTGATGGTGGTGGACGGCCAGTACGATCCCATCAAGGGCGACCTGCTGCACGTGGATCTGAAGCGCATCGATCTGAAGAAGCGCATCCGCGTTTCGGTTCCGGTCATCACGCACGGCGATCCGGTAGGCGTGAAGCAGCAGGGCGGCCTGCTCGAAATCGTGACGCGCGAAATCGAGATCGAGTGCCTGCCCAACGAAATTCCCGAACATTTCACGATCGACGTGAGCGAGCTCATGATCGGCCAGAGCAAGCGCGCCAGCGATATCGCGCTGGCCGGCTCGTTGAAGCTGATGAGCCATTCCGACGCTGTGGTGGCGCACGTGGTGGCCATCAAGGTGGAAGCCGAGCCGACGCCGGCCGAGGCTGCGGTTCCGGAGGCCGAAGCGGCGCCCGCCGAACCGGAAGTCATCAAGAAGGGCAAGAAGGAAGAGGAAGGCGCTGCGGAGGAAAAGCCCGAGGCCGAAGCCAAGCCCAAGAAGAAGTAGCCGGGCATGTACCTGGTGGTGGGCCTGGGGAATCCGGGCGCGGAGTACGAAAATACACCCCACAACCTGGGTTTTCGCGTGATCGATCTGCTGGCCGAGAGGCACGCGGTGCGCGTCAGCCGCAAGGATTCAAAAGCGCTGGCGGGAGTGGGAGAGATCGCGGCCAAGCCGGTGATGCTGGCCAAGCCGCAGACGTACATGAATTTGAGCGGTGTTTCGGTGCGCGCGTTGATGGAGAAACACGGATTTACGCCGGCCGATCTGATTCTGGTTTATGACGAGCTGGATCTTCCGTGGTACGAGATGCGCATCAAGCCGCGGGGCTCGGCCGCCGGGCATCATGGCGTGATCAGCGTGATCGATGCCGTGGGCACGAACGATTTTGTGCGAGTACGGCTCGGGGTGAATCCGGGCCACAAGGTCCGCGATGGGGCGGAATATCTGCTGGCGCCGGTGAAGCGCTCGCAGCAGAAGGAGACGGAAGAACTGGTCGGCCGCGGGGCCGATGCCGTGGCTTCCATAATCGCCGAGGGCGTCGAAAAGTCCATGACGAAATACAATCGTCGCGCCCAAGGTTCAAAAACTGAGGAAGAATGAGGATCTACGAAGAGCTGTTTATTATCAAGCCGGATGCAACGGAAGAGGAGAGCGACCAGTTCATCGAGCAGATGAAATCGGTGGTCACAACCTCGGGCGGCACTGCGGACAAAGTCGAGAAGTGGGGCAAGCGCCGCTTGGCTTACCACATCGGCAGGTATGGTGAAGGCAATTACGTGCTGGTGCAGTTTACTGCCGCGCCGGAAACGGTGAAGGAATTCGAGCGGCGCCTGCGCGTGTCGGATTTGGTGCTCAAGTTTCTCACGGTGCGGGTGGATCAGACGCTCAAGCGCCTGGAAAAACGCAAAAAAGACCGCGACAAGCGCGCGCAGCGCAAAGCCCAGGCTGCACCTGCGCCTGCCCCGGCGCAGCCGTCGGTGGGGCAGCAGATGACGGGCGAGGCAGCAACCGAATAGCCGAGGAGAATCGAACATGGCGGAAGTCAAAGGAAGACCCGGCAGCGCCGGGCAGAGGCCGACCGGCGGCGATAAGGCCGTCGCCACTCAGAAGAAGCAGTATTTCCGGCGGAAAAAAGTCTGCCGCTTTTGCGTCGAGCGCATCGACGACATCAACTACAAAGACGTGCGGCTGCTCTCGAGCTTCGTCGCCGAGCGCGGCAAGATCGTGCCGCGGCGCATCTCGGGTGTGTGCGCGCCGCACCAGCGGCGGTTGAGCGACGCAATCAAGAAGGCGCGCAATATCGCCCTGCTGCCATTCGCGGCAGCGATCTAGGGCGGCGGCGCCGTCCGGCATACGGAGAACCAATCATGGAAATCATACTCAGGGAAGACGTCGAGAAACTGGGCGCGCGCGGCGAGGTGGTGAAGGTCGCCGCGGGTTACGCGCGCAACTATCTGCTGCCCAAGCGCCTCGCGGTTCCGGCTACGGAAGCCAACAAGAAGATCGTCGAGCAGGAGCGCCAGGCGCATCTCCGCCGCGAAGCCAAGCTGAAGAGCGAGGCCGAGGATCTCTCGAAAATTATCGGCGGCGTTACCGTGACCATCGCGCAGAAAGCCGGCGAAAACGATCAGCTCTTCGGCTCGGTGACCGCCAAGGACATCGCCGAGGCGCTCGAGAAGCAGAACTTCACGGTCGACCGGCGCAAGATCGTGCTGGATGAGCCTATCAAGCAACTGGGCGAGCACAAAATTCCAGTGCGGCTGCACCGCGAGGTGACCACCGAGATCACCGTGCAGGTGGTCAAAGAAGAGTAGATGCCGTTCGATCTGACCGGGCAGACGGCCGTGGTGACCGGCGCGGCCACGGGCATCGGGGAGGCGATCGCGCGGCGGCTGGCAAAGGCCGGAGCGTCGGTAGCGGTCGCCGATCTGAATTTGAACGGCGCGGCGGAAGTGGCGCGTTCCATCGGCGGCGCGGCGTTTCCGTTGCAAGTCGATATTTCGCGTTCCGATTCCGCCAACGCCGCCGTCGCTCAGGTTCTTGGGCGATCGGGACGCATCGATATTCTGGTCAACAATGCGGGCATCGCCGGAAAAGCGGCGCCGCTCGCCAGCCAGACCGACGCGGACTGGCAGGGAGTGATTGCCGTCAACCTGCTGGGCGTGGTTTACATGACGCGCGCGGTGATCGAGCACATGCGCGAGCGTAAGTACGGGCGCGTCGTCAATATCGCCTCGATCGCCGGCAAAGAAGGCAACCCGAACATGTCGCCTTACTCGGCGACGAAAGCGGCGGTGATCGGGTTTACCAAATCGATCGGCAAAGAAGTCGCCACCGAAGGCATCTGCGTGAACGCCGTAGCGCCCGCGGTGATCCGCACCCACATTCTCGACCAGCTCACCGAAACTCAGGTGAGCTATATGACCGATCGCATACCCATGCGACGCACGGGCACGCCGGATGAGATCGCGGCGGTGGTCCACTTTCTCGCAAGTCCGGATTGCTCGTTCGTTACCGGCCAGTGTTACGACGCCAGCGGCGGCCGCGCGACGTATTAGAATTAATCACCAGCTTTTTCCCGGCGTTTTTACTACGTGTAAATTCTTCCGCCGCGCGAAACGTTGAGATATCCACAAAAGGAACCACTTACGTTTTGGCCGCATGTTTGCAACATCACATGTGGAGAAGAACCCATGTTGACCAGAGTTATCAGTTTTGCGGCTATCGTCATGTTGATCGGCTGCGGCCCGAAACCGGCAAGTCAAACCGCCGCGGGAGATCAATCGGCGGATCGGACAGCCGCGCTCGCTCCTGCAAGCGACGACAGCCGTCCCGCGGTAGCGGCGGTGACGATTCCGCGCGGCACCCCCATTCACGTGCGCCTCGATGAGACCATTGATGCCAAGCGCACGCACTCGGGCAGCGAGTTTTCGGCCACTCTCGCCGAGCCGGTGGCGTGGCACGAAAAAACCCTGCTTCCCCGAGGAACGGCGTTCCGCGGTCACGTTTCGCGTTCGGGTGAATCGGGCCGCCTGAAGGGCCGCGCTGTGCTGGCGCTGACGCTCGATTCTTTCGAGCTCAACGGCAAGACCTACAAGATTGACACATCGGTTGACAGCCGCGCGAGTCAGGGCCACAAGAAGCGCAACGGCCTGCTGATCGGCGGCGGCGCGGGGCTCGGAGCCGCAATTGGTGCGCTGGCCGGCGGCGGAAAAGGCGCGCTCATCGGCGCAGGCGCGGGCGCAGCGGCCGGCACGGGAGGCGCGGCTGCTACCGGCAAACAGGACGTAGCGTTCCCCGCAGAAACCCGGCTGACCTTCTCTTTGCGCGAACCGGTATCGCTCTAGCGCTTTTCGAGTGAACGGCCGGCGGTCAACCAGCGCCGCCGGTCCGGGCCGGTAACACCTGCCCATGGCTGGATCCCTCCTCGAATCAGCATCGCCGCCTGGATCCCAAAGTCCCCGGTGGTAACATGTCACAAATGATCCCGCAATCTTTTCCCGGCGGCCGTGCCTTTCGCGCAATTTTTCTCTTCTGTTTCGGAATCGTCGCGGCGCTGATTTTCGTTGCGTCTCGCAGCGCCGGCGCTCCCAGCATCGCGCCCACCGGCCTCGCGGCGCTGCACGTTCCGCCCGGATTTAAAATCGAAAAAGTCGCGGGATCGAATCTGCTTTCCTATCCGATGATGGGAACGTTCGACGACCGCGGCCGCCTGTTTCTCTGCGAATCCTCGGGAAACACGCTGACCACTCCGCAGATGGCCGCGAAGCCCGATTACGTGATTCGCATGCTCGAAGACACCGATGGCGACGGCGTGTTCGACAAGAGCACGATTTTCGCCGACAAGCTGACGCTGCCCGCCGGCGCGGTCTGGTATCGCGGCAGCCTGTACGTCGCGGCGCCTCCGGATCTGGTGCGCTTGAAAGACACCGACGGCGATGGCGTGGCCGACGAGCGCGAAGTCATCGTCACCGGATGGAATCTTTCCTCGAACGCCGCCAGCCTGCACGGTCCTTTCTTCGGTCCCGATGGCTGGCTGTATCTCACCGACGGCCGCCACGGCTTCAACATCAAGACTAAAGACGGCCGGTCGTATGAAGGGCTGGGCTCGCGCATCTGGCGCGTGCGGCCGGACGGCACGGGTCTCGAATGGGTGGCGGGCGGAGGATTCGATAATCCCGTCGAGCTGGTGTTTCTCGAAACCGGCGAGACCTTCGGCACCATGACCTATTTCCAGGATCCGCGCGACGGGCAGCGCGACGCCATCATGCACTGGGTTTGGGGCGGCGTGTATCCGAAATGGTTTTCGGTGGTGAGCGAGTTCAAGCGCACGGGCGACCTGATGCCGGTGATGACCAAGTTCGCGCGCATCGCGCCGGCTGGCTTGCAGCGCTATCGCGGCACGAGTTTCGGCCCGCAGTATCAGGGCAATTTCTTCAGCGCGCAGTTCAACCCGCACCGCGTGCAGCGCCACATTCTCTACCGCGAGGGCGCGACATTCCGCACCGAAGATTCCGACTTCCTCACTTCCGCCGACCCGGATTTTCATCCGACCGACGTCATTGAAGACGCGGACGGCAGTCTGCTGGTTGTGGATACGGGCGCATGGTTCATTCACGGCTGCCCGATTTCGCGCGTGGCGAAGCCGGAAATCAAAGGTGGGATTTACCGCATTCGCAGGGTCGCAGCGCCGCACGTGGAAGATCCACGCGGGGAGGCTTTGAAGCTGGCTACGCTAAGCCCCGCCGATCTCGCGCGGCATTTATCCGATGCGCGGCCGGCGGTGCGCGATCGCGCCCTGGAGCTGCTGGTCGAAGCGGGCGCGCCGTCGGTTGAGCCGCTCGCGAAAGTGCGGGAGCACGCGGCGTCGCATGAAGTGCGCAGCTCGGCCGTCTGGGGCTTATATCGCATCGGAACGCCGGAGGCGCAGACAGCGGTGCGCGCCGCTTTGCACGATGCGAATTTCCGCGTGCGCGTTGCGGCTGCCAGGGCCGCCGGCATGGCGCGCGACCGCGAAGCCGTGGACCGCCTGATGGAGATGGTGAAGCAGGATCAGCCTGCGGCGCGGCGCCAGGCCGCCACGGCGCTGGGACAGGTCGGAGATGCGCGCGCTGTTCCCGCGCTGATCTCGGCTGCGGCGCGCGCCGACGACCGCTTCCTCGAGCATTCCGTGATGTACGCGCTGATCGAGTTGAAAACGCCGGAGCCGGAGATCGAAGCGCTCAAAAGCCCGAACCGGCGCATCCGCAAAGCCGCGCTTATCGCCCTCGACCAGATGGATGGATCGCCGCTCACGAGCGAGCAGCTTGCGCCCTTCCTGAGCGATCGCGATAAAGACCTGCGCGCCGCGGCGCTGTGGGTGGTGTCGCATCATTCCGACTGGTCGGGCACGGTGCTCAGTTTTCTCGATCAGCATCTGCGCGCTCCTGAAATGCCGGCCGATGAAGTCGAGCCCGTACGCGATGCGCTGCTGGCGATTTGCGCGGATTCCAGCGCGCAGAAAATGGTGGCCGATTTGCTTGGAAACACCGCGCTTCCGGCCAGCCGTGAGCTGTTTTTGCTGGACACCGTCGATCGCTGCTCGCTCAAGGAATTTCCCGCGTCGTGGACCGCGCAATTCGGGCATCTGCTCGATACGGGCAACCCAGCCGTGCGTTTGAGGATCGTGCAGCTCGTTCGCGCGCTCCAGATCACGGGACTCGACGGCCGGCTGGAGAAGATCGCTTCAAGCGACGCGTCGCCCGCCGATTTGCGCACGACCGCCATTGCCGTGCTGGTGCACGATCATCCCGAGCTCAGTGATTCCTCGCTGAAGTTCCTGCTCGGCCGGCTCGCCAAGACCAACGATGCCGGCGCGCGGCTGGCAGCGGCGCAGGCGATCGGCAAGGCCAAACTGACGGATCAGCAACTCGAACTGCTCGCGCACCGCTACCTGCCGCAAGCCGACGCGCTGATTCTTCCCAGCCTGCTCGATGCCTACCGCGCTTCCGCCAGCGATGCAGCGGGAAAAGCCATGGTCGCGGCGCTGCTCAAATCGCGGGTTTCGATCGGCGAGCCCGATGCGAAACGGCTCCAGGAAATTCTCTCCAAGTACCCGGATGACGTGCGCTCGGCGGCAAAGCCGCTCGTGGCGCATCTCGAAGAGTTGCAGAAAGCGCGCATCGAGCGCTTGCGCAGGCTCGAGCCGCTGCTTTCGGCGGGCGGCGATATCGGGCGCGGCCGCCGCATTTTCTACGGCGAAAAAGTGGCCTGCTATAACTGCCACACCATCGGTCATCAGGGCGGGCACGTCGGCCCGGACCTCACCGCGGTGGGCGCCATCCGCTCCGGCCACGATATTCTGGAGGCCATCGTTTTCCCGAGCGCCAGCTTCGTTCCCGGATTCGAAATATACAACGTCGAAACGCGCACCGAAACCTACTCCGGCGTGCGCGGCGAAGACACGCCGCAGGCCGTCACTCTGGTGACCGGCCCGCATGCCGAGGTGCGCATTCCGCGCAAGCAGATCCTCTCGATGAAGCCGTCGAACGTTTCGCTCATGCCCGAAGGTCTGGATGAGAGCCTGACGAAATCCGAGTTCGTTGACCTGCTCGCGTTTCTGCAAGCGCAAAAGTCGCGCGAGATCGCGCAGGTGCAGCCGCGGAATCCATAACCCGGGATTAACCGAAGCGTCATGGCTTTGTAACAATCCCTGCGGTATGTTCAGACAAGTAGAGGTATGAAAACTGTCGCGCTCATCGAAGACGACGCCGATCTGTACGCGCTGCTGAAATACAACCTCGAAAAGGAAGGGTTTCGCACGGTCGGCCTGCAAACCGGCAAGGGCGCGATCGAATTGTGCCGCAAAGAGAAGCCGGACGTGCTGATTCTGGATATCATGCTGCCGGATGCGGACGGCATCGAAATCTGCCGCGGCATCCGCCGTCACCCGGAACTGGCGAATCTGCCCATCATCTTTCTCACCGCGCGCGCATCGGAGAGCGATCGCATTCTGGGTCTCGAGCTCGGAGCGAACGATTACGTCGTGAAGCCGTTCTCAGTGCGCGAGCTGATCGCGCGCGTCCGTATCCAGATGCGTGCTCCGGGCGGCGAACCGGGGCGCATGCTGCGAGCCGACGGCCTGGAACTCGACCGCGACAGTTGCGGCGTGCGACTGAACGGCAAGCCGCTGACTCTAACGGCGACCGAGTTCCGGTTGCTGGAGTTTTTGATGAGCCGGCCGGGCGTGGTCTTCAGCCGCGAGCAGTTGCTCGATTACGTCTGGGGAATGGACCACGCCGTCACCGACCGCACGGTGGACGTCCACATTCTGCGCCTGCGGCAGAAAGTGGAGGCCGATCCCGCGAATCCCGCGCTGATCCGCTCGGTGCGCGGGTTCGGCTACCTGTTCGACGCGGGACCCACCGAGCCCGAGCCGACGCGCGCCGATCGTTAGCCCGCGATCACGCCCATGCGGCCGTTGCGGAAATCGTCGAAGGCCTGGTAAATCTCGGCCTTGGTGTTCATCACGAACGGGCCATAGCGCGCCACCGGCTCGCCGATGGGCGCGCCCGCGATCAGCAACAGGCTGAGCGGTGCATTCGCGGAATTTGCGAGCGTGATCGCGTCGCCGTTTTTTTCGGGCACCGCGACATCGCCTTCGGCGGCCTTCACAGCTTCGGCGCCAAGGCGGGCTTCGCCTTCGATGACGTAGACGAAGCCGTTGTACTCGTGTGGAACCGGCTGCGTGATGGAAGCGCCCGGTTGCAGAGTGAAGTGCAGGTAGAGAATGGGCGTGCGGGTGTCGATCACGGCTTTCGCGCCGAGCGATTCACCGGCGATCACGCGAACGCGGACGGCCTTGTCGGGTGTTTCCGCGACGGGAATACGCGCGGAAGGGATCTCCTGGTAGCGCGGCGGCGTCATCTTGGCGGCGCGCGGGAGGTTCACCCAGAGCTGGAAACCGTGCAGGCGGCCGCCCGTCTTGCGCAGCTCGGCGGCGGGCATTTCGGAATGGACCAGGCCCGCGCCGGCGGTCATCCACTGCACGTCGCCGGACGCGATCACGCCGTGGTTGCCGTGGGAATCGCGGTGCTCCATGGCGCCTTCGAGCATGTAGGTGACGGTTTCGAAACCGCGATGCGGATGGTCGGGAAAGCCGGCGTTTGAGCCGGGCCGGAACTCGACCGGTCCCATCTCGTCGAGCAGCAGAAACGGGTCGATGTCTTCGAGCCCGGGCGTGGGAAAAGACCGGCGGACCGAAACGCCGGCGCCTTCCATGACGCGCTGGGCCGGAATCACGCGGGAAACCGTGCGGGCCGTTACGGGTTGGGTTTGCATGAGCACCTCCAAATTAGCTTGATATCAAGTATATTGATGTATAGGCATCAAAAAGGATTCAGGCATGAAACGCGTCCATACACCGCGGCCTAAAGCGGGCGGCATCCATCTGTGGCTGGTTCTGTGGAAAGCCTATGCCGCGCTCCAGGCCCATGCTTACCAGGATATTCGATCCTCCGGCCTGGGCCTGTCCGACTTCGCGGTGCTCGAGATGCTGCTGCACAAAGGCCCGGCGCCGGTCAACGCTATCGGCGCACAGGTCGATCTGACCAGCGGATCCATCAGCGTCGCCATCGACCGGCTCGCCCACAAGGGCTTGGTCAAGCGGCGCGACGATCCCGACGACCGCCGGGCGCGCATGGTGCACTTGACGCCGCGCGGGCGGAAGCTGATCGAGCGCGCGTTCGAGCGTCACGCGGCGGCCATGGAGCGCGCGACGTCGGGCCTGTCGCAAACGGAGCGCGCGCAAGCCGTGCGGCTACTCAAGAAGCTCGGTATGCATGCCGCGGAGTTGCGCGATCAATCCAGCCGCTCGAGCTCGTAAAGCTCGCAGCATGAGCCCCATCCCCGCGATTCCCGCGGCGCCGCCGAAATCGAACAGGCGCATCCCGGTGCCGGAAACGCGCGCGTTCGGATGCCACACGAGCGCCAGGTTGCCGATGGCCAGCAGGATGCGCAGCTCGGTCGGGCTGAATTTCCAGAAGGAGATGTGGAACGTTCCCAGCGTGTAGGTGGCGAGATGAACTTCGATCGAGAGCATCAGGTAAGCGATGAGCAGGCCGAGCGCGATGAGCTCGTGCATGTAGCCGGAAAGCGCCAGGCCGCCCAGAAGGAACAGCGCGCCGAACGCGTCCACTACATGGTCCAGGTAGAACCCGTAGCGCGGGCGCAAACGGCCGCGCACGCGCGCCAGCGTGCCATCGAGACTGTCGCCGAACCAGTTGAGCGCCAGGCACACGATGGCCGCGTAGAGGCCTGCCGGATTCGAACGCGCCCACCAGTAGCTCGCTCCCGCGCCCGCGAGCGCGAACAACCCGAGCGCCGTCAGGTGATCGGAATTCACCCGGCGCGGCATGTGCCCGGCGAGCCAGATGAGCGTGGGCCGCTCGAGCGGCGCGAGAAAACTCTGCTGCTTGCGTTTCGCTTCGCGGAAATCTTCCGGCATATCGATACCCGGTGGCAGCTTATGCAGCGCCAGGCGCGAAAGTCAAGCCGCGCATCACGCTCCCGGCAGGAACAGCCGGATCACCACGAAGCAGATGCATGCGATCACGGCAGCCGCGGGAATGGTGAGAACCCAGGCCCACACGATGTTGGTCGCGATGCCCCAGCGCACCGCCTTTATGCGATGGAACGAGCCGACGCCGGCGATAGAGCCCGCAATGGCGTGCGTGGTGGATACGGGCAAGCCGAGCAAGGTCGGGAAGAAGATGGACATCGACGCCGCGGTTTCCGCGCAGAAACCTCCGCGCGGTTTGAGCCGCGTGATGCGGCCGCCCATGGTGCGCACGATGCGCCAGCCGCCGCTGAGCGTGCCGAGGCCGATGGCGGCATGCGCGGAAAAGATCACCCAGATCGGCACGCGCACGGTCGACAGGTATTTGGCGGAAAACAACACCGCCGCGATGATGCCCATGGTCTTCTGCGCGTCGTTGGAGCCGTGCGCGAAGCTGAACGCCGCGGCCGAAAGCAGTTGCAGCTTGCGGAAGTAGAAGTCCATCTTGGACGGCGTCGATTTGCGGAACAGCCAGTAGACCAGGATCATCAGGCAATACGCGAGAATCAGGCCGACCAGCGGCGAGAGCACGATGAACGCGATAGTCGTGGGCCACTTACCCACGATGAGCCCGCGGAAGCTGTTGCCGGCGCCGTAAAGATAGGCCGCGCGCGACATGGTTGCGCCCGCGTAACCACCGATCAGCGCGTGCGAAGAGCTGGTCGGGAGCCCGAGCCACCACGTGATCACGTCCCAGACAATCGCGCCGATCAGGCCCGCCAGAATCACCCAGGGCGTCACGATGCGCAGATCGACGAAGCCTTTGCCCACCGTGTCGGCCACGCCCGTGCCGAACGTAAACGCCGCGATGAAGTTGAAGAACGCGGCCCACGCTACCGCCTGCAGCGGCGTGAGGACGCGCGTGGCCACGATGGTGGCGATGGAGTTTGCGGCATCGTGAAAGCCGTTGAAAAAATCGAACACCAGCGCGATCGCGATGATGAGAACCACCACATGCAGCGTGGACATCGCCGGTTAGCTGTTCTTGACCACTACGTTCTGCAGCACGTCGGCGACATCTTCGCAGTGGTCCATGGTGGCCTCGAGGAATTCGTAGATCTCTTTGACTTTGATGAGCGCGATGGGATTGGTTTCGTTGTCGAACAGATCCGTCACCAGGCCGCGCACCAGATGATCGGCTTCGTTCTCCAGGCGGTTGATCTCGATGCAGTGCTCCAGCACTTCCTTCTTCTTGTCCAAAGCTTCGAAGGCCTTTTTGATCGTGCGGCTGCACTGGTAGATCATCTCGGAGAGCTGCACCATGCCCGGCGGAATGGGATTGACGCGATAAGCCACCATGCGGTGTACGGCGTCCTCGATGCCGTCGAGCACGTCGTCCAGGCGCGTGGAAAGCGAGTGGATGTCTTCGGGATCGAGCGGCGTAATGAACGTCGAGTTCAAGCGCGTGAAGGTCTCGTGGATGATCTCGTCGCCCTGATGCTCGAGCTTCTTGATCTCCTTAGCCACCTCGGCCAGCCGCGCGGTCCCGGCCTTCACGCCTTGCAGCAGCAGGCGCGCCGCTTCGGTGATGATATCGGCCTGGCTCAAAAACAGCGCGTGGAATTTCTCTTCGCGAGGCAGAATATGCATAGCGAGCAACTATCTTCTCAATTGCGGACGCGGCAGGTCAATCGGAACCTTGCATACCCGTTTCAGGCGCCGCCGCCCTCATTCGTTCACGATCGGGAAATGCTCTGCAACCGGCTTGCCCGTTCCGTTCAGATCGAGAAAGCGCGTGTCGAGCAGGCGCCGCGTATCCAGATTGCCCATGGCGGCCAGAATGTTCTCCTTCAGGTGCGGATATTCCTGCTCGAGTTCGGCGAAGACCTCGCGGAGCGAGCGCCGCACGGTGCCGGTACGCTGGGAACAGCCGCAGGGCACCAGCGGCGCGCCGAGCGATTGGGCAAACGCCGTGGTGATGTCTTCGGTGACAAACACCAGCGGCCGGATCAGGCGGAACTCGCGGTCGCGCGAATGCGTCACCGGGGGAAGCGCACTCAGCCGTCCGGTGAACATGGTGTTGCGCAGCAGCGCCTCGCAGAAATCGTCGGCCGTGTGGCCGAAGGCGATCACGTTTGCGCCAAGATCGCGCGCAATCTCGTAAACCGCGCGGCGGCGGTAGCGGCTGCACAGGTCGCAGCCGTGATCGGGCTGATCTTCGAGCAGGCGCAGCGAAGGCTTGTCGCGAAAATAGGTCCAGGCCACGCCGCGCCGTTTCAGGTACTCGCCGAGAGGCTCGACGGGCCGCAGAAACTTGCCCTGCTCGACGGTGAACGCGCACACCGAAAACTCGACCGGCGCGCGTTCGGCGAGCCGCAGCAGCGCTTCGAGCAGCGTGAGCGAATCCTTGCCGCCGGAAAGCGCCACGGCCACGCGGTCGCCATCGCGGATCATGTGGAAGCGATGAATCGCCTCGCCGACTTTGCGCAGCAGAGTTTTCTCCAGGTCCACATATTGATTATAGTTGGGCACGGAGCTTTCACCGTGTCTCCCGCGCGCTTGCTGGCATTCGAAACGCTTCGCAAAGTGGGCCGCGGCGGCTATGCGTCGGACCTGCTGGCGGTAGGCGCCGCGGGTCTCGATCCGCGTGACGCCGCGCTCGCCTCCGAGATCGTCTTCGGCGTGCTGCGCTATCAGGCGCAGCTCGATTTTCTGATCGAGCACTATTCCGGGCGGCCGCTGCGCAAGCTGGATTTCGAAGTCGTGCTGGCGCTGCGGATGGGCATCTATCAACTGCGCTATCTCGACCGCATTCCGCCGCACGCCGCCGTGAGCGAAAGCGTCGAGCTGGTAAAGAACGCGGGGGTTCGCTCGGCCGCCGGTTTCGCCAATGCCGTGCTGCGCAAAGCGGGGCGCGAAGCCGTCCAATGGCCCGATCGCGCGGTCGAGCTTTCGCATCCCGAATGGCTGCTGGCGCGGTGGGACCGCGAATTCGGCGCCGATGCCACGGCGCGCATCGCACAGGCCAATTTGCGGCCGCCCGAGACGTACATCCGGGTGCCGCCGGGCCGGGAAATTCCCGCGGCAATTTCAGCCGAGGCGACCGAAGTGCCCGGCTGCTACCGGCTGATCGCGGGCGAGGCGGGCGAGTTCCGCATCCAGGATATCGGCTCGCAATCGGTGGTGCCGCTGCTCGAGCTTGCGCCCGGCCAGACGTTTCTCGATCTCTGCGCGGCTCCCGGCAACAAGACCGCGCAGGCGCTCGAATCGGGCGTTCGCGCGGTGGCTTGTGATTTTCATCCCAAGCGAGTCGCGATGTTGCGCACCCTGGGAGCCGGCGTGGTGCATCTGGATGCGACACGCCCGCTGCCGTTCGGCCGCGCGTTCGATCGCATTCTGCTCGACGCGCCGTGCACGGGCACCGGCACGCTGGCGCGGAACCCGGAAATCAAGTGGCGGCTCCAGCCGTCCGACATTGAGGAGCTGCATGGCAGGCAGGTTGTGCTGTTACAAAACGCACTGGAGAAGCTGGCTCCAGGAGGAATTCTGGTCTACTCCACCTGTTCGCTGGAGCGCGAGGAAAACGACGGCGTAATCGAAGAATTGGGCCTCCATCCGGCCCATATTATGCGGCGAATTCAGGGGTTACAGGCTGGAGACGGCTTTTTCGCCGCTGTGCTAAGATCGAGGTAAGCTAACAGCCAAATGGTCGAAATCGTTCCATCGATTCTGTCTGCGGACTTTGCCCGCCTGGCGGAAGAGATCGGGAAAGTAGAGCGGGGTGGCGCAACCATGTTGCACGTCGACATCATGGACGGTCACTTTGTGCCCAACCTCACGATCGGCCCGCCGGTTGTCGAGTCGATTCGGAAAGTAACGAAGTCGCGGCTGGACGTGCACCTGATGATCGAAGACCCGGATCGCTATGCCCCGGAGTTCATCAAGGCCGGCGCGGATCAGGTCTCCGTACATCAGGAGGTCTGCCCGAATCTGGACCGCACGCTGCGCATGATCCAGGAAGAAGGCGCGCTGGCGGGCGTCGTGATCAATCCGGCAACGCCGGTCATGATGCTCGATGAGGTCCTGGATTTGGCGGATTACGTGCTAATCATGAGCGTGAACCCTGGATTTGGCGGGCAGCATTTCATTCCGCGGGCGCTCGACAAAGTGCGCGAGCTCGATCGCAAGCGGCGGGAGCGGCGTCTGGAGCTTCCCATTGAAATCGATGGAGGCATCACGCTGGACAACCTGGCGGATGCCGTGCGCGCCGGATGTGACTGGATCGTTACAGGGTCGTCCGTATTTCACACTCCCGACCCGGCGGCGACGGTTTCGGAAATGCGACAGGTTGCACAGGAAGCCAACTCCGTCCGGGTATAAAGGCAATTTTTTATGTTCTCTGGTCGTTATCGAATTCGTCTTCTTCCCATCGCAGCGGCGCTCGTGGCGGTGCTCGCTCTGAGCGCGTGCCGCAGGCACCGGTACGAAAACCCCATCGCCAAAGACACGCAGCAACCCGACAAGATTCTGTTCGACAAGGCCATCAATGACATCGAGCGCGGCCGTTACGAGATCGCCCGGCTCACGCTGAACACGCTCATCAACACTTACGATACGAGCGAATATCTGGCCAAGGCCAAACTGGCGGTGGCCGATAGCTGGTACCGCGAGGGCGGCTCGCACGGCTGGGCGCAAGCCGAGGCGGAATACAAAGACTTCAAGCTGTTCTATCCCACGATGCCCGAAGCCGCGGAGTCGCAGGAAAAGGTCTGCCAGATTCACTACAAGCAGATGGAGAAACCGGACCGCGACCGCGAGCAGGCCATTCGCGCCGAGGACGAGTGCCGGCAGGTCCTGATCGAATATCCCAACAGCAAGTTTGCGCCGCAAGCGCAGCAGATACTCCGCAACATTCAGGAAGTGCTGGCCGACGGCGAATATAAGACCGGAATTTTTTATCACAACAAGGGCAGCTATCCGGCGGCGGCGAACCGGCTGCAGTCGCTCGCGGATCAGTATCCGCTATTCAGCCAGGCCGATGACGTGTTGTGGGAGCTCGCCGATTCCTACAACCGCATGGGCGATCGCTTCGAAGACAAAGCTGCCGCAGCTTACACGCGCATCGTGAAGGACTACCCGTTGAGCGATCACGTTCAGGAGGCAACCGACAAGCTCAAAGCGATGAACCGGCCGGTTCCCGAAGCGGACCCGGTGGCCTACGCGCGCATGAAATACGAGCTGGAAAATCGCGAAAAAGAAGGCGTCATGGGCCACGTGATGGGTATGTTCAAACACAGCCCGGATACGCGCGCGGCCGCGAAATCGGGCACGCCGGCCATGGCCGCCAACCGGCCGACGATTCCGCTGAGCGTGCCGGCATCGGTGGCCGGAACGCAGGCTGGCGGCACGACGGACGTTTCGGTGCAGACGCTGAGCGGCACAACGGCGCTCGACACGCAGCCGGATGCGCGGCAGAATGCTCCAGGGGCGGCAGGGACAACTCCGGCGCCCGTTGCAGCAGGATCCGGGGATGGGAACCGAACGGCGACCGAGGTGACGGCCCAGCCTGTCAGCCAGCAGCCGCCGCCCATGAACCACCAGTTGCCGGCCAAGAAGAAAAAGAAATCCAAGAAGAAGACCCAGGCGCCGCAGAATGAAGCGCAGCCGAGCGATAAGCAGACGGCGAGCGACAAACCGAAAAGCGATACGCAACAATGAAGCGCATTCTGGTGGCGGATCACAGCCCGCACGCGCAGCGCATGGGTGAGCGCATTCTGCGAGACGAAGGTTTCGAGGTCGCAGCCGTAACAGACGGCGAGACCGCCCTGGTGCGGCTGAAGGACTTGGCGCCCGATCTGATCCTCGCCGATATTTCGCTGCCCAGCCGCGATGGATATGAGATCTGCGAATACGTGAAGTCCAGCGGCAAGTTCCCGCAAACGCGCGTGGTGCTCACGGCCGGACCAGTGGCGGCGTACGACGAAGCTCGCGCGCAGCAAGTCGGATCGGATGGATTCGTCAGAAAGCCTTTCGAGGCGACCGCGTTATTGGGCGCCGTGCAGCCGCTTCTCGAAACACCGGGCGAAACGACACGAGCGCCGCGATCCGATGGTGAACCGAAAGCCGCCGCGCCGGCGCCGGCTCCCGCGCCGGTTGCGCCGCTACAGCCCAAGCCCGTCGACCGCGAGCAGGTGCGTGCCGCGGTCATCCTGGCGCTCGAAGCGTCGCTCATCAACATGATCGAGAATGTCACCGACAAAGTGCTGGTGGCGCTCGAATCCGAAGGGCTGGCGAAAGCCCAGCCCAAGCCGGCGGCAGCTCAGCCTGCCGCGCCGGCTCTGAAGACTTTGGCCGCCGGAGCGCCCGGCCAGGCGACGGCGCCCTCTGGGCCGCCGAAAACGGAACCACCGAAAACGCAGCCCGGACCGGCGCCGGATGAGCCGGTGGTGCGCATCCGCACGCCGATTTTCCGCACGCTTTCCTGAGCCATGCCCGATAACAGCTTCGATGTAGTGTCCAAGATTGAACTGCCGGAGGTATCGAATGCCATCCAGCAGTCGATGAAGGAAATCATCACGCGCTTCGATCTCAAAGACTCGCATTCGAAAATCGAGCTGAACGAGAAGGACAAGAAGATCGAGATCGCCAGCAAAGACGAGTTCAAGCTGAAGGCGGTGAACGAAATCTTCCAGCAGAAGCTGGTCAAGCGCAAAGTGCCGCTCAAAGGCCTGACCTACGGGCCGGTGATTGAGGCCGCCGGGTCGACGGTGCGGCAGGAGATCACGCTGCAACAGGGTATTCCGATTGAGAAGGCGCGGGAAATCGTCAAGAAGATCAAGGACAGCAAGCTCAAAGTGCAGGCGTCGATCCAGGGCGATCTGGTGCGCGTCAGCGGCCGCGATCGCGACACGCTACAGCAGGTGATCCAACTGCTGCGCTCGAGCGACTTCGGCATCGACATGCAGTTCACCAACTACCGGACGAATTAGTGGCTCGCCGGATCGAGTCGCACGCGCTCGATGGTCCGGCGGGAATGCTCGAAGCGCTTCTCGAAGAACCGGACGAAGCGCCGCTTACGGAAGCCTGCGTGGTGTGCCATCCGCATCCGCTGTTCGGCGGAACGATGCACAACAAAGTGGTCTATCGCATCGCACGCGCGCTCAGGCGGCGCGGCACGGCGGTGCTGCGCTTCAATTTTCGGGGCGTGGGGCGCAGCGCCGGCGCGCATGCCGAGGGAGTGGGGGAAATCGAAGACGCGCGGGCGACGCTCGCATGGCTGCGCGCGCGATATCCAGATGTGCCGTATGCGCTGGCGGGATTTTCGTTCGGAGCCCGCGTGATTCTTAGCCTGGGCTGCTCGCTGGGCGATGTGCGGCGGCTGATCGCCGCCGGAGTGCCCACGGGAGCCGTCGAGTTGCCGATGCTTACTACGTGCACCGTGCCCAAGTTTTTCGTCTCGAGCACGCACGATCAATACGCACCGGCGGCGGAGCTGGAAGCGCTGGTAGCGGCGGCAGCCGCGCCGAAGCAGTTGATCTGGATCGATGCGGCAGACCACTTCTTCGCCGGAGCGCTCGACGCGCTGGAAGAAGCGGTCCTGAGATTAGGCTAGTTGTTGGCGGCGCCCTGGCGCAGCGCGCGCTCGGAGCGGCGCGTGGCGCGGAGACTAATCAGCTCCGCGACCTTGGTAAGGAAGTTGGTGACATCTCGGGTTTCCACCAGCATCCGCCGGTGGGATTTGCTGAAACCCTCACGTTCCACGCCGTCGTGGTGCGCGCGAATTAACGCAGTCGCCGGTTTATACTCTTTGCGACGTGCGTAGGCCAATACGCCGCGGCCGGCGCCTGGAGACTCCATGTGGGAGTCGGTCAGGACCAGCTCGTACTTGCCTTCATCCAGCTTGCCGACGGCTTCTGCAGAGGAACCTGCTACGTCCACCGAATAACCACAGGCTTCGAGCAGAGTCTGCAACGTCAATCGCGAGGCGACGTCCGACTCGACAAGCAGCACGCGGGCCAGTTCCAGGCTGCGAGCAGCTGCTTCCGCCCTGGAATCGGCAATCTGCATCAATTGTGTCCTTTCCTTCTCTACTTTAACCGAAGACTGACCTTTAATCACTACCAAAGTTAGTGTGGTTAGTACCCGGTAAATCTTCCAGGAAAAATCCGACCCGCATGCAAGTCTTTGCATATAAAGAGCTAAACAAAGTATTTAAACGGGTTAACTGGAAGGATCAGGCCTTGACCGCGACGGTGATTCCATCACGAAGCGGCAGCAGGGTAGTGAAAAACTGAGACGATTCGTACAGTTTCTTATTGAAATTAAGCACTGCATAATCAGTGGTTTCCCGAGGATCGAGCACGCGTTCGTGCCAGAGCGTGTTATCCGTGATGAAGAGGCCTCCGCGCTTCAGGCGCTTGGGAACGGCATCCAGAACCGCCGGGTAGCCGTCTTTGTCGACATCGTTGAAAATCAAATCGAACTCTCCGGAAGTTCCGGCAAGGCTCGCAAGCGCGTCGCCGACGTGCACGTGGACCGCGGATGTAACACCGGAACGGGCGAAGTAGCCGCGGGCTTCGCGCGCGTTCTCTTCACTGCCGTCACTGTAGTGAACTTCGGCGCCCTGGCCGGCCGCGCGGGCGAGCCAGATGGTCGAGTAGCCGATGGCGGATCCCAGCTCGAAGATGCGCTTCGCGCCCGCGATCATGACCAGTTGTGCGAGCACGCGGCCGACGGCGGGACCGATGATTGGAATTTTTCGTTTCGCGGCCTGGCTCTCCATTTCCGCGAGCACGGCGTCGCGCGCGGGGAGCAGTGAGCTCATGTAGCGTTCGATATCGGGATTAACGATCATGGAAAACCCTCGCGAAAATCTTGTCGACGTTGCGGAGCTGGCGCTCGAGTGAAAAACTTTCGGCGATTTTCTCCGGGCTGAGGACGCGCGCGATTTCGGGATCATGCTCGACGGCCGCGCGAAAGTCCGATTCATTCTCCCAGGCTTCCATGGCGTGGCGCTGCACCACGCGGTAGGCGGCTTCGCGCAGCATTCCGGCCGCGGCGAGATCGAGCAGAAGCTGGCCGGAGAATACCAGGCCTTTGGTCATCTCGAGATTGCGGCGCATGCGCTCGGGATAGACCACGAGCTGATCGACTAGGCGTGTGGTTTTGTCGAGCAGGTAATCGGCGAGGATGGTCGAATCGGGAAGGATGACGCGCTCGACCGAGGAATGCGAGATGTCGCGCTCGTGCCAGAGCGCAATGTTCTCGAATGCAGCCTGGGCGTTCGACCGCACCACGCGCGCCAGGCCGCAGATCTGCTCGCAAGTGACGGGGTTGCGCTTGTGCGGCATGGCGGAGCTGCCCTTTTGGCCTTTGGAAAAATACTCCTCGGCTTCGCGGACTTCGGTGCGCTGGAGATGGCGGACTTCGAGTGCGATCTTTTCGAGGCTCGCGGCGACGATGGCGAGAGCCGAGACGAAATTGGCGTGCCGGTCGCGCTGGATGACCTGGGACGAGACCGGCGCCGGCCGCAGGCCGAGCCGTTTGCAAATGGCCTCTTCGATCTCCGGACCGATGTGCGCGAACGTGCCGACGGCTCCCGAAATCTTTCCGACCCGCATGTCTTCGGCGGCGGCTTTCAAGCGCCGGATGTTGCGCCCGGCCTCTTCGTACCAGATGGCGAGCTTCAGGCCGAAGGTGATGGGCTCGGCATGGACGCCGTGAGTGCGGCCGATTTGCACGGTGTGCTGGAACTCGAGCGCGCGGCGCTTGAGGATGGGGCGGAGCTGTTCGAGATCCGCGAGCAGGATTTCGTAAGCCTGGCGGATTTGCAATGCCTGCGCGGTATCGACGACGTCGTTCGAAGTCAGCCCGTAATGCAGCCAGCGCGAAGCTTCGGCGTGGCCGGCAGCGGCCATCTTCTCGGCGACCGCGGTGGTGAAGGCGATGACGTCGTGCTTGACCTCGCGCTCGATTTCGAGAATTCGCGGAACATCGAACGCGGCGTGCGCGCGGAGCAGGCGGGCGGCGTCGGCGGGCACCACGCCCTTTTCGGCGAGGGCTTCGCTCGCAGCCAGCTCCACTTCAAGCCACTGCTGGAATTTATTCTGGTCGCTCCAGATGCGGCCTATTTCGGGGCGTGTATAGCGGGAGATCATAAAAACAGGTGTCAGGTGCCAGGTTCCAGGTGTTAGTAAACCAAAAAACAGGCGCCAGGTGTTAGGTGCCAGGTGCCAGCAAACCAAAAACCTGGAACTGGATTCGGGTTGCTAGTACCTAACACCTGGCACCTAGAACCTGAAAACTTCGGTCGGTTGCTTCTGATTCGCAATCACGAGCCGCGTGGAGAGGCCGCGGCGGTTGAGCGCCTGCTGCGCCACCATCTGGACAATCGCCGGGTGATTGTTGTGCTCGCTCAGGTGGCCCAGGACGAGCGTGGCGGTCGAGGAATCGAACTCGTGGCAGACATAATCGCTGACGACATCGTTCGAAAGGTGGCCGTTGCGGCTCATGACGCGCTGCTTGACGGCCCAGGGATACGGGCCGACCTTGAGCATTTCCAGATCGTGATTGGATTCGAGCAGCAGCACCTGCGAGCCGCGCAGATGAAACTTGATGGAATCCGGAATATAGCCGAGGTCGGTGACCACGCCGACTTTGATGCCTTGTGCGCAGAAGGAATACCCGACGGGATCGATGGCATCGTGCGGAATGGTGAAGCTCGAAATTTCGATATCGCCCACCGTGAAGCGCGCGCCGGCCTGGAACGGCTCGAGCTTGGGCAGCGCGTCTTCCCATTCGATCGCGGGCGCTGTGAGACGCGTCAGGTAAACCGGGACACGAACTTTTCTGGCGAACCGCGCGAGGCCGCCGACGTGATCGGAGTGCTCATGGGTGACGACGACGGCATCGATACTGCCGGGTTGCTCGCCGATCGAGGCCAGGCGCTTCGAGAGCTCGCGAAAGCTCAGGCCGGCATCGACGAGAATGCGGGTTCTTTCGGTGGCGATGAAAGAGCAGTTGCCCGAACTGCCGCTGGCGAGAACGCAGAATTGGACGATGGCGGTTTCCTCTCGAAGCTCGAACGTCTAACTCTCCCTTGTAACAGGAAAACAGAAAAACGACAAGGTGTTTTCGAGCGGCGAGACAGAAAGCAGGTGTCTGGCATTATCAGCCGGTATACTGTGTTGCATGAAAGCTGCCCGCATTCATCAACACGGCTCGCCCGAGGTGCTGGTTTACGAAGACGTTCCCGAGCCGAAAATCAAAGCCAACCAGATTCTGGTGCGTGTGCGCGCCTGCGCGCTGAATCATCTGGATCTCTGGGTTCGCGCCGGAATTCCGGGAATGAAGTTTACGATGCCGCATATTCTAGGCTGCGACATCGCGGGCGAAGTCGTGGCGGTGGGAGAATTGTGTGAGCGTGTGAAGCCGGGATGGCGCGTGCTGCTTTCGCCGGGGCTGAGCTGCCGGCAATGCGACCAGTGTGTCGCGGGCGTGGACAACCAGTGCCGCCGCTACACGATTTTTGGCTACGCGGTGGATGGCGGCAACGCCGAAATGATCGCGGCGCCCGAATACACGGCGATCCAGATTCCCGATGACATGAACTTCGAGCAGGCTGCCGCGGTGCCGCTGGTGTTTCTCACCGCCTGGCACATGCTGACAGGGCGCGCGCGGCTGCGAATGGGAGAAGACGTGCTGGTGCTGGCGGCATCGAGCGGCGTGGGATCGGCGGCGATCCAGATCGCGAAGCTGTTCCGCTGCCGCGTGATCACCACGGCGGGCGGCGAAGCCAAGATGGCCAAAGCGCGGGAACTGGGCGCGGACCACGTGATCGATCACTACAAGCAGGACATCTCGGCCGAGGTGAAACAGATTACCGCGAAGCGCGGCGTGGACGTGGTGGTGGAGCACGTGGGCGCAGCGACGTGGCCGAAGAGCCTGGAATCGCTCGCAGCCGGCGGTCGCCTGGTGACCTGCGGCAACACCACCGGGTTCGACGTGAAACTCGACCTGCGATTTCTGTTCAGCAAGCAGTGGTCGCTGCTCGGATCGTTCATGGGTACCATGGGCGAACTGCACGAAGTGTTGAAGTTCGTTTTCCGGAAAGAGCTGAAGCCGGTGATCGATAAGGTCTACCCGCTGGCCGAAATTCGCGCGGCGCACGAGCGCGTGGAGAACAAGGAGCAGTTCGGAAAAGTGGTGGTGGTGCCGTAGAGAGTTACCGGTTAGCTAACGGTTTACACGCCTGGTTTTTACAGAATCTTCACAACTCTGTTGCGAATCGCGAGCGAGCCGGATTTATCATCGGCTCAGAGGGTGAGGACAATGACGAAGCAAACGGCAATCGAAAAAAACGGCGCGGTCTGGGGCGGCTAGCGCGCCCTACAGCTTCAGCAACTCGCGCAGCCGCTTGGTCTGGACGCGGCTCACGGGGATTTCGGTGTTGCGCTTGTCGTCCATGCGAAGCTGGTAACTCGATTTGAACCATGGCACCACTTCCTTGATGCGGTTGATGTTCACCAGATACGAGCGGTGGACGCGCCAGAAGGTGTCGCGATCGAGCGAGGCTTGCAGATCCTCGAGCGTGCGATAGTTGGACTGGCCTTCGAGATTGGTCGCCACCAAAGTGATCATGCCGTTGGCGATCGTGGCATAGATCACATCCTGCGCGTCGACGATGAAGTTGCGGTTATTGGTGCGGACGAGCAGCTTGGTGCGCTGCGGCGAGAGGCGGGGCGCAACAGGCTCGGCATCGTCCTTCTGCTGCTCCTGGACGGCGCGGCGGGCGCGCTCGATGCTTTCCGCCAGGCGCCCTTTGTCCACGGGCTTCAGCAGGTAATCCAGCGCTTCCAGGCGAAAGGCTTCGATGGCGTACTGATCGTAGGCTGTGACGAAAATGACGTGCGGCAGATCGACGCCCTGCTCGCGCAACTGGCGCACAACGCCGATGCCGTCGAGGCCGGGCATGTGCACGTCGAGGAAAACCAGGTCGGGCTCGAGCTTCTGGATAAGGTCGACGGCTTCCAAACCGTTGCGGCCCGTGGCTACCAGCTCGATTTCCTGAAAATCCTTGAGGAGAAAGGCGAGTTCTTCGCTGGCGAGCGGTTCGTCATCCACCACGAGCGTGGAGAGAGTAGCGGTCGCGCGATCTCGCATGAAGTTGGTATTATAACAAATCAACTTTTTGACCCCTGGAGAGTTGCAACGTGCCTGCTCAAGAAAACGTTCGAATCGCGCCTGCCGAAGGCAAGTTAGGTGTTCTGGTTCCCGGAATGGGAGCGGTGACCACCACGTTCATCGCCGGCGTGGAGGCGGTGAAGCGAGGGCTGGCGAAACCGATCGGCTCGCTCACGCAGCTTTCGACCGTGCGGCTGGGCAAACGCACAGAGGGCCGCAGCCCGCGCATCAAGGATTTCGTCCCGCTGGCGGCGCTCGAGGATCTGCGCTTCGGCACCTGGGACATTTTCGAGGAGAACGCGTACCAGGCCGCGCTCACCGCGGGCGTGCTGGAGAAGCCGCTGCTCGAACAGGTGCGCGAGCCGCTCGAAGCCATTCGCCCGATGCCGGCGGTGTTCGATCAGGATTACGTCAAGCGCATTCACGGCCCGAACCTCAAGCCCAAAGGCTCGAAGATGGATCACGCGGAAATGCTCATAGACGACATCCGCAAATTCCGGGAAGCGAGCGGCGCCGAGCGGCTGATCATGATCTGGTGCGGCTCGACGGAGGTTTTTCACAAGCCCGCGGCGGTGCACGAATCGCTCAAGAACTTCGAGTGCGGGCTGAAGAATGACGATCCGGAAATTTCTCCCAGCCAGATTTACGCGTACGCGGCGCTGAAATCCGGAGTACCGTATGCCAACGGCGCGCCGCACCTGACGGCGGATGCGCCGGCGCTGGTCGAGATGGCGCGCGAGCGGAGCATTCCCATCTGCGGCAAGGACTTCAAAACCGGCCAGACGTTCATGAAGACGCTGATTTCGCCGGGACTGAAATCGCGCATGCTGGGCGTGTCGGGATGGTTTTCGACCAACATCCTGGGCAACCGCGACGGCGAGGTGCTGGACGATCCGGGCTCGTTCAAGTCCAAGGAAGAGAGCAAGCTCTCGGCGCTCGAGCACATCCTGCAGCCGGATCTTTATCCGGAGCTGTACAAGGACCTGTACCACAAGGTGCGGATCAACTACTACCCGCCCCGCGGAGACGCTAAAGAAGGCTGGGACAACGTCGATATCTTCGGATGGCTGGGATATCCGATGCAGATCAAGATCGACTTCCTGTGCCGCGACTCGATTCTGGCGGCGCCGCTGGTGCTGGACCTAGTGCTGTTTCTGGACCTGGCGCAGCGCGCGGGCATGCGCGGCGTGCAGGAATGGCTGTCGTTCTATTTCAAAGCGCCCATGACGGCGCCGGGGCTCTATCCCGAGCACGACATTTTCATCCAACTGATGAAGCTGAAGAACACGTTGCGCTGGATGCGCGGCGAAACGCTGATTACCCATCTCGGCCTGGAATATTACGACTAACGCTGACGCGCGCGCGCAATGAACGTTCTGGTCATCGGAGGGACACTCTTTATCGGCCGGCAGCTCGTGGGCGAGCTGCTGAAGGCCGGGCATTCAGTGGCGATCCTGCATCGCCGCTCGAAGCACACCTTTCCTAAGCGCGTCGAAAACCTGGTGGCGGACCGCGGCGATGCGCAGGCGGTGCGGCGCGCCATCGGAGAGCGCCGCTTCGAGGTGGTTTTCGACAACGTCTACGACTGGGAACGCGGCACCACGGCGGCCCAGGTGGAAGCCACGGCCATGGCGGTGGGGAATCATCTGGAGCGCTACGTGTTCATGTCCAGCGTGGCGGCATACGGAGACGGGCTGAACCACTACGAAGGCGATCCGCTGGCGCCGGACAATCATCCCGAAGCGTACGTGCGTAACAAGGCCATGAGCGAGCGGGCGCTGCTGCGCCTGTTCCGCCAGACGGGCTTCCCGGTGGTGACGTTCCGGCCGCCGTTCGTCTATGGGCCGGAGAATCCGTTCTATCGCGAGGCCTTTTTCTGGGATCGTATGCGCGCCGGGCGGCCGATTGTGATTCCGGGCGACGGCACGCGGCTGATGCAGTTCATTTACGTCAAAGATCTGGTGCGCGCTTGCCTGCGGGCCATGGAGGTCGAGCAGGCGTTGGGTGAAGCGTTCAACATCGGCAACGCGAAACCGCTCACCCAGGTGGAAGCGGTGCGGGAGATGGCGCGCGCCGCGGGCAAGAAACCGGAGCTGGTGCGCGTGCCGCGGGAGCGCATCGGCGTCGCCGGCGGAAATCCCATGGGCAGCCCGATGTATTTCGGCGAATACCTGGATCTGCCGCCCATCACCGAAAACGTCAGCAAGGTGCAGCGCGTTTTGGGCGTGCGGTTGACGGCCTTCTCGACCGGGCTGCGTGAAACCTATCGCTGGTACCTGCGCAAGCCGAGGCGCAAGATGGATTTCGCCTTCGAAGAACGGCTGATCGCCGCCCTGGGCGCGCCGCGCGCCGTGTAGTTCGCAATCGCGGATAATAGCTGCGGGATGTCCACGCGAGCGGCAGCCGCCAGAATCAGCGCCGATGAGGAGCGCACCTTCTATGACGCCGCTTATGCGGTCCATCTCAACGCTCCGGATCACGCGCTGCGGATCGACCGGCACATCATCGAACATGAGCTGAACGATCCCGGCGGCACGTTTTACGAGCGCCGCCGCTTGTATGGCGCGGTGCTCGCGGAGCTGCTGTCGCAGCCGCTGGCGGGAAGGACGATTCTCGATTACGGATGCGGGCTGGGCGAGTGGGGCGTGTTGATGGCGACCGAGGGCGCAAACGCGGCGCTCATGGATCTTTCGCCGGTGGCCATTCGGATCGCCTTGCGGCGCGCGGCGGCGAGCGGAGTTGCGGAGCGCGTGCGCGGGTTCGCTGCCGATGCCGCCAGCCTGGCGTGCTTTTCGGATGGCGAATTCGACCTGATTTATGCCAGCGCCGCCGTGCATCACACGCTGAAGTATCCGAATGCGCTGGCCGAACTTCTGCGCGTGCTCAAGCCTGGCGGAAGGCTGATTCTGGCGGAGACGTATGGGAATAACCGGCTGCTGAACGGGCTGCGCCGCATGCGCTGGCGGTTTGCCGGGCAGCCGCAGGAGGCGGGCGAAGAGATCATCCTGAGCGACCGCGAGCTCGATCTGCTGCGGCCGCATTTCCGGCGCATGGAGGTCCGGCCGATGAACCTCGTGGCGATGGCCAAGCGGGTGTTTCGCGGGCGCTTCCGGTCGCGGCTGGTGCGGGCGGCGGTCGGGTCGCTCGAAGCCGCGGATCGCGCGCTCGTGACGCTTTGGCCGGGCCTCGGGCGCTACTCGGGCGAAGTGCTGGTGGTGGCGGAAAAATAGACAAGCACCACCACAGTGTGCGGAATCCGCCCACTTGCGCCGCCGTTCCAGCGGCCATAAAATTGATTTAGCTGTATTTACCACATTGCTGTCAGGAGGCGGTGCGATGAGGCCGGCCCATCTAGCGTTAGTTGCCGTGGCCGTCAGTGTATTTTTCACGGCTAACCTTGGTTATGGAGAGAAGAAAAAGGATAAGGACGATCAGAATCGCGAAACCATCGCGAAACCGCTAACCGAGAAGCAAAAGAAAAAACGCGAAGAGAAGCTGCGCAAAGAGCTGGAAACGCCGTACAAGAAATGGCTCAACGAAGACGTGGGCTACATCATCACCGATGAAGAGCGCGCGGCGTTCAAGCGCCTGAATACCGATGAAGAGCGCGAGCAGTTCATTGAGCAGTTCTGGCTGCGGCGCGACCCGACCCCCGACACCGAAGAGAACGAGTTCAAAGAAGAGCACTATCGCCGCATCGCCTACGCCAACGAGCATTATGCTTCCGGCATCCCGGGCTGGAAAACGGACCGCGGGCGCATCTACATCACCTTCGGACCGCCCGATGAAATCGAATCCCATCCCTCCGGCGGCAGCTACCAGCGGCCCATGGAAGAGGGCGGCGGCGAGACGTCCACGTATCCGTTCGAGCAGTGGCGGTACCGCTATATCGAGGGCATCGGCAGCGACATCATCATCGAGTTTGTCGACCCGACGATGACCGGCGAATACCGCATGACCATGGATCCATCGGAGAAAGACGCGCTGCTCTATGTACCCAACGCGGGCCTCACCCTGATGGAGCAGATGGGCATGGCCAGCAAGCTGGACCGCTTCAACCGCACCGACGGCACGCACCTGGGCACGTCGTTCGGCGGCACGCCGGCGAGCATGGATGAATTCGAGCGCCTGGACCGGTTCACCAAGCTGCAAAAGCCGCCGGCGGTGAAGTTCAAAGATCTCGAAGCGGTGGTGAATTCGCATATCACCTACAACATTCTGCCGATCAAGGTGCAGGCCGATTTCATCAAGGTGACCAACAGCTCGGTGCTGACCAGCGTCACGCTGCAACTGGACAACAAAGATTTGCAGTTCCAGTCGAAAGACGGGATGCAGAAAGCGGCGGTCAATATCTACGGCCGCATCACCACGATGTCGCGGCGCATCGTGAACGTTTTTGAGGACACGGTGACGGTGGATTCCCCGCCCGAGTTGCTGCAATCCTACGTGCAGAAAAGGTCGGTTTACCAGAAGTCGCTTCCGCTCGCCCCGGGGATGTACCGCCTCAACGTGGTGGTGAAGGACATCATCGGCGGCAACATGAACAACTACGAGATGGCGCTCAACGTCCCGCATTACGACGACGAGCAATTGGCCTCGAGCAGCCTGATTCTGGCGGACCTGCTCGAAAAGGTTCCCACGCGCAGCATCGGCACGGGCCAGTTCGTGGTGGGCGGTTCGAAGGTGCGGCCGCGGCTGGGCGATACGTTCCAGCACAACGAAAAAATGGGTATCTACGTACAGCTCTATAACTTCCAGCCGGACGAGAAGACCCATAAACCCAACGGCAGCATCGAATATGAGGTCGTAAAGAACGGCACCAACGAGAAGGTTTTCGATTTCAGTGAGGACGTTGCCAGGCTGCCCGATGCTTCCGCGCAACAGGTGACGATTGAAAAGCTGCTGCCCCTGGGGACCCTGAAACCAGGGCAGTATACGTTAAAAATGAAGGTTACCGATAGGAACCGTAATCAGACGTTAACACCTAGCGCCACTTTTACGGTAACCTAGTAGAAGCGCAGGCTTTGCCTGCCGCGACAAGTGAGCATGGACGAAGGGAACTCGAGGCCGTTCAGTCCGAGGATCACTCCGGCGAAGTGTGCGATTTTGGCCGCGCTGGTGGTGTCTGTCGCGGCCCCTGCATTCGCGGTCGCTCCCGCCAGGCTTTCCGGAGGCATCAGCGGGCTGGTCCGCGATGGCGCCGGGATTCCCCAGATGGGCGCCACGGTCCTGTTGTTCAACCACGAAGACCATCTGTTCGCGCGGGCGCTCACCGATGAGAAGGGCAGCTTTTTGTTCCTCGGCCTGACGCCGGACATATATTCGCTGCGCGTCAATCTCCGCAGCTTCGTTCCCGTGTTTCGCGACAACATCGTGGTGCAGCCGGGCGTGCGCAGCGTGCTGCACGTCAACCTGAGCACGCTGTTCAGCACCATTCAACTGGTAACGCCGCCGCCGGGCGAAAGCACGCTCATGACGGATGACTGGAAATGGGTGCTGCGCAGCGCCGCCGCCACACGGCCGGTTTTACGCCTGCTTCCGAATTTCGATCCGGACCAGAACGCCAAGCGGCCTGTGCGCCATATGGCCGGCATGTTCTCTGAGACCCGGGGGCTGTTGAAGCTTTCCGGCGGCGATGGCGGGCAGGTCTCGGGATTCGGCAATGAAGCCGACCTGGGCACGTCGTTCGCGGTGGCCACTTCGCTGTTCGGCAATAACCAAGTCGCCGTAAGCGGGAATCTCGGTTATACAGCGCAATCCGGAATGGCTTCGGCCGGCTTCCGCACCAGCTACCAACGCGCGATCGGCTCCGCGAGCCCGGTGGTTTCGCTCACCATGCGGCAGATGGTCTTGCCGCGGCTCACGACCGCGCTGGCGGGTGGTCCGGGCGATCTGCCCGCGCTGCGCACCATGTCGCTCAACCTCGGCGATGAGCTGCACATCACCGACGCGCTCCATCTGCAATACGGAGTCTCGATGGACTCGGTCTCGTTTCTCGACCGGCTGCGCTATTTCAGCCCGTACGCGCGTCTGGATTACACGCTTCCCGATTCGAGCAAGATCGATATTTCGTACACCTCCGGCAACGGCAGGCCCGATTTAGGCGGGAACGCCACGGCCACCGACGCCGGCTTGCAGCGCGACATCAACGCGCTGTCGCTTGTGCCGCGCGTTTCTCTGCGCGATGGGCGTGCCAAGGTGCAGCAGGGCGAAGACATGGAAGTGGGCTACTCGCGCAAGCAGGGTTCGCGCACATTCCGGATCGCGGGATACCGCGAGCATGTGACCGATGCGGCATTGAACATCGTGGCTCCCGGCGGTCTGTACGCCGGGGGCGATATTCTGCCCGACCTGTTCTCCTCGAGCTCCATTTTCGACGCCGGCGATTACCAGACCCTGGGGTATACGGCATCGGTTACGCAGAAGCTCGGCGACAACTACAACGTCGCGGTGATGTACGGATCGACCGGAGTTCTGGCGCCGCAGGGAGCGGAGCTGGCGAGCGACAATCCCGACGAGCTGCGGTCCATGATTCGCGCCAGCCGCCGCAACGCGGTAACGACGCGAGCCTCGGGCGCCATTTCCAAAAGCGGAACGCACTTCGTCGCCAGTTATCAGTGGATGAATCAGGGCGCCGTAACGACCGGGCATCTCTATTCGACCGATCCGCTGCGACCCGAGGCAGGCTTGAATATCTACGTGCGCCAGCCGATTCCCACATTCTTCTCGCTGCCCTGGCGCATGGAAGCCAACGCCGACCTGCGCAATCTGCTGGCGCAAGGTTATCTTCCGCTCAACTATACCGGCGGGCAGCGCGTCCTGCTCGTCCAGACGCCGCGCTGCGTTCGCGGCGGCCTGAGCTTCATTTTCTAAGCGCCCTTCGTTAACACTGCTCCTCACGTTTCCGTCTGAACCGTTGGCACAGGCAATCATGCCCGTGCACATCGGAAGGAGAAACGCTCATGTTGAAAACGTTTCGTTTTACACTGATCTCTGCGCTCGTTGCCGGGTCGGTGATGGTGGCGACGGCCGGCGGCTTCTGGCTGTCAATTCAGAATCCTGTGACCGTCAAGGATGCCGCGGCGAAGAACGCCGTGGTGCTGGTGCGCGTAGACGGCTGTCACAATCCTGCCGAAGCGACGGTGACCGGTACGGCGGAAGGCGTGGTCGGCGGCCAGCGCCGCTCGATTCCGCTCAAGCTCGAGCCGGTTTCGCAGCCCGGTACATTCGCAGTCGCACCGCAGTGGCCGGCCGAGGGCGTGTGGGTGCTGGCGCTGCGCGGCAAGCTCGCCAACTTCGAAACCGGCGCGCTGGTGCGCCTCACGCCGGGAAAGTTCGAGAAGCAATCGAGCGAGCTGTTCCGGCGGGGAATCAAGGCGGAGGATATCGAATCGGCTCTGAAAGCGTTGTGAGCGAATCGCGCGGCGAAGTCAGACGGCCACGCCCAGCACCGCTGCTCCGCCGCGCACCTGATCGTTCTTAAGCGCATTGAGCGCACGATTGGCATCGGCCAGCGGGAACATCTCGACCTCGGTGCGGATGGGAATCTCGGCCGCGGCGCGCAGAAAATCCTCGCCATCCTGCCTGGTGTTGTTGGCCACGCTGCGGATGACGCGCTCGTGATAGAGCAGGCTGTAATCCATCGAAGGAATGGGGCTCATGTGAATGCCGGCGAGCGTGACGGTTCCGCCTTTCTTCAGAACGCCGAGCGCGGCAGGCACCAGCTCCCCCGCGGGAGCGAAGATGATGGCGCTATCGAGCAGTTCGGGCGGGCGCTCGGTTGAGTATCCGGCCCATCGAGCGCCCAAATCGCGCGCCAGTTTCTGATGCGCGGCATCGCGAGTGAAGGCGTAGACCTCGACGCCCCAGTGGCGCGCCACCTGGATGGCCACGTGCGCCGCCGCGCCGAATCCGTAGAAGCCGAGGCGGCCTCCGCGAGCGATGCCCGACAAACGCAGCGAGCGGAACCCGATGATGCCTGCGCAGAGCAGCGGCGCGGCGTGGACGGCGCTTATCGATTCGGGGATCGGATAGACGAACGCTTCGGGCGCGAGCGCGTATTCGGCATAGCCGCCATCCACCACGTAGCCGGTGAAGGTGGCGCGCTCGCAGAGGTTCTCTTTACCTGCGCGGCAGTACTCGCACTGGCCGCAGGTCTGGTGCAGCCACGGAATTCCCACGCGGGCGCCGATCGAAAACCGGCGGGCGCGCTCGCCCATGCGCTCGATGGCGCCGACTACCTGATGGCCGGGAATCAAGGGCGACTTGCGGGGCGCGAGTTCGCCTTCGACCACGTGCAGATCGGTGCGGCAGACGCCGCAGGCTTCGACGCGCACCAGCACCTGATCGCCGCGCGGCTCGGGCGCCGGAACGTCGGTCACGGCCAGCGGATTGGTCGAAACCGGCGCGGGCGCGCGCAGCAGGCAGGCTTTCATGCCTTCCAGGCAGAGAGCGCGTCGAGATCCCAGCCGGCCCGGTCGCGGATTTCGACATGGGCGCCCGGGTAAAGCTCGCGCATATGGTCGATCGCCATCGCATCGCCGAGAGCGTCCACCGTACCCGCAAGCGTCACGGAGCGCGGCGCGAGCGCGGCCACGAGATCCGGCAGATCGGTGTGACGCAGCAGGTTCGGAACGAAATTGGCGAAGCTGTGGGAGTAATCTTCCGTATCGACGATACTGCGAAACGAGACCAGGCCGCCCGCGAGATAGAGCGCGCCGATGGTTTTGTCGAGCGCCGCGGCGAATAGAGCGGGAACGGTCAACTTCTCGCGCGCGGCGATGACCACGCGGCGGCCGCGCAAAGACGGGTGCCTCGACAAACCCGCGGCGAGCGCGGCAATATCGGCGGCTCGCTGGCCGAGAAGGGGCTTGCCCAGAATCAGCGACGACCAGGCGTAATCTTCCTCGCTCTGATGCGACCGTTCGTAATTGGGGCTGCCGGAGCCGAACTCCGGCGCGAGATCGCCGATGCCGCGCACATCCGCCGCGCACACCGGAAAGCCGCGCAGCGCGAGCGCCTGGTAGAGTTCGCCCTCATTCCAGCGCCGGTTGCGCCCCCCGGGATCGAGTACCAGGATGACCGGTTTGTCGTTTTGCTGCGCGCGCGGCAGAATCAGCCACGCAGGCAGCCACACCTTCAGCGCCGATGGCACCTCGACGGCTTCGAGATCGACCTCACGCGACGGCACGCGCCGCAGCGTACGCATTTCCGCCGCAGGCGCGTTTTCGAATCCGATGAGCGCGCCCACATCCGCAGGCGTCTTCTCGATGTCGCGCGCCTTGTTCATGGCAAACGGCGTCAGCCCGCCGAAGGAGCGCACCACGTTGCCGGAATCGGAAACCCACAGCGCCTTCTCGGGCTCGGGCGCAACCGGCGGCTCTTCCTTGATGGCCTGATCGCTGTTCTTCAGCCATCGCCCGAACCAGTTGTAGATGTGCAGGCGCGTATCGTAGGAAAGCGCGTGCGGCAGCGGCGTATCGATCCACGCCAGGCGGTCTGCGTGCCCGAGCACCTCGTACACCTTCTGCAGCTTCCGGAATTCGCGCCAGCCGTTCGAGATGTAGCGCGGCGAATAAGTCCCGAAGTAATCCTTGTCGCTGACCGAAATGAGCAGCGGCTTGGGCGCGAACGGGTACATGGTGTCCCAGCGGTCGAATCCCACGGGGCCGGAGCCGATGAAGTCCTGCTCGGCATCGTCGGTCGAGCCCGGCGGGATGAAGTGATCGCAAGCCACGTTCTCGGTGTTGCCGCTCGCGACCGCGGCCGCCGCCAGGCGATCGTCCACAGCCATCAGCAGCATGGTGAGCGTGCCGCCGCCGGATTGTCCCGTCGACGCCATGCGCTTGGGATCGACCATGGGGAGCGAAGCGAGATAATCCAGGCTGCGAACGGCGTCCCACACTTGCAGGCGCGTGCTGGTGTCGCCGAACAGCAGCATCTGCTTACCGGGCATGGTGTGCTCGGTGTCGGCCGAGGAGAGGCGCGAGTTGACGCCCGAAGAATCGGGATAGTAGATGCGCTCGCCCTGTCCCATGGGATCGAACGCCAGCACCACGTAACCCAGCTTCACGAGTCCCTGGCAGCAGCGCTGGTAAAGATCCCAGGCTTTGCCGTTGCGCGAATGGCCCATCTGGAACAGCACCGCGGGATAGGGCGGCGCGCCCGTGGTGGGTATGTACAGATTCGCGGAAATGTGGAAGCGCGGCCGGCTTTCGTAAACGACCTTCTCGACGCGGTAACCTTCGCGCTCGAATTCACCGGTCTTGCGCGCGTTGAGGGGCGTGCGTTCGAGTTCGCCGCCGGTGAGTTTCCAGAACGTCTCTCGCGCCCAGTGCTGGCGCGCGCGAACGGCCGCCGGCGTGAGGAGTTTCGCGATCTCGCGGTTGCGGCGGTCGTAGGCTTCGGCGGCGAGCCCGCGGAGATAATCCGGCAAACAGCGCGGGTATTCGCGGTAAGCGACGCCGGGAAACTGCTGCTGCGAAGAAGCGGGACGCCGCACTACGGCTGCCGCCGCGGGCAATGAGAGGAGCTGTCGGCGAGTCATCGGTCAGATGACAGGATAACGCAGTGAGCGGCGGGCAGGACGGAATGGCGTCGGAGTACGCCGGCCAACAGCCAGTTGGCCGGCTAAAAGAAATCCTGCGGAGTTGTGAACCGGACCGGTTCGTGGCGCTCAGATCCTGTAGCCCGGCGGGCGGATGCCGTTGTCGCGGAGGTAGATCTCGGCCTGGCCGCGATGGTGCGCCACGTGGATGTACATGGCGAGGAGGATTTCGCGTCCTGCGAGCCGGCCATCGGGCGAGTTGTGCGGCCGGCTGAGCTGCTGGTCCGTCAGCGACGGGATGACGGCGGCGCAGTAATCGAACGAATCGCCCAGGAACTTGACGACCTCGTCTTTTGCAGTGGGCGAGGGCGTGGGCGGCGGATCGGTGTCCTTCAGTCCCGCACAGAACTGGTAGTTGGTGGTCGCGATGTGGGACATCAACTGCGCGAAATCCATGGACTCGGGATGCGGGCGGAAGCCGTACTTCTCAGCCGGCATGGCTTGAGCGACCGCGATCGACAGCTTGGCGAGCGCGCCGAAATGCTTGGCGTATTCGCCGGCCGCGGGAGTGGACATGGAAGGGGCACTCGAAAGCGGGAGCAGAACAGCAAGCGCAACGGCGGCGCGAGGGATCATCGCAAGCCTCCAGCGAGCTTAGACGGTTAGCGGTCCGCTTCGTTAGCGATTGGCGTCCGGCGTTGCGTAATAGCCGGAGCGCGTGCGCACAGCCGCGCCGCGTTCGTTTACGGTAACGCGAATGCGGCGGAAGGAGCCGTCGAACGACTGGTTGGAGGAGATGTAGCCGAGGATGTACTGATTGCGGATGTCATGCGCGACTTCGCGCGCGATGCCTTCAACTTCGGAGAGATCCTTGGGATACCAGGACTGGCCGCCGGTGGCCAGGGTCAGGGCGTCCATCTGGCGCTTGGCGCGTTCCGCTTCACGCGGCTCATCGTCGCTCAGCAGTCCGACGGCGTAAATCAGCACGCCTTCCTGCTGCGCGGCCTGGATCAGGTGGTCGAGAGTCTCGACGCTCGAATTGTCCTCCCCGTCGCTGACCACGAGCAGCACCTTCTTTTCCTTCTTGCCGGAGTGTTTCAGGTGCTCGATGCCCAGCCGCAATGCGTCGCGCATGGCGGTCTCGCCCTTGGAGTTGATGGTTTTGAGCGTGGCCTCGAGATCCTTGATGTTGTTGGTGAAGTCCTGCTCGAGATAGGCCTTGTCATTGAAGTTCATGATGAAAACTTCGTCTTCGGGATTCGACGCGGCCACCAGCGCCAGCGCGGCCGAGCCGACTTTCGCGCGTTTATCCCGCATGCTGGCGCTGTTGTCGATCACCAGGCCGAGCGACACGGGAACGTCCTCGCGGCGGAAGACTTTGATCTGCTGCTTCACGCCGTTTTCGTAAATCGAGAAGGCGCTCTGCGGCAGGCTGAGCAGCAGGTGACCCTGGCTGTCGACAACCGTGGCATGCAGATCGACCAGCCGCATCTCGGTTCGAAAAGTAAATTCGGGAGTATCGGAAACCTTGGCATCCGCGGTCTGCGCGGGCAACACAGCGCATCCGAGCGTTGCCGCGAGCGCCGCGGCCAATCCTAATTTGTGTGACACGAACACTCGCCCCACCTGCCTCCAAGCATAGGGACGTGCCGCAGGAAAGGCAAGTTTCCCGATGTTAATGGCGGGGATATGCCTTTGGAAACGTTGCCGGCGGGAATAGCCGGCCCGCGGGCCTATTTTCAGGGTCCAGGCGCTTTCGACACGCGCGCGACCTGGCCTTCGAGCGCTTCATCGATCGAAACGTTGTTTTTCTCGAGCGTTTCGCCGAGCACCTGGTCGAGCGAAATGTGGGCGTGCTCGTAGGTGGCGAGCGCCGCTACTTCGGCCGCTCTTGCCACGGCGAGCGAGCGCTGCACGATCACGACGGCGTTGATCGTGGAAGCGCCCAGAGCAAACTTGCGCTGCTCTTTTTCGAGCAATTGCTCCTGAAGCGCGCGGGTATCGACGGCGTCGGAATACCGCAGGCGCGCCTGGCGGAGCGCAATCATCTGGTTGGAAATATCGACGACGATCTGATTCATGCTGCGGCGGTTGACCAGCTCGTTCTGGCGGAGTTGCAACTGGTCGATGCCGTAGTCGCCTTGCGCCACGCGGTTGTGAATCACTCCCTCGAATAGGACGGCCGTGCGCCAACCGGGAAAATTGCGCCGGAAGATCTGGCCGAGCGCGTTGCCGAGGCCACCGACGTAATAGGGATCCGCAGTGGTGCCGTCCGGCTGGGGATTGGCTCTACCGGACAGGCCGGTGCCCGTCACGGCGCCAAGGCCTTGGAGAATCGGCAGCACGCTGCTGGCGGTGCCGAGCGCCGAAATTTCCGCGGTTTCCTGATTGATCTTCGCGAGCGCCACATCCGGCCGGTTTTTCAGCGCCGTGGCGACAAGATCCCGGAGCGGGGGCAATTCCTCCTGGGCGGGCACTTCGATGCGGTCGAGCGGCACGATTTCGGCGGCATCCACCAGCGGGTCTTCGAGGCCGTCGCGGCTCAGCGCGCTCTTCAGCAGATTCTCCTGCTGGCGGACGGTGGTTTCCGAGATGGCGACTTCCTGCCGCCGCGCGGTCAGCTCGGCCTGGGCGCGGTAGATATCGACTTTCGCCAGGGCGCTCAGCTCGATCTGGCGCCTGGTGTCGTTATAGAACTTCTGCGCGACTTCGAGACTGCGCCGGCGCGCTTTCAGATCCTCGTACTGCGTGGCGACATTCCAGTAAAGATTCAGCACGTTGGCCACGAGATTGAGCAACTGCGAACGAAACGTCTCGCCGGCGAGGTTGACGTTCTTTTCCGCTACGCGGATGAAGCGGCTGTTGACCGCGTCGCCGAAGCCTTGCAGAAAATTATGGCGGACGAACACCTGAACCACGGGGGCGACCGAGGGGTTCAGAATGTCGGTGGGCGTGTTCTCCTTGAGGTAGGATTCGTTGGCGGAAACCTGGACGATGCCGCCCGAAAGCAGGCCTTGCTGGACGACCGTGTTGTAGATGTGGCGCGTATCGACAAGCGACGGCGTCCGGCTCTGCACGGTATTGGGCTGCGGCGTCGTGATATGGGAATAGGCGCTGCCGTTTTGCAGCACCGGATCGAGATTGGGCGTAATCGGCCCGATCTGCGAAACGACGGCCGCGCCCGCGCCGCCCCCGCCGATGTTCTGGCCTCCACCGGCCAGACCGGCGCTCACCTGGCTGCCCGCGATTCCCTGCCCGCTGGTGGCCTGGTTCACCAGCGTGTTGCCGCCGGTAACACCGCGAAGCGGCCCGCCGGCCTGCTGCCGCTCGACCTGCCACTCGGCCATCAGGGGGCCGTAACGGTCCACTTCGAGATCCAGATTGTTCTCAATCGCCAGCGCGATGGCGTCCTGCACGGTGAGGTACATCTTTCCCGCGCGGATCAGCGAGCGCAGCCGGTCCGAGTTCTTGAGGCGGATCGGAGGAACCGTGGGCTGCTTGTACGGGCGCACGAGAACCGGGGCTTTCGGGCGCTCGACGGCGATCGGCGCTTGCTGCGCGTACGCTTCGGAACCGAGAAGGCTCAGCGCGGCGAGGATGGCGAAGAATTTTTGCGCGTGCATGTCCATCGCTCCCTAATTCTTTGGCGCGGCGGGGATCGTATCCGGGATCGCCGAGCGCCAGGCCACCTGGCCGGTCTGGACCTCCTGCATGGTGATGCCGTTGCGCGCGAGCGTCTGTCCGGTAGCTTCGTCGAACGCCACCCGGGCGTGGGTGTAGTTGGCCATGGCCTGGATTTCGGCGCTTTGATCGGCATTGAGATCGCGCTGCGCCTGCACGACGAGCGGAATGGTCGAGGTGCCGAACTGGAATTTCTTCTGCTCGGCGTCAAGCGTTTGCTGCGCCAGAACCCGCGTGGCCACGGCGGTCTCATACCGGACGCGGGCCTGCTGGAGGCCGATCACGGCGTTTTTCACATCCACACGGACCTGGCTGACGCTGCGCTGGAGCTGCAGCTCGGCCTGGCGGAGCGCGAGCTGGTCGGCAACGTAATCGGCCTGCGCAGCGCGGTTGCGAAACGGAATATTCAGCGAAAGGCCGACTCCATAATTGGGATAATTCCTACGGAAAATCTGGCCGAGCAGGTTACCGTAACCTCCCACAACGAAGGGGTCGGGCACGCCATTGGCGCCGTTGGCCAGGGCGTTGACCTCGCCGGTGAGCGCGTTGTTGGTCACATCGACGAACGCCTGCAAGGTGGGCAGCAGGGCATTGCGGCTGCCTTTGATGTTGATCCGGGTGCTCTCGACGTTAATGCGCGTCTGCTCTAGCTCGGGGCGCCGTTCGAGCGCTTCGGCCACAAGGTCCGCAGTCGGCGCCAGGTCTTCTTTCTCTGGAACTTCGATATGGTCGAGGGGAACGATGTGGACATCGTCGAGCCAGGGGGTGGCGACTCCGTTGCGGCTGAGCGCATTCTTGAGCACGGTCTCCTGCTGGGCCACGTTGGTTTGAGCGATCAGCAGATTTTCCTTGGAGGAAGAGACTTCGGCGGCGGCGCGCGTCACTTCAATGGCTGAGAGCGTCCCAATGGCCACCTGCTTCTTGTTGTCTTCGAGTAGTTTTTGCGCGGTGGCCAGCGCCTGCTCCTTGATGCGCACGTCTTCGTTGAAACTCACCAGGTCCCAGTAGAGGTTCATGACGGCCGAGACCGTGGTAATCACCTGGCGCTTGACCTGGAGATCGGTGACTTTCATGTTGTTCTTGGCCACCCGGATGCTGCGGTTGTTGACCGCGATGCCGAAGCCTTGCAGTAGAGGCTGTGTGATGAAAAGCTCCAGAAACCCATTGGTGTAAGGATTGAGCAGTGGCGTCGGGCTGTTGAGCTTGCTCCGGAAGCTGCCATAGGTGAGCTGAAAACTTGTGCCCGACAGGAATGACTGCCCGTAGCCGAACTGGTAATTGCGGGTGTCATCGAGAAGCGAAGGCACCCCGCTCAGGATCGTGTTGCTCAGCGGCGTGGTGTTATGGGAAAAGCTGGCAAAGCCGAACAGGAACGGGTCGAGATTGGGAGGGGGAGGGAGATTCCCTACGACCAGGCCGCCGCCCGAGCTGACGCCGGAACCGCTCTCCGCCAGACCGACGGCATTCACGCTGACGCCTTGAAGGCTGACGCTTACCGGACCGGCGTAGACCGGAATACCTACACTTCGCAGAAGGCCGCCGCCCGAAGCGCGCCGGAGCACTTCGCGTGCCAGGACCGGCCCGTAACGCTGGATGGCGATATCCACGTTGTTTTCGAGCACGAGTGCGATGACATCGCGGAGCGACAGGTAAAGATTACCTGCGCGGACCAGGGACTCGAGCCGCGGCGTGTTGGAGAAGTTCACGGGCGAGACGGCGCGCCGCTCCATGTGAAATGGCCGTGCGAGCGTGCCGATTACCGGGGGCTGCGCCGGCGTCGTGATCGCGATCTCCGGCGGTTGGGTGGAACTGACGTCAGACGCAAATCCCGGCGCCGCGACGAGGCTGGCGAAGACCAGTGTTTTCAGCAAATGATTCATGCGAAGTTCCATTGATCGGAAATTTAGAAATTGCATACGCAAGTCGAGCGGGCAAATCGGAACCGGTGTTACAGGCGATCTCCAAGCGGGCCGTCCCGTTTTCCATCGGCTTGAGCGAAGACAAGAATATCAGGTCACGAAAGGCAGGTGGGCTGCCAACCGTAAATATAAGGATACAAAGCTAGTTGCTGGCATTCGATGTCCGGTTCTGGGACAACGATGTTCACATGCGGCGACCGCCGGCCGGCAGATCTTCCGGGAAAGTGCGCTGCGTTCTTGGAATCCGAAATATCCGAGCAGTTTATTGAGAACCGCAAAAAATTCGGTGGACCCGCGCAGGGTGAATGCGATTTATCGGCATACGACCCCGGAACCGGCGATTTGCTATTGCCAAACTTCGGGCCGAGAGCGATACTGCATACCTACCCTATTTTCACTAATTCGCGCCCTGTTAGCGATCCGTTCAAACGCGAATACCGAAGCTTCACGCGGATTGTCGCGAAAAGAGCGGGAAAAAACGCTGGTTTATGCGCGGTTCAGCCGTTCAGCCCGCCGATCGCATGGTCGTATGCGACGTGTGGGCGGCCGCCGTGGCGGAAGGAGGAGAGGCTGCAAAACATGCGGCGGCTCAACGGTCGCTGAACGAATGCGGTGAAATTCCAGTTGCAAAAAACCCGGACGGCGAGCGGCGGCTGTTTGGTCCCGGATCGGAATCGAATTCAACCGCGAGTGGTGATAGCGAAAATCGTTTCATCCAATCACGAAATTCTGACCCCTGTTTAAGCAATAACCGAATGTCAGGATCACATATCCGGGGGATATTCTACCCACATCATTGCGAAAGGAGTGTTTCAAATCATATGCCATTTCCTCAACCGTGGTAGACTTCGCCTTCGTCAACTTGAACGATTAGCACGAAGCGCACGGAACCACAGCGGTTGCATGCTAGAATTGTGCGACAGAGCAGTCGGATGGGCACGTTCTCGCTAGCGCAGATCGAGCGATCGCTGTGGTTCTGCAATATTGCGTTGAGTGCGTTATTAGTTGCGCGTTTTGCCCGCCTTAGGCTCCTCCTTCAATACCGCTTCTTCATTTCCTATCTACTTTTCAATCTGATACGGTCTTTGTTTGCGTGGTCATTCAACACCGCTTCATTGGCGTACCGCTACATCTGGGCGTTCACACAACCCGTAATCTGGCTATTTTACGTGCTTGTGGTTCTCGAACTGTGCTCACTGGTTTTTAAGGAGTACAAGGGAATTCAGGCTTTGGGGCGCTGGACCGTGTATGGCAGCCTGGCGGCGTCGATTTTGTTCTCGACAATGCTGGTGATTCCGACCTGGATTCGATCCAATGAGCCGTTTTTTTCGTTGCAGCGCTACTTTATGGTAGAGCGCGGCATCGACTTCGCACTGGTTCTGTTATTGCTGCTTCTGCTCGCATTTTTGGTGATATTTCCGCTTCAATTGGGCCGAAACGTGATCGTTCACAGCGTGCTCTACTCGATTTTCTTTATGAGCGGCTCGATCGGTCTGTTGATTTTGAATTTGACCGGCTACCGGTTAAGCCTCACGGTAAGTGCGTCGTTGATCGGGGTCTCGGTCTTGTGCCTGATCGGGTGGATCGCGCTCGTGAGCCGGGAAGGAGAAACCAAGATGGTGGCCATCCGCAGTCAACTGCAGCCGGCCGACGAGGAGCGCCTGATCGGCCAACTGGCGAACATCAACGCTACTCTCCTCAAGGCCAGCAAGAAAGCCGGCACTCCGGCCTTTACGGCCGAGAGGCAACTGTAACCGCCCGCGGGCAGTAGCCACCTTTGCGGAGGTAGATCACCCCAAAAAGAGGGCCATGTGGTCTTCGTCGACATAGCCATTGCCGGTTTTGAGGGCCCGGCGCTCGCAGCCGAAGGATTGAAAAGCCAAGGAGCGGTAGAGCTCGATCGCGGCGGTTTGTCCGGTGGCCACCGAGAGCGTGATCTGCTCCAGACCGGCCATCAGCCGCGCGCGCTGCAGTAATTCTTCGAGCAGCGCACGCCCCAAGCCTTTGCCGCGCCATTCCGGCGTTGTGTAAACGCCCCAGATTCTGCCCTTGTGCCGTTGCTTTTCGTTCTGCTCGCGATAGAACCCGGCGGTTCCGGCGAGCCGCCGGCCGGCAAACGCGCCTAAGACAAAACTGTTCTGCCGAGAGCCCGCAGCCAAGCGTTCGGCTATAGCGCCGACGGTCTTTGCGCGGTGCTCCGCGGCCGATTCGCCGAAGGCCTGGGGCTCGCGTTCGAGCGCCTCCAGCCGCAATTGCCAGAAAGCCGCGGCGTCATGCTCAGTCAATATACGGATCTCGATTTGTGCCGCAGTCTGGCCGCCGTCCATTTAGCCATGATAAATTCCGCGGGGCCTGCGTTGCTATAATTTTGACTTGTCAAACATTCGCCATTCGGTGTGCGCGCTTGATTGTCCGGATGCCTGCGGTTTGCTGATCAATATCGAAAACGGCAAGGGCAGCCGGCTGCGAGGCGACCCGGCGCATCCCGTCACGCGCGGCTTCCTTTGCGGGAAAGTAGCGCGGTACCTCGAGCGCGAGTACTCGCCCGACCGCCTGCTCTATCCGCAGCGGCGCACGGGCGCGAAAGGCGAAGGGCGTTTCGCGCGCATCACGTGGGACGAAGCGCTCGATGAAATCGCCGCGCGGCTGCGGTCGGTTGCCGCGGAATTCGGCACGGAATCGATTCTGCCTTACAGCTACGGCGGTTCGATGGGCTATCTGCAAGGTTCCGGCATGGACCGGCGCTTTTTCCACCGGCTGGGCGCTTCGCGGCTGGATCGCACGATCTGCTCCGCCGCCGGCAGCGTGGGTTTGATGGATTCGCTCGGTTACCGCTACGGCACCGAGCCCGAACAGTTCCGCCACTCACGTCTGATCCTTGCCTGGGGCGCGAATATTCTGGGCACCAACGTTCACCTCTGGCCGTTCATTGTGGAGGCGCGGCGCAATGGCGCAAAACTGTACACCATCGATCCGCACCGCAATCGCACCGGCTCGCTGGCCGACAAGCACTTCTTTATCAACCCCGGCAGCGACACCGCGCTCGCGCTCGGCATGATGCACGTGATTATCGGCGAGAAACTGTACGACGCCGATTACGTCGCCCGCTATACCGAGGGATTCGACGCTCTTCGCGAGCGCGTGCGCCAATATCCGCCGGAGCGAAGCGCCGCACTCACGGGCATCGCAAAAGACGAAATTATCCAGCTCGCCCGCGAGTACGCGGCCATCCGGCCGGCTGTCATCCGCCTGAATTACGGTTTGCAGCGCAGCGAGCGGGGCGCGATGGCCGTACGAGCGATTTCGCTATTGCCCGCGCTGACCGGTTCGTGGAAAGAAATCGGCGGAGGCGCGGCGCTCTCGACTTCCGGGGCTTTCCAGGTCAACCGCGCAGCGCTCGAGCTCCCGGACCTGCAGCTTCGATCGCCGCTCGGCCGCGAATCGCGCATCGTGAATATGTCGCAGCTCGGCATCGCGCTCAACGAGCTCGACACGCCGCCGGTGAAAGCGCTGGTGGTATACAACTCGAACCCCGCGGCCGTCGCGCCCAATCAGAACTCGGTGCACACAGGTCTGGCGCGCCGCGATCTATTCACCGTGGTGCTCGAACAGTTCCAAACCGACACCGCGGATTACGCCGACATCCTGCTGCCCGCCACGACGTTTCTCGAGCACACCGATATCTACTTTGCTTACGGCCACTACTATCTGCAACTGGCGCGGCCCGTGCTTCCGGCGCCGGGCGAGACGAAATCGAATGTCGAGTTTTTCCGCCTGCTCGCTGCGCGCATGGGCTTCGACGAGCCGTGCTTCCGCGATTCCGAAGACGACATGATCCGCGGAATGCTCGATTCCGATCATGCTTTCGTCAAGGGCATCACCATCGAGGAACTCGACCGCGAGCATTTCGTGCGCCTGCGCGTCGCACCGAACGGCGATCCGTTTCTTCCCTTCGCCGCCGGCGGCTTCGGAACTCCCTCGGGCAAGTGCGAATTCCACGCCGAGACGCTCGATTACACGCCGCCCGTCGAATCGCGCCACGGCGACGTGTCCTTGCGCGCGAAATATCCGCTCGAACTGATCTCGCCCAAGAACGACGACAGCATGAATTCGACCTTCGGCGGCCGGCCGGATACGGACCAGGAAACTTCCGCGCTCGAGATGCACCCGAACGACGCCGCGCCTCGCGGCATCGCCACCGGCGACCAGGTGCGCCTGATCAACGGCCGCGGCTCGTGCCTGCTGATGGCTCGCGTGGATGCGAGCGTGCCCCCGGGAGTGGTCTGCGCGCCTTCGACACGCTGGCCGAAAAAATCGCCGGCGTTTCGCAATGTGAACGCGCTCACCTCGGAGCGCCTGACCGACCAGGGCGGCGGTCCGACATTTTACAGTTGCCTGGTCGAGGTGGAAAAAAGTGGCGATTGAAGCAATTTCGCGCCGCAGTGCGCTTAGCCTGTTGATCGGCGGCTCTTGCGCGCTCGCGGCCTGCAAGCGCCACAAAAATCTCGCCGGCCGCACCGAGGAAGAAGCGCCGCACATGGCTTACTCGATCATCGTGGCCGACCCTGCCACAGCCTCCCAGCTCGCCGCGGGTTTTTACGATGTCGAGCAGAATTCGTGGCGCTGGACGCGCAAAAGATTCGCGGCCGTCCTCGGTCTGCCGCCCGGCGCTGCTCAAAGAGGCGCGGTTCTGCGCCTGACCTTCGCGATTCCCGAAGTGATCATCTCGAACTTGAAGAGCATCACGGTGTCGGCGACCATTCGCGGCACCGCGCTCGATCCCGAAACTTACACCAAGGCAGGCCCTGCGATTTATGAGCGCGACGTGCCGCCGAATCTGCTCACCGGCGATTCGGCCCGCGTCGATTTCCTGCTCGATAAGGCGCTTCCTCCCGGCGATGTCGATAAACGCGAGTTGGGCGTGGTGGTGAACCGGATCGGCCTGGAGATCAAGTGATGCGCGCGACAACGTGTCAGGCATAGATCGCCGCTCCGCACAAGCTGTCAAATATCTCACGCATGGCCTGGAAAATTCCACCCCGGCTTCGGGCGAACTGCGGGAAGAAGCCGGAGCGTGCCGCGTGGCTCGCGCGCTTAGCCGATGCGCTTCGCGACCTGGAACGCCGGTGGTCGCTGCGGCTCGAGGCGCCGTTCGATAGCGATGAGGTGAGCTGCTCCTGGGTCGCGACGGCCACGCTGGCGGATGGCGCCTCGGCGGTGCTCAAGCTCGGCATGCCGCACATGGAAGGCGAACAGGAACTCGAGGGCCTGCGTTTCTGGGATGGCGATCCCACCGTGCGGCTTCTTGCGGCCGACCGGGAACTGAATGCCATGCTCCTTGAGCGCTGCCAGCCCGGCACGGCGCTGCGCACCTTGCCCGAGACCGAGCAGGATGTCGTCATCGCGAGCTTGCTGCGCCGTATGTGGCGTGTGCCATCGGAGCCTCACGGTTTTCGTTCGCTGGCGGCTTTGATGGAAAACTGGGCCGAGGAGACGCTTGCGGCACGCGAGCAATGGCCGGACGCCGGGCTGGTCCGCGAAGGGCTGCACTTGTTTGAAGAGTTGCCGCGTACGGCGGCCGTTCAGACGCTGCTCGCGACGGACCTGCACGCCGGCAACGTTCTTACGGCTGAACGCCAGCCCTGGCTGGTGATCGACCCCAAGCCTTTCGTTGGCGATCCGGCTTACGATGCCACTCAGCATCTCTTCAATTGCACCGAGCGGCTGATGTCAGATCCGGATGGAACCATCAGCCGGTTCGCGAATCTGCTCGCGCTTGATCCCGAGCGGGTTCGGCTTTGGACCTTCGCTCGCGCTGCGGCCGAACCGCGCGAGGATTGGACAAGCGGCGACTCCATGGTCATAGCCAAAGCGATCGTTCCGTAGACCGGATTTCCGAAGCGCGAAGCTGCGCAATTCGAAATGAGATTAGAGAAGAATCAGCGCGGTGCGAGGAATAGATTGAAGCGAAACGCCGCTCAAGAGAAACTCGCCGGCGCGACCGCTTTCCCTTCAACCGGAGTGCAAAGATCGAGGCAAAGGGCGTGCTGTGCACGCCCCCGCGCCCGTCTGTTTTCTAGCTTGCTGAGGTGTTGGCCGCAACCAGCCGAGAGTTCGTAGCGGTCCAGATACCCGCCACGCTACCACCGGCACCGATAAACAAAGCGGCAGAAGCCAGACATACGAATGCCAGAAGCAATGTGTATTCGATCAGGTCCTGGCCTTGTTCATCCTTCCAAAAATTTTGCAGCAAAGTCGTCATGTCACCCTCCGTTGGGAAAATAGAATGGAACCATCATGAGCCGTTAGCTGTGCTGCGTCAATGTTGAACTTGGTTATCGGGGGAGTGGGAGAATGCCTGTGGTTAACGTAAAAATCAACCTTCGGGGGATGCCCGGTTTACAAACCCATCGATGCTTTTTTGTGCTCGAAGCGCCCGCGCGCCGTATCCAAACGTAAGGCTGCCCGGAAGATAACCAGGTCCAGCGCGTTGAAGTGGCGGATGATCTCACGTTCCCCGCTGGACAATTCTTGCCGCTGAGGAGTAGCGTCGTTCCGGTTGGCTCTGCCGGCCGCATGCGGAACGAGGCAGTACCGCCGGCATAATCGCTCCACAGAAATTTCGAAATTCTCGGTAATGCCGACGAATGAAAATTTCGACAGATTCTCCATCGCTTTTTCGAGCATCGCGTCGGGCCCGCGGAACCCGGCTCCAAAGGCTGCGTTCGAAAGCCACCGGGCATAACAGTTATGGCTGAAGCCGTACCCTTTCTCGACGAACTGGCTGAGTGACAAGTTTACGGCGGCCTCATGCGCCGGATTGGAGGGGTGCTTCCGGCAAAAATAATAATCCGAGACGGTGCGGCTGATCGGATCACGCATGAGCGTGATGTATTCCGAAGCACCCGCAAAATGATCGGCGAAGCCTATCGGCATATGCCCCGCCAACAACCGGACACGCCTGCGCCGCCACGCCGGCCAGGAGAGCGGATCGTGCGCGCCTCCGATCGGCCGCATGTCGGGCCCGAAGTTCACGTGGCACCAGCGCGATTCTGGAAAGTTTGGAAACAGAACGTCCTTAGCGAGCGACGTGCCGCCCGTGCGCGGAAGGTGAAAGAAAACTATCCGGCAGTGAGGTCCCGGTTTTAAGCGCAGCGCGGCGGCCGCGGCAAGCCGATTCAGCATGACAGCTGGTTATCGATACCCGCCGCCGGCGTCGATAAACTTCCGCCACGGCGGGCAACCTACTTGGGCGTAAACACAGTATACAAAAGTTACAGGTCTATGAAATTCGTCGGATGGATTCGAACATCGGCAGAACTGTGTGCTAATTTACCGATTTCCTACGCGCCACCGCGCGCGCTTTTTCCACGGCCTTCGTAGCTCGCGCACGATATTCATCGAGCGGCGTCAGCCCGAACTCGGCGATCAGGTCGTTCACAGTCAAATCCCGGTCGAGCGAAGCCAGCGTAAACCAGTCGTCTTCGTGCAGCCAGTCGACGACGACTTTCGGGCCGTACTTCTGTTCGATCGCCCGAACTTTTTCAGCATTATAGTCGACCTCGAAGAGCCGCTTACCCATCGGAAGCGCAGCCCCTGCCCACTGCTGGTAACTTCCCGAGGATGCCAGCACTTTCCCAGTGATGTCATAGATGTTCGAGGACCCGCGTCCCGCCGAAGAGACCACGTAAACCTGATTGGTGAGCGCCAGCGCGGAAAGCTGCCGCAGCGCCGGATATGCCGACGGAAAGAAAACGATACTCGCTCCCTTCTGCTTCAGGCGCTTCCAGTTCTCCCACCAGTTCACATCGAAGCAGATCTGAATGCCGATGGTTCCGAAATCCGTTTCAAATACCTGCGGCTCCGTCCCGCCCGGCGCCGTTCCCTCCGCCAGTTCGCCTTCGGTTGGATGCATCTTGCGAAACTCGCCCGCGATATTCCCCTTGCGATCGATCAGCACGGCCGAGTTGTAGACCTTGCCGTCGCTGGCGGTTTTCATCCCGAAGATCACATACGACGAGTGCTCCCGTGCCCATTTCGCCAGCCGCCCGGTAGTCTCTCCCGGAATCGTTTCGGGACCGCGGCGCGGGAAAAGTTCGGGAAGACAGGCGATATCCGGATGAAACACCGCGGACTGCTCCAGGCGCGCGAGCGTGCGATCGGCCAGGTCGGCGCTGTGCTCGAGGCCGGCCTGGGTGACGGTAACCACCCGGACGACGTGATTGCGGCAGGCCGACTGCGGCACTTCCGCCGCGGCGGCCGTTGTGCACATTGCCGCAATGGCTCCCAGCAATACGATCATCTGCTTCATAACTTCCTCGCTGCCGCTGCGGCCCGAGTTTGGCGCCCCGCGCGCCCATTTTAGCAATTGGAAGAAGCTGCCGCGGTACCCGATGTATACTTCCCTTCACCGGAACTTCCGGAATCCAATCCCTGAGGTCCGTTCGTGATTCGATCTCTTGTTGCTCTTTTTGCCTTATCGGTTATCACCGCCGCCGCGCAGGAAACTCCCAAGCCCGATCAAGCCGCAAACGCCCTGCGCGACCAGACCGACAAAGTTTTCGCCAAGTGGGATTCCACCGTTTCCCCGGGCTGCGCGCTCGCCGTCATCCAAAACGGCTCGATCGTCTACGAGCGCGGCTACGGCATGGCGGATCTGGATCACGATGTCTCGATAACGCCTCAAACCGTTTTCCACGTCGCCTCGATTTCCAAGCAGTTCACCGCGGCGGCGATTATTTTGCTCGCGCAAGACGGCAAGCTGTCGCTCGATGACGATGTGCATAAGTACATTCCCGAACTGCCGGCCTTCGGCGGCGCGCGCATCACCTTGCGCCATCTCGTGTTCCATACCAGCGGCCTGCGCGACCAGTGGTCGCTGCTCGGCCTTGCCGGATGGCGCTATTCGCTCGACTTGATCACCGATGACGACGTCATGCGCCTGATGGAGCTCCAGAAAGATCTCAATTTCAAGCCCGGCGACCAGCACGTCTACTGCAACACCGGCTATACCTTGCTCGCGCAGATCGTGAAGCGGGTGAGCGGCCAGTCGCTCCGCGAGTTCACGACGCGCCGTATTTTTGAGCCGCTCGGCATGGCGAGCACGCGTTTCCGCGACGATCACGCGGAAATCGTGAAGCACATCGCCTACGGCTATACGCGGGAAAACGGCCGCAACGTTTACCGGCTTAGCGTGACGAACTTCGACACCGTCGGCGCCACCAGCCTGCTCACCACCGTCGAAGACCTGGCGCGCTGGGATGAAAATTTCTATCATCCGCGCGTCGGCGGCCAGGCCATGATTGAGCAGCAGCTCGAGCGCGGCAAGTTAAACAGCGGCAAGCTGCTGGATTACGCATTCGGGCTGGTCGACGGAAAATATCGCGGGCTTCGCACCATCGATCACGCCGGCGCCGATGCCGGATATCGCGCCGATCTCGTTCGTTTCCCCGATCAGCATTTCTCCGTAGCCTGCCTGTGCAATGAGGCGCAGACCAACCCCAGCGAGCTCGCGCGCAAAGTAACGGACATCTGGCTTGCCGGCCAGCTCAAAGAGCCGCCGCCCGCCCGCGTGGAGCCTTCCACCAAGCCCGTCACCATCGCGCAAGAACGCCTGGCTGAATATGCCGGCCTGTATTGGAAAAAAGATGACGAGAGCGCGATGCGTATCGGCCAAAAAGACGGCAAGCTGTTTCTGTCGGAATCCGAAGAAGACCGTCTGGATTTATCGCCCGTCGCCGAAAACCGTTTTCTGCTCGTGGTCTTTCCGGTTTGGTTTACGTTCGATCAGCCGGCGCCCGGCGCGCCGCGGCGCCTGAGTGTCCAAGGGCCGAATGACGATGCGCCGAACCTTTTCGAGCGCGTCACCGAATTCCAGCCCGCTCCCGAACAGTTGAACGCCTACGTAGGGTCTTATGTCAGCGACGAAATCGAGCCGGTCTATAGCATCGCCGTCGAGGATGGCCGCCTGGTATTGAAGCGCCTGAAATCGAAACCGGATAAACTCCGCCCGCTCATCGCGGATTACTTCGAAGGTTCAACCGGCGAGCTGCATTTCAAGCGCGATCAGGCGGGCGAAGTGACGGGATTTCTGCTCAACACCGGCCGTATTAAGAACTTCAAGTTCCGGAGATCTGCCTCGGTGCTGGCGGCACGCTGAAAACTTGCAGCTCCGGCTTTATCGCACTTCCAGATACCCGAAAATCACTTTCCACGCCGGCTGCGCCTCGATCTGCACGTTGATCTCGTTCCCGGCGTTCTGCGGCAATGGCACCGTTACCGTGTGCATCGCATCGCAGCGGGTCACGTTCTCGACCGCGCGCGTCCCCGCGACTTCGATGGTCAACTGCATGGGCGAGTGCTCGCAGAAAAAACCCAGATGCAATTGCTCGCCAGGCGTGCGCGGACCGGCCATCCGGACCGACGCTTTCGACCCCATCCGCCGCGACCCGAACTGCGCCGGCATCCATTCCCCGCTCAGTTGACCCTCGAAAATCGGGTCGCCCGGATTGACCTCGCTCGGCGGTTGGTTTCGCCACACCCCGCGGTATGACGACGTGACGTTGCGCAGAATTTTTCCCGAAGCATCGTAAACCACCGCTTTATTCTCGTCGAGCACCCGGCGCGCTACGCCCTCAGGCAGCACGAACTTGCTCACCAGATCCGCGGGCGCCTGGATCGTCGTTTCCGAGCCCGGCGCCAGATAAACCTGCGGAATCTCGAGCGCGCGAAACGGGACATCGAGAATTCCCGCGAAAAACAGGTCCGTGTTGACGCCGGCGAGCAGGATCGCTTTTCCGGGATGCAACGCCCGCGCCCTTTGCACGCCCCCCAACAGGTCCTCGACCGATTTCGCGCGCGCATATTGCCAGCCGGTTTGCAGCCATGCCGCCGGGATCGAAACCGCCAGATACACCGCGGCAAACGCCAGGCCCGCCCACTTGTACCGGCGGAGCGCCCACGTTCCCAGAAGCGCCAGCCCGATCACCGGCCCGGTCAGGTAATAATCCGAAATGTGATCGCGCAGCGGCAGCAGCGGCGCGAGCAGAATCACGAACCAGCCCAGCGCGAACGCGGGAAACCAGTCGTTCTGCCGAACTCGGCAAACCACAAAATAGACAGCCGCTGCCGTGAGCAGCAGCGTTACTGCCCATGCTCCGGAAAGCCCCGTGAAGTGCGCCAACTGCGCCGGACCGAGCGCCAGCGTCCAATAGCTCCAGAGCGTCAGGATCATCCGCCAGTCGAAATGCAGCGCGTATACTCCCACTGCGGCGTGCGGCGCAGCGATAAAGTGAAGCGCCACATAAGCCCCGGAAGCAGCAAACATCGGCAGCGTCTTTTTCACCAGCGGCCGCGCAAACAGAATCGCATAAAGACACGCCAGCGCCGGGAAAACCACGTTGACTTCGAGCGATCCGAACCCCAGCAGAAACACGATCCACTGGGCAATGTAACGCCCGCGCAAAAACAGGTAGAACGCCAGCAGAATAAAAAAGATGTATTGAAACTGGTTGTAGATGGACGTCCAGGACGCCGCAATCGCGAGGTTCGCGTTGAAGATCCACAGCACCTGCGCCCAGAATGCGCAGACGCGATCGCCCGTGATCTGCCGCACGATCGCACCAAGCAGCAGCAGGTTGGCGCACTGCGTGATGAACACCCAAATGCGAAATGGCAGAGGATCGGCGCCGAACAGCGTCGAAAACAGCAGGAAAAACCCGTTTTCGCTCCACGGCCGCATGTTGCCGTGCGCTTTGGGCGCGAACATCAGCCGCCCTAGGTCGTGCCAGGTCACCAGGTCGTGGCGGATGTTCAGCCAGCCGAAATCATCCTGATAGAAATAAATGGTTAATCCGCGCCAGTAGAACAGAACGAACAGAATGAGCGGCGCCGAGTAATAAAGGATGCGGCGGGCGGCGGGCACTTCGCACATCATCCCGCAAAATGCCGGTGGAAATGTGAGGAGGGTTGAACTTGAGGGCTAGCCGAGCCGCCGCGTGGCGCGCTCAATCGCGGAAACTACAGCTTTCTTGAATTCCGGGTCGCGCAACTGCTGCGGCGTGATTTCTTCCAGGTGGATCGTGCGCTCCCGGCTTTCACGCGCCGCTGCGAGTTTGTTCCAGAGCAGATCCTGTTCCTCTTCATTGAGCTCACTGAGGAACTGGTTCATCAGTTGCTCGACCTTTCCCTGCTGCTTCATCGGCTTAAAACACCTTGCTTTGCTGGCGCTGCATCTTCAGGTACTCCTGCTCGCGCTCATGCGCGATGTTTCGCTGATTTTGCGCCACCGTATCTAGCTGCGCCGCCTGAGCCTGCAAAACACCAGACACGGTTTGCGCCGGGTCAAAAGCCAGTTCGCCTTCGTGTTCCTTGGCCCCGGCGATCAACTCCTGCGTTTTTTGCAGGCGCTCGGCGGCCACTTCCCGCAACGACTCGGCCTGGGCGGAAGAATAATCGGCTACGGCGCGAATTTCCTGAATTTCGGCTTTCGGCAGAAGATGATCGGTAATCTGGGCAACTGCGTGGGTCACGATTTTATGCTCGTGCTCGAGAGCGGAAAGAGACCCGAGCTTCCCCGACACGTCCGGCTGGCTCTGGTCGCCGGCGTACCGCTCGATGAACGAGCTTTCGCACTCGCCGGCCAGCTTGGTAATTTCATCAGCGAGTTCAGCCGCGCGCGCCACCAATTTCTTTCTGGATTCTTTGAGCTGCTCGACACGTTTGCCGGCGGCTTCGGAATTCTTGTTTGCCGTGGCCACAGAAGTCTGCTGAAGAAGTCGGGTGTAGATTTCGTTCAGCTTGTCCTGGAACGGTTGGCCGGCTGAAACGTTCCGCGTATCCTGATCACTCATATCTGGCGCTCACGCTCGCTTTCCCCTGGTTTAAATTTAAACGGGCGTTTTTCGCCTGAGCCGGATCCCCGGTCGTCAAACCGCTGATAAACCTCGGGAAAAGTTCCTGCATCCCCGGTGAACGGATTTTTCGCCAGGATGCAGAAAACGGAAATTTCCACCGCCGGGCAAGAACCCTGCGAATCAGGTGCCCGAACGCACAATTCCTGCTGTGTCAGAATGAAGTCAATATGGCCAGCAAGAATTCTTTCGGCGCTCAGGCACAGTTGCGCGTGCGCGACACGAACTTTCAGATTTTCCGCCTTGCCCGGCTCGAAGAGACCGGCGTCGGCAACGTTTCCCGGCTGCCGTTTTCGACCAAAATTTTGTTGGAAAACCTGTTGCGCCAGGAGGACGGGCGGAAAGTGAGCGCCGCCGACATTCAGTATGTGGCGCGCGGCGCGTCCGGAGGCGAGGCCAAAGAGATCAGCTTTATGCCCGCGCGCGTGCTGCTGCAGGATTTCACAGGCGTTCCGGCAGTCGTGGATCTCGCGGCCATGCGCGACGCGCTCGCCCAAATGCAGGCCGATCCCAAGCGCGCCAACCCGCTCCTGCCGGCCGATCTGGTCATCGATCACTCCGTGCAGGTCGACAAATTCGCCAGCAAAGACGCGTTCTCGGTCAACGCGCTGCTCGAATTCCAGCGCAACCGCGAGCGCTACATGCTGCTGCGCTGGGGCGGGACGGCGTTCAAAAATTTCCGCGTGGTGCCGCCGGACACCGGGATCGTGCACCAGGTCAATCTGGAATATCTTGCATCGGTAGTGTTCCGCAACAAGACCGCCAATGGTTCCGAGGCTTATCCCGACACGCTGGTCGGCACCGATTCGCACACCACCATGATCAACGGCCTGGGCGTGCTGGGCTGGGGCGTGGGCGGCATCGAAGCGGAGGCCTGCATGCTGGGCCAGCCGATCTCCATGCTGCTTCCGCCGGTGGTCGGTTTCAAATTACACGGCAGGCTGCGCGAAGGATCGACGGCTACCGACTTGGTTCTCACTGTGACCGAAATGCTGCGCAAAAAAGGCGTCGTCGGCAAGTTCGTCGAGTTTTACGGCAGCGGCCTGAGCGCGCTGGGCCTGGCGGATCGCGCGACGGTTGCCAATATGTCGCCCGAATACGGCGCGACCATGGGATTCTTCCCGGTGGATGCCGAAACCATCAACTACCTGCGATTCACCAACCGCCCGGCCGATTTGATCGCGCTGGTGGAAGCTTACACCAAAGAACAAGGCCTGTTTCGAACGGACCAGACGCCCGACCCGCAATTCGCCGACACGCTCGAGCTCGATCTTTCGACTGTAGTGGCCTCGATGGCCGGACCGAAACGCCCGCAGGACCGCATCAATCTGCCGCAGGTGAAATCCAATTTCGAGACGGCGTATCCCGCGGCGCCGCACAAGAAAGTCGCGATCCAAATGAACGGATCGAAGGCTGAAATCGACAGCGGCAGCGTCGCCATCGCCGCCATCACGAGCTGCACCAACACTTCGAATCCGTCGGTGATGGTCGGCGCGGGGCTGCTGGCGAAGAAAGCCGTGGAGCGCGGCCTGAAGCCCAAGCCATGGGTCAAAACCAGTCTTGCGCCGGGCTCCAAAGTCGTTTCCGATTACCTCATCGAAGCGGGCCTGATGCCTTATCTCGAGCAGTTGAATTTTCACCTGGTGGGCTACGGCTGTACGACGTGCATTGGAAACAGCGGGCCGCTGCCGGAACCGGTGGCGCAGGCAGTACAGAAAGAAAATCTCGTGGTGGCTTCGGTGCTGAGCGGCAACCGGAATTTCGAAGGCCGCATCAACGCGCTGACCAAAGCCAATTACCTGGCTTCGCCGCCGCTGGTGGTGGCATACGCCCTCGCCGGCCGCGTGGATATCGATCTCGAAAAAGATCCGCTGGGCGAGGATAAATCCGGCAAGCCTGTCTATCTCCGCGATCTCTGGCCGTCCACCAGGGAAATCGAGGAGACCATCCGCCGCTCCGTCCGCCCCGAGATGTTCCACCACGAATACGAAAAAGCTTTCGATGGCGACGCGACCTGGCGCTCGCTACCCGCGCCCGCGGGATCGAGCACGTATACCTGGGAGGAGCACTCGACCTACATCAAAAAACCTCCCTATTTCGAAAAGATGGTAGACCCGTCGAAACCTGTCCAGGATCTGAAAAACATGCGCGTGCTGGCGCTGTTGGGCGATTCGGTGACGACCGACCACATCTCGCCCGCCGGGTCGATTCCCGCCGACAGCCCCGCTGGAAAATATCTCATCTCGCAAGGCGTCCAGCCGAAAGATTTCAACTCCTACGGCTCGCGGCGCGGCAACCACGAGGTGATGGTGCGCGGCACTCTGGCCAACATCCGCTTGCGCAATCAGCTCGCGCCGGGAACCGAAGGCAGCTGGACCGTGCATCTTCCCGACGGCGAGCAGATGTCGATCTTCGATGCGTCGGTGCGTTACCAGAAAGACGGCGTGCCGCTCGTGATCATCGCCGGCAAGGAATACGGCTCCGGCTCATCGCGCGACTGGGCGGCCAAAGGCGTTCTGCTGCTGGGCGTGAAAGCGGTGCTGGCGGAAAGCTTCGAGCGCATTCACCGGACGAATCTCGTGGGCATGGGCGTGCTGCCGCTGCAATTTCTTGCGGGCGAGAACGCGCAGTCGCTCCAGTTGACCGGCAAGGAGACGTATCACATCGGCGGCATCGCGCAGTCGCTCTCCGGGCACGGCCGCGTGACCGTTCGCGCCGTGGACGACGGGGGCGCGGAAAAGAAATTCGAAGCCGAGGTGCGCGTCGATACGCCGCAGGAAGCCGAGTACTACCGCAACGGCGGCATTCTGCCTTACGTCCTCCGGCAACTTGCCGCCGCGCCCGCAAGCGCATAAAATCACTGTTGGACATATGTCGGATCGCGGATTCCTGTTTATATTCAGTTGTGTTGTGATTCTGGCTTCGCTCGCCGCGGCGGTGTGGCTGGTTGCGACGGGCCAGGCGGCTACAGTGGACGGCCTGTTCCTTCTGCTGACGTGCCTTTCGGTGGCATTCGCCTTCGGCCTTTACCTGCGGTTCATGATGAAGAGTGCCGCGGAATCGCTCGCGCAACCGGAGGCCAAGCCCGCCAAGGCGGCCGCGGCAGCGGGCACTCCTGCGGCGAAGCCGAAAGCCGCGCCATTAGTGCCGGCGGAGAAGACGGAGTAGATTTTCGAAAGCCCGGAAGGCTGCGCGAGCGGGTCGCCGCTCCTGCGCCGTCCCGTGCTCCTCGCGCCCGCTCTATCGCTGTAACATATAATTTTGAAGCTCAACATGTCACGCATTTCCATTCCCGTTTTCACCGTTTTCGCCTGCGCCCTGGGCCTGCTCCAGGGCCAGGCCGATCCGCCCAAACAGGTCGCGCCGCCAAAAGATGAAGGGCTCCCGGCGCGAGCCACTCCAGCCGATTATCAGTTCCATGCCCAGGCCGGCAACCTGACGCTCGCCGCCGAGTTCACCGGACACAATGTCGGGACGCCCGAAGGCACCCTCACTACAGAGGATTACGTCGTGGTCGAAGCCGCGATCTATGGACCGGACGGCGCGCGCACTACGCTTTCGCCCACGGATTTCACGATCCGCATCAACAAGAAAAAGCCGGAAACGGCGCAGCCCTACGGCCTGGTGGTTTCCACTCTCAAGGATTTCCAGCTGGAGCCGACCGCAGCCGAGCAGAAGGAGAAGACCAGCGTCAGCACCGGCGGCGGGCAGAAAGATAACAGTCCGCCTCCGCCGTTCCGCGTGCCGGACGCCGTGCGGCACGAGTGGCGCATTCGCCTGCAAAAAATCTCCATGCCGGAAGGCGACCGCGCGCTTCCCAAAGCCGGCCTGCTTTATTTCCCGTACCGCGGCAAGACCGACAAGATCCAATCGATCGAGCTGACTTACAACGGCCCAGCGGGCAAGTGCAGCATGGCGCTCGAGCCGTAACGGTTGAACAGTTTTTTCCTTCGCCCTATCTGTTTCGTTCGCTTACGATATCCGATCGGATAGTCGTTAGCGGCCGTCGTGATGGCCGGAGTGCCGCCGCCCCTCGCCAACTCCCTTCGGCACAATGCCTTCGCGCAGTTTGCGCCGCCGGGTCACGATTGGTAAGGGAACTGCTTTCAGATGGCGTGAAAGGAGACACGGAAATGAAAACCAAAACGAACGTGAAGGCCGGCATCATCGTTGTTTGCCGTCGCTGACTTGGCGGTTTTAGCCCGGGTCACACTGACCTGAGGGATTCAAGGTTATAGGGAGCAAGAAAATGAAAACCAAAACGAACGTGAAAGCCGGTGTCAATTGGGGTGACGGCGCATCCAACACCCTCAAAATGTAGTGCAGTTTGGAAGGGACTGGAGAAAACGCAATGAAAGTCAAAACGAGACTGAAGGCCGGCGAAGTTAAAGATTCTCACGACCGGTACGCCAACTAGCCTGATCCTAACCGCCGTTCCGTGAAATCTCCGCTCGCCGTTCCGCCATACAATTGAGCCATGAAGCTCATTTGTGCGGCCGCGCTAGTGCCGCTCGCGCTTCTGGCGCAGCGGAAACCGGGAAGCCAGCTCGATCATCTCCCCATCAAAATCCAAATCCTCACGCACTTCGGCGAGCGCGCCGACATTTCGCCCGACAACACGCAGGTCGCATTCATGTCGAAAAGTTTCGGCGACGCGTTTGTCATCGATCTCAAAACCCGCGTCATCCGCTGCCTCACCTGCAATGTCCCGGCGGCGGCCTTCCTGCGCGTGATGCATCTGGTGAACGGCGATTACATTCTGATCGGCCCGGATCATTTCGAAAACATCCACACCAGCCGCACGCGGGATAACGAGCTCTGGTATCTCGGCCGCGAGCCCGGCGCGAAACCGGTCAAATTCGGCCAGAAAATGCACGAAGGCGCGGCGATTTCGAAAAAAAGCATGAAGATCGCGTTTTCGGAAACGCACGAAGACCACGAGGAATTGCCTGCCGAAGATTCGCGGCTCTACACTGCCGACGTGGATCTTTCCGGGCCGGCGCCGAAGCTGGTGAATCAGAAAATGGTCTACGAGAGCAAGGACAAAAGTTGCACGCTCGAAGCCCAGGATTTTTATGACAACGATTCCAAGATGACCTTCACCTGCTACGAGCCGCGCGGACTCGCTTCCGTGATGGGCATCGATCTCAAAACCGGAGAAGTGACGAATTTTTCGAAAGCGGCCGGCACTTACAACGAAGTGGAAGGCATTTTTCCGGACGGCCAGTACACCTGCGTGGAATCCGACCGCCAGGTGGACCAGCTCGGCGGCAAGCGCGGCTCGGGAAATATCGATATCTGGAAGCTCAAGCTCGACGGCACCGGCAAGGATTTCGTGCGCCTCACTTACTTCAACGATTACGAAGGCGGCAAGGCGTCGAACCCGGTGGTCTCAACCGACGGCCGCTTCATGGCGTTTCAAACCGCGAAGACGACGGACCCCGCGGGCGTGGGGTATGGGATTTTGATTTATTGGTTCCGGTGAGAAGAAAGTCGGCCGCATGCGTGCCTATGGGCCGGTATTTGCCGCTCAACGGGCCAAGCCAACAAGCCGTAGCAATCCCTGGAATCGGGGCTCACCCCGCAGGGAATCGAAGCGCGGGTCCATTTTTAAATCCGGCAGGCAGATCGACCGCTGGCGATACGCTTGTTCAAGCCAGTGGTAAGCTCGCGGTCTTTCTTGCAGCGCAGCGTGAGCCGCGGCCATTTCGTAGGGGCAAACGTAACGCTGATCCGCGACGCGGCTCAGGCGCACTAGCAGCCTGCGCGCCTCGTCCTTTCGCCCTTCAACCGCTGCATAGGACGCCAGCGTCGCCATCGCCATCGGATTGTCCGGATCAGGGTCAACCCGCTTTTCGAGCGGCACGAGCGCGTCGAGAATCACTTTCGGGGCATATCCCAGCCAGACGCTGCTGTGCGTGATCGGAAAACCCGGTTCGAGCTCGAGAGCGGTTTTGAAAGCACGAGCTACCCGGTCTTCGCGCCGGCCCAGATAGTACACAAAAGTCGCGTTCAGATAAACGTTCAATGAGAGCGGATCGATTCGCTCCGCCTGTTGAATCTCGGCCTCCGCTTCCGGTTGGCGCCCCATCTCGGCCAGAAAGTTGGCGTACCACAGGTGCGCGTCGACATAATTGGGATTGAGTGCAACAGCGCGCTGAAACTCCTGCTCCGCTCCCTTCCAGTCCCATTCATAAAGGAACCGCACCACACCCAGCGAGGTGTGCGCTTCCGGCAGCTTCTCGTCAAATTGCAGGGCATGGAGTGCGGCGTCTCTGGCCTTTGGCATGGAGTAAGACGGCGGCAGGTAAAACTCGGTGAACGCAACGTAACAATCTGCCAGACCGGCATATGCGGGCGCATAACGCTGGTTCAATTCCAGGGCTGCCTGGAACTCGTTGATCGCCGAACGTATCTCTGGTTCGGTGCCCCGGTGCAGGTGATAGCGCGCTTTCATGCAGGCTTCGCGCACATCACTGCTGACCGTCGGTCCCGCGCCGGTGTTGTTTTCGCGCGCGGATTCCACGCCGCCGCTAATCTGGCGTGTGATCGCCCTGGCCACCTCGTCCTGAACAGTCAGCACATCCCTGACATCGCGGTCGTAAGTTTCAGCCCAAAGGTGCCGGTCCGTCCGGCCATCCAGAAGTCGCGCCGTGATCCTTACCCGGTCGCCGGAGAGCAGCACCTCCCCTTCCAAGACAGCGTCCACCCCCAACTCCCGCGCGATTTGTGTAACCGGCGGGCGCGTGGCCGTCTTGTAGCGCATCACCGAAGATCGCGAAACCACCCGCAACGAGCGCGTCTTCGCCAGTTCGGTAATCAGTTCGTCCGTCATCCCGTCGACAAAGTAATCCTGCCGGGGATCTCGCGAAGCGTTCTCCAACGGCAGCACCGCCACAGATTGGATGCCGCCGGAACCAGGCAGGCGAGGCGCGAGCCTCCAGGCCATGAAGCTGGCGCATGCCACCAAAACCGCCGCTGTGGCGATCCATACCCAGCGGTGCGCTGCCGTGGATGCAGGCAATTCCGCGTTGGCAGGCAAAGCGCCGCCCCCCTCGCGCGCCTCCCGCCAGGCATCTAGTTCGCCGGTATAGGCGAAAACAGAGCTGCGCTTTTCATGTTGCTGGCGATGGACGGGAAGCCCTTCCCGCTCCTCCCACCGGTGGACGGTCCTCTCGGTCCGGTTGAGGTAGGCCGCAATCTCTTTCCAGGAATCGAGCCGCCGGCCCATGGGGTGTTCCGGACTCATCCGTCGACCTCAAATGACCGAGGATTATAGCACCCTAGCCTGACATTACGTGAAAAAGCCTGCCATCCGTCTGTTGTCCCGTTACTTCAGTTGCGTCCAGGACGGCCGGGGACAATACTCAACCGCATCGCTACGCGAGAAAGAGGCGAGGTCATGTTGCGACGGACGGGTTTCGCATTTGTGGCATTGGTTTTGGGTGGCTGCTGGCAGATCAAGGGTCAGGTCTATCCTGTCCCGATTCCGGGTGGCGACGTCTTTCCCAGCGTCGGCGGACCTGTAACGTTTGTCAATCAATTTTTCCCCGGCGTCGGATCCTTCTTTGACGGGCTAAACGCCGAGCCGCACGGCATCATCAATTCCAACGGCACTGTGGCCATGGGGTACACCAGCGGCACCGCCACCGACAGCAGCGGAAAAGTCTACAACATCGCCACCGACATCCGTGTCTATCAGGGGAAGTATGTCGGGGCTATCCCCCACGACGGCGCCGGCGGCACGGTATCCGCGAAAGCCTTTGGCACTTTCGTCGAGATATGACTGGACTTCTTCGACCCCAGTTCGGGGTCTCAAGTCCACGATTTTAATACCGGGATCACGACTAACGGTCTCTTTTGGATCGCACAAGTACCGGACGATGCCGTGGTCATCAGCGGCGACACGCTGACCATCCACGTTGCCAACCTTCCGGTTGCCGACGAGGTGGCTTTTCTGGGGGCGGCCAGAGTGCCTTCGACGGTTTCGTTTGACATCACCTACAAGAAATCCGGAAAGCCGCGCATCGTTGTGCCTTCGTCCCCCGACCCGTTGAGCGCGTTCCACTGGGCCGGAAAAATGTGGCTGGCGACCAACTCGGGAACCGTCACGGTGTACCGCAACGACGGAAGTTTCTTGGCCTCGGGCACCTTCAGCTCGTCAGGAAGTTTCGGGGAGATGGGTTCGGAGCGGAACGGTGTCTTCCTGGACGATGGCGACAGCAATGTGCAGTCGTCTCTCGAGCCGTTGGATCAGCCGGCCGGGGTACAGTCGTTCAATCCAGCAGTGCTCCCCGCGCCTCTCCGCAGCCGCGCCGGACGGGCAGCGAAGTAAAACCGCAACACCAGGGGCCGCTCGGCGCCATCCGCGCGGCGGCCTCCGGAAGCTTGCGTTAACCGGCTGGCCTCGAGATTGACACGCAAACTGGTGAGGGCTCGGGCTTGACGTGCATATCGTCATGTCCGAAGCACGGCCGTCTATTTGTACATGCCTCCCCTGCTAAGATATCCCCTTACACGGAATCGTCGAATTGTCTTCTCACGACCTCGCCGCGAGTTCGCAGTCCGGTAAATCTGCGTCGGTCCGTCACGAATCGAGCGACACACCACGGCGCAGCGCCATTCTCACCGCCGCCCTCTGGCTTATCCCGCCGCTCCTCTGCCTGCTCGTCTACTGGCGCGGCCTCTTCGCCTGGTTTCAGGCCGACGATTTCGCCTGGCTCAGCCTCCGGCTGCAAATCCACGACTGGCGCGACCTCATTCACGAGCTGTTCGCTCCCATGGCGCAAGGCACCAGCCGCGTCCTGAGCGAGCGCGCGTTTTTCATCGTGTTCAGCTCGATCTTCGGCGCCGACGCCCTGCCCTTCCGCATCTGGGTCATGCTCACCCAGTGCGCCAACCTGCTGCTGCTCACGGCCGTCGCGCGCCGCATGACCGGCTCGCGCGCTGCCGGCTTCTGGGCGGCGATCCTATGGCTGGTGAACAACGGCCTCGCGCTCGCCATGGTCTGGACCTCGGTCTATAACGAAATTCTCTGCGCATTCTTCATGCTCGCGGCGTTCTGGTTTCTGCTGCGCTACATCGAAACCGGACGGCGCCGCGATCTTTACTGCGAATGGGCGATGTTCCTTTCCGGATTCGGCGCGCTCGAAATCAATGTCGTCTATCCGGCGCTGGCGGCGCTTTATACGTTCACGTGCGCCCGCAAATATTTTCGATCGACGCTCGCGCTCTTTGTGCCGTCGGTGATTTTCACCGCTGTGCACGCCGCCGTCGCTCCGCCGCCGGCCGGTGTCTACGCGCTGCACTTCGATGCGGCGCTCCCGGTGACCTTTCTTCGTTACACCATTTGGACACTCACTTCAAGCCAGATTCCCGCAGGATGGGACGGCCGCCTGCGCGTGGCGGCTGCGGCGCTGGTAATCCTGGCGCTGATCGCGTTCGCCATCCGGCGGGCGCGCGCGCGTGACTGGCTCCCCGTATTCTGCCTGAGCTGGTTCGTGATCGTGATTGCGCCGCTTGTGCCGCTCCGCGATCACGTTTCGGATTACTACGTCGCGCTCCCTGCGATCGGCCCGGCAATCCTGGCCGGCTACGCCCTGGTCCACGCCTGGCGCCGCCCGGTAGCCTGGAAAGCGGTGATGGCCGTGGTGACCGCGGCGTACGTGGTGTCGATGACACGTGTCGACCGGCGATCAGTGCGCTACCGTCTCGACGCCAGCAAAGCGGTCGAGCGGCTGGTTTTGGGCGTCGAGCGCGCCCATGAGCTTTATCCCCGAAAGACGATCCTGCTCGACGGCGTTGACAGCACGCTTTTCTGGACCGCCGTTTGGCACCATCCCTTTGCAGCTCTAGGGATTAGCAGCGTCTACCTGACGCCCGGGTCGGAGAGCCGCATCGAGGCCCGGCCGAGCGAAGGCCGCGTAACCGACTACGTGATGCCCCCTGGGCCGCTTTTCCAAGGCCTGCGCGAGGACCAGATCGTGGTCTACAGGGCCGGTGGCGCGCGTTTGAAAAATATTACGACCCCTTATACGCTGGCGCGGATCGCGCAAATAAACCGCGATCTGCCACACCGCGTAGACGTGGGCAACCCGGCCATGGCCTATCTGCTTGGACCTCAATGGTACGATCCGGAGGGCGATCACCGCTGGATGCCGAAGCGCGCAACGCTGCGAATGGCGGGCCCGCAGTCGCCTGGCGAAAAGCTGCTGGTCGCCGGGCGCTGTTCGGAGGCCGAATTGGCGCAGGGTGCGGTCAAAGTGCGGGTATCGGTGGACGGAATGTCACTTCCGGAGGCGCGGCTGGGGCAACATGACGCGGACTTCCACTTGATGTTTAACCTTCCGAATCAGCTAGTTGGGAGGAAACAGGTGGAAATTACGGTCGAGACCAGCCGGACATTCCATGTGCCCGGCGACGTCCGGGAGCTTGGTTTATCCTTTGGAATCTTCGAGATCCGCTAAGCCAACAGAGAGCTAAAGTACTGAAAGTACAAAGCCGATTATACGTAAATGCTGGCCTGGCAATGAAACTGCTGGTTGATTGCGTCGGTCAAAAGAGCGACCGGACTTCTAGTGGCTGTAATCACAAAATATTAGCGTGAGCCACTTAGATTTTTTGAAACTTTTCCATTCTGCGGGCGTCAATTGCTCTCAGAACAGGACGAGTTGATTCTGGAGGAAACGGACCATGACAAAGAACGAACTGGAAAAATACAGAAAGGCCCTGGAAGCGAAGCAAGCGCAGATAGCCGCCACTCTACGCAACCGCGACGATATCGCCATTGAGAAGGCACCGGACGCGATCGATGAAGTGCAGCAGGCCGGCGAGCGTGAGCTGGCCATCCGCAACCTCGACCGTGAATCCGCTCTCCTTCGCAAAGTCAATGCCGCTCTGGCGCGGATTGCCGACGGCAGCTATGGAACCTGCCTGCACTGCGAGGAAGAGATCATTGCCAAGCGGCTGAATGCGGTGCCATGGGCGCCGTTCTGCCTGCGTTGCCAGGAAGCGGCCGACCGGCACGAGTTCGAGTCTCCCGAGACTCTGGAAGAACTGCTGGCCGCGTAATTCTCATTCCGAATCGCAAGGGCGCGGGGCAACTCGCGCCCTTCGTGTTTTCAGGCTTACCGTATTCCCGCCAACGAGTACATCCGGCCGGCGTGCTGTTTATCGCGCCGGTAGGAGTGGAACTCCTGGTTGCACTTAGTGCACAGGCCGGCCATATAAATGTGAGCCGCGTGCACACCGAGCGCGAGTAATTGCGCGCGATTGTTACCGGCCAGGTCAAGATGAGCAGCGTGAGTGATATCACCCAGACTTGGGTCAAGCTCGCGAAATTGCGCGGCGACTTCGGGGCCCACTTCGTAACAGCAACTCCCAATCGCGGGGCCGATGGCAACGTGGAGATCTTGCACGCGCGTGGAAAATTTTCGCTGCATGGCGGCCACGGCGTGCTGCGCGATTTTCTTCACGGTTCCGCGCCAGCCGGCATGGACGGCGGCGACTGCGCGGTTCGCGGGATCGGCCATCAGCAAAGGGACGCAGTCGGCGGTCTTGACGGCGACGAATACGCCCGGCGTGTCGGAGATTAACGCATCGCCATCGCCGATGCGGCCCACGCGGCCTTCGGGCTCGATCACGATATCGGAATGGATCTGATGCAGCGTGACGAGAGCGGCGCCGGTTCCCAAGTTCGGTGACAGACGCGTGCCGAAGCCGTGCGCGAGCCACGGGAACTCGTCGAGCGCGGCGGCGTGGTAGACGTTTTCGGAATCCTTGTAAAACCCGGGCACGAGGCTACGCGGGATTCTGCACCTGCGCGATCATGATCTGGCGTTTGAAATCCTCGAGCATGGACTCATCGAGGCGCACTTCGGTGGGGCGTTTGACGAGGGTGGTCATCTGGTCGATTTTGTCCTGGAGCTTGAGCAGCGCGTAGAAGAGATTTTCGGGGCGCGGCGGGCAGCCGGTGACGTAGACGTCGACGGGGACGATTTTGTCGACACCTTGCAGCACGGCGTAGGTATTGAAGGGGCCGCCGACGCTCGAGCAGGCGCCCATGGAGATGACCCATTTGGGGTCGGGCATCTGGTCGTAGATGCGCTTGAGGACGGGGGCCATTTTGAGGGTGACGGTGCCGGCGACGATCATGAGGTCGGACTGGCGCGGGCTGGGGCGGAAGACTTCTGCGCCGAAGCGGGCGATATCGAAGCGCGAGGTGGAAGAGGCGATCATTTCGATGGCGCAGCAGGCGAGGCCGAAGGTCATGGGCCAGATGGCGGACTTGCGGGCCCAGTTGAAGACGTAGTCGACCGAGGTGGTGATGAAGTTTTTTTCGAATTGGTTTTGGATGAAGGACATGGGCCTATTGGGGGATTTTAGCACTGGGACGGCGTATGGAGCAGGATCGGAGGGGTGGGCTTGACGATTCGGTTGCGGCGGGGGGCGGACGCTAGAACGCGCGTCGGCGGGGATGGAAATAGCGATGCCGGGATCATAGGGAAACAGAAGCGTTCTTTGTTTCGAGGAGTTCGCATCTTTTAAGCCTTCCTGTGCTTCCACGACTTAAACGCTGACCGCCTCATCTTTAACTAGGGTGTCGCAGTTTGTGTATTCGACCTCCAGTCTCAAGCCCAAGAGGTTTTTCCCACTCTTCGGACAGACATGGAGTCCCGCCACCCATTCCACCGAGCAGCAAAGATCTGTACCCAATGAAGATTGTGGCTACGACCGCCGTCGCAAATAGTAGCAGAAGTACTGTCGCCTTCTTAGCGCCCATAAACGCCATTCGCCAGCGTTGTGTACGCGGCTGCCAGATGGCCGAAGGCGTCGATACGCAGGTGGTGATCAACCCGCCCACGATCTTCTGCCCGCTTCCTGGCCATCACACACGCAGCGGATGGGCCCTATGTTCGGCTCAGTGGCCGCAAGCAGGTGGCACTCGGGGTCGTAGGTGAAGTTGTCGCGAGTGTGAGCGTCCGCTATTCCGTTTCTAAAGGACAAGACTCCGAATCGCGCGTCGGCGGCAGTGGAATGCGGAAACGGGCGGACTGTCCCCGGGTTTAGTCCCCGGGTTTAGTCCCCGGGTTTAGTCCGCGCGTCGGCGGCAGTGGAATGCGGAAACGGGCGGACTGTCCCCGGGTTTACGAAGCCGGGCGAATTGCGTGGCCTTCCGGCCGTTCACTTGACATCCAAGTAAAGCCACGGCATACTACTATGCAGGTGTACTTGAATGCCAACTGAAGATGCCGGACGCATTCCTATCCTCCAGGGGACGCTCGATCTCATCGTGTTACGCACGCTGGCCAGCATGGGGCCGCAGCATGCTTACGCCATCGCCACACGCCTGGAGCAAGTGTCGGAGGATCTGTTGCATCTCAACCAGGGAACGCTTTACCCGGCGCTGGTCCGGCTGGAACAGCAGGGCCGGATTAAAGGCACGTGGGGCAAGACGGAGAGCAACCGGGAAGCGAAGTTTTACGCGATTACCAAATCGGGCGAGAAAGCCCTGGTGCAGGAAACGCTGCGCTGGCGGCGAATGACCGGGCTGGTGGAAAAGCTGCTTTCCGCCGGAGCCTGATAGATGCGCCGCTTCCTTGCACAACTGGTCAATCTGTTTCGAGGCGGCGCCGCCGAGCGCGAAATGACCCGCGAGATCGAGGCTCACCTGGCGCTGCTCGAAGAGAATTTTCTGGCGCGTGGATTGCCGCCGGACGAAGCCCGGCTCGCGGCGCGACAGGCTTATGGCGGCGTAGAGCAGGCCAAGGAACTGCATCGCCAAGCCCGCTCTCCAATCTGGGTGGAGCACATCGCGAAAGACGTTCGTTACGGCGCCCGGAATCTGTTGCGCGCGCCAGGCTTCACCACGGTCGCGGTGCTCACTCTCGCGCTGGGGATCGGCGCGAACACGGCGATCTTCAGCGTAGTGAATGCCGTGTTACTGCGGCCGCTGCCTTACAAAGATGCCGACCGCCTGGTTACGATTCTGCATAACGGCAACGGTCCGGTGGCCACCGCCAATTACATCGACTGGCGCGATCAGAGCCACACCTTTACCGCCGTCGGAGCGGCTGACGACTGGACGCCGAATATCAGCAGCAGCTCGGCTTCGGACAAAAATCCGCCCGAGCATCTTTACGCCATGAAGGTGACGCAAAACATGCTGCCGCTCGTGGGCGTTGAGCCGCTCCTCGGGCGGCTGTTCGTCGCAGGCGAAGACCGGGTGGGCGCGGAGCACGAAGTCATTTTGAGCTACCGGCTCTGGCAGGGGCGGTTCCAGGGAAATCCGAATATACTCGGCCGGACGATTACGCTCGATGGCGATGGCTATAGGGTCGTGGGAATTATGCCCGCCGGATTCCAGTTTGCGCCCATCTGGGACATGCATCCGGAGTTGTGGGCGCCCGAGGCGTTCGGCCAGAATATTCACGAAAGAGACGGCAATCACCTGCTCGTCCTGGCGCGATTGAAGCCTGGTGTCACGCTGGCGCAAGCGCGGGCCGACATGGCCACGGTAACGGCGCGCCTCGAAAAGGAGTATCCCGAGACCAACCGTAAGGTCCGCGTCACGCCCTTCAAGGAAAATGTCGTCGGCAGAGTCGAAACGCCGCTGCTGATCCTGCTGGGTGCGGTAGGATTCGTGCTGCTGATTGCGTGCGCGAATGTAGCCCACATGCTGCTGGCGCGCACAGGCGAGCGCCAAAAAGAAATCGCAGTGCGAGCCGCGCTGGGAGCGGGCAGGGGCCGCATGGTGGCTCAGTTCCTCACGGAGAACCTGTTGCTGGCCGGCATTGGCGCGGGCGCCGGACTTCTCCTGGCATCCGGCGGCATCAAAGTGCTGACCGCATTGAGCCCGGCGTTTCTCCCGCGGGTTGAAATGGTGCGGATCGATTCTCACGTCGCGATCTTCCTGACTTGCGTCACGTTGCTCACGGCGCTGGCGTTCGGGCTCGCCCCGGCGCTCGAGGCAACCTCTGGAAATTTGAGCGAGGCGCTCAAAGAAGGCGGCCGCGCCGACACCGCCGGCATCCGACGCAATCGATTACGCAGCTTTCTGGTAGCGTCGGAGTTCGCGATGGCGTTCATGCTGCTGATCGGGGCCGGGCTCATGGTGCGCAGCTTCTACGCTCTCGAAACTGTCAACCCCGGGTTCAACCCCCACAACGTGCTTTCCATGATCGTATCGGTGGCGGGCACGCCAGAAGAGCGGGTGGGCGGCCGTGAAATTTTCTATCGCGAGCTTTTGCAGAAACTGCGCGCGCTGCCGGGAGTGCGCGCGGCCGGCGCGATCAATCATCTGCCGCTGGTGGGAGATTTATGGGGCCTCGCGTTCGATATTGAAGGACGTCCGGGGCCGCGGCGCGGCGAGATACCTTTTGCAGCCTACAGAATCGTCATGCCCGGGTATTTCCAAACCATGCGGCTGCCGCTCGTGAGCGGCCGCGAAATTTCCGATCGCGACGACGCGCGAGCTCCGGCGGTGATAATGCTGAATGAGCAGGCCGCGCGCGCGTACTGGCCCGGCGAGCCGGCCATTGGCAAACGCATGGCGCTGCGAGGCAATCCTGGGGCGCCGGACTGGCGCACGGTGATTGGCATTGTCGCGAACGCCAAGATCGGCGATCTGGTGTCCAATCCATCTCCCGAAATGTATCTGCCCGCGTTGCAGACGCCGGAATTTCTCGGTGCCGGAGAGGGCGCCGCCCAGATGGGTTACATCACGCTGGTTGTGCGCGCGGATGGCGACCCGGCGAAATTGATCGGCAGCGTTCGCCAGACCGTATGGTCCTTCGATCGCAACCTGCCAATTTCAGAAGTCATCACGATGGATGAAGCGGTTGCCACCGTCAACGCCAAGCCGCGCTTCGAAATGCTGCTGCTCGGACTGTTCGGGGTAGTGGCGCTTATTCTGGCCGCCGCGGGCATCTACGGCGTGATGAACTACTCGGTCTCGAGGCGCACGCGTGAAATCGGCATCCGTATCTCGCTCGGCGCGAGCTCGGCGGACGTGCTCCGCATGGTGCTGCGTCAGGCGATGTTACAGGTGCTGGCGGGCGCGGTTGCGGGTTTCGCCGGAGCCGTTCTGCTTTCCAAATTACTTACAACGATGCTTTACGCCGTGAAGCCGACCGATCCGGCGACCTTCGCCGGCGCCACCGCGGTACTCGGTATCGCTGCACTCGTAGCTACCGGGGTGCCGGCGCGAAAAGCCGCGTCGATCGAGCCCATGAAGGCGTTGCGGACCGAGTAGTCGCGCGGCGGGCCGTACTTTGTACGCGCGCTCGACGCAGGCCTTGGTGCGCGCGCTCCGGGTATGCGCGGTGCGGATGGGGAGCTCGCGGTTGGCGATTTGAATGGTTCCCGCCGGCTCGTCGAGAAAGTCCGAAACCAGCATCGCGGATTGAGGATCGAGGAGCGGCGCCTCGTTCGGCCCCCACCGATGCCCGGCTGCTCCACACGCTGGACTTGATCGCCCGGAAGAGTATGCTTACAGGGGAGCAAGAGACCCGTGAAACACACGCGCATTATTGTCACGCATTACGGCGGGCCCGATGCGCTGGAGGTGGTTGAAGAAGAGCGTCCCGAGCCGAAGGCGGGTGAGGTACGCGTGAGGGTGCTGGCGGCCGGCGTGGCCCAGCCCGACATTATGGCGCGCGAAGGCATTCATCCGGAAACACCGCGAGTGCCCTTCACGCCGGGGTGGGACCTGGTGGGTGTGGTGGACGAGCTTGGCGCGGGCGTCTCTCAATTCGAACCCGGGCGGATTGTTGCCGCGCTGCCGATCCACGGCGCCTACGCGGAGTACGTCTGCCTGCCGCAGCGGGAACTGGTTCCGGTACCAGCGGGGCTGGACGCCGGAGAGGCTGTCAGCCTCATTCTGAATTACGTTACGGCGTACCAGATGCTGCATCGTTCCGCCAAGGTTAGAGCGGAAGAGCGCGTGCTGATTCACGGCGCGTCGGGCGGAGTGGGCACGGCGCTGCTGCAACTGGGCCGCCTGGCGGGGCTCAAGATGTACGGGACCTGTTCGGCGCGAGGGGCGGCGGAGGTTTCCGATCTGGGGGCGACTCCGATCGATTACAAGAATCAGGACTTCGTGGAAGAAATCCACCGCCTCACGGGCGACGGTGTGGACGCCGTTTTTGACAGCATCGGCGGCGCTCACATCTGGCGTTCGCGCGAGGCTCTCCGGCGCGGCGGGAGAGTGGTGGCCTACGGCCTGACGGGATCATTGAGCGGGGGGCGGTTGGCGTCAGGCCGCGGAGGTGCACGACATCGATTTCGCGGGGTCGCCATCTTCGGGCTGTATATTGCCGGCGGCTGGCTGCTCCCGGGCCGCAAACGCGTGATCCCTTACAGCATCCAAACGCTCAAACGGCTGAAGCCGGCATTGTTTCGGCAGGATCTCGCGGCGCTGTGGGACCTGCTCGAACAGAAAAAGATCAAACCGCTCGTCGCGGAGCGATTTCCTCTCGCCCAGGCGAGGCAGGCGCAGGAGTTGCTGGGGAAAGGCGGGGTGACGGGGAAGATCGTGCTGGTGAATAGAGGTTAATGGGTCCGCGCCTGTGGCACCGGGCGTGATTTTAGCCCAGCCGGCCCAGCAGCGCCAGGTCCTGGGCGAGGGGCTCGGGGGCGGGCTGGGCGGCGAGGATGGCTAAAAACGCGCGGACGACTTCGGGCTCGAAGCTCGAGCCGGAACATTGCGAGAGGATTTCGACGGCGCGCGCGGGCGACATCGCGGCGCGGTAGGCGCGATCGGTGGTGAGGGCGTCGTAGACATCGGCGACGTGGACGATGCGCACGGCGAGCGGCACTTCGTGGCCTTTCAGGCCGTAGGGGTAACCGCGGCCGTCGTGATCTTCGTGATGCAGTTCGACGATGGGGAGATATTTATCGAAGCGGCCGACGCGCTCGAGAATGCGCTTGCCGATCTGCGGGTGCAGCTTGACGAGCGCGTACTCTTCAGGGGTGAGATAGCCGGATTTTTGGAGCACGGCGTCGGGAATGCCGATTTTGCCGATGTCGTGCAGGCGCGCGCCGATGCGGATAGTTTCGATTTCCTCAGGCGGAAGCGCGAGCGCGGCGGCGATGGCGACGGAATAATCGCTGACGCGGTCGCTGTGGCCGGCGGTGTAGGGATCGCGGGCGTCGAGCGCCTGCGCCATGGTCTCGACGAATTCGAGATAGGCATTTTCGAGCTTCTGACTGGAATGCTCGACGGCGCGGGCGGCGCGGTTGAACGAAGCGGCCAGCTGGTTGACCTCGCGGGTGGGTGAATTTTCAGGGAAATCGGGGCGCAGGCGGCCGGAGGCTTCGCTGGTTTTGAGGCGCGCGATCAGCTCGTCGAGCGGCTTGGCTACCGCGCGGGACGCAAGCAGCGAGATGGACATGGCGAGCAGCACGCCGCAGGCGCCGATGATCGGAAACAGGATTTTGAATCCGCCGGTAAGCTTTTCCATGGCGCGATCGATGGACTGAAAAGTGAGCAATTGCGAGCCGTCGTGGACAGCGGCGGTTCCACCGACGGGCATCACCAGGTAATCTCCAGCGCCGAGGCGCATTTCGCAACCGGCCTGGAGACAGGCGGCGCGCAACTGGCGTTCCACGGCGGCGGACTCGGACGGCGGAAATGTCGACTGGACGATCCGGCCATTGCGCAGCAGAGCGACGCGGCCGGCTTGGGGGAGCGAAGCAAGATCCAGCCGCTTGCCAACCGCCAGGGTTCCTATGCCGCGCGCGCCCGGGCTGAATGGAGCGGCGGTGATTTCGTAGAGCACGCCGTGGACGGCGGCCAGGCCCGATGCGGAGATCCCGGAGAGCGCAGCGCCGTCTGCATCGCGCGGGTTTTGAGCCACAGCCGCGACCAGAGAGCCGTCCGCGTCCAGGGCGGCGACCAGATCACAATCCAGCTTCTCACGCAGCGCGCGCAAGCGGCTTTCCAGTGCGCGGGCGGCGCGCAGGCGCGAGTCACCGCGGGCGACTTCGGCCTGGAGGACGGAAGCGGCGAGTGAAGGATCCGTCTCGACGAGGCCGGCGAGCAGGGCGGCGCGCAAATGGCGGCCGGTGCGAGCGCGATCGAACGACTGGTGCCCGAGCGACTCCTTGATGCCGTTTTTGATGGTTCTGCGGATCGCGACGTTGATGGCGACGAAGCTGACCGAGATGGCGAGACAAACGGTCGACAGTGTGGCGAGAAAGGCACGGCGGCCGATGGAGAAGTTGGGCATCAGCCGCGTTCTCCCGAAGCGGGGAAAGGATTTAGCGGCGTGGTCGGTAACGTGCTTTGGTGGGGCGGATAAGAGCTTTTGGGAGCACGCACGCCGATCTGATCCTCTCTGATCCACTCATCGGCAGCAGCGAAGAAAACTTTAAAATGGGTATCTCGATCGAAGCCAGGCGAATTCCGGTGAAACGCGGCGCCAGAGCGCTTCGTCTACCGGGTCTTGCTATAATCGAAAAACTAAACGTAAATCCTGCTTCATTCTTTATGAGGTCTATTTCCGTCTTTTTCCTAATGGCTGCCAGTGCGCTGGCGGCGGACTTTATCAGCGGCCAGGCGGCGCGCCTGGAGATCGGGCAGCCGCGGTTCACGGCGGGCGATCCAGGAGCGAGCCAGAAGTTGTTGGGCGCTCCATCGGGCGTCGCATTCAGCAATGACAGGCTGTTCATTGTGGACGCGAACCGGGTGGGAGCGTTGTCTTCCAACAATCGCGTGATGATCTATGACAATCTCGCCGCGACACTGCCGGGGTTGACCCAGGAGATGCCGCAAGGAAGCCGTTGCCCGGTATGCAACGTGGCGGCGAGCACGGTGATTGGCCAGCCGGATTTTACCAAGACAGATCAGGCGCTTTCGCAGGCGGGGATGCGGACGCCGACCGCGGTGGCGAGCGACGGGACGGTGGTGGCGGTGGCGGACACAGACAACAACCGCGTGCTGATCTGGAAGTCGATTCCGACGGCGAATGGAACGCCGGCGGACGTGGTGATCGGGCAGCCGGACTTCACTTCCAACGCGACATCGGTGCCGCCTACGGCGAAATCGCTGCGCGGGCCGCAGGGCGTGTGGATCCAGGACGGAAAGCTCTATATTGCGGACACGCAGAATCACCGGGTGGTGATTTACAACTCGATTCCGACGTCGAACGGCGCGGCGGCGGACCTGGTGTTGGGGCAGCCGAACCTGACGACGTTTGTGGAGCCGGATCTGACGCATGCGAAGTCGGACGCCCATGCGAACAACCTGCTGAATCCGGTATCGGTGACCTCGGACGGCGTGCGGCTGTACGTGACGGATCTGGGGCACAACCGGGTGCTGATCTGGAACAGCCTGCCGACGCAGAACCAGCAGCCGGCGGATATTGCGCTGGGGCAGCCGGACCTGAACAGCGCGATCCCGGATAATGGATTCACGGGGTCGCCGGCGACGGACAGCAGCGATACCAAAAACAAGGAAACGCCGGTGATGTGCAAAGTTTCGAACGGCACGGATGCGGCGAAAAACCCGACCTATCCGGTGCTATGCGGAAGCACGATGAGTTTTCCGCGTTATGCGATTTCCGACGGCACATGGCTGTTTATTGCGGATGGCGGCAACGACCGCGTGCTGGTATATCGGCATGTTCCGACGCAATCGGGCGCGGCGGCGGATTTGGTTCTGGGCCAACCGGATGAGTTTACGGATCACTCGTCGGACTCGGCGGGCAGCATGGCGACGCCTTCCTCACTTGCCTGGGACGGCGCGAATCTATTCGTGAGCGACACTTACAACCGGCGCGTTCTGGTGTTTACGCCGGCGGTGCCGAACGTGCCGATCGGGGGTGTGCGCAATGCGGCGAGCCTGCAGATTTACGCCGTGGGGACGGTGACGCTGGGCGGGTCCATCAACGACAAAGACGTCGTGACGGTGACGATCGGAGGCAAGGATTATAAGTACACAGTCGCCAAGACGGACACGTTCGATAAAGTTGTCTCCGCGTTGGTGGATGCCATCAACGCGGGCAGCGGCGATCCGAATGCGCTGGCGACGCCGAACACGGTGGTGCAGGGAATTCTGCTGACGGCGCGCAAGTCCGGCGTGGACGGCAACAGCGTGACGCTGGCAACGACTGTATCGACGGGCGCCAAGATTACGGCCACGGCGAGCGGAGCCAACTTGAGCGGCGGGCAGAACGCGGCGCAAATCGGCGCGGGAACGCTGATCACGATCTACGGAACGGATTTGAACGATGGGAGCGCCGCCGCGCCGGGCACCGGCCATTTTCTGCCGACAGAGCTCAACGGAACGCGGGTCTATATCGACGGGGCTCGCGTACCTTTGCTGTACGCTTCGGCAACACAAGTGAACGCCCAACTGCCGCTGGCCACGGCGGATTCGGATAGCGTGAGCATTTGGGTCTGGACGCGTCACAAAGACGGGAGCATCGCGGTCACGGTTCCCGTGGCGGTGACTGTGGTCCCTGAAAATCCGGGCATTTTTGCCACAGGGACAACGGATCCGCGCCCGGCGGTGGCGTTTCACTCCTCGCCGTTCGCCACGGGCACGATATCGGTAGACGGATCGGTTCACGCGGGGGACGTAGGCAACGTTACGATCGCGAGCCGGAATTATACGTACACAGTGCAATCCAGCGATACGCTTTCCACGGTACGTGATGGACTGGTCAAGGCCATCAATAACGATCCGCAAGTGCATGCGTTCCCGGCCGGAGTGTTCACCCGCATCCGGTTAGAGGCGAAGGTGGCGGGCAAAGCGGGCGACGGCATCACTTTCTCGGCCAAAGTGACGGGAAGCGGAGCCAAGCTGCTGCTAACCCCGACCAGCACGGCGCTGTGCTGCGCCAACACGGGGCTTGCCACAACCAGCAACCCGCTGATTCCAGGAGAGACGATCACGGTGTATGCCACGGGCCTGGGGCTGGTGAAAAATTCGGACTCGGGCTATGTGACGGGGCGCCACTACGACGGGCCGGGAAACGAGCCGGTGGAGTTTGTTTCCTCGCTGGCCGGCGGAAAGACGGCGAACGTACTGCTGGCGACGCCGGCCAAGGGAATGACCGGGGTTTGGGAGCTGCAGCTCGAGCTGAACTCTTCGCTTCCGGACAATCCGCTGACGCAGCTAACCATCGCGCAAGCGACATACGTGAGCAACATCGTGACGGTTCCGGTGAAGAATCCTCCGAAGTAACATTTACGGGGCCGATCACCCGCGCAGTTTTTCGAGCAACTTCACGCCCATGGCGATGTCGCGCAGGCGCTGGGCCTGATCGGGAACTTCGCGCTGATCTACACCTTTGCCGTTTCGTAAAGCTATCTTGCCGGGATACGAAAGATTAGAATCTGTTTTGATGCGGCATCATATAGCTCTTGCTGCGGTGACAGTCTTCGTCGTTCTCTGCCGAACTGTCACAGCAGATGACTTGGCGCGAGTATTTGTGTACTCCCAGCGGGAAACACCAGCCCGGTCGTGGAAGACCATCGCCTGCGACGGTGAGAGAATCGCCGAGGTGAAACGAGGGTTTTTCTTCGCGGTGAACGTCCGCCCCGGCCGTCATTCTCTATCCCTTGTAGACGGCGTGCCCATTTCCGTCGAGGGGATTATCCCCTTGACAAAAGTCTTACTGAGCGCGACGCTGGAGGAAGAGTCCCTCTTTCGTATGTCATACCGCACATGTGCGGTATGGCTCGCGAAATACGGGACAAGTGCGTGCTCGCCATGATACGCGGCTTCTTTGATGAAACTTCGGATGACGTCAAAGTGTTTATGGTGTGCGGATGGATATCCAGAGCGAGAAGATGGCAAGAATTTTCAGATGCTTGGAATGATGTGCTCGGCACGGAGCCAAAATTGAGGTACTTCAGGCACCACGAATCAATGATGCTGGCTGATCCGAAAAGTCAGTTTTATAATTGGTCGCCACAAGATCGAGACGGAAAACTAGAGAGCCTAGCTGCGGTTTTTGCTCGCCATACTCCAGATTATGGAATGTGTAGCGTGCTCGATCTAGCACCATTCTTAGCGTTGATACACCAAGTTCCTACATCACGCAAACAGTTGGATAGCCTGATACACGGAGCAAACCCGTTCATGTGGGCATTTCACAACTTGATTAGTTCCGTACTCGGTTACGAAGTGGGCACTAGGGTACCGCCCGAAAGAGTGGACTTTATTTTCGACGAGAATAGCGCGTTGCGCACGTGTATTAAAGAGTACGAAGCTCTTAGAACTAAAATGCCCCAGGAATTACAGATGATCGCGGGTAGTTGCGCGCCAGCCGATGACAAATTGGTTGCGGCCTTACAGGGTGCGGATCTGCTATGCGGCGAACTTCTAGATTTTGAACAGGGCAACGAATCAAAACCTTTTCGTATTATGGCCGAGTCATGCGACATAATTCGCACGGACGTAAAACCAGCGGAATGGCCACCCTTTGAACGCATGATACGAGGAGCTACGATTTTTTGGGCCGCGAGGGCAAGGAAGAAGCCCTTGGCTTAGAAGCATAATTTCAAAACCGAATCCATCATGTTGAACTCATCGCGATTGTTGAAGCGAAATTCGAACTCGTTGAGGTACAGCGGCAGGTACTTAGCGGATACTTTATGAAACACACCCATGATCCCGCGCTTGAACAGAGACCAGACGTTTTCGACGCCGTTGGTGTGCACCGCCGTACCATCATCCTTGTACCGCACATAGGTCTCTCCGTGGTTCACAGCCTCATGCGCAAACTCGGAAGAATCCAGCCAAAGGTACGAGCCGAATTCGTCAGTATGAACCTCGGAACCTTTGGCAGTATTGAACCGGATGAAATCTTGGAGCACCGATGCTGAACAATCGCCAACAGCCTGCATCCGAATCTTCCCCGTGGTTCTCTCTTTTATCGCGACTACTGGAACTTTGTTGGTGGAGACCGCTCTGCCGCGCAGACCTTTTTGTTTGCCGCCTATATAGGTTTCGTCAACTTCGCAAACACCAGCGAACTTCTGGCAGAAATCAGGGTCTTCCTGCATAGCGACACGAATGCGATGAGCCATATACCACGCAGTCTTATAAGTCACAGAAAGCTGGCGTTGAAGTTCCTTAGCGGAGATGCCTTTCTTATTCGAGCAGATCAGATAAATAGCCAGGAACCACTTTGTGAGCGTCATGTGCGAATTGTGGAAGATCGTGCCCACGGTGATCGAAAACTGATAATCGCAATCCGGGCAATAGTACAGATAGCGCTCTTTGCCGGTCTTGCCTTCAGCTTCAAACTTGTGGATGCGTTCTCCCTGACAATTGGGCCGGATGCACTGGATACCGTGCGGCCAGCGAATCTTCTCGAAGTGGGTTATGCAGGCTTCTTCCGTTGCGAACTTGTTTACGATCTCAATGATGGATGGCTGGAGCTTGCTCGATCTGTCCTGGCTGTTATGCCTCATGGATACAGTATGGAGCACTCATGAGCTTTTGTCAAGGGGATAATCCCCTATCGGTATGTATCCGGATTCAGAAGGTAGTGGGGCGAATAGCTCCACCGACCTTGTAGAACCCGCAGCGGCGTACCCGCCCTCGGTGTTAGAATCGAACTGGGTAAGTCGAATGGGTGGGATTGGTCGATTCGGCCGGCCATTGCTTCTGCTGTTCTGCTTATCTCTCGTCCATGGCGCAGAGGGACTGCAGAATTTTCCGCAATCTTGTGATACCGTGCGCGATGTCGTCGTTTCGTGGCTTAAGCAACGCGGATTTCGGTTTAGCAGTAGCGTGTACCGCTGTCAGTCTGCCGGATCCCACTATGCGTTTGGCACAGGTGATTCAGATTGTGCTGACTTCACTGGAAAAAGAATACGCAATGCCCAGCGAAAGCGTATTTGGCGATTGGGGCGCTTTTACATTCCGCCCCAAGGTGGGCAGCACGATTTTTCCTGCCCTCTCGCAGATCCCCCCGACACCTGCATCCATGGTTGTTTTCGTTCGTTCTCGGTTAAAGGCGTCTCTGGCACGATGCAGTTGAAACCTCAGGGATCTGGCTGTGCACTTTCCCTTCGACTGGCGTTTCCTGCAGAGACAGGTGATGCGTGTTTGGGATTCGCTACAAGTGGTGAACCAAGGATTGCGCTCCCTTCTAACGGGGTTCTTGAACGGGAATATTTGTCTGCAATAAGGGTTTTGGTGAAATGACAATGTTGACTGTTTCAGTCTGCAGAGCCATGCATGTGTCTGGACATGCAAGTTCAGACAAAGTTCCTATGGCTCCGAGGGCCCGTGCCCATTGGAGATCGTATCGACGGTTGGCAAGTTTCCTGGATCGGCGGCTGGGATAGATGCCGGGTTTTCTTCGTGGTTATGGTGTTCAAGTTGCAGGGATCGCCGTCGTGCGAGATCTCGTCCCCAGTGAAGTATCTCGGCCGCAGTTAGACCCGAATGGTCTTCCCGAGGTTCATTAAAGAAGGGGTCCCTGATCTCACCGCGTGCAATCGCTTCAGCAACGCGCCTGCGCCCGGCCTCGAGCCTTTCGAAGCGGTCCCGCGAAGCCTTCGTTTCGACTGGCGGCCGAAACCTCTTTTCAAGCCGGCTGAGTCGTCTTATTGCCGCCTTCATCGCGCTCCTCCCGTAACATCGGCAGCTTGTTCCAACGCTGACAGGCGGGCCTCGATATCTGCGAGCTCGATGGCCTTGCCAGCTTGCTCCAGGACGCTCTCGGCGGCTCGTGCGCGCGTTGAGGCTGGCGTCGCAGGGTCCACCATAAGCTTCAGCAGTGTTGAAACTGCGGCGCTTGAAGCCTGCTGCAACCGTGCGATTGATTGCCCGAACGCCGCCCGGCGAGCAGCACGATACCCGGCATCGAACTCCGGGTCCTTCTGCGACCGCATCAACGTAGTCGTCCCAATGCCGACCTACGATCTCAATGATGGATGGCTGGAGCTTGCTCGATCTGTCCTGGCTGTTATGCCTCATGGATACAGTATGGAGCACTCATGAACTTTTGTCAAGGGGATAATCTTCTCCGTCGAAACCCATACTGGAGCAGAGGTTTTCGTCCGTGTCGATTGGAGCTACGAGGTCCGACGACCTCCCATTCCGGTCCTGAACAGTGTTGCTGAGGAAACAGCAAAGAGGGAAATGCGGTTCCTGACCTACGTTGACACCAAGAGAATTCACTCAAGTGCGGTTGCAGGCGTCGACCCACGCTCGCCTGATAGTCCCCAACTAAGATCCAGGGAGCCGCAGTAGCAACCTTTCGTCCTGGCGGTTGGAGTCTCTAGCGGAACCGCTCCCGATCAGCCGGCGAAATACTAGGGGTCACGGACAGTCATGGCGTGTTCACCCGCGCAGCTTTTCGAGCAACTTCACGCCCATGGCGATGTCGCGCAGGCGCTGGGCCTGATCGGAAACTTCGCGCTCGATATTCAACGGGCCTTTAAAATGGATGGCCTTGAGCTTTTGGATGAAGCGCTCCATGCCGACGGAGCCCTGGCCGAGCGGTTTTTCTTCACCGAGCGCTCCTTTCACATTTTTGGGCGGCCAGTCGCCATCTTTACAGTGAACCGAGATCACGTGGGCGGCGAGGGTGCCCAGAGCTTCGATGGGGTCGCCTGAGCCATAGAGAACCATGTTGGCTGGATCGAAGTTGATGCCGAGATTGGGGCGGTTGACGTCGATGAAGAAGTCCAGCAGGGTTTCGGCCTCCTCCTGGCCGGTCTCGAGCGCGAAGGTCTGTTTGTTTTTGGCGGCGTGGTCGCAGACGCGGCGCACCAATTCGCGGACCGAGAGATAGTCGGAGTCCGAGCTGTCTTCGGGGACAAAGCCGATGTGGCAGGCGATGCTGGGAATGCCGACGTCGCGGGCGAAATCGCTGACGGCGTAGGTCCGCTTTTCGCGTTCGGCGCGGGTGGCGGGGGGAATGAAGCCGACGGTTTTCTGCACAGTCGGGATGTCGGCATAGCTTTCGCCGTTATAGGCACAGAACGCGGTGACCACGGTGAACTGCTCGGCTGCGAAAGCAGCCTTCCATTTCGCCGCGGCGCCATCGAGCGGCATATCGCCGGGAATGCCGATCTGGCCGCAGCGCACGCCGAGCCCTTTGAGCTCCCGCAGGGTTTCGACCGGTTCGCGCCCACCCCAGAACATGACGCCGATTTCCATATCTTTTAACGCTGGCATTTGATCTTCTCTCCGTTCTTTCTTCGCGATTCGACCATGAGCAACGCGAGTTTCACAGCGGCGGCGGATTCCTCGGGCGGGCAGCGGTCCGGCATGCGGCCGCGGGAAGCGCAGTCGATGAAATATTTGAGTTCTTCGGCAAACCAGTCGGTGTCCGGCGTGGCGAGATCGTGTTTTTCACCGTCAGTTCCATAGAGCGCGAGCGGGTGTCCGCTGGAGCTGTAGTCGAGGGTGCCCAGGTCGCCGGTGATGGTGAACTCCATCGAAAACGGGTAGGCCTTGGGGTGATGCCAGCCGCCGGCGATGACGACCGAGCCGATGCCGGGATAATCGAACGTGGCCGCGATGGAATCGATGCCGCGCGGCAGATCCTCATAGCCAGTGGCAGAGACGGCCGCAGGAGAGCCGAACAGGTACAGGCAGAAATCGACATCGTGGATGAGCAGGTCGAAGACGCCGCCACCGCTGACGGCAGAATTGGCGAGCCAGCGGCTCCAGGCAGGAGCGGCGCAGCGCCGGCGGAACAGGGCCGAGCGGACGGCGCCAAGCTTGCGGGATTTCACAATCTCGGCGGCAGTCTTGTACGCGCCGATGAAACGCAGCACCTGGCCGGTCATGAGCAGGCGGCCGGAAGAGCGGGCCTGGGCGACCATCTGATCGGCTGAGGCGCCATCGAGCGCCATGGGTTTTTCGACGAGCACGTGCTTGCCGGCGCGGAGAGCCGCGAGAGAGACCGGAGCGTGCTGATCGGTGGGCAGGCAGATATCGACGGCTTCGATTTCGGGGTCGCGCAGTGCCTCGTCGACGGTGTGGTACTTCTTCACTCGCGAGAAATCCATTTTCTCGCCGGGGCCGCCGAGATTGCCCTGGATGGCGCTCAAATCGCCCGCGAGTTTCTTGTCGTCGCCCGACACGACGGCGGTCACTTGTGCGTCCGGGACGTTGCGCCATGCCTTCAGATGAGTGCTGCCCATGAAACCCAAGCCGATGACCGCGATTCGCATCAAGGGGAAATATATCATCCCGCGCGGCGTTGGGTAGAATGAGCGGGATGTCCATCCGGTCGAATGTCGAGTTCGAGAAGCTGCGGGCGATTGGCGCGATCGTTGCTCGGGCGCTGCGCGCGATGGCGGAGCGGGCCGTTGCAGGCGTAACAACGGCGCAGCTCAATGAAGTAGGCGCGAGGGTCCTGGCCGCGAACGGAGCGCGTTCCGCGCCTCCCCTGGTCTATGGGTTTCCGGGCGAAGTTTGCATCAGCGTAAATGACGAAGCCATGCACGGCATTCCGCGAGATCGCGTGATCCGGCCGGGCGATCTGGTGAAGCTCGACTTGGTGGCGGAAAAAGACGGGTTTTACGCGGATGCGGCGGTCACGGTGAGCGTTCCGCCTGGTTCGGAGGCCGGGCGGGCACTGGCACGATGCGCGGAGCGCGCGTTCCGGCAAGGATTAAACGCGGCGCGGATGGGAAACCGCGTGCACGAGATCGGCAAAGCGGTCGAGCGCGAGGTAAAGCGCTCGGGCTTCCGCGTGATCCGGCAATTGTGCGGGCACGGAGTTGGGCGGACGATCCACGAAGAGCCGTCCGTGCCGAACTTCGCCGATCCGCGCGCGCGGAAGCGGCTGACCGAAGGCCTGGTGATTACGATCGAGCCGGTGATTGCGGCAGGCAGCGGGGACATCCAGCTCGAACGCGACGGCTGGACTTTCCGCACGGCGGACGGAACGCTCGCGGCGCACTACGAGCACACGGTGGTGATCACGCGCGGCGAGCCGGTGCTGCTGACGGCGGCATAGAAATCGCGCGCTTTACATCGGCGATTCACAGGTATACTGTGCTGTAGACAAGCGCCGGCAGAGTACGCCGGCGATGGGCCACAGGTTGGCAAATGAGCGATTCTCGGCCAGCCACCAACACGCTGCCGAAGACTTCTGGCACGAAGTCCTCCGGCAAGGCCGCCGCAACGGGTGACCAGTTCCAGGCGCTGGTGGACGACATTCCCGATTATGCGATTTTCCTGCTCGATGCAGACGGGCGCGTCGCAACCTGGAACCAGGGCGCAGCGAATATCAAGGGATATAGCGCAGCTGAGATTCTGGGCCGGAATTTCTCCGTTTTCTTTTCCGACGAAGACATTCGCGCCGGCAAGCCACAGAACGAATTACGGCAGGCCGCCAAGCACGGCTGCTATGCGGAGGAGGGGTGGCGCGTGCGCAAGGATGGGTCACGTTTCTGGGCGCACGTCACACTGACGACGCTCCGCAGTGGGACAGGCGAGTTGCGCGGCTTTGTCAAAGTGACGCGCGATGCCGGTGAACGATTATCGCTGCGAGAGGGCAGTGACCGTTTCTGGACGCTTTTCCATAGCGTTCGAGTAGGAGCAGTGCTAGCGGGTCCGAATGCCGAGGTTCTGATGTTCAACGCGGCGGCCTGCGAATTGATCGGCGTCGCACCGAACCAGCTGCGTGGAAAGACCTCGTACGATCTCGAATGGGAAGCGGTGTACGAAGACGGCTCGCCATGTCCGGGACAGGAACACCCGATTCCGCGCGCGATTGCTACCGGCGAAGCGGTGCGCAATGTGGTTTTGGGTGTTCGCCGCCCGAAGCTCGGGGACTGGGTATGGCTGCTGGTGAACGCCGAACCAAGACTCGATCCGGACGGCCGGGTCAAGGAAGTCATGTGCACGTTTACGGACATTACGCAGCGGAAGCGTGCCGAAGCCGGTCTGGTCGAATGGAAAAACCGGTATGAAGCCGCCATCCGCGCCAGCGGGCAGATCCTGTACGACTCGGTGAGCGCGACCGGTGAAGTCACTTACGGCGGAGACACTGAAAAGGTGCTGGGTTACCGTTCCGCAGAGCTGGCAGGAGGGTTCGACCGGTGGCTGGAGCTGATCCATGAAGACGACCGGCAAGCGTTTATCGACGAAAACCTGCGCATTCAGGCCAACAGAGAGCGATTTCAGCAGGTGTACCGGTTCAGAAAGAAAGACGGAACGCTGATCCTGGTCAAAGACATCGGCGAAGTCTATTTTGACGCGGCAGGTAAGATTCTCGGCATGGTGGGATACGTTTCCGACATCACCGGGCAGAAGCGCGCTGAAGAAAGGCTGCGAGCCAGCGAGGAGCGCTTCCGCGGCGTTTTCACACATGCGGCGGTGGGGATGGCGATCGCCGATCTTGAAGGCCGGTTTCAGAAGGTAAACCGCGCGCTTTGCGAAATAACCGGGTATAGCGAGCAGGAGCTCACGGCGCGCACGTTTTTCTCGATTACGCATCCGGACGATTTCGCCCGGAACCAGAAACTGACACGCCGCATGATAGCCGGCGAGATCCCGAACTACGTAATCGAGAAGCGGTATCTGCACAAGAACGGCAGCGTAGTTTGGGTCCGGGTGAGCTGTTTCCTGCTAAAGGACGCTCAGGGCCGGCCCGAACGCGTCGTCGGCCTGCTGGAAGATATCACGGAGCGCAAGCATGCGGAAGAAGCGCTGCAGGAGCTTTCCAGAAGGCTGCTCCGCTTACAGGATGAAGAGCGGAGGCGGCTGGCGCGGGAACTGCACGACAGCACGGCGCAGAGTCTGGCGGCGCTAGGAATGAACTTAGGCGTCGTAACTGAGGAAGCCAAAGTGCTGACGTCCCGTGCCCAACGCGCGCTCGGCGAAAGCCTGGTGCTGGCCGACCAGTGCCTTCGCGAATTGCGCACCTTTTCGTATGTGCTGCATCCACCGGTGCTGGACGACCTGGGGATTGCATCCGCGCTGAGCTGGTTCGTGGAAGGGTTCGTCGAGCGCAGCGGCATTCAGGTCACGGTGGACATCCCGCACGATCTTGGCCGGCTGCCGCAGGAGGTGGAATTAACGCTCTTTCGGGTCGTGCAGGAGAGCCTGACGAATATTCATCGTCATTCAGGAAGCCGCGAGGCATCCATCCGGATCTCACGGACCCCGGCGGAGATCGTTCTCGAAGTTGCCGATAACGGGATGGAACATTCGGGCCTTTCGCAGGGAGCCGTTCCGCACTTGGGCGTTGGTGTGGCAAGTATGCGGGAGAGGGTCCGCGAAATAGGAGGGCGGTTCGAGATTGTCTCGGAGTCCCGGGGCACGAAAGTCAGGGCCATCATCCCGCGATCGCCCGCAGCAGGGTAAGCACTTGCGCATTCTGATTGCCGACGATCACGATTTCGTGCGCAAGGGGATCCGCAGTCTGTTGGAAAGGCGCCCGGAATGGGAAGTTTGCGGGGAAGCGGCCAGCGGCCATGACGCCATTATTCATGCAGAGAGGCTGCGGCCGGACCTGGTGCTTCTGGACATCAGCATGCCGGATGTGAACGGCCTGGAGGCTTTGCCCGAGATTCTGAAGGCTCATCCTGACACCAAAGTGGCGATTCTCACGGTGCACGAATCGGCCGAAATCGTCGGCAGGGCTTTGGCTTCGGGGGCTCATGGAGTGATTTCGAAATCCGATGCGGCACGCGATCTAGTCCGGGGCGTGGAAGCGCTCGCGCGGCAACAGCGGTTTATCTCACCGCGGCTGGTGCAGTCGGCGGTCAAGCGGCGCGCGGCAAGCATTCAAGCACAGCCTCGCCGTGATAGTCTCAACAGCGCAGAGCTGGAGCTTCTGCAACTGCTGGTAGAGGGCAGGAGCGAACAGGATGCGGCTGAAGAGCTGAATATTCCGTCGCGCGTGGCACATGTTCAGCGGGTGAGTCTGATGTACAAGCTGAAATTGCAATCCGCGAGCGATCTGTTCCACTTGAGCAGGCAGGGCTAAAGCGATTTCGTTACCCGGCTTCGCGGATTCCCCTGGCCTCGACGCATTCATAACGCCCGCCGGCGCGCAGATTTTTGAACTCTTCGACGCGGCCGCTGGGCCAGTGGATGACCAGGCGCTCGATGCCGTCATGCCGGCCGAGCCCGAAGGTTACCGGCAGTTCCGATTGCGAGAGATAGCTCGAACCGCTCTTGACCATGCGGGAGCTGGACTGTCCGCCAAAATACGCATGCGCGGTGGCGCCGATGGCGTCGCGATTCGACTTGGTCCCCACCAGGCGCACGCGCACGCTGCGGTTTCCGGCGAGCTGGTCATTGCGATAGAGATGGGCGGGGCCGTGGTTGGTGGTAATGAGCACGTCGAGATCGCCATCGTTATCGAAATCGCCGAAAGCGGCGCCGCGTCCGACTTTGGGCCGGGCAAAATCGGCCCCGGCTTCGGAAGCTACATCCTGAAAGCCGGCGCTGCCGCGATTCAAAAATAAATGGGGCGGCTGCTCGTATCGAATATCGGAGCGCAGATTGCGCACCGTGTCGTCGATGTGGCCATTGACGACCAGCAGATCGAGCAGTCCGTCGAGATCGGCGTCGAAGAAGAAACAACCGAATCCCAGGCTGCGCTGGGAAAGGCGGCCGATATCGGAGCGCGGCGCCTGGTCGATGTAACTGCCGCCCTTGACTCCGCGATAGAAGCCGAGCATCTCATTATCGAAATTGGTAACCACCAGCCCCGGGATGCCGGAGTTATCGTAATCGGCCACATCCACGCCCATGCCGGCGCGCGCCTTGCCGTCCTCACTGAACGCCACACCCGCCTTTAACGCGACATCCTGAAACCTGCCGTTGTGCATGTTCTGGTAGAGCTTGTTGGGCTGGGTGTCGTTAGCGACAAACAGGTCGGCCCAGCCGTCAAGATCGCGATCCATCATGGCAACGCCGAGCGACTTTGAGCTGCTGTCGAAAATGCCGCTGGTGGCGGTGACGTCTTCGAACGTGCCGTCGCCGCGGTTGTGAAACAGCCAGGAGGTCGCGCCGCGATAGGCCTCGGGCGTGCAATACGATTTATGCTTTCCGTCCAGCGTGCAGAAGACGTCCTGCTCGGGCGACCACTTGACGTAATTGCAGACGAATAGATCGAGACGGCCGTCGCGATCGTAATCGAACCACAGCGCGGACGTGCTGAAGCCCATGCGCTTGCCCAGACCGGCGCGCTCGGTGACATCGATAAACGTTCCGTTGCCGGTATTTTCAAACAGCCGGCTCTGGCCGACGCAGGAAATGAACAGGTCCGGAAAGCCGTCGTTATTGAAATCGCCCACGGCAACACCGAGGCCGTACATTTCGATGTCCAGGCCGGCCCGGCGCGTGACGTCGGTGAATGTGCCATTGCGATTGTTGCGATAGAGCTGCATGGTGGAGCGGCGGCGTTTATGGCCGGGCCAGTCCATGCCATTGACCAGGATAATGTCCTGCCAGCCGTCGTTATCGTAGTCGAGAAACGCGCAGCCAGGGCCGAGAGTTTCGGGAAGATACTTGCCGCCGAAAGCGCCGCTATTGTGCTCGAAGTCGATTCCGGCGGCCGCGGTGGCGTCCACGAGCCGGAACGCGAGTCCCGATTTGTTTTCTGCTAAAGCCCGGGCGCCGGAAATCAGAGATGGAGCGGCGAGTATGAGCTCGCGGCGGGTCACGGGATGTGGACCAAGCCTTTGCGCACGGCGTAAAGCACGAGCTCGGCGGTGCGATGAATGCCCAGAGCCTCCATCAAGTTGGCACGGTGCACGGAAACCGTATTGACGCTGAGATCGAGCAGAGCGGCGATCTCTTTGTTGGATTTTCCCTCGGCGATTAATTGCAGAATCTGCTTCTCGCGGTTGGTGAGCTTGTCGGCATCGGATTCGGGCGGAGCGGTTGAGGTAACCAAACCCGGTGCAACTACTTTCTGGCCCGCGGCCACTTGTTTGATGGCTGCCGCGAGATCGATGTCCATGGCATCTTTCAAGATGTAGCCTTTAGCGCCGGCGTCCAGTGCGTTGCGGACGTAGTTCTCCTCCGAATACATGCTGAGCATGAGGATGGCGGTTTTCGGAAGGATCTTGAGAATTTCGATGGATGCCTGCATGCCGTTGAGGCCCGGCATGGCCATGTCCATGACAATGACCTGCGGCTTCAATTCCTCCGCGAGTTTAACGGCCTGAGCGCCGTCGGCCGCCTCGCCGACCACAAGGATTTCCGGGTCATCTTCCAGAATGCGGCGGAAGCCCTGGCGCACCAGGGTATGATCGTCGACCAAAAGAACTGTGATTTCACTGCTCATTCGTACCTGCCGCCGAAAGCGGGACATCCAGAACAACCACTGTGCCGCCTTCGCCCCTCCGTAAGAATTCGATCTTACCGCGAATCAGGTCGGCTCGCTCGCGCATGGCCACCATCCCAATGCCGCGCCGGCCGGAGGACTTATCGGCGGGCAGCCCGACACCGTGGTCTTCCACTTCCAGGTGCAGATGATCGGGCGCGAGGCCGAGGCGCACCGTGGCGACCTGCGATTTCGAATGCTTGGCCAGGTTATTCAGCGCCTCCTGGAGCACGCGGTAGACATGAATCGCGACGCCATCGGCAACCACCGGGCTGGCGCCGGTTTTCTGGTACTCGACATGAATGCCGGTCTGCTTTTCGAACACCGGCAGGTACCAGGCCACCGCCTGCTCGAGCCCGCCGTCATCGAGGATCGCCGGATGCAGGGATTGATAGAGGCTGCGGGTCTTCTCGAGCGTGGATTGTGTAACCTCGCGCACTTCTTGCAGGCTCTCGCGAAACTTGGCCGGAACATCCTGCTTTGCGGCGCGAGCCAGCATGGCGCCGATGGCGGTGAGGATCTGGCCGAACTCATCGTGTAGCTCGCGGGAGATCGAGCGCAGCACTTCTTCCTGCACGGTGATGAGACGGCGCGCGAGATCGCTGCGCTGGCTGGAAAGCCGGCCGAGACGCTCGAACAGGCGGCGGTTGGAGCGGATCAGATAAAGGCTGGTGAGAACGATAGCAATGAGCGCCGCACCCAGAAAGAAATAGACGTTATGCTCGACGCGCGTATAGATGGCTTGAATGCGGGCTGCGGCGCGTTCCTCGGATTCGTTGTTGGCGACCAGCAGGCGGGCGACGGTGGTGGTGATCGCAGCCTGCTGCGGCTCGAGCGAGGTGCGGATCAGCTCGCGCGCTTGTGCGGTTTGGCCGGCGGCTGCGAGAGCAAACATGCGATCGACCGATGTCCAGAATTGCGCGAGAGACTGGGCGAAATAAGCCTGCCGGTCCGGGCTGCGTTCGACCGGAGCCAGCTCGTTTTCCAGACGTAAAGCATCGGTAAGATCGGCGCGCGTGCGGCTGAACTGGCCTTTCCAGGCATCGAGAGGATAGGGCTCATCGCCGTAGACCATGTCGCGCATGGCGAGACCGAGAGAATGCAAGGCGTTTTGGATGCGCAGCAGTTGCAGAGAGTCCCGGCGGTTGCGATCAACAAGCTGGGTCTGTAAATCCCGTAAGCCGCCGATTTGATGCAGGGCGTAGCCGGAGAACGCACCGACGACGGCCAGCGTGACGGCGAGGCCGGTCATCAGCCGGGTGGTCGGGGATGAAAAGCGCTGGCTCATGGCAACCGAGCCGCCGGGTGCAAGCTAACCTGCGCGTCGCGCCACCAGCAGCGTGAGATCGTCCGGCAGGGGTGTTCCGGCGGCCCACTCGGCGATGGCGTGGTTCACGGCTTCAAGGATGCAGTGCGAAGGCTCGGCGCGATGGGCGGTGACGACCTCGGCCAGGCGCTTCTCGCCAAACTCGTCTCCCTGGGGGTTCATGGCGTCGGTAACGCCATCGCTGAAGATCACCAGAACATCGCCCACACTGAGATTCCGGTGCGAGGCGTCGTATTTCATCGCGGGCAGAATGCCGAGCACGCAGCCGCCCTCCTCGAGCCATTCGAGATCGCCCGTAGAGCGCACGATCAGCGGTGGATTGTGGCCGGCGTTGGCGAATACAAGATCGCCGCTCGCGCCATCGAGTATGCACATGAAAAACGTGATGAAGCGGTTGCTGGGGCAGTTGGTGGAGGTCAGGCGGTTGAGGCGCGTTATCACCGCCCCCAGATCATCCGGCTCATCGATCAGCACCTGCACGCGAGCCTGCAAGCTCATCATGAGCAGCGAAGCCGGCATGCCTTTTCCCGAGACATCGCCCAGCACCATGGCGACGCGGCCGTTGGGATACGGAAAGAAATCGTAGTAATCGCCGCCCACCGTGCGGCACGGCGCATTGTGCCCGGCCAGATCCAAACCCGGAACGGCAGGCGCTTGGGCGGGCAGGAAGCGCTGCTGGATTTCCGCAGCCTGCTGCAAATCGCGCGCCATCAGCCGCTCCTGATGCTCGATCTCCGCCAGACGCGCATGCTCGATCCGGATGGCGGCGGTGTTGGCCATCACGGTGAGCAGGTTGAGATCGTCTTTGGTGAAAACGCGCGTCAGCGACGGCGAATCCACATAAATCAAACCGATGATGCGGTCCTTGGTCTGCAGGGGCACCGCCATCAGAGTACGGACGCGCTGCTCGACGATGCTCTGGCGCGCGCGGAAGGCATCGTCCAGTTGAGTATCGCGCACCAGAACGGAAACGCGCGTGTTCAGCACGCGATCGCGAACGGCCGTCGAGATGCGAAATGCGTTTCCCTTGGCGGCACGCACCACGAGGTCGCCCTCCGGCTCCAGAGTCATCAGGACGCCGCGCTCGGCGCCCACCGCCTGGATGGAAAGATCCAGGATCAGGGCGAACAGCTCGGGCAGAGGCCGCTCGGTCGCCAGTTCGTTGCCCGCGCGGATCAGCGCGCTCATTTGCAGCGCGCTTGCAGCTTCGATCGTCTTGCCGCCCAGCAGGCCCTTAAGATCGGTCACAACGGTCGAGGAGGTCGGGCTTTCCTCATCGGCTGTCTGGATGAAGGTAACGCCGGCAGCCACGGCCTTGTGGCCGGGGTCGTCATAAACCATCACCAGATGGCCGGCTGCCACGTGATCTCCGGCGCGCAGCCGCATCGAGCCGTTCAGGCGTGTGTTGTTCAGGAGCGTGCCGTTCTTGCTGCCGAGGTCGCGAATATCCCACTCCTCGCCATCGCGCTCGAAGGCGAGATGCTGGCGCGAAAGTCCGGCGTCGTCGGGAAAGCATAGCTCGGTCGTGCTGGACCGGCCCAGAGTGATGCGATCGCCCTCGAGCGGGATGGTTTTAGTCATCCCGTCAGGACAATGGATGCGAAGCTCTCGGGCGCGCGCAGGAGCCATTACAGCGCTAGTTTACCGCATGCCGGAAAGCACCGGCATGCTGGGGAGATCCCGGTAGGCCGGGACCTGTTGTGGTTGAAGATCCTTGGCCGGATGTGAGAAAGATCAGCCTTTTCCGGTCTCTATAATGAAAGATTGGCACACCAAATCCCAGCAGTTGATTCAGTTACAGTAGACCGGCAGAGCATCGTTCGGACTTACGAGGTTATCCGTCCGCATGTGCGGCGGACCCCGGTGATCGAGCTGGACGGCGCCGATTTCGGTCTAAATGGCGTCAAAATTGTTCTGAAACTGGAGTTATTGCAGCATACCGGCTCTTTCAAGCCGCGCGGCGCGTTCGCCAATTTGCTGATGCGAGAGGTGCCGGCCGCCGGAGTGGTGGCTGCATCGGGCGGCAATCATGGCGCCGCAGTGGCGTATGCGGCGAAGAAACTGGGCCATCCAGCCAAAATCTTCGTGCCCGGAATTGCATCGCCCGCCAAAATCGACCACATCCGCCGTTACGGCGCCGATCTCGTCGTGATAGGCCAGCGGTACGCGGAAGCCCTGGAGGCAAGCCAAGTCTGGGCGTCGAAAACCGGGGCGCTCGCGGTGCACTCCTACGACCGCATCGAAACGCTGCTGGGCCAGGGGACGGTGGGCCTGGAGCTCGAGGAGCAATGTCCGGATCTGGATTCGCTTTTGGTTGCGGTCGGGGGTGGCGGGCTGGTCGGCGGCGTTGCCGCCTGGTTTTCGGGCCGCGTTCGGGTGGTGGGAGTCGAACCGGAGCGGGCGCCGACGCTCGCCAAGGCGCTCGAAGCGGGGCGCCCGGTGGATGTCGAGGTGAGCGGCATTGCGGCGGATTCGCTGGGAGGCGGCCGCGCCGGCGCGTTGATGTTTCCGATTGCGCAGAAATATGTGGACGGCGTGCGGCTGGTCAGCGATGAGGCGATCGAGGCCGCGCAAAGCGCACTTTGGGAGCGGGTACGCGTGATGGCCGAGCCGGGTGGCTCGGCAGCCTTTGCAGCGCTGCTCTCCGGCGGTTACCGGGCCAGCCGCGGAGAGCGCGTAGGAGTGGTGGTGTGCGGCGGGAATACGACCGTTAATTTGGCAAGGACGGCGAAGAATCCCGGTTAAGAGCGCACTTATCTGTGTCGCCGCTCCATCGGGTCTTCGACCTGTTTGAACCCGGCGGGAACCTCGAATTTCGATGCATCGACAGGCGCCGATGAGAAACCACTCGACTCGATCGTCATCTCCATCAGCGAACCGGACGTCTGAGTTGCGCCTTGCGATTGGCCGCCCGATGCCGATGCATCGTCTTCCTGTGATTTCTTCTTGTGCCCGAAGCCGCCGAAGCGTCCGCCGAGCACACTGCCGAGTGACGGCTTTTCGGCCTGTTGATCCTGCTGCTGGGAAGGCGGGGCCTGCGCTTGCTGGCCCGGCTGGCCTTCGGCATGCATGGTCATCTTCACGGCCTGTAATACAGGCATACCGCCGAGCTTCGAGCTTTCTTTGTAGAGCTCGGCCATGCCCTTTTGCATATCGGGCCGTGCGCCCATCATGGGCATACCTGACGGCGTCCAGTCCAGTTTCTGGGCCATGCGCTTGTGAAAATCAGCGATCTCGTCGTAACCCGCCACTTTGGGCGCGAGCCACATGTCGCTGGTCATAACCATGCCGCCGGTGTTGCCGGTCTGCTTATCGGCGCCTTCCATCTCGAGCGTCAAAATCATTTCGTGAGTGTCGAAGCCGGCGATCGATTTCTTTTCCCCGGTGTCTTTTGCCGACACTTTGAAGCTGACATCAGCCTTCTGCTCGTCGCGCGAAGATTTCATCTTCTGCGACATTTCCTCCATCATCTGCTTCATCTGGGCGAAGGTCATGACGGAGTACTGTTTCTTGTCGAGATTGACGTTGGTGATGGTTTCTTTATCGAGATCGATGATTGAGATATGATGCGGGCTGGCGTGGATCATGCGGTTGCCCTTGATAGCCACGGTGCTGACCATCGGCTCGCGCGCTTCTTTTGAGAATGCGCCCGCAAATTTCATCATCCCGGCCATCATGCCGCCGGTGATTTTCGATGTTTCCTGATAACTGAAATCTCCAAATGCAGGCAGACAAGCTGCGATAGCGATGACTGCGATGTTTCGTACCATTCGTGCCCCCAATTTAGCTATCGTAGGATACTTGAGCCCGCTGGAACAATAGACGATAGATAGCATTCTATGAGCGAAAAAAAGCTGGACGGAAGAGTAGCGGTAATCACCGGCGCGAGCAAGGGGCTGGGTAAAGCCATGGCGCTGGCGCTGGGCGCGGCAGGCGCAAAGGTTGCGCTCGTATCGCGCAATCTCGCGCAGTTGAACCAGGTGGCTGCCGCCGTGAAGGACGCCGGCGGCGAGGCTCGCGCGTTCCAGGCCGATGTTTCGGACGAAAGCGCCGTCCGCGGACTCGAGCGCGAAGTGACCGCCGCGTTCGGCAAGGTGCACATTCTGATCAACAACGCGGGCATAAATATTCGCAAGCCGATCGTCGAGTTTACGCTCGAAGAATGGAACCGCGTCATGGATACCAACCTGACCAGCGTCTTTCTGATGTGCCGGTCTTTCATCCCGCACATGAAAGGCGCAGGCTATGGCCGCGTGATCAACATGGCTTCGACTATGGCCCATACGTCGCTTGCCGCACGGACGGCATATTCGGCTAGCAAGACGGCAATCCTCGGCATCACGCGCGCGCTGGCTCTCGAACTGGCGGCGGACGGAATCACCGCCAATGCCATCAGCCCCGGCCCGTTCGGCACCGAGATGAACACGGCGCTCATGCAGAATCCAGAAATTAACCAGCAGTTCATTTCGAAGATCCCGCTGGGGCGCTGGGGACGCGTGGAAGAGGTGGGGCAGCTTGCGCTTTATCTGTGCTCCGAGGACGCCGGATTCATCACCGGGACCGATATTCTGATCGATGGTGGCTGGTGTGCGCAGTAAAGCGCGACACGGCGACGCGGCGACGCGGGGACGCGGGGAAGGAAGAAAAGTACTCGCTGGTAGATCAGATTCGCCGGTCTTCTCGTTCCGTTTGCGCGAATATGGCGGAGGCATGACGGAAACGGCAATATCCTGCTCACTTCGTAAGTAAACTGAGTGATTCGGAGAGCGAAGCGGAAGAAACACGCGTCTGGCTCGAGTTCGCACAAAAATGCGGATACGTCGATGAGAGGCAATTCAGTGAATTGGACGATACCTACGACAAAATTGTGGCGCAGTTGGTTAAGATGCGCTCCGCACCGCAAAACTGGCGTATACGCTGACGTCGCCGGGTTGGCAGGGGATCGGATCGCCGTGTCGCCGCGTCGCCGGATCGCGGCGTCGCTGCTTGCGCTCAGCCTCTTGCTCGCCGCCTGTCATACCAATCGCAAGAAAATCATCGCGGTCGTGCCCAAGGCTACTTCGCACCTGTTCTGGGTGTCGGTCGAGGCCGGCGCGATGGCCGCGGGCCGGGAGCTGAACGTGGATGTCGAGTGGAACGGCCCGGCAACGGAAATCGATTACAGCCGCCAGATTGAAATTGTGGATTCGATGATTGCGCGGCATGTCGATGGCCTCGCCATCGCCGCACAGGACCGCACGGCGCTCGATGCCTCGCTCGATCGCGCGGCCCGGGCCGGAATCCCCGTCACAATTTTCGATTCCGGCGTGGATTCGACCAACTACATGACCTTCGTCGCCACCAACAATTACGAGGCCGGGCAAATGGCCGCGCGCAAGCTGGCCGAACTTTTGCATGACAAAGGCTCGATCGCGATGGTGCTCCACGTTCCCGGCAGTTTTTCCACGATGGAACGCGAGCGCGGATTTGAAGACACCATCGCGAAGAATTTTCCCGCGATTCACATTTTGCAGAAACAATACGGGATGTCGGACCGCTCGAAGGCCATGGCGGCTGCGGAAAATATTTTGACGGCTCATCCGCACCTGGACGGTATTTTTGCTTCGACCGAGCCGAGTTCCGTCGGCACGGCGCTGGCCATCAAATCGCGCGGGCTTTCGGGAAAAATTAAATTCGTGGCGTTCGACGCAAGCGAGGGAATGGTGGAGGATTTGAAAGGCGGCACCATCGACGCGCTGGTCGCGCAAGATCCGTTCCGGATCGGATATGAAGCGGTCAAAACTCTGGTGGATAAGCTCGCCGGCAAAACGCCGCCCAAGCGGATCGACCTGAGTGCGCACGTGATCACGAAAGCCGACCTTGCCAGGCCCGAGATTCAAGCGCTGCTGAATCCGGATGTCAAAAAATACCTGCAGTGATGCGGACGAGGACGCCGCCAATGCGCGGAGTGCGGCGGATCAGCACGCTGCTGCTCCTCGCGGCCGCCATACCTGCGCCTGCGCGAGCCGGCCCGTTCCGCTTCGTGGTTCTCGGCGACCGCACCGGCGAGACCCAGCCCGGCGTCTATGAGCAGGTGTGGCACGAAGCCGCGGCGGAAAACCCGGCGTTCGTGATTGCGGTTGGCGACACAATCCAGGGCGCAGACGATGCCACCGCCGGGCGCGAGTGGCAGGCCTGGCAGCGGATTGTCGCGCCCTTCCACCGCATTCCCCTGTATCTCGTTCCCGGCAACCACGACATCTGGTCAGCCAAGTCAGAAAGACTGTTTCGCAAATATGCCGGCCGCGCGCTGCATTACAGTTTCGATTATCACCAGGCGCATTTCACCATTCTGGACAACAGCCGGTCCGAAGATTTTTCCGCCGAAGAGCTGGCATTTCTGGAAAAAGATCTTGCGCAGCACCGCGCGCAGCCGTTGAAGTTCGTGTTTTCGCATCGCCCATCGTGGTTGATCTCCGCCGTGTTGCGGAATCCCGACTTTCCGGTTCAGCGGCTGGCTCGCAAGTACGGTCTGCAGTACGTAATCGCCGGCCACGTGCACGAGATGTTGCACGTCGATCTCGAGGACGTGTCATATGTCTCGATGCCGAGCGCAGGCGGGCACTTGCGCGGCGCGCGGAAGTACGAAGACGGCTGGTTTTTCGGCTACGCTCTGGTCGAAGTGAACGGCGCCGGCGTCAGCGTTCAGGTGAAGGAACTGAAGCCGCCTCACGGCAAAGGCCGCGTGACCAAGTTGGAGGTTTGGGGCGTGGCAGGCTTGGCCGGCAAAACCACTTCCCGAAAATGAACAGCGCCGCGAAGCGCTACTACGCCGTCACTGTTTCCCGGGTTTCGTGGATTTTGGAGTCCACGTGATACCGTTTTCGAAATCCACTTGCACGATCTTCGCCTCAAATTTTACCGGCTGGCCTGTTTTCGCATCACGCGGCAACTGGCACGTGCCCGGCAACACCAGGTCCTTCGGCGATTTCACTTCCGCTTTAACGCCGCACCCCAGCGCCTCGAATCCTCCGGAAGTAAATTGCGTATAGACTTCGAATTCAACGACGCGATAAGGGGACAGATTGATTAGTTTGTAAGAAAGTGAGTTCCCGGCTGTTGTCACCTCGAGCCGGGCAGGATCCGGCGCTGTCTGCGCCAAACCCATGGCCGCAAACGCGAGGACAGTCAGAATCGGCCGCATGATGCACCTCCAGCGCCAAATTGTTTCACATATTTTTGCGCCGTCCAACGGCCCACAGTACTAAAGCCCACAGTCGCGAACGGAAAATTACGCTACATCGACACCGCGCGTGCGGCTCCTGCCGCTACCTGCTCGATGGCTTCGAGCGCCTGTTCGCAGCCCGCGCGATCGACGTCATAATGCGTCACGATGCGCATTTCCCGCGGGTTGATGCCGTTGATCAGAACGCCGCGCGCGCGCAACTGTTTGCTGAATTCGGCAGTGGTCAAGCCGCTGCCGGTAACATCGAATATCAGGATATTGGTCTCAAGCCGCCGCGGATCGATTTTGATTCCCGGAATCGCCGCGAGCGCTTCGGCGAGAAACTGCGCGTTGGCATGGTCGCGCGCCAGCAGCTTGGGATGCTCTTCGAGCGCAATCAAGCCCGCCGCAGCCAGCACACCCGCCTGCCGCATGCCGCCGCCCAAGCGTTTCCTGTAAAGCCGGCCTTTGTCGATCGCCGCGCGTGTGCCCGCCAGCATCGACCCGACCGGTGCGCCGAGCGCTTTCGAAAGGCAGAACATCACGGTGTCCGCGGGCGCGACAATCTCGCGCACCGGAACACCCAGCGCCTCAGCGGCATTAAAGACGCGCGCGCCATCCATGTGTACCTTGAGCCCTAGTTCGTGCGCGCCGTCCGCAATTTCGCGGACGACATCCAGCGGATACACGGTGCCGCCCGCCATGTTGTGGGTGTTCTCGATCTCGACGACTCCCGTGGGCGCCCAGTGCGGGCCGAGCGGGCGAATTTCGCGGCGAATCGCATCCCAGCGCAGAATGCCGCCTTCCGCGAAAATCGGCCGCGCGACGCAACCGGAAAACCAGGCCATCATGGAGAGCTCGTAATTCAACACGTGCGAGCGCGCCTCACAGATGACCTCCTGGCCGTGCTCGGTGTGCAGCTTGATCCCGATGGTGTTGCCCATGGTGCCCGTCGGCACGAAGAGAGCAGCTTCTTTGCCGGTGATCTCGGCCGCTCGCGCTTCGAGGCGATTGACTGTCGGGTCCTCGCCGTAAACGTCGTCGCCCACTTCGGCTTCGGCCATCGCACGGCGCATCGCGGCGGTCGGCTTGGTTACGGTATCACTGCGCAGATCGATCGTCATGTGGTCAGAAACTCCTGGAAAACTTCGTTCGAGAGCAGCACGCCGCGGCCGGTCAGGCGCAGCGTATCGCGATCCCGCTCGAGAAGCCCTTCGTCGAGGAAACGGCTGATGGGCGCCTGGTAGCGCAGCCATTCTTCCCGATCGGGCCGCACGCCTTCCGACAAGCGCAGGCCGACGAAAAATTTTTCATCCGGCTGCGCGGCGGTCGATTCAATCACAGGCGTCTCGCGCTCCACGTATTCCGCCGCGGTCTCTACATTCTTGTAACGGCGCAAGCCATCGAATGAATGCGCGTCCGCGCCGAAGCCGGCGTACGGCTCCAGGCGCCAATATTTCAGATTGTGTTTCGACTCCCAACCCGGCCGCGCGAAATTCGAAATCTCATAGCGCACGATGCCAAGCGCAGCCAGCCGTTCCACGGCGCTTTGATACAAAGCGACCGTAAGCTCATCCGCCGGCACGTCCGGCGCGCCATATCGTTTGCCATTCAGCAGCACTTCATTTCCAAGCCGGCTGTCTTCGTCGATTTCGAGCATGTAAACCGAAACGTGCGGCGGCCTCAGGCGCTCGATCCAGTCGAGCGATTCGCGCCACGACTCCGCCGTTTGCCCCGGAAGCCCGGCGATCAGGTCGATATTGATATTTTCGATGCCGCCCGCGCGCAGCAGCGCGACTTCCTGCGCAACGATCTCGGCCGAGTGCTTCCGCCCCGTGCGCGCGATCTCACGGCCAACGAAACTCTGGACGCCCAGGCTCACGCGGTTGATTCCGACGTCGCGCCATGCGCAAATCTTTTCGCGCACGAGCGTTCCGGGAGCCGCTTCGATGGTGGCCTCGCGCCACAGCCTGCCCGGAATGGCCTCGAGGATATTTCGCAGTTCACCGCTGTCCATCCGGCTCGGCGTGCCGCCGCCTATGTAGACGGTCTCGGGCCGCCACTGCCACTCGTAGCGCACGATCTCGCGCCGCAGCGCTTCGAGGTATTGGGCCTCGAGCTCCTTTGGAAACACCCCGGATGCAAAATTACAATACGTGCATTTTTGCGCGCAAAAGGGGTAGGAGAGATAAACGCCCGGCACTTTATTGATGATAGCGCCGTGGAACCGCCGTCATTCCTGGTCCATACTAGAGACATGAAGCTCCTCATCACGATCGTTCAGGACGAGGACGGCGTGTACATTGCGGAATGCCCATCAATACCCGGTTGCGTCAGTCAGGGAAAGACGGAGCAGGAGGCAGAAAGCAACGTGCGTAATTCCATCCGCGAATGTCTGGCCGTTCGGGCGGAACTCGGCATCCGCTAACAGTGACAACGCGTGAAATCGAATGCCTGCCTGATGCCGAGCGTGCCGGTTCTGAAGCCGCGCCAGGTGGTTGCGGCGTTTCAGACGTTCGGGTGGCAGGTTGCCCGGCAAAGAGGTAGCCATCCTGAAGTAGATCGCGGCACCTTGCGCAGTCTGATCGCGAGAGCAGGAATAACGGTCGAGGAATTCCTAAGCGCTTTGTAGCGTATTGATCGAGTCTTCCCGCTTGGCTTCAAACGCGGTAATTGCCGGTTCCTGTTTCAGGATGTAACCCAGCTCATCGACTCCATCGAGCAGGCACTGTTTGGCGAACGCATCGATTGGAAACTGAACGCTACGGCCGCCGGGCAACTTCAGCGCCTGCGCCGCAAGGTCGACGCTGACGCGCGCCTCCCTGTCCCGCTTTGCGAGCGCGAACAGCTCCTTATGCACATCCGCCGGAACCACGATCGGCAGCAGCGAATTCTTGAGCGAATTCTGACGGAAAATGTCGGCGAATGACGTGCTGATCACCGCGCGAAACCCGAACTGAGTGAGCGCCCAGGGCGCGTGCTCGCGCGAGCTGCCGCAGCCGAAATTGTCGCCTGCCAGCAGAATCTCAGCGCCTTTGGCGCGCGGCTGGTTGAGAACGAAATCCGGTTTGGGGCGGCCCTGCTCGTCGTAGCGCCAGTCATAGAAAAGCTGTTGGTCCAGGCCCTGTTTCGACGTGGTCTTCAGAAATCTCGCCGGAATAATTTGGTCGGTATCGACGTTATTGACCGCCAGCGGTACGATGCGGCTTTCAAAATTCTGGAATGGCTTCATAGTTTCCTACTGAATCAGCGTTCTCACGTCGGTTACAACGCCGGTAACTGCCGACGCCGCGGCTGTAAGCGGGCTGGCCAAAAACGTTCGCCCGCCCTTGCCCTGGCGTCCCTCGAAGTTACGGTTGGAAGTCGAAACGCTGTACTGCCCCGGCTGCAACTGATCGCCGTTCATGGCGATGCACATGGAACAGCCCGGTTCGCGCCAGTCGCAGCCGGCGGCTCTGAAAATTTCCGGCAACCCCTCTGCTTCGGCCTGCCGCTTGACTTCCTGCGACCCCGGCACCACCATCACCCGCACTTTGGGATTCACCTTGCGGCCCTTGAGCAGCGCGGCTGCCGTGCGCAGATCGGAAATCCGCGAATTGGTGCAGCTTCCGATGAACACGACATCCACCGGACGGCCGAGCAGCGGCTTGCCGCCTTCGAGCCCCATATAGCGCAAAGCTTTTTCCACCGACTCGCGCTCGAGCGGATCGGCCAACCTTGCCGGATCGGGCACCGCGGCCGTGATCGGAATGCCCATTCCGGGATTGGTGCCGAACGTAATCATCGGCTCCAGGCGGTCGGCATCAATCGTGATCTCTTTATCGAATCGGGCGCCTTCGTCACTCGGCAACTTCCGCCAGCGTGCAACTGCCGCGTCCCACTGAGCGCCTCGTGGAGCATAGGGCCGCCCCGCGATGTATTGAAAGGTCGTATCATCCGGCGCAACTAAGCCGGCTCGCGCCCCGCCTTCAATCGACATGTTGCAAACCGTCATGCGCTGCTCCATCGGGAGTGCGCGGATGGCCGAACCCGAATACTCGAGCACACATCCCGTACCGCCGCCGATGCCGATTCGCGAAATCAACCCGAGAATAATGTCTTTCGCGGTCACGCCGGATTTCAATGTGCCGTCCACCTGCACACGAAACGTTTTCGATTTGCGTTGCAGCAGGCACTGGGTAGCCAGCACGTGCTCCACTTCGCTCGTCCCGATACCGAACGCCAGCGCGCCGAAAGCCCCGTGCGTGGCGGTATGGCTGTCGCCGCAAACCACCGTCATCCCGGGCTGCGTCAGCCCCAACTCCGGGCCGATCACGTGCACGATGCCCTGCCGGTCGCTATGAATCCCGAAACACGGAATGCCGAACTCGCGGCAATTTTTCTCAAGCTGTGCAAGCTGGTTGGCCGCAATCGTATCCACAATCGGCAATGACCGGTCCGTAGTGGGAATGCTGTGATCCGCCGTCGCCACCGTCAGATCCGGCCGGCGAACTTTCAACCCGCGCTCGCGCAGCCCCTGAAACGCCTGCGGCGACGTCACTTCGTGCACCAGGTGTAGATCGATATACAACAGCGTGGGCGCGCCCGCCTGCTCGTGCACCACGTGCGCATCCCAGATCTTCTCGATGATGGTTCTTGGTCGATTCATGTCTTACCCGATCGCCGCGCAGACCGCCTCACCGACTTCTTCGGTCGTGGCAGGCCGTCCCGCGGGCTTCAAATCCGCGGTAACCTTTCCCGATCCGAGCACCGCTTCCACCGCCCGGTTGACCGCCGCGGCCTCGTCCTTCAATCCAAAACTGTATTCGAGCATCGCCGCCACCGAGCCGATCGCGCCCAGCGGATTCGCCTTGTTCTTCCCCGCGATGTCCGGCGCCGATCCGTGCACCGGCTCGTAAAGCCCCGCCCACGCTCCTGACGCCTTCCGGTCGCCGATCGACGCCGAAGGCAGCATGCCGATCGATCCCGCCAGCACCGCTCCTTCATCGCTCAAAATATCGCCGAACATATTCTCCGTCAGCACCACGTCAAAACGCGTCGGATTCAGTACCAACTGCATCGCGCAGTTGTCCACCAGAATATGGTCGAGCGACACATCCGGAAACTCGCCCGCGATTTCCGTCACCACGCGCCGCCAGAGCTGCGAGTTTTCGAGCACGTTCGATTTATCTACCGACGTCACTTTCTTCCGCCGCCCGCGCGCCAGGTGAAATGCCATCCGCGCTACCCGCTCGATCTCCGCCCTTGTATAAACCATCGTATTCACCGCGCGCGTCTGGCTCCCGTTTTCTTCGATCCCGCGCGGCGTGCCGTAGTAAATGCCGCCCGTCAGCTCGCGAACGATAATCATATCCGTGCCCTGAACGCGGTCGTTTTTGAGCGGCGAAGAATCGAGCAGCGCCGCGTACGCCCGCACCGGCCGCAGGTTGGCATAAACGCCCAGCACTTTGCGAATGCCCAGCAGCCCTTTTTCCGGCCGCTTCTCGGGCGGCGCGTTATCGAATTCCGGCAACCCGACCGCGCCCATCAGCGTCGCATCCGCCTCGCGCGCCAGCCGCACCGTCTCCTCCGGCAGCGGCCCGCCGGTTTTGTGGATGGCAATGCCTCCCAGCAGGCCTTCGCTCAGCCGCAGCTCGTGCTCCCATTTCCGCGCGACGTAGCGCAGCACCCTCACCGCTTCCCGCGTGACTTCGACGCCGATCCCGTCTCCGGGCAGAATGAGAATGTTCAGGTTCATGGCCGCTTGTTTTTCGCGATTGGCTTAGTCGCCCACCGCCTGCTTGGCCTGCGTCTCCACGATCAGCGCGACGATCTCTTCGTCCATCACGCCTTTCTTGCGATCGGCCAGCGCGGTGAACCGCCGATAGAGGCCGTCGAGGTCGTCCTTAGTCAGCGAGAATCCGAGGTCCTGGCACCGCTTCGCGAGCGCGTGCCGTCCACTGTGTTTCCCCAGCACCAGCTTGCCCTCCGGCACCCCCACGCTCTTCGGGTCGATGATCTCGTAGGTCGTCTTCTCCTTGAGATACCCGTCCTGATGAATTCCCGCCTCGTGCGCGAACGCGTTGCGCCCCACGATGGCTTTGTTGGGCTGCGGCCCGAAAGTGATCAGCGAGCTCAGCAGCTCGCTCGCCGAATAAAGATGCTCGGTGTGAATGCCGGTCTTATAGGGATAAAGATCGTTCCGCGTCTTCATCACCATCACGACTTCCTCGAGCGAACAGTTCCCCGCCCGCTCACCGATACCGTTGATCGTGCATTCGATCTGCCGCGCTCCGGCTTCCACTGCCGCCAGCGAGTTCGCCACCGCGAGGCCCAAATCGTCATGGCAGTGCACGCTCACGATCGCGCAATCGCCAAGCGCCTTCACGATTCGCCCGATCAGTGCGCCGTACTCCCGCGGCCCCGAATATCCGACCGTATCCGGAATATTCACCGTTCTCGCGCCCGCCGCCACCACCGCCTTCGAAATTTGCTCCAGATAATCCGGATCCGTCCGCGCCCCGTCCTCGGCCGAGAACTCGACATCGTCCACATGCTGCCGCGCTAGCTCCACCGCCGCCACGGCTTCGTCGAGCACCTGCTCGCGCGATTTCTTGAGCTTGCATTTGAGGTGCAGGTCGCTCGTCGCAATGAACGTGTGGATGCGCGGCCGCCGCGCCTGCTCGAGAGAGCGTGCCGCCCGTTCTACATCCAGCGTGCACGCGCGCGCCAGCGCCGCTACCGTCACCCAGTGGAACTCGCGGCTGATGGCTTCCACGGCTTCAAAGTCGCCGTCCGACGCAATAGGAAACCCGGCTTCCAGAATGTCCACGCCCAGTTCCACCAGCTTGCGCGCCATCTGGAGCTTCTCGGGAACGGTCATGCTGCAGCCCGGCGATTGCTCGCCATCCCGCAGCGTGGTGTCAAAAATGTATACGCGGTCGCTCATGGTATGGGGTGCCGCCTATTTTTCTCCGCGGCCGGGCCCGAAAGCGGTAGCTCAAAAGGCCCGGCCGGGAATCTCACCGGGTAATTGCGGTTCGCGCATTCCGCCCGGTTCTTTCAGTATCGGCGGCGCGCCCGGATTTAGCAAATTTATAATGTTCATAGTATAAATAAGCTTCTGTTATCATAGGCCAATGGAGCTATACCCCCTCCAGGTCTTCCTCACCATTGCCGCCGAAAAGAGCTTCTCGCGCGCCGCCGAAAAGCTGCTTCGTTCCCAGCCCGCCGTTTCGCTGGCACTACAGCGCCTGGAACTCGAGTTAGGCGAAAAGCTCATTGACCGCTCCGCCAAGGACCTGGTCCTTACCGACGCCGGCCAGACCATACTCGATTACGCGCGCCGCTTCGAGAATCTGCGCCTGGAAATGGAAAACTCGCTCGCCGAGCTCCGCGACAATTCCGCCGGACGCCTGGCCATCGGCGCCAATGAATCCACCACGCTGTATCTGCTCGATCACATCGAGCGCTACCGCCGCCTCTACCCGCGGATCAAAGTCCAGGTGCGGCGCAGTCTGTCGAGCAAGATCCCCTCCGAGCTGATCGACGGCAACCTGGAGCTGGGCGTCATCAGCTACGATCCCGGCGATGCACGCCTGATCTCGACCGTGCTCTACACCGATTCGCTTGTCTTTGTGGTTTCGCCGAAACACCCCTTTTCCAGGCGCAAAACGCTTTCGATTTCCGAGCTCGGCCGCGAAACCTTCATCGCGCATAATGTCGTCTCGCCCTATCGCGAGACCGTGCTGCGCGAGTTTCAGCGCTATAAAGTGCCGCTCAACATGGAAGTCGAGATGCCCACCGTCGAAACCATCCGCCGTCTGGTGGAAGACAATCAAGGCGTGGCGTTTCTGCCGCGCATGTGCGTGGAAAAAGACCTCTCCGAAAAACGGTTGTACGAAGTCAAGGTCAAAGAGCTGCAAGTGGAGCGCAAGATCCGGCTGGTGTATCCGTCCCGCCGCGCTCTGAGCCACGCCGCGCGCGCTTTTCTGGACGTACTTCGGACGCCGGCTGCCTGAGCTCTATTGCCCGACAAACCCGATTCTCCGCCGGTGCGGCGCAGGCGCTGCAACCAGCCGCTTCAACGTGTCGAACACCAGCCGGATATTGCCGTCGTGCCGGTCGCATCTTTTTACGAGCTCTTCCAGCTTCCGTGCCAGGCTGCTATACGTCAAAGCCGTCTCGCGCATCGCGACGAATGCCCGCATAATCGCGATGTTCACCTCGACCGCTCGCGGGCTGTTCAGCACCGAGGAAAGCATCGCCACACCCTCCTGCGTGAATGCGTATGGCCGGTAGCGTCTCCCACCGCGCCCCTCCTTTGAGGTCACAATTTGTGACCTCAAACATCCTGCCTCTTCGGCTGAAAGCTGAAACATAAAATCCGCCGGAAAACGCCGCCGGTTCCGTTTCACCGCCTGATTGAACACTTTGGTCGCAACACGGTACAACTCGGCCAGGTCGAAATCCAGCATCACCTTTCGGCCGCGGATGATATGTATGTGTCTGGCGGCTACGGCGACGGCAGCCGGAATGCGAGCCAGGCCGCCAAGTTGTCTGATAGGCATATATGTTGTGTGGGAGGCGCACGCCGGGAATATCAGCCCAATACTCAAAATTCCATTGAAGAACAGCAGTCTCAGCCCTGTGCCACAATGAAAGAAATAGCCATAATGCCAATTCTGCTCCATCCCTGCGCCCGCAGTACCGGTCATTTGCTCAAGGCGTCCTCAGACGCATGGAAACTCCCACGGTTGCACCAACGTCTGTTAGAAATAGACGCCTCGTTTTCCCCCGAATACCGATGAGTGAAAGCGCTTCCCGCATCCTGATGTATACTCTCGCTGCATGCGTGTTCGGCGTTGACCGCCTCACCAAGTGGATCATCGAAACCCGTGTCTCGGCATTCGACAGCCATGTGGTGATCCCCGGCTTCTTCGAAATCGTGCATTCTCAAAACAGCGGTGCCGCGTTCGGGTTGTTCGCCGATTCCGCGTCGGAATGGCGCTCGGTGCTGCTGATCGGATTTTCCGTGATCGCGGTGATCGCCCTGACCGTTATGCTCTGGAGAAGTTCGCGCTTCGATCGAAAAACCGCCGTTGCGCTGGCCTTGATTCTGGGCGGCGCGATGGGTAATGTCTTCGACCGCCTGTGCTGGGGTACGGTCACCGATTTTCTGCTGTTCTATATTGGCCGCTACCAGTGGCCGGCCTTCAACGCGGCCGACAGCGCCATCGTCACCGGCAGCGCTCTTCTGCTGCTCGATTTTTTGAAGCTCAGGCGCCAGCCCGCCAGCACTACCTGATATGTTTCCCGAAGTCTTCCGCATCGGCGGATTTTTTCTTCCGACTTACGGTCTGCTGGTCGCGACCGCTTTTCTGGTCGCGCTCTGGATCGCGGGCCGGCTCGGCGCGCGTGCCGGGCTCGATAAAGAAAGCGTCCTCAACCTGGGCATCTATTGCGCCCTTGCCGGAATCGTTGGCGCCAAGGCGCTCATGATCCTGCTCGATCCGTCGATCCGCGATAACTGGCGCGAGATTTTTTCGCTCGCCACTTTGCAGGCCGCCGGAATTTTCTACGGCGGCTTCGCCGTTGCGCTCGCCACGGCCTTCATTTACATGTGGCGCAAAGGCCTGCCGGCGCTTAAAACCGCCGACGCATTCGCTCCCGGCCTCGCGCTCGGCCATTCAATCGGACGCCTCGGATGTTTTTCCGCCGGCTGCTGCTGGGGTGTGCCGACCCACCTGCCTTGGGCTGTGACTTTCACCAACCCGCGTGCCAACGAGCTGGTCGGCGTGCCGCTCGGCTCTCCGCTCCATCCTACCCAGCTCTACGAATCGCTCGGCGAGCTGATCATTTTTGCGGTACTCTATTTGCGATTTTTCCGCCCCCACCGCGATGGCTCCATCGTCAGCCTCTACCTGGTGTTGTACGGCATGCTGCGGTTCCTGGTGGAGTTCGTCCGCTTCCACGACCCGCAATCCAATCCGCTCACCGGCCCGTTTTCCACAGAGCAGTGGCTCTCGCTGGCTCTTGTGGCGGCGGGTTTATGCTACGCCGTTTTCGCGCGCAGCCGCCAGGCGATCACCCGAATCGACATGCCCGTTGCACAATCGAGCGGTGCGCGCACGCGGTAGATGCGCGCCCGGTCTGTATAAACAATGACCTGAGAGAAATGATCGCGCTTCGCCACGCCCGCCCGGATGATCTCCCCTACATCCTCGCCCTCGAAAATCAGTTCGCCGATTTAGGCTTCGTCGGCTCCGACCGTGCGGAACTTCACGAACGCCGCATGGCCCATCCTGATTCCGCATATCTCGTGATCGAGCGCGACCGCCGGCCGTTCGGATTCGTGATCCTGTGCGGCCTCGACTCGCCCAATCGAAGCATCGAGCTCAAGCGTATCGTGGTCTCGGAGCCGGGTGCAGGCTTCGGCCGCGAAGCGCTTCGATTGACCGTGCGGATGGCCTTTGAACAGCTCTCGGCGCACCGCTTGTGGCTCGACGTCTTTTCTGACAATGACCGCGCCCGCCGCGCCTACCGGGCTGTAGGATTCATCGAAGAAGGCACGCTGCGCGAATGCGTCCGCCACGACGATCGCTTTCGATCGCTCGTGGTGATGTCGATTCTCGAAAATGAATGCCGGCTGGAATAAAAAAACCGCCGGAGCTGTCTCCGGCGGCCTCAAGAAAGTGACCTGATCTTAGGCTAGTCGCCGAATGAGCCTACTGCTTCGGCTCCTTCTTCGACCGGCTTCGGTTTGGTCGCTGCTGGTTTTATCCCGGCGATGCCGTTGAGTGGCACGAACCCGGCTTCGTCCGTTTTTTCTTTTAACACAACCTGGCGGTACAGCTTCGCCATACGCTCGTTGTACTGCGCTTCCTGCCGCAATTTCTCGTTGCGCTCCCGGATCTTCTCTTCGCGTGCAGTCTTCGCGATCCCCAGCTTGTCCAGATCCGTCTGCGCTCCCGCCGCCACCGCCTCGGCATCCAGCACCAGGTGATGCTCTTTCGAAGCGAGCGGCACCGCATGTCCGCCGGCGAAAATCTCATGCCGTCCGTGCTCGTCATACCACTTGGTCAGGGTGGCGGTCATGTGCATCTTCTCGACAATATTCCGCCAGCCCACACCGGTGTTGTACGCGCAGAAAGAAATTTCGCCTTCCTGCGTGGCGTACGGAATAATGCACTGCTCGGTGCGCCGGAAATCGTAATTGAAAAGATCCTGGAACCACATGCCCGCGACGAACAGGAAGTTCCAGCGGTCCGCGCGGCGCTTCTGGATATCTTGCATTGTGCGGTCGCCCGACACTTTGCCGTAATTGTGCCCGCTCGCGCCGAAGCACTTATCGAATTTCTTCAGCAGGTCGGCCAGCCGGAAGTGCGTCGGCGATTTGAACGGATCATAATTCCGCAGCAGCGAAAGCGCCACGCCCACGACCGAAAGGAACCTGCCGCGCGCCGCGTCGTTCACCCGCGCGACGTCCTTCGCCAGCCGCTCGGCATTCAGGAACGACGTCACCGGCGCCCGCTCCTTGGTCTCCTTGTCGATCATGATCGCCAGGCCGACGCCGCAATTGGGATGGCAGCCGCAGCTCAACTGTCCCCAGTCGTGCTGCGGGCCGTGCACCAGGTCCGCCCAGTCCGAAAACGTGCTCATGAAAGAAATCGGGAACCAGTCGCGCGACGGCTCGCCGATTCCGGTCTGGTCCTTCAGATCGTGCGCCAGGTGCGACAGCGTATAGCGTTGCGCGTGCCGCCGCTCGTCGGTAATGGCCTCGTCGCGGCCTGTAAAGGAAACCGGCTGGAACGAGCAGAACGAAATCTTCTTCGGATTGTCGAGCGCGAATTCCACGATCCGCCCGACCTGCTCATTGTTGATGCCGTTCAAAATCGTCGTCACCGGGACGATCTCGACGCCCGCATTGTGCAGATTCTCGATCGCCCGCAGCTTCACATCGAACAGGTTCCCGACCTTGCGGTGCGAATTCGCCGCATTGCCGATCCCGTCGAATTGCAAATACGCATACCGCAGGCCCGCCTCGCCCGCTTTTTTGGCGAACTCCGGGCTCTTGGCGAATTCGATGCCATTCGTCGCCGCCTGCACGCTGTTGTAGCCGACATGGCGCGAATACTGGACCGCGTCCAGAAAATAGGGCGATAACGTCGGCTCGCCGCCCGAGAATTGCACCGACATCTGGCGCTTGGGCTTGATCGAGATGGCGTTGTCCAGCATCGTCTTGATCTCTTCCCAGCTCAACTCGTGCACGAACCCCACCTGGTTGGCGTCCATGAAGCAGGGGTCGCACATCATGTTGCAGCGATTCGTCAGGTCGATGGTCAGAACTGATCCGCGCCCGTGCTTGATCGTGCTCGAGCCGTGATGGTGGAGTTTTTCATCGTTGTGGGCGCGGATGTCACGGCCTGGGAAAACGTCTTCGAGATGTTTGAAAAAGGCCGTGTCGATCGCCATCACGTCCTCGAAATGGCCGTGTATGGGGCAGTCCTTTACCATCAGGATCTTGCCGTCACGCTCGATCACCTTGGCTTTAATCTCTCCGACTTTCTCGTTCAATAAGATCTTGTAATCCCGCTTGCCGTCCAGAATCTCTTTGCGGATTTCCGGAATACAGCGGGGACACAGGGAATCCGTTTCACGCGGCCAGCCTAGCGGCGGTTTGGTCTTTTGATACGACTTCAGCAGCGGCTTATCCGACCATTTCGGCGTAAAAGACGGGTTCTGGTGGATCTGGTTCAGCTTATCGAACACGGTCCACGCGGCCCCTGCAGCGTAGGTGAGGACTTTCTCGGCGTATTTGACCGGTTTGTGCATTATCCTCTCTCTTTCGTTTGACTTACCGAATCGTCTCGCAGCTTGTCAGCCGGCGTTAGACAACCCTCGTGCTAGTGGCGTGTCCCGAGTATAGTCCATAGCCTTTTCGGAGGACTAACCGAATGCATTAAGCTGCTTATTTTCATCATTGTATGGGGATATCGCGCGGTTGAACGGCGATTTCGCGCTTTCGGACGGCACCCCATAAGCCCATGAATTCCGGCGAGTTAGTGAGAATCAGCCCGCGGCGTCCGTTACCGTGATAACATTCAGGACCATTGAAGGCATGACATGCGAATCCTTGTGACTGGAGCGCACGGCTGCATCGGCGCATGGACCGTCAAAGCGCTCCTCGACCGAGGTCTCGACGTCCTGGCCTACGATTTGGACGCCGAACCGCGCCGGCTTGCCCTCATTGCGCCCGCGGACCAAGTCGTCCGGCTGGCAACCCGCACCGGCAGCATCGTGGACACGGCGCGCGTCAAGAGTCTGGTCAAAGAAGAAGGGATCACGCATATCGTGCACCTGGCGGCGCAGCTCATGCCCCAGTGCCAGGCGAATCCGGTCGACGGTGCAATGGCGAATGTGATCGGCACCCTCAATATTTTTGAAGCCGCGCGCGACGCCGGCCGCCCTGTGCGGATTGTCTATGCCAGCTCGGCAGCGGTCTGGGGCCCGGAGGAGGCTTACGGCCCGGCCAAGCTCACCGAAGACGCTCCGCTCAAGCCATCCACACATTACGGCGTCTACAAGCAGGCAAACGAGGGCAATGCGCGCGTGTTTTATCTCTCAAACGGGATTTCGAGCATCGGGCTGCGGCCCTGGACTGTATTCGGTGTGGGCCGCGATGCCGGGCTGACGGCCGACCCGACACTGGCCATGAAGGCTCTGGCGCAAGGGCAGCCGTTCCAGATCCGGCTGACCGGCTATATGGACCTCCAATACGTCGAGGACATTGCCGAAAGTTTCGTCCGCTGCCTGCTCTCCCCACTCGAAGGAGCGCACGTTTTCAACCTCGAGGGCACGGTGGTCACGATAGAAGCCTTGATTGAGTTGCTCGAAAAGCTGTGGCCGGGAGCGTCGAGATTGATCACTGCCAAAGGGCCACAAGTTCCAGTGGCATACCGCATGGATGGCTCAAGATTGAGGGCCAGCGTACCGGATATCCCCAATTCAACATTGGAATATGCGGTGGGCCGAACTTTGGATCTTTTCACACACTTACACAAACAGGGGAGATTGAACAAATAGACCGGTGTGCTAATTTCGAATCTGATGCAGACGGGGGGCAGGCACCAGCAGCGCTCCGGACCGGCACTGCAACTTCTTCAGGACGACAGCCCCGAACCGATGCTGGTAATCGATGGGGAATCTTTAAAGTTCCTGGAGGTCAACCGGGCCGCTTCAACCAGCTACGGATACACTCGGAGCGAGTTGCTCGGAATGCAACTTCAGAGTGTTATTGCGTCTGAGGACCGGCGCCGGGCAATGGCAGCCATCCGCCAGACTCCCATCGATCCCTCGGCACTGCAGGGCATTCACTGGATCTTAAAGGGTGGGAAAACGGCCGAGGTGGACCTCCTTGTGCAGCCGGTTCAGTACAACGGCAACAGAGCGCTCCTGGTCACACCGCAGGATTGCGAGCGGCGCAGGCAGCTCGAGGACCAGCTCCGCCAGGCCCACAAGATGGAAGCGGTGGGGATGCTGGCAGGCGGCATTGCGCACGATTTCAATAACCTGCTGACCATTATCAACGGCTACAGCCAGATGGTGCTGAGCAGCCTGCCGGACGAGGACGAAAATCGCGGCTCGGTGGAACAGATCATGAAGGCGGGCGAGCGGGCGGCGGAGCTGACGAGGCAGCTTCTGACGTTCAGCCGCCGGCAGGTGGTGCGCCCCAAGATCCTGGATTTGAATGCCATTGTGGCCGGCGCCGCGGTTATGCTGCGCCGGCTGATCGGCGAACACATCGAGTTGCGAATTGTGGCCGGACCGGATCTTTCTAAAATCCACGCGGATCCGGGGCAGCTCGAACAGGTCATCATGAACCTCGCGGTGAATTCACGCGACGCCATGCCACACGGGGGTACGCTGATCCTGGAAACACAGAACGTCGACCTCGGCGAGAGCTTTCGCGGACCAAACGTGACGCTCCAGCCCGGGCGTTACGTGATGCTGACCGTAACCGACACAGGCACCGGGATGGATGCGCAGACGGTTTCGCATTTATTCGAACCTTTCTTCACCACCAAGGCTCAGGGCGAAGGAACGGGCCTGGGGCTTTCCACGGTTCACGGAATCGTCAGGCAGAGCGGAGGCGAAATCGTCGTTCGCAGCAAACCGGGCCACGGTACGCGCGTGGACATCTATTTTCCCGGCGTTGCGGAGGCCGTCCCCGAGGACCTTGCGGACGTCAATGCGGAGCAAGCACAGGCCGGCACGGAAACCATTCTGCTTGTAGAAGACGAAGAAGCCGTCCGCAAGCTGGTGCGCGAAACGCTCCAGAAGCGCGGTTACCGGGTACTGGTCGCGGCCAGCGGGCAAGAGGCGATTCGCACGGCGGAGCGGGAGCCGGGGCCGATCCATCTGTTGATCACCGACGTCGTGATGCCGCAGATGGGCGGACGCCAGCTAGCCGACCAGCTAAAAGTGCTGCGGCCGAAAATCAGAGTGCTGTACGTTTCCGGGTATACCGAGAGCGCCGTGGTCCACACCGGCAAGTTGAGACGGGGAGAGGCGTTCCTGCAGAAGCCATTTACGCCGCCCATGCTGGGCCGTAGCGTGCGGGGTGTGCTGGACCAGGCTAACGGCGAGCCGCCGCCGCTGACCGAATCGTGCGGCACGTAATTGCAGCGATTCAGAACAGCCCGGCGTACCAGCGAATGACGCTCTGGCCTTCGAGCGCCACGACAATTCCTGCCAATCCCAGAAAAGTGCCGAAAGGTAATTGATACGAGGAAGCGTCTTTGCCGGTGGCGCGAATATAGATCAGGCCGATCACCGATCCCGCAACCGATCCCAGAATGAGGGTGAGCAGCGTAGCCTGAATTCCGAGAAACGCGCCGATCATCGCCAGCATTTTGATGTCGCCCAGGCCAAGCCCTTCTTTGTGGCGAATTTTCTCGAACAGCAAGCCGCCGAGCCACAGGAAGCCGGCGGGCAGCGCGGCGCCTAACACCGCTTCGGCGACCGAGGTCCAGCGGGCATCCAAATAGATCCCCTGAGCCGTGAGAATGGCGCGCGCGACCCCTTCCTGCAAAGGAACTAACCACGCCAGAACCAGGCCGGCTACCGTGCCGCCGATGGTCATCTCGTCCGGCAGGATGCGTTCTTCCAGATCCGAAAACGTCAGGCCGATTAACAGAGCAACCAGCAGGCACAGCTTTGCGGCTGCGGCTGTCGGGCCGAGCGCGGCCACGATCGTGAAGAACAGCAGACCGGTCATAGCCTCGACAACCGGGTAGCGGACGGGAATCGGCTTCCGGCAATACCGGCAGCGCCGGCCGAGCAGGAAATAGCTCAGAACCGGAATGTTGTCGTACCACGCAATCGTATGCTCGCAAGCCGGGCAGAAAGACCGCCGTGGAAAAACGACCGAGAGATCGCGAGGCAGACGGTAGATGCAAACGTTGAGGAAGCTGCCGATGAGGAGGCCTAGGATCAGAGCCAAAACCGAGGGCGGCATTACACCAAGGCCTCGTAGACCGCAAGAGTCTGAGCCACCATCCGCCCGGCAGAGAATTTTTCTTCGACGGCCTGGCGGGCGCGAGAACCGAGGGATTGCGCCAATGTCCGGTCCGTCATGAGGTGGCGGATAGCTTCCGCGATATTCTCCGGCGTATTCGAAACGAGCAGCCCGGTGCGCTCGGGTTCCACGATCTCGCGCAGGCCGCCTACGTTGCTGGCGATCACCGGAACGCCCGCCGACATGGCCAGCAGGACGGCTGAGCCGAGCCCTTCGGATTGCGTGATGTAGACGAACAGCGCGGCACGCGGCAGGTCGTTTTCGAGACCGGTCGAGACGCGCACGGGAAATCCGGCGAGTTCCGCGGCTGCAAGCGCGAGGTCCATGCCCTTGGCGGGATCCGCGCTGTGCGGGACCAGAATTTCAGAGCCGTTCGAAATGGGCAGCAGCGGCACGCCGTCGTAGATCACGGAAATTTTCGGCGCCTCGATTCCAGCTTGGATGAGCATTCGTTCGACGAAATGCGACACCGCAATATAGCGCGCGGGCCGCCGGTATTTCCAGTGTGACAGCGGGTTCTCGTGAACCGGGAACGCGACGCGGCGCGATACTACCAGCGGTCCCCGCCCAGAAAGCGCCGCGGCGGTGTGGGAACGCGCATCGTGGGCATGGATAATACCGGGGTGACTGAATCGGGCGACCGACAACAGCGTCAGCCCGTGCGTCTCGATTCCGCAACGCCCGGCTTCGAAAGCCAGCGGCGACCCATTGCGCGCCAGCAGGACGTTTTCGTGGCCGAGATTACGCAGGCCGTCCATCAACCGCAATACCTGCCACTGGCCGCCGCGCATCTTAGCGCCCGAATCGAGGTGAAGAATCCTCATGGAACTGAGAATAAGTCAACTCATGTTGCGCGCTTTCGCGTATTTCAGAAACGTGTAAAGCGCGGCCATATAAGCAATGGTGAGGCCCTCGAGGCCGTCCTGGAATCCCCGCTGGAGAAAGTAGGTTTTGCCGAAGGTCCAGGCCGGGTCAAGAATCATGTTGCGCAGACGGATCTTCTCCTTGCGCGAGACCAGCTCTTCGGCGGCGAGCGTGGTGTAGCGGTCCATGGTCTTCAGATGCTCGGAAAGCGAATCGCAGGTGAAGTGCAGCAGGTTGGATTCGAGGTGGCCCACACGGCCTTCAACCTCGACGCTCTCATGCACGAAATTGCCGACCCACTTGGCCTTGGCGCGGTGGTAGAGCCGGACCTTGCGGTCGGGATACCAGCCCGAATGCAGAATCCAGCGGCCCAGATATTGCGCCAGGCGCGGGACGGTATACGCGTCACAGGTCGGACCGTTCTTCTTCAGCGCCCAGATCTCGGCTTCAAGCGACTCGCTGAGCGCCTCATCGGCGTCGAGCGATAAGACCCAGTCGTTGGCGGCCTGCTCGGCCGCGAAATTTTTCTGCCCTGCATAGCCGTGCCAGTGCGTCTCAACGACGCGCGCGCCCAGGTTGGAGGCCAGTTCTACGGTGCGGTCGACCGAGCCTGAATCGATCACCAGAATTTCATCGCAGCAGCGTAGGCTTTCGATGGCGCGGGCGATGTTGCGCTCCTCATCGAAGGCGATGATGGTCGCGGTGATCTTCATGGAGCAATCAGAAGCCGCCGGCATAGGCGATGGGCGAAAGGGTGAAGCAAAGGATGAAGATCACCAGGGAGAGCCAGGCGAGTTTCTTGCGGCCGGGGCTGAGCTCCGCCGGATCGTAGATGGCCGGGTGGCGCATGCCGAAGATCAGCAGAAGCACGGCCCAGACCAGCCAGCCGGACCAGAAAAGGATTCCGATGGGCACCAAGATGGCGGCGAATATGCGCGAAAGCAGCTTGTGGCGCTCGCCAACCATCGAGTAGAGAATGTGCCCCCCATCGAGCTGGCCAATGGGGAGCAGATTGAGCGCCGTGGCGAGAATTCCGATCCAGGCGGCACGCGCCACCGGGTGCAGATAAATATCTGCCGTCCCAACGCCGGGCATTACCGCGCGCTCGATCAGCCACAGCAGCGCCGGCGTGCCGAAAGTGAAAGCGCCCTGATGCGCGACGCCGGGGATGATCTTGGAGTAAGCGACGCCGGTCGAAAGCGCCGGAAGGAGAAAGATAAAGCCGGCGATCGGCCCGGCGACGCCGATGTCGAACAAGACGCGCTTGCTGTAGATCGGCGCCCGGATGCGAATGAATGCGCCCAATGTGCCGGTAAACGTCGGAGCCGGAAGGAAGTAGGGCAGACTGGCGTCAACGTGGTAATGGCGGCATGCGATATAGTGGCCGAACTCGTGAGCGAGCAGAATGGCGAGCAGTGTCAGGGAGAACGGCAGACCCTGAAGTAACAGCCGCGGTTGTCCCCACCAGACTCCGAAAGCTGCGAGATCGCGCTCCAGATCGAAAAACGGAAGATTGTGCGCGAAGTTATATTGCATGCGCGCGCCGACGATGGTGGTCGACAGCAGCGTCAGCGCGAACATCAATAAGTGCAACCAATAGCGGTCTTTGCGGCGGGTGCGCGCGAACGGGCGGGATTCCACACCGTTGGTTGCGGTTGAAACATAGTAACCGGGTGAGAGATCCTGCGGGGACACAATCCTTTCGATCCGTTCGGCGCTACTGGAGCGCCTGCAGTTCCTTGCCGGGCTTGAACCGGACCGCTTTGCCGGGAGGAATGGAAACCTCGGCGCCGGTCCGCGGATTCCGGCCGATTCCGGTCTTGCGAGGCTTCACATTGAAGACACCGAAACCACGCAACTCGATGCGATCCCCGTGCTCGAGCGCCTTCTTCATGGTTTCGAAAACGGTTTCAACCGCCATTTCCGCCTTGGTTTTGGTGATGCCGGTTCTGTTGACTACTTCGTTTATAATGTCCAGCTTAATCAACGGTGCCTCCCCACGCTAAGGTCAACATCATGATAAGATTAGGCTTATCACCATGTCAAGCAAGGTGCTTCCGGCACGTACCCGTGGTGTCGACAAAACCGAGTTTTGCCGCACATGCGCGAAGTTTCCAACCGGCGTCACGATCGTAACGGTGCTGGATGGGACGGGGAGCCCCCACGGGATGACGGCCAGCTCATTTACCTCGGTTTCGCTCGATCCGCCCCTGGTTCTGGTCTGTGTGGACCACCGCGCCAGGGTGCTCGAACACCTGAGGCGGGCGGATCACGTGGGCATCAACGTTTTGAGCGAGCATCAGCGGGAGCTTTCGGAGCGGTTTGCGCGGCGGGGCGGCGACCGGTTCGACGGGATTGACTGGTGCGCGGGCGAAACAGGGGTTCCACTGATTCCGGGCGTACTGGCGTCTCTCGAATGCCGCCTGAGCGACGTGGTCAATGCGGGCGACCATGTCATCGTGATCGCGGAAGTAAAGCACATCAACCATCGTGACGGGCGTCCGCTGATCTATTTCGGCAGCGGCTATCACCGGCTGGACGGCGCGAGCGGCGCTTGACCGCAGAAGCTATCCGGGAATATCGATCCAGTTTCTGGTCCGGGCGGATTCGAGCGCGGCATCGAGCACGGCCTGGCAGCGCAGGCCATCGGCAAAATTCGGGGAACGCGCCTGGCCGAGCTGGACGCTTTCGACAAACTGAAACGCCTGATCGTAGCGATAACCCCAGCGGGGATCGTGGGCGGCAACGTCGCGCGGCGAGCCGGGCAGTTTCAGAAATTCGGCGGGCACATCGAAGCGGCGCAAAGGCGTTGCGGGGGCCGATGCTTCGGCGCCGAGTACCGCCATGAGCCCGCAGGGATCCTGGAGCCGGAAGACGATGCTGCCGGCGGTTCCGTAAAGCTCGATGGTCATTTCTTCTGAAATTCCAGCACCACGGCCGGGCGCGGCGCGCGAGATCTCGAAAGTTCCGCAGGCGCCGTTTTGGAATTCGGCGAGAAAGGCGATCCAGTCTTCGACGTCGGATTTGGGATCGTCGCGAAAGCGCCGCTTGGAGGCAGTCAACGCGCGAATATCTCCGGCGAGATATTGGACGAGATCGACCAGGTGCGAGCCGATATCCGCCAGCACACCCGAGCCGGCCTGCTGAATCTGAGAGCGCCAGCCCAGCAGGTGTCCGGAAAGCGCCATCTGGTAGGCCGCGCGCACGGTGCGCAGTTCGCCGAGCGAGCCTTGGCTGACGAGGCTGCGCGCGAATTGAATTGCCGGCGTAAAGCGATAGGTGAACGCGGTCATGTGCACTTTTCGGGAGCGCTCGGCGGCGTGCAGCATTTCCTCGGCTTCGCCGCGATTCAGAGCCAGGGGCTTTTCGCAAAGCACGTGCTTTCCGGCGGCCAGTGCGGCGAGCACGATCTCGCGGTGCAGAAAGTTGGGCGTAGCTACGACGACAGCTTCGACATCCGGGCGCGCGAGAAGATCGCGGTAATCCGCGCAGGCATCCGGAATTTCGAGCGAACGGGCTTGGTCCAGGTTCTGGTCGCAGACGGCGGCGATTTCGACGTCTGCGCATAAACGGAATCCGGGTAAGTGGATATCGCGCGCCGCGCTGCCGGCGCCGATGATGCCGATTCGCATTCCAGAACCTTGTAGTATTGTTGCAGAGGTTCCGTATGCTATTTGAATTTTCCGCGAAAGTGCGCGACCTCGAAGCTCGCCTGCGGTCGTTCATGAACGAGCACATTTATCCGAATGAAAAGTTGTATCACCAGCAATGCACGACGGGGAATCGGTGGAAGCCGGCGGCGATCGTCGAAGAACTGAAGCCCAAAGCCCGTGCGGCCGGGTTGTGGAACCTGTTTTTGCCCGACGGCGAATACGGGCCCGGGCTAAGCAATTTCGAGTACGCGCCGCTTTGCGAAATCATGGGCCGGTCGTCGATGGCGCCGGAGGTGTTCAATTGCTCCGCGCCCGACACCGGCAATATGGAGGTACTGGCGCGCTACGGAACCGAGGAGCAGAAGAAGCAGTGGCTGAAGCCGCTGCTGGCGGGCGAGATCCGCTCCTGCTTCTGCATGACCGAGCCGGACGTGGCCTCTTCGGATGCGACCAATATCCGGGCGAGCATCGCACGGCACGGCGATGAGTACGTCATCAACGGGCGCAAGTGGTGGTCGTCGGGCGCGGGGGATCCGCGCTGCAAAATCGCTATCTTCATGGGCAAGACGGATCCCAACGCGGCGCGCCACCAGCAGCAATCTATGATCCTGGTGCCCCTCGATACGCCGGGCGTCACGATCGTGCGCATGCTGCCGGTGTTCGGTTACGATCACGCGCCGCACGGCCATGGCGAGGTGCAATTCGAGAACGTGCACGTGCCCGCGACGAATATTTTGCTGGGTGAGGGGCGAGGGTTCGAGATCGCGCAGGGCCGGCTGGGACCGGGCCGGATTCATCACTGCATGCGGCTGATCGGCGTGGCGGAGCGCGCGCTCGAGGCCATGTGCCGGCGTGTACAGGCGCGCGTGGCTTTTGGCCGCAAACTCGGCGAGTTCGGAACCATTCGCGCCGACATTGCGAATTCGCGTATCGAGATCGAGCAGGCGCGTCTGCTGACGCTCAAAGCCGCATGGATGATGGACCAGGCGGGGAACAAGGCCGCGCGCGCGGAGATCGCCATGATCAAGGTCATTGCGCCGAATATGGCGCTGCGGGTGCTCGACCGCGCGATTCAGGCGCATGGCGGAGCCGGAGTGACCGACGACTTCGAGCTTGCGGCGGCATGGGCCAACAGCCGGACGTTACGGCTGGCCGACGGGCCGGACGAAGTGCACGCGGAGTCGATCGCCAAGCTGGAGTTGAAAAAATATGCCTGAGGTGAACCGGAAAATCACGCTTGCGGCGCGGCCGGAGGGACGGCCAAAGCCGAGCGACTTCAGGCTGGTCGAATCGCCGGTTCCAAAACCCAAGCCGGGCGAGATTCTGGTGCGCGTGATTTATCTCTCGGTCGATCCGTATATGCGCGGAAGAATGAATGATGTCAAATCCTATGCGCCGCCGGTCCAGATCGGCGAAGTGATGGTGGGCGGGGCGGTGGGGAAAGTGGTGGCATCCGAAAATCCGCAGTTCGGCACGGGCGACATCGTCGAAGGCTTTTTCGGCTGGCAGGAACACGCGATTTCGGACGGCCAGGGAGTGCGGAAGATCGATCCCAAACTTGCGCCCATCTCGACGGCGCTCAGCGTGCTCGGAATGCCGGGGCTTACGGCATATTTTGGATTGCTCGAAATCGGCAAACCGCGGGCGGGCGAGACCGTGGTTGTCTCGGGCGCCGCGGGCGCGGTCGGGTCGCTCGTAGGCCAGATTGCGAAAATCCAGGGCTGCCGCGTGGTGGGCATCGCCGGAAGCGACCGCAAAATCGCGTGGCTGCGCGACGAACTGGGCTTCGACGCAGCGTTCAATTACAAGACCACAACCGATTACGCGGCCAAGCTCCACGAACTGTGCCCGAACGGCATCGACGTTTACTTCGATAACGTCGGCGGCGCGATTACCGACGCCGTGTTCACATCCATCAACACCGGCGCGCGGATTGCCGTGTGCGGGCAGATCGCGCAATATAACGCGGAAAAGCCCGAAACGGGACCGCGGCTGCTTTGGCATCTGATCGTCAAGCAGGCGCGCGCCGAGGGTTTTCTGGTGTTCCAGTTTCTCCCTCGATACGCCGAAGGTTTGAAGCAGATGGCCGAATGGCTGCGGGCCGGGAAGCTGAAATACCGCGAGCAGTTCATGGACGGCATCGAAAATGCACCGCGCGCGTTCATCGGCATGCTGCAAGGCGAGAATACCGGCAAGCAACTGGTGCGGGTCGCGCCGGAATAATTGTCTGCTATAGGTGGGCGGCGAACTGGCGCGCCAGCGGGTCGGCTTCTTTTTCGGGCAGGCCCACTAATCCGGCGAGAAACGGACCTTTTGGAAAAATGTAGACGGGCTGCGCACCGTCCATCCCGAAATAGCCGCCCATGTGCGCGAGGAATTTGGCGTCGCGCAAATGGTTTTTGAAATCGAACAGCAGCAGCGCGGCGTCTTCGGGCGATTTCGCGTGGATCAGAAACTGTTGATACGTTTTCCCCTTGCTGCGATATTCCGCGAGATTGCCGCCGGGAAGAAAATCCTTGCCGAGGAGATGATCGTCGACCAGCTGCATGCTAATCTGCCCGGCCAAAGGAAAACGGCGGGACTCATCGGGAGGCTTCGGAACAGCCGCGGCGGCCGCAGGTTTACTTTCTTGTGGCGGCGAACTGCACCCGCAGAAAATGACGGCCGCAACGGCCAGCCATCGCGCCTGCATTACGCTCCGGCCGCGCTCAGCAGGCCCGAGCGCTCCAGCAGCGCGTTGGGATCGGGATCGCGTCCCATGAACGTGCGGTAGAGCACGGCGGGATCCTCGCTGTCGCCCCGGGCCAGGATCTTGTTGCGAAACTCGAGGCCCACGTCGCGGCTGAAGATGCCGCCTTTGCGGAAGCGGCTGAAAGCGTCGGCATCGAGAACTTCCGCCCACTTGTAGGAATAATATCCGGCGCCATAACCTACCGGGCTGGCGAACAAATGCGTGAACGAAGCAATCATGGCGTGGTCGGCAGGCAGCGGCGCGGGCGAAAACTCCTGCAAAATTTTCCGCGCATACTCCATGACATCGCCGTGCCGCTCGGGCGAGTAGTCGATGTGCAGAGACAGGTCAACCAATCCGAAACCAAGCTGCCGCATCTGCGCATTGGCGCTGCGGAAGTTCCGGGCCCGGTTCATTTTCTGGAACAGGTCTTCTGGAATCGGTTCGCCGGACTGGTAATGCCGCGCGAACAGATCCAGCGCTTCGCGCTCCCAGCACCAGTTCTCCATGATTTGAGAAGGAAGCTCGACGAAATCCCACGCCACGCTCGTGCCCGCCAGCGTGCGCACCTCCACCCGGCTCAGGCAGTGATGCAGCAGGTGGCCGAACTCGTGGAAGATGGTCTGCACTTCGCGGTGCGTCAACAGCGCGGGCCGGCCATCTACCGGCGGCGTCAGATTGCCGCAAATCAGCCCCAGGTGGGGCTTGAAGCTCTCCTTCTCAGGAAGCCCGGTAATGAACGCGTCCATCCACGCGCCGCCCCGCTTAGTCTCGCGCGGGTACCAGTCGGCATAGAAAGCTCCCAGCATGGCGCCGTCCTGGTCGAAAATCCCGTAGTACTTCACGTCCGGGTGCCAGACCGGCGCGCCCGACTGTTCCTGAACGCGAATGCCATAAAGACGCCGGACCGTTTCAAACATTCCGTCCACGACGCGTTCCAGAGGAAAATACGGCCGCAGCGCTTCTTCGTCGAAATCATAAAGCGCCGCGCGCTGCTTCTCGGCGTAGTAGCCGATGTCCCACGGCTCAAGGTCCGGCGCTCCCGGTCCTTCGATTTTGCGGCGGAACGCAGCCAGATCGGCGTTTTCCTCGTGGAAGCGGGCTTGCGTTTTTTCCTTCAGCTCGCTCAGAAATTGCTGCGCCCGCTCGCCCGAATGCGCCATGCGGTCTTCGATCACCAGATCGGCAAAGCTGCGGAACCCGAGCAGAGTGGCCTTTTGACGGCGCAGCTCCAAGATGCCGCGGAGCACGCCGCGATTGTCATGATCGCCCGAAACCGCACGCGTGCTGTGCGCGCGATAAACATATTTACGGGTCTCGCGGTCGTCCAGATAGGTCATCAAGGCGATGTAGCTCGGAGCCTGCAACGTGAATCGCCAGCCCTTAATGCCTTTCGCCTCAGCCGATGCGCGTGCGGCGGCGACGGCGGTTGGCGGCAGTCCGGCCAGTTTCGCCTCTTCCGTGACGATCAGCTCGAACTCGTTGGTCGAATCGAGAACGTTCTCCGCGAATTTGGTCGTAAGTTTTGTCAACTCGACGTCGACGCGGTTGAGCTGCGTCTTTCCGGCCGGATCGAGTTCCGCTCCGTGGCGGCGGAAATCATCCATGGTCTTGGTCAGGAAGCGTTTCCGTGTGCCTTCGAGAGCTTTCGCTTCCTCGGTCGCCGCGTATTTTTGCACCGCTTTCCACAGCCCTTCGTGGAGTGGAATGCCGGAATAGAACGAGCTCACTCGCGGCTGCACGGCGTTAAACGCAGCGCGCAATTCCGGATAAGTGGCCACCGATTCCAGGTGCTTCACCACCGACATGGCATAATCCAGCCGTTCCGTCATGCGATCGAGCGGCGACATGGTGTTTTCATAAGTGCGCGCGCGTGTTTCCGCGGCGATGGCCTCCAGCCGCGCCTGCGCATCTGCCAGCAGCGCGTCGACCGCCGGCTCGACATCCCCGGCACGAATGCGGTCGAACGGGATCTGAAAATTAATCGCGAGTAGCGGGTTCGCCCCGCCGTTATCGGGCATAAGTTAGGGTTCGGAAAAGCGCAAGCCGGCCGCCTGCGCCAGCTACCAGGATACAGAATTTCTTGCTCCGGCACGACACTGTGTTTATCCTGATATTGGCGAACGCCTCATGCAGGCTCCTTTCCGGGATTTTCGCTATGGCGCGCGCATGCTCATGCGTGCCCCAGGCTTTGCCGCGGCGGTGGTGTTGGTGCTCGCTCTCGGCATCGGCATCAATAGCGCCATGTTCAGCGTGGTCAACGGCGCTCTGCGCCACGCTCTCCCCTACCCCAATCCGGACCGTCTGTTGATGGTCTTCGAGACTAACCCCAAATTGCATATCTCGATGATCCAGCCTTCGACAGCGAACTTCTTCGATTGGAACGATCGGACCCAGTCGCTGGCGACCGTTGCGCCATGGCGTTTTGTCTGGGCCAATGTCTCCGGCGCCGCCGAACCGGAGCGCGTGCAGGGATTCCGCGTTTCGTCCAAATTCCTGCCGATGCTTGGCGCCACACCCATGCTGGGACGCGGGTTTCATCCGGACGAAGAACAGCCGGGCAGGGATCGCGTCGTGATCCTCAGCTATGGCTTCTGGCAGCGCCATTTTGGCGGCGATCGCAGCATCATCGGGCGTCCGATCTCAATCGACGCAGAAGCCGCTACTGTGATCGGGGTCCTGCCGCCGGAGTTTCAAATGGTCCGCGTGCTCAACCGCGAGATCGATCTTTACATGCCGCTGGTGCTCGATCGCACCCGGTCCAGCCGGGAAGATCACGCCGTTAACGTGTGGGCCCGGCTGAAACCCGGCGTGCCGCTCGAACGGGCTCGCGCGGAGATGCAAGCCATCGCCGCCGGGCTGGAGCGCGACAATCCGAAAACAAATTCCGGGTGGAGCATCAACGTCCAAACCCTGCCCGAGGCTTTCGCCGAGCGCAACCAGCCCGCCGTGGTCATGCTGGGACTCGCAACCGGCTTTGTGCTCCTGATCGTCTGCGTGAATGTGGCCAATCTGCTGCTGGCACGCGCCAGTTCCCGGCGCAAAGAAATGGCCATCCGCACGGCGATGGGAGCACGGCGCGGGCGGCTGGTGCGGCAATTGCTGACCGAAAGCCTTCTGCTTGCGGGGTTGGGCGGCGCGGCTGGATTGCTGGTCGGACACTGGAGCATCCGGATTCTCAATGAGTCCGTCTCATTCGTTCAGGTGGCCCGCATCGTTCCGTTCCACATGGACTCGACCGTGCTCGGGTTCACCCTGGCGGCAACCCTCGCTACCGGGCTTTTGTTCGGACTGGCACCGGGCCTGGAAGCTTCCAGGCTCAATCTCTCCGGCGCCTTGCGCGAAACCGGACGCAGCACCACCGCCGCCCGGCGCAGCCGACGGCTGACGGACGTGCTCGTCATATCCGAGGTGGCTCTGGCCGTGCTCCTTCTGGTTTGCGCCGGCGTAATGCTGCGCAGTTCGCTTGCCCTGGTGGACATGAATCGCGGATTCGATCCGCATAACGTGCTCACCATGCAGATCTGGATGCAGAAAAACCGGTACACCACCGGTCCGGCGGTTGCAGGCTTTTTCGATAATGTCCTCGAGCGCGTCCAGGCGCTGCCCGGCGTCGAAGCGGCAAGCGCTGTAAACTATCCGCCCGCCGGACTGCTCGCCATCAGCGTGCGTTTCAGCATTGAAGGACGTCCGCCCGCGCCGCCCGGCGAGCCGCTGAGCGCGCGCTATTGGGTGGTTGGTCCCGATTATTTTCGTGCGCTGAAGATCCCGATCACCAGCGGGCGCGGCTTCACCGGGCAGGATGCCGACGAGACGCGCGGCTCGGTGATCGTGAGCGAGAGCTTCGCCCAGCGGTTCTGGCCGGGCAAAAGTCCGCTCGGCGAACGCATTCGCCCGGAGTTTCCAAAAACCGCCGATGCGTTCTGGCTGCCTTATTCCCAAAATCTCCCGCTCACCATCGTCGGCGTGGCGCGCACCGTGCAGGAAGAAGGCTTGGACAACGCCGGCCTGCCGCAATTCTATCTGCCCTATCGCCAGAATCCGTCGCAGATCATGCATCTGGTTGTGCGAACCTCGGGCCCGCCCAAACAATGGATTGCCGGCGTGCGCGGCGCCGTTGAATCCGTCGACCCCGACCAGCCTGTCTCGGAGATCAAGACCATGGAGGACGTCGTCGCCGAATCCTTCTCGCGCCGCTCGGCCGTCGGTTATCTGCTCGGCATCTTTTCGGCGTGCGCGCTGGTGCTGGCTGCCATCGGAATTTATGCCGTGCTGGCGTACACCGTCTCCCAGCGAACCCACGAAATCGGCATCCGTCTCGCATTGGGCGCAAAACGCTCGACCGTGATTCGCCTGGTGCTCGGCCAGGCGCTGCAACTGGTCTCGTTCGGCCTCGCGATCGGCCTGGGCGCGGCATTCGGCTTCACTCGCGCACTCCGCGGACTGCTGTTCGGCGTCCGGCTGGACAGTCTCGCCATGTGGATCGGGGTGTCGGCGCTGCTGATCGTGGTCGCTGCCCTGGCCAGTTTTCTACCGGCGCTCCGCGCTACCCGGGTCAACCCTCTCGACGCACTGCGCTGGGAGTGAATTCCGCGACGCCGTTCTCGCTATTGGATTGTGCTTTGTCCTTCGATTCCCAAATCCGCCGGGATGACGTTGCGGTTGATGTGCCGGTCGAGATCGATGACATAGGTCTCCTTCGCCTCGATCAGAACCGGTGAGTGCGTGGCCGCAATGATGCGGAATTTTTTCTGATCGACCAGCTCCATCAACATCTTCAAAACCCGCCGCTGATTGGAGACCGAAAGCGCCATTTCCGGCTCATCGAGCAGCAGCACCGTGCCTTCGGGAAAACTCGGAAATGTTTCGCGGAACAACGAGAGCATCACCTGGCCGTGGCTCGCCATCTGGACAAACTCGCGCATCTCCGGCTGGCTGTCGAAAAGCTCGGGATGCGCGCGGGGATTATGCTGCTCGGCATCGAACAGGCAGACCCGGCCCGCGTGGTCCGCTCCGCCCTCCAGCTTGTAAGCGTAGCCGTCGATTTTCTCTCCGCGCAGCGCGTAGTAAATGGCGTGCAGCAGAGTCGATTTCCCGCAGCCGTTCTCGCCGGTCAACATGATGAGCGGATGCGAGAGATCGACAATCATGGGCATATGAAAGTCGAGATTGGCGAATACCGGATGGCCCAGAATTTTGAGAAACATGATGCGACCTTCAGGATAGCGTGTCAGACGCGCTCGGCGCTCGACTTTGCGGCGAGACTCTTGAAACGCGCCCGCATCACTTTTTTATCGAACTTCCCTACGCTGGTCTTCGGAATGGCATCCACGAATAGGACTTCGTCCGGCAGCCACCACTTGGCGAACCGCGGCGCGAGATATGCCAGAATCTCCTCTTTCGTGATGCGGTCCTGAAACTGCGGCTTGGGCACGATCACCGCCAGCGGCCGCTCCGCCCACTTCGGATGCTCGACCGCCACCACCGCCGCTTCGAGCACCTTGGGATGCCCCATGATGGCGTTTTCCAGATCGACGCTCGAAATCGATTCGCCGCCGCTCTTGATGATGTCCTTGGCGCGGTCCACCAGTTGCACGTAGCCTTCCGGATCGATGACCGCCACATCGCCTGTGCGGAACCAGCCGTTGTCGAACGCGGAGTTCGACCGCGCGTCGTTGTAATAGCCGCTCGTCACCCACGGCCCGCGCACCTCGACTTCGCCCATGGTCGTGCCGTCCCACGGAGCTTCGCGGCCCTGATCGTCAACAGCCCGCAGCTCTAGGCCAACCACGGGCAGGCCTTGCTTGCCTCGCGTGGCGAAACATTCGTCATCGGAACGGCCCGCGAAATCGCACTTGAGAAGCGAAACCGTCCCCACCGGCGTGGTCTCCGTCATTCCCCACAACTGCCGCAGCTCGATACCGTGCACCTTCTGGTATTTCTCAATGAGCTTCGACGGCAGCGCGGAGCCTGCTCCCATCCCGAGACGCAGGCTCGAGACGTCGAATTTCTCCTCGTCGAGAACGCTGTCCAGGCCGATCCAGATTGTCGGCACGCCGCCCATCATCGTCACGCGCTCGTCCTGGATCAACTGCGCCAGATCGCGCGGCTGCGGATGTTCGCCGGGAAGAACGATTTTCGCCCCCGCCATCACCGCCGCGAACGGCTTGCCCCAACCGTTGGCGTGAAACATCGGCACCACCTGGAGCACCACATCGCGCTCGCTCATTCCGAACGTGTCGGCCATCGCCAACGACATGCTGTGCAGAAACAGCGCGCGATGGCTGTAAACTACGCCCTTCGGATTTCCCGTGGTCCCGGATGTGTAGCACATTCCCGCGGCCTGGTTTTCATCCATCTGCGGCCAGGAAAACGGCTCCTCGGGTGTCGCTGCCAGCAGGTTCTCGTATTCCAGTTCGGAAAAGTCTCCGCCGCCCGCCTCGCCATCTTCCATCACCACAAACTGGCGCACGCACGGAATGCGATCGCGAATTTTCTCGAGAAGCGGCACCAGCGGCCGGTCCACAAAGATCACCCGGTCCTCGGCGTGCGTGATGATATATGCGAGATCGTCGGGCGAAAGCCGCAGGTTGAGCGTGTGCAGCACCGCTCCGTAACACGTGATCGCGAAATAGAGCTCCAGATGCCGGTGCGTGTTCCAGGCGAGCGTCCCCACGCGTTCGCCCGGCTGAACGCCCAACCGCTCCAGCACCCGCGCCAGCTTGTGCGTGCGCCGGTAGTAGTCGCCATAGCGGTAACGGTGCGTTCCAGCGGACATCCGCGTGACGATTTCCTTGTTCGGGAAAAGCTTCCCCGCCCGCTCTAGAAAATGCGGCAGCGTCAGCGGGAAATCCATCATGAGGCCTTGCACGATTCACCCCTTTCGCGCGGTCGCGCCGGCCGCAAACCTCCCGCGCCATTCGCAATCCGCGCGCTACTCCATGTTATAAGCGAATTATGACGCGTGTGATTGCCGCGCTGCTGGCGACCTCCGCGGTCGCACTGGCCGTGCCCGACGATCCGCTCAGAACCCTGCGTGCCGACCACCCGCGTCTGATTGTTTTGGATAGCGACATCGAACGCATCCGCTCGTTCATTCAACAGTACCCGCAAGCGCGAAAGCTGCACGCCGACCTGGTCAAAGAAGCCGACAAGCTCATGACCGCGCCGCCGGTGGAGTATAAGCTGGTGGGCCCGCGCCTGCTGGCGCAGAGCCGCCGGTGCCTCGAGCGCATCTACACGCTGGCGCTGCTTTACCGGCTGGACGGCAAACGGCAGTATCTCGACCGCGCTCTCCGCGAGTTGCACGCCGCCGCGGATTTCAAAGACTGGAACCCATCGCATTTTCTCGATACCGCCGAGATGACCCATGCCTTCGGCATAGCCTACGATTGGTTCTATCCTGCCCTTTCTCCTGACGACCGTACCTGGATCCGCAAAGCCATCGTCGAAAAAGGGCTCGATCCCGCGCTGATGGCTTACGACTCGGGGGTCTGGTGGGCAACCAGCCGCTTCAACTGGAACCAGGTCTGTAATGGCGGTATCAGTATCGGCGCCCTCGCGATTGCGGAAGACGAGCCCGATAAAAGCCGCGCCGTCCTGAAGCATGCGCTGGATTCCATTCCGCTCGCCCTGGCTTCTTATGCGCCGGATGGCGGCTGGGCCGAAGGGCCGGCTTACTGGAGCTACGCCACCAGCTACACGGTCTATTTTCTTGCGGCACTCGATTCCGCGCTCGGCACGGACTTCGGGCTCTCCCTCGCCAAAGGTTTCGATCGCACCGGGCGCTTCCGTATTTACTTTTCCGGCCCTTCCGGCCGAATGTTCAACTACGCCGACGCCCACGACCGCACCGAGCCGGCTTCGGAAATGTTCTGGCTGGCCCGCCGCTTCGCCGAACCGGTCTACGCATGGCAGGAGCAGAGATTGATGGAATCCAGCGCCGCTCCCGATCCGCTCGATCTGATCTGGTACGATCCCGAAGCCCGCAGTCCCCGGCAGGAAAATTGGCCGCTCGACGCCATCTTTCATAGCGTGCAGGTGGCGTTTCTCCGCAGCGCCTGGGATGATCCGTCCGCCATCTTCGTCGGCATCAAGGGCGGCGACAATAAGGCCAATCACGGCCACCTCGATCTGGGCTCCTTTGTTCTCGATGCCGGCGGCGTGCGCTGGGCGCTCGATCTCGGGCCGGACGACTACAACCTTCCTGCCTATTTCGGCGCCAGGCGCTGGAGTTACTACCGCCTGCGGACCGAAGCCCACAACACCATCACCATCGACGATGAGAATCAGGATCCGCGCGCCGAAGCTGCCATCACCGGTCACCTCTTCACGCCGGACTGGTCTTGGGTCGACGTCGATCTCTCCCACGCCTATCACCACAGACTGAAGCAATTCCGCCGCAGGATTGGCATCACGCAGGGCCAGCAGGCGTTCGTTCAGGACGTTCTCGAATCCGAGCAGCCCGTCGAGGTGTTGTGGGGCATGATGACCGACGCCGAAATTACCTTAAATGGCCAGACAGCCGAATTGAAAAAAGGCGACTGGTCGCTCTCGGCCGAAATTCTTTCGCCCCGCCACGCCGTTTTCGACATCGTGCCGGCCACCGCCCCGGCGCCTCAGACCCCCAATCCGGGCGTCCGCAAACTGGTCGTGCGCCTGGGCGAGAAAATCACGGAACTGGATCTCAGGGTGACTTTGACGCCGCATCGCACCAGCCAACCAAAGCCTAAAGTGACTCCCCGGTTTGGGACCTGAAGTGCGAATTCTTTTTCTGATCGGCTCCGTGATCCTTCTGAAAACATGTGACACCCGAGTTCCCATCCGCCAGGCCGCCACTGCACCCCCCGCCGCGCCCGCTCCCGATGATCCGCTCCGTTCTCTTGCGCTCAAAGTTTTCGAAGGCGTAAACCGTGAGCGCAGCCTGCACCGGCTGCCCAAGCTCAAGTGGAGCGACGCCCTCGCGGAGCAGGCGCGTCTCGAGAGCACAAATATGATGGAGCGCGGCTTCTTTTCCCACACCGATCCGGTGCGCGGCCCTCTCGCGGAGCGCCTGAACGCCGCCGGCATCCGGTGGTCGCGCTGTAGTGAGAATATTTTCCGCGAGCAGGGCATGGACGATCCCGCCGAATCCGCGGTCGAAGGCTGGATGAAGAGCCCGCCCCATCGTGAGGGCCTGCTCGATTCGCTGGTGACCGAAACCGGAGTCGGGATCGCGGTGAGCCCCGATACCGAATATTTCATCACGCAGATCTTCCTGCATCCGCCTAAGTGATGTGTGTCCGGTAGCGGCCCGCCGCAAATCAGACCAGATTATCTGATATACTATGGTCACTTCCGAGGGGGAGTTCTTCGAGACGCGGCAATCGCTCTCGGAGTCGGCTTTTGGGGCGGATCGGGCCGTGGAGGTTACATGCAGCGCGTTCCGGTCTCTTGGATTCTCACCATCGTTAGTACTGTTCCCTTAATTGCGCAGGATGCAACTTTCGGCACAGCCGTTGCCGCCCATTCCGCTACTTACGCGCCTTCCGGGCCTGAGCAGTTTGGCATCGCCCAGGGTTCTATATTCGTGGTCTTTGGCTCCAACCTCGGTCCAACCAAACTCGTGCAGGCCAACTCATTTCCCCTGCAAACCAGGCTGGCAGGAACCTCCATTGAACTGGAGGTGAATGGTGTGACACATCCCGCCGTCATGATCTACACATCGGCGAACCAGGTTGCGGCGCTGGTTCCTTCAAATACGCCGGCTGGCGATGGGACACTGACCGTGACCTATGCGAATACCTGGAGTAGCCGCGCGGCGATCAAGATCGTGCCCAGCGCCTTCGGCATTTACACCGTCGCCCAAACCGGCCGTGGACCCGGTATCGTGACCAACTCCACCTACCGCGTCAACTCCACCAGCTTCGCGGCGAATCCCGGCGAGACTCTGATCATCTGGGGCACCGGCTTGGGACCGGTCAGCGGGAACGAAGCTGGCGGCCCTTTGCCCGGAAATCTCCGCTCGGACGCGCAGGTATTCGTCGGGACCACGGCAGCGCATGTCCGATATGCAGGCCGCTCCGGCTGCTGCGCCGGTCTCGACCAGATCACGTTCGATGTGCCCGCCGGCATCGCCGGTTGCTTCGTGCCGCTGGCCGTGCGTGTTGGAGGAGTGGTCAGCAATTTCACGTCGCTCTCGATCGCCGCTCCAGGCCGGCAATGCAGTGACCCCGCCGGTTTGCCGGCCATGGCTCTCAATCAGGCCGCGAGTTCGGGAAGCCTGCGTGTCGGCGCAATTGCGCTCGGCCAGACCGGCCTCCTCGGCGCCATGTCCGATCGCATCAGGTGGCGCCGCATCAACTCCCCGTTTGCGCTGGCTCTCGCGAGCCTTCTCGGGCCCGGGACGGCGGCCGCGCCTGCGTCAACGGCTCCCGCCAGGCAGTTGCGCAACCGCGTGCGACAGTTGATCCAGACCTACCGGCAGCAGCAACGCCTGACCGGCAAACGGACCCGCCTCAGCCGCAAGGCCATTCGCCGGGCTCTGGCGCAAATGCCCGATCAGACCATTACCGCCGATTTTTCCAGCCTTCCCTACGCGGCGCTCTTGGTGCCGCACCTGCTTTCCACCATCTCCGCCGTCGGCTCCTGCTCGGTGGCTACCTGCGCAACCCGTGACTGCGGCCTTTCGGCTGCATTGCCCCAGGATCACTACGTCATCTCGCCGCTGGATGCCGGTCCCCAGTTGTCCTTTTCGGGTCCCGCCGGACTGCTCGCCCTTCCCCGGTGGAGCGCCGGCCAATATGGAGCGGAATTCGCGTCCGGCTCTCAGGGGCAACTGCCGGCTGGCGACTACGTCGTCAACGGTCCGGGCGGAGCTGATGTGGATCCGTTCACCGCCGGCTATACGGTCTATTCGCCGTTGAGCTGGACCAACAAAGACGCCATCGGCCTGATCGACCGTACTCGCGATCTGACCGTCACCTGGAATCAGTCGCGAGCCGCCGGCTATGTGCTCGTGGGCGGCATCTCTTCCAGCCACGTATCAACATCGAGTTCGGTTTTCATTTGCAGCGAGAAGGCGGCCAAAGGCAGCTTCACGATTCCGTCCTTCGTGCTGTCCACATTGCCCGTAGACCCCGCTGGCACGCTGCCCGCCCCCGGCTACCTGTTCATGGCGATACACCCGCTGGCCAATACCTTCACCGCGCGCGGCATCGACCTCGGTTATTTCACCGACCTCTCGCTCGACATGAAGGAAGTCCAATATCGATAGGTGCGCCTGCAAACAGGCCGTGCATCAGCCCGCTGGCCGTATAATCCGCCGCAGCCATTTCTCAACAATCGGGCCGGCTTTCGACGGAAACCTGTGCCCTCCCTCGAGCATGTGAAATTCGACGTCGTCCGCGCGCAGCCGCAGGCGCTCGGCATAACGCTCCGTCACTTCGGGCTTGTAGAACTCATCTTCCCGGCGGGCGATGTGCAGCAGCGCCGCCGAAACTTTCTTGTACGGCCCCTCTTCCCAGTTCTTCGGCACGCCGCCGCATATTCCGATTACCCCGCGTACGGCATCCGGATGCGTCGCCGCAAAACGGTAGTTCATCCCTACGGGCTGCGAAAAACCGACGAGCAGCCGCCGCTCCGGCGGGATACCGCAATCCCGCCCCGCTTCGTTCAAGACGTGGAGCAGCATGTCGTGGTGCAGCCGCACGGAACCGTCCGAGCGCTTGTGCGTCGCCCAGCAGTACCCGACTTCGCTCGAATTCTGCGAAAGAAAAAACTGATACGGCGCTTCGATCGCCGCGATCGCGTGCCGCCCGTCGAACAGCATACCCGTCAGCCGCAGCATCACTTCCGGGTTCGCGCCAAAACCATGCAGCGCGGCGATCAGCAGCGTGTCGCCGGCCGCCTGGCGCGGCGCTTGCAGCAGGTAATGACAGTCCAGCCGCGCGCTGAACGTTCGGCTCTCCGCTTGTTCCGGACTCATCTCCCGTGTTGTACCATGCGAATCGCACTGGAGAAATCATGAGCAAGACCGCCCTCATCACCGGCGCTTCGTCGGGTATTGGATATGAGCTCGCCAAACTCTTCGCGCGCGATCGCACGAACCTTGTGCTGGTCGCCCGCGATGAGCCGAAGCTCAATCAAATCGCCGCCGAGCTGCAATCCGGCGCCGGAATTTCCGTGAAAGTCGTGGCCGCCGATCTGGCAAAGCCCGCCGCCCCCGCCGAAATTTACCGCGCCACCCGGAACGGCGGCATCATCGTCGATTACCTGGTCAACAACGCCGGCTTCGGAGTGATCGGCCCCTTCCTCGATACCGATCTTCAATCCCAGCTCGATATGATCCAGGTCAATGCGGCTTCCGTTGTCCACCTCACCAGGCTCTACCTCCAGGACATGCGCGCGCAGGGCTCCGGCCGCGTTCTCAACCTCGCCTCCACCGCTGCGTTTCAACCCGGGCCGCTGATGTGCATTTACTACGCCACCAAGGCCTTCGTTCTCTCTTTCACCGAAGCCATCGCCAACGAACTGGCTGGAACCGGAATCACCGCCACCGCCCTTTGCCCCGGCCCGACCGCGACCGATTTTCAGCGGCGCGCCAAAATGCAAGCTGTCCGATTGTTCAAAACCAGACTGCTCGTTTCCATGACCGCGCAGCAAGTCGCCGAAATCGGCTACCGTGGATTTCTTGCCGGTAAAGTCCTCGTCATCCCGGGATTAGTCAACAAAATCGGTGTGCAATCCGTGCGCTTCAGCCCGCGCGCGGTTGTTCGTCAGGTTACACGCTGGCTCCAGGAAAGTTAACCACTCGGCCTTTCGATTGCTCGTCTGGTTTACGGAGGTGAACGAATGAGAACAGCCATTGTGGCGTTGATCACAGTGGGCGCGCTGGGCCTTGCGGGTTGCGCTCAGGAGTCGATGGGCCGGTCGCGCACTGCATCAACCGCTCCCGTGACCGTCTCTTCATCCCAGCCTGGCACAATCCCTTCGGGAACCAGCCTGGAGATAAGAACGGACCAGGATATTAATGCCGATTCCTCTGCGGTCGGCCAGACATTTTCCGGTGAAATCGCTCAGGATGTCCAAACCAGTTCCGGCGGCATGCTGATTCCGAAAGGCTCTCCCGCTCAGTTGGTGGTTATGAGCACCAATAAAGGCGGCGCAACCAGCGGTGGCGAAGTCCAATTAGGCCTCAAATCCATTACCGTGAACGGAACAAATTACTCCGTCTCCGGCCAGGATGTGGAAAAAGGCCAGGGCATCGGAGCTAATCAGCGCACAGCCGAAATGGTCGGCGGCGGCGCGGCTCTAGGTACATTGCTGGGCGCAATTGCCGGAGGCGGCAAGGGCGCAGCCGTTGGCGCAGCAGCAGGTGCGGCAGCCGGAGCAGGCGCTCAGGTTCTGACCCGCGGTCAACAACTCAAAATTCCTGCGGAATCGGTCCTGACATTCCAGCTTCAGCAACCACTCCGTCTCTCACGCGGTTAAACCCAGGGGCAGGCCATTGTGCCTGCCCTCCCTTTTCAGCGCTCTCAACGAAACTCGATCGACCGCACCACTCCCGCCGTCCCCAGCCGCGCGTCCGGCCGGCTCTCATATTCAATCGCGACCAGTTTGTTTTTCTGCGGCCCGCACGTCAGCTCCAGCGTTCCGCTCGCCGTTCCTTTTACCGACACCGCCTCCGGATCGGTAATCGCCAGCAGAACCGGCTTGGATCCCGCAATCACCCGCAGCCGCGCCACCTTGCCAAGACAGTCAATCTGCTCGAGCTTCCCCTCCACCTTGAATAGCGCCCTGCGCACCGGCATGGGAGAAGCCGTGACTGCCGGCGGGCTCTCCGCCTCTGGCCTCCGCACCAGCCGCTTCGGTTTCTCATCCTCCGGTTCCTCGCGTCCCGTTGGTTCCTGCCGCACCGAAGGCTCTGCCGCCGGCCTCTGCTCTTGTGCCATCGCGCGCTGCACCATCTGCGGCGCCGGCTGATCGATCGCGCGCAGCATTTGTTCCGCTTGCGCGATCTGCTCCGGGCTGCGGGCGTACTTTCGCGCCGCGTCCGCAGCTTTCTTCGCCGCGTCACGTTTCTCCAGCCGGTAGTTTGCATACGCGAGCCCGCTGTAGTACGAGAACGCGTCCGCCGCCTTGACGGTCCTTACTTTCGTGAAATGCTCGACCGCTCCCTGATAGTCCTGCGTCTGTAACAAACAAAATGCCAGGTAGTGGTGCGCCTCCTGGTAATCCGGATCGAGCTCGACCGCCTTCTTCAATACCGGCGCCAGCCCGCGATCGTCCTGGCCTGACTGCTTCAGCACCATCGCGTAATCGAAATAGAGCCGCGGATTTGTGGATCCCAGTTCTGCCGCTCGTGCAAAGTGCCGCCGCGCGCCCTCGATGTCCTTCTCGCGCCACGCCAGCTCCCCGGAGCCCGCTTCCGGCTCCCAGTTGTTGGGAAACGCTTTGATCAGGCTCTCGTATTTCTCGCTGGCTTCTTTATCTTTTCCGCTCAGTGCCAACAAATCCGCCAGCACCATGCCCGTTTCAATCGCCGGCGCCGCATCGATATCCGGCTCTTCATCGGATTTCTCTAGCTTCACGTTGAACGTAACTGCGTAAAACGAGCTTCCGTTCAAATACTGCCGCAGGTCCTTCTGCACTTCCGCCGGAGTTTTCGTATATACCTGCTCGAGTGCCTTCCCCGCCGGAACTCCCGAAGCCAGCGTGGTCACAAACTTGGAAAATTGCGGACGGTATCCCGGAGCCAGCGTCAGCATGTGCACCAGCGCCCAGCTCTCCGAATAGAAAACCCCCGCCCGGTCCCGCTCGTTGTAATAAGGAGAATTGTGGTCCACCCCAAACAGCACATCGAGCGGCAGCCACTTCCTCTCGCGCAGTTCCATCACGCGCCCCGGTATCAGATCCCCGATCTGCACCTTCTTCCCCACCGGTTTCATCGTCGAATACAGATCCGCCAGGCCCTCGTTGAACCACACCGGCGCTTCCATCCCCGAATGCTTCACCAGCATGTGCGTGAACTCGTGCACCGCCACCGGGTAATTCTCCGACGTGATGCTCTCCATCACGATGTAGTCGCGATCGTAACCCGGCAGATAAAAAGCCGCCGCGAATTCGCTCGGCCGGAACGGCTTGTATTCCTTCTCCGAACGGAAGGCGATAATCCGCACCGGCGCCGCCGTGGATTTCGATCCCTTCAGAACCTTGCTGAAAAAATCTCTGACCTGCTCGAAGTAGAGGATGGCCTCGCGGCCTTTCCTCTCACTCGCTGTTGTGTAGAGCTCGAAATGCGTGGATTTCAGCTTCAGCCACTGCTCAGCCGCAGGCGCAGTGAGCCCTCCCGCAAGCACGGCAGCCGCGGCAGCCCGGCAAATCGACCGCATCGCCTAAACCATCCGCGATTCCATCCGCGGTGTCAAGCCCCGCGCGTCTACTTCTCCGGAGTAAGCGACTGCAGAAGATTCTCGAAATTCTGATGATTCGCCGCCACCGTCTTCGCCGGCCCCGTGAATTTGATGAACACCAGCCCCTCCGGCGCTTCTACGATCGCCCCGAGAAGCCGGTACCCAGGCTTGGAGGATTTGGCCGCCGCCATCGGCCCGCCCGCGCCCGTGTAATTCCCGCTCACGTCGATCGTCGTCACACTCAATCCGTGAATCGTGAGCTTCTTGACTTCGGCCGGATGCTCGGGCGCCTCGAATTGCCCAACCCAGCGCTTGACATTCGCATCCACGTTGCCGCCCTGCCCCTTACCGAAATAGTAAACACCGCACTCGCCGTCCTCGTGATCCCCGTGCGCCGCCGGCACAGCATAGGTCGCCGCCCGCATCGGCTTTTCCGGCTGCGCTTTCCACGAAGCTGCCGCCGTCCAGCGCACCCCCGCCGCCGACTCCGCCCACATCACGGCCGCCGCGCCAAGCATCAAACCAACTCCCACTATTCTTCGCATCGCACTATTCGCCTGACAGCCGGCCGATCACCCGCTCGATCTCTCGATAATCCCGCTCGCAACCCGCGTGCCCGTCGTCACCCGCGCCCGCACGGTGAAACTCCCCGCCCGGATGTACGTACCGGATGATTCCCCGTTTATCCACCACGAACGAAACCGAAGTCCATCCACGATTTTCAAAATCCGGCCACCATCGCCCCAGCGCCGCCCAATCCCCATCGAGCGCCACCGGAAACGTGAACCCCAGCCGCTCGCTTGCCCGGCGCATCCGCTCGACCGACCAGTCGCCCGGCGGCTTCGGATGAAAGATCCCGATCACCACCAGCCCGCTCCGAGCGTATTTTCGATCCAGCTCCCGCAGCGCAGGCGCCGTAGCCGCGCAGAACGGACAACCCTCCGTCCACCACCGGATCAGCACCACTTTGCCTCTGAGCTGCGCGATCTCGCGCGGCGGCGAATTCAACCAGTGCTTCAGGCCCAGCTCGGGAGCCGCAATTCCCACCCGGTCTTCGCCGCGGCGCAAATCGCCGGCCTGAAGCAACAACGCCGCCACTGCCGCCAGCACCACCGCGACACGTACCGGTTTCATCAACGTCGATCCTAGCAAAACGCCAGGCCTCCGGCCCTCGCTGTTTACTTTTTGATCGCTGCCGGTCTATATTGAACGGTACTCGAACTTACGTTTCGAGGGAGGGATATGCAACGAAAAATCTTCATTAGCACCGCCCTGCTGCTGGGCTCGCTTTTGGTTCTGTTTCCTGCCGCTGCTCAAAAGAAAGCCAAACAGGATCAGCTCAACGGCACCGTCCGCATGATAAACAAAGATACGTCGACCATTACGATCCGGAAAGGCGCCGTCGAACGCCAGATCGTCTACACGCCCGATACTAAGTTCGTAATGGGCACCGTGCGGAACAGCAAGCCCAGCTCCATCGACGAGCTGAAAGATGGCTGGTATGTCCATTGCTTCGGCACGTTCGAAGGCACTAAGCTCACCGCCAAAAGTTGCCGCTTCCGGCAATCCCAGGCGCAATAACTCCCTCGGGGCCGCGCTTCAAACAGCTATATGCCGGAACCGCCCCCAGGAGATATCTTCGCGCCGCGCATGCCCGAGGTCGATGAGCCGGCAAATGTGCAAAAGGTTTTCGATCAGGCGCGCCAGGCTGCCGACCAGGTGGCCGCAGGCCGCGACAATGCCCGGCAAGTGGTCCTCGTCACGCCGGGCCGTATGCTCATGCTCCAGCCCTGTCCCGCCCCCGGCGCTATCCCTCCCGAGTTTGTCGCCGAAGTCGAGAAGCTCATTTCCCCAAAGGTAAAAAGAAAAATCGCGGTAATCGGTTACACCGAGCTGAAGGCGCTGACCACCAGCCTCGCCCAAGCCATCCCCTTTTTCGGAATGCTGGTGGGCATGGCGTACATCGGCCACTCCGTCTGGGTCTTCGAAGGCCACCGCTCCGCACTGGCCGCCGGATCGAAAGGCGCCGACGTCTTGATCGTCGATAGCGCCATGCTCCCCCACCTGTCACAAGACTGGAAAATCGTTGCGGCCAGCGAAAATCCAAAGCTGCAGATTTACGTGCACGACCGCGTGAATCATTCCCTGAAGAAAATCAACTGAGCGCGGCGCCCGATCCTGTATCTACGGCTGTGACTGGCTGCCGTTTGCCTTTCTGCGTGCGCTTGTAAACGAGCGTTAAAAGAATCAGCATCGTCCCAAGAAAAACAATACTGCTGGGCTCCGAAGTGGCGATCGGATCGTCGGAAGCGCGTTGATCCTTCGCATCCAATGATCCAGGTATTGGGTGTGGACGATTGCGGTCATCGCCCCCGGGCTCCGCTAAAGATGGGTTCTGATCGCTCTCGTTGTCATCCTTGGAAGTCGTCTGCGCCCCGGGATCTGGAATAACATCGTTCAAAGAGCGAGTGATCGGATCGTTTGTCTCCGCCGATCCGAGTGCCGCGTCGGAACCTGTGACCGAAGGAAGATCCGGGATCACACCGCTCGTCAGGTCACTCGAGCCGCCTCGAGCAGGCCCCTGCAATAAACTGGCCACGTCTGGAGACGCCCAGACAGAAGCACCCGCCTCAATCGAAACTGATCTCGATACGTTGCTCCACTCCTCGTCAGGTGTCGAGAGGGACTCATCCGGCAGCACCGGATTATTTCGTTGCGCACCGAAATGGGTACCGGCGAGTCCTTCGCTTCCGGACTGGAACTCCGCTGGCTGATAAATTAAATTTGCAATCCCGAAGCCGTTTGTGCCGGACGAGATACTCGCGGATTCCTGGTTCGCGGTTGTCCGCCCGTCTGCCTCCGCGGCAAACCTGGGATCCCGATTCGATTTGTTCAGCTCCAGATCTGGCTTTTGAGCGGCTGATCTTGTCGCGGAACTAAATGGCGCGCCGGATCCGCTACCGCCCGCGCCCCGCGCCCGAGCCTGAAGACCGGAGCCAGATGCCCCAGCGCCTGCATAAGTTGCGGCCGTCCGCCCTGCAGCGTCGCGATTACCTCCTGGCCCGTGCGTTATAGAAGACGTGTCGTTGCCGGCCGGTAGATAGGGCAGCGAATGAGAATCCGCGCCGTACGACGCCGCAAACGAATCAGGCGAATCCAACTCCATCGCCTGCGTCAATTGCATGCTCCTGGTCTCGGTCTCTCCGCTGCTTGCTCGGGCCGCCGTGCGCCCGTGCAGCCGGCGGGTGCCTGGTTGCGTCTCCCATCCGGCCGATCCAAGAATACCGGATAACCTGCCGAAGACGTCCATCTCCAGTCTTAACGCGAGCTGAGTAATCTTTGGGAATACACCGGCCCGGGCTTTTTTGGGAATTGCGAAAATCGCGGTTGCTGCAAGAACAGCACACAATCCGGCCACTGAGGCCTGCCGCTTGGTAAATGAAGGTTGACTTGTCGTGTGGCGCTTCACCTGAGTCCCTCGTCTTCCCTAATGGCGAATAAGTGTGATTATGTTCTTGGACCGCTGGAAATACAATGGAATTCGGGCGAAATACGCGCCAAATCAGTGTCTTGTTTTACAAATCAACGCTGAATTTTGCGAGAAAAAATACGAACCGAGTGCCAATCTGTGATTTTCAATCCGGTGGCGAAAAAGGCGCCAACGAATCGCGCACGGGCCTTTCTCGCGAAGCGCGCGCGACCTTCGCGCCGGCCCCAAAAACAACATTCGTCAGAAGAAATCGTGGGTAGAAGCCGGTTTGGGCAGCTTGCCAAGTGAGTGATAGAGGGCAGTTCGAGGACGCGGTAGGTGCGAAAGCCGTAGGATTTTCTCATGGTGACTTTGGCTTTGTTGTTCACTCCTTCCACGACGCCGCTGGATAACAGTTTTTGAGTGCGGAAATAGTTGAGGATGAGCTCTCGATGGCCGCGCCAACGAGATTTCTTGAGGACCGGATCACGGCCCTCGCGCTTCATGCGGCCCGTTTCCTCAGCGCGGACCTTGTCAACCGCCTTGTTCATATTGGCGACGATGTGGAAGCGGTCGAGGATTTGGCTTTGGAGATTCTTGACCACCGACTCTATATCAGTTTATGATACATCAGTAGGTGGTACATTGTTCGTGCGTACCGCGAGACCTGGTCTCCCTGAAGATTTGCTGGCATGGACGCCGCTAACGCCTACTGTGTTTTTCATCCTCATGGCGTTGGCGGATGGTCCAAAGCACGGCTACGCGATTATGAAGGGTTCGGCCACGCTTTCTGAGGGCAGAGTGCGTATGGGGCCCGGAGCGCTTTATAGCACAATTCAACGTCTGGTCGAGGCGGACCTGATCGATGAAGCGGAACAATCGGAAGGCGAAGATTCACGCCGAAGAGTCTATGAGCTGACCGGCAGAGGCCGATCTCTACTCGCATTTGAAGTCCGGCGCCTGGAGTCTGTACTAAAGATTGCGCGCAGTCTGAAGTTGGGCAGTGTCGGAGTCGAATGATGAAGACCGCCGTCCGGGCAATCTGTTCGCTTTATTCCGGCCTCCTGATCCTATACCCCCGGCGGCTCCGCGAGTTGTATGGGAGGGAAATGGTGGAAGTGTTCCGCGAGCAATTGGTCGACAGCGTCGAGAACGCCGGAATACCGGGCGTTCTTCGAACAACAAGTGGCGCGTTGGCCGAACTTGTCACGATTGGCATCCCGTGCACGCTGAAGGGTGACATAGTTCCCGTGTTCGCATCGGCGGTCACTATTTCTTTCGTCGCGTTGTATGCGCTCTCGGTGATCCTTCATCGTCCGGATGTTCTAGACCCTTTGATGCGGCGCCTGGGAGTGCACTGCCATTGACATCGAATGTGCTTCGTAGCCGGACTGGACAAGTTGGCCGCGCGGCGGTTGCGCTGTTAGGCCTATTGGCCGGATCTGGCTGCGCTTCGGGTCAGCGCGCGGAAATCAGCCCGCGAATGATTGCGCTGCGGGACGCGATTCGGGAGAAGAGACCCAGGGCTGTTGCCGAGTTTATCGATCAAGTGAAAGCTCATGGAGGAACACCTCTGGTCGACGACATCCCCGGCGAGGACAAATACGTTCATGTGACCTTTCTTTGGGAGGGCGATGCCTCGACACGGGGCGTCTTAATCGACTGGTATCCGTTCACTGTTTCCCGGACCGCCGAATTGAGCATGATTCCAATGGAAGATACGCATCTCTGGTACCGGACTCTTCGTGTGCCGCGCGGCTCGCGCTTCCTTTACCAGCTCAGCGTAAACGACCCGCGGACCACGATTCCAAACGGAGCCGGGCGCGCTCGTCCCGGACCCGACCCGCTCAATCCCCGGCGAGATGTTTGCGAACTACCGGGAGCGCCTCCACAGCCCTATCTGGCACAGCGCGCAGGTGTCCCGCGTCTCGACATGAAACGCGAGGAGATCGCGTCACACATTTTGAACGAGCGGCGTTCCATTCTCGTCTATACGCCGCCGGGGTGGAACCCCCATCTGCGAGCACCATCGCTGATTCTCTTCGATGGGGAACAAGAAGACGGGTTGGTTTTTGCGTCATCCACGGTGGAGAATCTCATTCATGAGGGAAAGATTCCCCCGATTGTGATTGCGCGTGTTCCAAATCCGAGCGGCCGCAGTCGCATGCGCGATCTCGCTTGCCGGCCGGAGTTTACGGATTTTCTTGCCAAGGAACTTACGCCTCTGCTGCAAGAAAAGTACGGCACTTCTCGCCTCGCAACCGAGTGCGGTGTCGGCGGGTCGAGCAGGGGCGGACTCGCCGCCGTTTGTGCTGCATTGCGCGCGCCGGACCGTTTCGGGCTGGTGATGAGTCAATCTGGTTCCCTATGGTATGAGCCCGGGGATGCCGATAAACAGCCGTACCACGAACCGGGATGGATCATCGGGCAATTCTTGGCGCGGCCGAAGCTGCCGATCCGCTTCTACCTCGACGCGGGCAAATTCGAGTTCGACGCCACGGGTGAGGGATTTGGCGCTCTCGAACCGGCTCGTAGATTGCGCGACGTGCTTCGGACCAAAGGCTACGACGTAATGTATCAGGAGTTCCTCAGCGGCCATGACGATATTACGTGGCGAGGCAGTTTTGCCGATGCGCTGATCGCCCTCTTCGGTCCCCTTGTCAAGCGCTAGCGCAAAACTCCTGCCTGAAGCCGCAGTGTTTACTCTGTTTGCCTGACGCCGACCGGATCGTCGGCGCTTCGGAGGTTCCGGCTACTCATTCGAAAACCTGCCAGTAACCCACAGATTTTTCCCGACCAGGCAAAACAACAAAAGCCCCAGCCTTTCGGCTGGGGCTTCTGACATACCGGGCAACTTCCTACTCTCCCACACACTTGCGCGTGCAGTACAATCGGGGCTGAGAGGCTTAACTTCCGTGTTCGGGATGGGAACGGGTGGGTCCCTCTCGCTACGGTCACCCAGAATCGCTGCGAACCGGTAACTCACGGTCCGCGAACTTACTCATTGAATATTGACGGCACTTACCACGCGAAAAGAACTTAACTTCGTGCTTACAGTAAATTTTATGGTCAAGCCGAACGAGCAATTAGTAACGGTTAGCTGAGCCGGTTACCCGGCTTACACATCCGTCCTATCAAACAGGTCGTCTTCCTGTGCTCTTATTAGCTGCGCTACCAGCTTGGGAGATCTCATCTCGGGGAAGGTTTCACGCTTATATGCATTCAGCGTTTATCCTGACCGAACTTCGCTACCCAGCGGTGCCACTGGCGTGACAACTGGATCACAAGAGGTTCGTTCATCCCGGTCCTCTCGTACTAAGGACAAGCCCCCTCAAATCTCCTACGCCCACCACAGATAGGGACCGAACTGTCTCGCGACGTTCTGAACCCAGCTCACGTACCGCTTTAATAGGCGAACAGCCTAACCCTTGGGAGCTTCTACACCCCCAGGATGCGATGAGCCGACATCGAGGTGCCAAACCGGAGCGTCGATGTGAACTCTTGACTCCGATCAGCCTGTTATCCCCGGCGTACCTTTTATCCGTTGAGCGATGGCCCTTCCATACAGAACCACCGGATCACTAA
>DATEFW010000020.1:0-66112 GCA_035280425.1 Bryobacteraceae bacterium | reverse complement strand
ACTGCGGAACTTGACCTTGGGATTATGCTTGGCCAGCACCTTGGTGATGGCCGCGGTCAAGGTGGTCTTGCCGTGATCGATGTGCCCGATGGTGCCGATGTTCACGTGCGGCTTGGAACGATCGAATTTTTCCTTTGCCATGTCTCTCCGAATCCTTTCAACGCCGGCACGCGACCGCCCGGCGGTTCAGAATCACTTTGTGGTCCCCTGTACTCTGCTCACGATTTCTTCCGCCAGGCTGGCCGGCACTTCCTCGTATTTGCCGAAATGCATAGTGAAACTGCCGCGCCCCTGCGTTCGCGAGCGCAAATCCGTTGCGTAGCCGAACATTTCCGATAGCGGCACGTGCGACTTGATGATCTGCGACGTCCCGCGCAGCTCCATACCCTCGATACGGCCGCGCCGGGAATTCAAATCGCCGATCACATCCCCCATGTACTCCTCGGGAACGACCACTTCGACCGACATGATCGGCTCGAGCAGCACCGGCTTTGCCCGCCGGGTCGCTTCCTTGATCGCGATCGAGCCGGCGATCTTGAACGCCATCTCCGACGAATCCACGTCGTGGTAGCTGCCGTCGTAAAGCGTCACTTTCAGATCCGACATCGGATAACCCGCCAGAATGCCGCCTTCGAGCGCTTCCCGCATGCCCGCTTCCGCCGGCCCGATGTACTCCTTCGGAATCGAGCCGCCGAAAATCTCGTTGACAAACTCGAAGCCCGAGCCTGGAGGCGTCGGCTCAACCTTGATCTTCACCACGCCGTACTGCCCGCGGCCGCCAGATTGTTTGATGTGCCGGCCTTCGGCTTCCGCGCTCGCCCGGATCGTCTCGCGATAGGCCACCTGCGGTTTGCCCACGTTGGCCGCCACGCCGAATTCGCGCATCATGCGGTCCACGATGATCTCCAGATGCAGCTCGCCCATGCCGGAAAGAATCGTCTGCCCGGTCTCGGGGTCGGTGGCAACCCGGAAGGTCGGATCTTCCTGGGCCAGCTTTTGGATCGCCATGCCCAGCTTTTCCTGGTCGGCCTTGGTGCGCGGCTCGACTGCGAGCTGGATCACCGGCGTCGGAAATTCGATGGATTCGAGCACGATGGGCGATTCATCGTCGCAGATCGTGTCGCCGGTAGCGACGGTTTTGAGGCCCACCGCCGCCGCGATGTCGCCGGCGAAAATTTCCTTGATCTCCTCGCGCTTGTTGGCGTGCATGCGCAGCAGCCGGCCCACGCGCTCCTTACGGCCCCGGGCGACGTTGTAAACCGAATCCCCGGCCGCGAGGCCCCCGGAGTACACCCGGAAAAACGCAAGCTGTCCCACGTACGGGTCGGTCATGATCTTGAATACCAGCGCCGAGAACGGCTCGCTATCGGAGGCTTTGCGGGTGAGCACTTTGTTCGGGTCGTCGACCGCGGTGCCCTCGATCGGCGGAACATCCACGGGCGAAGGCAGATAATCCACCACCGCGTCCAGCATCGACTGCACACCTTTATTCTTGAAAGCCGATCCGCAGATCACCGGGAAAATCTTAAGCGCAATCGTGGCTTTGCGGATGCCGGCACGAATTTCGTCCTCGGTCAGCGGTTTGCCTTCGACGAATTTCTCGAACAGGTGATCGTCGTATTCCGATACTGCCTCGATCATCTTGTCGCGCCATTCGTGCGCCTGCGCCTGAAGTTCCGCCGGAATATCGACCACATCGAACTCCGCCCCCAGCGTTTCATCGAGCCAGATGAGAGCCTTCATCCGGACCAGGTCGACTACCCCTTTGAACTGATCCTCGGCGCCCACCGGAAGCTGGATCGGCACCGGTTTGCAGCGCAGACGGCTGACGATGGTATCCACCGAATGGAAAAAGTCCGCGCCCACGCGGTCCATCTTATTAATGAAGCAGATGCGCGGGACCTGGTATTTATCCGCCTGCCGCCAGACCGTTTCCGACTGCGGCTGCACCCCGGCTACCGCGTCGAATACCGCCACCGCGCCATCCAGCACGCGCAGCGAGCGCTCGACTTCGGCCGTGAAATCCACGTGACCCGGCGTATCGATAATGTTGATCTGGATGTCGCGCCATTCGCAGGTGGTCGCAGCGGAAGTAATGGTGATGCCGCGCTCCTGCTCCTGCTCCATCCAGTCCATTACGGCCGTGCCTTCGTGTACTTCGCCGATCTTGTGCGTCCGGCCGGTGTAATAAAGGATGCGCTCGGTCGTAGTGGTCTTGCCGGCGTCGATATGCGCCGCAATCCCGATGTTTCTCATCCGCTCGAGCGGTACTGTGCGTGGCATAGCTGCGAAAACCTAAACCCTTACCACCGGTAATGCGCGAAAGCCTTATTGGCCTCGGCCATGCGGTGTACGTCATCCTTCTTCTTGATTGCGCCGCCGCGCAGGTTCGCGGCATCGTTCAATTCGTTTGCCAGCTTCTCCGGCATCCCTTTTTCCGCGCGGCCACGGGCATTCAAAATCAGCCAGCGGATCGCCAGACTGGTCCGCCGCGTCTGCGGCACTTCGATCGGCACCTGGTAGTTGGCGCCGCCCACCCGCCGTGTTTTGACTTCGAGCAGCGGCTTGCAGTTCTCGACCGCCTTCTTAAAAAGCTTCAGCGGATCGTCGCTCGTGCGCTCCCGAATCTTCTCCATCGAGTCGTAAAAAATGCGCTGCGCCGTGTTCTTCTTGCCGTCCCACATCATGGAACAGATAAATTTCTCGACCAGCGTCGAGTTGTAGACCGGGTCGGGCAGCACTTCGCGATTTTCTGCGCTTCTCCTGCGTGGCATATTTACGCCTTCGGCCTCTTGGCTCCGTACTTGGAACGCCCCTGCTTGCGGTCCGCGACACCGGCGGTGTCGAGCGCGCCGCGGATTACGTGGTAGCGCACGCCAGGCAGGTCCTTCACGCGGCCGCCGCGAATCAGAACGATCGAGTGCTCCTGCAGGTTGTGCCCCACGCCCGGTATATATGTCGTGACCTCGATGCCGTTCGTCAGCCTGACGCGCGACACCTTGCGCAGCGCGGAATTCGGCTTCTTCGGCGTCTGCGTATAAACACGCGTACATACGCCGCGCTTTTGCGGGCACGACTGCAGCGCCGGGCTCGCCGTCTTCCACCGCGGCGGTCTCCGCCCGCTGCGCACGAGTTGGTTAAATGTCGGCACGAACCTTCCTCTTAGTTATGTCGTTCAACGGTGACGCGACCCGATTACAGACCCACCCCGCTTTTCACGGTGGCGCAACCCAGGGTTTGTAAAACGGTCAGAAATCAGGAAACAGGTCCGGACACCAGTTCAGCGATCTTGGACTGCTTCCTTTGCGAGAACTTCGGACAAGCCCATGCTCCAAACAGCTCTGATGCCGTCCGAAACCTCGGGGCTGGCCCCTGGCCGGCCCGTATCAATACGGGGGTAGCACAGGAGCAGAAGAGATAACTCGCGAAACCTTTCAATAATATCCAAAGCCTTTCAGGAGTGTCAACTGGCTCACAGCGATGGTAGTGGCCCTTTTTGAAAGTACCGTAGCCGCCGTTCCGGCGACAGTGGGACTCCGATCAATCTGCGGTTTTGTAGATGCCGCAGCGCTCGGAACTGAACGTAATCGCACCCATCTATTATTGGATTCAGTGAAAATAAACCCAGTGGGCAGACAAAGGTGAGTATGATAAAGATGCATAGCTAGAGCCGCTTAAACCGTTGAGACCGGCTGGCTCCTCTTTTATGCAGAAAGAGGAGCCATGGAGGGCGCACCAGTACTTTCCATTAAAATTGTGGCGTTGATCGAGAGGGTCAGACAACAACTGAGTCACTCAGACGAACTTGTTCAGCGCTCCATCGTTCTCGTTAACCGCACGCGAGAGCTGGTTGACAAGCACCGGGCGGACGAGGATTCCGCGCAATAGCGCCTTTAGTCCGTCGAAGCCCGGAAAATTCACGAGAGTAAACGCTCCGACCGATCGGGACGGGAAACCACATCAAGTCGCGCGCCGTCAACTGATATATTATTCGAGTTGAGGTGTCGGTGTATGAAAATCGGGCATAAGTTCTCTTTGGCGCTGCTGGCCGCGATGTTGGTGTTGGCCATGACGGCGTGGGGACAGGAGGAGGGGCCCAAAAAAGACGCCGGCGAAACGGTCGCCAAGCCTCGAAAGCCGGACGCCGGTCCGAGCGACACCGACCTGCCGAAGATTCCTTCCAAGCTCAAGAAGAAAGAAGATCTGCCCGAAGGTAGCCCGAGTTTCAAGGTCGAAACCAATGTTGTCACGGTTGATGTGGCGGTGCTCGACAACAAAGGCCATTTTATCCCGGGCATCCCGCGAGGTAATTTCCGGATTCTCGAGGATAACGTTCCGCAGAAGATCACGAATTTCAACATGGGCGAAGCGCCCATGACCGTCTGCATGTTGATCGAGTTCTCGAACCGATTCCAGCAGTATTGGAGCTCGACCTGGTACCAGACCTTGACCGCGGCCTACGGATTTCTCGAGACCCTCCGGCCGGAAGATTACGTAGCGGTCATCGCTTACGATATGCGGCCGGAAATTCTGTCGGATTTCTCAACCGATAAGCGCAAGGCCTACGAAGCCATGCAGCGGCTGCGCATCGCGGGTTTTTCCGAATCGAACCTGTTCGATGCGCTGGTCGATACCGAAGACCGCATGTCGGGCATCGAAGGGCGCAAGGCGATCGTGCTGATCGCGTCCGGTGTCGACACTTTCAGCAAGTTGACGTTCGATAAAGCGCGCAAAGGCATTCAGGAAGCCGGCGTGCCGATCTATGCGATCGGATTGATGCAGGCGTTACGCGAATGGATGGACGCGCGGGGGTATATGGGACCGATCGCGCAGCTGGACTTCCTCCAGGCCGACAACCAGATGCGCACGTTCGCCAAGGAAACAGGCGGCATGTCGTTTTTTCCGCGATTTTACGGCGAATTCCCGAGCATTTTTCAGGCCATCTCCCAATCGCTGCGTAACCAATATTCGCTGGCCTATTCGCCCACCAATGCAGCGCGGGACGGAAAGTTTCGCAAAATCAAAGTTGAGCTCGTCAATCCTGTCAACAACGAACCGCTGCGCGTGACGGATCAGAAGGGCAAGCCGATCAAATACCAGATCATCGCGAAGGCGGGCTACAAAGCTCCACGTGAAGTGGAATAAAAGTCAAGCTTCGGATTTTCTCTCGTTGCAATTCGATGCAGAATCGTTGACACTCTCGTGACAAGTTTGTTAACCTCGCTCGGTCCCATGAAAACCCCGCCCGCACCGGCGCACCACGGTGCCGCTATTCTGCTCGTTGATGACAATCCCCACGGTTTAATCGCCCGGCGTACGGTGCTGGAGGAACTGGGATTCCACATCCATACCGCAGTAGATGGCGAAGACGCGCTAAACGTCCTCTCCGAGCAGCGAATCGACCTGGTGATCACCGATTTCCGCATGCCCAAGATGGATGGAACCGAGCTGATCGCCCGAATCCGCCAGGGGCGCCCGGACATGCCGGTGATTCTGCTCTCGGGGTTCGTCGAGCCGCTGGGACTCACCGAGCAAACCACCGGCGCGGATATCGTACTGGCCAAAAGCGCGGGGGAGTTGGGGTTTCTGATCCGGTCCGTGCGGCGTCTGCTGACCCGTCCACCGCAACAGTCCAAGAGGGCGCGCAACGCTGGTTAGACGCGATCGCTGGGGCCGCTCCGCCTGCCTCATCGCGGGCTTGCTGTCGATTTCCTGGTTGACGTTTGGCGCGGCGGTTCCCGCGTCCAAAGAACGCGGTGTGCCGAAAAGCGTCAACCGATGGATGAAGTCCCTAAGCCTGCACGACAAAGCGGCGCAACTGGTGATGATTCCCTTTACCGGCCATTCGCTTAGCACGCGCTCGCGGGAATATCGCCGGTTCGTTCACCTGATCCGCGACGTGCATGTCGGCGGGCTGATTTTGGTGAATATCGCGCAAGGGCGCCTGGTGCAGCGGGCGGAACCGCACGAAATGGCCTCGTTTTTGAACCGGATGCAGCGCATGAGTCGGCTGCCGCTGCTGGTTTCGGGAGATTTCGAGCGCGGCGCATCCATGCGGGTCAGCGATACGACCGTTTTCCCGCACGCCATGGCTTTTGCGGCGGCAGGCGACCCGGAGTACACGCGCTTCGAGGGTGTGGTGACCGCGCGGGAATCGCGCGCTTTAGGCGTGCAATGGGTCTTCTATCCCGATGCCGACGTCAACAACAATCCCGACAATCCCATCATTAATATCCGCTCGTTCGGCGAAAACCCGCAGGTTGTGGCGCGGAACGTCGAGGCATTCATCGAAGGCGCGGACTCGGACCGCCATAACCGCATTCTCACCACGGCGAAGCATTTTCCCGGGCACGGCGATACCGCGGTCGATACCCACCTGGGGCTGGCGACGGTTCCCGGCGACCGCCAGCGCCTCAATGACATGGAACTCGTCCCGTTTCGCGCCGCAATCGCCAAGGGCGCGGACGCGATCATGACGGCGCACGTGATCGTGCCCGCATTGGGATCGTCGGAGCTGCCAGCAACGCTTTCGCCCGCCGTGCTGACCGAGGTGCTCCAAAAGCAATTGGGATTCCATGGGCTGATCGTGACCGACGCCATGGATATGGGCGCGATCGTCAAAAGCTACGGCCCGGCCGATGCCTCGGTGCGCGCCATCGAAGCGGGGGCCGACGTGGTCCTCATGCCGCCCGACCCCGAGATTGCCGTCAACGCCATCGTCGCCGCTGTCAGGCATAAGCAGATTTCGCAAAAACGCCTGGATCAGAGCGTGGCCAAAGTGCTCGCCGCGAAAATGAAGGTCGGGCTCGACCGCAACCGGTTGGTGAATCTGGAATCCATTGCGGATGTGGTGAATACCCCGGAAGCCAACGAGAAAGCCCAGGAGGTGGCGGACCGCGCCGTGACGCTGGTGAAAAACGATCCGGCGCGCGTGCCCATCCGGGAGCCGGACAAATCCTGCTTCATCGTTCTGGCCGAGGGACATTATTCTAATGAAGGGCTGGCTTTTACCCAGGAAGTACACAAGCGCAGCCCGAACGCGCTGGTGCTGACGCTCGATCCTTCCTTGCCCGATGCGGCTCTCGAAGTGGCGGGCACGCGCGCCGGGTTCTGCGACGCGACCGTGGTTGCGGCGTTCGCTTCGGTGGCGGGAGGGCGGGGAAGCGTGGGCCTCGCCCCCGGATTCGCTAAGCTTTTGGAAACACTGATTGCTTCCGGCAAGCCGGTGACACTCATCGTGCTGGGCGATCCATACCTGCTGAGCGCGTTCCCCAAGGTGGCGGCATATCTGGCGACGTTCAGCACCGTGCCGCCGTCGGAACTGGCGGCGGTGAAAGCGCTCTACGGCGAAATGCCGATTCGCGGCCACCTGCCGGTGACCATTCCGAATCTGGCCAAGTACGGCGACGGAATTCAATTGCCGGCGGTCGCGCAGCCGGTGACGGCAAAGTGATTGGGTACAGCAAGGTATTGGCGTTTCCTTATGAGCCTCTGGGCTTCGGCTCTGTCGACGCTCCACCGCCGGAATGATCCAGGAAGTGCAACGATAGTGGAGAATGAAATTCACGGTGATTTCACGTACGTTGCTGATCGCCCTGGTTGGCTCGACGTTTGCCCAACTCCCCGATGACCTGAAGCGTCGGTTCGACGACGCCGAGCGCCGAATCGTGCGTCTCCCTCCGACGGCCTTCCCCGAACTCCCCCGCAACTTAGTCCAAGAACTCCAGCGCCGGGGTTGTACAATTCCGCAGACGCCCTACACAAAGAGGCCGCAGAACGTCATCAAAGGTGAATTTGCACGACCTGGCGAAATCGATTGGGCGGTGCTGTGCTCCGTGAACCAAACGACTTGGCTCTTTTCGCTCTGGAGCGGGCCGCACTACCTCTCGTCAATTCTCGTTTTTTGGAACAGCTCGGGAGACCACCCGTCTGAAATTGCGCCGAAGGAAGACCGTAATTACCTTCAGGGAATCACGGCCAACGAGATTGGTTTTTATAGAATCATTGGCACGGCAGGGCGAGAGTTCATCATTCGCCACAATGATTCGGCTTACAGTGCGCCACCACCGTACAAGAGGCTGGATGTCCGCATTGACCATCAAGGAATTGACGACTCGTTTGCTGAGAAGGGGTCGGAGACCTGGTACTTCCACGATGGCAAGTGGGGGAAATTGATGGGAGCGGATTGACGGCTATGAGGACTGCGTTTGTCGCCGCTCTCTTTTGTATTCTGCCGTCACTTGTGAGCGCCCAAAGGGTTGGTCAAACGCCGCCGCACCGAACGTACCCTGTCCATCGACTCCCGCCGTCCGCATTCCCGGAACTGCCGAAGGATTTGGTCACGGAATTGGAGCGCCGGGAGTGTGCGATTCAGCAACCGTTCACAGACAGACGGGCAAACGTAGTCCGGGGAGAGTTCGCTAAACCTGGTCAACCGGATTGGGCCGTGCTGTGCTCCTCGCAGGGTTCCACCAACCGCCAACGATAACCACGAGGGAATCGAATCAGGCGGCGAAACGGCCTCGGTGGTGCTGTACTACTACCGGGGCAAATGGCTCAAGCTGCAAGGGGCGGATTAAGGTTAGACGAAACCGGTTCGGTTCGGCAGTGGCACCACACTTGACACAACCGGCGCTGTGCGACGCGGTAATCTCCGGTCCCAGTTCTTCTGCATTCTCTCCGCGCGGCATTACGCTGAATCCCTGTAACGCCGCGTAAAATGATCTCCATATGCTGATCACCTGGCTCGGCCACGGCACTTTTCAATTCCAACTGCCTTCGGGCGAAATCATCCTGATCGATCCTTGGACCGACGGGAATCCCAAGTTTCCCGCGGGCCACAAATTTTCGCGGATCGATCTCATGCTGATCACGCACGGCCATTTCGACCACATTCACGACGCCGTCCCGCTGGCGAAACAGTTTTCGCCGCAGATCGCAGCCATTTACGAAACCGGCCAGTGGCTCGAATCCCGCGGGGTCAAAAACGTCAGGGCGATGAACAAGGGCGGCTCGCAAAAGATCGGCGCCATGACAGTGACCATGACCCATGCCGTCCACAGTTGCGGCATTCTCGACGATGGCAAAATCATTTACGGCGGGGAAGCCGCGGGTTACGTGTTGCGGTTCGATGACGGCCGCGCGCTCTACTTCTCCGGCGACACCAACGTGTTCACCGACATGCAATTGATCGAGCAGCTCTATCATCCGGAGCTGGCGTTTCTGCCGATCGGCGATCTGTTCACCATGAGCCCGCGCGAAGCAGCGGCGGCCTGCCGGATGCTGAGGCCGAAAAAGGTCGTGCCGATGCATTTCGGCACTTTTCCGGCGCTTACCGGCACGCCCGCCCAGCTTGCCGAATTGATCAAAGACGTTCTCGGGACCGAGGTCTGGGCGCTCGAGCCGGGAAAACCGGCCGAGTGGTAACGGCGCGAGTTAAACGCCGATATTAACTTTGGCTGGTACGGGCCGCTTACTTTTTGCAGCATTGAATCGTGCCGCCGGAGGCTTCACTCTGAAAAGCATGAGGAAAATTGTATTTGCCGCCGCGCTGGCGGCGCTTTCGCAACTGGCGCAGGCGTCCGGGCGGAACGAGCATGCGATCTACGTCGGCGGTTCCGCGGAACTGGCGAAAGATACGGAGGGGACGCTCGCCCTGGATAATGCCAAAAAGCTGAGCTTCGTCTATGCGACGGGCGCGTTCGAGATTCCGTATGAGCGTGTCACACGCCTGCAAATCGCCGACAAACCGGAGAAAAGGAAAAAGCATCAACTGCTGACCGTGAGCTTCAAGGATGACAACGGAACCGGCCAGGCCGCGACTTTCGAGTTGCCGAACCTGCTTGTGCCGGATGTAATGCCTGTCATTGAAGCGCGCACCGGCAAGCGCGCCCATGCGCAGTTGGATCGTGAACCCGATGAGCCGGTGGAGTTGGTGCCGGTCACCATCAGTTCGAAGCCTTCGGGCGGCTTCGTCTCCTTCTGGGGGCAAACGGCGGGCAAGACGCCGGTCACGACCAAACTCGCGCCGGGAACGTACACCGTTACCGTCGAGGCGGACGGCATGCTTCCGTGGACGCACGACATCGTGGTCGAGCCGGGCAAGCCGATGTCTGTACTGGCGGAACTGGCGCAGCCGGTCAAGGTTACCGTCGCCGAGCGCTAGCCTCCCAGGACTTCCGGTGGCAACACCCATTTGAGGGTGCCATGAGGCACGGCGCCAAAATCATCCATGTCGATCCTCAACAGCATGGCTTTGCGCATTTCCAGGCGCAGCGCCTCTACGCCCAGCAGATGTGCGGCCAGGCGGCTCAGCAACGGTTCATGACCCGCCAGCAAAATCTGCGTTTCGTTCGAGCGGCGGCGGATTTCACCCCAAACCTGAACGGGCGAAGCCGAGGGCAGCAGAGAATCGGTCAGAATGACCCTCGCGGCCGATCCCAATCCCTTCGCCGCCAACTCGGCAGTTTCGACGGCACGCACCAGCGGACTGCTCAGGATAATCGAAGGAACGATCCCCACGGCATGCGCGCGTTCGAGAACGCGGCGAAGCTGATCGCGGCCCTCATGGGTCAGGCGGCGATCCGCGTCGGCGCCGCCCGCAGGAATGTCCTCCGCGCTGCCATGCCGCAAAAGGTGAATTTGCATCGCTTCGACCGTAAAATAGCACGTGGGACCGGAATGCGAACCACGATTCTGCTGGCCGCGGTGCTGTCGATCACGCTAGCCGCCCGGGCGCAGCAGCCGGCCGTCGCCGGGTGCGCTGTTTTCCCCGCAAACAATGTCTGGAACACTCCCATCGACAAGCTACCTCTGGATGCCAATTCGGCGAGCTACGTCGCGACCATCGGAACAAGCAAACCAGCCCATCCGGATTTCGGCTCGGGCCTATGGGACGGCGGGCCGATCGGCATTCCCTTCATCGATGTCCCGGGGACGCAGCCCAAAGTCGCGGTGACTTTTCAGTATGACAGCGAGAGCGACCACGGCGGCTATCCCATTCCACCCAATGCGCCCATCGAAGGCGGGTCGTCGTCCACCGGCGACCGCCACGTGCTGGTGATCGACCACGACAACTGCGTGCTCTATGAACTCTATAGCGGGTACCCGCAGCCGGATGGAAGCTGGCAGGCGGGATCGGGCGCGATCTTCGATCTGAAGTCGAACGCCTTGCGCCCGGCGGGCTGGACTTCGGCCGACGCAGCAGGGCTGCCGATCTTTCCGGGCCTAGTCCGTTACAATGAGGTCGCCTCCGGCGCGATCCGGCATGCGATTCGATTTACCGCGCCGCAGACGCGCGACACCTACATCTGGCCCGGGCGCCATGAAGCTTCGAACCTGGGCGGAGCGAATTATCCGCCCATGGGCCAGCGCTTCCGGCTGAAAGCCGGCTTCGACATTTCGGGTTTCGCCGCGCCCGTGCAAGTGATTCTCCAGGCTCTCAAAACTTACGGCATGATCCTGGCCGATAACGGCTCTTCCTGGTATCTTTCGGGCGCTCCGGATGACCGCTGGGACAATGACGTGCTCCACCAGATCACGCAGTTGCAGGGATCGGATTTCGAGGCGGTGGACGAATCGTCGCTCATGGTCCAGGCGGATTCGGCGCAGTCGAGCGCGGCCGCGCCTCCCGCAATCGGCGCGATCGTGAACGCCGGAAGCTTTCTTTCAAGCGCCATTTCACCCGGCGAGATTCTGAGCATTTTCGGATCGGGATTCGGCTCGGATGCACGAACCACGAAAGTCACCTTCGATGGCGCCGCCGGTCCGCTGCTGTTCGTCTCGCCCGGCCAGATTAACGTAGTCGCGCCCTACGAAATCGCCGGAAAGGCTTCTACAACTGTCTCGGTGACGATTGCCGGTACATCCAGTGCGCCGGACGTTATGCCGGTTGCGGCGGCGGCGCCCGGCATTTTTATTGTGCTGAACCAGAACTACACGGTGAACTCGGCGGCGCGTCCTGCGGCGTCAAACTCGGTGCTCATTCTCTATGCCACTGGAGAAGGGCAGACGAACCCCAACGGCGTGGATGGACAAATCGCGACTAGGGTCTGGCCGGCGCCGGTACTGCCGGTCGCCGTCACGATCGGCGGGCAGGATGCCAGGGTGCGCTACGCCGGAGCCGCACCGGATTTCATCGCAGGCGCCTTGCAGATCAATGCCCAATTACCGGCGGGCCTGGCGAACACAACCGTGCCGCTGGTGGTGCATATCGGTGGATACGCCAGTCAAACCGTGAACGTCGCCATCGGCCATTAACCGGCCGGCCGAAATACTACAAACTGCGCATTCTCGAAGACCGGTACCGCATTCGGTCGCGGATCTTTGGGAGACAGCACGAGGTAATCGATTCTCAGCGCCCGGTATTTCGCGAGGTTCTGCGGATCGAACGGAACCGCCATGGTTTTCTGCCAGCGCGACCACCACTCCTCGCCCAGATCCTGAAAGAAATTCACCTGCCCGCCCGATTTCCAGTCCACATAGACCGCGCGTTCTGCCTCTACCCGGAAAACGCCCGGCGTTAAGTCCTGATCGGCGGTAGGGAAAAGAAAGACGGCATCTCTCGCGGTCGCGGCACTTGCCCATGCCGCCAGACGATCGATTTCCGGATGCGACATCGAAGAGTAATTCTGGATGTGACCCCAACCGGGGATCAGGAAAAAGGGCGCAAGCACCGCCGCACCAAGCGGCAAGATGGACCATCGCCGGCCGCTTTCGACAGCCCAGATCGCCATGCATGCGATGAGTGCCAGCACCACGATCACCGTGGCGCGATTCCAGGATAGCGGGACCACTTCGCGGTTGGCGGGGACAATATAGGCGAGCGCCATCCAAACCACGGCTTCAGCGTAACTCTTGTCCGCGAGCGCGCGGCATCCGGCCGCAACCCCGAGAATCATCGCCATCGCGGTCACAAACAGCACGTTCCGCATGGGCTGAAACTGCGGGATGAGCGCCCAATGTACCTTCTCCAGCAGTAAATAGCTGGCCGGCATGCTGAGCATTCCGATGAGCGGCAGTCCGACCAGAAAAAAGCGCAGCGCTTCCGGCGTGCGATCGCGCAGCCGCCAGCAGGCCAGAAGCGTCGCCGCGTACAGGATCAGGTAATGCACCAAAAACCGGTTCCACCAGAGCGAAATCCAGTTATAGGACGTGCGCAACTGCTGCAACTGTTCCTGGTGCGGCGTGAGGCGCGTGAAAAACGCCTGCGTTTCGCCTGCCGCGGCTTCAATCCTTGCGGCGATCAGCAGCGCGACCACCGATCCAGCCAGCAGCCACATGGATTGCACGCGCTCCCGTTTGATTTCAGGCTTGCCGGACCACAGCGCGAGGCAGAAATAGACCGCCCAGAACGGCGCCGCGGTAGGAGGATGAATCAGAAACGCCGCCGATCCCGCCGCACTGGCGCCCAGGTAGCGATGGTGCGCGGCGAGGCCGATCGCGAAAAATATTAACGGCACGGCGAAGCCGCGCGGCACCGGCTCGTATTCAAAGATCAGCACCGAGGGCCCGAGAATGGTTGCGCCTAAAGAAAAAACCGCCGTCACCAAAAGCGCCAGCGCGTCCGATAACCCAAGCGCAGTCGCGATCAGGTACACGCCCCAGATTCCGAGGATGCGGAACACCACTTGCTGGAATTGGAGCACGTGGCGGAAATCGAGGCCCGTCAGCTTGCGCAGCGCAATCGCGGTTTCGTCATATAACGTGAATGCCACGTGCGGATGCGTCGCGACCAGGTCTTTGTCCAGCGCGCCCGGATCCCAGATGTGCTCGAGAATCGGCATGTAGATCTGGGTATCTGACCCAAGCCAGGTGTGTCCCGGAAATTGGACGACGTTGAGCAAGGTAATCCCGGCGATCGCGGCGCCGATGACCAGCCGTCTCATTGGGCGGGTGTCTTATCCAACTGCTGCTTGGTCCAGACGCGGTTGGGATCGAGCTCCAGCGACTTTTGAAACGCCCCCCGCGCTTCGCCGTTGCGGTGCAGCTTACGAAGCGCCAGGCCCAGCCACAACTGTGCTTCGGCGGACTTGGGGTCCAGCTCAATCGCTCGCTGAATATCGCGCAGCGCCAGTTCCGGCCCTCCGCCGAACGCCGGAGGAAGATAGTAGTTGCCGATCCCGCGCGTCAGGTAAGCTTTAGCCGACTTCGGATCGAGCTGGATGGCTTTATCGATAGCCTCCCGTGCGCGCTTGCCATAGCTCAGCCCGAGCAGCACGTTGGGCGGCACCACCTGCCCGCACAGAGTTCCGAGCACACGGTAGTACTCAGCGTTATTCGGATGAAGCGCAATGGCCCGCTCGGCTCCTTTGATGCCGCCTTCCGCGGCGCGCTCCGCGCCGTTTTTGTCGCGAAGCTCCAGCAATATTTCCGCCAGGTACGAAGACGCGAGCGCCAGCTTGTATTGCGCGCCGGCATCGGTCGGACTTTTTTCCGCCATGGCTTGGAATTGGTTAACCAATTTTTCCAAAGCCGCTCGGTTCTCGGCGTCCCGCGCTTTTTCCAGATCCGCCGTGGCGGCCGTCGCAACGCCGGCGATCAGAAGACAGAGAGCGGCCTTGGTCATAGCGCCGCCACCCTGCGCTGCATCGTCAGGAAATAGAAAGCGAGCGCCACCAGCAACAGGCCGTTAGTCGAAATGACCGCCGGCGCCGAGAATATCGGAATCAGCCAGCCCGAGACTACACTGCCGAACGGCATGCCGCCGCGAAACGCAACGTTGTATATACTCATCACCCGGCCGCGCATTTCGTTGCCCGTGATCAACTGAACGAGCGATTGGATCAACGTAAAAACGGCAATTAAAGCTGCGCCCGAAATAAAAAGCAGTAAATAACTGAGCCATAAGCTCTTAGACAGAGCAAAACCAGTGATGCCGGTGCCCAGGCAAATCAGCATCAGCAGCGCCAGCCGGCCCTTCGCCGGCGCGTTGCCGAGGGCCGCGACGCCCAGCGCGCCGACGATCGAGCCAACCCCAGACGACACCAGCATCGCAGTGAACGTTCCTGGTCCCGAATGAAAGATGTCTTTGGCAAATACCGGCAGAAACGTGATCACTGGAATGGCGAAGGCCGTCATGCAAAAGGCCAACGCGATCAGACCTTCCATCGCTCCCTGCTTGCGGACAAACCCGAAGCCCTGCTTCATGCTGGTCAGCATGGATTCGCGGGTGGCTTGGGGCTGAAACTTGGGCCGCAGCAGCATGAGCGCGACAATGACGGCGAAAAACGAAATGCCGTTCAGCGAAAAGCACCAGCTTGCGCCCCATTGGGTCAGCGCGATGCCGCCCAGAACCGGTCCGATTACGCGCGCCAGATTGAACTGAATCGTAATCAGGGCGATCGCGTTGGGCAGGTCTTCTTTTTCAACCAGCGTCGGAACGAGGGCATTATAGGCCGGTCCGCCGAACGATTGCGCCGTGCCCACAATGAACGACAGTGTCAGGATGTGCCAGATCCTCACCACCCCAAGCGCGAAAAGCGTCGCCAGCGTGAACGCGCAGGTCAGTTGCACCCATTGTGAGGCCAGCAGCAGACGTCGGCGGCTCGCACGATCGGCCACTACGCCGCCGACCAGAGAGAACAGGAAGATCGGAATATTGCCGAGAAAAGCGTCCAGCCCCAGCATGCGCGCGGATCCGGAGATTTGCAGCACCACCCAGCTCTGCGCGACCGTTTGCATGAACGTCCCGATGGTAGACGTGCACGCGCCGATCCACAGCAGGCGGAAGTCGCGGTATTGGAAAGCCTTGAAGACGCGTCGCAGCACAAATAGTCGCGGCGGATTACGGCAGTGGCTTTTCGCGGTGGATCAGGTGCAGAATATTGCCGTCGCCATCCTGGAAAAATACCAGTCGGTTGCCTTGATTGTTGAAAGGCTCGGTCAGAAACTTGATGCCCATCTGCTTCAGGCGGGCATGCGCGGCATCGAAATCATCCACCTGGATGGCCAGGTGGCGGATGCCCGGGTCCTTCATTTTTTGCGGGGCCGGCGTTCCTTCGGAAGGGATGATTTCCAGCATGCTCCCGTTGGCGGCTTTGACGAAATAATTTCCGTCGTAGGTGAAATTAATGATGAAGCCGAGATGATCGACGTACCAGCGGGCGAGCTTTTCCGGCTGCGGCGAAGCGATCGCCGTGTGTTCCAATCCCTTGAACATATACGAGGATTGTAACAGGTCGGCGAATAGGGGCTAAACCAAACGCTTCCGGGTGCGATACTGGAGCGAGCTCACTTCTTATGGGACATATTAAAACCACAGCACTCGAAGCCAATGCGAAACGCAGCGTCATCGCCGAGTGGGCCGTCACGGTTGTCCTGCTGCTGTTCGGAACCACCACCCTGTGCCAGGCCTTCGTCATCCCGACCGGATCGATGGAAGACACTCTGCTGGTGGGCGATCATCTGCTCGTCGATAAGCTGGCGTATGCGCCGCGCGGACCGATGGGGCAAAGCCTGCTGCCCTATCAGGAGCCGCGCCACGGCGACATCATCGTGTTTCGTTACCCGCCGGACCTCAGCCAGACTTTGGTAAAACGGCTGATCGGAATGCCCGGAGAGCGCATCCGAATCGCCGGCGGAGTGGTTTACCGGAACGGAGCCAGACTCAACGAACCGTACGCATTCCACAAGTATGGTTACCAGGCCGCGCTTGATAACTTTCCCTGGCAGTGCTGCCGTCCGGTAAGAGAAGCCGCGGCTCTCGAAACGCAGGAAAAGATGCTGGCATTTAACGTTGTGAACGACGAAATCGTGGTGCCCACAGGCCACTACTTTGCCATGGGCGACAACCGGGACAACTCATCCGACAGCCGGTACTGGGGTTTTGTGCCGCGCGACAACATAATCGGAAAGCCGCTGCTGATCTATTGGTCTTATCGGGCTTCAACCGAGGAACTGGTCGGGGGTTCGGCGGGTTCCGTGCTGACGCACGCCGTCGATCTGGGCGAGCACTTCTTCACCCGGACGCGGTGGGCTCGAACGTTTAAGCTTGTGCGTGGATTTCCGGATTCGGAACTGCCCGCCGAACCGCTTTCCGTTAATCCGGGCGTGGCTAACCCCTGAGCTAGTGTCCTAGCGAGATTCCGCCGAACACATCCAGAATGATAGAGGTCCGCGGGTTATAGACGACCACGTGGCCGCCGATGTAGCCGCGGCTCGCGCCTTCAGGCAGCGGCGGCAGGCGCCGGCAAACACTATAGGGCACGGGCTCGAAGCGCTCTTCGAGACCTGGCGGAAGATGGCCGCGGCGCACCAGTTGCCTTTCAAGGCCCGGAGGCAGGCGCCCTTCGCGCTTCGCCAGTCCCGGCGGCAGTCCTTCGCGGCCGTGCCCGTGCTCGTCCCGGTCGTCATCGTCGCGGTAGTGGCCGCGATAATGGCGGTCGTGGTCGCAATCATCATCGTGGTGCTTGGCCTGGAGACCTCCAAGGCCCAGCGCTGCGCAAGCTACTGCAAACAGGATTGTTTTCCGCATGATTCCCTCACCAATTCGTTATGAGCCGGACAAATAGCCGCTTTCTTGAATCCTACCCGATCGAGGCTGCGGCCGGAACCAAAATATGCGCTCTCTTTGGTTAAGGCTTGGCCGCTAACCCACGGCCTTGTGCCGAATTACAGGACACGCTATCATTTCCGAAACGGAGGCTTTTCATGCTCCACCCGATCAACCGGCTGCATGGGTATGTGATCGAGGCCACCGATGGGGAAGTCGGCAAAGTGGATGAATTCTACTTTGACGATACCCGGTGGGCCGTCCGTTATGTTGTCGTGGATACGGGCACTTGGCTGAGCGGCAAACGATCCCTGCTGCCGCCAGGCGCTCTCAGCAAGCCTGATCTCACCCGCCGCGTTCTACCGGTTTCGCTGACCCGAAGCCAGGTGGAAGAAAGCCCCGATATCGATACCGATAAGCCGATTACGCGGCGCCACGAAGAGGAATTGCGCCGCCACTTCGGCTGGTCGACCTACTGGTATGCCGATCCTATGCTGGGTGACCCGAGCTTCCCATCCGGGCCGCTGGGCATGTCGCCTGCGGTTACCGCTGGTATGGCTCGCGATCCGCAAGAGGATGGGCAGGGCGATCCGCACCTCGAAAGCGCGCGCGACATTATCGGTTACGCTATCGAAGCCGTCGGCGGCGAGATCGGCCACGTAGAGGACCTGGTGGTCGACGACCAGAACTGGGTGGTGCGTTACGTGGTGGCCTCTACCCGGGAGTGGCTTCCGGGCAAACGCGTGCTGATCGCGCCGGAATGGGTGGAAAAACTCGACTGGGACAAGGCCAGGGTGGATGTGGCGCTCCACCGTGAATTTGTTCAGGGCAGCCCTTCGTACGATGCCAGCGTTCCCATTACGCGCGAGGATGAAGCCCGGCTCTACGCCCATTACGGAAAAAAGGGTTACTGGATTTAAGCGGCCGGGTTGCCGAGCTATTCGGAGTGCTGGAATCGCGGCTCTACATTAATGCGCAAGAGAGTCCTCTACCAGGGAACGGATGGAGACGCAATCCTGGGAATCATCGAATCCTGCCAGATCAAACCAAATCTAGGACGCATATTCTTTTCAGAGTGGAGCTGGCAATCCGTGTTGATGCACGGCGCTGACTTGCAGCGAAAGGCTGCATTTGCAGTTATGTTATCTGTTGAGATTCCCGACGATGCAGGAACGTTCGTGACGGAAACTGCAGGAGTTGCCGACACGCTGGTGGTGACCACGGCACGGCCTCTGACCGCAGAAGTCTTGGAACTTTACATCCGGAAACCCACGCCTGACGGCATGACGACTGAACAAGTGGCTGGTGCTCGGCCGATCAAGACTTTGCTCCTCGCGATGGCTGCTGAAGCAAGATAGTCCACAGGCACCTGTTTCTTTACGCAAGCACAGGCCTACCGCAGGCAAACCGTCTTGATGTTGACGAATTCGCGAATACCGTATACGCCCAGCTCGCGCCCGTAGCCGGAATGTTTCACTCCACCGAACGGCAGCCGGGGGTCCGAGGCCACCATCCCGTTGACGAACAAAAGCCCGGAGTCGATCTCCTCGATAAACTGTGCACGCTCGTCAGCGTCGTTCGTCCAGACGCTGGCGCCTAACCCAAATGTCGTGATGTTGGCGAGGCGGATGGCGGAGTCGATATCGCGCACACGATAAAGAGAAGCTACCGGACCGAACATTTCCTCGCGATAGGCCGGCGCTTTTTCCGGAATGTCCGCCAGCACGGTCGGCGCGTAATAGTTGCCCGGCCCATCCAGCCGCTTTCCCCCGGTGAGCAGGCGGGCCCCGGCTTTAACCGAATTCCGCACCTGGGCGTCGAGATCCTCCAGGATCTGGGCGGTGGCCAGCGGCCCGACATCGGTCGATTCGTCCATCGGGTCGCCCACTTTGAGCGCCTGCATTGCGCCGACGAAACGCCGCTCGAACTCCGCAGCGATCGGCTCGGCCAGAATGAAACGCTTGGCCGCGATGCAGGATTGACCGTTGTTGATCACGCGCGCTTTCACGGCGGTCGCCGCGGCGCGGTCTATGTCGGCGCTGAGCATCACGATGAACGGATCGCTGCCGCCCAGCTCGAGCACAGTCTTCTTGATGAGCTTTCCAGCTTGCGCCGCCACGCGGCTGCCGGCAGGCTCGCTTCCGGTGAGTGTGACCGCCATAACGCGCGGATCGTCGATCACGCGCGCGACTTGGTCCGACCCGATGAGCAGTGTTTGAAATACGCCTTCGGGAAAACCAGCACGGCAGAGGATTTCTTCTATAGCCAGCGCGCACTGCGGCACGTTGGATGCGTGTTTCAGCAGACCGACATTGCCCGCCATGAGCGCCGGCACGGCGAACCGGAAAACCTGCCAGAACGGAAAGTTCCACGGCATCACGGCCAGAACCGCGCCGATGGGCTGGTAGTGGACGAAGTTGGCGCCGGCTTCGGTTGGAACGGGTTCCGGCTGGAGAAAGCGCTCGGCGTTCTCGGCGTAATACCGGCACGCCGAGGCGCACTTCAGCGCTTCGTCAACCGCGGCCTTCAGGGGCTTGCCCATCTCGCTGGTCATGATGCGGCCGAATCTGGATTTATCGGATTCCAGAATTTCGGCCGCGGCCAGCATTTTGCGCGCACGATCGGCAAACGCGGTGCGGCGATGCTCGCGAAAAGCCGCAGCCGCCCGCGCCAGCTTTTCTTCGATCGCCGCATCGGCGAGCGGCTCAAAAGATTGAAGCGTCTTGCCTGTCGCTGGATTGATGGATTGAATGGCGATGGTTTTGCCCTCTCTGACCATTATCCAGCCACAGTACGCGATGGGAACGTGCGGTTAACTTGCTTTCGCAGTCTGATCCCGGCCCTGGGTCTGGGAGCCGGCCTGTTTTCTGTCACTCGTGCCAATCGGGATTTCGCGTACATGCCGGCGCCTTTCAGGAATCGGCACGGACACGCGGAGTTCGCCGTTGCGGAATTCGGCATGCGCCTGGTCCGTATTAGCGCCTTCCGGCAGCGGAATCATGCGATAGAATTGTCCGTAGCTGCGTTCACTGCGGTAGAATCCTTCGCGCCGCTCTTCACGGTCGCGCGTACGCTCACCTTCGATCACCAGACCGTCGTCGGTGATCTCCACCTTGATCTCGTTTTCTTTCAAACCCGGCAATTCCGCGACAACTTCGAGTGTGCTGTCGCGCTCAAAGACCTCGACCGCGGGCGACCACGTACCGGATTCACGTCCAGAGCCGAAACCTTCGAACATGCGGTCCATATCGTCAGTGAGACGGCGCATTAGAGCGAAAGGACTTCGAGTAAAAAACTCAACTGGGCTAAGCGAAAATAGGGAGCGGGATTCGCGACGCCCCGTGCCGGTTTCCCGCGATTTTTCCAGCGGCTGACCGCCGGACTGCTTTTTGACATCGATATCGGACATATTGACACACTCCTCTTTCTGTTCGGGTTATAAACGACGTACCTGGAAAGAAAATTCTCTTGCTTTTATTGTTGGACGGCTACCGCGGGAATACAAGGCCTGAAAGCAACCTGATGGTGCGAACCAGAACCGGCGGTCTCAATCGCGTCCGATGCGTGAAACGAACTGCGCACCAGGGGTCCCGCTTCGACGTGCGCAAAACCCATTCGATAACCGGCATGTTTCAATTCATCGAACTCCGCCGGCGGCACGTAGCGCACAATCGGCAGGTGTCTGGGTGAGGGCCGCAGGTATTGTCCGAGTGTGAGAATGTCGACGGAATGTGCGTGGAGATCGTGCATGACGGTCAGGACTTCTTCGCGCGTTTCGCCCAGCCCCAGCATCAATCCCGATTTCACCGGAGTTTCGGGTGAGATCTGCTTGGCGTATGCCAGCATGTCGAGCGATCGCTCATAGCGCGCTCCGAGGCGTACCTGCCGGTAAAGACGCGGCACCGTTTCGGTGTTGTGATTCAGAACATCGGGCCGCGCATTCATGACGATTTCCATCGCTTCATGACTGCCTTGAAAATCCGGCACCAGCACTTCCACGCGGCAGCCGGGAATGTGCTCGCGAAGGGCTCGAATCGTGAGGGCGAACAGTTCGGCCCCGCCATCCTTGCGATCGTCCCGGTTGACGCTCGTGACCACTACGTATCGCAGGCCCATGACGCGGGCGGCTTTGGCGACGCGGCGCGGCTCGTCATAATCCACCGCAAGCGGAGCACCCTTTTGCACGGCACAAAACCCGCAGCGGCGTGTGCAGACGTTGCCCAGGATCATGAATGTTGCGGTGCGGCGGTTCCAGCAGTCGCCGATATTGGGGCACGCCGCGCTCTCACACACGGTGTGGAGTTGCATCCCGTCGATCAAGGACTTCAGCTCGCGATAGTTTTCCCCAACGGGCGCGGGGGCGCGCAGCCATATCGGCCTGGGAACCTTTGCCCGCTGAGTGATCGAGACCAGCACTACTTTCATCCTAGCGCAGCTATGCGCCGGGACCGCCGAGCAGCCCCGCTTTGGCAAGCTGATTTTCAAGCACCAGGTCCTCGCTGAAATTCAGGAGTTTCAAATCTACGCCCTCGCTGAGCGCCTTGCGAGGGACGAGGCCGACGATTTCGGAGCCTTCAACCTTCACGCCTAACCGCTCGGTTTCCGCGAGAACGGCTGCAAATACCGTGGCCAGCGAAGTCTTTTCGAAGTCCGTGACATTGATCGAAACCTGCGCTTGGTTTCGCGAACGCAGAAACAGCCCAAGCGCTTTTACGCACGGTAGGCCGCCCGCAGAGAATCGAATTTTCTTGGCAATACGGCGCGCTATCTCGACGTCGGTTGTCGCCAGATGGACATTGAACGCGATCAACAGCTTTCGCGCGCCGATGACGCACGCTCCCGCGGTAGGATGCAGCACGGGCTCGCCGATGTCGGGACGCCGGTCGATATTGACGCGCACCTCCTCAAGCAATTTCCGGAAGCCTCCACGGCGGATGTTCGCCAGGTTGGCGCGGTCGGGCCGCCGTGCCGCAGCTTCGTAGAGATATACCGGTACGTGAAGCCGGTTCCATACCTGTTGGCCCAGGCGTTCGGCAAGACGCACGCAGTCTTCCAGAGTCACACCGGAAATCGGAACCAGCGGCACTACGTCGGCCGCGCCGATACGCGGATGAACGCCGTCATGGCGATTCAGGTCGATCCAACGCACCGCCGACTCGATTCCCCGGTAAGCCGCGTTCACCACGGCCTCGGGCTCGCCGGCGAACGTCACGACCGAGCGGTTGTGATCGTAATCCCAGGTCTGGCCGAGCACCGCCGCGCCCGGCGTCCCGGCAATCGCTTCCACAATGCTCCCGACGATATTCCGATCGCGCCCTTCGGAAAAATTGGGCACGCATTCGACGATGGTCCTCAAAGCCCGCGCCCGCCTTCCTGATAAATCGCGGCGCCGTCTTTCATCACCATGTGCACGTGGTTGATGCCGAAATGATAGGAGATTTCACGATAATCCTGCGCGTCGAACATCACCAGATCGGCCCGCTTGCCTGGGAGCAGGGATCCGATCTCCTCGCTCAGCCCAAGAGCATACGCCCCATTAATGGTCGCGGCGCAAAGCGCTTCCGCCGGGCTCATTTCGAGCTCCGAGCAGGCGAGCGACATCACCATTTGCATATTGTAGGTGCGGTTTTTGCCGGAGCCAAAGTCCGAGGCGATCGCCACCGCAGCACCCGCATCGATCAGCCTGCGAGCCGATTGGCGATCTCCCGCGGATGCCGGCTCGAGCGCCGCCACCGTACTGGAGCGGGCCAGCATATCGCAGGTTTCCGCGTCCACCGCGCCGAGCGCAACGCGTGAAGCGCCGACTTCCGCCGCCATCCGCACGGCCTCCAACCGATCGCCGGCGTCGATATTCAATCCGAAGCCGAGGCGTCGCGCGTTCTCCAGATAAATTCTTGCCGCGTCGAGCGGGAAGCCGTCCGCGCCGCAGTTTACCTCGACAAAACGCGCCAGCTTTCTGCGTGCAATGCCCGGCAGGAGCGTCAATCCGACCCATGTGAGATAGCCGGCGGAATCCATTTGCCGGTCGATAGGCGCCAGTCGCGCTCCGAAGAAAATCGGAATCGCTCGCAGCGGTTTCTCGCCGACGCGTGCCAGCACGCGCAGAATTTTCAGCTCGCCGGAGCGATCGAGGCCGTAGCCGGACAATGCACCGGCGGTCGTGGTGCCGTGGCGAGTCATACCGGCGGCCACATTCTGCGCGCGCAGTTCCAGCCTGCGCGCTGGTGTTGACCGGATTTCCCGAACGCCATGCCAGAATTCCGCGGATGCGTGATCCGGACCGGCCGCACTCGGATCCAAAGGCGGATGGGGAAGAACGATATGCGCCCGGCAATCGACAAAGCCCGGCGTGATGACGCGGCCCGCGGCATTGATTTCTCTTGCGTGCCTCGCTGCTTTGACATTTTCGACGCGGCGTGTTGGTCCGGCCTCGACGATTCGCCCGGCCCGAATGAGCAGGGCGCCGTCGGAGAGGATTCCAATCTCCTCCAGGGCCGCACCGCGTTTTGGGCCATCCGCTCCGCGCATCGTAATGAGCTGCCGTGCGCCGCGGACCAACAGCATCTCCTCGGGCTGCGAATTCGGAACCGAACGAACCATAGGGGCGCGATTTCAGTAAATTCAAATAATGCGGGGCCAGCCGAAAAAGAGCGCTGCGCGGCGTCCATTGAAGACGCTCGAGCGCGTCATCTCCAAATCCGGTCTGGGTTCCCGCACCGAGGCCAGGCGGTGGATTGCCACTGGGCATGTCCGGGTGAACGGAAAGTTGATCCAGACGCCCGACTACTGGGTCGATTTCACGCGGGATAAGGTCACGCTGGATAACAAGCCGGTTCGCCAGGGAAAGAAAATCTATTTGCTTCTTTACAAGCCCAAAGGCTATCTCACTACTTACAAGGATCCCGAGGGCCGCCCGACCATCTATGATCTTATCTCCGATGTAACCGCCTGGGTGTTTCCCGTAGGCCGCCTGGATCTGGATTCCAGTGGCCTGATTGTACTTACCAACGATACCCAGTTGGGTGAACGGCTGACCAACCCGGAGTCGAAAGTGCCGAAGACTTACCAGGTAAAATCCTCCACGCTGCTTACGGACGAACAGCTCGACCGGCTGCGTCACGGGGTCGTGTTGAATGACGGGTCCACCCGGCCGGCGATCGTAAAACGAATCCGCGATTCCGCAAAGTACACGCATTTAGAGATTACCGTTACCGAGGGCCGCAACCGGCAAGTGCGACGCATGCTCGAGGCGGTCGGCAGCAAAGTGCTGAAGCTGGTGCGGACCGCGATCGGCGGCGTGCGGATCGCCGATTTACCGATCGGAAGATACCGGACGTTAAGTGAAAAGGAAATTGCGGGGCTACGCGGCGGCAGGATCGGCTAGCGGCGTTCCGGTTTTATCGAACCGAAAAGCGCGGGGAGAGATAACGGTTTTGGTGCGCGGCGTCGGCGTTTCCGTTCCCGATATTCCGTGGCGATATATCCCGACACACCCGAAAAGAACAGGAACAACGATGCCGCAATTCCCGCCAGGGCCACAGGCATCGCCACCAGCGGCGCCCAACTCGGGCCTGGTAAATGATGAGCCAGCAGCAGGAAGCACGCGAGCATTGCCGTCCTCTGCGAAAAAGTGAGCAAATGAACTGCCAGACCCACGATATGGAACCCCGCGGGTTGTGATGTCGAACACAGTAACGCGGCTTGCAGAAGTGGTTTCATCGAAATCCGTGTCCGTTGCCCTCAGTACGCGGGTAATTTCCTGATCCCATTTCGTTTCCGGTTGAAAATCCGAGCCGGCTGTGGCATGCTTGATACCCTAAACGATTTAGGGGGAAAACCCGCAAATGCACTGGCTCACTTCGCTTCGCCTCCGCCTGCGCACCCTGTTCCAAAGCCGCCGGCTCGAGCGTGACCTCGAAGATGAGCTCGCGTTCCACCTCGCCATGCGCACTGAGCAAAGTGCCGCTGAGGGAATGGACCCAATCGAAGCCCGCCACGCCGCGCGGCGCCAATTTGGCAACCCGCTATCGATCCGGGAGCGCTGCCGCGAATTGTGGCGGTTTGTGGCGCTCGCAAATCTTTACCGCGACCTGCGTTATGCCCGGCGCATTCTGAGCAAGAACCCTGGCTTTACACTCGTCGCCGCGGTCACGCTCGCGCTGGGCATCGGCGCGAATACCGCGGTCTTCAGCGTCGTGGATGCGGTGCTGCTGCGGCCGCTTCCTTATCCGGAGCCGGACCGGCTCGGCACCGTGATCACGTTCTTTCGCGGCCACGGCGCCGATGAAGACGACAACAGTCTCGACGGCCGTACTTGGGAGATGATGCGCGACCAGGCGGCGTTTCTCGACAGCGCGCTTTACTCGGATTGGTTGAGCGAGCTGAATTTCGCGGCGGCGGGACGTGTCGAGTATGTGCACCAGCAGCGCGTTTCTGCCGGGTTTTTCCGCGTGCTTGGGGTGAAGCCGGTCTATGGCCGCGAGTTCACGGCGGAAGAGGACCGGGACGGCGGACCGGCGGTGGCGATCGTCACTTATGAATTATGGAGACGCGCGCTCAATGGCGATCCTTCCGCGATCGGCCGCAGCGTGATGCTGCGCGGCGCGCCGCACACAATCGTCGGCGTGATGCCGCAAGGTTTTCGCACCAGCACGCCCGCCGATGTGTGGACGCCGCTGCGCCCCTCGACACACGGCGAAGGGGAAGGGAACAACTACGGGCTGGTTGCTCGATTAAAGTCCGGCGTAACCTGGCCGCAGGCCGATGCGCAAGTGCGCGTGATCGGCGAGGCGCGGCTGAAAGAGATGCGGAATTTTCCGCGTGACCTTTCGGTGCGGTTCGGCCTGGTGCCGTTACAGCGGGGTCTGACACTAGAGAGCCGCAAGCCTCTCGTCATCATCTGGATGGCGGTGGGCGTGGTGCTGCTGATCGCTTGCGTGAACATCGCGAGCCTTCTGCTGGCGCGTGCGGCAGGGCGTACCCGCGAGATTGCGACGCGTATGGCGCTCGGCGGCGGCCGGGCGGTAGTCGTCCGCCAGTTGCTGATCGAAAGCCTGCTGCTCGCGGCGATCGGCGGCGCGCTCGGAGTTGCGCTGGGCTATCTTGGGCTCGACACGCTGGAAGCTGCCGCGCGCGACAGCCTGCATTTGTGGCAGGCGATCGCGCTCGACCGGCGCGTGTTTTTCGCGAGCACCGCGTTGACGGTGGCGACCAGCGTGCTGTTCGGCTTGTTTCCCGCGATTCAGGCGAGCCGCATGGACATTCGCACGGCGCTGGTCGAATCGGGCGGCCGCGGAGTCGCCGGCGGCAGAGGACGATGGCCGCGGCGGATTCTCGTCGCGGGCGAAGTCGCGCTCGGTGTGGTGCTGCTGGTGGGCGCGGGGTTGCTGCTGCGCTCGTTCCTCTATCTCCGCAATCAGCGGCCGGGCTTCGACCCGCAGCACGTCATCACCGCCACGCTTTCGCTCGAAGACCTGCGCTACCGCAAGGCCGAAGCGGTGAACAGCCTCTTTGAGCGCAGCCTGGCGCGCATTCGCGAATTGCCGGGAGTGGAATCGGCGGCGGTCGGGCTGGCCATGCCGTACGAGCGCGGGTTGAACGCAGGCTTCAAGCGGCTCGACGGAGCGGAACGCGACGATAAGTTCCGCATGACGGTCCTGACCTACGCGACTCCCGGTTGCTTCCGAACGCTGCGCATCCCTCTGGTGAGCGGCCGCGAGTTCACCGAAGCCGATGGAGCGCAGTCAGCCAAAGTGGCGATCGTGAGCCAGGCCTTTGCGCGCCGGTTTTTCCCCGGGCAGGATCCGCTCGGAAAGCACATTGCAGCCGCCGGCGGGCCGCGGGAAATCGTGGGCCTCGCGGGCGACGTGCAGATGAAGGCGAGTCTCTATGTGGACGCTCCCGTGGCGCCCATGCCCGTTATCTTCGTTCCCGCGGCGCAGATGGAAGGCGACCTGCTGCAACTGCACACCTGGTTCTCGCCGAGCTGGGTGGTGCGCACCTCGGCCGCGCCGCAGGCCGTGATGGCGGCCATGCAGCGCGCCATGGAAGCCGTCGAGCCGCAACTGCCGTTTTCCGGATTCCACACGATCGGCGATTTGCGCGCGCGCACGCTCGCCGCGCAGCGCTTTCAGGCGATGCTGGTGGCGATCATGGCGGCGCTCGCGCTGGTGCTCGCGGCGGTCGGGATTTATGGACTGATCGCGCATTCGGTTGCGGAGCGGACGCGCGAGATGGGGATTCGCATGGCCCTGGGCGCGACAGTGCGTGAAGCGGTCAGCGCGGTGGCGCTGCCGGGGATCGTGCTGGCATTCGCCGGGTGCGTGATCGGCTGCGTGCTGGCCGCGGGCGCCGTGCGCGTGTTGCGGCATCTGGTGTGGGGCGTGAGCACGACCGATCCGGCGACGTTCGCGGGTGTGGCGCTTGGCTTGCTGCTCGTCGCGGCCGCTGCGAGCGTTATCCCCGTGCTGCGCATCGTCCGATTGAACCCGGCGGAGACGTTGCGGGAAGAGTGAAAAGAGGTAAGCAAAGGCGAGGATCTTTACCGGGATGTGTGCCGATGATCTAACTTTCGACGTCGAGCCAGCGCTCCCATCGGCGTTTATTCGACATCAGTGGCATTAAGTCACTCTGGATCACTTTCCGCAAACTAGCGATTAAACAGAAGAGAGCGCTTTCCACGATGAGTGTTTCCTCAGTCCAATTCTCGATCTTGGAGTTTTGCAGTTCGTCCGGCTGGAATTCAACCTGGAGCGGTTCCCTAAATTTCTTCAAAATCTCCTTTCCATGGGCGACCAAACCTCGCCACGCAAAAATTTTTTCGGCTACGTCAGCAACGGTGTATATTGGCTCTCGGTCGATCCAATCTCGTGGGAAGACTCTCGTTTCTTTTCCCAGTAAACGAACCAACCTTGCCACGAACAACCGCTGCTTTTCCGCCGCCAGCAGACCATCTAGGCCCAAGATCCATAAGAGCGCGCCTGCACGCTGATGGTGCATAGCCGTCTGAAGGCCGATTTCCAAGAATTCAAACGGATTGACGACCTGTACGATTTTCGTTTCGAAGGCGTGAAGGGTACCTTCGACGAGAAGCGCGAGGTCGGTCGGAACGAGTTTACGGACGTCGATTATGCGTCCCCATTTCGAGTCGGGGTAGGCCTCTGGTATGCAAACATCTTCGACGCGGCCGTCCGGCTGAGTCAAGATGATCAACCCATCCCAACCTTTTGGTGCCCACAGCTGGAAAGCGAGCATCGCCGTTCTGAGGGTATATGCCATTTCATCCAAGACATAGATGCGTTCCTGAGCCTCACAGGTTCTATTTATCCTCAACCAATGCGAGCGAGCTAGGGCACCCTCCTCCCTCCAGCGAAGGTTCCTAGTGCGCCAGTCAATTTCCTGGAAGTTCGGGGTCTCCACGATCCGGATACCGCGAGCAACGACGTCGAGAGTGAATGGCCATCGAACCGGGAGAGGCGTGTAGCCGATGAACTGCATCAACACGGTCGGTTTATTAAATCCTTTAACAGAATAATGCCAGCCACCGCTTCATATCTTCTGCCCCTTCCATTTCCCCCTGCGAAACACCACTATCGACACCACCGCCAGCGTCGATTCCGAAATCGCAATCGCCGCAAAAATGCCCTTCGGTCCGAGGCCGGCCAGGCGCGATAGGCCATACGCCAGCGGGATCTGCCAGAGCCAGTAGCAGAACAGGTTGATCAGCGTGGGGGTCACGGTGTCGCCGGCGCCGTTGAAGGCTTGCACCATCACCATGCCGTAGGCGTAGAACACGTAGCCGTAACTCACGATGCGCAGGCAGTTGGTGCCGAAGCGCAGCACGTCAGGGTCGGTCGTGAAAATGCCGATCAGGGGTTCGGCGAGAGCGATGAACACAATCGCCACGGCGCCGAGGAAGAGCATGTTGTAGAAACCGGTCATCCAGACGGAGCGCTCGGCGCGCGCGGATTTTCCTGCGCCGAGATTCTGGCCGACCAGCGTGGCAGCGGCGTTGCTCATGCCCCACGAAGGAAGCAGCGCGAAGATCACGACGCGGATGGCGATGGTGTAGCCGGCGAGCGCGGCGGCGCCGAACAGCGCGGTGATCCGCACCATGCCGAGCCAGCTTGCGGTCGAAACCAGAAACTGCATGGTTCCACTCGAAGCCACGCGCACCAGGCGCATCAACACGCCCGTATCGAGTTTCCACTCGCTGCGATGAATCACGATGCGGCCTCTTCCACCGAGCAGCATGTAGAGCTGATAGAGAACGCCGATGCCGCGTCCGGTAGCGGTGGCGACGGCGGCGCCGGTGACGCCGAGGCGCGGGAAAGGTCCCCAGCCGTTGATCAGGCACGGGTCGAGCACGATGTTGATCATGTTCGCGAGCCACAGCACGCGCATGGCGATGGCGGCGTCGCCCGCGCCGCGGAAAATGCCGTTGATCAGAAACAGCATGAAGATGATGCCGACCGCACCGAGCACGATGGTGGTGTAGGTCGAGCCGGTCTGCACGATGCCTACGGTCGCGCCCATCAGGGTGAGCAGGCGCGACGCGTTGAAAGCGCCGGCCAGCCCGACCACAACCGAGATGCATACGCCGATGCCGATCGAATGAACCGCAGCCACGGCTGCTCCGCGCGGATCTTTTTCGCCGGTGCGGCGCGCGACCATCGCGGTGGTCGCCATGCTGAGGCCGAGCGCGAGGCCGAAGACGATGGTCAGCATGCCTTCGGTGAGTGCCACGGTGGCGACGGAATCGGTGCCCAGGCGCGCGACGAAGAAAACGTCGACGATGCCGAACAGCGACTCCATGGCCATCTCCAGGATCATGGGGACGGCCAGCAGGAAAACGGCGCGGCCGATGGCGCCTTCGGTGAAATCGCGGTGCGTGCCGAGGATGGCGTCGTGAAGATCGCGCCAGATACGGTTGCCCGCGCGCTGAGGTTGGGGAGTCATGTTGGGCGCGCGGGTTGCGGGTTAGTTGAACTCGACGGATTTCGCGAGCTTCACCGCGGGATTCTGGCGCAGCTCGGTGAGAACGTTTTCGGGAACGGCGTTGTCGGTCGAAACCACGGCGATGGCTTCGAGCGGCTCGCCCGGTCGGGCAGGCACGTCGCGGCGGCCGAGAGAAAAGTTGGCGATGTTGATCTTGTTGCGGCCGAGCACCGTGCCGACGTGGCCGATTACGCCGGGCACGTCCTGATTCTTCATGAAGACCAGATGGCCGGCGAGCGAAGCTTCGCAGTAGATGCCATCGGCCTGGAGCAGGCGCGGCTTATCGAGCAGCACCGCGCCTTCGACTATGGTGACGCCGGCGTCGGTTTCCAGTTCGAGGCGCACGGAATCGGTATGAACGGAGCGGCGGTCGTGATGCTCCCCGATATTCCATCCGCGCTGCGAAGCAATCTGCATGGCGTTTACCAGATTCGCTTTTTGCGAAAGCGACCGCTTGAGCACACCGGCGACTCCCGCGTTGCGCAGCAGGTGCGTGTTGGAATCGGCAATGTGTCCTAGATAAGTGAGGCGTACGGCTTTAGGATTACCGGTTGAAATGTGGGCGGCGAAAACGCCGAGACGTTCGGCGAGCGCGATGAACGGCCCGAGCGCGCGGTACTGCTCCGGCGTGAGCGCGGGCATGTTGACGGCGTTGATAGCGACGCCGTTGCGCAGGTACTCGACGATCTGCTCGGCGATGCGGATGCCGACGATCTCCTGGGCTTCTTCGGTCGACCCGCCGATATGCGGGGTGGCGATGAGGGAATCGAGCGCGAACAGCGGGTCGCCCGCGGGCGGCGGCTCGACCGGGAAAACGTCGATGGCTGCTCCGGCGACTTTACCGGACTCGACCGCTTCGCGCAGGGCGGCGCCATCGACCAGCTCGCCGCGGGCGCAGTTGACGATGCGCACCCCGGGCTTCATCTTGGCAAAAGCGTCGTGCGAGAGCATGCGCTCGGTTTCAGGCGTGAGCGAAACGTGCAGCGTGATGTAGTCGCTTTCTGCGTAAAGCTCGTCGAGCGGAACCAGCTCGACGCCCAGATCCTGCGCGATTTGTGAAGTCACGTATGGATCGCGGGCGAGGATGCGCATTTCGAAGGCGCGGGCGCGTTTAACGACTTCGCGGCCGATGCTGCCCAAGCCGACGATGCCCAGCGTTTTGCCGCGCAGCTCGCTGCCCAGAAATTTCTTCTTCTCCCACTTGCCGGCGCGCGTGGAGGTGCTGGCTTGCGGGATGTGGCGCGCCATGGCGAGCATGAGAGCCACCGAGTGCTCGGCGACCGATGCCGCGTTGCCGCCCGGAGTATTCATCACCAGAACGCCGGCGGCGGTGGCAGCGTCGAGATCGACGTTGTCCACGCCGACGCCCGCGCGGCCGATCACCCGGAGCTTCGGCGCTTTCGCGAGCACCGCGGCGTTCACCTGGACGGCGCTGCGCACCACCAGCGCATCGGCCGAACCTAAATGCTGGGCGTACTCCTTGGGGCTCGAAACGATGGTGGTCCAGCCTTTTTGCGACTGCAATAATTCAATGCCGGCCGGGGAAACCGGCTCGGCGACAAGAATGGTCATGTCTTTGGCTTACGCGTTGACGTGCTGCCCGATCGCGGCTTCGGCGTACACGTTCTCGACCGCGGCCACGCCCGAGCCGAATTTTACCGGATGGCCGTTGGCGTGAAGAATGATCTCGAGGCCGGCGATGACGCCGAACAGATCCGTGAAGTCGAAATAGCCCAAGTGAGCGATCCGGAAAATCTGACCTTTCATCGAGCCCTGACCGTTGGCGATGATCGAACCGAAGCGGTTGCGGAATTCTTTGACGATCACGCCCGAGTCGAGGCCGCGCGGGGCTTTGACGGCAGTGACGGAAGCGCCCGGCGATCCGGCCGCAAACAGCTCGAGTCCCAGTTCCTGGATGGCGGCGCGCGTGGCGCGAGCCAGCAGTTGCGCGTTCTCGATGAGATTCGCCATGCCGACCTGCTTTACATAGCGCAGCGCTTCGCCGAGCGCCAGGATCAGGGCTGTCGAAGGCGTCCAGCTCGATTCGCCTTTATCGCCATTTTTCTTTTCTTTTTTCAGATCGAAATAGTAGTGGGGCAGCGTGGCTTTTTCGGCATGCGCCCAGGCTTTCGGGCTGACCGATAAAAACGCGACGCCCGGCGGCACCATGAAGGCTTTTTGTGAGCCGCCGATTACGGCGTCCAAGCCCCAGCCATCGATATCGAGGGGCATAGTGCCGAGGCCGGTGATGGCATCGACCACGCAAATCGCCGGGGTTTTCGAGACGGCCCGGCCCATCGCGCGGACATCGTGCGCGGCGCCGGTGGAAGTTTCCGAAGCCTGCACGAAAACGCCTTTGGTGTCGGGCTCGGCGTTGAGCGCTTCTTCGACGCGCTTGGGAGAGACGACATCGCCGTAGTCGGCTTGGAGAACCGTAACGTCCAAGCCGTGCGCCTTGGTGATTTCGGCCCAACGTTCTCCGAATTTTCCGGCGGAGCAGACGACCACCTTGTCGCCGCGCGAGAACAGGTTCGTAACCGCGGCTTCCATGGCGCCGGTCCCCGACGCGGCAAACAGCACAACGTCGTTTGCAGTACCCATCACTACCTTTAAATCCGCCAGCACCGATCGATAAACATTGCGAAAATCCTCGGTGCGATGATGCATGTCCGAGGCCATCATGGCGTGCAAAGCCGGCGGATAGAGAGGCGTAGGGCCCGGAGTGAGCAATCGTTGTTTTTTTATGTGCATGATTTCGAGACTGAATTTCTAGAATAGCAAAGGACTTCACTTGGGGCGGGTGGCTCTTGCTAATTCGATAGCCAGAATGATCGCCAGCGCAGTGGCGCCATAAAGGGCCAGACGCAACTGATCGTGTCCTTCGGATACCACGAACGAGTTCATCGGCGGTAGCACCCAGGCCAGCATCAAAAGAGAAAGAAAATAAAGCAATATCGCCGGCCGCCACGACCACCTTGCCGCGATGAACGCGATGCCGATCAGATAAACATCCATAAACCGGGGCGGAATTGTCGCGAAAGCAAAAATCGCAATGCAAGTCACGCAGAGGAAATAAGTTGCAACAAACAAATAAGGCTTGTGCGAAGGTTTCATGGAAGTCCTCAACTCCATTACGGCGTCGAACTCAATTGAGCTTCGGCGCCTGGAGTGGGCGTGTCTGCGTCAACGGCAGCGGCGGGCTAGCAACGAGCCAGAGCACGGCGCTGAATGGGATTCGACTCTTGCCGAACCGATCCCAGGATTTCCATTGTATCGAAATAATCCGCGTGTTGCTGTCCGCTCCCGGTGCGCTTTTCCGACAGAGTCGCATAGAATAGCAGCATCATGGCGTTACTCGAACGGGTGCAGGCGGACATGACCGCGGCGATGAAAGCCAAGGATGAAGCCCGGCTGAACGCGCTGCGCATGATCAAGGCCGCGCTGCAGAAGCAGCAGATCGATTCGATGAAACCGCTCGACGAAGCGGCCGAGCAGCAGGTGCTGAAGCAACTGGTGAAGCAGCGCACCGACGCGGCAGAGATGTTTCGCAAAGGGGGCCGGCCCGAGCAGGCGGCTAAGGAAGAATCGGAGCGCACGCTGATCCAGGGCTACATGCCGGCCGAAGCCGGCGAAGACGAAATTGCCGCTGCCATCGACGCGGCGCTCGCCGAAACCGGCGTAACTTCTCTCAAGCAGATGGGAGTGGTCATGAAAGCCACGCAGGCGAAGCTGGCGGGCAAACGCGCGGACGGCAAAGCGTTGAGCGAGAAAGTGAGGGCGCGGCTCTCATGACGCCTCCCGAAACTTCCGCACGAAGGCACGTCCCGTTCGTCCCCGAAAACATGCAGATGACGGAGTTCACGCTCCGCGCGCTGCTCATCGGCCTGGTGATGACGGTGGTTCTGGGCGCGGCCAATGCGTACTTGGGCTTGCGCGCCGGTCAGACGATCGCCGCCACATACCCGGCGGCGGTGATCGGGATGGCCGTGCTGCGCGCGTTCAAAGGATCGGTTCTCGAAGAGAACATCGCACGCACGGCGGGGTCGATCGGGGAATCGGTGGCGGCAGGCGCGATCTTCACGGTGCCGGCGTTCGTGATCGCGAAAGTGTGGCCGTCGTTCAGTCCGGCCGATGCGTATTGGAAATCGACCGTCCTCATGATCACGGGCGGCGTGCTCGGGGTCCTGTTCTGCTCGCTCGTGCGGCGGGTGCTGGTGGAGGATCCGGAATTGCCGTTTCCGGAATCGGTGGCGGCGAGCGAGATTCATAAAGCCGGCCAGCACGGCGCCCAGGGAGCGAAGTACCTGTTCTGGAACATGGGATTCGGCGGCCTGGTCTACATACTGAGCGCGTTCGGACTGTTCGCCACCGACAAGGACTTCGCCGTGACGGTCGGCCAAATCGGAAAGACGAAGGTGGGGCTGAGCACCGCGGGCGGGCAAGCCCTGGGAGCCGGCGGCGTGACGATCTGGTCGGGGCCGACGATCAGCCCGGCGTTTTTCGGCGTGGGCTATATCATCGGGCCCGAGCTCGCGTCCATCAACTTTTCGGGCAGCGTGCTGGCGTGGGGCCTGCTGATTCCGTTGTTGATTTATTTTCTCGGTCCGCAATTGCAAACCATGATGCCGCCCGGTGCGGTAGGCGACGCGGGCTGGACCGGCCTGGCTTACGGCGTGTGGCGCTTTATCGTGAGGCCGATCGCCGTCGGCGGCATGCTGTTCGGCTCGGTTTACACGCTGTTCCGTATGCGCAAAGCGCTCACCGAAGGGCTGCGGCGCGCGTTCGGAGAATTTCGCGGCAGCGTGAGCGTCGCCCAAGCCGGCCGCACCGAGCGCTACATGAGTTCCAAGGTGGTGCTCTCCCTGATCTTCGTCGTGTTTCTGTTCATGATTGTGCTGTACACGCGATTCTCGGCGCACGTTTCGAGCGGCGTGGTTGCCGCCATCGTGATGCTCATTGTCGGATTTTTCTTCGCCACGGTATCGGGCTACCTGGTGGGTGTAATCGGTTCGTCCAACAACCCGATTTCGGGGCTAACGCTTTCGACGATTATCGTTGCGGCACTGCTGATGATCGCGCTGGGCGTTTCGGGAACGAGCGGCGTGCTGGCGGTGCTGGGAGTAGCGGCGGTGGTGTGCGTGTCGTCGGCCGTGGCGGGCGAGCTGCTGCAGGATTTCAAGGCGGGCTACATTTTGGGCGGCACGCCGCGTTCGATCCAGATTGTCGAGCTGATCGCGGTGGTGTGCGCGAGCCTGGTGATGTATTTTCCGCTGATGGTGCTCGACCGCGGCATGGGCGGGTTCGGCAGCGTGAAACTGCCGGCGCCGCAGGCGGGGCTGATGGCCTATCTGGCGCAAGGCATCGTCGGCGGGCAGATGGCGTGGCCTCTGGTAATCGTTGGCGTGCTGATGGGATTCGCGCTGGTACTGGTGAAGGTGAAAAGCCCGATGCTCGTGGCGATCGGCATGTACCTGCCGCTCGGGACCATGTTCGCGATTTTCATCGGCGGCGTCATCCGTTGGGCGACGGACACCATGAGCGCACGCAGCGGGCACAACGAAGCGCAGCGGGCGCGGGTGGTGAATGTGGGGGTGCTGGCGGCATCGGGACTGATCGCCGGCGAAGCGCTGCTGGGCCTGGTGACCGCGACGTTCAATTTTCTGAATAAGCCGCTGCTGCAAGTTTTCAAAAATCCTTCGTACTGGCTGGGGATTGTTGTCATGCTGGTGATCGCCTCCGTGCTGATACGGTACCCCCTGGCGAACGCGGGACGTCCGGACGAGCCCGCGCCGCCGCAGGCGATGATGTAGGAGGCGCGCCTCCCTTTAATCGATATATTTCTCCAGCGAAGACTCCGCATCTCACCATCCGTGATACGATCTCCACTCCCGGAGGTTCAGCATGCGTGCTCTTGTCGTATTTTTTTTGTGCGGCCTTGCTATAGCCCAGTCCCCACGGAAGATCACCGCCATCCGCTGCGGACGCCTGATCGACGGCAAAAGCAACGCCGCGCGCTCGAGCGTCGTGATCCTGGTCGAAGGCGAGCGCATCCGCGAAGTCGGCGCGAACGTCGCGGTTCCGCCGGGCGCCGAGACGATCGACCTCAGCCATTCGACCGTGCTGCCGGGTCTGATCGACAACCACACCCACATCATGCTCAACGGCGACATCACGCAAGCCGATTACGACGAGCAGTTGCTGAAGCAATCCATCCCCTACCGTGCCATTCGCGCGACGGTCAACGTCCACACGGCGCTCATGCACGGGTTCACCACCATGCGCGATCTCGAAACCGAAGGCGCAATGTATGCCGACGTGGATGTAAAAACCGCGATCAACCGCGGCGTGATTCCCGGGCCGCGCATGTATGTCGCGACGCGCTCCTTCGCGCCGACCGGATTCTATCCGCTGCTCGGTTACTCGTGGGAGCTGAAGGTCCCCAAAGGAGTCCAGGAAGTCGATGGCCCCGATAACATCCGGCGCGCCGTGCGCGAGCAGGTAAGCTTTGGCGCCGACTGGATCAAGTATTACTCCGATCTCCATTATTTTCTGAAAGACGGCGCGCTGCACTCGCGGCCGAGTTTCACCGACGAAGAAGCCCGCGCGCTGGTGGAGGAAACGCACCGCGTGGGACACAAAGTCGCGGCCCACGCCATGGGACGCGAAGGCATCGAGCAGGCGCTGCGCTCGGGCGTCGATACGATCGAGCACGGCGATGGGCTCGATGACGAATTGATCGGCCAGATGATCGAGCGCGGCGTCTACTGGTGCCCGACAATCTACGTCGGCGTCTACGTGGCGGAGGGACGCGCGGCGGCAGGCGCGCCCATCTGGGTCAAGATGCGGGAGCTGGCGGCCGCGGCGTTCGCCAAAGCGGTGAAAAAAGGAGTGCGCATCAGCTTCGGCACCGACGTCGGCGGTTTCGCCTGGACCGAAAATCAGGCCAAGGAATTTTCGTACATGGTGAAGTACGGGATGACGCCCATGCAGGCCATCCAGGCGGCGACTTCGGTCGGTGCGGCGCTATTGGGCGAGCAGGAAAACCTGGGCGCCATGGAGGCGGGGAAGTACGCGGACGTGATTGCGGTGGACGGCGACCCGCTGCGGGATATTACGGAGCTGGAACGGGTGAAATTTGTGATGAAGGGCGGGAAGGTGGTGAGGTGAGAAGAGGCAATACTGTGCCGGACAAGGCACGGGGTTGAGCCGGGCCTGCCGAGAATCACGACTCCGCAAGTTGGCTGACCGTTGCACAAACGACGCGTTCGATACCACAGGCGCCCCACGTATACTGGTTGGTGTGGTCTTCACTTGGGATCCGAAGAAAGCCGGAGGCAACCTTCGGAAGCACGGGGTGGATTTCCACGAGGCAGCAAGCGTGCTGGGCGATCCATTATCGATGACGTTTCCTGATCCCGACCATTCTGCTCATGAACTAAGATTTCTGACCATAGGGATATCCGGCCGCCGGCGCGTGCTCGTCATCGCACACACCGAGGAAGGCGAAACGGTGCGGATCATTAGCGCCAGGCGAGCGACCCGCCAGGAACGAAGATTTTATGAAGAAGAATAATCGAGATTTGCGTTCGAGCTACAACTTCTCATCGATGAAGCGTGGTGTGCGCGGGAAATACGCTGCTAGCTACCGCACCAGCACCAATCTGGTGCTTCTCGATCCCGATGTGGCCCAGGCGTTTCCGACCGATGCCAGCGTGAACCGAACTTTGCGGGCGGTTCTGAATATCGCGAATGACCTCGACACTCCCAGGCGAACTCGAAATGGTCCTCGCCGTACGCGCGGCGAAAGCGTCGGCAGATTAGGCGTCGTTAGGACTCATCGCTAGATCGCGGGATTTCGGGCCGTCCCCCACTTTGCAACTCCAGGGTTCGTGTAATCTTGAAAAATGACCGTTGGAGGCGCTCAAGCAAGCGATTGCCGAACTCCGAGGAGGAAAAGTCAGCTCTCGCCGCATGGCTCAATGAGCAAGAGATGGACCGGTGGTACCGCCAGATGCGGGACGACTTTTCGCCGAGGAAATAACCAGAGGAAGGGAAAAACCAGAGAAAAACCAGGAGAAAAACCAGGGACAGACGGCCCGTTTCCCACCAGGGAAATAACCAGGAAAAAACCAGGGACAGGAAAAAACCAGGGACAGACGGCCCGTTTCCCACCAGGGAAAAACCAGGGACAGACGGCCCGTTTCCCACCAGGACCAGAGCCGCCCGTTGCTTCAACCTCGCCTTTCCCCTATCCTGAATTCGATGGAAGTACACTTCACCCCTGACCAGGAAGCGCAGCTTGCGCAGATCGCTGCCACGGCAGGTACCGACGCCGAGCGCCTGGTGAAGGACGCGGCGTTGCGCCTGCTTGAGGACGCCCGCTTTCGCGCCGCCGTGTCGGAAGGCATTGCGCAGGCCGACCGGGGAGAGTTCGTCGAAGAAGAGGAAATGAACTCCCGCCTGGAGCAGATGCTGCGCTCATAGATGCGCATTCGCTGGACGACCGCCGCCGCAGCGGATCTGGAATACATTAACAACTACTTGAGAGCTCGCCATCCGCCCTACCACTAACCGACCATCCGCAAGCTCTACGAGGCTATCCGCTCGTTGAGACAGTGGCCGGACCGCGGCCGCGTGGGACGCCAGGATGGAACCCGCGAGCTTGTGTTTCCACCCCGCCCTTACATCGCCGTGTACCGCGTGAAGGAGCAGAACATTGAAGTCCTGCGGATCTACCACGCCGCGCAGGACGAGCAGTAGCCGTAAACGTGCTCGTCATCGCACACACCGAGGAAGGCGAAACGGTGCGGATCATTAGCGCCAGGCGAGCGACCCGCCAGGAACGAAGATTTTATGAAGAAGAATAATCGAGATTTGCGTTCAAGCTACAACTTCTCATCGATGAAGCGTGGTGTGCGCGGGAAATACGCTGCTAGCTACCGCACCAGCACCAATCTGGCGCTTCTCGATCCTCGATGTGGCCATTGCGTTTCCGACCGATGCCAGCGTGACCGAACTTTGCGGGCGGTTCTGAATATGGCGAACGAACTGGACACCCCCAGTCGAGCGGGAAAAGGGGCCCGCCGTAATCAGCCCGATCGGCGGTGAGGTGTGGAAGGCCTCGAGGAACTAACGGCCGGAAACGGGGAAGCAGGCACCGAAGCATTGGGCCCCGCTACGCCGGAACGTAGCGCTTCACGGCGACAGCTCTGCAACGCCTCCGCGTTTTCGCTACGTCGTAAGCCAACTGCATGCGGAGCAGGTGGTCCATGTCGGGGCCGAACGCTTTTTCGATGCGCAGGGCCATTTCCGGCGTAAGTGCGGCCTTGCCGTGAAGCAGGTCCGAAAGCGTAGCCCGACGGACTCTCAAGATCTCTGCCGCTTTTGAGACGGTGAGGCCAAGCGCTTGAATAATTTCGGTTCTGATCAGGTCGCCCGGGTGGGGCGGATTCTTCATGGACATCGTGTCTTCCTAGTGATAATCGATCAAATCGATATCGCGGGCCCTGTTCGTCTCTTCGTCGTGCCGGAAGATCAGGCGCCAGTTTCCAGTGACCGCCAGGCTCCAGAATCCTTTCAACTCGCCCTTAAGCGGATGGAGTTTCCACCCAGGAAAACGGCCGAGCTCGTCGATGGTGGCCGCGGTCTCCGAGGCAAATAGCAGTTTGTTCAACTTGTCAGCCATCGTGGACGGCACCCCTTTGGCTTGCCGCTTTCGTAGAGCTGCCTAAGCCCTTTGTGGCGAAAGTGGGCAAGCTGCATTTAGCGCTTCATGCCTCCAGTATGTACGGGGATACCGTACGCGTCAAGCGCTGGAGCCGATCGAATCTCTCCCTAAAGTCTGACTTCCGATCTGCCGATAAGGCAGACATGAGCGATCGAGCGATCCCCAGGAGTCTGTCGCTGGCGGGGCTGCTGGCGGTGGCAGCGGTCGCGGCGGTGTACGGGCAGAGCGTCACCCTGACCTCCACGCCCGGAAACGTTAATTTGTCCTACGTGCAGGGCGCGGTGCTGCCTGCGGCACAGACCCTGACGGTCAAGTCCAGTGCGACACCGGCGACCTACACAACCACGATCAATCCGACGGGCACGACCGGGACGTCGCTCTGGCTGACGGCCAGTCCGGACTCGGGCAGCCTGCCGGCGAAGGTAGCCCTGCATGTGAACCCGACCGGCCTGGCGGTGGGGACGTACACGGCGGCGGTGGTGTTCACGCCGGCGGTGGCAGTTCCGCCCGGCACGGCGGCGACGACCAACGTGAAGCTCATCGTCACGGCGCCTCCGCCGACATTAACGCTCAGCACGAATTCCCTGACGTTCGCTTATCCTCCGGCTCCGGCGGCGCAGCCCGTGCAATTGACGTCAACCGGAGGGCCCGTTTCGTTCTCGGCGTCTCCAGGCACGGCCACATGGCTCTCAATCACTCCCGCCAACGGCATCGTGCTTCCGGGTGCACCGGTTACGCTCGCGGTCACCGCCGACGCATCCACGCTCGGCGCGCAAGTCACGCCGTATTCCGGGAAGATCACCCTGACCGAAACCGGCTCGGCCAACAAGACCCAAACCATTTCCGTGTCGTTCAACGTGAATTATCAGATGCCAACCGTCACTGGAATCTGGCCGCCGACCGGAAAAGTGGGAGGCCCGGCGACCACGGTCACAATCTTTGGAACAAATTTTGGGGCGGCGACGGTGGCGAAAATTCAGGGTCCGCCGGTGGTCGCGCTAACCACTACCTACTACAGCCCCACCGTCATCAGCGCCGTCATTCCCGCCGCGCAACTGGCGGCCGGGACCACGCTGGTCATCTATGCCACCAATCCCGCGCCGGGCGGCGATTCGGCGACAACGGTTAATTTCACCTTCACGCCAACGGTCGATGCCGCAGTCAATGCAGCGAGTTATACAGCATCGGGCGCGCCGGGCGAGCTGATCACGCTCTTCGGGGAGAATATCGGGCCGACCACGGCAGCGGGGTTGAATGTGACGGCAGGCTACGTGGACAAAACGCTCGGCGGAGTCGGGGTGAAGGTGGATAATATCGACGCTCCAATGGTTTACGTCAGCCAGCATCAGGTGAGCGTGCAGGTGCCTTATGGCGTGAGCATCGGAGCCGGCAAGACCATCGTGGTGTCCAATGGTGCAAATCCAGCGGCCAATGGAACCATCGGCATAACCGCCACGGCCCCCGGCATTTTCACCTTGGACGGCTCCGGCTCGGGCCAGGCCGCCGCGCTCAACACCAGCGCTGCGTCCGGCGCGGTCACCATCAATTCGGCGACAAATGCCGCCAAAATCGGGGATGCCATCAGCCTATACCTGACTGGAGAAGGGGTGTATACGAACACGCCGGTGCCGGTGGACGGCTACGTGATCCCCGCAGGCACCCTGCCCACCGATCCGGCCATGCCTGTGCTGACCACAGCCGTTACCGTGACCATCGGAGGTGTTGCCGCGCCAGTCACTTACGCGGGGCCATTCGACGGCGGTATGCTTGGGGTGCTGCAGATCAACGCCACCATTCCGGCGCACACGACCGGCGCAGCGGTCCCGGTGGTCGTAAATATCGGCGGAATCGATTCACAAGCGGGCGTGACGATCGCGACAAAACCTTAGCGTTACCTCTAAAGCCTTGGGGGCGGTAACTCAGCGGCTGCTGTTATACTGAAGTTAGTTCTATGAACAGCCGCTCGAAATTTGTGGTCGTGATCAGCTCGACCTTTCTGGTGCTTCTGCTTTTGCTGGGCACGCTTCTGGGCAAGGGCACCTCGCCCGACAGCCCCTACCATCACCTGGCGGTCTACACCGAAGTCCTCTCGCGGATTAAGAGCGAGTACGTGGAAGAACCCGATCTGAAGAGCGTCACTTTAGGGGCGCTTAACGGGCTGCTCGAGTCGATCGATCCGTTTGCCAGCTACCTGAATTCCGACCAGTACAAAGAGTACCTGAAGCACCACGATGAGTATAAAGGCGATGTCGGCCTGGTGCTTTCGAAGAGGTTCGGGTATATCGGAATCGTGGCTGCGGTGCCGGGGTCGCCGGCGGCTAAAGCCGGGCTGACCACGGGCGACATTCTGGAAACGATCAAGGGTGTGGCGACCCGGGACATGCCGCTGGCCTATGCCAACCTGCTGCTGCACGGAGAGCCAGGCACGACTATCGATATCACGGTTCTGCGCCGGAAGCCGGAACCGCAAAAAATGACGCTGACCCGGGCGGTGCCGGCTCCCCCGCCGGTTTCTTCGAAAATGATGCCGAACGAGGTCGGCTATATCCGGCCGGATACGCTTTCGGCAGCCAGGGTGCGCGAAATCGCGGCGGATCTTCGCGATCTGGAGAACAAAGGCGCCAAGCGGCTGGTTCTGGACCTGCGGCAATGCGCGGTCGGCCAGCCGGAAGACGGAATCGCGTTAGCAGATCTGTTTCTCGACAAGGGGCTGGTGACTTATCTCCAAGGACAGAAATCGCCTCGCAAAGACTTTAACGCCGAGAGTTCCAAGATGGTGTGGAATCTGCCCGTGGTGGTGCTGACAAACCGCGGCACGGCCGATGGCGCGGAGATTGCAGCCGCGGCATTGCAAGATAATCACCGCGCCCAGGTGGTTGGCGAGCGGACGTATGGCGACGCCTCTCTGCGACGCGCGCTGACCATGGACGACGGCAGCGCGATTATTCTTTCCGTCGCGAAATACTATTCGCCCTCCGGGAAAGCCATTCAGGACAGCGGCGTGACGCCGAACGAGGCGGTAGCCGAACCCGAACCGCAAATCGAGAGCGACGAGGACGGCGAGACCGCTCGCCCCGAGACGCCCGAGCCGGAGCAAAAGGGCGAGGACGTGATCCTGAAGCGCGCGCTCGAAGTTCTCGGCAAGTCATAGTCTGTAAGTCACCAGCCGGTTATCATCCGATAGTAAGGGTTAACCTCGCCGTGCACCCTCGCCTGTGACAGGCTGTCACCAGCCCCCTCCAAGCGGCAATTCGCTGTTTTGTTAAGTCCTGTAATTTCAGTCTTTATTGCTTCCAGTTCATTGGAACGACGGTTGCCGGGTAAAATCCGGCAACATGACGCGGCTAAAAACAATTGGTCTGGTTTCCCGTGCCGTTTCGTTTCCGCGGGCGCTCGCGTTGTTCCTTGTTCAATTGCCCGCACCGATTCCGAAGCTGCCCCAGGCAGCGGTCTTTCTCCCGGGGCCGTTCGCGATTCCATCCAGTTCACGGTGTCGCTGGTCACCCACGCTCGGATGGCCTGGGGCGCTTCGGTTTTTTTCAGCAGAGCGGAGCTGGGATCTGATGCCGACCTGGTTTTTCCCGGAGGAGTACTACTGATATGCCGACCAAGGCAAAACTTTTCATTGCCCTCGCGATCATCCCTGGGCTGATTATGCTATCGCTGGGCGTTTCGCACTGGGAATCGACGGACCCGGTGCAATTCACGATTTATCTGCTGCTGGCCCTGGTGGCTTCGACGCTGAAGGTGAGGCTACCGGGCCTGACCGGAACGATGTCGCTCAATTTCCTGTTTATCCTGATGGGGATTTCGCAGCTCAGCTTCTCGGAAACGCTGGCATTAGGGGCGATCGCGACGGTCACGCAGTGCGTGTGGCGAAACAGAACGAGGCCGACGATTCCGCAGGTGCTGTTTAACATTTCAGCGCTGACCATGGCTATCACGAGCGCACATTTCGTTTACCACCTGCCGCAAATTCAGGCAGTGAACGGAAGATTCGTGGTGCTGCTGGCGCTGGCCGCGTGTTTCTTTTTCCTGACGAACACAGTGCTGGTGGCGACGGTACTCGCGCTGGTGGAAACCAAGCCGTTAACGAAGCTCTGGCAGCAGTGTTACATCTGGACGTTTCCCTATTATCTGGTTGGCGCTGCGGTGGCGGGCCTGGTCAGTATTTCGAGTCATTATGTCGGCTGGAGAACGGCTCTGCTGATTTTGCCGATCATGTACATGACGTACATGCATTACCGGCTGTATGTGGAACGCCAGGTTTCGAACCGCGCGAGCGGCGTTGAAATGTAGTCGAGCCGTCGGACCGGGGGCGGATTCCCGGTGACGCTTCCGGCATAAAGCAAGTGACAAAGTGTCACTGGGGCGCGGTAGTATACCTGGCCTGATAACCTGCCTGATAAAATCAGACGTTTGAAGGGATTGGAGCTAGAGGCTTCCGAAGAGTGGACCGCTCGTCTTGGGCCCCGAGTCTTACTACCGTATCAGATCGAAAATACTGAATGGATGTATACTGAACCACACTAACGAGGCCGAAAATGGAAATTCCGGTCAAGATGTCACCGCGATGCGATGCTCCACGGCCAACCTCGAGGCGTGTGAACACCATTCGCCGAACGTTCGGGTTTACAGTTCTGGTTGCCGCGATGTTGTTTTCGACGTTGCTTACGGTTTCCCCTGCGGAAGCGCAAATCGCTGGCAACGTAGGAGGAATTGACCATGGTTTGGCAGTGGCTGTCGTCGCCGGAGGCGCGGCTGTTGCAGGCGGCGTGATCACGTTCCTTGTTCTCCACAACCGGGGAGTCACCACGGGGTGTATAGCTGAGTCGGGCGGTAAGAAAACCCTCGTGACTTCCGACAAAAAGGTCTACTTAGTTTCAGACGCAGGCGTATCTCTGCCGGTTGGCGAGCGCGTGAAACTGAAGGGGCGCAAATCGGGCCCATCGTCTTCTCCTTCGTTCCAGGCGGAGAAGATTGTGAAAGACTACGGCCACTGCCAACCTTAGCGTCATCCGATACGCATGCTGCACGAGAGCGCCGAAACGGAAAGCCCTGCCTCTTCTTTCGATGCAAAAATAGACGCCAGTTCGTAACGGTGGCAGCGCCGCCCTAACATCGTGCCAGATAGATTATTAACGCGCGCCGGTCCGCCTCGCCTGTTATTGACACACGTTTTCGCCGTCGTGCGCCCCCAAAATGGGTTGCACCGTTTTACGCGCTGTCGCAACCTACCCTGCAAGCATTTGCAGGTGCGCTGTTAACTAATCTCCGGCCCGCTGCACATTATTAACTTCGAACGACGTTGTCCGCTTCTGTTTACCCTATGGCTCCCGGTATCCGGACGGAGCACCGACGCTGCATAGCTACTCAGTGAGCAAGGCGAGATTTGCCAGACGGGTGAGGTTATTTTCGAGCTGCTCGCTAGCCATATCAGGCGCATGGAGAAGCTCGCGGAGAGTATCGAGGAGCTGGCTGCGGTCGCGCGTGCCATCGAGCTGCAGCAACAATTGACGGGCGCCTTCATCTTCCACTTTGACCGAGGCGTGCCAGGGATTCGTCACTTCCAAACGAGTCAGAACCTGGGCGGGGCGCGGTAGTATACCTGGCCTGATAACCCTGCCTGATAAAATCAGACGTTTGAAGGGATCGCTAGAAGCTTCCCAAAAGTGAACCGCTCGTGGTTGGGTGGACACAGGGCGCGGATCAGGCTGTCCCCCGGTCTTCCCCGGCAGGATCCGATTGAAACGGTACATCAGCAAGTGGAATTTGATCGGCTTGGTGCTGTTGCCTGCACTGTACTGGGGCCTCGACCTCTTGTGGCACATCTTCTTTTCGAACTCACCCTTACTGCTATGCGCCAATCTGGTACTTCCACTAGCAGTTTCTCTAGCAGCCGTCATGGCCTGGAGAGTTTGGAGCGCAAACCTCTCGCAATGCGTTGGTCTGGAACTCTGTACGTTGCTGGGGATTTACGTCACCGGCCCCATGTACATGCTTCTGCAAGGTTGGCTCTTTCAAGCACAAAACTTCCCCGGCGGCGGACCCGGGCTTTGGCCACTTGTGCTCGACTGGGCAATCACCACAGTCATGTTTCCTATTAGCACGCTCTCTTTTTCAACATATGACGCAACGCTTCCGGCTCCGTTCCTAACTTCGTTCGGCGTTTGGCTGGTAGGGCGGCGATTCTCGCATTCTCAGCCTGCCAACTAGCCGCCGAGCATAAACCCGCACTTTCGCCGTCCCACATTCCGAAAACCGGGGCGGAGCCGTTTCCCCGGTTGCCACAAACCTGCCTAAATTAACTTCCAGCGAGATTGTGCTGTCCTGATTACGCTGATGGCTGCATGTTACGCGGTAAGCAGAGCGAGCTTTGCCAGACGGGTGAGGTTATTTTCGAGCTGCTCGCTGGCGATATCAGGCGCATGGAGAAGCTCGCGGAGAGTATCGAGGAGCTGGCTGCGGTCGCGCGTGCCATCGAGCAGCAGCAACAATTGGCGGGCGCCTTCATCTTCCACTTTGACGGAGGCGTGCCGGAGATTCGTCACTTCCGAGCGAGTCAGAACCTGCGCGCGAGCGAGTGCGCTGGCCGCCGGCCGCTCGGAAGGCTGGTTGACCAAGGGCGGAGAATACACGTGCAGATCGAGAAAATTCGCGGCGTTGAGTTTCAGCACCATATCGGAAAGCCAGTTGGAATCCTCGTCGAGAGGAGTAGCCGGGTCGGTATTTCTGGAAGTCAGCCGGCGGGACGTTTCTAACAGCTCGCCAAATTGCACGGGGCGCGGCCAGACGGCGCCCAAATGCATCATGGCCGCTTTGGCCAAAGGATGATTGGTAGACATTTTGCCGCCACTCGAAAAGCAAAATTCCTGGGCGGCACTAGTGCGCAGATCAGGATCCGGGGAGGCCGGCGTGGCTTCCGAAGCGGCGGCGAGCGAGCGGACGCGCGATGGATTCATTCTGCGGTCTAACGGAACGTCGGCATGGCAGATCAAGGTCTGTCGGAAATTGCGCAGCGTTAAAAAATCCAGGTACTGCTCCCGGATTAATTCGTCGGCCGCGCAATAAGATTGGAGCTTCTCCAGTATCGCGGGTGAATACGTGCCCGTTTGCATGTTGGCCAACCCAGCCGCAGAAAGATATTGCAAGCCGTGATGGCTGACCTGATCCACGAATTCGTGGAAATAGAAACGGTCGTTATACTCGCTTAACTCATCGTGATAGAAATGCTCCGGTTTCCTTTCGAGGAAGGACTGCAATTCGGACTGAAGAAACACAGCGTAGGCGTCGGATTTGGATTGGCCTTCCGCAAGAAAGCGCAGAAACTCGCGGGCGCGCTCGACGCGCTCGGCGGGATCGGTCAAATGACGCGTGTGGAATTTCATCATTTCGCGAATCGTGTCGCGGAAGTGGCCGCCGGGGTATGTGTTGTAACTGATGAAGCCGACGCCGTTCGGAGCGAGATGCGATTTACATAAGTCGAGAATCCGCTCGCGGACCGCGGCTGGGACCCAGGAGTAAATGCCGTGCGCGATGATGTAGTCGAATTGGCCGATCTCTTCGCCGACGTCCATGAGGTTCATCGCCTTCAGGCAGATATTGGTCAAGTGGAGAGTCTGAATCAGCTCGCGGCCTTTGGCGATGGCGGATTCCGCGAGATCGATGCCGAGAAAGCGGCTGCCCGGGAGGGTGAAAGCCATGGGGATGAGATTGCCGCCGTCGCCGCAGGCGAGTTCGAGAACCCGGCAACGCTCGACCGGCGGCGGTGCAAGGCCGAATAATGTTGCCATGACCGCCAAGCGGTCAGGATGGGTTTGGGCATAAGCCGCACCGGGGTAGGGCAGCTCGTCATAAGGGGTGGGCATTTTGAAAAACGGGACCGGTCAGGTTGCGCTAGGCCGGATGATCTTACCTTCGCGCATCGCAAGATTCGTGAGATGCGAAGTGCGTGCGGCCTCGACGCCGGCGCGGACGTGGGCATTCGGCAGGGCGCGGCTGCGAATACAGTCGAGCCAGTTTTGCAAGTTCGTGCGCGTGCCGTCGCCGGTCGATTTCATGACCATTTCGGGTTCCGGGAGATCGCGATCGTTGCGGCGGCGATTGGCTTCGCCATACAGCCAGAAGCCTTCACGGGTGAGCTGCATGATGCCTTCGGAACCGCGGAAGACGATCCCTCCATCTTCGAGCGAGCTGATCATGGTGCCGTTGTAGACGGAAGTGTAGTGCTGCGGGAATTGAATCGACGCGTTGACGGTATCGGGGCATTGCCACTGGTGGAGCGCATAAGTGGCGCCGGATGCCTGGACGGCATCGGGCAGAGGACTTTCGAGAACCCACTGCACGACATCGATCCAGTGGGTCATGAGGTCGGTGAAGATTCCGCCGCCGAAATCCCAGAAGAAACGCCAGCGGAGAAATTTCACGGGCTCGAACGGCTGGTCGGGAGCGGAGCCGAGAAACTTTTTCCAGTCGAGTTTGGACGGATCGACTTCAGCCTGCTGCCAACTGGGGCGGATGTAATTTTGATACCAGTAAGTTTCGGCGAGAGTGATCTGGCCGAGGCGCCCGCCTTGAATCAGTTGTCTGGCGAGAATGTAGTGATCCCAGCTTCGCTGCTGCGTGCCGGTGGCCAGCACGCGTTTCGACTTCTCGACGGCGGCGATCAATTTGTCGCCTTCGGAAATTTCGTGCGTGACCGGTTTCTCGACGTAGACGTCTTTGCCGGCGGAAACGGCGTCGATGGCCATGGGAACATGCCAATGATCGGGCGCGCCGATGACGACGGCATCGATGTCGTTGCGGTCGAGGATTTCGCGGTAGTCCGCGACGGGCTTCGCCTGCGGGCCCATTTTTTGGGCGGCTTCGAGGCGGCGCGGCTCGTACGCATCGCAGGTGGCAACGATTTCGTTGGCGAGGAGACCTTGCAGCAGTTGGGCGAGGTACATGCAACGCCCGCCGGTGCCGATCAGGCCGATGCGGATGCGATCATTCGCGCCCAGGACGCGCCGGCCGGCGAGCAACGTCCCGGCGGCGGCAGTCGAAACGAATTGTCGTCGGTTCACAGGAGTAAAGTAGCACAGTTGGCCTCTGGGTGAGTTGCCGGCCGGGCACGGCCAAGAAAAGGGAAAATGGAATGAAATGCTTGTTTGGGTGATGATGAGCGCGCTGATGGCCGGGGGTGGAGCGCGGGGAGTGATCCTGAAGCCGGTGGCGAACATGTATTCGCGTCCGAGCGAGGCGGCGGATGTCGTGTCGCAGGCGATCTATGGAAGTAATGTGTCGCTGGTTGAAGAGCAATCCGGCTGGGCCAAGGTGCGGACTGCGGACGAATACACCGGATGGATGCAGACTTCGTCCATCAAGCGGTTGAGTGCAGGGGAGCCGCCATACGCATCGCGAGGCCGCGTGGCGCGGGTGACGAGCCTGTTCGCGAATGTTTACCAGGAGCCGGACGTGATGAAGCGCCGGCCGCTCGAAACCGTGCCGTTCGAAACGGCTCTTGCAGTCACGGCGGAGCCGGAATCTGAATCGCGCTGGATGGAAGTGAAGCTTCCGGACGACCGAAGCGGCTGGGTGCAACGCGGCGATGTGACTTTCGATTGGCAGACGTTGAGTATTCGCGAAACGATCGCGTTGAGCAAGCGCTTTCTCGGGCTGCCATACTACTGGGGCGGAGTTTCGACATTTGGATTCGATTGCTCGGGCTTTACGCAGATGCTTTGCGGGAGGCGGGGCGTCACCATTCCGCGGGACGCGAGCGTGCAGGCTCGATGGGACGGGTCGGTCGCGGTGGACCGTGAACATTTAGAGCCGGGCGACTTTCTTTTCTTCGGCGAGCGCAAAGTCACGCATACGGGCATGTACATCGGGGACGGCAAGTTCATTAATGCGACGACGCATGAACGTCCGGTGGTGCAGATCAGCGATCTTGCGGATCCGTATTGGGCGAAACTCTACATTACGGCCAGGAGAATCAAGTGATTCGAAGAGATTGGTTTAAAGCTTTGGGAGCGGCGGCGGCGCTTGGAAGCGCGTCTGGAGCGGTCTCGGAGATCGAATCGAAAATCGTACGGCTCAGGCTGCGGCATACGTGGACAACGGTGATGTCGTCGAGCCAGTATCGCGACAACCTTCACGTGCGCTACACGCATGCGGGGATTACGGGTGTGGGTGAGGCGGCGCCGATTGTGCGGTATCACGAAAATGCGGAGTCGGCGAGGCAGGCGGTTGAGTCGGTGCGCAGCATGCTGGTTTCGGCAGATCCGTATCAATTCGAGAAAATCATGTCGGAGGTTTTCCGGCGGATTGACGGGCAGTACGCAGCCAAAGCGGCGATCGATATTGCCCTGATGGACTGGTTCGGGCAGAAACTGGGGATTCCGCTTTACACGTACTTTGGGCTCGACCGGGCGGATGCGCCGATTACTACGTTTTCGATCGGCATCGATAATCCGGAAGTGACGCGGCAAAAGGTGAGGGAAGCAGCGGCGTTTCCGGTTTTGAAAATCAAAGTCGGGCTGGACACCGATGAGGCTACAATCGCGGCGGTGCGCAGCGTGACCAATAAACCGCTGCGGGTGGATGCCAACGAGGGCTGGAAGGACAAAGAAGAAGCGGTGCGCAAGATCAACTGGCTGGCGACGCAGGGCGTGGAGTTTGTGGAACAGCCTATGCCGGCGACGATGATCGAAGAGACGCGGTGGGTACGCAGCCGCGTGCACATTCCGATCATCGCGGACGAAGCATGTTTGCATCCGACGGATATTCCGAAACTGGTGAACGCGTTCGACGGCGTGAACGTGAAGCTGATGAAGTGCGGCGGGATGCTGGAGGCGTACCGCATGATCCAGATTGCGAAATCGCTGGGGATGAAAACCATGCTGGGATGCATGATCGAGAGCTCGATCGGTGTGACGGCGGCAGCGCATCTTTCTCCACTGGTGGATTACGCGGATCTGGACGGGAATCTACTGATTGGTAACGATCCGTACTCCGGGGTTTTGGTGCGCGAAGGGAAACTGATTTTGCCCGACCGGCCGGGTTTGGGATTGAAGCCTGCGACCGCGAGTTAAATTTTAGGCGGGAACTTGCGGCGATTGTTTGATGAGAGCGAGTTTCTCTTGCGCAAGCTGCTTGACTTCGCGGATGCTCGACATTTTGACGTCTTCATAGCCGCGAATCTGATCGGGAAGGGAAGCGATCTCGATGGCAAGGGGCAGGTTGTCGGGCGTGAGGTGTTCCAGTAAATCTTGAATCAAAGCGCGATACCACGTGATCAGCGCGCGTTCTTCCCGGCGAATTGCGGCGTAGCCGAAAATATCGAAGGGCGTGCCGCGCAGGCGTTTCAAGCCGGCGAGAAGGCGGAGGGGCGTGCGGAACCAAGGGCCGAGCTTCAACTTTTTCTTTAATCCAAGCGAGCGAAGTAGGGGTGGATGCAGGTTGTAACTGATGGATTCCGGAGCGGCCCACATTGATTGCGCGGTCTGTTCGAAATCGGGTTGCGTCAAAAGACGGGCCACTTCGTATTCGTCCTTGTACGCCATCAACTTGAATAGATAACGTGAAACGGTTTCTTGAAGCGCCGGCTCGCGAGCAGCGACGTTCTCCACGAAAGTGCGATAGGAATCAGCGTAGCGGCGGTCCTGATAATTTTCGAGCTCCGCGATGCGGCGCGCGAGCGGCTCCTGCGACTCAGGGTGCGCGTTCGGCGGAACAAGAATTTCTTCGACTGCCTGGGCGTTTTCATAGTACTTTCGGCCCCAGAGAAACGCTTGCAGGTTGCGATCTGCTTCGACGCGGTTGAGGCGGATGGCTTCTTCGATGGATTTATCGGTGAGTGGGATGAGACCGGCCTGGTAAGCGATGCCCAGCAGGAAAACATTCACCGCGAGATGGCTGGCGAACAAGCCTTCGGCAATGCGCTGGGCGTCAACGAAAATGTTGCGGCCCTTGCGCGTTACGGCGTTGATGAGATCGACAATGCGTGCGGGGCCAAAAAGCGGCGTGCGGCCGCGGATGGTGTCACCAGTCGGAATTTCGGCAGTGTTGATCACCGCGACGGTGCGCTCCGGGTGCGCGCGGTTCAGATTTTCTACGCTGCCGGCGCCGAGCAAATCGAAGCCGAGGATGAGATTTGCATTGGCGTAGCCGATCTTGGCGGGAGCCTCGACCGGCGAATCGCTCAGGATGATGCTGGAAACCACGGCGCCGCCTTTTTGTGCGAGGCCGGTTTGATCGAGCGTAATCACGGAGAGGCCGTCGAGCCATGCGGCGGTGGCGAGCAGCGCGCTGATGGTGACGACGCCCGTACCGCCGATTCCCGGGGCGAGGATGGAATAGCCATCGCCGGCCGAGACCTTTTCCCGCGGGTCCGGCACCTCAGCGGGTGGAAGCGCCGGCACGTTTTTCCGGCGCAAGCCGGTTCCGGATTTTATTTTCACGGTAACGAATGACGGGCAATCGCCGAGGACGCAGGAATAATCCTTGTTGCAGGAAGACTGGTGGATGCGCATCTTCTGCCCGAACTCGGTTTGCACCGGGTGAAGGCTCATGCAGTTGGATTGGCGCACGCAATCGCCGCAGCCTTCGCAAACGCGTTCATTGATGACCACGCGCAGCACCGGCTCTTCGAGTTTGCCGCGCGAGCGAAGGCGCCGTTTTTCGGCGGCGCATTGCTGATCGTAGAGCAACACGGTGACGCCGGGAATCTGCTCGAGCTCGCGTAAGACTTCCGGCACGTCGTCCCGGTGGCGCAGTTCGGCATTAGCGGCGAATTGGGCGTCGTGCGGGTACTTGGCAGGATCGTCGGTCATGACGACAGTCTTGCGAACGCCTTCCGCTTCGAGTTTTCGGGTGAGATCCGGAACAGGAAGAGCGCCGGTAACCGGCTGGCCGCCGGTCATCGCGACGGCGCTGTTGTAAAGAAGCTTGTAGGTGATGTTCACGCCGGCGGCGACGCAGGCTTCGACGGCGAGCGATCCGGAATGGAAATAAGTTCCGTCTCCGATGTTCTGAAAAATGTGCCGGCGGTTGACGAAAGGCGACATGCCGATCCAGGGCACGCCGTCGCCGCCCATGTGCGTGAGGAAAGCGTAACCACGGCTCAGGTGGGCGAGGCCTGCCGCCATACCGTGACAGCCGATGCCGCCTCCCGCAACTTGTCCTTCAAGCAGAAGGGTGGAACGGTTATGCGGGCAGCCGGAGCAGAAGTTCGGTGCGCGGGTGGCAATCTTTTCGCGATCTCGCGAGGCGATTTCCGCGATCAGGCGAAGCCGGCGATCTATAGATTCACGGGGCGCGAGATAGCGCGCGAGCACCTTCGCGATCTGTTCAGGATCCAGCTCGGCGGTAGCGGGCACCAGCGGTGTGCCTTTTTCGTCCTGCTTGCCGAGGATCACTGGCCGGTGGGGCGCGTTGTATAGCGCTTCGCGCAATTGCAGCTCGAGAAAGCTGCGTTTTTCTTCGATCACCAGAACAGTTTCGAGACCGCGTGCGAACTCCGACACAAAGCGGGATTCGAGCGGAAACGTCATGCCGAACTTGGCGATGCGGATTCCGAGTGCGGCGAGATCCGCGCGCTGAATACCGATGTCGCGCAGGGCCTGCATCAGATCGTAATACGGCTTTCCGGCGGTTGCGATCCCGATTCGTGCGCCGTCAAGGGCCCCAAAATACCGGTTGAATCGGTTGATTCGCGCAAACTCGCGAGCGGCTTCCAGGCGGCGGTAATTGACTTCATGCTCGAGCTGCAAGGTGAACGGGATGATCAAGCGGGAGTCTGAATGCTTTTGGTAGCCTTCGGGAATTTCGATTGAGGGGCGTGCCGGATCCACGTCGACGGTGCCGCCTCCATCGCAGACGTTGGTGACCATCTTCATCGCGACCCAGGCGCCAGAAAAACGCGACAGTGCGATCGCGAACATGCCGTAATCGAGAATTTCCTGCGTATTGCCCGGATAGAACACGGGGATGCCGAAGTTGTAGAAGCTCAGGTCGCTTTGATGCGGAATGGTTGAGCTCTTCGAGATATGGTCATCGCCGCCGAGCACGAGCGCCGCGCAGTTGCGGCCCGTGCCCGAAAGATTCGCATGCCGGAAAATATCTCCGGACCGGTCGACACCAGGTCCTTTTCCGTACCAAATGCCGACGACACCGTCATATTTCGATTCACCGAGCGCATGGACAATCTGGCTTCCGAAGATGGAAGTAGCGGCCAGGTCTTCGTTGACGCCGGGAACGAAATGAATGCGGTGCTCGTCGAGCAACGGGCGAACGCGTGAGAGGGCGAGATCGTAGCCGCCCAGCGGGGAACCCTCGTAGCCGGAGATAAAAGCGGCGGTGTTGATCCCGGCTGCGCGGTCGCGACGCATCTGGTCCATCGGCAGGCGCACCAGGGCCTGGATGCCGGTCAAATAGACCTGCCCTCGCACTAGCCGGAACTTGTCATCGAGATTCATCTTGAGGCGGGCGCTTTAAAAATTCTATCAACGTTTTCCGCGCGCCAGCAGTATATATCATTAGGACGGCATGCAAGATCTGGCGCTGGTGATGAGCGGCGAGTGTCCGGATGAGCGAAAGCTGGAGTTTGCACGGCTGGTCAAGCAGGCCAAAGCCGGAGACGCAGCCGCTTTCGAAGCCATCCTGATGCGCTACGAGCGCCAGGTTCTAATGACTGCGCTGCGCCTGCTCAACCGGAATCTGGAAGATGCCAAGGACGCGGCGCAACAAGTTTTTCTGCGCCTGCACCGGTCGCTCGGCCAGCTTGACGAGAACCGTTACTTTCCGAGCTGGCTGTACCGCATCACTGTGAACGTCTGCCGCGACATGATGCGCGATCGGATGCGGAGGGCGACAGTGCCACTCGATTCGGGCGAGCCGGGTGCGGCGCCGGCGGATGCGCCCGAGAAGATGCGGCGCGCCGAGCAGATGCGCATGATTTACGCTGCGCTGGAGACGCTACCCGAAAAGGAGCGGGCCGCGGTAGTCCTGCGTGATCTCGAGGGTCTTTCGACCAGGGAAGTGGCACGCACGTTGAAGTGCTCGGAGGTCACCGTGAGATCGCAGATTTCGAATGCGCGCGTGAAGATCCGCAAATTTGTGGAGCGGCAGGAGAGGAGACGTGTATGAATTGCGCCGGATACGAGGCGCTGATTGCGCTCTACGTAGAGAACGATCTGACGGAAGAGGAAACGGGGCAGGTGGAGCGGCATTTGGATGCATGCGGAGGATGCCGCGAATTTGCTGCGGGCCTGCGAGAGAGCCAGGCGGCGTTCAAGGCGCTGCGGTTTGAGTCGGTGGATGAATCGACGTACGCCGAGGTGCGCGCGGGTGTTTTGAGAGAGACTTCAACCCCGCGACGAATGCCAGGCTGGCGAAGGTACGCCGTTGCTGCGGCCGTAGCTTTGGCCATAGTGGCCGGATGGATGTGGCAGATACAGCGGCAAGCCCCGGTTCAACAGCCGCCGGCAATTGTGGCTAAAGTACCACCGGCTTCGCTCGTGCACGCCCAGGCGCCGGCGGAGCGAACACACCATGCGCCGCGAGTACAGCACGTTGCGAGACGGCTCAAGAGTAAACCGTCGTTCAAGTCCGAACCGCTTCTGGTGAAGATGATCACGGATGATCCGGATGTCGTGATTTACTGGCTGGTCGATCAGAATGGAGGCTAAATGAAAATCGCGAAAGTAGTTCTGATTTCGTTTTGCGGAGTGCTCGCGGTTCTCGCGCAGGAAAAGAAATCGGAGGAGCCGGCGGCTGCGGAGAAAAACAGTCCCTGGCCGATAAAGGTGTTCCAATTGAAGCACGTAGATCCGGAGAAGCTGTATAGAATTTTTATGCCGTTGAACGTTACGATTACTGCCGACCGGGATTTGAAAGTGCTGTCAGTCCGGGCCCCGAAAGACGTTCTCACATCCATAGAAGAAACAATCCAGAGGCTGGATGTGCCACCGCCGGCCGCCAAAAATATCGAGTTCAACGCCTACCTGGTTTTGGCTTCGCCGGAAGGGACAATCTCGAAAATGCCGGCGGAGCTTGCTCCGGTGATCAAGCAATTGAAGACACTGTTTAGTTACCAGGCGTTTCGCCTGCTAGGGGCGTTAACGCTGCGAGGGCGTGACGGGCAAGGTGAACGAGTGCACGGCAGTCTGCCTTGGCTGGTTTCCGATGCTGCGTTGCCGCTGTCTTATGAATTCAGGACAAACTCCGCGGCGATTTCTTCCGATGGAAAAGATACGACCATCCGCGTCGATCAATTACTACTGAGTCTGAGCGTCCCGATCAAGCAGAGCGGAGGTCAGTGGCAATTCCAGGAGGCTCAGATCCAGACCAGCATCGACGTTCGCGAGGGCCAGAAAGTCGTCGTGGGCAAAGCCAATATCGATAACGCCGACAACGCGCTGATCCTGGTGCTCACCGCGAAAGTGATCGATTAATCTCGCCAGGCCGCGTGCATTATACTGGCATGCGGCCCGATGAAATCCATTCAATTGGTAGCGCCGCGCACGCTCGAACTGCACGAAATGCCAATGCCGGCTGATCCAGGTCCGGGCGAAGTTCTGGTCCGGCTGCGCGCTGTGGGCGTTTGCGGAACGGATCTGCACTGGTATCTCGATGGCGGCATCGGTAGTCTGCGAGCGGCGTATCCACAAGTCCTGGGTCATGAGCCGGCAGGGGAGATCGCCGCTGTGGGGCCAGGTGTAAGCGGGCTAGGGGCAGGCCAGAAGGTCGCGGTTGAACCGACGATTACTTGTGGCGCGTGCGAATTTTGCCGCTCGGGCAGGCACAATAACTGCGTGAAATCGGTATTCATGAGCTCGCCGGGTGCTGCCGGGCTGTTTCGCGAATTCGCGACTGTTCCGGCGGCGAATGTTGTGCCCGTGCCGTCGGGGATGAGCTTCACGCAGGCCACGCTGATTGAACCGCTCGCTGTAATGGCGCATGTTCTGGAACTCGTGGATGTCCGGCTGGGAGATACGGTGGCGGTGCTGGGCGCCGGCCCGATCGGATTACTGACGGCGGCCATGGCAAGGATTGCCGGAGCCGCGCGAGTGTTTATCGCGGACAAGGTTCCGCACCGATTGGCGATTGCGCGTGAAATGGGCGCAGAGGTTTGCGTAGATACGCGATCGGAGTCGTTCTATGAAGCGGTAATGGATCACACGCGCGGACGTGGCGTGGACGTAGTATTTGATGCAGCGGCTGCTCTCGAGACGATCCAGATGGCGATTCAGGTTGCGCGGCCGGGCGGAAAGATGGCGTTGATCGGCATTCCGAGCACGCATGATATGCGAGTCGACCTGTTGACGGCCATGTCCAAAGAGATCAGCATTCAGACAATCAAACGTTCGAACCGCAACGCGCATGCTGCTGTGGAACTGCTGTCATCCGGGCGGATTTCGGAAAAGTTGATCACGCACCTGCTGCCGCTTGAAAAAACAGCTGCCGCATTTGAAATGCTCGCATCGTATGCTGACGGCGTGGGGAAAGTGGTTATCGAGATCGGCTGATGTCCGCTTATCTGGCGTTCGACCTCGGTGCGGAGAGCGGGCGAGCGATTCTTGGGACGCTCGAAACTGGATATCTCAAGCTCGAAGAACTGCACCGTTTCGCGAATGTTCCGGTGCGCGTACTGGGAGCGCTTTACTGGGATACGCTTCGTCTTTGGAACGAAATTCTGCAAGGGCTCGCAGTCGCGGGACGGGAGCGGCGCCTGGAACTGGGCGGCATCGGTGTTGACACCTGGGGCGTCGACTTCGCGCTAATTGGCTCCGACGGGGCGCTGGTGGACAATCCGCGGCATTATCGGGATGCACGCAATGGCGGTGTACCGGAAAAGACCTTTGCGGTGATTCCGCGCGAAGAGATTTTTGAGCAGACCGGCATCCAGTTCATGCAGATCAACACGCTCTACCAGCTTTACGCGATGCGGCTGGCGGGCTCACCGGCGCTCGCGAGCGCGCGCACACTGCTGATGATGCCCGACCTATTCAACTACTGGCTCACGGGCGTTGCCAAAAGCGAGCTGACCATCGCCAGCACGTCGCAGTTTTATAATCCGCAGCGCGGCGCGTGGGCAACAGAACTTTTCGACCGGCTCGAGCTTCCCAAAACAATTCTGCCGGAGATTGTGCGCCCCGGTTTTCGGCTAGGCACGCTGCTTCCGGCGATTGCGGAGCCCGCCGGGATGACCAGTGTTCCGGTTTACGCCACCGGCTGCCACGATACGGCATCCGCTGTCGCGGCAGCTCCTGGCGCTGGAGAGGATTGGTGCTACATCAGTTCCGGCACGTGGTCGTTAATGGGCGTGGAGCTGGACGCGCCGGTAATCAACGAGCGCTCTCTGGAGCTCAACCTGACAAATGAAATGGGCGCATGCGGCAAAACGCGGCTGCTGAAGAATATCGCGGGTCTGTGGCCCTTGCAGGAGTGCCGGCGAGCGTGGGCGGCAGCCGGCGAGCAGTACAGCTATGAAGAACTGGCGGCCTTAGCGGCGTCAGCAGCACCCTTTTCCGTGGTACTTGACCCCGATTCTTTTCTCGAACCCGGAAACATGCCGGGGAAAATAGCGGCGTTCTGTCAAGCTACCGGCCAGAAGCCGCCGGAAACTCCCGCCGCGATCACGCGCGCAATCCTGGAAAGCCTGGCTCTGCGATATCGAGAAGTGTTCGAGAGCCTGGAGTCGCTGCTGGGGCGAAAGTTGGCCAGGATTCATATTGTGGGAGGCGGATCGCGGAATCGTCTGCTGAACCAGTTTGCGGCCGACGCAACCGGACGCGAAGTCGTGGCTGGCCCGGTGGAAGCAACGGCGATGGGAAATGTATTGATTCAGGCCATTGGTGCAGGCGAAGTGTCAGATCTTGGCGGGGCGCGCGAGATCGTCCGGCGATCGACTTTGCTCGAAACCTTTACTCCCCAGGCGGCGAGCGGCTGGGATCGAGCTTACGAGAAATTCCGGCAGGTCGTGAAGCGGTGACCGGCGATTATCGCCCGGTATAGCCGCCGTCCACCATCAGATGAGCGCTGGTGATGAAACTGGCTTCATCGGAAGCCAGAAATAAGGCCGCATTCGCTACTTCGCGCGGCTCGCCCAGCCGGTTGAGCATGTGGAGAGGAGCGACACGGTCGCGCCATTGCTCGAAGGTCAATCCGAGGCGTGCGATCTCACGATACGATGCGCTGGTCAAGATGCAGCCGGGACAGATGCTGTTGACGCGGATTTTATAGGGTGCGAGATCGAGCGCCATGCATTTGGTCATAGTGAGCAGCGCGCCTTTGCTCGCATTGTAAGTGGCGAAATCGGGCTGCGCGATGACGGCGCTCATGGACGCCAGGTTCACGATCGCTCCGCCCTTGGCTTTCATATGAGGAATGGCGTGTTTCGAAACCAGAGCCGTTCCGATCACGTTCACGCCGAGGACTTTCTGCCAGTCCGCCGGATCCGCGTGTTCGACGCTCTTCTGCGTGAAATCGGCGGCGTTGTTGATCAGAATGTCGATTCCGGCGAACGCTTCGATCGCGCGTTCGGAGATCCGCCGGGCGCCGGATTCCTGTGAGATGTCGGCCTCGACAAAAACGGCTTTGGCGCCGGCGGCCGTTACTTTTTTGAAAGTCGCTTCACCAGCGGCCGCGCTGATATCGTTCAAGACCAGGCGCGCGCCTTCTTCGGCGAAGCGAATGGCGATGGCTTCGCCGATTCCTGCTCCTACGCCTGTGATGATCGCGGTCTTGCCGGATAGCCGCACAAGCCTATTTGGAAACGGGAACGGGCGTGAGGTCGCGGCTGAGAACCACTTTATCGATCATCCCGTATTCGACGCCTTGCTCCGGGCTCATGATGTAGTCGCGGTCCACGTCGCGCGAAATGCGCTCGATCGGCTGGCCGGTATAATCGGACAGAATCTTATTCAGGGTTTCGCGCATACGCAAAATCTCTTTGGCGTAGATGTCGATGTCTGCCGCCTGGCCGGCCAAGCCGTGCATTGACGGCTGATGGATCATGATCCGTGAATTCGGCAGGCTGAAACGCTTGCCTTTGGCGCCGGCGGCCAAAAGCACGGCTGCCATGGATGCGGCCTGACCGACGCAGAAAGTCACGATGTCGGGCCTGACAAACTTCATGGTATCGAGAATCGCCAGCCCCGCTGTGATCGAACCGCCCGGTGAGTTGATATAAATTGAGATGTCCCGTTCGGGGTCTTCCGCCTCAAGAAATAACAATTGCGCGATGATCAGGTTGGAAACGTTGTCGTCGATAGGGGTGCCCAGAAAAATGATGTTCTCTTTCAACAGGCGCGAATAAATGTCGTACGCGCGCTCGCCCCGTGAAGTTTGCTCAACCACCATCGGAACCAGGACAGAATTACTCATCGAATCGCTCTCCTCGAGTTACGTTGTCGGTTAATTTGCTCTCTTGCCGGCAGCGCGTTTGGTCCGGCGCTGTTTGCTCAGCAATCGCCGTTTCTGCTCCAGGGCTTTTGCCAGGTCGGCTATGGTATTGCGCCCTAAATAATCCATGATACGCGAACGAAGGGCTTTCCACGAGTCATGGAGAGCGCAAGGCATGTCGTCGGAACATTGTGCCAGTCCGCTGGCGCATTTTTCATACTCCGCGAGGCCATCCAGCGCTTCGACAATATCGACGAGCCGGATGTCGGAGGCAGAAGCGCGAAGGGCAAATCCCCCGGTGGGCCCTTTGCTCGAGCGCAGCAGCCCTTTGCGGGCGAGCTGTTGCAAAATCTTTGCCAAGAAATGCACAGGAATTTCTTCTTCTGCCGCAATTCGCTTGGCCATGACGAATTTTCCATCAGGAGCCTGCGCCAGATGGACAAAGGCGCGAATTGCGTATTCGGACGAACGGGAATAGATCATCAGTGTCTGCCTGGACCTTTATTCTATCGCGTGTGCTCCGCCTGGAGTCCTCGGGGCGAATGCGAAGGGAAATATTCGGGTGGCACCATCAGCGTCAGCGCCTCCGGAACAAACTGAATCGAGGCGGGCAGGCAGCCGGCATACTCGCCATCCACCTGGATGTGAATCCTGCGATTCGGCGGCTGCAACACGGTCAGCGATGCCGCGTGTAGAAACGTGACGCCGCTCATACCCGCCAGGCGGCGCGTGACCATACCGCCAACATATTTGACATACGGCAATGCATGCCGGCCTCGGAACAACACCACCTCGAAGCCGTCGTCCAGCATCGTAATGCTCTGTGCGATTTCAAAATCACCGCCGTAATTGCGAACACGGCTCGCGAGGGCAAAGGAGCATGGGGTTTGCGGAGTGCCACCGACCTGAACTGTGAATTCCGGATAGACCTGCACCGCCTGGGCGACTCCGCTGAGCCAATAAGCCGCTTTTCCTAGACGATTCTTCAATCGCCTGCTCAACCTGTAGACGATGCCGGCATCAAACCCCACACCGGCCATGGCCAGGAAATAACGGGAGCCGTTGGCGTAATCGAGCCGCCCGATGCCAATACGCCGGGCAACGCAATGGGAAATTTTGATCGCCGCCTTCTCCAGACTGCTTCCCAAGCCCAATTCCGTTGCTACCACGTTGGCGGTTCCTGCGGGAAGGATCGCTAATGGAACTGCCGAGTTGACGATTCCGTTGGCGGCCTCGTTTAGAGTGCCATCACCTCCCGCGACGACAATGAGCTCTGTGCCTTCGAGAATGGCTTGGCGGGCGATTGCACCAGCGGTTCCCGGGCCCGTCGTACCGGCCAGGCTAACGGTGTAACTGGAGTTTGCGAGGATTTGCCGGACATGCTCCAGCCGCGCCCGCCCTTTCCCGCGAAGCCGGCCGGCAACCGGGTTATAAATCACCGTTATGTGTCGAGGGTTGATAACCGGATCCGCGGAGCACCCGGGTTTTTCGCCACTGGAACTCAAGCCGCCGCCATTCGGATAATTATAATGGAATCGGATGAAAGCGAAACTCGCCGACGAGATTGAAGAATTACGCAAGACACTTCACCGGCACGAATATTTGTATTACGTCCTGGACCAGCCGGAGGTCAGCGATGCCGAATACGACTCGTTGATGAACCGGCTGCGCGATCTGGAATCGCAACATCCCGAGCTGATCACGCCGGATTCACCGACACAGCGTGTTGGCGGGAAGCCTCGCGAAGGATTCGTGAAAGTGCAGCACAGCGCTCCCATGCTCAGCCTCGACAATGCGTTAAACGAGCCGGAGCTGCGCGCATTTGATAACCGCGTTCGCGACCTGCTGAAAAGCGTTCCATACCGCTATGTCGTTGAGCTGAAGCTGGACGGGTTATCAATGGCGGCGCATTATCGCAATAATCAACTCGGACGGGCCGTAACGCGTGGCGACGGACAGATCGGCGAAGACGTCACCGAGAATGCCCGGACCATTCGTTCGCTTCCGTTACGGACGAACTCGCCGATGCGCGATTTCGAAGCGCGCGGCGAAACCGTCATGCCGCGCAGTGCATTCGAAAAGCTGAATGCAGAACGGGACGACCGGGGTTTGTCGCGTTTTGCGAACCCGCGCAATGCGGCTGCCGGCTCATTGCGAGTTCTTGATCCCTCGATTACGGCTTCGCGCAAGCTTGAGTTTTTCGCATATTTCTTGCTGGTGGACGGTCGGTATCATTATTCCAGCCACTGGGAATCGCTTGAAGCCCTCGCACGCATGGGCTTCAAGGTGAACGGCAATCGCAAACTATGCAAGGACATCGATGAGGTGCTCGCCTTCTGCACCGAATGGGAGGCCAAGCGGGACAAACTACCCTACGAAATCGACGGCGTCGTGGTTAAGGTGGATTCAATCGAACAGCAAAACCGGCTGGGCTTCACCGCGAAAGCGCCGCGTTGGGCTATCGCGTACAAATATGCCGCGCGCCAGGCGGTAACAACCGTCGAGAATATCGACGTGCAGGTTGGCCGGACAGGCGCGCTGACGCCGGTGGCGCGACTTGCGCCCGTCGAGGTCGGCGGCGTAACCGTCTCCCGCGCGACGCTCCACAATGAGGACGAGATTGCACGGCTGGGTTTGCAAATCGGCGATTCCGTGGTGATCGAGCGGTCGGGCGATGTGATTCCGAAAGTCGTGCGTGTACATACCCAGGGAAGCTATCGCCGCCGGTTTCAGATGCCCAAGCACTGCCCGGTGTGCGGGGGCAAAATCGTTCGCGAAGAGAGCGAGGCCGCCAGCCGGTGTATTAATACTAACTGCCCTGCGCGCTTGAAGGAATCCATTCTGCATTTTGCCTCTCGGGCAGTGATGAATATCGACGGATTAGGTGACGCATTGGTCGATCAATTAGTCGACCGCGGAGTCATTCAGAGCGTAGCGGACCTCTATGATCTTACCGTTGAGAAAGTGATGCACCTGGAGCGCATGGGCAAGACGTCCGCAAGCAATCTGATCCGCAATATTGAAAAATCGAAGCAGAATCCGCTGCCACGGGTGATCAATGCGCTTGGCATCCGTTTTGTCGGGGAACGCACGGCCGAGTTTTTGGCCGAAGCCTTCGGGGATATGGACAGAGTCGCGTCGGCCAACATCGAGGATTTGCAAATGGCCGAGGAAGTCGGGCCGAAGGTCGCGGAGAGCATCTATCAGTTTTTCCGGGAACCCAGAAACCAGGATCTGATCGAGCGGCTTCGAGCTGCCGGCCTGCAGTTTGAATATAAGGCCAAGCGACGGCAGGGCGGCCCACTGGCGGGACTCACTTTCGTGCTCACCGGCTCTCTGGCAGGGATGAGCCGCGATGAGGCGAAGCTTAGAATCCAGTCAGCAGGTGGCAAAGTTTCGACCGCTGTGAGTAAGAAAACCAGTTATGTTGTAGCCGGCGAGGATCCTGGTTCGAAACTCGATAAGGCTCGGGAATTGGGCGTGAAGATCATCGACGAAGCGCAGCTGATGGAGTTGCTGGAGGTCAAGAGCTCTTAGTGGCAGCTCATTGGCGTGCTGCGGCGGCATTGAGCCGTTCCACATCCTGGGCTTCGCCGAATTTGGTCCCCGTCAGTCCAGGATCGATACTGCGCAGCAGGCCCGTAAGAACTCCGCCCGGGCCTACTTCGAAGAAGCGATCCACTCCCTGCGCGGCAAGATATCGCACCGATTCCTCCCAACGGACCGCATTCGGCACTTGCTCGATCAACCCGCGACGCGCTTCGGAGCCCGTCCGAATTTCCTGCGCTTGCCAGTTGTTGATCAGGGGCCAGTCAAGATCGTCAAATTTCACGGCGCTTAGCTCAGGAGCCAGGCGCTCCTGCGCGGGTTTCATCAACGGACAGTGAAAAGGTGCACTGACCGCGAGCGGCACCACACGCCTCGCGCCCGCGGCTTTCGCCAGCTCCATCGCGCGCTGGACAGCTCCCGCGTGCCCGGCGATCACGATTTGATCGGGCGCATTGAGATTCGCTGCCGACACGACTTCACCCTGAGCAGCCTCATGGAGGACTTCTTCGAGCCGCTCCGGCGGCAGCTTCAACAGTGCGGCCATTGCGCCCACGCCCGGAGGCACAGCCTCCTGCATGAAACGGCCTCGCTTGCGCACCAAGCGCAGAGCGTCCGTGAAACGGAGTGATCCCGCGGCTACCAGCGCCGTATATTCGCCGAGGCTGTGGCCGGCCACGTAATCCGGGCGCACGCCCCGCTCTCGCAAGACCGTGAACGCCGCAATAGACACGGTGAGCAGCGCCGGTTGAGTATTTTCGGTGAGCTTCAGATCCTCTTCGCCTCCCTCAATGCAGAGGCGCGACAGCGGAAATCCCAGCGTCTGGTCCGCCGTTTCGAAGATCAGCCGCGCGGCGGGGTATGCTTCCGCCATGGATCTCCCCATTCCCACGTATTGCGACCCTTGTCCAGGAAACAGAAATGCCGTCTTACCCATTGGTGAGATTGTATGATGGACGGATGAGTTCCGCCACGCCTATGACCTCCGAAGCCCGCCAGATCATGGATCTGGAACGCGAATTCCTGTTACAGAACTATAGCCGCTATCCGTTGGTTCTCGAGCGCGGCGAGGGATGCTACGTGTTCGACGTAGATGGCAACCGTTACCTGGATTTCATCGCGGGCATCGGTGTGAACGCGCTGGGACACGCCCATCCGCGAATCGTTCAGGTGATTCGCGAGCAAGTGGGCCTGCTGATTCATTGCTCGAACCTGTACTATCACCGCTATCAGGGCGCGCTGGCCAAGCGCCTGGCTGACGTGAGCGGCCTTCAACGCTCCTTTTTCGCCAACAGCGGCACCGAGGCGATGGAAGGTGCGCTCAAAATGGTGCGGGCGCACGGAAATAAAATCAACTCTGAAAAATTCGAGATTCTTTCCCTCGAAAATTCGTTTCACGGCCGAACATTCGGCGCCCTTTCCGTTACCGGCCAGCCGAAGTACAGGCACGACTTCGAGCCTCTACTGGCCGGAGTCAAATTCCTGCCTCCGAACGATGTGGCGGCGCTCGCGCGCGCTTTCGATGACCGCACGGCCGGCATTGTCATCGAGTGGATTCAGGGCGAAGGCGGCATTTTCCCGGTTTCTGTCGAGTACGCCCGGCGCGCGCGGGAACTGGCTGACCGCTACAATGCACTCTTGGTTTTCGATGAAATCCAATGCGGTGTCGGCCGCCCGGGGACCTGGTTCGGCTACCAGCTCGCCAGTCCGGTTGTGCTGCCGGATGTGATGGTGGCCGCCAAGCCGCTGGCCTGCGGGCTTCCGCTCGGCGTGATCGTTGCGAACGAAAAAGCCGCCGCGGCAATTGGGGCCGGAATGCATGGCTCGACGTTCGGTGGCAGCGCCCTTGCCTGCCGCGTGGCGCTCGAGTTCTTCGACATTTTGGACGAGCTCCTGCCGTCCATCCAGCGAGTAGGCGATTATTTCCGCGCGCGCCTGATGGACCTGGCACGCCGCTATTCCTT
>DATEFW010000019.1:0-17589 GCA_035280425.1 Bryobacteraceae bacterium | reverse complement strand
GCACAACGTGACGCTGGCCAATGTTCCGGGAATCTGCCGGATGGGATTTCTCGACCGCCGCAAGCAGAACGGCGCGGCATCGGATTTCATGGTGCGGTTGCGGATTCGCGCCGCCTCCATTCGCCAGCCGGCGGGACGGCTGAGCGGAGGCAACCAGCAAAAAGTGGTGATCGCCAAATGGCTTTTCCGGCAGGCGCGCGTTTTTCTTTTCGATGAGCCGACGCGCGGCATCGACGTGGGCGCCAAAGCGGAGGTTTTCAACTTAATGAACGAGCTGGCGCGGCTTGGTGCGGCGATCCTGATGGTGAGCTCGGAAATGGCCGAACTGCTGCAAGTCGCCGACCGGATTCTGGTGATGCGCGAAGGCCGCATTACCGGTGAACTTCCTGGACGAACCACGCAGGAGGCCATCATGCGCTATGCCGCGCTCGAGACCGCCGCCGAGGAGCTGCGATGAGCCAGCCCGCGCTCGAACGTGCGGAAGCTCAAGAAGCGACGCCCAAGCGCGGCGAAAAACGCATCGTGCTGCAGCGCTTTCTGCCATTCCTCAGCCTGATCATTCTATTCATTGCCTTGGCCATTGCATCGCCGCATTTTCTGACCAACACGAATCTCTCGAGCGTGGTGCGGCAGACGGCGGTGATTAACATCATGGCGCTGGGGATGACCATGATCATCATCATCGGCGGGATCGATCTTTCGGTGGGCGCGATTCTGGCGATGGGCGGCGTGCTGGGCACGATGGCGATGGAGAAGGGCCTTTCGATTCCGGGCGGAGTGCTGATCGGCACGCTCACCGGCCTTGCGTGCGGGCTGGCCAACGGGCTGATGACGACGGGCCTGAATATCGAGCCGTTCATTGTGACGCTGGGAACGCTCGGCATTTTTCGCGGAGCGACGCTGATCATGACAAATGGCCTGCCGGTGCACCGCATTCCGGAGCAGTTCTCGTATCTGGGCGAAGGAAATCTGCTGGGTGTTCCGTTCGTGCTCTGGATTCTGGTGGCGTGCGCGCTCGCGACCCACGTGATTCTGGAACACACACGGCTGGGACGATACACGTTTGCGATTGGAAGCAACCGGGAGGCGGCGGTGTATGCCGGAATTCCGGTGAACTTCCACACCACCGCGGTGTATGCGATCGGCGGGCTGCTGACGGGCCTGGCCGGCATGATCGAAGCGTCGCGGCTGATGACCGGACAGCCCACCGCCGGGCAGGGCTATGAGCTGCAAGCCATCGCGGCGGTGGTGATCGGCGGCGGCAGCCTGCACGGCGGCGAGGGCAGCGTGGTGGGGACGCTCATCGGCGCGTTCATCATGGGGCTGCTTTCAAACGGCAGCGATCTGCTGGGCGTCTCGCCCTACCTGCAACAGGCGATCATCGGAGCGGTAATCATCCTGGCGGTGACGCTCGATGAACTTCGCAAGCGGCGGACGGCGGCGTCATAGAGGCTGACGGCTTACGTAGAGCTCGACTGAATCGACGGGCGCACTGCGAATCTGGATTTCGAGCGCGGAATAGCGCACCAGGCGAGCAGCGGCGCGCAGGCGCTGGACTTCATTTGCACTTAGAGGCAGATGATACACGTCGGCGCGTTCCCGGTAGGAATATTCGGCGTATTGGGGCGTACCGGCGGCGGCGATTCCGATCAGCACATCCCAAAAACTCGCACGGCGCAGGATGCGAGCCGCCGCACCGCGTTTCGAGCCGATATCGCGCGGGATGCCGATGGGATGCTGGGCGCCGCCACGCAAAACCGCGAGCACGCATTGAGCGGCGGAGAACGGCCGGCCAGGATCGGGATCGGGAAAGCTCGCAAGCAGCGAGCGGACGGCCTCCGCTTCTGCCGCCCAACCAGTCCACCGGAAGCGCGAAGCGCCGCTGACAAGCGTGCCACGCAATAGTAAATCTTGCACGCGCGCTTCGTCTTTACCCGTGATGCCGAGCATGTGCTCGACCAGCTCGCGCGTAGGCATTTCGCGCACGACCACGGGCGTGATTGAAACGTATCCAGCCGCTTCGGAGCTGAGCTTGACACGCACGGTCTGGGGTAGAGACATGCTTCGATTTCAAGCTAGCATAGGTGCGTGGATGCGCCTCAAAGTCCGGCTCTGGCCAAGGTACGCGCGGAGCTGGCACGTTACGAGCATGCGCTGATGAATTTTTCGGCCCGCGAGAAAAACGGCGCGATCGAACTGGTGATCGAGGTGAAGGATCCCAAACTCGGGATGCACACCTATTATGCGCCGCTGCATGCGCGCGATATCGACCATCCGCAGTTTCCCTGGACGCTGCAGCGTTACCTTTACGACTGCCTGCACGATTACCTGATCGAGATGTTCATCCGGACGCCGCAAAGCCGGGAGACATGACGCCGGTCGGAGAGATTCTGCGGGACGAAATCCGGCGGACGGGGCCGATTCCGTTTCACCGGTTTATGGACGCCGCGCTTTACCACCCGGAGCACGGTTATTACCGGAAAGCTCGCGATCCGTTCGGCGCGCATGGAGATTTTTACACGGCGGAACAGGTCCAGCCGGTGTTCGGAATTCTGATCGCCGAGCGGATTCGTATGCTTTGTGACCGGATGGGCCGGCCGGAAGGCTTCGCATTGGTTGAGCTGGGCGCGGGGCGGCAGGAGATGGCCGAGGCGTTCCGGGAATTTCCTTACAGGCCGGTGGATTTGAATTCAGCGCGTACGGCTGAGCGTTCTGCGGCGGGGATGCCGGATCATTTGCGCGGCGTGGTCTTCTCGAACGAGTTCTTCGACGCTCTGCCGGTTGAGGCGGCAGTCATCCGGAATGGTCAGGCAAGTGAAATGCGCGTTGGGTTTGCGGATGACCGGTTTATCTGGACCGAAGGTGATAGGGCGAGGGAAGAGCTCGAATGCTATCGAAAGAAATACTTCGGGCACTTACCGGAAGGCCAGGTGATCGAAATCAACCTGGAAGCGCTTGACTGGCTGGACCGGATCGCCGCGGTGCTCAAGGCCGGGTACGTTTTCACGATCGATTACGGGTACACGGCCCGGGAGATGGTCCGGTTCCCGCGCGGCACACTGATGAGCTACCGGAGGCATCAGGCGATCGACGATGTGCTGAAAGATCCCGGAGAGCAGGACATCACGGCGCACGTTTGTTTCACGGCGCTCGAAGAACATGGGCGCGAGATCGGACTCGAACGCGAAAGCTTCGGAACGCTGGCGCAAACGCTGATTGCGGCGGGCGAGCGGGACCAGTTCGCGGGCGTGCTGGCCGCGGGTTCGGAGGGGGAGTCGCTCAGGCGGCGGTTGCAGTTAAAGCAGCTTCTAACGGGGATGGGGGAGACGTTTCGGGTGCTGGTGCAATGGAAGAGCGGGGAAAAATAAAAAGGCCCCGAGATTTCGGGGCCTTGGAGTCAAACTCGTTTTGATCCCTCTTCGGGAGCCGCAGACTACTTTTTCTTCTTCGGAGCGGCTTTCTTTTTGCCCTTCTTAGCTGCGTTCTTCATCGATTGATTCTCCCTAAACATCAGATTTTGCGATCGCGAAAATCGCAATGTGATTCATATATAAGGTGGTTCGGGATGAATGTCAAGAAAAAAATGCATGTCACGCACTCAAAGCCGGAACCCGGAGCCGCCGCGGCGCATAAAATGAAGCATGCGATTCGCACTCGCGCTGATTTTTGCCGCAGTCGCGGCGGCTCAACAGCCCGATGCGCGTGAAATCATGCGGCGGTCGGTCGAAGCCAACGACCAAAACTGGAAGATCGCCCGCAATTACACGTTTCTCGAACGAGTAGAAGAACATCAGCTCGATTCCGCCGGGCGGATCAAGACAAAAGAGATCAAGACTTTCGATGTCACGCTGCTGGAGGGCTCGCCATACCGGCGGTTGGTGGAGCGCGACGATCATCCGTTGACGCCTGAAGAGGAGAAAAAGGAACAGGAAAAACTTACCAGGAGCATTGCGGAGCGGTCCAAGGAGACGCCGGCCGCGCGGGAGCACCGCATCGCCGAATACGAGAAGCGCCGCGAACGCGAGCGCGAAATGATGCGCGAAGTGTCGACCGCTTTCGATTTCCGCATGGCCGGGACGGAGCACATCGACGGACGCGATTGCTGGATCGTGGAAGCCACGCCGCACGCCGGATATCAACCTCACAGCCAGAGCACGAAAGTGCTTCCGCATCTTCGAGGCAAACTTTGGGTTGACCGGCAGACGCTGCAATGGGCGAAAGTGGATGCGGAGGTGATCTCTCCGGTCTCGTGGGGATTGTTCCTGCTGCGCCTGGATCCCGGAGCCCACATCGGGATGGACCAGACGCGTGTAAACGATGAGGTGTGGCTACCGAAGCGGGTGGCCATCCACGCCTCAGCCCGGATCGGATTCATTAAGAGCCTGCGCATCGAGCAGGATGTAGCCTACCGGAACTTTCGTAAGTTTCAGACCGATTCCCGGATCGTGGCAACCCACCCACAGTAGGCGGCGCACCGACGGCGCTTGCACTGCCTGTTATAATTGCAACCAACTAGTCCTCCGGAGGACCGATGAGTCGCAGATGGGTATGGGGTGCGGTCGGCGGAGTGATTGTGTCTTCGCTCCTGGCCGCAGATCTCCCCAAGCAATTCACAACGCAGCAACGCCGTTGGTGGGCCTTTCAGAAGGTGGTGAAGCCTGCCGTTCCCCGGCCCACGGACCGGGCCTGGATTAACAATGATATCGACGCCTTCATCCTGGCACGCCTGGAAGAGAAAAAGCTGACGCCGGCGCCGGCAGCCGACCGCCGCACGCTCATCCGGCGCGTGACGCTCGATTTGACGGGCCTTGTTCCGACCCCGGAAGAAGTGCAGGCGTTCTTGAACGATACGTCGCCCGATGCATATGCGCGTGTGGTCGACCGGCTGCTTGACTCGCCGCGATACGGCGAGCGCTGGGCGCGGCACTGGCTGGATTTGGCCCGTTACGCCGATAGCGAGGGCTTCAAGAGCGATGAGACCCGGCCCAACATCTGGCGTTATCGCGATTACGTGATCGATGCGTTCAATCAGGATAAACCTTACGACCGCTTCATTAAGGAGCAGATCGCGGGCGATGAGCTATATCCCAATGACCCGGCAGCGCTGATCGCCACCGGATTCAACCGGCATTTTCCGGATGAGAGCAATGCGCGTAAACTCCTGCAGCGGCGGCAGGAAATTCTGAACGACATCACCGATACGGTTGGGGGCGTGTTTCTCGGCCTCACATATGGTTGTGCGCGTTGCCACGATCACAAATTCGATCCCATTTTGCAGAAGGATTACTATCGCTTGCAGGCATTTTTCGCCAACACGCGAATCGAGGATCACCTGGTTTTGGACTCCGGGGAACATCGCACGGAGTGGCTCGCCGAGGAAGCGGCCTGGGAAGGAAAAACCAAAGACATTCGCGACGAGATGCACAAGCTGGTCGAGCCCAGCCTCGCAGCATCGTATAAGGAATCCTTCGACAAGTTTCCTGCCGAGATTCAGGCGGCGATCACCACGCCGGCCGGGGAGCGCACCCCGATCCAATGGCAGATGTATTACAAAGCCAGGCCGCAGATCGAATTCAGCGACGAGGATGCCGCGCATCACCTGAAGGGGGAAGCCAAGCAGCACTGGAGCGATCTGAAGGCGCAGCTCGCAAAGTTCGACGACCTCAAGCCCGCTCCGGAGCCAATTGCGCAGGCCATGATCGATAACGGGCGCGAATCGCCCAAGACGCACGTGCTGGCGGTAGGGGTTTACGACGCTTACAAAGAAGAGGTACAGCCGGGGTTCCTCTCGATTCTCGATCCGGAGCCGGCGGCCATCACTCCGCCTGCCAATGTGAACTCGACCGGGCGGCGCACGGCTCTCGCCAACTGGCTGGCGTCCGGCAATAATCCGCTGACAGCGCGCGTGATGGTGAACCGCATCTGGCATTACCACTTCGGACGGGGAATCGTCGGCACGCCGAGCGACTTTGGGGTGATGGGCGAGCGGCCGTCGAACCCGGCGTTGCTCGATTATCTGGCGGCGACATTCGTGGAAAACGGCTGGAGCATCAAGAAGATGCACCGGCTGATCCTGCTTTCGAACACCTATCGGCAGTCGGCAAAATTCAACGCAGCCGCAGCTAAGGTGGACCCCGAAGATAAACTGTTCTGGCGCTACAACCGGCACCGGCTGGAGGGCGAGACCATCCGCGATTCGATTCTCGAAGCTGCCGGCCTGCTGAATCTGAAAATGGGCGGGCCGGGGGTGTTCCCGCCGCTGCCGCCGGGAGTTGAGACGCGCGGGGGCTGGAAGAAGGACGAGGACCCGTCCGAAGCCGACCGCCGCAGCGTATACGTGTTTGTGCGGCGCAACACGCGCTATCCGATGTTCGAGGTCTTCGACATGCCGGATACGCACGAAAGCTGTCCCCGCCGGAATGCCACCGTTACGGCTCCGCAGGCGCTCGAGCTGCTCAATAACGATCTGGTGCTCGACTGGTCGCGCGCTCTTGCCGGACGTGTGTGGAACGACGCGGGGATGACGCGCGAGGCGCAAGTCGACCGTGCGTGGCGGTTCGTGTATTCGCGTCCCGCGCAGGAAGCGGAACGGCAGGAAGCGCTCGAGTTCCTGGATCGCCAAACGAAGATTCTCAGCGGGCGCATGACGCAAACCGAGGCGCAGAAGCAGGCGCTCGTCGACCTGTGCCATATGCTGGTGAATTCGAACGAATTTCTGTATGTGAACTGAAGTCAAGGGGCAGGCATGGAACACAAACTCTGGCATCATTGGCCGGTCACATCGCGGCGGGAGTTTTTTACGCGAGCCGGCAGCGGTCTTGCGGGAATCGCGTTGGCATCTCTGTTACGCGCCGACGGCGGCAATCTGGCGGATCCGCTGGCACCGAAGAAGCCGCATCATGCGCCGAAGGCGAAATCCATCATCTGGCTGTTCATGGAAGGCGGGCCGAGCCATGTGGACCTGTTCGATCCCAAGCCCAAGTTGCTTGCCCTGGCCGGACAGCCGATGCCGGCATCATTCGGGCGGCCCATCACGGCAATGGGGACGAGCAACAACACGCTCATGCCATCCAAGCGCACGTTCAAGCAGTACGGGCGGAGCGGGATCTGGGTCTCGGACTGGTTTCCTAACATCGCGGAGCATGTCGACGACATGTCGGTGCTGCGCTCGGTTTGGGCGGACGGCCTCAATCACGTCGGCTCGGTGTGCCAGATGAATACGGGGTCGATTCTGGCCGGGAGGCCGGCGATGGGCGCGTGGACCACGTACGGTCTGGGATCGGCCAATCGCGACCTGCCGTCGTTCGTTGTGCTGCTGGACGACAAAGAGCCGGTCGGCGGGCCGAAAAACTGGAGCTCCGGCTTTCTGCCGGCGACTTACCAGGGCACTCAGTTCCGCCAGGGCGATACGCCCATTCTGCATTTAAAATCGCCGGAAGGCACCACGGCTGAGGAACAGCGCAGCAAGCTCGATTTCCTGAAACGGCTGAACGAGCGTTTTTCGGCGGAGAATCCGGACGATACCGAGCTCGAGGCGCGCATCCGCGCCTACGAACTGGCTTACCAGATGCAGTCGGCGGCGCCCGAAGCCGTGGACCTCGGCAAGGAATCTGAAGCCACCCGGCAGCTTTATGGCCTGGATCAGCCGGAAACGAAGGCCTTCGGCACCAACTGCTTGATGGCGCGGCGGCTGGTGGAGCGCGGCGTTCGGTTCGTCGAATTGTACGCGGGCTCGGGCAGCGGCTGGGACGCGCACACCGATATCGAAGGCAATCATTCCCGGCGCTGCCGTGCGTGCGACAAGCCCATCGCCGGTTTGCTGGCCGATTTGAAATCGCGCGGCCTGTTGAACGACACGCTGGTGGTATGGGGCGGAGAATTCGGGCGCACGCCGTTCAACGAAAAAGGCGACGGGCGCGATCATAACCCCTGGGGCTTCAGCATGTGGATGGCCGGCGGAGGAGTCAAGGGCGGGCAGTATATCGGCTCAACCGACGAGATCGGCCTGCGCGCGGCCGAGCGGCCGGTGCACGTGCACGACATCCACGCTTCGATCCTATGGCTGCTGGGCCTCGATCACGTATCCCTGACGTTCATGCATAACGGGCGGGCGGAGAGGCCCACCGAAGTTTACGGCGAGCTGATTCACGAACTGTTTGCATGACCGCTTGACGCACTTCCAGTCTGCGGTTGCCTCGGCGACGGCAGGCCGGCTCCGGTTTCCAGGCACGCCCGAATTAGCAGGCCCTCCGTAAAACACGACTAGAATAAGAACAATGGAAGAAAAACTGGACATCCGCGAAAAAGGCGGTGTGCGTAACGGGGTGCAACAGGTTTCGGATCACAGGCTTTTCATGCAGCTTCTGGCGTTCGGCGATGCCGAAGATACTCCTGCGCTGATCAAAGCTTTAGAGAGCGCCCGCATTCCTGGCGTGCTCTATGCGGAAGTCAATGATCCGCGCGGCGTTGGCCTGCTCACCTGGGATCGCGACGCAAATTTCTTCGTCACGAAGCTGCGGGAGTTTCTGCACCGTCCCGCATTTGCCGCGCTGACTCCCAAACTCGAGTATTCGATGTTCGGCCGCACCTACTCGCTGGGCCACGAACCGGATCTCGAAGAATGGCTGTTTGAAAAGCCGAGGCGCACGGCCGCCAGCCGCGAATGGCCCTGGGCGGTCTGGTATCCCCTGCGGCGGCGCGGCGAATTTTCCGCCATGCCGCCCGAAGAGCAAACGCCGATCTTGCGCGAGCACGGAAAAATCGGGCATGCGTTCGGCGAGGCCGATTACGCGCACGACATCCGGCTGGCGTGTTTCGGGCTCGACAAGAATGATAATGATTTCGTGATCGGCCTGGTCGGCTCGCAGCTCTATCCGCTCTCGGCATGCGTGCAGGCCATGCGGAAAACGAAGCAAACGTCGACATACATCCAACAGATGGGACCATTTTTTATCGGAAAGGCAATCTGGCAAATTCAGTTATGAAAACGACACTTACTCTATTCGCGGCGGCCGCCCTGATGTTCGCGGCAGCGCCGAAGACGTTCACGGGCGTAATCACTGACGCCATGTGCGGCAAAGATCATTCTTCGATGAATGTGAAGCCCGACGCAAAGTGCGTCACCGAGTGCGTCAAGATGGGATCGAAATACGCGCTGGTCACAGACGGCAATGTTTACGAGCTCGCCGGGCAGAAGATTCCCGAGAAATACGCCGCGCAGAAAGTCACCGTTAAGGGCACGCTAAGCGGGAATACGATTCAGGTGGATTCTATCGCACCGGCAAAGTAGGCTGAATCTCGTTCGCGAGCGGCGCTTCAGGTATGATTGATTCCCTATGATCCGCTCGTTCGCTCTCGCGGTTTTGCTCACCGTTCCGGTCTGGGCACAGCAACAGGCGGCTGTGACCAGCCATGTGATGGTGGCAGGCTTCGACGGCGCATCGCCGCACGAGATCTATTCGGCGCCGAAGCTGATTGAAGCGCCGAACTGGTCGCCCGACGGCAAGTATCTGCTGTGGAATTCCGAGGGAAAGCTCTGGCGGTTCACGCTTGGCGGTCATGAGCCGGAGGCCGTCGAAACCGGCGCCATTCAACGCATCAATAACGATCACGGCATTTCATCCGACGGGAACTGGTTCGCCATCTCAGCGGGGCAAATTTATATTCTGCCTTCGGGAGGCGGCGCGCCCCGTCAGATCACCGAACAGATCCCGAGCTATTTTCACGGCTGGTCGCCCGACGGGATGTGGCTGGCGTTCTGCGCGCAGCGCTCGGGTAACTTCGATCTCTATCGCATCTCGCGCGCCGGAGGTCCGGAGGAGCGGCTGACCTCGAACGCCGGCTACGATGACGGTCCCGATTATTCGCCCGACGGCCAGTGGATCTATTTCAACTCCGATCGCTCCGGCAGTTGGGACATCTGGCGGATTCCGGCCAACGGCGCCGGTCCCAACGACATACGCGCCGAGCGGGTCACCAGCGACGAATGGGAGGACTGGTTTCCGCATCCCTCGCCGGACGGCAAATGGATCGTCTTTCTCTCTTTTCCAAAAGGCACCCAGGGGCATCCGCCCAACCAGCAGGTGATGCTGCGGCGCATCGCATCGCCCGGCCGGACCGCGGCTGCCACGAAGATCACAACACTCGAAAAACTTTTTGGTGGACAGGGAACCATCAACGTCAATTCCTGGTCGCCGGATAGCAAAAAATTCGCATACATTGTGTACACGCCGGCCGGAGACGCGAAGCAATGAGGAACCCGGCCCGCTCGGGAGTTGTGGTCCTGCTGGTTCTGCTGAGCATCCTGACGTACTTCGACCGCCACATCATCGCCATCGCCGGGCCGGGCATCATGCGCGAATTTTCGATTTCCGAAACGCAGATGGGCACGGTGTACTCGGCGTACCTGCTCAGCTATTCGCTGCTCATGATTCCCGGCGGGTGGATGGCGGACCTGTTCGGCCCGCGCATCCTGCTGGCAGTCATGGCGCTCGGCTCGGCGGTTTTCACCGGGCTGACGGCGCTCGGTGGAAGTCCGGGCCTTGGCGCGTACATCGGGATCGTGCCATCATTTCTCGCGATCCGGCTGGCCATGGGTGTGTTCGCCGCGCCTACTTATCCATCCAGCGGAAAAATGAACGCCAACTGGATTCCGGTCGGCGAGCGCGGCCGTACGTGGGGATGGATCGCCTCGGGCGCAGGTATCGGCGGCGCATGTTCGCCGATCATCTTCTCCTGGCTCATTACGCGCTTTGGCTGGCGGGGAAGTTTCGTCATTGCCGCGTTAGCCAGCGCAGCCTTGGGCGTTGTGTGGTTTTGGTATGTCCGGGACCACCCGGTTCAATCAGCGAGCAGGTTTTCCGGTAAGCCCCGGCCGGCCACGGCTTGGAAAGTACTATTACGCAACCGCGATCTCATGCTCCTCACCGCCGGCTATTTCACGGTCAACTATTTCGAATACATTTTCTTTTACTGGCTTTATTACTATTTCGGTGAGATCCGCCACATGGGAATGGAGCAGAGCGCGGTGTACACGACGCTCATGTGGCTGGCCTGGGTGGTGATGACGCCCATTGGCGGCTGGGTTTCCGACCGCATGGTCATGAAATATGGGACACGAAAAGGCCGCCGCGTTGTGCCGGTTGTGGGTCTGGCGCTAAGCGCAGTGCTGGTCGCAATCGGGTCCAATGTCACGGGCACCGTAGCCACCGTCGCGCTCCTTTGCCTCTCGCTCGGCTTCGCATCGAGCTCCGACGGGCCTTATTGGGCCGCAGCCATCGAGGCCAGCGGAGAACAATCGGGAGCGGGCGGCGGCATCTTCAACATGGGCGGCAATCTCGGAGGGTTGCTGGCGCCGACCGTCACGCCGCTGATCGCTTCGCGGCTGGGATGGGAATGGGGGCTATATGCCGGCGGTCTGATCGTGCTGGTTGGTGTGAGCGCCTGGTTCTTTATCGGCGCGAAGGCCGAGGCTGCCGGTAATCTCGAAGCTCGCGGCGCGGCTTGATGGCTATTTCAAATGCGCATCGAACCACGCGATCGCGCGGCGCGCGATATCCCGGCGGTCTTCAGGCTTGCCGATGCGGTGGCCCTCGTTGGCGTAAACCACGAACTCCGTCTCGACGCCCAGCGTCTTGAGCGCGTGCCAGTACTCCTCCGATTGCGGCAGCGGGCATTCGCCGTCGCGATCCCCAACTACGATCAGCGTCGGCGTCTTCACATTCTTAATGAACGTAATCGGCGAGCTGCGCGCGTAAATCGCCGGATCGTCGTACACCGATGCCCCGAAATACGGGATCATCCACTGATCGATCTCGTTCTCCCCGTAGTAGCTCTGCCAGTTGGCCAGGCCGGCGCCGGACACTGCGGCATGAAAACGCTGCGTCTGGGTAATGGCCCACATGGTCATGAATCCGCCATAGCTCCAGCCGGTGATACCGATGCGCGCGGGGTCGACCGGCACGGTCTTGAGCACTTCGTCCACTCCCGCCAGGATGTCGCGCAGGTCGCCGTATCCGAAATCGCGCACGTTGGCGCGCGTGAACGCTTCGCCTTCGCCCATGCTGCCGCGCGGATTGGGGTAGAGAACAAAGTAACCCGAGGCCGCGCCCGCGGCGGGATAATCGTGCGTCGCCGGCCAATGCGAGGTCAGCATGCCGGCCGGACCGCCATGCACCGAAACGATCAGAGGGTAGCGCCTCGCGGGATCGTAGTCATGCGGATACAGCAGCCAGCCCTGCACGCGGAATCCCTCGTTATTCCACCGCAAGCTTTTCGACGGCCCCCAGAGCGGATGCATTTCGCCGTTTGCGTGCGACACCTGCTTCCATTCGCCGATCGCCCCTGCCCAGACCTCCGGCGGATGCTCGAACGAATCGCGAATCACGGCCGACATTTTTGCATCGCGCGAAACCGATAGCGAGAGGCCTGAATTTTCGGTCCAAAGGCTTTTCACATCCTGCGATGCGGGATCGAGCGACGACACACCGATCGCCCCTTCCGTGCTTTCCGTGAACAGAATCCGGCCCGATGGCAGCCACGTGAGCCATTTAGGCGAGGCCTTCCTTTCCGGCGTGATGTCGCGCGGCTGGCCGCCGGACGGAGGCAAAACGTAAATATCGCCGCCATTCAAGCCTTCGTCGCTCATCAGTCCGCCGATGAATGCCACTTGCTTGCCATCCGGCGACCATCGCGGAACGCACATCTGCATGGACGTTTTCAGAATCGAGGTGGTTTTTCCGTTTTCGACTGACATCGTATAAAGCTGCGCGATGTACCAGTTGTCATCGCCGGGGCCCGGCGCCGCAGTGGCGACGAAGCTTTGGCCATCCGGCGACCAGTCGTACTCATGCACATACAGATCAGCCGGCGAGACTTGCCGGACTTTGCCCGATGCAACATCGACGGTAGTAATCCGCTGGATGTAGATTTGCTCGCCGATCACCCCGGCCCGTGGCGTTACCGGCTCCAGCGGCCCCGGAGCGCGCGGAGCGTTTTCCGTAAAAAGGATGGCTATGGTTTTGCCATCGGGCGACCAGGATGGCGCCGCCAGCGCTCCACGCAAATCGGTCACCCGGCGTACATGCCCGTTTGCGGCGTCCATTACATAGAGCTGAAGCTGCCCGTCCTTTTCGGCATCGGAAAGGAATGCAAGGTGCCGGCTGTCGGGCGACCATGCCGGCTCGTGCTCGTGTGTGCTTTTTTCACCGGTGATGCGCCGCGGTTGACCGCCGCGAGTATCGGCTATGTAGATCGAAAGTGTCGCCTCGCCCGAAACCGGATCTTCATGGGATTCCACCCAGGCGACGTGTGTGCCGTCGGGGGATATGGCGACGCCGCTCAACTGGCGCAGCCGGAAAAGGGAATCGATCACCGCATCTACAGAAGAAGTGGATGCCCCGGCCGCGCCCGCAGCGCCGCCCGCAATCCAGACCAATGCTGCGCCTACCACTAAAGTTAACCGCATCGCTTGATGACTATAGCTTAACTAACGTGGCATCGGACAAAAGTGGGCAGCCACTATTAACCATCACCCGTTCCTGGCGGTCCGAATTTGTACGCCTGGTTATGGTAAGTACCGGGCCATCAGTCGGTCCGGTACGATATCCAAAAGCGATCTAGATTAATATCCCCGCCTGCGGAAAAATCAGACTAAGAAGCAAACCCATGCTGAACGGCCAGGTACGGAGGAGAAGCGATGAAAGCGCCGCTCGGCACCATATTGAAGATCAGCGCAATAGCAGCAGTTCTTGCGACCGGTCTCGCAGCTCAATCCAACTTCATCTACACCAATGACGATACCTTCACGACCAACACGGTCTCCGGCTTCTCGGTAGGCGCCAACGGGGCCCTCACGCCGATTTCCGGCTCGCCCTTCAGCACCGCCGGCGGTGGAACCGGTGGCGGCGGCTTCGCGGTCAACCGCATCGTCGTTTCCAACGGGTTTCTGTACGCCTCCAATGGCGGGACGCAGAACATCAGCGCTTTCTCGATTGACCCGAACTCCGGCAGTTTGACGCCGGTAGTCACGTCGCCATACGGCGTCGGCACCACGACCTGGACCGACATCTCGCTCGCGGCTTCCGCCAATGGAAAGTTCCTGTTCGCCGGCGTGGCAGCGACCCGCACCGTCCTCACCTTCGGCATCGGCGCCGATGGCTCGCTCACGCAGGTTGGATCTGCCGCAGTTCCCGCGTCCCCGGCCGGCATGAAAGCCTCGGCCGATGGCCAATATCTGGCGGTCGGACTTCCCGCGGATAGCGGTGGAGCAGTTGCGATGTTTACCGTGGCTGCAAATGGTGCGCTGACCATGGTGAACGGCGTGCCTTTCTTCGACTCCGGAGCCGGCAACCTGGCGGGGGTCGACATCAATTGTGCCAGCACTCACGTGTTCGGTGGCGAGACCGTCAACGGTTCAACGATTGTCGACGCCTTCAACATCGGGTCGGGCGGTGTGCTATCCCGCGTACAGGGATCGCCGTTCGCCCCGGGCGTCGGCACTAATTCCAGCGTCGTGCTTCTCAGCCCGAACGACCAGTTCCTGTTTGTCAGCAATCAGATCAGCAAATCGGTCACGGTGTTGAGTGTGAATTCGGCAGGAACGCTGACGCTGGTCGCTGGATCGCCTTTCAGCACGACGACGAGCGGCAGCAACCCTTCCGGCATGGCAACCGACCAGGCGGGCTCGTTTTTGTTCGTCGCCAGCAACACCAGCCTGATCGATGCCTTCAGCATCGCGGCCAACGGCAGCTTGAGCCCGGTTCCCGGTTCGCCGTTCAATACGAATCAATCCGGCGGCCTGCTGTCACTAGCGGCCTATCCGGCGAAGACCTGCGCCGTGGCTCCGGTTCCGCCGCCCCCGCAGCCGCCTCCTCCGCAGCCTCCCCCGCCTACAGATCCGCCGCCACCGCCCGGACCGGATCCAGCGGTGGTTAAAATCGATATCCGCCATGATGGAGGCGATGACGGCGGCGATGATAATCACATCAATCCGAACAGCCACGGCAAAGTGACGGTGGCTGTTCTGTCGAACGCAAAGTTCAATGCACCGGCGCTGGTGGATATGACGTCATTGACGTTCGGCCATACCGGTGACGAAAAGAGCCTCGCGTTCTGCAATACGCATCGCGAAGACGCTAATCATGACGGGTATCCCGATCTGGTGTGCCACTTTTATATCGATAAAGGCAACTTCCAGAAGGGCGATACCATCGGCATCCTGAAGGGCGCCCTGCATGACGGCACGCTCATTCAGGGGAGCGACAGCATCCACCTCATTCATTAACGACCACCCCTCACTTGTCCTCCAGGGCGCTGTCTCAATGACGGCGCCCTTTTTTTGTTTTCTGTTGTGAGTGGGAATGGCCAGCCCCACCGAACAGCCTGCCTACGGAGTGAACCATTCGGAAAGCATGCAGAATGCGGCTGGCCAACTGCAAGATTATCACGGACGAGTTACGGCCTGTTTCTTACTGCGCTCCCGCCTGCTCCCGCAAAAAGACCGTGCGCGTAGGATACGGCATGTCGATCCGCTCTCTCTCGAAACGCTTCAAAATGCGCTTGCGCAATTCATGCTGCACCAGGTATTGATCGGTGAACTCTGCCACCTGGCAGCCCAGCGTGAACGTCAGCGCCGAGTCGCCGAAACCGGGGATCAGCCGCACAGACGGCGCCGGCTCCGCCAGCAGGCCCGGAACTTCTCCCGCCGCATTGCGCGCCTCTTCCAGCAAAACGCGCTCGACCTGGTCCGGATCGCTCGCGTAGCTGACGCTGACCCGCACTTCCAGCGACATGCGCCGCTCCGGCAAATAATAGTTGGTCACGATCGCCTGCGCCAGCTTGGCGTTGGGAATGATAATCAAATTGTTCGCCAGCGCCCGGATGGTGGTGCTGCGCCAGCTTATGTCGGTCACGTAGCCCTCTTCGCCGGAATTGAGCTTGATGTAATCGCCCAGCCGCACCTGCCCCGCCACGGAAATGTAAAATCCGCCAAACAGATTCGACAGCGTATCCTGCAGCGCCAGCGCCACCGCCAGCCCGCCGACGCCGAAAGCGGTCAGGATCGGGGTAATCGGAATGCCGAAGTGCACCAGCAGCACCAGAAGCCCGACAATCACCACCACGATCTGCGCGAGATTCTGTGTGAGCGTCGTCACCTGTGTGGCACCCTGCACGCGGCTGCCGTAGAACCGGATCAGATTTCCGGCCATCCGGGAGGCCATCAGCGTCAACGACAGAATCACCAGGAACAGCAGCGACCGGTCGATCAGATATTCCGCGCGTCCGGAAGGCCCGAGCGTCTGGGCTGCCAGATAAATGCCGATGATCAGCGACCAGAGCAGGATCGGCCCGCTCAGGCTCCTGGTCAGTACCTTGTCGACGTGGCTTTCTGCCCCCCATCTTGCCAGCGCCCGGAACAGCAGCCGCCGCACTACCCAGCCGGCGGCCATGGTCGCCGCCAGTACGCACAATGGAATCAGGAATCGCAGCGGATCGCGTAGCAGAGTTTGCCCGATTGCTCCCATTTCGCTATTCTCCGATTATCCGGAGTCTATCGCATGAAACCCATGTTGCTGGCCGAAGTCGAGAACAAAACCGGTCCGGGGCCATACGCCGACCTGATCGACCGGATGAAGGCCGCGGGCGACGCGATCCCGCAAATCTTCCACCTGTTTCGTTTCAAACCGAACGTCGGCCGCCCCCTCGCTGCTCTCTCGCAGGAAATCATGCGCGGGCCGTCGCCGCTGAGCCCCGGACAGAGGGAGTTGATCGCTGCGTTTACCTCGGCGCGCAACCAGTGCCCGTTTTGAATCAAGAGCCACGCCGCAGTTGCGGCGGAACTGCTGGGCGATCGCGCCAAAGTCGATGCTGTGCTGGCCGATTACACCTCCGCTCCCATCACCGCTGCCGAAAAGGCCCTGTTCCGCTTCATCGAAAAGGTGAACAGGAATTCGATCGCGATCGGTCCGGCCGATATCCAAGACCTCCATCGCGCCGGCTGGACCGATGAAGCCATCTACGACGCCATTAATGTCTGCTGCCTGTTCAATTTCTACAATCGGTGGATCGACTCGACCGGCGTATGCGAAATGTCCGACGATGCGCACCGCAGTTCCGGCAAGCGCCTTGCCGAGCGGGGCTACGTTTTCTAGCGATGCGCGCCCGGCCTGCCACTCCCGCCGATGCTGCCGCCATCGCACGCGTCTACAACGAAGGCATCTCCGACCGCGTGGCGACCTTTGAAACGCGCTGCCGCACGGGTGAAGATGTAGTCCGCTGGTTCGACGGCGTGCACCCTATTGTCGTCGTCGAGGATGGCGATGGCGAGGTCATCGCCTTTGCCGCCACTTCCAAGTACCGCGATCGCGAATGCTACGCGGGCATTGCCGAAGCCTCGCTATACGTCGCCAGGGAGTCGCGCGGGCGCGGCGCCGGCCGCATGGCACTTTCCGCCCTGATCGAGTGCGCTGCCCAGGCCGGCTATTGGAAGCTCGTTTCCCGCATCTTCCCGGAAAACCGGGCCAGCCGGAGCCTGGTCAGCTCCATGGGCTTTCGCGAGGTCGGTGTTTACGAAAAGCACGCCAAGCTGGA
>DATEFW010000018.1:0-264758 GCA_035280425.1 Bryobacteraceae bacterium | reverse complement strand
GAGCGGGGCACCGTCAAGTTGCCGGGAGTCAGCAATTTCTCAGCTTTGGCCGTATCTTCGTGGGCTCCGGCGGCGTCGCAAGACGAGAGCAAAACGCCGCGCACAATGGCCTGTTTTTCGGCGGGCTCGAGTTCCGCCGGTGACGGCATCATGCCGGCAGCGACCCTGGATAACTGCGCGACCGGCGCGGCGCTCCCGCTGGGGAACGGAAACGCGATAGGCACGGGATCATCCTTGCCTTTTTGAAACTTATCGAAAACCTCGACAAACTCGAGGGCCAGCCGGTTGGCTTCGCCGCGATAGGCGTTGGTGCGGCGGCGGAAGTCGATAGGATTCGATTTGTTGGCGTGCGCGCCGGCATCGAAATTATCGGCCAGGTCCATATAGCCGCGGGACATCCCGGAAGTCATCATCAGGAGCCAGGGCCGCGCGCGGGCGGTGTAGTCGTTGTCGGCCGCGTTGAGCTGTTCCAGGTGTTCGACCGTCTTTAGATAATCCCGTGCGGCGAACGAATCCCTGGCCGCCGCCCACTCATAAGCACGCGTGCCGGGCTGCGGCCCGCTGGGTCCTCCACAGGCAGTGAGAAGCAGGAAGGTAAAAATGACGGCTCCCGTCGCCATCATCCGAACGGCGCTGGTGCGCATGGTGCACCTCCGTTTCGATGCTTGTATCACAAAGAGGGCGGTAGTGCAAATGGGTGCCGCCCCGTTCGGCGTTAGCACGTGAAAGAGCTCATTCGTACCTCAGCGCCGCCATGGGATCGACTTTGGTCGCCCGGCGCGCGGGGAGGGCGGCGGCGAGCAGCGCAGCGGCCAGCAAGACGGCGACGGATTGCGACACCGACACCGGATCGAAACTGTCGATACCGTAGAACTGGCTGCCGAGGAAGAGACCCCAGAAAAATGCCACGACGACCCCAATCACCAGTCCGGCCGCCACCGGCCCGAGGGAGAAGCGCAAGATCATCCTGACCACATCTCCGCGCCGTGCTCCGAGCGCCATGCGGATGCCGATTTCCCGCGTCCGTCGCGACACCACGCAGGCCAGCACACCGGAAAGCCCCAGCGAGGCGAGGCCGAGCGCCAGGATTCCGAAGAAACTTGAGAGGTACGCTACCAGGCGCTCGTGCGCCAAGCGGCTGTTGATGTACTCTTCCATCAGGCGGACGTGCAGTAGGGGAACGTTGGGATCCTGGTCCTGGAGCGCACGGCGGACAGCCGCGATCACCGGGGCGGCGCTCCCAGCAAACCGCACGGCCAGCCAGCGCGCGTCGGCGCCGTTTGACCAACTGGGCTCGTAGATAGTCCCCAACGGGTCGGGACGGGTGATTTCACCATAGTGCACATCCTTCACCACGCCGATAACCTCAATGCCCTTATCGCCGGAACAATCGGACCCGGGATAGCAGAAGCGGCGTCCCACAGCATTCACCGGCCCGAACTGCTGGCGCGCCAGTGATTGGTCCATGATGCAAACCCGGGGCGCGTCCCACCTCCCCCGGCCGCTGTTGGGTGTAACGACAGGCTCATCCTCGCGCCGAAAGTCACGGCCCGCCAGGAGGGGAATGCCCATCGTGGTGAAGTAGCCGGAGCTGACGGGGTTGGAAATGGCCCTAAAAGTTACCTGAAGCGCCTCATTGCCCACCGCTACGCCGCGCATTTGGTTGCTAATCGGCGTCATGCCCGCCAAGGCGGCCGTGCGCACGCCGAGAAGGGTCCGCGTGCGCTCGAGGAACTGATCGTAGAAGGTACGCAAACTCTGCCCGCTATATCCCACGCTCATGGGGTCGATCTCGAAAATCGCGATACTCTCGCGCTGAAACCCGAGGTCGACATTCTGAAGATTTCTTAGCGTGCGGCCAAACAAGCTGGCGCTGATAAGTAACGCCAGGGACAAGGCGATTTGGTCAGCGATTAGGAATCTAGAAAGAAGTGACCGGGAGAGCGCTTCGGTGGCCATTCCATGCTCCTTCATGCTCTCCGCAAGTTTCATCCGCGTGGCCCGTAGCGCGGGAATCAGGCCGAACAGGATGGTGGTGAGCAGTGTTAGGCCGGCACACGACGCGAGAACGAAGAGGCTGAGATGGAAACGAAAATCCGGGTCCAGAACATTGAGTTGAGCAAGGGCGCGAATGCCGAAATAGGCAACTCCAAGGCCCATTGCGCTCCCCAGTGCGGCCAGCAGGAGGCTTTCGGTGAGAAACTGGCGAATCAAGCGCCCGCGCGTAGCGCCGAGCGACAGACGCACGGCCGTCTGCTTCCAGCGTTGCGAGGCGCGCACCAGCAGCAGATTCGACACGTTCGCGCAGGTAAGCAGCAGGACCAGAACTGTTGCGGCCGCCAGGGCTTTCAGCGGATCTAGAAAATTCTGGTTACGGATAAAGAAGGGGTCCCGAGCCGCAGGCGCGAGCCGGCATTCATCCTTCGGAAGCAGATGAGCCTTGGTGACAGCTTCGACGGCTCTGTCATTCACCCTTTCCATTGCCCGCCCCCACAGAAGCGGCATGGAGGCTTGAGCTTGCTGAACGGAAACGCCCGGCTTCAGTCGCGCCACGCAGGTGAGCCAGGGACTGCGCGTCGTGTTCCATTCCTGTGCCGCGCCGGGGTTCGTCACCGGGTACATGGCCAAGGCCATTAAGACGTCGGGTTCGTCGCCGTTGAACAAGCCGCCGAACCCTTTCTCTGCCACGCCGGCGACAACGAGCCGATAGTTGTTCACCGAGAACTGCTGGCCGATCACCCGCAGGTCCCCGGCAAAACGCCGCTGCCAGTAGCGATAGGAAAGAACAACGACCAGTGGCCCGCCGGCCGTATCGTCAGACGGCGTGATCACTCGTCCGGCAGCGGCTCCAATCCCGAGGATCTGGAAGTAGCCGCCGCTGACGTATTCCACTTTGCCGATTTCCACGCCCCGCGACCCGGCGGGCCGAAGGCCGGCATCAAGATTGTTGCTGCTGGCGAGGACTCCGTCGAAAACCTGGTTGAGGTCGCGATAGGCACGGAAAAAGGGACATGTGCGGCTGTAGGTGCCTTCGATCTTCACCAGGCGAGTCGCCTCGCGCGCCGGAACGGACCACAGCAAAAGCTGATCGACAAGGCTAAAGAGGGCAGTGGTCAGACCTATGCCCAAGGCGAGTGTGGCCACCACTACTAGCGTGAAGCCGGGACTCTTGGCGAGAGCCCGTGCCCCAAGTCGAATATCATCGACTAATGTGATCATGAGACCCTCCGTTGCTTCGTGCGGGACTGGCAATCCAAGCTGATAGATTCAGCCCGGGTGACTAGCTCGTGCAGCCGGCGGGATCTCCTAAAGGCGAGGCACAAAAGGTCACTGGCTACGGGGTGCGGAACTGAGCCCAGCCTTCTGTTCATCCGTCGAACCACCGAGTGCGCACAGTATGCAGTCTCGGGGCGTCCAAGATATCGGGATTATACGACCTTTAACTGCCGTATTCAAGGCTGGCAATCACCTGCTGGGGGCCGCCCCGTTTGGCGGCTAACTCGCCCGGCCTGCCTGGGCGAGCAACCGCTCGACGTTGCGGAACAGAATATTTTCGCGGTCTTGGGCCGTCAGAAAGGCATTATGCACGCGGGCGATCACTCCGGAGGGCTCATTGATCGTGAAATCGGAGCCGTACAAGACGCGGCCGGAGCCGATCTCTTTCACTGCGCGTTCCAGAATTCCCACGCGCTCGATCCCGGAGCCCGAAATATCGATGTGCGCCTTCTTATGGCGGGCGACGATCGCAATCCGTTCGTAAATGTCATCCCGTGAAGCGCCGAAGTGCGGAAAGACGATCGTCGTCTCCGGAAACTTATCGGCCAGGTATTGCATCTCGCGCGTGTTGGTGTGGATCTGGATGACTAAACCCAGTTTGGTGGCAAGCTGCATCACCTGGTCCCACTCCGGCGTGTCGTACTTATATCCGGTCATGTAATTGCAGAACTCGCCCAGCCATACGAAGCCCAGTTGCTTGTGGCAATCTTCGATTTCGCGCAAAGCTTTGTCGATCCGCACCGGGGTGATCACGCAGGCTCCGCGAAAACGGCCTTTGTACTTTTCCGCGTACTTAGCCACTTCGCGGTTGCCCTCGCGATAATCCTCGGGCTTCTGGGCGGTATTGCTGCGCGCGGAGGAAATCACGCCACGCCGCACGCCGCACTTGTCCAGATACGCGACGAACTCGGGCATCGTCCGGGTGATCAGGTTCCACTGAAAGACTTCGCCATTGTCGGCCGGAATGTGCAGGTGGGCGTCGAAAATGCCGCGGCGCGTTTCGGCCACCGCTTCTTTCTCCAGCGGATCGCCGAACACAAAGTTCGAAAGGGCCACAATCCCCGCCCGCAGTATGTTCCTCCGTGGAAATCCGGACATGCTAGTTCCCCGCCCCGGCTGGAACCGCCGCTACGCTCGCCAGGCTGGCATCCAGCAGCCGCGCGAACTCGTCGATGTCGGCCTTTTGGATATTCAACGGCGGAGAAATCCGGATGGCGTTGCCGAAGATGCCGCCCTTGCCGACGAGCAACCGGTTGGCGCGGGCGCGTTCCATCAAATCCGCGGTCTCGGTGGTAGCCGGCTCTTTGGTTTTCCTGTCACGCACCAGCTCGATGGCCTGCATCAGCCCCATCCCGCGCACTTCGCCGATCAACGGATGCTTGCGCGCCAATTCTTCAAGCTTTTCGCGCAGGTAAGCGCCGGTGGAGGCCGCGTTCGAGACCAGATTCTCCTGCTCGATAAAGTCGATCACCGCTTTCGCGGCAGTGGTTGTAATGGGATTGCCGCCAAAGGTGGAGATGGTCGCGCCTTTGATGGCGTCCGCCACTTCCGGCGTCGCGACGGTCACGCCGATAGGCAATCCATTACCTAGACCTTTGGCGCTCGTGATGACGTCAGGCGTCACGCCGTACTGCTCGATGCCGAACCACTTGCCGCCGGTGCGGCCCCACGCGGTTTGCACTTCGTCGCTGATGAAAATTCCGCCATGGCGGCGAACGATCTCGGCCACGATTTTAAAATACTCGCGGGGCGGAGTGATAAAGCCACCGACGCCCTGGATCGGCTCGGCGATCATCCCAGCGACCTGGCCGGAAGTCGAGCTGCGGATCACGTCCTCGACATCCTGCGCGCAGCGGACGCCACAATCGGGATAAGTGAGCCCAAAAGGACAGCGGTAGCAGTAGGCATTATGGGCATGGACGATACCCGGCTGGAGCGCGCCGCCGAGGCGCCAGGATGACTGGCCGGTGAGCGACATGGCGAGCGACGAACGCCCGTGGTACGAGTGGCGCAGAGCGATGATTTCACTCGACCCGGTGTAACAGCGGGCTGCAAGGATCGCCGTTTCGTTGGCTTCCGTTCCGCTATTGGTAAAAAACGATTTGCGCAGGCGGCCGCCGGGTGTGATTTCGGCGATGCGTTTCGCCAGCGCCGCCTGCGGTTCGGTGGCGAAAACGGTCGACACATGAGCGAGCGTATCGACCTGGCGGTGAATTTCCCGATTCACTTTTTCGTTGCAGTGACCCACCGAGATGGTCAGAATGCCGCCGAAGAAATCGAGGTACTGATTGCCATCGCGGTCGTAGACGAACTGATCTTTGGCGCGAGCGATTACCAGCGGATCTTTGTAGTAATGAAAAACGGCGGGAAACAGGTATTCCTGCTGCGCCAGAATAATTTCTTGCTTGGTCATAAGCGGGACTCCCGCTTATTATCCCAGGTTCGCTCGAATGGATTGAGCCTACGGCCGCGACGTCGGAGGCGGCGGTTCGGCGGGTTGCTGTGTGGCGGGCGTGGCCGGAGCCGGATTCGCTGGAGCAACTGCCGGCGTCTCGACTGCCGGTGACGGGACGGGCGCAACCGCCGGCGATGCCGGCTTTGCAGGCGAAGGAGCAGCAGGCGAAGCGGCAGCAGGCCGCTTGGGTCCAAGGCCCAAAGCAATCAGAGAGAGCGAATTCACCTTACCGCTCGGCTCCAGATTCTGGTCCTTCTGGAACCGGCGCAGGGCGTCGGTCGACTCGCTGTCCCAAACGCCGTTTGGCTCCGCATGCAGATAGCCGCGGGAGGCCAGGGCAGATTGAATTTCTTTATAACGGTCGGGCGTAGGCGCCGTTTGCCGGGAGCGCCAGCTTGCAGTGTTCTTCCGGCCTTTTCGCCGGGCAGTAGTTTTTGTTCGATTGACAGGTGACTTGGAGCGGCTTGACTTGGAGTGGGCGGCAGAGGAAGCGTGCTTAGTGGCGGATGCCGCCTGGGACTTGTGCTTTTTGTGCGCGGCAGTCGTTTCGGCTGCGGCGAGCGGCAGAACCGCGGCAAGCGCCGCCAACGCGATCAATCGCAAGTGAGGGATCTCCAAAAATTAAGGGCAGGCACTGCGGCCTGCCCTGGGTTTGAAAAACAGCTTACTGGCCGCCAACCGGCAGCGTTCCAGCCAAAAATGCCGGAGCCCATTCCTCCTGGTTCCGGCCGGCGCGCATGACTTTGAAAGCCACGGCCTGGCCCGGCTTCAGGGTGTTCTGGATTTTCATCAGCTCCTCGGCGGAGTTAACCTGCTGCCGGTTGATGTTGGTGATAATGTCCTGCTGCTGCAGGCCGATGTCGTCCGCGAAAGAACCCGGCTCAACCTGGGTGACCAGAACGCCTGCCGGGCCTTTGTATCCAAGATTCTGGCGGAGCGAGCTGTTCAGGTCCTGGATGTAGATGCCGAACTTGGCTTGCGTCCCTTCACCCGATTCGGGGCGTTCCCCACGCTGGTTGCCCAACTGGCCCGCAAAAACTTTTTCGCGATCGCCGATAACGATCTTGAAATCTTCCTTCTTGCCGTTGCGCAGCACCTGGACGTTCATCGTTTCGCCGACGGATGCGTCCGCAACACGGTCCATCAGATCCTGCCCACGAGTTACGGGTTTGCCATCGAGCTCGGTGACAATATCGCCCGGCTGCAACCCTGCCTTCTCCGCCGGCCCGCCTGGTTCGACCTTCTGTATGAAGATGCCCTGGGTTCCGCCGTAGGCCTTTACGAAATTCCGGTTCTGATCGTCATCCGCCACAAACGTGACGCCGATCGAGCCGCGCGTGACCTTTCCGCTCTTGATGATCTGGTTGTAGACCTTCGCCGCAGTATTGATAGGCAGCGCGAAGCCGATGCCTTGATAGCCGCCGCTCCGGCTGGCGATCATGGTGTTGATGCCGATCACTTCCCCATTGATATTCAGCAACGGGCCGCCGCTGTTACCGGGGTTGATCGCGGCATCGGTCTGGATGAAATGCTGAAAGCCGGAGTTGCGAATATCTTCACCTGGAATGTCGCGGCTCTTGGCGCTGATGATGCCCGCCGTCACCGTGGCCTGAAAACCGAACGGCGAGCCGATCGCGACCGCCCAGTCGCCAACCTGCACGGCTTCGGAATTGCCGATCTTGGCGGGAACCACGTTGGCACGGTCCACCTTCAGCACAGCGATATCGGTGGCTGGATCGGTCCCGATAACTTTGGCCTCATACTCGGTCGGATCGCCATTGAACTTGACCTGGACCCGAGTAGCCTTCTCCACCACGTGATTGTTCGTGATGATATATCCGGCCTTATCCACGACCACGCCGGAGCCAAGACTGTAGCTCTTGCGCGGGCCCATCATCTGGGGGCCGTTGAATGGATTGTTGAAGAAGCGCTGGAAAAAGTCCTGCATCCCGTTGTCGTCGTCTTCATCATCCGGCTGCTGCTGCTGGGGAGCCTGTTTGCGACGGACGGAGCTCGGCGCCTTCTGCACATAGGTGCTCGAAATATTCACCACCGAAGGCTCCAGCCGCTTGGCCAGCGTGCTGAACGCCGATGAGAGCTGGACCGGACTGGGAATGGTCAGGGGAGTCGCGCCAGGCGCCACGCTCTGGTCTTTCGCGGCCTTCACTCCAGTCGATACCAACGTGCCGATCACAACGCCGATCGACAACGTAAACAAAACCAGACTGAACGACAGTAATTTCTGTCTTTTCATCTTGTCAAGCAATCTCATGTGATGGAACTCCTAAGGAACCGCGATTACGATTATTATACCTCGTAACGCGCAACCTACTTCGATAGATGTCAGGTGGAATGAACACGTTTCAGCTCTACCAGCAAAATACCTGCCAATATCAGTCCGGCCCCGGCGGCCGCACGGTGCGAAAGTGTCTCCCCCAGAACGAGAAATGAGGTAATCCAGGCAATTACCGGCTCCAGCGAATAAATGACGGCTGTGCGGGTGGCGGTAGTGTGTTGCTGCGCCCAAGCTTGCACGGTAAAGGCCAGGGCGGTCGCCAAAAGTCCTGTAACTCCCAGCGCCAGCAGCACCACCGGCGTAAGTCGAATTGCCGGCGTTTCCACCCACCAGAATGTACTCAAAGCCAGCACCGCCGAGGCGGCCACCTGCATCAGCGAGAGAGATTCAAAACTGATCCGCCCAGAGTAATGTCCCAGTACGAGAATATGCGCCGCAAAAGCCACTGCACAGAAAAACGTCAGTAGGTCGCCCCGGCCGATCCGGAACGTTTCGCCCTGTAGAGTCATCAGTCCCATGCCGGCGGTCGCACAAAAGGCACCGGCCAACTCGAAAAATCGCGGCCTGTGAAGATAGACGAGAGAGCCGAGCAAAGGTACCAGTGGAACCGCCAGGCCGGTGATAAATGCGGATTTGGAGGCGGTGGTGAACTGCAGGCCGACGGTCTGAAACAGGTATCCGGCAAACAGGCAAACTCCAGCAAGCAGGCCAGCCCGCGTGAGGCGAAACTGCGCCCGGCCCCGGAAAAGCAGCGCCAGCGCCAGAGTCGCAATACTGAAGCGGATGGCGAGAAAAACGAGCGGCGAAATGTCTTTGAGGGCCGCCTGCACCAGGACGAACGTCGTGCCCCAGATGACCGTGTTGCCGGCCAGAGCGGCGTCGGCGCGCCAGGTGCGTACGGTTTTCCCTCCACGCGAAGCGGCGGGTATGGAGATGCTTTCGGCTTCCGGCGTCATCCGGCGTTGCGCCCGATTTGCGGATCGCGAAGCAGCAGGCTGAGGGTAAGGTAGATGCGTTTGAGGCCGAGATCGCGGCCCTCGGGGTTGTACCACTCTTTCAGGGTATGTGCGCCCCCGCCGTGCCCTCCGGCGCCGATGGCGACTGCGGGAATGCCGAGCGAGAGCGGAATGTTGGCGTCGGTTGACGAGCAATCCAAATGCGAGCGGATTCCGAGATAGGCGTCTACCGCGCGAATATAGTGGAGCACGGGCGCCTGTTCCTTAAGCTCCGCCGCAGGACGCGAACCAATTTCACGCACCTTACCCGCGACCTTGCCACCGGCGGAACGCTGATTTTCCTGCTCCTGCGCGCGTTCGACGGCGCCGTTCAGCAACCCGACCAACTCATTCATCACCTCGTTGCTCTCCGAGCGGATGTCGACCTTTGCGCGAGCGAGCGATGGGATAGAGTTGATGCTGGTGCCGCCGTCAATCAGCCCGACGTTGTAAGACGAGCGCGGCCCGCCGTTCAGCCGCGTCTCTGAGAACAGGGCGACTGCACGGCTCAGCGCATGGACCGGGTTGCCGACTCCGTAATCGCTCCAGCTATGCCCGCCCGGCCCGTTGAATGTGACCTCGAAACGCCGGCTGCCCAAAGCCCGCGTGGTGATGTGATCGGTCGAGGCGCCATCCAGAACCAGAAATGTTGCAATCTCCGACGCCAGTTCCGATTTGCACAACCAGCGCATACCGGTAAGGTTACCCTCGCCTTCTTCCCCGACGCTGCCGATCAGCAGAGGCTGGGCGGCCCAGTTTTCCATTCCAGGCGAGGACTGCATGGCTCGCGCTACGGCCAGCAGCGCAGCAAGTCCGGACCCGTTATCGGAAACTCCAGGTCCATAAAATTTGCCATCGGGACCGACCGTAATTTCTTCCTTTGCGCGCGGCGCAAGCACGGTGTCGAGGTGAGCTGCAAGAGCAACGTATGGACCGCGCGATTTCTCACCGGCGAAGGCAACGACATTGCCGGCGCGATCGATCTGCGACCGCCATCCGAAGCGACTTAATTCAGCCGCCATCCACTGGGCGCGCGGCTGCTCGAGGAATGTGGGCGCAGCAATGCGGCAGATTTCGAGGTGTTCCTCGTTAATCCACTGTTTCTCCCGGGTGAACCATTGCAGGCACTCGCGCACGCCGCGCAGTTGCGCAACATCGCCTACCGGCACCGCGGATGTCAGGTGGTTCGCTGCCATCATTTCGAGTGTACCGTGACGGAGGCGCCGGTGCGTCTTGCAGCTTTGGATGTGCTAAGCGCTTTTGCTACCGGATTTGGCCGGCTGGGACATGCTGAACCAGTTGCCGGAATCGTCCTTGAACAACGCTTCGAGCCCGTAGAAACGCTCGGTTGGCGGCTGCGTGAATTCGACGCCGCGCGCCTTTAATTCCTCGTAAGTTTTCCGGCAATCGGCGGTTTCCATCACGCCCGCGCCCAATTTTCCCTTGCGGATTAGGGTGCGCAACATATCGGAAGTTTCCTGGTCCATCATGGGGCCGGGCGATGTCGGCATCAGTGCCACCTCGAGATCGGGCTGCCCTTTGGGTCCGACTGTCAGCCAGCGAAAGCCATTGTCCATGGTGGCGTCGGTACGGATCTCGAAACCGAGTTTGTTGACGTAGAAGTCGCGAGCCGAATCCTGATCGATGACGTAGATGGTGACGTGAGAAAGGCGCTGAATCATTGGGTTTTCCTCCGCATCCAGATTGGCACAGTATTCCGCGGAAGCGCTTCTCGAATCTTGCTCTTTTCACCACCCGGCGATGTTCAGAACGGGCGCGCGCCGTAGTGCAGCAGATAGCAGGACGGCACAAACCGGTAAATCGCGCACGCGGGCGCCGGAAACAGACGCCGGATGGAACTCCGGTACGCGGAAGGCGAACAACCGACCAGCGCACGAAAACGCGCGCTGAAGGATCCCAGGCTTTCGTAACCCACGGCCAGGCAAACTTCGGTTACCGGAAGCTCGTCGCGCGCGAGTAATTCTCTGGCACGGTCCATACGCACGCGCATCAAAAAATCATGCGGCGTCTCACCGAAAGCACGGGCGAACTGGCGGTGGTAGTGAAATGGCGAAAGGCACGCCGCGCCGGCCGCATCATCCAGATGAACCGGACGGTCCAGGGCGGCGGCCAGAAAGTCGCGCGAACGGCAAAGGCGCGCGAACGTTTCTTCTTCAACCAGCGGGCCGAAGCGTGGCGCGGCGGCGTATACATGTGGACGTCCCGGCGGCTTTGCAGGTTCTTTTGGCACTGCGATTCTCTACTCTACCTCGATCCGGCCCGGAAGCTCCCGATTAAATTTCGGGCCCTTGCCTTCATAGCCGGCGTGCCGGTCTTGAGAGCTTCTTCGAGTAACCCGAGTACCTCCCGGTGGAGAGAGCGATCCTGCGCCGACAACTCAGCCAAAGCCTGGATCGCGCAGGTTTTCACGATGGAACTGCGATCTTCGAGGAATAGACGAAAAGCATTCGCCGCCCGCTCGCGTTCGCGCACCGTCAGTTCGAGCCGGGGCACAATCTGCGCGAGATGCCAGCGGAGCTCCTGCTGTTGCGCTTCAGCCAGCAGACCCAGCAGTTCGCGTTTGAACGGCCGCAACAGGGCGGGAGTGCGGGCCGAGATTTTCTCCGCGGCATCGGCCGCGCGCAGGCAGATGACCGGGTCTTCGCTCCAAAGGCAAGTTATGAGCTCGCGAAATCGCGATGGGCGCGACAGCACCAGCCGGACCACCTCGTTTGAGCGGCCGATCGATCGTTTGTCTCCGCCCCAGAGAAGCGCAGTAATCGCGGGCCGAGGCATAAATCATTCGTACCGCACGGCTTCCATGGGGTCGATGTGCGAAGCGCGCCGCGCCGGAATGGCGCTGGCAGCCAGGGCGACGGCGGTGAAGAGCACGGCAACGCCCAAAAACGTCAGAGGATCTGTCGGGCTGACGCCCGCGAGGATAGTGCCGGTCAGACGACCTGCGGCTACCGCTCCGGCAATTCCGAGAGCCAAACCGGCCGCGACAAAAATCATCGATCGCGCCAGCACCAGGCGAAGCACATTGCTGCGTGATGCGCCCAAAGCCATCCGGATGCCAATCTCGCGGGTCCGGCGCGTTACGCCAAAATGCAGAACGCCGTAAATGCCCACCGCGGCCAGCAGCAGAGCCACCAGCGCGAAAGTGCCAACAAGGGAAGCTCCCATTTCGTAAACCGAGACCGTGCGGTTCAGGAATTGCGGCATGGTGCGCACGCCGAAAATCGGCAGCGTGGCATCGAGAGTGCGAACTTCCTGGCGAACCGAGGGCATCAATGTTTCGGGGTTTTCTTTCGAGCGCACCAGGAAGGTGATGCGTCCCGAGTAATGCTGTGCGAGCGGCAGGAAAAAGTACGGCAACGGCGCCTCACCAAATGACTCGTACTTGCCGTTTTTGGCCACGCCCACTACTTCAATTGGCTTTTCGTCCCAGATGCTAAAGCGGCGGCCGAGCGCTTTTTCCGGGGACTGCCAGTAGCGCCCGGCCATCGCCTCGTTGATAACGGCTACGCGCCTGGACGATTCGCTGTCGCGCTCCTCTATGGGCCGCCCGGCAACCAGCCGTGTACCCATAGTTTCGAAGTAGCGTGGTCCAACCAGACTCAATGCTGTGGTGTGGTTCTCGTTATCCGAGCGAGGCACGTATCCTTCGGCGCTCACCTGGGCGCTGTTACCGTAGGCGTCAAGCGGCAGCGGATACGCAAGGCTGGCGGATTCTACTCCGGGTATTTGTTGGAGACGATCGACCAGCTCTTTTTCAAACACCCGTCCGCGCGATTCGGCATAGTTCTGCAGGTTGAGATCGACGGAAAAAAGCTGAATGCCGGTGCGATCGAAACCGGGACTGACGCTTCGGGCGAACTGCATGCTTCTGAGAAACAGTGCGCCGCTGATCAGCAGCACGAAGGAAAGCGCCACTTGTGCCATCACCAGCGCGTTGCCGCGTGTGTAGCGTCTGAAGCCGTCGGTCGGCGCCGCAGACTCGCCTTTTATCGCCGAGGCCGGGCCGGCTTTCGAGGCACGCAGGGCAGGCGCCAACCCGAACAGCACGGCTGTAACCAGCGAGAGCGCAAAGCTGAACACAAACACGCGCGGGTCGGGCCGGGATTGAAAATCCAGATCCGCGGTCTGGAAATCGAGCGACGGATAGAAATCTTTGAGCAGTTCATTGAACCAAAAAGCAAGCCCAATGGCTAATGCCGCCGCCATCACAGAGAGCAGAACACTTTCGGTAAGTAACTGGCGCACCAGGCGGAATCGGGAAGCGCCGACCGCTACTCGAATCGCCATTTCCCGGGCGCGGCTGGCGGCGCGGGCGAGCATGAGGTTCGCTACGTTGCTGCACGCGATCAGCAGAACCAGGGCGACCACGCCGAACATCGTCACCGTGGTAGCGGAAACCAGTCCGCTTGCTACCAGAAACGGCTGCGTGCGCGCCCCGCCAGGGATCAGGTTGACGTGCAGGTCGCGGTTGGTCTGCGGATACTCGGCGGCCAGCCGGTTCGCGACCAGGTTCATGGCCGATTGCGCCTGCGCCATACTGACGCCGGGCTTGAGGCGCGCGCGCAGGCTGATCCAGCGGTTGCCGCGGCCCTCCAGATAGTCTCCCTGGTTGGGCGCAATCGTTTTTTGCATCATTACCGGGACCCAGACGTCGGGAATGAAATTGAGCAGAGTCGTACCGATAAAACCGCGGGGCGCTACACCTGCAATGGTGAATGTGTGGCCGTTGAGCCGGATGGTTTTGCCGGCGACTTTCGGATCGCTCGCAAAATGCTCGCGCCAGAAGTTGTAACTCAGGACACAGACCGGCTTCTGGCCGGGTGCGCGATCTTCCTCCGGCAGGAAGGTTCGCCCGAGGACCGGATGCACGCCCAATCCGGCGAAGTAATTACCGGTCACAATTTCGCCCCAGATCAGTTCGGGCTTTTCATTGTCCGTGACGCTCAGCGGGATACCGGTAGAGCCCATTAATTCAGCAAGCCCGGTGTCCGCTTTGCGGTAATCCAGGAGATCGGGGTATGAGAAGCCCCGGATGTCACTTCCCCAGTGGGGCGAGGTCAGATAGATCGCAACCAGGCGGTCCGGCTGATCGACCGGCATGGGCCGCAGCAGCATGGCGTTTACCAGGGAGAAAACGGCTGTGTTAGCGCCAATGCCCAAGGCCAGCGACAGCACGACTACCAAGGTGAAGCCCGGCGACTTGGCCAAAACGCGGGCGGCGAAGCGCAGATCTTTCCAGAGGGCATTCATGGCGATGAATTTCAGCAAGTTTGAGGCCGCGGCATAGGACAGCTATCCCGCTCAATCTTATAGAATTGGCTGCAGAAAGGCATACAGCTCTGTCCGCTTTCGGGAACGGGTGATGCGGTTGTGAACAGCCGCGGCGCTATTGCGTCTTCGCAGCCTGCTCCGGCTTATCATCGGGCGGCACAGGTGGCTTCCGTTCGATGACGATCTTGAATTTGGCGACCAGCGCCGAAATCGCGCCAACCGCTGCCAGAACCGGGGCGAGCACGGTGCCCACAGCGGCCACCGTGACCGGAATTTCAACGAAAGTGTTCCCCTTTTCGTCCTTGATGATGATGCGGTTGACGTTGCCTTCGTGAATCAGGGCTTTGACTCGATCGACCAGGTCACGGCCAAGGACCTGGACCTCTTCCACGAAATCGTTCAGGCTCACAGAGGACCTCCGCAGAAAGATACGGCCGCACCGGCTGACTTGTTCCGAAGCGGCCCGGTCAGTTATGCGCGGAACGGGCAAGAACCGGCTTGCCCGCGTCCGGCGGTGCGTCGACGTATTCGATCCAGCTGGTCATCATTTCTTCTTCGGTTTTATCGCCCCAGCGAATGGCGCTCGCGGGATCGGGATTTGCGGGATTATTCGGGCTGTTGTCGTAATGTGTCGTTACGATCAAAGTGCTGCCCTTCTCCACACGGATCGGCTCTTTGAAGCGATAAACGAGCTGCCAGTTGAAGTTGTAATGCGGCACCGCGAGCAGAATCTCGTGACGGCCATCCGGCCGGATCAATTCGTACGTCACGTCGTGACCACGGTAGTGCATGTGCGGCGTGATGGAAAGCAGCAGCTTGTCTTTTTCGAAGCCGTAGCAGCGCTTGACTTCGTGATTGGGATCGCCGGGCGGAATGCGGAAGAAGAAATTTCTGAGATCCATGCGGCGCAGTTCGGTTTCGGGCGGCCCGGGCGCAAGGTACAAGCCGACGGCGGTGCGGTCCGTCTGATTTTCCCGCGAGGTTTTGGCGTAATGGATCACGAATTCGAATTTGGATCCCGGAGGAATCCACTTGGCGGAACCTTCGGGAAAGACGTCCGGCGAGCGGCCCGGCAGGAAAGATGCCAGCGCGCCTTCCTGGAATCCGTGGATGTAGGGAAGGTCGGGGGCGTTCGCGGCACAGGCGTTATCCAAAACCGGCGCATCGGCGCGCACACGGGTCAAATTGCCGTCATGGATCAGGAACTTGTTCAGCCCGGTCATGGCTTCGATGGATGTCGGACCGGCTTGCGATGAGTCCTGTACGACGCTCACGTGAACGTGATGGACAACTTTGCGATTGCCTGGACGGATCTCGGCGGCGCGGATCCAAATGCCGTGGGAGAAATGCGTCGGGACAACGAAGTGTTCATAGGCATCGTTGCCGGCTTTCACGGCAAAATCCTGGCCGATATCGACGACGATATCCGGCTTGCCGAGCCGCCAACCTTCGACGAAAACCGGCGCGGGAGGCAGATCTTTGGGATCGCCCTCTCTTGCGCCGTCGTCGACCCAGGCTTTGATGGTGTCGATTTCTGCTGCCGAGAGGCGGGCATCGTTGGAGAAGCTGCCCCAATGTGGATCGGCAAACCACGGCGGCATTTTGCGCGTGAGCACAGCCTCGCGGATGGCTTTAGCCCAAGGCCGCGTGGACTGGTAATCCAGCAGCGACATAGGCGCGATGTCATTGGGACGATGACACGTCACGCAGCGGCTGTAAAAGATGGGCGCGATGTCTTTCGAGAAAGTCGGTGCTGCCGGTGCATGAGGAGCGAACAGGAGCCCGAGCGCGAAAATTGCGCCAAACAGCATAGGTAGATTTTAGCGTATCGAGAGGCGGCGGGAGAGCCCGCTTGAGCGTGACCTACTTCACTTTCAGCACGACGATGGTCTGGTCATCAAAGGGCTCGATGTTGAATCGGTCCAAATCGGCAAAGATGGCGGCGATAATGGCTTTGGCACTGAGGTGGCAATTGGCGCGTACCAGCTCGGCCAGGCGCTTGCGGCCGTACTCCTCCCCGGAGGGGCTCAGGTGATCGGAGATACCGTCGGAGTAGAGCACCAGCACATCGCCCGGGCGTGCTTCGAACGAGGCCTCTTCGTACTCGCGGTCGGGCAGCAGGCCCAGCGGCACGCCTTCTACGCGGATTTTGATGATTTCGCCGTTGCGGCAGATCATGGGCGGGATGGCGCCCGCGTTCGCCATGCCGAAATGGCGCGAGTGCGGATGCCAGAGCATAACCAGCAGAGTCACGTAACGAGCTTCGACTTTCCGCTCGACCAGCGCATCATTCAATGCTTTCATGAGCGTTGCAGGCGTGCGTCTTCGCGATCCGGTGGTGCGCAGCAGGCCGCTCATCAGCGATCCGTACAGTGCGGCCGCCGCTCCCTTCCCGCTGACATCGCCGAACGCGATAGTGACGTGCTCGTCGGCGTGCTCGAAGAAATCGTAAATATCGCCGCTGATCTGGCGCGCCGGCCGCAGACCGATAGCCGTCTCGAGATTCGGAAGCTCGGGCGCCTCGGTGGGCAGCAGCCAGGTTTGCAGCTCGCGTGCGGCTTTGAGGTCTTCCTCCATAAGCCGCTGGCGCTGCGCAATCTCCTCGTAGAGGCGCGCATTTTCGACCGAAGCCGCAATCTGCGGCGCGAGCAGCGTGAGCGTGCGCACGTGATCTTCGGTAAAGTAACCCAGCCGGTCGCTCTCCAGATCCATGACGCCGACCACGCGGTCGTGGACGATGAGCGGCACGGCGACTTCCGAGCGAATGTCGGGATGCGAAGCGATGTAACGCGGGTCGGCGCGAGTATCGTCGACGCGCACCGGCTCGCGCAGCTCCGCGGCAGCGCCCGTCAGGCCCTTGCCCAACGGAATGTTATCGATTTTGACGCGCTGATCGTGGCGCACGCTCACGCGATGCCGCAGCGCTTTCTGGCGTTCATCGAGAAGCAGGATGCTGAACGCGTCGTAATCAATCAAATTCCGCACAGTAGAGGCGATTTTGGCGAGCAATTCGTCGAGATCGAGGATCGACGTGAACTCCTGTGAGATACGGGCGAGCGTGCGGAGTGTGCGATTCTGCCGGTCGACTCTGCGGTAAAGGCGAGCGTTGTCAATCGAGGTCGCGACGCGGGTGGCTATCAGCCGGAGCAAAGCACGATCGTACTCGCTGTAAGCCTTTTCGCGGGTGGACTGCACATCGATTACGCCAACCAGCATGTTGCGCGCGATCATGGGCACGGCAAGCTCGGTGCGCACCGCGTCGAGGGCGTTCAGGTACCGGCGATCGGCGCGCACGTCCGTAACCAGGATCGGTCGCCGCTCGACCGCTGCGGCGCCCGTGATGCCCTCGCCCAGCGGGATCGAAAGATTTTGCACGATCTCCTCGCGATGCCCTACCGCGTAACGAATGCGCAGGTCCCGGCGCTTCTCGCTGTATAGCAAAATCGCGAACAACTCGTAGGGGATTACTTTCTTGACGATCTGGGCGACGTTCGAGAGCAGCTCGTCCAGATCGAGCGTGCTGCTGGTGGCCGCGGTCACTTCGAGCAGAAAATCGAGCAGCTCGCTTCGCTCGCGGAACCGCACAGCGGATTTGCGGGTGGCCTGCATGGTTTCTTATGGGATGCCGTTCACGCGGCGGCGGCCTCGACAATCCTGACGCTGGCGGCTGCTCCGATGCGAGTCGCGCCTTGGCCGCCCGGCCGCCGCAAGTCCTCGAGTGAACGCGCGCCGGCAGCGGGAGGTCCGATCACGCGCCGCATGAGGACGACATCATGAACGGTCGCTCCGGAGGGGCCGAAGCCAGTAGAAGTCTTGACGAAATGCGCGCCGGCCATGCGCGCCAGCGTGCAGGCGATGGCCTTCTGGCTGTCGTCGAGCAGCGACGTTTCGAGAATGACCTGGACCATCGCGCCGGCCTCGCGGCTCAGGGCCGTGACGGCTTCGAGATCGCATTTGACGGCGTCGTAATCGCCTGAGCGGAGAGCGCCGGTGTTGATTACCACGTTGAGCTCTTCCGCGCCCACACGCAGCGCACTGGCGGCCTCAGCCATTTTGGCACCGGTGGATGTTGCGCCAAGTGGAAAACCGATCACGGTAGAGGCTTTCTGCGATGAGCCGGCCAGCTCATGGACGGCGAGTGAAAGCCAATAAGGATTCACGCACACGCTGGCAAATCCAAACCGGCGGGCCTCCCGGCAAGCGCGCAGCACATCGTCGCGAGTGGCTTCGGGGCGAAGCAGGGTGTAGTCGATGTGGGGCGCAAGGGACTGATCCACATCCGTCAACCGGTCGCTTGCAGTAATGCGGTCGGCTCCGGCGGCGAGAATCTCTTTGGTCTTGTGAGCGCACGTCTGCGGACAACGCTGCGTGCAGCCGGGACACACCAGATCGGGAATATTCAGTCCCTCAACCGCAACAGGCGCGGGCAGACGCAGCCGCGCGATGATTTCTTCGCCGATCTGGGCTACGAGCTGATCGAGTTCCGCGGTATCCACAAATCCAAAACCGTCGTACAATTCGTAGGGACTATTGTAATGGAGAAACCGAAGGCTCGAAGCGTGGTGGTTTTTTGGGCGCTTCTGGCTCTGAGTGCGCCGCTCGTGGCGCATCCGATGGGCGATACCAGCGTAAACCATTACGCACGGATTTCTCCGGGGCCTCAAGGAGTCGAGATACTCTACGTGCTCGATTTGGCCGAGATCCCCACAGCCGAGCTGCTGCAAAAGTGGGACCTGGCTCCCGTTGGGTCGCGCAGTGAAATCGAGCGGCGCGCGGCTATTCAGGCGAGGAACTGGATCCGGAATCTCGCGATCACCTCGAACGGCAGGTCCGTCGAACCTTACCTGGAATCAACCCAAGTGACGCTGGCGGACGGCGCGCCGGGAATACAAACGATGCGCGTCAACATGCGGCTCCGGCTGGCGGTTGCCGCGGGTTCGCTGGCGTATGCAGACAACAACTACACCGGGCGCGCAGGATGGAAGGAAATCGTGATTCGCGCGGTCAATGGCGCCGCGCTGGAGAGAGCCACACAATCGGATCAGGATCGCAGCAATGCACTGACGGCTTACCCGCAGGATCCGACGGCGGCTCCGCCGCAGGATTTACGGGCCTCCCTCGAGTGGACGGCGGTGGGCCCCCATGTTCCGGAGCGCGCTCCGGAGGACGCTTCGCATTCTGCTGTTCAGAACCCTGCCGCGACCGCATCACTTCCAGGTCAGCCGGCCGCACCCGGCACGGTTATGCGGAGCGATTTTCTTTCCCAGTTGCTGAATAAACGCGAGCTTGGCCTGGGCATGGTGCTCTTCGGTCTGGCAGTGGCATTTTGCCTGGGTGCGATTCATGCACTGTCGCCAGGACACGGGAAGACCATCGTGGCCGCATATCTGGTGGGAGCGCGCGGCACATTCAAGCATGCCATTTTCCTGGGTGGCATGGTCACGTTCACGCACACGATCAGCGTGTTCTTCCTGGGATTCACCACGCTGTTTCTGTCGCAGTACGTGCTGCCCGAGAAAATTTATCCGATATTAGGCGCGATTTCCGGCATCTCCATCGTGTGGATCGGCGCGGTGCTGCTGTTCAAGCGCGCGATGCACCTGCGGAGGGGCGCGCGTGATCATAACCATACACACGTGCACGAACATCCGCACGGTCACGACCACGAACATGGGCCGCAAGGCCACACCCATGTGCCCGAAGGAGATGTCACGATCGGCAGCCTGATCGCGCTGGGCGCCAGCGGCGGCCTGGTTCCCTGCCCGTCGGCTCTGGTTCTGCTGCTGAGCTCGATTGCACTCGGGCGCGTAGGCCTCGGCATGATTCTGCTGGTCAGTTTCAGCGCGGGACTGGCCGTGGTCCTGATGGGGATCGGCGCAATCGTGCTTTATGCCAAGCACCTGCTGCCGGACAGCGAACGCGCAACCCGCCATCCCGCGTTCCGATTGATTCCTGTATTTTCTGCCGCGATCATTGTCTGCATTGGCTTGGTTATGACGGGAGTATCGCTGGGCATCATCAGGCCGGACCGGATTCGCGGGCTTACTTAGTCCTTTCTCTCCGCACCGCCATTGGGGAGCGCTGAATTCATTTTCACGCCTTGCCGACCGCCTGAGCCGATATGTCCGCCGTGCAGAACTTGCACTTGGTGGCTTCCGCGGGAATGCTTTCGATACAGCGCGGGCATTTCTTGACGGGCGCCGCCGGAGCTTCCTTGATCAGCAGCTTGGTGATCACATAAATCACGAATGCGATCACGACGAAGTCAATCACGTTTCCCAGAAAGCTGCCGTATTTGATGGCGTTGATGACTTCTTTCCCGTCGCTTCCGACCGTGCGGCTCAGCACCAGTTGGGCTGACCGCCATTCCCCGCCTTGCAGCAGCAGCGGGCTGATCAGCGGCATCACAATATCGGCCACCAGCGAAGAAACCACCTTACCGGTGGCAGCACCCATGATGAATCCGATAGCCAGAGCCAGCACGGAATTCTTCAATAAGAAATCTCTGAAGCCTTTAACCACGCAGAGCCCCCTCCTTTTGGGCAGCAAGCATGGTACTACGGCGCGCGTGGACCGCGCAGCGCCGCGTCTCCGACGCCGGCCCGGCGGCCTCGGGCTTGCCATTCCTAGAAAGCCATCTACGGGATTTGATGAACTTCGGATTTATCCTGCGCGAAGAAATTTCGCCAGCCGATCCATCGCCGGTTCCAGGATCGAGCGGTCCGCCGCGTAGCAGATGCGTACGGACCCTTCTCCGCCGGCCCCAAACGCCACGCCAGGGGCGAGTCCGACCTTTGTCTTCATCAGCAGCCGGCGGCAAAATTCGAAAGAATCGGTCAAGCCATCGATTTTGGGAAATAAGTAAAATGCGCCGTCCGGTTTGGGAACCGTGACACCATGCATCTGGCGCAGCGCGTCCAAACAAACGTCGCGGTTTTCCCGCAACCGTTCCAGCATGCGGACCAGCTCCGCCTCTCCGCATTCGAGGGCCGTCTCCGCCGCCTTCTGAGCGAAGCTAGCGGCGTGCGAAATGATGAATTCATTCAGTTGCGTGGCTTTGAGGCCGAGATCCTGGCGCGCAATCAGGTAACCGACGCGCCAGCCGGTCATGCAATAGCTTTTCGAGAAGGAATGAATGACGGCCACCGCGTCATCGCGCGTGGCTTTGCGCAAGATCGAAGGCACGGGCTCGCCGAGCGCGCGGCCGGCATAGTAGAGCCGATCGTAAACCTCGTCCGCCACCAGCCACAAATTGCGCTCGCGGCAGAAATCGAGAAGCTTCTGCTGATCCTGTTCGGTTGCCACCCAACCCAGCGGATTGGATGGCGAAGTATAAAGGAGCAGTCGCGTGCGCGGGCCGGTGGCCGCCTCAAGCGCGTCGAAATCGATCTGGTACCGATCGCCGCAGAGCGGATGCGCGATCTGCCGTGCGCCGGCATTCGCCATCGCGATGATCGATGAGCCGTTCGGCCAGGCAGGCGTCAGTACCAGAGCTTCATCGCCCGGATCGAGCATCGACCGCAGGCTTACGTTCAGCGCCTGCACGCCCGAAGCCGTGATGACGATCTCGTTTTCAGGATCGAGGTCAACGCCGTGCCATTTTTTGTAAGACCGTGAGATCGCGCGCCGCAGCGAAGGCAGGCCGGCGTTCTCGGTATAAAAAGTGTACCCATCGGCCAGCGCGGTCACTGCCGCCTGTTTGATGTATTCCGGTGTCGGCAGGTTGGATTCGCCAAAATAAAGCCGCAGCACGCCATCCATGGACATCGCAATTTCCGCCAGCTCGCGAATGCGCGAGTGCGGCACGCGTTGCACGGAATGAGCGATTTCGGCCATTCCCTGTATCATCGCACGCGTTTCGATGAAACAATGGCGGGTGCTACGGTAACTCCCGCGTGCCTCGTTTGTGCGGGCGGCCGAAGTGCAGTATCATCCCCACCGGGGGCAGAGATGCAGGAGCTGGTTCACCATTATCTCGATCACCGTCTCGACCGTCGCGGGTTCCTATCGCGAATGTCCGCCATGGGTTTCACGCTCGCCGCAGCAAAATCTATGCTGGCGCCGCTCGATGCTTCCGAGCGCGCCGCCGTGCATCCGGAAGCCTCGGGCGCAAGTACGATCGAAGGCACGGGCGGTGAGCTGGCCGTCGCACAGGCCAAGGCCGCGGGCGTCGAGTACATGTTCTGCAACCCCGGCTCATTCGAAGTCGGGCTGTACGACGCCTTCACCGATACGCCCGGCATGCAGCTCATCATGGCGCTGCACGAAGGGCTGGTCGTCTCTATGGCCGATGGCTACCATCGGGTCAGCAGCAAGCCGGCTTTCGTCAACGTGCACGTGGTGGCTGGAACTGCGCAGATGGCCGGCCAGCTTTATAACGCCAGCCGCGACGGCTCGGCAATTGTAGTGACCGCCGGGCTCAACGACAACGAACTCTGGTCTGACGACGTCGGACTCGCGCCGCGTCCCGGATTCGATCAGAAAGAAATCGTTCGCCAGTTCACCAAGATTTCGTGGGAGGCGCGCAACGGAGAGAGCCTGCCCCTGATGATGCGGCGTGCATTCAAAGTGGCCGCCACCGAGCCGGGCGGGCCGGTGTACCTCGCGATGGCGCACTACGCGCTGGAGGCGAAGAATCAGAAGGCGCAGATTCTGCCGGCGAACCGTTTTCTGCTCCGCGCGCGCGTGCGGCCGTCTTCTGGCGCAGTGCAGGAAGCAGCGCGCATGCTGGTCGAGGCCAAGCGCCCGCTGGTTGTTGTGGGCGATGAAATCTGGAAATCGGGCGCACAGGCGGAAATGGTGGCCCTTGCAGAAAAGTTTGGTTTGCCGGTGGCGGCCGGCCAGCAGGGATTCTGCAATTTCCCGGTGCATCACGCGAACTATCTTGGCCGTTTCAACATGCAGTCGGATTACGTCAAGCGCGGTGTCGATCTCATCCTCGCGGTGGGCGCGCGCGACTTCGGCGGCAAGGTAATTCCTCAAAATCCCGAAACTCCGCCCGAAGCGCGCATCTTGCGCATCGGCATCGATACCGCCGCTATGGGGCGCACCAGCGCCACCGATCTCGCGCTGGCCGGCGATGTAAAAGAAACGCTCGAAGATTTGCAAGCTGCTGTTGAATCGCTCGCGACGAAGCAGCGGCTTGCGGAAATGAGCGCGTCGCGCTCGGAAGAAATCAAGACGCTGTCAGGCGCGATCCGCGCCAAAGCTCAGGCCGATGCCCGCAAGAACTCCGGCCAGAAGCCGATTCACCCTGACGAACTTGGAGCCGCATTGGCGCGCGTGATCGACCCCAACGCGATCGTCGTGAGCGAAAATCTCACCGGCAAGTACGATGCATTCCCGTTCGGCTTCCGCGAAAACGAACCGATGTGGCTGGGCAATACCGGCGCGGGCCTCGGATGGGGAGTGGGTGCGGCGATTGGCGCGAAGCTCGCAGCGCCCGACCGCCAGGTGATTTGCTCCATCGGCGACGGTGCGCTCATGTACAGCGCTGCTGGTTTCTGGACCCAGGTGCGCTATTCGATTCCCGTTCTGACCGTCGTCTGGAACAATCATAATTACCAGACTGTCCGCCACGCCTACGACAGTTACAAAGGCAAGATGCACAAGGCCGGCCACTATGCCGGCATGTACCTGGGTGACCCGGATATCGACTTCGTGAAACTCGCGGAAAGCCAGGGCGTGAAAGGGGAGCGCGTCGAAGCGGGCGGCGCTCTGGATGCAGCCCTCAAGCGCGGCATCGCCGCCACGCGTGACGGCAAGCCATACCTCGTTGAAGTGGTGATCTCGCGGTACGGCGGCGGAGCGGAATCAACCTGGTACGAGAAATTCAGCCTGGCGGAGAAACGAACGCGGCAAGTCTAGGATCACTCGAACGCACGATTTTTCGCCGCGCGAATCTACTTTTTTAACGATGCCTTGACTTTCCCGCCGTATTCTTCCGCCTTCGCCAAAACTTGTTTCGCATCGATGGTCAGCGGCTGCCCATTCCGCACCACAAACCGGCCGTTCACCATCACATCCTGGACATCCGAGGCTTTAAGCGCGAAGACCATCTGGGAGTACACATCGTAGAGCGGCACGGCGTTCGGCCGGTCAAGCCGGACGACAATGAGATCGGCGCGTTTACCAGGCTCGAGTGAGCCGATCTCTTTTTCCACACCAAGCCCGCGAGCGCCCCGGATGGTCGCCATTTCAATCGCCTGCCTCGCCGTGAGCGCCTCGGGATCTCCCGTCGTGACTTTTTGCAATTTCGCCGCCAGATCCATTTCCTCGAACATGTTCAGGTCGTTATTGCTGCCCGCGGGCCCGTCCGTGCCCAATCCCACCGCCAGATCGAGCGCCAGCATCTTCATCACCGGCGCCACGCCGCTGGCGAGCTTCATGTTGCTCGAAGGGCAATGCGCAATTCCTACGTGGCGGTCGCGAAGAATCTTGAGATCTGCATCATCGACCCAAACGGCATGCGCGGCCAGCGTCCGTCCATTAAAAACGCCGAGCGCGTCCAGGGCCTGCGCCGGCGACCGCCCGCGCTTGGCTACGATATCGTCATTCTCGCGCTTGGTCTCCGAAAGATGGATCAACAGCGGCGCGGAATAGCGGTTCGCCAGGGCGCGTGCCTCGCGAAGGGTTTCGTCCGAATTGGTGAAAATGGCGTGCGGCGCCACAGCCGCCGTAATGAGCGGGTCGCCTCGATAGCGCGCCAAAAACCTCTCGGTGAACCGCAGCGCATCCGCCGGCGTCTTGGCGTCGGGCGAAGGAAAGCCGATGATCGTCTCGCCCAGTACGCCGCGCATCCCTGCTTCCTTTGCGGTTGCGGCGATTGTGTCCTCGAAATAGTACATATCGGCGAACGTAGTCGTTCCACCCAGCAGCATCTCGAGACACGCCAGCCGCGTTCCCCACCGCACGAAGTCCGGCGTGACGTTGCGCGCCTCCGCGGGAAAGATGTATCGCTCCAGCCATTCCTGCAAACGCAGGTCATCGGCGATGCCGCGCAACAACACCATCGGTGCATGCCCGTGGGTGTTGATTAATCCGGGCGCGATGAGGGCGTCTGGGCGCTCGAGGCGCTCGCGCGGCTGATAATCCCGATCAATTTCGGCTTTCGTTCCGGCTGCCACGATGCGATCGCCGCGCATCGCCACCGCGCCATGGTCGATCACCCGCCGTTGCGGATCCATGATGATCACATAGCGCGCGCTCCAGATCCAATCGACCGGTTCAGCAAACAGAGCCGCTGCCAGAACCAGCAGCAGGCTACAGAATCGAATCATCGAACGGTCTCGGAAACAGCTCCCCTAAACGCATGGCTTCGATGGTGCCATGCAGGTTGACCAGAATGACCTCGATATCGCCGCACAACTCCCACAGAACCTGGCGGCAGGCTCCGCAAGGCGGTGTCAGCATCGTGGTATCCGCTGCGATGGCGATGCGCCGGAAGCGGCTCGCCCCTTCGGAAATCGCTTTGAATGCAGCCACGCGCTCTGCGCATACCGTCAGCCCGTAGCTCACGTTCTCCACATTGCAGCCCGTGTGTACACGTCCGCCTTCATCCTCGAGGGCGGCGCCCACGCGGAAACTCGAAAATTTCGCCCGGGCATGCTGGCGGGCGCGCAATGCGGCTTCGATCAGCTCGTCCATTTCAGGTCTCCAACCGCGGCAGAAGCGCCGTTAAATATCTCGTAAGCGTACCGCGCACCGCCTCGCCGGTCTCGAGTACTTCCGCGTGCGAAATTTTTTGCAGCAGAACGCCCGCAGCCATGTTGGTGACGCACGAAATCCCCAGGCATCGGATGCCCATGTGATTCGCCGCAATCACTTCCGGCGCCGTCGACATTCCGACCATATCCGCGCCGATCGCGCGCAAGTAGCGAATTTCGGCTGGAGTCTCGTAGCTCGGCCCGAGCACCGCCGCGTACACACCCTCGCTGACCTGGATGCCTAATTCTTCGGCCACCTGCTTCGCGATATCGCGATAGCAGCGCGGGTAAGCTTCCGACATATCCGGAAAACGCGGCCCCAGCGTTTCGTCGTTTGGTCCCATCAACGGATTCGATCCTTGCAAGTTAATGTGGTCCGAGATCAGCACCAGGGCACCGCGTTCGAACGACGTACTGATGCCGCCGGCAGCATTGGTAAACACCATCGCCCGCACGCCCAACGCTCCCAGCACGCGCACGCCGAAAACCACTTGCGCCGGCGTATAGCCCTCGTAGAGATGCACGCGCCCGGACATCACTGCGGCTTCAGTCGTCCCCAGCACCCCCATAACCAGCTTTCCCGCGTGTCCCACCGCGGTCGACACCGGCCAGCCGGGAATATCGGCGTATGAGAACTCCTCGCGTCTCGAGAGCGTTTCCGCGAATCCGCCGAGCCCGCTACCGAGCACTACAGCCACCCGAGGCCGCAGCTTCGTGCGCGCAACAATCCAGTCGCACGCCCCGCGGATTCCTGCTCCCGCCGTCACAACAGCATGCCCGCAATGCAGGCCGACATGAAATTGGCCATCGAACCGACTGCCACCGATTTCAAACCCAGCCGCGCCAGATCCGATTTGCGTTTCGGAGCAATTGCGCCGATGCCGCCGATCTGGATCGCGATGGAGCTGAAGTTGGCAAAACCGCAGAGCGCATAAGTGGCAATCGTGAACGATCGCGGTTCCATGTGCGACTGAAGCGGCCCCAATTGCAGAAACGCCACGAACTCATTCAGCACCAGGCGTGTGCCCAGCAGATTCCCCACCGTTGCGCAATCGTTCCACGCCACGCCCATCAGCCACGCGACCGGAGCAAATAGCCAGGCGAATATCTGCTGGAGCGTGCCTGGGAGCCACCCCAACCCCGGAAGCGTCCGCCCCCATCCGAGAATCCCATTGATCATCGCGATCAGAGCCAGAAACGCGATCAGCATCCCGGCGATGTTGAGCGCCAGTTGCAGGCCGTCTCCCGCTCCTTGCGCCGCAGCATCGATCACATTGACCGCGGTCTTCTCCACCTGCACATCGACGCGGCCGGCGGTTGCCGGTTTTTCGGTTTCCGGCACGAACATCTTGGCCAGCATGATGGTCGCCGGCGCAGTCATGATCACCGCGGTCAGCAAATGCCGGATCTCCACGCCCGCAATTTTCACGTAAGCCGCCATCACCGCGCCGGAAACGTGCGCCATCCCGCTCACCATGATGGTGAACAGCTCCGATTCCGTCATACCTGCGATGAACGGCTTGATCGTTAGCGGCGCCTCGGTCTGGCCCATGAAAATACTCGCGGCAACGTTCAAGGACTCTGCCCCGCTCGCGCCCATTACTTTGAGCATCACCACCGCCATGGCGCGCACAAGCATTTGCATGATGCCCAGGTAATAAAGAATCGAAAAGAATGACGCGATGAAGATAACGATCGGCAAGACTTGAAACGCGAAAACCACTCCGAACGGCCCGCTCTTGATGCCCAGCGGCCCGAATACGAAATTGCTGCCCGCCTCGGCGTAGTTGAGCATGGCGTTGACGCCCACGCCGATTGCCTGAAAAATTCTTCCAAATCCGGTCTTCAGAACCAGCACCGCGAACGCAAATTGAAGCCCCAGGCCCCAGGCGATAACGCGCAACCGGATCGCCCGCCGATGAGTGGAAAACAGGAATGCCGCGACCAGGATCGCGAGAATACCGAGAATTCCGGTAAAGCGGGACATTAACCCACGACTTCGAGAATTAATGCCCGGTCTTCCGGTTTTTGCGCGGAGATCCGAAATGCGCCTTCGACGATTTCCGCGGCTTCCTCTACGTGCTCTTCGCCCGTGTAGTAGAGGCGGCAGAGAACCGAGCCGGCATCCACCTTCTCCCCGACTTTTACTTCGAGGATCACGCCGACGGCAAGGTCGACGCGGTCATCCTTCCGGTCCCGCCCGGCCCCCATGAGCGTAGAGGCCCGGCCGATCTCGCCGGCGTCGATGACACTGACGTATCCGGCCCGCGGCGAGCTGATCTCGCGCATCCCCGTGGCATTCGGCAGCAGCTCGAATTTATCCAGCGCCTGCGGGTTGCCGCCCTGGGCCTCGATCACCTGCTTGAACTTGCGGTAGCCCGAACCGTCCACCAGCTTGTTTTCCGCCACATGCCGCGCCTCTTCGAGCGTCGGCGCGATTTTCGCCAGGTGAATCATGCGCGCCGTCAGCTCCAGACACAACCGCGTTAAATCCGCCGGCCCCTGGTTCATGAGCGTCTGCGAGACTTCCATCACTTCCAGCGCATTGCCCACGGCGTAGCCCAGCGGCTGGTTCATGTCGGTGATGAGCGCCTGCACACGTTTGTCCATTCGCCGGCCGATCCCCACCATCATCTGCGCCAGGCGTCTGGCATCGACCTGTTTCTTCATGAAGGCGCCGCTACCCACTTTTACATCCAGCACCAGCGCGTCCAGGCCCTCCGCCATTTTCTTGGACATGATCGACGACGCGATCAGGGGAATCGATTCCACCGTCGCCGTCACATCGCGCAGCGCGTACAGTTTCCCATCGGCGGGTGCAATGGAATCGCTCTGTCCGATAAAGCATAATCCGTGCTCGGCAAGCTGCGCCCGAAACTGGTCTGCTGTAAAGTCCGTCCGAAAACCAGGTATGGATTCGAGCTTGTCGAGCGTGCCGCCCGTATGCCCGAGCGCCCGGCCGGACATCATCGGAACGACCACGCCCGCCGCCGCCGCAAGCGGGCCCACTACCATGCTGGTCTTATCCCCCACTCCGCCGGTCGAATGCTTGTCGACTTTAACGCCAGAAATAGACGACAGGTCCACGATTTCACCCGAGCGGATCATGAAATCGGTCAGCGACGTGACCTCGCGATCCGTCATGCCGGTGAAAAAAACGGCCATGAGGAACGCAGCCATCTGGTAGTCCGGAATTTCGCCGCGCGTATAGGCGTTGATCAGATGCGAAATCTCTTCCGGGGCCAGTTCTTCGCCGTTGCGCTTCCGGTGAATCAAATCAACTGTTCGCATGGAATGAGACACCTAGGCTATCATCTTAAGGCGCTGAAAGTAAAGGAATAGGCAGGCAATTTCGGCTGTTCATCCGTCGCGAAACCCTCGTTTTCCAGCGGCTTCCGTGCGGCTTTCGTGAAAATGTTAACCTGTCGCTGAATTGTGAACTCCATGGACGCTCGCCCTGCATTAATTCGCGTTGCACGCGCCTTACGGGAAAATTCGCTGGAAGCGATCCTGATTGGAAACGCTGCCGCCGCACTGCATGGAGCGCCCGTTACCACGGTCGATTTCGATTTTCTGTTTCGCAAAACACCGGCCAATCTGCGCAAATTGAAATCCGTCGCTCGTGCATTGGGGGCCATGATTCTAAAGCCTTATTACCCCGCTTCCGATCTTTTTCGGCTGTCAGCCGAAGATGAATCGCTGCAGCTCGATTTCATGACCACGATCCACGGTATCCGCTCTTATACCCTCAAAAGCCGGGCGGTCGACACAGAGCTCGGCGGCGAGCGCATTCTGGTCGCAGCCCTGTCTGATATCATCGCCAGTAAGCGGGCTGCGAATCGCCCGCGCGACCGGGCCGTCCTTCATGCGCTCCAGGCAACGAACAAGGAAAAGAAAAACCAGCCGGGCCAAGACACTAAAAACCCTAAAACTGGAAAGTGAGCTCGCTTTGCGCGACCAGATTCGCCGCCTTCTCGCCAAGCCGCCCGGCGAGCGCACACATTTCTTGAGAAAACGGATCGGCCCCGGCGCTTCCTGCCTCTGATTATCTAAATCTGGGGCAGCGGAACCCGGTACTCGCCGCGAAACACCTCCGCAAACAGGCCCAGGATTTCCTCATGTATCAGGCCGTTATCCACCAGCACATCCGGCCCGCGAAGCTCGTGCGGCTCGCCATGCATGCCGGAGTACTTGCCGCCCGCCTCGGCCACGATCAGCCGTCCGGCCGCCATGTCCCAGGGATTCAGTCCGAATTCCCAGAATCCATCTAGTCGCCCGCACGCCACGTACGCCAGGTCGATCGCCGCCGATCCGCATCGCCGCACGCCGTGTGTCATCATCGCCACCTGATGATAGAAATGAATGTTCAGGTTCAGGTGGCGTTTCCGGCTGGGAAAGCCGGTCGCCAGCAGGCTCTCTTCAAGCCGCTTCGCCTGCGAAACACGGATCCGCCGGTGATTGAGGTATGCGCCCGATCCGCGCTCGGCCGTGAACAGCTCGTTGCGAATCGGATCGAAAATCACGCCGGCAATCAGCTCGCCCTGCGCCTCGAGCGCCATGGTCACGTTGAACATCGGAAATCCATGCGCAAAGTTCGTCGTGCCGTCCAACGGATCGACATACCAGCGGAAGCCTGAGGCGCTTTCATGTCCGCCTCCCTCCTCCGCCACGATGGCGTGCGATGGAAAATGGGTGCTGAGCCGCTCCACTACCAGCCGTTCGGAAGCGCGATCCGCCTCGGTCACCAGATCGAATTCACCTTTGGTTTCGATGGCGACCCGGCGCTCGAACATGGTCGCGAGCAGCGCTCCGGCTTCGCGCGCAATATCGGCGGCGGTTTCCAGATACGACGGCATCGACGCTACCGCTACGCCTCGATTAAATACTTGATGTCGTGTTTGAAAATGAACAGGTTTGGCGCGCCCTCACGCGTGATCCGGATGAAGGAAGCGTCGTAATACTCCACCATCCCGCTGATTTCTTCGTTGTTACTCAGCTTCACCCGCACAGGGATCTGGTGCTCGATCAGATGTTTGAGGTACTTGGTCTCCTCAAAGGTGTGCTCGGGGGCGCGCGCGCCCGGTTTTCCGCCGTGTTTGGGTGGCACTAGGGCTCCTGGTGTCTGCCTTCGGGAACGACCGAAATTCTTTGCCTCGGGCCTGCGGAATCGCCTTCCGCCTCACCATAATAGCCACTGCGCGCCAGCACACGCAATTCGGGATTGCGAACTCGCACCGCCAGCCGGTGAAAGCGGTTCTTGGTGAGCGGAACGTCCTTCGGATAGTACGCCAGCAGGTACTGGGTGCGCAGATCCTGGATCAGATCGCTGAAAGCGCGATCGAGCTCGGCCCCGACGGTGGGCGCAAACACGCGGCCGCCCGTGCCCTGGGCCAGTGTGGTGAGCGCGTTTTCGCCGCCCACATTGCGTCCGGCGTCGTTCGGAATCGGCACTACCAGAATCGGATAGATCACCGCATCGGCGAGCTGCGCGGCTTCCAGAGCGGCATGAAAGTCATAAGTGCTGGTGGTATCGCCGCCATCGGTGACGATCACCATAACTTTGCGGCCGTCCCGGTATTCGAGATCCTTCGCGGTCAGATAGATCGCATCGTACAGCGAAGTGCCCGCTTCGGCTTTGAGGGTACGCAACGAGCGTTCGATCGATTGTGCGTTGCGCGTAAAATTGTTGTGCTTCACTACCTGATAGTTGAAGCTGTAAAGCGCCACCGCATCTTTCGGATTTCCTTCAGAGAACATCGCATGCAGAAAATGGCCGATCGAGTCCACTTCGTACTTGAGGTCCTTGGCGGTTGACCCGCTGATGTCGATCAGCAGCGACACCGAAAGCGGCTGCTCGGTGCGCCTCTCGAAGACCGCAATCTGCTGCGGAACGTTGTTGTCGAGAATCGTGAAATCATCTTTGGCTAGCGAACCGACCGGCTGGCCACGCGGATCCTTAACGGTCGAGACCACCCGCACGAGCCGCACGTCCACCCGGATATCCGGCTGCTGGGCGAAGGCAGTAAGGGCCAGAACGAAGATGCTAAGGGCGAGCGATACGCGGCGCATCCTGATCCCACTGTCCTTCCACCCAGACTTCTCCGTCCTCGAAGTGCTCTTTTTTCCAGATTGGGACCAGCCGCTTGAGCCGGTTGATCCCTTCGAGCGCGGCTGCAAACGCCGCCTGGCGATGCGCCGCCGTCACGATCACCGCCACGCTGGTTTCGCCGATCTCCATGCGCCCCAGCCGGTGAACCATTGCGATCCGTCCGATCGCGTGCGAGCCCGCGATATCGCGCCCGATCTCCGCCAGCGTCCTGACCGCCATCGGCTCGTAGCATTCGTAGTCGAGATAAAGCGTGCGCCGGCCTTTGGTGTTGTTGCGGACTACGCCTTCGAACGTAATCACCGCGCCGTCTTCGCCTTGAACGAGCCGGCGTATGATTGCTCGCGTGTCAATCGTCTGCCGGGTGAGTGCGAAAAAGTGCCCGTGATCGTCCTGAATTTCATGCGTATACTCGAGCCCGGCAGCCGCCGTCCCGCCGCTTACCGGTGGAAGAAATGCGACCTCGTCGCCTTCACTGACCGGCGCTGAACTGTCCGAAAACTCCTGGTTGCGCGCCAGTACGATACTCGAGGCCATCTCCCGCAACCGCGGAAAACGCTGCGCATAATGCTCAAAGATGCTCCCGAGCCGGGCCCCCTCCGCGAGGTTCAGCTGCTCTTCCGGCGAGCCTACAATCTCCTTCAGCATCCCGAAAAACAGTACTTTCACGCGCATCGGCAATTGTCAGTCTATCAGACGCTTTTCAGCGGACTTGCGTTCCGCCAGTTTATAATCGCGCCGATGCCGTTCGTGAGCCGCCGCGCCCGTGGACCGCTGATTTTTGCCGCCACGGCCGCCGTTACCGCCGCGTTCTCCATCAATTTCTGCGCCGGAATCTTCGGATGCGGCTGCCGTTCCTGGTGGGCCGGCGCATCGGCGGCTTGCAATATCCACATGGCCGGCGCGAAACATTGCCCGTGGTGCATTTATGGTGGCCAGGGATTTCGCGTCGCCTTCCTGCTCATCCTGGCCGCACAGGCTGTCGTCTGCCTCGTGCCGGGAAAACTCGCCTGGCAGTACCGGTTGCTGCTCGCGCTGGCCGCCTTCCCCTTGATCGGTGCGCTGGTCGCCTGGATCTACGGCTCGATCTCTCACTACTGGAGTTAAATTCGCCCATGCAGCCTCACCAGACCCGTTTGCGCGTGCGCTATGCCGAAACCGACCAGATGGGCGTCGTCTATTACGCCAATTACCTGGTCTGGATGGAAGTCGCCCGCGTGGAATGCTGCAAAGCACTGGGCTTCCGCTATAAAGACATGGAGCTCGATGACGGCGTCCTGCTCGCGGTCGTCGAGGCGCACTGCCGCTATTTATATCCGGCGCGCTTCGATGAAGAAGTGCTCGTCGAAACCCGTGTCACCGACGTTAACCCCCGCATGGTCAGCTTCGGTTACGAGATGCGCCTCGCCGAGAGCGGCCGTAAGCTCGCCACCGGCGCAACGCGCCATATCTTCTGCAGCCGCGACGTGAAGCCCGTGCGCCTGCCGCAGAAATATTGGGCGGCGTTCGGGATTAAGTAGCTCCTGCTACCCCCGAAAATACAAATACCCTCCCAAAATGCACGCCAGCACCACGCCCGATGTCGCCACTTCCCGCCAGGTCCAGCTCGCGCGCGTGCGCAGCAGATCTTCCTTGGTCGCGGTTCCGAACGTCAGGCTTTGAATCGACCCGTAATCCGGCTGCGACGTCGCATAACTCACCGCGACCATCACCACCGCCGAGACAATCGTGATCAGCACACTGAAATACTGGAAATAAATGTTGTTGATAATCCACAGCAGCGATCCCGGCGCGTAGCCGTTCTCAAAGCCTCCAATTCCCAGCGTCACCGGCGTGTCCACCACCATGCGGAACAGCCCCAGCGCGAATCCCACGATCATGGCCCACAACGCTCCCTGCGCGTTCAGCCGTTTAAAAAACACCCCGAAGAAAAACACCACGAAAATCGGCGGCGCCAGATACCCTTGCACCGACTGCAAGTACGTGTATAGCCCGTGCGCGTTTTTGATCACCGGAATCCACGCGAGCGCGATCACCACCATGATCGACGTCGCAATCCGTCCCGTCCGCACGATCTGGTGCTGCGACGCGCCTTTCTTCCACTTCTCGTAAAGATCCACCGTGAACAAGGTCGAACAGGCGTTGAACACCCCGGCAAGCGAGCCCATCAGCGCCGAAAGCAGCCCCGCCACCACCACGCCGCGAATCCCGGCCGGCAGCAGATACTCCACCATCATGGGGAACGCGCCGTTCGAAGCCGCCGGAATCGCCTGCCCGTCACGCCCAATGAGCGCCGCCAGCTCCGGCACCTTGCCGCTTCGTGCCAGCGCAAAACAGATCAGGCCCGGGATCAGGAACAGGTACACCGGAAACAGCTTGAGAAAAGCCGCAAAGATGCTCCCGCGCCGCGCAATCGTTTCGTTCGGCGCGCCCAGCGCCCTCTGCACGATGTATTGATCCGTGCACCAGTACCACAGCCCGATGATCGGCGCGCAGAACAGCATTCCGAGCCACGGAAAATTCCCGTTGAAATACCACGCTTCCTTCACCACCGTGCCCGCGCCGTTGGTCTGGATCACCGGCGTCCAGGTGCTCTCCACTCCCACCGGGATCAGCGGCTTCCACAAATTGAACATGTCGGAGCCGCACCAGTGCCGCAACTCGCTCCAGCCGCCCAACCGCACCAGGCCATAGCCCGTCAGCAAAGCCGAGCCCGCAATGAGTACCGTCACCTGCACCGCGTCGTTGTACGCCACCGCGCGCATGCCGCCCAGCGTAGTATAAAGTCCCGTCAGCACGATCACCAGCACCGAGCCGATCCAGAAACTGTCGATCGTGACGCCACCGAGATGCAGCCGCATCTCCGGAAACAGCGTGCCGAACACCACCCCGCCGGCGAAAATGCCGACCGCAATCTTCGAGATCACAAACGTAACGAGCGAAACGATCGAAAGTATGTAGCGCGAGTGTTCGCTGAACCGCCGCTCCAGGAACTCCGGCATTGTGAACACCATGGACCGCATGTAGAACGGCACGAATACCCACGCCAGCACCAGCAGGCACCAGGCGTGTAGTTCGTAATGCGCCATCGCCACGCCGCTGGTCGCGCCCGAGCCCGCCAGCCCCACGATGTGTTCCGAACCGATATTCGACGCGAAGATCGAGGCCCCGATAATCCACCAGCCCAGATTGCGCCCCGCGAGAAAATAATCGGTTGCCGATTCCTTCCCGCGCCGCACCACCCACCACGCCACGCTCAGCAGGACGCCAAAGTAAAGCGCAATCGCCACCCAGTCGAGCGTGCCGATCGTCGGCTGATGGGCAGAGAACAGCAGCAGGGCAGAAGGATTCATCCGGGCTATCCATCCTACCCGAGTACACTTCCGGCAGGCAATGCACGATGCTGCCGGCGGCCTAACTCGCCAGGTGCCCGCGATACATCGTGTCCTTCAGATTGAATTTTGTCTTGATATTCATGCGCCCGAAGCGCGTCGAGAACGTGACTTCCTTGTCCTCGGGGCGAAGCGCCAGCGTCTCACGTTGCCCGGACCGGAGCTGATCTGTTGCTGGACTACTCCCGGCTGAACCCCATCACGACCTTTCGGTCATACAACCGTCCCCAGCCCGCCAGGCCCGCTCCAGCCAGCGGCTGTAAACAGATCGCGTCTGCTTGGCGCAAAGCCGTCCCGTTGCCCCATGATGGTCTCCTTGCGATGAAGAGACGTTAGCGGGACGCTCCAAGGTTGCAGCTATTCCTGCCGTTTGCCCAGCCATGCATGCCGCTGGAAGCGGCTGAACCAAACGGCTGCCGGCGGCCTAAATCGCCAGTTGGCCCTGGTACATCATGTCTTTCAGATTGAACTTGCTCTTGACATCCATCCGCCCGATCCGCGTCGAGAACGTCACGTCTTTTTCCTCAGGCCGAATCGGCAGCTTCTCTTTCGAAAAACCGAACAGCACCGTGCTGCCGCCACCCTTGATCGGTTCTTGCTCAACCAGGTCCGGCTGAATGCCTTCCTTGCCCTTCGGCTGAAGCAGCGTCAAAACTTTCAGCCGTTCCAGGCTGCCGTCACCGGAACCGGATTGGCCCGGCGCTTCGCCCTCGCCCGAAGCTCCCCCGTTCAATGGAAATCCCCGCAGGCTGATTACGTAATGGTTCGCGAATTTCTCCGGCAACTGCGTCTTCAGCGCTTCGAGCACCGGCTTGGCGCTCAGCCACAGCACGATGCCCTTGATCGCGCGCGGCCCGCCGCCCCGGCTCCGTCCTCCACTCATATCCGGTCCGCCCATTCCCGGACCGCCCATTCCGCCCGGAGCTCCCATCCGCGGGCCTCCCATTCCACCGGGACCTCCCATCCGAGGCCCGCCCACGCCTCCGCCGCCCTCCGGCCAGGCGCCTCCTGGATTGCCGCCGCGGTCCCATCCCGGTGTCCTCATTGCTTAATCCTTCATTCACCCGGGCGCTCGTTTGTTTGGCCCAAGGCGAGTTCGTGGTGAGCTGCTCGATTTCCGCCGTGGTCCACTCCGCCGGCTGCTTCTTTTTCCAGAAATCCGAACTGAAAGCGTAGAGCCGGCTCCATCCCGCCAGGCCTGCCCCAGCGGCTATTGCCAGCACATCGCGCCTGCTGGGCGCAAAATTCCTCACCTCTCGCATGTTGTCCTCCTTGTCATGGAAGGGGACGTCACCCGATCAGCCTCTGGTTGCACGGTTTGGTGCTCTGACACACTGTAAAAATCGGCTCTTGACCCTGACGTAACGTAATACCCGAATATGGAAAAGAAAGGAATCCGCGTGGCCAGGCTTTACCGCGTACAGGAGTTTGCCTCCCTCGCCGGCGTCACCGTGCGCGCCTTGCACCACTACGACCGGCTGGGACTGCTGAGGCCCCGCCGCACCGATTCAGGCTACCGGCTCTACCGCCTCACGGATCTTGAGCGGCTGGAGCAGATCGTGGCCTTGAAGTGTCTCGAAATCCCTTTGAAGCAGATCAAGATCCTTCTTGACCGGGACGGGCTCGAAATCTCTGACGCTCTGCGCTGTCAGCGCCGCGTGCTCGAATCGAAACGTCGTCTCATGGATCGCGCCATCGCAGCCATCCGCGACGCCGAAAAGGCCATCCCTCCCGGCAAGCGGGCCGACGCCGCCGTACTCAAAAAAATCATCGAGGTGATCGAAATGCAAAACAACACAGACTGGATGAAAAAGTATTCGACCGGCGAAGCCTGGGCCAAAATCGAGGAACGCAAGAAGCTCTGGTCGCCGGAATTGCAGGAGCGCGTCTCCAAACAATGGACCGGGCTTTTCCACGATGTCGAAGCCGCGCTCGGCGAAGACCCGGCCGGCAAAAAAGCCCAGGCGCTCGCCGCGCGCTGGAAAAAGCTGGTCGAAGGCTTTACCGGCGGCGATCCGGACATTACCACGAGCCTCCGCAATCTCTACGCTGACCGCGCCAACTGGTCCGCCGAATTTCACGAGCAGATGGCCCCGTTCAGCAATCCCAAGGTCTGGGAGTTCATGCGCAAAGCCATGGCGTGCGCAGGCGAGTGAGTCGATAAATCAAGGAAGATCATCGAAGCCTTACAAGACCGATGGGGCTTATACTGTTCGCAACCGGAAGGTCGAAATGGAAGTTCCGGATTATTCTACACGATCAGATCTGAATCGGCGTCTGCTGGCGCTGGCATCCGCTATATTCGCCGTTTCGCTGATCGTTCACATCGCCTCCCTGTTCGGTGTCGTTCTGATTCCGAATGGCCGTTGGCAAATTTGGGGTCGCTGGGGGTTGCTACTCGCGCTGGGCGTGCTACTCGTGCGCCAGAAGCGTCCGGCAAAGTCCTGGATACCGGCTGTGCCGCGCGGTCTTGGAGTACGGCATGGGTAATTGCGTGGAGCAATGCGTTCATCTATGGAACCTTTGCGCCGATCGGTGGGCCTGGCGGTGTGTTCCCATGGCCTCGAGTCCTGCCTTGGTTGCATCTCAGCGCTTCTGATCCTGGTCAGTTCAATGCGCGTTACCAATCCGCTTCATACCTTGCCCTCGGTCTGACTCTACTCATCCTCCTTTGGTTTGGTGAGCGCCCGATAGCGCCCGCGGACTCCGAGGCGCACGCCAACAACATCACGTCTACTTCAGGTCCGGGCGAAGTCACTCATCGTTGATCCTGGGGATTCATGCGCGAAGGTATGGCGTGCGGAGGCGAGTGAGTGCGGACGGAACAGGCATCGTGAGTCCGGATTATAACGGACAGCACCAGCGCCGCAGCTTCCTGAGCCAACCGGTGACCTATGGTGATACATTGGAAGTACGAGGTGCTATGGTAAAGAAGCTGACAAAGCACGGGAATAGCTTGGCGCTGGTGATTGACCGCCCCATTCTGGACCTCCTCAATATTGATCCTGAAACACCGCTCGATGTCCGCACTGACGGAAAACAACTGATCGTCGCGCCTGCCAAACCATCGGCCAGGCGAAAGAAGTTTGATGCGGCCCAGCAGTGGGCGCACAAGAAATACCGAAAGGCGTTCCAGAAGCTGGCGGAGTAAGTCGCAGGAACCAGTTCATGGAACCAGTGTTCCTATCGCTGGACGAAGTCCTGGAGATTCACGAGCAACAGATCGAGCGCTATGGAGGTTCTTCGGGACTTCGCGATGCGGCCGCCCTGGAATCGGCGGTTGAGACCCCAAAAGCGACCTTCGGCGGTGAATTTCTGCACCGTTCCATTCCCGCTATGGCTGCAGCTTATCTCTTTCATCTTTGTCAAAACCATGCGTTCATCGATGGCAACAAGCGAGTGGGCGCAAACGCCGCCATTACGTTCCTGCTGATGAATGACTGGGAGCCCACATTCGAGCCGGATGAACTGGTCGAACTGGTCCTTTCTGTAGCTTCGGGCCGGTTAAACAAGCAGCGGCTAACCGAGATTTTCGAGAGCCGCTCAAAACCGGTCGGTCAGGCCTGAAAAGCCGACGAAAAGCTCATCCTACTTCAGCAAAAATTCCTCGACAAACATCACCGTCGCCGCGAACTGGAAATCCTGATTTTTCTTCTTGGCGAAGCCGTGGCCTTCATCGTCCGCGATCAAATACCAGACCGGCGCGCCGTTTTTGCGGATCGCCGCAGCCATCTGCTCTCCCTCATTTGCCGGCACGCGCGGGTCGTTGCGCCCCGCCACGATGAACATCGGCTTGGTGATTTCGCTCGCATGGTGGAGCGGCGCGATCTTCTCGAAAAATTCGCGAATCTTCGGGTCGCGCTCGTCGCCATACTCCACGCGCCGCAAATCGCGCCTGTAAGGCGACGTCCGCTCGAAGAAGCTCACGAAATTCGAAATTCCGACGACGTCCACCGTGCACCGCAGCCGGTCATTGAAATGAAACGCCGAGGCCAGCGTCATATAGCCGCCGTAGCTGCCGCCGGTCACCATAATGCGCGTGGCGTCCAACCGCGGATCTTGCGCGATCCAGTCGAGCAGCGCGCCGATATCTTTCACCGAATCCTCGCGCTTCAGCCCGTTATCGAGCGCCAGAAAAGTCTTGCCGTAGCCGCTCGATCCGCGCACATTCGGATAAATTGTCGCAACTCCCAACTCGCTGATGAAGTAATTGTTGCGGCCGAGAAAACCCGGACGTGACTGCCCTTCCGGCCCGCCGTGAATGTTCACGATCACCGGCCGCGGACCCGTGAAGCCCTTCGCCGGCAGATACAGGAATCCCGAAATCGTCCGCCCGTCGAACGACTTCCAGTGAATCAGCTCCGGCTCGCTGAAATTTTCCGCGTTCAGGCCGCCGGTCTCGCTGTGCGTCCACCGGTCGAGCTTGCCCGAGTCGACATCGATCGAATAAACATCCGACGGGCTGCGCGCGGAGCTGAGACTGAAGCCCAGCTCATGCGTGCCGTGCCGCCATTTAAGCCCGGAAATCACGCCTTGTGCGAGCGGCGGCGACGTTCTATCCCGATTCCCCGCCGCTTCCACCACGTGCAACGAGGAAAATCCGTCTTCGTTGAGAACGTACGCAAGCAAACGCCCATCGCTCGAGATTTCGAGCTCTCCCGCATCCCATCTGGCATCCGGCCGCAGGAAGGAAAGCTCGCGCGTGCCGAGATCGAGCTTTGCAACTCGCTCGAATTCGCTGCCGCGATCGGTCGTGAGATAGAGCGCCTTGCCGTCCGGCGTGTAGCGGGCGTTGCTGTACGACGCCGGTTCGGAAGTTAAAAGCTGCTTCGATCCATTCGCCACATCGACGAGATAAAGCGAGCTGTCGTGAATCGACCGCCGGTCCTCCACCACCAGCCTGCCGCCGTCCGGCGACCATGCCGACGGAAACCAGCCGCCGCCCTCGACCTCGAGCACGCGCCGCGCGCTCGCCGGATCGCCGGGATTCATCACGTAAATATCGGTGTCGCGGCCGTTGCGCAGCGTCGATGCATACGCGAGCGAGCGCCCGCCGATCGACCAGACCGGCGCAGTATTCCGCGACTTGCCGTCGGTCAGCAGCGCAATATCGCCCGAGCCTTCGTCAAATCGGTAAAGCTGATAAAATTCGGCTCCGCCTGTGTCTTTCGAAAAGACGAACGAGTCTCCGGTCCCCGGCCGGTAGTGTGCCGTTCCGGCGCGGTCGCGAAAAAACGTCAACTGCGTCCGCGCGCCTCCCGGCATCACGATCTGGTGGATTTGCGGCACGTCGCCAAATCGCGTCGAGATCAGCATCTCGCGCTTTGCGGGGTTCCAGTCGAGCAGCGCCGCGCCGCGGATGTCGCTGTAGCGGTCCAGTTGTTCCATTAAAGACGCGGGGATCGCGGGAACGCCTTCGGTATGCAAATTCGGAGGAACGGAGATCGTGGGCGCGGCCAGCAGCAGGCCGAGCAAAAGGAAAGCAAAGCAGATTTTGCGGTTCACGATAAGTAGAAGCTTACCGTAAACCTTGCGTCTTTAGATTGCGCGCAGCACTCGCGCCGGCAGGAAAATGATGGCTGTCACCAGCGCCAACGCGCCACCCACTGCGATTCCTACGAGGCGAAACGGCAGCAGCATCAGCCAGATGAATGGAAACGCCACCAGCGCCATCAAAGCCAGTGGCCAGCACAGCACGAAAAGGATGCACCACAGCAGAAATTTGACCACGTGCGACCCTCCTTTACGGGTTCATTATCACTCTACGCAAATTGCGCTGCAAAGTTCAGTTTCTGTGCGCTTTGCAGGGCTCACCTGCTAGCATAAGTGTTTCTGCATGCTGCGATTTGAGACCGCGGGCGAGTCCCACGGTGAATGCCTGGTCGCCACCGTCGCCGGGCTCCCCGCGGGAGTGCCCGTTTCGATCGATGCTGTCAACCGCGAGCTTTGGCGCCGCCAGCAGGGTTACGGCCGCGGAGGGCGAATGAAAATCGAAACCGACCGCGCCGAAGTGGTGGCCGGCGTCCGGCATTCGAAGACCATCGGGTCGCCGGTGGCAATCGTCATTCGCAACAAAGATTGGCAAAATTGGACCGAAGCCCTGCCTGTGGAAGATACTGAGGGCGCGGAGGATAAGAAAAAACCGCTCACCCGACCACGGCCCGGCCACGCCGATCTGGCGGGAGCCATCAAATATAATTTTCATGACGCGCGTTATGTTTTAGAGAGGGCCAGCGCGCGGGAGACGGCAGCGCGGGTTGCGGTAGGAGCGCTGGCGAAAGCGCTGTTGGGTGAGTTTTCGATCGAAGTCCGAGGCCACGTGATCGCCGTCGGTCGTGAGCGGCTGGGGCGCCAGGCGGCATGGGAGGAAATCGTCGCCCTGCATCAGAAACAGGAGGTGTTGCTGAGCTGCGTGGATCCTCAAATTGAGCAAAAAATGAAGGCCGTGGTGGATGAAGCATTGCGGACTGGCGATACGGTGGGTGGAGTTTTCGAAATCGTCGCGCACAACGTGCCGCCGGGGCTAGGCTCGCACGTCACCTGGGATTCCCGGCTGGACGGGCGCCTGGCGCAGGCGATTGTTTCCATGCAGGCGGTGAAAGGAGTGGAAATCGGTTTCGCGGAAGAGGGCGCCGCGAGCTTCGGCTCAAAGGTGCAGGATACGATCCATTACGATCGCGGCGAGCGCAAGTTCACGCGCGGCGCAAACCGGGCCGGCGGTCTCGAGGGCGGGATGACCAACGGCCAGGACGTGCTGGTGCGCGGCCTTTTGAAGCCGATTTCCACGCTGCGGCGGCCGCTCGAATCGGTGGACTTAGTAACGCGCGAGCCGGCGCTCGCGGCATACGAGCGCTCCGATGTCTGCGTCGTCCCGGCGGCGGCTGTGATCGGCGAGGCCATGGTGGCGATCGTGCTGGCGCAGGCCTTTCTTGAAAAATTCGGCGGCGATTCTCTCGGTGAGACCCGGCGTAATTTCGAAGGGTACATCGAGCAGGTAAAAAACTTCTGAATTATGGTTTATCCCATCGTGAAATTGTTCGACCCGGTGCTGGAGCGCGAGGCCGATGCCGTAATGGAATTCGACACACCGGAGCTCAACAAGCTCATCGACGACATGTTCGAATCCATGTACGCGGCTAAAGGCGTAGGGCTGGCGGCGCCGCAGATCGGCATTGCTCGCAAAATCGCGGTGATCGATCTTTCGGTCGGGGAGAAGCCGGAAGATAAGCTGGTGCTGATCAATCCCAAGATCCTGCACATGGGCGGTAAACAGACCGGCGAAGAAGGTTGCCTGAGCATTCCCGGTTTTCGCGAGCAGGTAACGCGGGCCAAGCACGCCACCGTGCGCGCACAGGATGTGAAAGGCGAGTGGTTCGAGAAGACCGGCGAGGATCTGCTGGCGCGCGCTTTTCAGCACGAAATCGATCATCTCCACGGCAAGCTGTACATTAAACACGTCAGCGCGCTCAAGCGCGATTTGATCAAGCGCAAGGTGCGGAAGCTGGTCAAAGCCGGAGAATGGGCGTGATGGCCCTCTAATGCGGCTGGTGTTTCTCGGAACTCCGCAATTCGCCGTACCTACGCTCGAAGCGATTGCCCGCGCCGGCCACGAGGTGCTTACCGTAGTCTCGCAACCGGACCGGCCGAAAGGGCGCGGCCAGGAGTCATCCGCCTCACCGGTTAAGCAGGCCGCAATGCAGCTCGGCATACCCGTGTACCAGCCGCAGCGGATCAGGCATCCGGAAGCACAGGGGCACCTGGCGGAACTCGAGCCGGAAATCATGGTGGTGGTGGGCTACGGGCAGATCATTCCACAATTCGTGATCGACCTCGCCCCGCGCGGCATCGTGAATGTGCATGCTTCGTTGCTGCCGAAATACCGCGGCGCGGCCCCGATTCAGTGGGCGATCATCAATGGCGAGACACGAACGGGCGTGACCACCATGCAGATTGACGCCGGCCTCGATACCGGCGATATCCTGCTGAGCCAGGAAACGACGATCGGGCCGGAGGAAACGGCCATCGAGCTGGGTGAGCGGCTGGCCGCGATGGGCGCGGAACTGCTGGTTGAAACGCTTGACGGCCTCGCGCGCGACGAGATCCAGGCGCAAAAGCAGCATGAAGGCCAGGCATCTTATGCACCGGTGCTCAAGAAGGAAAACGGCGAAATCCAGTGGATGGAGCCGGCCAAAGAAATCCACAATCGCGTGCGAGGTCTTGTGCCTTGGCCGGGCGCATATACGCGTTTTCGCGGGCACCTGCTGCATATCTGGAAGGCCCGAGTTGCGCCGGAACGAACAGATCTGCCCCCGGGCCGGCTGGTGCGCACTCCAGGCCTCGGCGTCACGTGCAGGGCGGGCGGCGTTCTCGAGCTGATCGAGGTACAGCTGGAAGGACGGAAACGTATGCCGGCCGAAGCGTTTGCCAATGGCCAGCGTTTGAAGGATAACGAAATCTTGGGGGAACAGCCGAATTGAACCTGCCGCTTGGGTATCGCTACGCCTCAACGTATGCCGGGATCAGGAACGAAGCGCGCGACGACCTCGCGTTAATAGTTTCGGGTGTGCCCGCGACCGCGGCGGCGGTGTTTACGCAAAACCGGGTGCAGGCCGCGCCGGTGAAACTTTGCCGGCGGCATCTGCGTATTTCGCACGGCAAAGCAGGCGCGATTCTGGTCAATGCGGGCAACGCCAATTGCGCCACACGCACCGGGGACCGCGTCGCGCTGGCTAGCTGCCGAACGGTGGCCAAGCAGCTAAAGCTGCCGGTGGCGCAAGTGCTGGTGGCCTCAACAGGCGTGATCGGCGTCGAACTGGACGGCAGACTGATTGAAAGAGCTATCCCGGTATTGGCCGATTCACTTGCGGAGCATCGTTTCAGCGAAGTAGCGCACGCCATCATGACCACGGACACGGTTCCAAAGGAAGCGTTTGCCGAAGTTAAGCTGCGGCGGGGCGTGGTGCGGATCGCGGGGATGACCAAAGGCTCCGGCATGATTCATCCGCAGATGGCGACCACCTTGGGATTCATCCTCACCGACGCCTACATTCCGGTAGCGAAGCTGCGGCCGATTCTGGTGCGCGCGACGGAGAGGAGCTACAACCGGTTATCAGTTGATGGCGACACATCGACGAATGATACGGTGGTGCTTCTGGCCAACGGCTGCTCGGGTGTGCGGCCGGATCCAAACGAATTCGCGGCGGTTGAGAAGGGCGTGAGCGGAGTCATGGAAACCCTGGCGGAGAAGATCGCACGCGACGGCGAAGGCGCGGCGAAGCTGGTCACGATCGATGTTTCGGGCGCGCCCAACGACGACGCGGCACAACGGATTGCGCGCGCCATTGCCAATTCGCCGCTGGTGAAGACGGCGATTGCCGGAAGCGATCCGAATTGGGGCCGGATTCTCTCGGCGGCAGGCAATGCGGGCGTGGCATTCGACCCGGCGAAGGCGGACATCGCAATGCAGGGCATCACAGTTTGCCGCGCGGGCGTTGCGGCGCCGTTTTCCGAGAGCGAACTCAAACAAAAGCTCGATGCGAAGGAGTGCGGCATCCGGTTTTCGATCCGCGGGCCGGCGAAAGGCCGCGCGCGCTTCTGGACCTGTGACTTCACCGAAGGCTACATTCGAATTAATGCCAGCTACCGGACGTGACCTAAGGCGGCGCGTGTTTCTGGCGGCGCTCGCTGCGCCGGTATTCGCCGCATCGCAGGAGAGCCCACTCGACTTCATCACGAAGATGGCCTCAGCGTTGAGCGAAGGCAACGGGCTCGCGTTTCTTGACCGCGTCGACCATCGAATGCCCGATTACCAGACCCTCGAGCGGAACATCCTGGCGCTTACCGCACAGAACGAAGTGCTGTCTTCGGTCGAGAGGCTCAAAGACGAAGGCGACGAGAATACGCGGAATCTCGAGCTCGACTGGTTTTTGCAGATTCGCTCGCGCGAAACAAATGGAGGCATCGAGCGGCGGCGGCAGACAGTGAAATGCGGGATCGAGCGGCAAAAGAAAAAATGGAAAGTGATGTCGCTCGCGCCGGTTAGCCTGTTCGCCCCCCCCGTTCCGCGCTGATTATTTTTCGAGCTCGGCCGCGACGCCCTCGATGGCCGCAGCTTCGTTTTCCAGCACCTTGCCGGCGCGCTCGATCTGGCGGTCGGCTTCATCCCAGTGTTTTTCCTCGATGGCTTCCCGCACCCCGGGAATGGTTTTCACGCCATAACCCGTATACATGCCCGGGGCGTAAATCTGGTGTTTGAACCAAGGCCGACCGGGTAGACCGTCGTCGAGTGTCAGGGCTCGTTCCACCTGAGTCAGCTTTTCATTCACAGCCGACACCGATTTTTTCCCGAGCGCGGCTTTTTCAAGAGCCTTTTGATAATGCTTAGTGCTGCGGTCGAGCGCCGACAGGCCGTTTCGCAGAGGAGCAAAATTCAGAAACGGCGGCACGTCTTCCGCCTTGGGCGGGACCAGCGTCTTTTTGGGATCGGCGATCGCGACATACTCGCCTTCTTCGAGTTCCTTATTGCGCTCCTTGATTTCATCGCTCTTGGTTTTCCAGAGCTTTTCGAGCTCGTCCACATACTTGTGGATGGTGTCGGTGAAATCGGTGAAATCGTAAGGCAGCAGGTCGGCGTCGGCGAGGCGCATCACGGCGATCCCGATGGTCTCGGCCAGCGCGCGTCCGTAGCGGAAATCGGTGTCGGCGAAATGAGTGTACCAGTAGAAATCGTCGTAGATGGAATGGTAAATGCCGCCGCCGTCTTCGCCGCCGTAGCCGATGTCCAACGAGGCGATCCCCAGGTGATCCAGAAACACGGTGTAATCGGAGCCTGATCCGAGCGCGCCGATCCGCAGGTCCTGGCGTTTGCGGATTTCGTCGCGGTCTTCGGCTTTAGCATGGGCGATGCGGGCCAGACGGTCGCGCTTCCAAACCGGATAATCTTTCTCGGGATCCGAGATGTCTTTCGCCACTCCGTTGATGAACTTCTCGAGCGAGTGGGAGCCGGACATGCTGAGATACCCGCGGCCATTGCCGTCGGAATTGACGTACACGGCGGCATGGCGGCGCAACTCATCGGCATGCGCTTCGGCCCACTCGGTCGAGCCCAGCAGCCCTTCTTCTTCGCCATCCCAGACGCAGTAGATGATGGTTCGTTTCGGTTTCCAGCCTAGTTTAAGAATTTCCGAAAGGCCGCGTGCTTCCTCCATTTCTGCGTTGGCTGCGGAGACGGGGTCTTCGGCGCCATTGACCCAGGCGTCGTGATGATTGCCGCGGACGATCCATTCATCGGCTTCGGAGGTGCCGGGAATGCGCACGATCACGTCATAGAGGCGCTTGATATCCCAATTCGATTTGACTTTCAAATGCACCTTCGCCGGGCCCGGTCCGATGTGATACGTGATGGGCAGCGCGCCGCGCCAGTTGGGAGGCGCGATGGGACCTTTGAGCGCTGCGAGCAGCGGCTGGGCGTCGCCATACGAAATGGGAAGCACGGGAATTCTGGTAATGGTTTTGGCTTCCGCGACCGGCAGGCGTTTGGCATCGGGCGTCGCGCCGACTCCCGGCGTTAGCGGATCGCCGGGATAGATGGGCATGTCCATCACGCTGCCGCGCTGCGCGCCCTCGCGAGGACGCCAGGCGCCGGCAGGATAGACATCGCCCTGGAAATAGCCGTCTTCATGCGGATCGGAGTAGATGATGCAGCCGATGGCGCCGTGCTCGCCGGCGACTTTAGGCTTGATGCCGCGCCAGGATGCTCCATAGCGCGCGATCACGATCGCGCCTTTTACGGAAACGCCGAGGCGCTCCAGTTCTTCGTAATCTTCCGGAATTCCGTAGTTGACATACACCAGCGGCGCGATGACGTCGCCATCGATGGAATAGGCGTTGTAGGTGGGGAGCTGTTCTTTTTGCTGATCGGAAGTAGCGTCTACAGAGACCGGAGGCTCCTGGAGCTTGGCAACAAAATGCGAGGGCTCGAGCAATTCGACGGCGCGTTCCCTGGGCGTAGGGAAGAGCACGTCGAAGTTTTCGATGTGGGCATCGAGGCCCCACTCTTTGAATTTCGAGAGAATCCACTCGGCGTTGTCTTTGTCGTACGGGGCGCCGACATGGTGGGGATGAGCGGAGAGGCGCTGCATGTACTCGCGCAGATTGTCAGGCGAGGGGATGGCCTTGAAGCGGGCTTCCCATCCGCGCTCGGCAGTGGAGGAATCGGCCGAGAAACCTTCGAGCGGCGGCGGATCGTCGGCCGGAGCAACAGCCAAAAAGAGAGCAAGGCAGACCAGACCCAGCGAAAATTTTCGCATAGCGTTTCGGAAAGACTTACGAGTGTACCGCAGGGGAGCGGCTATTGTGGCAGGTATTCGTGCGCAAGCTCTTCGAATTCGGTGGGAGTAACTAAATGGAAGCGGATTTCGAGCGAGGAAAACTTGCGCAGATCATCGTGCATCTGGTCGGAGGGCAGCTCGGACCCGGCGACGAAGAGGTGGCCGGCGGCGACTTTGTACGGCAGCACCTTCCAGCGCTTGGCGACGTCCGCGGGCAACGACCGGGTCACGGGGCGGGAAATCGCGTCCGCTTCCGGCTTGCCGAACGGCACGTTCTGCTGCAAGCTGAGGGCTTCGTAGACGTCCGCTTCACTGAGTTTTCCGTGCTGGATCAGATAATCGCCCAAGCGGGTTGTGGCCGGCTTGGCAGTGAGGGCCGCCTCCAGTTCTTCGGCCGCGAGATACTGGCTGCCCACCAGCACCTCGCCCAACTTGCGCTTGTTCTCGACCAGCGCCGCGCGGTTGGGATAGGCGTGCTCGGTTTTGAGCCAGACGAGCGGCCGGCCGCGAGCGACTGCCGAAAAATAGCGGTAGTAGGCCATGACTGTGGCGAAGCAGTTGATCCAGTTTCCCCAAATGGCGCGTAAGGGCACGCCGAGCGCGAATCGCCAGCCGTAGACACGCGCGCTGCAACAGCCACGGATGAGCATGTGGAACAACTGCAAGCCGAGAGTTCCGAAAAAGGCGTACCGCAGGAACGGGTTTTGTGCGACCTGTGCGAGGCCCCAAGCCGTGTGCGTGCGGGCGCTCCATAGCCAGGTAAGCGCGCCGTAGAGGAACAGCAGGTTTGCCAGCGGCGCGGCCAGATTGCCGATGAGGCCTTTGCGATCGCGCCAGAACCAGTAAAGCTGTGTAGCGGTGTCGCGCCAGCCGTGGCGCTGCCAGGATTGCAGAGCGATTCCGGTGATCCAGCGCGTCCGCTGGCGCACGGCGGCGCGGAACTTGCGTGGAAAATATTCGCGCGTGGCAACGAAGCTCGTGTCGCTTCTGTAAACCGGGATGAAGAACTGCGGGCAGCCGAGCCGGTGCATGCGGAATCCGTTTTCGTAATCTTCAGTGAGGCAGACCGGCTCGAAGATGCGGTTGGAATGCGCAGCGGCGAGTTTTTCGAGCGCCTCGCGCTTGAAACCTGTGCCCACGCCGCAGGAGGGAATAAAGCCGCCGAGCACCTGGCGCGCCCGCAGGTCTTTCATTTGGAATTCGGCGAATTCGTCGCAGTAAACGCCGTGCGTCAGCTCGCGGGTGGGTGTGGGCAGAGCCAGCACGGGCACTTGCACCATGTCGTACTTTTCACCGAAGTAGTTGATCCAGCGCAGGGAATCCGGATGGATGATGTCTTCGGCATCGTGGGTCATGATGATGTCGAAGTGCACGTCCTCTTCTTCCTCCATGAGGAGCATGCGCTGGTAGATCCAGTTCAGGTTGTCGGCCTTTGAGGTAGGGCCATCATGCGGGCAGACGGCCAGGTGGACTTTCTTGACCTGCTTTCTGGCTTCGCGGATGGCGGCGAGCGTGGGAGCGTCGTTAGGATAAGCGCCGATGAAAATATCCCAGTTGCGGTAGCGGTTGGCGGCAATGTTGTGCTCCACCATTTTCTGGATGACGCGGTGCTCTTTCCAGAGCGGAACGAAAACGGCGATGCGTTTCTGCGGGGCGGCATCGAGCTCGGCTTCGCTGGGGCGGCGGAATTGGGCACGGCGGGAAAGCCGCACCGCCAGCCACGAGCAGGCGCAGGCGAGATCGAGCACCAGATCGTCGAGGCCGTTGAGAAAGACCCAGAAGGCGAGCGGCACCAGGCAGGCGGCGACCCAGTGGTCGGCCCGCGAGGCAATGAAATGGATATACAACAGGGCTAGTGCGGGAAAGATGCTGAAAATCTCACCGGGGCTTCGCCAGGTGAGGCGCTTGGCCCATTTGACAAGGCTCGGCAAGCGTTTCTATCATAAAGTTTCAACCAATTTCCGTGCCTGCCGGGTGATCCGGCACCTCTCTGATGCCTCTTTTCCGGCAGGTTCGTTGTATTCGGTACGTGAATCACTATGATTAAAGTCGAAGGCTTGACCAAGCGATACGCTCGAACTGTCGCTGTCGATGATATTTCCTTCGAGGTGGAGAAAGGGCAAATCGTCGGTTTTCTCGGGCCGAACGGCGCCGGCAAAACCACCACGATGCGGGTCCTGACCTGTTTTCTGCCGCCCTCGGCAGGAACGGCCCAAGTGGCCGGTTTTGACGTGCTCGAACAACCCCTCGAAGTCAAGAAACGCATCGGCTATCTTCCAGAAACTCCCCCTCTTTACCCCGATATGGAGGTCGGCGAATACCTGACCTTCGTCGGCAAGCTGAAGGGCCTGGCGTCGGCGGACGTTCCTACGCGAGTGAATGAAGTTTGCGCGCGCTGCGCCATCACGGATGTGAAGTCGAAATTGATCGGCAAGCTCTCCAAGGGCTACCGGCAGCGCGTGGGGCTGGCGCAGGCGATCCTGCATAATCCGGACGTGCTCATCCTGGACGAGCCGACCTCGGGATTGGATCCCAAGCAGATTATTGAGACGCGCGAGCTGATCCGGAGCCTGGCGGGCGACCACACCATCATTCTCAGCACCCACATCCTTTCGGAAGTGGAGCAATCCTGCGAGCGAGTCATCATCATCAACCAGGGAAAGCTGGTCGCGCAGGATACGGTGGAGAATCTGACGAACCGGCTGCGGGGATCGGAATCGGTGGCGGTGGAAGTCGCGGCCCGGAACGGGAATCTCAATCAGGGCGACGTCAGGCAGCGGCTCGAGCAGGTAGCCGGCGTGAGCCGCGTGGTGCTGAAAGACACCAAGGACAACCGGTGCTCGTTCGAAGTGGAGAGCATGCAAGGCCGCACGATTCGCGCGGACGTGGCGCGCGCGGTGATCGGCGCCGGCTGGGACTTGAATGAGCTTCGCCCGGTAGGCTTCAGCCTCGAGGACATCTTCCTGCAACTGACGGCTTCTGAAAAGGCGGCCAGGGCGGAGACGAAAGTGGAAGAAAAAGTCGAGAAGCCGGTGGAGGCGAAGGCGGCCATATGAAAAATGTGATTGTGATTTTCAAGAAAGAGCTGAAGAGCTACTTCGCCTCGCCGATCGCTTACCTGCTGCTGGCGATTTTCGCCGTGATCTTCGGATTCTTTTTCTACAGCGCGACGCGATTTTTCGTGCTACAAGGCATGCAGATGCAGATGATGGGCCGCGGCATGCCCATGGATGTGAACGAGTACGTAATCCGGCCACTGCTGACCAACGCCAGCGTGATCGGCCTGTTTTTGATTCCCATGATCACCATGCGCCTGTATGCCGAGGAGAAGCGCTCGGGGACGATTGAGCTGCTGATGACCTCGCCGGTGCGGGACCTGGAAATTGTTCTCGGCAAGTGGTTCGCGGCTCTGGTGCTCTACGCGGCGATCCTGGGGATTTCGGCGATCAACCTCGCTATTCTCTTCGCTTACGGGCGGCCGGACTGGAAGCCGGTGGTTGTCGGATTTCTGGGGCTGGTGCTGCAAGGCGGGTGCCTGCTGGCCATCGGAATTTTCATTTCCACGTTGACCAAAAACCAGATCATTGCGGGCGGCGCGACATTCGCGGTGTGCCTGATGCTCTGGATTCTGGACTGGGTAAGCGCCTATGACCAGTCGGCCTGGGCCAAGATAGTGGCTTACCTTTCGGTGGTTACGCACTTCGAGCCGTTTTCTAAAGGCGTGATCGATTCCAAGGACATAATTTTCTACTTGACGATGATCTTCTTCGGCCTATTCCTCACAGCACGGTCGGTGGAGTCGCTGCGGTGGAGGGCATAAATGAATTCTGAATGGTTAAAAACAAGGCAGACCAAATATACTGCCTATCTGGTTACTTACCTGGCGGTTATCATCGCCGTTTTAGGCGCCACTAACTGGCTTGCCAACCGGCACAATAAATCGTACGATTCAACCGCCAACAAGCGATTCAGCCTTTCCGAACAGACAGACAAGATCGTTAAAGGTTTGAATCGCGACATCACGATAACTTATTTCGATAAGACCGCGGAATTCAACCGGGCAAAAGACTTACTCGACCGATACAATAACTTATCGACCAGGCTCCACATTGACTATGTGGACCCGGACAAGAAGCCGCAGCTTGCCAAGGCTGCAGGCGTCAAGACCTATGGCACGATTTTCATCGACAGCGGCTTGCGCAAAGAAGAAGCCAAGAGCCTGACCGAGGAAGACATCACCGGCGCGTTGATCCGCTCGCTCAAGAGCGGCGAGCGCAATGCCTGCTTCGTGAGCGGCGGCGGCGAGCATAGCCTGGACGATTCGGGACGATCCGGTTATTCAAACGTTAAGGATGCGCTCGAAAAAAGCAATTACAAGACCAAGACGATTTCGCTTCTTCAGGCCGACACCGCAACTGCCCCAGCGGCAGTGAAGCTTGGCCAGCCCGCGGCGCCGGCAGCCAATGCGCCCAAGCCGGAGGTTCCGAGCGATTGCACGGTTCTAGTGGTAGCCGGTCCGAAATACGACTATCCGCAGCCCGAGGTCGACGCGATCAAGACATACGTCCAGAACGGCGGCCGCGCGTTGTTCATGATCGATCCGCCGCTGAAACTGGGACGCGAAGATTATTCCGGCAGCCCTGCACTGGCCGCAGTGATTCAGAGTTGGGGCGTTACGCTGAACAAGGATCTCGCGCTAGATACCAGCGGCATTGGCCAGATCTTCGGGCTTGGACCGGAAGTTCCGTTAGTCACGAGTTATGAATCGCAGCCCATCGTCCGCGATCTGAAAGAAACCGCAACGGCTTTCCCGCTGGCCCGCACGCTGGATGTTAAATCGCCCGATAAGGGGACGGCGGAAAAGCTCTTTTCGACTTCCGGAAACAGCTACGCTACAACGAGAATCAATTCGGCTGAGATCCGGATCGATCCGAAGACTGACAAGAAAGGGCCACTTACGCTTGCCGCCGCCGGCACTTACTCGACCGGCAGTGGAAAATCCAAAGAAGGCCGGTTTGTGGTGGTCGGCAGCTCTAACTGGGCCGATAACAATATTCTTCGTTTCAATGGAAACCGGGACCTGTTTCTCAACATGATGAACTGGCTGAGCTCCGACGAAGATCTCATCTCCATACGGCCGAAAGAACCGGAAGACCGGCGGCTGAACATCACCGGGCGTCAGATGTCCGTACTCTTCTATTCGAGCATGGTGTTTTTGCCGCTGATCGTCGTCGCGTCCGGATTCGCCGTGTGGTGGCGCCGGAGGTAGCGGATGAAGTTCCGAGGCCTGGTTGCTGCGGCGGTTGTGCTGGCGGCTCTCGGCGGCGCCGCGTGGTGGTCGGAAAGACACGAGAAAGCCGAGGCCAGCAAGCCGCCGGCGGACGCACCTCCGAAGATTCTAACAATTCCCGAAGACCAGTTCAAACAAATCCAGCTTGCCAAAAAAAGCGGCGATACGACCGATCTCGTCAAAGCAGACGGCAAATGGCAGATCACACAGCCGAAGCCGCTGGCCGCGGATCAGGACTCGGTCAGTTCGCTGGTATCGTCGCTCTCTTCGCTTAGTTCCGACCGGCTGATCGAAGACAAAGCGGGCGACCTCTCCAACTACGGACTGACCACTCCGAACGAGCGCGTGACGATTACGCGCAAGGACGGCAAGACGCAGACTCTGCTGGTGGGTGACGATACACCTACAGGTTCAGGAGCTTTCGCGAAGTTACAAAGCGATCCGCGCGTTTTCATGATTGCCAGTTACGTCAAATCCGGCGTGGATAAGACTTGGAAAGACCTGCGCGATAAACGTTTACTTACATTCAATTCTGACAAGCTGACACGTGTCGATTTGAACGCTAAAGGCCAGACTCTCGAGTTTGGCAAAAACAATCAAAATGAATGGCAGATTTTAAAGCCGCGTCCTCTGCGCGCCGACGGGCTGCAAGTGGACGAGCTGGTGCGGAAACTGAAAGATGCCAAGATGGACACGTCCGTGTCGGACGAAGATGCCAGGAAAGCTACTGCGGCATTTTTTACGGGCACGCGCGTCGCTGTTGCTTCGGTTACAGATGCCAGCGGAACGCAGCTGCTCGATGTCCGCAAAGATAAGGATAAGAATTACTACGCGCGCAGCTCGGCCGTCGAAGGTATTTATAAAGTAACCGGCGATATTGGCGATGGACTCGATAAGAGCCTGGATGACTTTCGTAACAAGAAGTTATTCGATTTTGGCTGGAATGATCCGACGAAATTAGATATCCGGAACGGAACGGCTCAGGCAACTTATCAAAAATCCGGCGAGAAATGGATGTCGGGCGCCAAGCAGCTGGATTCGCCGAGCATTCAGGCGCTCATCGATAAGCTACGCGATCTAACTTCCACCAAATTTCTTGATTCAGGAAACGGCGCTCCGATATTTGAGGCCGCGGTCACTTCAAACGACGGAAAGCGCGTGGAGAAAGTTTCGATCTGGAAGCAGGGGAGCAGCTATCTCGCGCGCCGCGAAGGAGAGCCCACCATCTACGAGCTGGATCCCAAGGCTGCCGAGGACCTCGAAAAGGCTGCGGGCGAAGTGAAGGAGTTCCAGCCGCCGAAAAGTGGTAAAAAGTAAGTGGCCGCAGCGCGTTCCTGCGCCACTAACGTGAACGGACTCCTCACCGACCTATACGAACTCACCATGGCGGCCGGCTACTTCGAAGCCGGCAAGTCATCGCAAAAAGCGACGTTCGAGCTGTCGATCCGCAGACTGCCGAGTCATCGAAACTTTATTATCGCCGCCGGACTCGAGCGATGCGTCGCGTACCTGCTTGGCCTGCGCTTCGGTGCTGAAGAAATTGAGTATCTGCGCGGTCTCGCGCAGTTCGCCGGGGTTTCAGCGGCGTTTTTCGAATACCTCCGCGACTTTCGTTTTACGGGAGACCTTTTCGCCGTTCCTGAAGGAACGCCTCTGTTCGCCGGTGAGCCGATGATGACGCTGCGCGCACCGCTCATCGAGGCGCAAATCCCGGAAACGTATCTGCTCTCGTCGATCACGTTCCAGTCGCTCATTGCCACCAAGGCGGCGCGCATGGTCGAGATGAGCCATGGCCGGGATGTGGTGGAGTTCGGAACGCGCCGCGCCCATACGCCCGAAGCTGGAGTGCTGGGCGCGCGCGCGGCGTATATCGGGGGCTGTGCCGGCACCAGCAATACCTTGGCCGGTATGCGTTTCGGCATCCCGGTTTTTGGCACGGCGGCACATTCCTGGGTGCTCTCCTTCTGCAGCGAGCAGGAATCATTCCGGCAATTGCAGAAGCTGCTGGGAACGCAAACTGTTCAGTTGATCGATACCTACGACACCATTGCCGGCGCGCGCCGCGCTGCCGAACTGGGCCCGCCGCTGTGGGGAGTAAGGCTCGACAGCGGCAACATCGTCGAGCTCTCGCGGCAAGTCCGTGCGATTCTCGACGGTGCCGGCCTCGATGAGTCGAAGATCATGGCTACCGGAGACCTCGACGAGTACAAGATTCGCGAGATCGTGAACGCCGGTGCGCCTGTGGATGCATTCGGTGTCGGCACGGAACTGGCAACCTCGGCGGATGCGCCCTCGATGGGGACGGTTTACAAGCTGGTCGAGCTCGACATCTCCGGCATCAAGCGATTCACCGCGAAATTCAGCGAGGATAAAGCCACGCTGCCGGGCGCCAAGCAACTTTTCCGTCGGCCTGACCGCGATATCCTGGGGCGCGCAGGCGAGTGCTGCTCGGGATCGGAAGCTCTCTTACAGCCCGTAATCCTTAACGGAACCGTGGTGGAAGATCTTCCGGATGTGAAGACCGCGCAGGCCCGGACACGCGAGTGTGTGAAAAAACTCTCACCGGCGCTGCGGAGTCTTGAGGTCTCAGATCCATATCCGGTCGAGTACAGCAAGGATCTCGCGGCGCTGATTGAGCGAACACGCCGCAACCTGGCATGAGCGCCGTTTTTTTCGATATCGACACGCAAATCGATTTTCTGTTGCCCGCCGGGAGCCTTTATGTGCCGGGAGCCGAGCGTCTGTTGCCCGCCCTCTCGCGCCTGAATCATTACGCCGCAGAACACGCGATTCCACTGGTTTCGAGCACGTGTTGCCATACGGAGAACGATCCGGAATTTCGCGACTGGCCACCGCACTGCGTGGCCGGCACGGTCGGCCAGCTCAAGCCGGCCGGAACACTGCTCGAAAAGCGCGCCGTCATCGGCGTCGCCGCCGGCAATTATCCGTTGGACGGCGCGCAGCAGATCCTATTCGAAAAAAATCGGCTCGATATCACAGCCAGCCCGAACTTCGCGCCCCTCGTCCAGCGTTTCAATGGGGACGGGTACGTGGTCTATGGCGTGGTCACAGAATACTGCGTGCGATTTGCAGCGCTCGCGCTGCTGGCAACCGGCAAGCCCGTAAGCCTCGTAACCGATGCCATCGAGACGCTGCGCGCGGAAGATTCCCAGAGGACTTTGAAGGAATTTACGGAACGCGGCGGCAGGCTCGTCACGGTCGCCGAGGTTTGCGCGCCCTGATCTCGAAATTACTACCCAGCCGGTTGACGAGCGGAACTCGCACAAGCAAATCATCCAGCCGGCGCGCAGCGCGATAACCGGCCGACCAGCCTGGAAACAGTCCCGCGAGCGGCGTAGAGACAAAATCGTAAAGATCGGCCATAGTTTCAAACCCGGCTTGCGCGAACAACCGGCCAGCCGCCTTCGGGTCCAGTTCCCGCTCGTCGGGAGACTGATACTTGCGCATCAGCCGCGGAATCAAGAGCGATCCAACCGCTCCCGAAAGGCGATAACGGCTGGGATCGAGCGAGTAAAACCATCCGCCCGGCGCCAGCAATTCCCAAACTTGGGCCGGCAAAACCGCCAGCAGCGCGTCCGGCACATGATGCAGGAAAAAGATGGCGATGATCAGATCGAACGATCCGGCGGCAAACCCAGCCGATTCGACACTGCCCTCGATGTAGCGCAAGTTGCCGCATCCGGCGCGGGCTGCATCTTCACGCGCCTGCCGGATAGCGGAGGGTGCAAGATCGAGGCCGATCACCTCACTCACGTGCGGCGCCAGCAGCAATTCCGTATCCCCAATGCCGCATCCGAGACTGAGAACACGCGCGGATGGCGAAAGCCGCGTTACACCGAGAATCCGCGCCACAATGTGCGCGCGCAGCGCACGGACCGCGGGACGGGCGAAATGCTGCTGGGCAAAACCGGAATACAGCCGCTCGTGATATTCAATTTCGCGGGCGAGAACGGACCGGACTTCATCCATTACAGAAATGCCTGCAGCAACCTCTTCTGCACGTTCTTCAAACTGGAGTGCGCGGTGTCCAGCTCAGAAACTTTTTCGCGCAGTTCGCGCAGCAGGCGGGCGCGCTCGATCCCGCTCTGCACGATCAGCAGCAATTGCGCGTTTTCCCAAGGTTTTTCGATGTATTGATAGAGCCCCACCTGATTGATGGCTTGAATGGCGCTCTGTTTATCGGCATGGCCGGTCAGAAGCACGCGGCTGGCCTCCGGCTGCATCTGCTTGGCCTGCGTCAGGAATTGAATGCCGCTCATTCTGGGCATGAGGTAATCCGATACCGCGATATCCACCGCGTGCTGCTCCATGTATTTCACCGCCTGCTCCGGCTCGGTGAAGCCGTGGATTTCGAACTCGGTCTCGAGCTCGAGATAAGCCCGCACACTGGTGATCACCATCTCTTCATCATCGACAATCAGCACAGATGGCTTCTGATTCATCCCCAAAACGGCGCTCCTTGGCGGCTCATTGCGCTTCTGCCTGCCGCTTGAAAAATTCTAACCAACAGCCTTCCCCGTCTGCTCGATCGGAATCCGGATATGGAAAGTCGTGCCCTGCCCCGGTTCGCTTTCGAAGTCGAGCGATCCCCGATGGGTCTCTTCCACTATTTTTTTCGACAGCGCCAGGCCCAATCCGGTGCCGACGCCTACCGGCTTGGTGGTGAACCCGCCGGCGAAAATCTTGGCGCGGTCCTCGGGTTTAATGCCGTGCCCGGTATCCGAAATGGCCACATGCACGCAGTCGCCTTCCCGCCGCGTGCGCACGCCGATTTTCCCGTGGCCTTCGATCGCCTGCCCCGCGTTCACGAGAATGTTGAGAAACACCTGATTCAACATGTTCGCATGGCATTCGACGCTTGGGAGCTCGCCGAAATCCTTCTCGACCGTGATTCGCCGCCGAAATTCGCCATGCGTCAGTTTCAGCGTGTTCTCCAGTTGCTCATTCAGATCCACTTTGCGCAGCTCGGATTCATCGGCCCGCGCGAAAGTTTTCAGGCCGCGAACCACATCTACGATCCGCTCGCACGCAATCTTGTCCACCGCCGCAAGGGAAAGACAGGTCTCCACCATGGCTTTTGCCTTCTCGGGCGGCGCGCCCTGCGGATCGGAGAGAAGCTGGTGTAACTTCTCCAGGGATCGCATGAACACCTGGTTGTTGGACAAAATCGAGCCGATCGGGCTGTTGATCTCGTGGACGATGCTCGCCACCAGGCGCCCGATGGAAGCCATCTTGTGCTCTTCCGCGAGTTGCGCCTTCAGGTTCGCAAGCTCGGCGCGCAGTTCCTCTTCGCTCACGTCAGCTTTCCGGCTCATGCGGCCGCAATTCGATCATTGTCCAACCAGCTTGCGGAAGCGTTTCACCAGCGTAGAGAAAATCGACGCCGTGATCTCGACGTTATCGGAAAGCAGGTCGTAAAAATCGTCGCGGCCGATGCGCAGCAGGCGCGTATCTTCAACGGTCTTCGCCGTAACCGGCATAGGATCGTCATCGAACAGCGCCCAGGCTCCCAAGACGTCGTTCTGCTTGGCGACATGCAGCACTTCGCCATCGCGGCTCAGCTCGACCGAGCCATCCACCACCACCAGCAGCGCATCCAGGGGAATGGAAGGATCGAGAATGACTTTGTTGGGCGGATGCTTCACCTCCTTGGCAATCGATGCAATTCGCGAAAGCTGCTCCGGGGTCAGATTCTTCAGCAGCTCGACTCCTTCGAGCGCAATCACTTTCTCCACAATGTTCAGTCCAGCCATCTCGTTTACGCCTCAAGCCGCGAAAGCGGCGGCAGCCGAGCGCGCCACTTCCGCCACATCCGTTCCCGTGCCCTGGGCCGCCTCGCGGATTTCCGGCGCGAGCTCGTGCATCTTAAGCTCGCCCGCGGCGGCCACGGCGCACGCTGCCAGCCATGGATCGCCCGTGCGAATGAGGTCGCGCATGGCCGATTCCGGAGTCTTCAGCTCAATACCGTACAACTGTCTTCCTGCTTCGAGCGAATGCGCTCCTGCATCCAGCAGCGGCAGCAACACGCGCTTCAAATCGCGATCGAGCACGTTGTCCAGAAATTCGATCGCCGCTCCGAACTGCTCCCCCTGACGCTGGTGCACCGCCAGATATGCGGAGTAAATCTCGCGCGGCGGGTAGCGCAGGCCCAGCAGCCGGAACAAGCGCTCGAGCGTTTGCCGCAGCCTTTCTTCGATGGTTCGCGCCAGCAGGCAAGCCGCCGTGCAGGGGCGCTGCTGATCGCGAAGAGGCGCGAGCGCCGCGTTTAGCTCGAAATATTGCCGGGCTTCCTGGTGAATCTGCACCGTAACCAACTCGTCGGCATAGTTCAGTTGCGGCGCTGATTCACGCAGCCGGTTCAACGCCTTCAGCGCTGCGCTGCGAACCGCAAAATCCGGCTGGTAAAGAGCGCTGGTCAGCACGTCCACGCTGCGCTGATGCACAATCAGCCGCAGCGCGCGCGGGATTTGTTTGCGAATGGCGAGAGGCGTAGCCTTGTCGCCCAGAATATCGCCCAGCGTGCCGCAAATTGACGAGCCATACTGGACCAGTGCGTCAATGGCCGCCGCACGCAGATGCACGTCGCTCAGCAGCCGCACCAGCTTATAAACATAGCTACGGTTTCGTACCGACCCGGCAGCCCGGCAGGCTTCCATCACCACCGCAACATTGGCGTCATCCATCAGCTTGTTCAGGGCATCAATTCCCTCATCGCCTGCGATTCCCACGGCACGCGCGGCAAGTATCCGCCGGCGCGGATCGGAATTCCCGGCGGCGGCCGTAATCCACTCGCGCGTCACAACATCGGAAGCCATTGCCGGTTGCGCCGCCACGGCATCCATAGCGCCTTCCGCGACGCGAGCATCGGCCGATCCAAGACATCGCCGCAACATTTCCGGCGGATCGGCGCTCACGGCGATCGTATAAGCCGCAGCCGCACGCACCGCCTGACCGGCATTATCCGCGCCTGCCGCCTTGATTTCTTCGAGAGCCCGATTCAGGATTCCGGGAAAATCCTGGGCCCGCGCCAGCTCGTATGCCTTGGCGCGCACGTCCGGCAAAACGCCGCAGGCGGCCTTTTCCAGCATCGGCCCGATCTCGTAACCCGGCACTTCAGCCAGCAGGCCGAGCGCATAGATCGCCTGGCGCGGATTGTCGCAGCAGGCCGTCTGCTCGAGCAGCGCAACCGTTGCCGGATCGCTGACACTCAGCCGCACCTCTTCGATATCCAGCCGCCGCGAAGACAGCCGGTTCCTGACGGTCGCCACATATTCCCGGCTGGCCCGCGCCGCCAGCACGATCCACACAAGCGAGAAGCCCACCGTCACCAGCGGAATCTGCTTGGGTGTTATCGCCAGCACGCTCGTGCAGAGTATCAGAATCAGCCCGCCCAGCCCGCGGCCCAGTCGATCTACAAAAATATCCACGAACGCCTTGGTGCGGTTTTTCAGATCGGCCGGCAGCGGAACGTACAACAGCTCCATTCCCGTGCGGTTCAAGGTGTAGCGCGTGGCGGCCTCCGTCAGCCGCAAGGCCGAGCTCGATCCCACGCCCGGCAAGAAAAACGTGCCCAGCGCCGTCGCGCTCAGCGTCACCGGCATAATCTGCAACGTCCCCCCTACGCCGAACCACCGCACTACCGCCGCGGTCAGAAAGAACTGCAGCACGAAATTGATCAGATTCAAATACACGCCGTAAAAGTTGCCGAGAAATGCCGTGAGCTGGTTCTTGTCGTGATACGCCAGTTTGGCCATGGCGTTGAACTGGAAATCGATGGTCACATCCACGATGAACGTTACCGTGATGATCGCCACGATCACCTGCAAATGCCGGTGGTGCCGAATGGCCGTCAGAATGTCGCCGAAATGGAATTGCGCTTCCTCGCTTTCCGCTCCGCGCGCGGTCGCAAGCGATACTCCCTTCTGCATCAGCAATGCGCGAAAACAGAGATAAGCGATCACCACCATCAGAGCGCTGGCCAGCACCAGCTTCCGCGCGCCGATGGCCCGCACCATGTCCGCCGTGAACTTGCCGCCGAACGCTGCCCCCAGCACCGCGCTCATCCCCAGCAACCCGTAAAGCCGCTTCGCTTCGCGCGGCGTAAATACGTTGGCCGCGATCAGCCACCCCTGCGCCACCATCATCACGCTGAACAGCCCGACCCAGATGTTGAACACATAAAGCACCCAGCCGCCGCTCATGCCCAGCAGCCAAGCGATCACAATCATGCTGCCCACCGAGAGCGCGGTCGACCACCCCACCGCCGCCGGCAGCGACGATTTCACCGCGAGCCGCGTATACAAATACGCCAGAAATCCGCCCACGAATGCGATCAGAATCATCAGGTACGGCAGCTTGTCGATGTCGAAGCTGTTCAGAAACAACGCGCGGGAAACCGGCTTCAGGATGTAGTACGCAAAGAGAATAAACAGCAGGTAAAGTCCGACAAAGCAGGTGCGCAGGTACTCCCCCGGCCTGACATCAAAAAAACTTCGCCAAAGAGCCCGAATGCGCCGCATCATCCCCGCTCGCCGTGGTTTAGGTAGCTTACCACAGCCGTTTTCTACCCAATTTCTGTGCGCCGCGTTACAGTATGGTGATGGATTTTAGCCGCATCCGCGGCTTCCTGTTCCCGGCCATCGCCGCCGAAGACGACCGCTTCCATGACGAGATGCGCCGGCTCACTCACCTGGGCCTTCGTGTCATCGGCGCGACTGAAATCGCCGTGGCCGTCTTTAATTTTCTCGCCCAGTTCGTCACCGATCTGGCTGCAGCGGCCCACCCGGAGCGAGCCATTATCCTGGGACGGCTCTGGGAAGCCGGCGCGGTGGTTCTGGTCGGGCTCGCCACTGTGGCGGCCGCGTACACGCGCCCGGGCCGAAATCATCCCGCGTGGCTGCTGTGCGGCTCCTGCTGGCTTTCTTCGGCTGCCCTGATCGCCACTTCTCTGCTGCTCACGCCGCATATCTCCGACGAATACATCGCCGCGCACATCACCACCGTCGTCCTGGTCGCCATCACCGCCGCGCCGCTGCGCCCGCTGGATACGTTTGCGCTGGGCGTCTCCATCTGGATTTTCTATTTCGCCACCTTTATTGCCGGATCCCATTGGAATCTCATTGATTCGGCCGCCTGGGATACCTCGCACCTGATTTTCCTGGTGCTGTTGACGATGCTCAGCACTGGTCTCGCTGCGGCTCTCTACACGCAACGCGCCAGCGCTTACCGCACGCAACAGGAAAGCCTGCGCCTCACGGAATACTTGGCCGCCGCCCCCGTGCGCGCTCTCCTTTCCGAAAACGCAATCTCGGTGGGCCGCCTGGCGGCGGCTCTCACCCATGAGCTCAATACGCCGCTCGGCGCGCTCAAAAGTTCCATCGATACGATGCTGGTGGTCGCCGCCAAACAGGCCACCGCACCGCCCGAATCTCAGGACCGCCTATTAACTATGCAGGCCGAGTTGCGGCGCTCCGTGAACAACTCGATGGAACGCCTCAAGAACGTCATCGCCCGTCTCCAGCGCTTCATCGATCTCGATCACACCGAGCGCCAGCCGGCCGACCTGAACGAAATGCTCACCAACGTCGGCATTCTGCTGTCGCCGCTGATGAGTGAAAAACAGAACGTCAAGCTGGAATTCAACCTCCGCCCCGTCCCTCGCCTGACCTGCCGCGCCCAGCAGCTCACCACCGTGTTCTCGAGCCTGCTCACCAACGCCGTCAACGCCATCGCCGGCGAGGGACGCGTGCGGGTCTCAACCGAGAAGACCGATTCCATGGTTTCCGTGAAGATTGAGGACAACGGCCGCGGTATGGAGGAAACCGAGCTCGAAACCATCTTCGATCCCGGCTTTCGCGTGACGTCCGGCCGCGTCTCCACGGGCAACTGGAGCCTGTTCAGCTCTCGCCAGATCGTCTTCGAACACGGCGGCGAGATTCAGATTACCAGTACACCCGGCAAGGGCACGACCGTCAACGTTCTGCTTCCGATTTAGCGCCGTCAATCGCGCGGCGGCAGATCGAACAGCACAGCGCCTTCCCCCCTTTGGGCAACGGCGCCGTCGAAGAATTTCACGATCAAGTCCCGCCGCTTCATCATAGCTTTGATCTCGGACTTGGTCAGAAACGGACGGAGTTTCTCTTCGAGCGTGTCCTCATCCAGCTTGCGCAGCGCCGCCAGGAATTTGCGGTCGCACATCACCAGGTTTTTCTCATTCATCAATTTCGTCTGGATGCGGAACGCGCGCGTGTGGTCGATCATCCATAGCCGCCACTGTTTGTCGATCAACAGATTTCCCAGATTACGGTCCGTGTTGTAAATCAATTGATCGAAGACCCGCACAATGTACATCTGCTTGTTGAAGTAATCGATGTCCGGCGGCTGCATGTTCTTCTCGCGCCGCGCCAGTTCGTCCATCAAGACATCGTCCACCCACCAGGTGACGGCGCTGCTCTTGCCCCCAACCTTCCGCTCCACCGATACAGGCGTCATGTTCAGACCCAGAATCTGATCCAGCCTGTAGGCCGCAATGTTGTATTTGTAGCTGTCCTTAAAGTTCAGCTCCGTGCCATGGGCGCTGGTAAACGATGCCTTTTCCTCGTTGATCGATTGGATGTGTGCATCGTGCTCCATCTTTCCATCCGAAAGCTGCGCCCGCTCCGAGCCCGTAACGCCCGTTCCAACAACTTTTGTTTTCAGAACTTTGGCATTCAGTAAAAATTCTTCCTGGTCGGCGCGCGAGATCTGCTTCGGCGGCCCCTCGGCCAGCATCACGAGCGAGCCGATCAAGATGATGGGCAATCCGTACGACAAGGGGCGATTTAGCATGGTGAATCCTCGCTTTTAGCGCGACTATTGTAAGCGGGTGTCCCGGCAAATTCAACCGCAATCTCAGCGCCGACGCCTCCAGCCATCCGGGATGCCTTACGCCTTCAGATTTCTCTAGGCAAATTTCGAGGCGCCGAGAGGCTCGCGAGCCTCAACGACGATCCGCGCCGCGTTCCTTACAGAAGCCGAAAGCTCGGCCGCAAAACCGAAGTCAAGCTGCTGTTTACCGCCCCGCCGATTGGCCGCTCGCCATGGCCCGTTCTTTCTCTGCTTTTCTCCGCCAGGGAATGATCATCGAAACGCTTCGCTGATACGCCTGATAGGCGCTTCCGTGAAACTTCACCAGATCGTGTTCCTCAAACTGGATGGCCACCAGGATGTAACCGGTCGTCATGATCGCAAAGAACAGATGCCCAGCCGTCATCGTGGGCGCGCTCCAGAAAGCCAGCAGAAAACCCAGATAGATCGGATGCCGGACCACGTTGTAAGGTCCGGGCGTCCGGAACTCCAGCGGCTTGTAAGCGCGTCCCTGGAAAAATGTCCACGCCTGCCGCAGCCCGAACAGGTCGAAATGGTCGATCAGGAACGTTCCCACCAGCACCAACCCCCATCCTGCCCAAAACAGGACTTCAAGCACGGCGCGCCCCGCTGGCGCCTCCACCGTCCAAACCGGCGTGACCACCGGCTGCCAGAACCGGATGAGCGCCAGCAGCGCAAGACTCGCCGCGAGCACGTAGGTACTGCGCTCGGCCGCCCGCGGAACGATCTTCGTCCACGCCCGCTTGAACCATTGCCGCGCCATTATGCTGTGCTGCATGGCGAAGATCCCCAACAGCACGGCGTCGATCAGAATGCTTTGTAACAGCGGCCCGTTGGCTGAGGGCTGATCCAGCGTATACACGAACCAGATCGCATACAGAAAGGTCGCGAAAAATACGACGTACGAAACGACACCGTAGGCAAGAACCAATATTGCCTGCATCCCATAACCTCCTGGTGACGAAATCGGCCAAAAGTATAGCGGTGGAAGAGGGGTGCAGTCAATTGGGGAAAATCCCGGATGGGAGAGTCCCGGATCCTGGCGTGCCGGCCTTAAGAATACAGCCGTAAAGGCGCCGTCGCGGCTCAGAAGTCCGTCAGATCTTCGGTCGGCATCGAGACCCGTACCGCATTCAGAACCGCTACGAGATCGATGATCTCCTGCGCCACGGCTCCCGTCAACGGCGCCAGATGTCCCGTCGCCGCGGCAAGCATGCCGAACATGCTGAGCGCCATCCCGCCCACCGCGCTTTGCAGGCCAATGGCGCGCATCCTCCGGCCGATATGCATCAGCTCGTCAACCTTACTGAGCGACGGTTCCAGCACCACGGCATCTGCGGCTTCTGAGGTAATTTCGTTCGTCTGCCCGAAAGCCACCCCCACCGTAGCCGCTTGCATTGCCGGAGCGTCGTTGATTCCGTCACCCACAAACAGCGTTCGCGCGCGCCGGGCCTCTTCGCGAACGATCTCGACTTTCTCCTCCGGGCTCTTTCCCGAATACACTTCGGCAATGCCTACTAAACCTGCAAAATACCGGACTTCCGATTCCCGGTCGCCCGAAACCAGCATCACCCGGTGAACGCTGTGCCGCGGCTTCAAATGACCGACGAACGAATGCGTCTCGGTGCGCGGCTGGTCATGGAACCGGAAAGCGCCGGCATAAACATCGTTCAGAAATACCAGGCACTCAAGGCCCGTTCCCGGCAGCGAAAGCTCCGCCCCAAGGGCCACGCCTGCCACTTTCTGCCGGCCGGTGATCCGCACGTTTTTGCCGTCTACCAACCCTCGCAGCCCCTCGCCCGGCTTCTCGCTCACCCGGCTGACGTCCTCCAGCTTCAGGCTCCTTGCGCGCGCCGCCTCGACGATCGCTGCCGCCAGCGGATGTCGCGAGTAAACCTCGAGGCTCGCGGCCGCGCGCAGCACATCGTCTTCCGAAAATCCGCTCGCGCACTCGATTCCGGTCAGCGACGGCCGGCCATATGTCAGGGTGCCCGTCTTGTCGAAAATAATAGTCCGGCAGGAATCGATGCGCTCCAGCATCGCCGGATTCTTGATAATGATTCCGCGCCCCGCTGAAAGCGCGATTCCACCAATCACCGCCACTGGAATCGCGATCAGCAGCGGGCACGGCGTGGCGATCACAATCACCGCCAGGAAACGCTCCGGATCGCCGCTCGCGAGCCAGCCGGCTAATGCCACACCCACCGCCAGCGGCGTATACCAGGCGCCCAAACGATCCGCCACGCGCCGCATCGCCGGGCGGTTCTGCTCCGAAGCCCGCATCACCTGCATAATCCGCGCATAGCGGGAATCGACCGCCAGCTTCGAAGCCACAATCGTCAACGCGGTTTCCCCGTTCACCGCGCCCGACAGCACTTCTGCGCCAGGCGTTTTCGAAATCCGAAACGGCTCGCCCGTGAGATAGGATTCGTCCATCACGCCGTGCCCCGCCACTACCGCCCCGTCCACCGGGCACAGTTCGTGCGGCAGCACCACCAGCGTGTCGCCCACCGCAACCTCGTCCAACGCGACATCCACCAGCCCGCTGTCCCTTTTTCGGTGAGCCACATGCGGCATACGCCGCGCCAGCGCGTCCAGAACCGCCGACGCACGCCGGCTCGCGTATTGTTCGAGCGCTGCGCCGCCCGAAAACATCAGCACCACGATGGCCCCCACCAGATACTCGCCGACCGCAACCGCCGTGATTACCGAAAGCCCCGCCAGCAAATCAGAGCCGAACTCGCGTGCGGCGATTCGCCGGCCGAGATCGAAAAGCAGCGGCAGTCCTCCGGCCGCAAGCGTCAGCCAAAGGGGAATCGACCAGACGAGCGGCGGCGCGTGAGCCGCGTATCGCAGCGCCAGGCTCGCCACAATGCATACCCCGGCGAGCGAGGCGATATAGGTTTCCTTCGGATAAGACACGAGTCCCGGCTTCTCCGCCGCTTCTACGTTCGCCGTCTTTTCCGTTTTCAGCGGAAAAGCCGACGCCGGACTCATATGCGCACGACTGGGCAGGGCGACTCCCGGATAATGCCGTAAGCGTTGGTTCGCAATCCGCCCAACATTTCCTCCATCGATCCCCGGCCGATCACCACCAGGCCCGATGCATGCTGCTGGGCTGAATGCCGGACGCTTTCCGCGATTTTACCGCCCTCGATGCAGACCTTGGCCCGCGTGCCCGCCTGCTGCTGCAGGTCCGCGATGTATTCCCGCGCATTGGCGATCAGGTATTTCCGGAATGTCGCCTCTTCGGGACGCTGCGGCCCGGCAATCGCCGGAATCGCGTGCATCAGCACCAGTTCGGTCGCGCAAAACGACGCGTAATCCGCCGCCCACCGGATCGAAGGCACACTTTCCGCCCGGAGATCCACGGCGCACAGAACCGACCGGAATTTATCGGGCAGCGGCGGACGCTCTCCGTGCACGTCCGTCCACACCGGGCAAGGCGCATCGTGCAGCACCTTGGCCGTCACCGAGCCGAGCAAGAGCCTGCGAAACAGGCCGTGCCCGTGCGTCGGCATCATGATCAGGTCCACATCCTGGTCGCGGGCGAAATCCGTAATCCTGCGCGCCGGATCGCCGCCCCATACCAGCCGTTCGATTTCCAGATTGCCGAACGCCTCCGGCAGCCACGCCTCCAGCATCCGTTTCCGCTCGCCCCGGAGCTCCTCGAGATCCACCAGAGATTCCAACTGGGCCGACGCCAGGTCGCCATACCAGGGCGGCGGCAGCTCCATGACGTGCAGAACCGAAACCCTGGAATTGAAGCGCTGGGCCATCGCGGCTACATGAGGCGCTGCCTCGCGCGAGCGCTCCGAAAAATCCACTGGAAACAGAATCTTTCGCAGTTCAAGCATTGCAATTGGCCTTTCCTTTGCCTAAACTGCATCTGGATTTCCAGAGGGTCGCTTCAGGAACCCGAGCGAAATCCCAACCTTAGCATCTGAAGCTCGACCTGAATGGGCTAGTTACCCCATCCATTGGGGTATGAGACGCAGGGTCAAAGTCGATCGCAGCGCTAAGTGCCGTCGCACCTAAGGTGCGTCTTCTGGCATTTCGCATGCCTGCTCATGGATGACAACTTCAGTTGTTTGCGGCCAAAGTATGCCCCCGGCCCGGCCTTATCGGAGGGAAGTGAAAAAACTCCAGATTCTTGCGGTGAGTGCTTCCGAATCGGATCAGCAGGAGTTGGGCCGCATCCTCGCTCCGCTGCCGTGGGCCGTCCATCGCGCCAACAGCCGCGTGCAGGCTATCGAGATCATGCGGCGAAAGGCAATCTCCATAGTCCTTTGCGATTCCGATCTGCCGGATGGCTCCTGGAAGGACATCCTGCATGAGTCATCGCGGGAACCAAATCCGCCCTGCGTCATCGTCACCACGCCAATCTCCGATGACGCGCCGCTCTGGTCTGAGGTCCTGAATCTCGGCGGTTATGAAGTGCTCGCCAAACCCTTTGATGCTCGCGAAGTATTTCACAGCATCAGTACGTGTTGCCGCACCTCTCGCGAAGCCGTCCAGCCTCACGCCGCAACGACAGCAGCGTAACGGATTTTGCAGAAAATCGCGCGCTCACGCAGCGGCCGTGCGCGTGCGCTTCACCTCATGAATCGTCGGCGTAACGTTCACGGTTTCCTTTTTCATGACAACTTCCAAAATGTTCTTATCAAGACTCGCCTTCACGGTTTCAGGATCGATGCGGACAGGCAACGAGAGCTGGCGGAGCAGCCTCTTCCGGCTGATCGTCGTCTCGCCATTTTTCTCCTCCTGCTTCTCCATGCAGCCCTCGATCGTGATGGAGTCGGGCAGAACATTCACCTGGAGCGCCTGGGCATCAAATCCCGCCACTTCGGCCTTGATCCGGAGCTGGTGCGCATTCTCCGTCAGTTCGCACGGTGGCGCAACCAGCAGCTCATGCTCGGCCGCCAGCCAGTCTTCCATATCGTGTCCGTCTCCACAGCCTCTCTCCAGAAACAGGGCATATGCCCGGTCTCGTACCTCGTCATAAACCGATTTCATCAGCTCGGCTAAACGAGCCAGCGCTTCGTTTGCCGTATTGACAGTCTTCACCACTTCCTTCGACATATCCACTCCTTGCCGGGATTCCAATAGCTTGTGCTGCAAGTGGCTTGCCAGGGACTAAGTTCTCAATAAAAACGAGTTAGGTGGCTTCAGCCAGCCGTTACAGGTGAAATCCCTCAAGCAGATGAGCAAATTCCCCAAGCGGCCGGCGTGCCAGCCCGAAACCGCTCCGGATTGGCACTCGTTGTGCTCGTTAAATGTCGCGGGAGGTCGCTCGCCTATGACCTTTGTCGATCAATTTTTCCGGGATTCCCTCATTGTTTCCCTGACGACCTACCTGCTGACCGGCCTGGTCGTCGTCGTAGCAGTTAGCCTGTTTGTGCGCCTGGTCTGGCGGGTGCACCGCGAATACCGCGGAACGCGCACGGTGACCTGTCCTGAGACCGAAGATTACGCCGGTGTCAATGTGAATTCCTGGCTCGCCGCCGTGACCCGGGTCTTCGGCAAGCCGCATCTGCGCGTGACGGACTGTTCCCGCTGGCCCGAGCGCAGCGGCTGCAATCAGGCCTGTACCTGGCAATTAGACCGAAGCCGCAAGAGTTGACCTACCCTGTCAGCTATTCGCGCGTGCCGTGCGTGTGCGCCTGGAATCGAAGAAATCGCCCAGTCTGGAAAGAACCGTTTCGAGACTCGCTCCGTCGGCGGCGGCTGCATCGGCAAGCGTGAGAGTCTTCGGAACGCTCGCAATGCGCGCGAGCGTCGCCAACCCCGCGTCGATCAATAATTTCTTCGTCGCCGGATAGCTCGAAACATACCAGTACAGCATCATCGTGCCTTTCACCTGCTCGCGGCCGAACCAGCTCGGCACCGGTGTGGCTAAAGTCTTGCCGAGATTGAGCGCGAATAAAACCACCGCGCTTAGCTCGATTGAGGCCGACACCGGCAGCACACTCCAGGCCCAGGGAACGATTCCCGAGTAAGCCAGCGGCTCGGAAGCAACGCGAAGCGCGCAACCCGTTGTCAGCAGCACAAGCGACCACCGCATCAGCGAAACGCTCCAGAGTTCACGGCTGTTGAGAAATGCTGGCAGAATGCGCGGCCCGATGGCGAAAATCATTCCGGCCAGAAACCCGACAGTGAATGCATGGCGCGAAGCTCCCAGCCAACCAGGCGATGGCGCGCCGAAAACTAACAGAGACGACAATACCAGCCAGATCCACGCGCCGCGCACGAAACTAGGATAAAGCGGATCTACCCCGATCACCTTGGGCGCGCGCTCGCCCGGATGAAAGATGCGGAGCGACCAGCACGCTGCCGCCACCGCGCTCAGTGTTGCCGCAGCCGCCCACTTCCCTCGACCCGCGGCAAACAAAAGCGCGCCGGCGCCCAAAAGAGCCAGCCCCGTGTAGCCGCTCCCGGACGCCGATCGTTTAAGCCCCAAGAATGCCGGCAGCAGGCGCGCGCTGAACCCCCAGACCACTGGAAAGCAGAAAATCCAGAGAGCCGTTGTGAGAAAAAGCTGGTCCGGCTCTGCCGGAATGGCAGGAGCCGCCGGCGCGCGCGACACCACAGTAAGCTGCAGCACCAGCGTCGCCGCCAGACCGCCGAGTCCCGCAAACGTGAGAATCTCCCACAACTCGTGCGACCGCCTCGATGGCCCTCGCGCCGTTGCCTGCCAGAGCAACAGGACCGAGACAATCAGCTCAACCGCCGCGCTCGCGGGCCAGATCTCGTGCCAGCGCCACGCGAACACGCCGGAAAACCAGCGCAACGCCACCGCCGCGGTCCACAGGGCGAACATCGTCCATCCCGCTGCCAGCGAGCGAATGTAGCCGCCGCGGAACTTGGGAATCGCGTAGAGCGAGATCCCGATCATGAAGGTCGCCACCCAGCCAAATAACTGCGCATGCCCGTGCGCCTGGATCCAGGCCGCGGAAATGGCATCGGACTGGCGCTGCGAGCTGATGTTGACCAGGTTCCAAACACCCAGCAGAGTTCCGGGCAGCACCAGAAAAATCAGCCCCGCGCCGATGAATGCCGCGAGCAGCCGCGCCACGCAGCGCTCCGGCAGCGGGTCGGCGAGCGACGCTTTGCCGGCAATTTGATCGCGTGCGAAAGCCTCCTGCCACGCCGGAGGCAGTGGTTCCGCGGATGAAGCCTGCATTTGTCTTAATGCTGGCACATAAGTAATTTCGCCTGGCGTGACTGGGGTCACAGACCCTCCAGCGTGCTCGTCTGAAGATAAGGACGATGCCAGACTCCTTGATCGCACGCGACATGATGCTGCCGGCCATCATCGGCCGGTACCCGTCCTGCCGGAAAGTCTTCGATCGCTACGGTCTCGCGGGCTGCGGCGGCGCGCTTGGCCCCGAAGAGTCGCTCGAATTCTTCATTCGCGCACACCGCGCCGACGCAGCACGCCTGATTCCGGAACTGGAAGAAGCCGCGCGCGCCGATCGGTTGCACCCCGCGCCTCTCGAATTCAAACCCGGTCCTGCCGACGTGATCTATCGCCTTTTTTTCAAAGCCGGCATCCTGACCATGTTCACGTTCGGCTGCGTGCTCGGCGGCATCAATCTCGCGGTCATGGCCGCGCGGGGCGAGCTGGCATCTCTCGACCTGCGCGCCGTCACCTGGGCCCATGCGCACGCGCAGATCGCGGGCTGGGTGATGTTCTTCGTGATGGGATTCGCATATCAGGCGATTCCGCGGTTCCGTTTCACCACGCTTTACCGCCCTCGCCTGGCGACGTGGACGTTGCCTGTTATGGCGACCGCGCTCTCGATCCGGACGCTCGCGGAAATCTGGATCTCTCGTCCCGCGTGGAGCTCTGCCGGCCGCGTCGCCGGCGCGGCCGAGCTCGCCGTAGTCGCTACCTTTTTCTGGATCATCGTGAAAACCGTCCGGCAATCGCCAAAAACGCTCGAGTGGTACGAGCGCTTCCTGGTCACCGCGCTCGCTTGGATGGTCGCGGCGTTTGCATTCGACCTGTGGATCTTCATGGCGTCTGCGGAAGTAAGCGGCTATCGCGGCTGGGTGCACTTCATCAGCCTGTACGATGCGCCCTGGCGGGACGTGCAACTGCTCGGTTTCGCGGGCGGCATGATTCTGGCCGTCAGCCAGCGCTTCCTGCCGTTCATCTATGGTTTCCGCGAAGTGCCGGCGGGAACGGCGCGGCTGGTTTTCTGGATCTGGAACTTATCGGTCGCGGGAAACATCGCGTCTTATTCGCTGCTGGTCCGCACCCGGCAGCCATTGTGGGGCGTGGCGCTCGAATTGAGCATCCTCGGCCTGCTGGCTTCGATCGTTCTGCTTGTCCGCGCCTTCCGGTTGTTCTCGGCCCGAGTCGACCCGGACCGCTCGCTGCCGTTTTTGCGCGCTGCGTACGGCTGGGCCATTTTCGCGGCGGTGCTGCTCGCATTGTTGCCGGTTTACGACGCCGTGCGCGGCGTGGTCTTCTCCCACGCCTACTTCGGCGGCTACCGCCACGCGTTCACCGTCGGCTTCATCAGCATGATGATCGTCGGGGTCTCGAGCAAGGTGACCCCCATACTCGGCGGGCTCGATCCCAGGCGGCTCCGCTCGCTGCGCGCCAGCTTCTGGCTGATCAACATTGGCTGCGCCATGCGCGTCGTTTTCCAGATCCTCACCGACAGCGGCCATTGGGCTTTCCCAGTGACGGCCTTGAGCGCTTGGGTCGAAGTAGCGGGCCTTTCGCTCTGGGCTTTCGACCTCTGGCACACGATGAACCACAGGCTCGCGAGCCGCCCGGCGCCCGGTGACGTCGTCATCGCTCCGGAGGCGAAGGTGCTGGACGTGGTGGAGCGCTACCCGGAGACAACTCAAGTTTTTCTGAAGTTCGGTTTTTCCATGATCGAAAACCCGGTCGCTCGCCAGGTTTTCGCGCGCTCGATCAGCCTTGAGCAGGCCTGCCGGCTGAAGCATGTCGATCGCGGCGAATTTATCGCTGCGCTCCATACCGCGGCCCGCAATGCTGCCAAGCCGGAAGAACTGGTCCGTATTTCGGCCCACTGAAATTCAGCCGGTGGGGTAATTGACCCGTTCTGCCGCCCCAGGATCGAGCTCCAAGTGGTCTAAAGGCTTTCGTATCAACATGCTCGCGGAAGGCCCGCTGATTGCCTGAACGCTCGAAAGGACAATTATGGCGAAAATCACCCGCCGCGCCGCGCTTGCGGGCGGCACCCTGCTGCTGTCTAAGTCTAAGACTGCCTTTAGTTTCCAGGCCAACTCGCAAGTGAGCTTGGGCATTATTGGAACCGGCGGCCGCGGCCGCTATGTAGGCGGCCTGTTCGCCCAGGATCCCAGAGTGCGGGTGGCGGCCCTGTGCGATTTGTACGACGACCAGATCGATCGGGCCAAAACCGAGATTCCAGGCGTCGAGCACGCGCCCGCCTACAAGGACTATCACGAACTGCTGGCGCGCCCGGATTTGGACGCCGTTCTGATCGCCACGCCGGTTTTCCTGCATCCCGAGCATTTTGAAGCGGCTGTGGAGGCGCGAAAGCATGTCTATTGCGAAAAGCCCGCCGGGGCGGATGTGGCGGGGGTTAAACGCCTGGTGCGGGCGGCGCACCGGGTGGAAGGCTCGAAAGTGGTCCAATTCGGCTTCCAGCAACGGTTTAGCCCGGAGTACCTGGCGGCGCTAGATATCCTGCGTTCGGGCCGGCTTGGCGAGCTGTTGCTGATGCGCAGCGACTGGCTTCTTGGGGGTGCCTCATTCAGGGCGTTCCAATCCCCCTATCCGAGGGAGGAGCAGCGGATCCGGCACTGGGGCGCGTTCCGCGAGACTTCCGGCGATTTTATCGTCGAGCAGGATTGCCATGGACTCGATGTGCTGAACTGGTTCGCGCAGGCGCATCCGCTCAAGGCGACCGGTGCCGGCGGGCGCAAAAAGCGAGCCTTCGGGGACAACCTGGACCATCTGAACGTAACTTACGAATATCCCAACGGGCTCAAGGGGTTCCTGGCGGCGACGCAACTCGCGGTAAAGCGCTATTGGGACGTCAAAGAGCAGTTTTTCGGGACCGAGGGGGTGCTCGAGACGGAGCGCAAGTACTTCAAATGGCATCGCGGCGAGGATGATGACATTCGGGTGGAATCGAAACGGGAGATCACGATCGATGCGATGGAAGCCTTCGTAACCGATGTGCTGGCCGGCAAGGGGCGCAATATGGCGTTCGACGCCGCCGACAGCACGTTCACTTCCTTGCTGGGCCGGATGGCTATCGAAACCAAGCGCGAAGTGACGTGGGAGGCGATGCTCGAATCGGCGTAAAGCCGTGCACGGGCAAAAAGTTCTTGACAAGTACGGGGATCTCGGATAGCCTTGATTCTAAATCAGTTTGCTTGGAGGGTGTCTATGTCGGTAGGGCCTTTCTTGCGGTGTATCAGAAAGTCATTAGCCATATTTGCTTTCGCTGCACTGCCTCTGGCGGCGCAGACCGGGCTGGGGATAGTTCGAGGCACGGTGCAGGATGCCAGCAAGGCGGTGATCCCAAACGCAAAGGTAACGCTAACGAACACCGCTACAGGCGTGGCGCGCGAAAGCCAGACGAACGCCGCTGGAATTTACTACTTCGGGGCGATTCCGATCGGGCCGTATTCGCTTGATGTAGAAGCCGAGGGGTTCAAGAAGTGGCAGGGGACCATGGACGTCCAGGTCGGCCAGACCGTAGTCGTCGATCCCACCATGGAAGTCGGCAGTTTGCAGTCGGCGGTGGAAGTCACAGGCGCAGCGCCGACGATTGACACGCAGGGGTCGCAGGTTGCCGACGTCAAGGACGCGCTGCGCATTCATGACCTTCCACTCAACGGACGACAGATTTCGCAGCTATTCGATTTGACGCCGGGCGTGGTCGGCGGGGGCAATCCACGCACCAACGGCATGAAGGTCGGCGCCACGGAGATGAACTTCGACGGCATGTCGATGGTGGACCGGTTCGGCGGCGGGATATCGCGCATGCAGCCGGGCCTCGACACGGTGCAGGAGTTCCGCATCGAGACGGCCGGCTCGGGGGCGCAGTATTCACGGCCGGCGACGATTGACGTCGCGAGCCGAAGCGGCACCAACGAATTCCACGGCGCGCTTTTCGAGACTTTCCGGGATAACGCGGCGGGCCTGAGGGCGAGGCAGCGACAGGATGGCAACACGCCGGCAAAATATATCCGCAACGAATACGGTGGGTATGCCGGCGGTCCGGTGCTGGTTCCGGGGCTTTACAACGGAAAGAACAAGACGTTCTGGCTGTTCGACTGGGAGGGTATGAAGCAGCGGCAGAACCGCTTTGCTATTACGGGCGTCCCTACCGCTTCGATGTGGCAGGGGGACCTGAGCAACATCACGGATTTCAACGGCGACCAGTTCACGCTTTACGATCCAAAAACCACATCGGGGCCAAATGGCGTGCGGCAGCCTTTTCCGGGCAACAAGATTCCGCAGAACTACATCAGCCAATATGCCGCGATTTTCCAGAGTGTGACACCCATTCCGAATATTGCGGGCAACCTGAATCCCTGGGTCAATCAGAATTTCCAGTACTACTATCCGGTGCCCAACAACCAGCACACCTGGACGATCAAGATCGACCACAATTTTTCAGAAAAAGACATGATTTCGGGACGAATCTCGCTGGCGCCCAACTTCAATGCCACGTATGGCGGGAAATACGGCTATCCGCCTCCGGGCTGCACCAATTGCGGGGGCAGCGGCGAACAGGATATCAAGTTCTACTCGGAAAATATTCATTGGAACCACGTGTTCAAGCCGACGCTCATGAATGAGCTACAACTCTCCGGCTTCCGGACGGCGACGCATTACGGAACGCTGGGCGACAGCACGAACTGGGCTAACAAGCTGGGCTTGCCGAACCCGTTCGGCGTGACGGGCTGGCCGACGATCTACTTCTCCGGCTATTACGACCCTGCGTCGAACATGCTTTATTACGGCGGCTGGGACGGTGATAACAATCATAGGCAGAACCTGACCTCATTCCAGATCGACGATGGCGTGACCTGGGTCAAGGGGAAGCACTCGATCAAGGCCGGGATCAAGCTCCGCCAGGAATACAACAACGTCGAAGAGTTGCAGCAGGCCGAGGGTTCCCACAGCTTTTACGCCGACTGGACGCAACTGTACGACCCCAGCGCTCAGGGTCCGGTGGCCTTCACCGGCACGGGATTCGCGGATATGCTGATGGGGCTTCCGACGTATCTTTCGAACCAGTACAATCGCGGATTCTTCTACTTCCAGCAGAAGGAAATCGACGGCTATATCAACGATACGTGGAAGGTGAGCCCGCGGCTGACCGTGGATGTAGGGCTCCGTTGGGATCACTGGAACCCCTACCACGAGAAATACAACCGGCTGGTGAACCTGGATCCACTCAATTATCCGGGGTTTACCGTAGTTACGCCGCACAACACGACAATCGAAAGCCTGCCTAACATACCTTCCGGCGTGCTGGATTCCTGGAAAACGCGCGGCTTGTCCTGGGTGACAGCCGACACGGTTTCAGGTTTTCCGAAGGCGCTGATCCCGCAGTACTTCTCCGACTTCGGCCCGCGGCTGGCGGTGGCATACCGTATTACGGACAAATGGGTGGTGCGCGGCGGATATGGGATGTACTACTGGCCGATGCCGCTGGCGCAGATCCTGCAAGCTTCGCGCAGCAATCCGCCGCTCAACCTGCGTTTTGAAAATACGGTTGCCGATCACAACGGCACCATACCCAATTACGATCTGCTGAACGCACCGGCGTCGACCGACTATCTGCCCAATGCCACGGTGAATGTGTATGGGATCCAACCGATTCCTTCGACCTCGCGCTCGTTCTTCGGCTTCGACCCACACCACTGGTCGGACGACCGCATGCAGCAGTGGACATTTAACGTCGAGCGGGAGCTGATGCGCAACACTTCCCTGCGGGTCAGTTACATCGGCACGCATGGCAGCAATCTCGAACAGTTGACGGCCTGGAATAATCCGGAATCGGCGTACAACTATGAAGTGCGCACCGGGTTGGAGGTTCTGCCTGGAGGAAGCGGAGCGGACGCCCGGCGTCCGAACCCGAACTGGAACGGCCGGTTCGAATCCCACATCGGCTATTCGAACTCACACTCGATCCAGGCACAGGTGGAACGAACATTTGCCAGCGGCCTGACGTTTCAATTTTCGTACACCTACGATCATGCGCTGACCACGAGCGATGCGGGCGGATTTTCGGATGGCGCGGACGGGGCTATCCTGCCGCTGACCACAGGCATCCTGGGCGAGCCTAACCTCTCCACCAGCCAGCGCCTCAAGCTGATTTACTACAACTCCGGCTCAGTGCCGCCGCACCAGATCAAATGGAACGGTGTTTACGAGCTGCCGTTCGGAAAAGGCAAGAAGTTTGCCAGCAATGTGTCCGGCCTGGTGAATCAGATTGTGGGCGGGTGGCAGATAGCATTTATCGGAAACTGGCGGAGCGGATTCTGGACGGGGGTCAACGGCAACGATTATTTGTTCGGCAACCCTGCGCTCAGCTCCGGACAGCGGCTGAAGATGTACATCTTCGGGCATGAGCAGGAACTGTACTTCCGCGGCGACTTCGATCCGACGCAGGCCACGGGCGTTGACGCGTCGAAACTGGAGGCGCTGGTACCGGTGGATCGATCCCAGCGGGTAATGCATCCCCTGGGATCGAGCTTTAACAACCGGTTGCCTCTTACGCTCGCCAACGGCCAAGTTGTGCACACCAGCTATGATGTGCTGAGCTGGAACGCGCACAATTTCTTCCTGGGGCCGCGATCGTGGAACGAAGATCTTTCGGCGTTCAAATACTTCGACCTCAAGGAGAGGTGGAAGGTACGCTTCTCGGCGGATTTTTTCAACGCCTTCAATCACCCGAACGATTTGAATCCCAATTCGACCACGGGGCTGATCAATCTCAGCCAGCAGGCCAACGATCCGCGCATCATTCAGTTCTCGGCGCGCATGGAGTGGTAAAAGCGTAGGGGCAGGCGCAAAAGCCTGCCCTGCAGCACTCTTCGGCGATCAGTACACGCAAGTTGTGTCCGTGCGAAAATAGCTTTTTTGCGCCGTTTTGTTTTCATTTTGTTTCTGCTGCTGTGCGCCGCCTGCAACCGGACGCCTGCGCCTTCCACCCGGCCTAAAACTGCGGCATTCCAGCCCTACCGGTTTGACGATCAACTGCAAACGTCAGCAACTGTTTCCGCTTCACCGGCGCCGTCCTCGGCATTAATGGCGGAACCGATCGTCTGGCAGAACTTCAATTCCGAAAAAGACATCACCTGGGAGCTGTTGCGCGGGCGGATCGGGTTTCGCGATGGCGATCTGGTGGTCAAAGGCGACGGCAGCACACCGGTGATCCTGGCGCCCAAGGAAAAGTACATCGACTGGACGCGGTATGAAGCGGTCGAGATCCGGATGCTGGCCGAGGGCGGCAAAGAAATCAAGATCAAGCTGGGTAGCGAGGAATTTAAGCAGAAGATCGGGCCGCTCCGGCAATACGTGGACTACCGGTTCGACGTGCATGTGACCGATCCGCTGGGCCGGCCTTTGATGCTCATGCCGACCGACGGGCTGTTCGATCTGGTAGCGATCAAATCGATCCGGCTTGTTCCGCGCAAGGCCAGTTTCACGCAGGCGGCGGGCCGGGAGGTTATCGGCAAGCAGGCGGAATATCGGAACACGCTGTATGTGCATTCGCCATCGACGCTCACGTATGAGGTGCCGGTTCCCAAGGACGCGCGATTGCATTTCGGCGTGGGGATCACGGAGAAGAAGAGTCCGATCACGTTTCGCGTGGCGGTGGACGGCAAGGAGGTTTTCTCGAAGACGGTTGCTTCGGAAGACGCGTGGGACGATGCGGCCGTCGATCTTACGGCCTACGGCGGGCGCACGGCGAAGGTGGAATTCACCACGAGCGCGGAGAAGCAGGGCGCCGTGGGCTTGTGGGCGAATCCGCTGCTGACGATCGAAGCGCCGAAGAACCGGCCGAACGTGCTCATTTATCTGATCGACACGGAGCGGGCGGATCATACGAGCCTTTACGGCTACGCGCGGGACACGACGCCGTTTTTGAAGAAGCTCGGAGCGCAGGGGCTGGTTTTTGAAGACTGCCAGGTGCAGGCGCCGCGGACCAAGCAGTCGACCGCGTCGCTGATGACGTCGCTCTATTCCTACACGCACGGGATCATTCACGACTACGATACGATTCCGAAGGGCGCCACGACGCTCGCCGGCGAGATGCGCGCGGCGGGATACACTACGGCCAGCGTGGTGGCAAATCCGTTCGCGGGACGCCTCACGGGCCTGGACCGCGGGTTCGATTACGTGGACGAATGGTCGGCAGTCCAGCGGTACCGCACGGACGCGCACGACCGCGGAACAGATTCCGAGGCCGTGAACAAGATCGTTTTTCCGTGGCTCGAGAGGCATCGGGATGAGCCGTTTTTTCTGTACGCGCACGCGACCGATCCGCACGCGCCGTACCGGCCGCCGGCGGGATTTGAAGAGAAGTTCGCGAATCCGGCGGATACGGCGGTGTTCAATCGCAACTATAAGAACCTGGGCGGCAAGGTGAAGTACGCGGGCGGCACGGTGGTCAGCCGGGAGGGATGCGTGCGCGCCGGGGTCAAGCCGGACCGTTTTATTCACGAGGCTATTGATCGATACGACGGCGAGATTCTGCACAACGACTGGAGCCTGGAGCAGCTTGTCGATAAGCTGAAGCAGCTTGGGATCCTGGACAACACGCTGATTATCGTGGTTTCGGATCACGGCGAAGAATTCTGGGAGCACGGGTGGACGGCGCACGGCCACTCGCTATACCAGGAGCTGACGCATGGCGTGCTGATGATATGGAATCCGAAGTTAATTCCGACGCCGCGGCGCATCGCCGAGCCGGTGCAGTTGATCGACGTGATGCCGACGGTGCTCGATCTGGTGGGCGCGAAGATTCCGGATGTGGTGGAAGGCCAGAGTCTGGCGCCTTTTGCGCGCGGTGGCACGTTCCAGCGGCGAAGCCCGGTGATGACTTCGCGGTTTGCCGATCCGGAAGCGAAGAAGCTCGGTTCGATTCCGGAGAACCGGATCGACGCGGTCGCGATCCTGGATGCGAACTGGAAGCTGATCTACCGGGAGAAGGGCAAAGAAGTAGGGATCAGCAAAGTCGCGCTTTACGACCGGCGGACGGACCGGGGGGACAGCAAGAATGTGGCGGCGCAGGATCCGCAGCAGGTCGACCGGATGATGACGGAGGTCGGCAAGTGGATGGACGCGCAGAAACAGATTCGGGCTATGCTAGGGCCGGGCGGAAAGCATCAGCTGGATGCGAAGACCATCGAACAACTGAAAAGCCTGGGGTACCTGGGCGGCAAGCAGTAGGGCGCGCGGCGACTTTCCATCCGGCCGGCGTTACTCGCCGCTTTGGCGCGCGGGATCGAGCAACTCGCGCAGGCGATCGGGCGGGATGCCGCTTTTTTCGGCGGCGACTTCGCGCACGGTCTTGTTCTCTTTATAGGCCTGTTTCACCAGAGCCGCGGCTTTTTCGTACCCGATCTCGGGCGCGAGCGCAGTGCCCATGGCGAGCGATTGTTCCACAAATGAAGCCGTGCGGTCGCGATCGGCTTCGAGGCCGTCGACCAGGCGTTCAGCGAAATTACGGGAGCCGGCGGCCAGCAGGGATATGGATTGGAGCAGATCGTAGGCCATGACGGGCATCATCACGTTCAACTCGAAATTGCCCTGCGCGCCGGACCAGGCGATGGTTGAATCGTAACCGAACACTTGCGCGCAGACCATCAAGAGGCTTTCGGCGATCACGGGATTGACTTTTCCGGGCATGATGCTCGAGCCGGGCTGCACGGCGGGGATGCGCAATTCGCCTAAGCCGCAGCGCGGACCGGAACCGAGCCAGCGGACGTCGTTGGCGATTTTGACGAGCGCCACCGCGTAGGTGCGCAGCGCACCGCTGAGGAACACGACGGCATCCTTGGCGGCCTGCGCTTCGAAGTGATTGCGGGCTTCGATGAACGGAAGCTCGGTGCGGCGGGCGATCTCGCGAATAACGCCGGTGGCAAAACCGGGAGCGGAGTTAAGACCGGTGCCTACGGCGGTGCCGCCCAGAGCGAGTTCGTAGATGCCGGCAAGGGCAGTTTCGATGCGCTCGCGGGAGGCCGCCACCTGCCGGGCATAACCGGAGAATTCCTGGCCGAGCCGCATGGGAACGGCGTCCTGCAAATGCGTGCGGCCGATTTTGATGACGTCATGGAACTCGTGTGCTTTGCGGGCGAGCGAGGCGTGCAGACGGTCGATGGCAGGGAACAGATCGCGATGGGCACTCTCGGCGGCGGCGATGTGTATCGCGGAGGGGATGACGTCATTGCTCGACTGGCCGCGGTTCACGTCGTCATTGGGATGGGCGCCGGCCAAGCGGCCGATGACCTCGTTGGCGTTCATGTTGGTGGAGGTACCGCTGCCGGTTTGAAAGATATCGATGACGAACTGATCGTCATGAGCCCCGGCAACGATTTCATCGGCGGCCCGTTCGATGGCCCCGGCTTTTTCGGCGTCCAGATGGCCGAGCTCGCGGTTCACTTTCGCCGCCGCGCTCTTGATCATGCCGAGCGCGCGAATGAAGGAGCGCGGAAAACGCAGTCCGCTGATCGGAAAATTTTCCACGGCACGCGCGGTTTGCGCGCCGTACAGCATGGCGGCGGGCACGCGCATCTCGCCCATTGTGTCGCGCTCCATGCGGAACTCTGGTGTCATGGCAGACCTCCTCAGACACTTTGACGGGCTGCAAAATGGCAGCAGCCTCTCTTTTCAGTATGTCGCGCCACGACGGCGGCGATGGGATGCTACGCTCGAATTGTGTTCCGCCGGATTATCTGGATCGTGCTCGACAGCGTGGGGATCGGCGCGATGCCGGACGCGGCGGATTACGGAGATGCGGGCAGCGACACGCTGGGAAACATCGCGCGTGCGCACAGGTTGAAGCTTCCGAACCTGTGCCGCCTGGGGCTGGCTAATATCAAGCCACTCGACGGGCTCGAAGCCGCTCGATCGCCCCAAGCCGCTTACGGGCGTTGCGCGCTCCAATCGCCCGGCAAAGACACTACAACGGGGCATTGGGAGATGGCCGGCATTCATCTCACGAAACCGTTTCCACTTTTTCCGCACGGTTTTCCGCGGGAGATCATGGATGATTTCGAGGAGCGCATCGGGCGGCGCACGCTGGGCAACAAAGCGGCATCGGGAACGGAAATCATCAAAGAGCTGGGCGCGGAGCACATGCGCTCGGGGTCGCCGATTATCTACACGTCGGCCGATAGCGTTTTTCAGGTGGCCGCGCACGAAGAAGTCATTCCGCTGTGGGAACTCTACAAGATCTGCGAGACGGCGCGCCAAATGTTGCGCGGACCGCGAGAAGTGGGGCGTGTGATTGCGCGGCCGTTCGTTGGCTCGCCCGGCTCGTTCACGCGGACGGCCAACCGCAAGGATTTCGCCGTGCCGCCGCCGCGGGGCATGCTGCTCGACCGGCTGGAGGAGCGCGACGTCGAAGTCTACAGCGTGGGCAAAATTTTCGACGTTTTTCTGGGCCGCGGCATCCGCGATCATGTCAAAACGAAAAATAATTCCGATGGGATGGCGCAGACGCTGGCGGCGATGGAGCAGCTCGATGCCGGACTGATTTTTGTGAACCTGGTGGATTTCGACCAGCAATACGGGCATCGCAACGATGTCGCGGGGTACGCTGGAGCGCTCGAGGAATTCGACCGCTGGCTGCCGGAGATGGAGAGCAAGTTAAGCGAAAGCGATCTCGTCATCGTGACTGCCGATCATGGATGCGATCCCACAACGCCTTCGACCGATCACAGCCGCGAGTACGTACCGTTGCTGGCGTGGGGGCCGAAGGCGCGCGGCGGAGTAGATCTGGGTCTGCGGGCGACGCTTTCGGATATGGGGCAGACGGTGGCGGACAATTTCGGGACGAAGATCGACAAGGGCGAAAGTTTTCTCGGCGCGCTCGCGTAAACGCCAGTCTCCCCATCTACTCAGAAGCGCGCTGCTATCTGCTAACCTCGAAAAGATAGCCGTCTCCGGACCTTTCGGCGGCCACACACCTATGCGAAAACCTGTCATGGCAGGCAACTGGAAGATGTACAAGACGCCTGCCGAAACCCGCGCGTTCTTTGAAACGTTCCGGCCGCTGGTCGAACGGGCGGAACATTGCGAGATCGTGATTTGCCCGCCGTTTCCGAATTTGCCGGCAGCGACTGAAGCTGCGGCGCGCACGCGCATCCAGATCGGCGCGCAGAATCTTTATTGGGCGAAGGAAGGCGCATTCACCGGCGAAGTTTCCGGACCGATGATCCGCGCGACGGGCGCGACCCATGTCATCATCGGCCACAGCGAGCGGCGTCAATATTTCGGTGAAACCAACGAAACAGTGCTGAAGAAGACGAAAGCCGCGCTCGAAGCCGGACTGAAACCGATTGTCTGTGTGGGCGAGCGGCTGGAAGAGCGGGAAGCAGGCAAGACCCAAGCCGTGTTGTGCGAACAGTGCCAGGCAGGCATCGCCGGGCTCGAACCGCGCGAGTTCGCCCAGATCGTGATCGCGTATGAACCGGTGTGGGCCATCGGCACCGGAAAGGTTGCGACGCCGGAGATGGCCGGCGAGGCGCATCGCGTTATCCGCGATCAGGCGCGCACGCGTTATGGCGATGAGGCGGCCAACCAGGTTCGGATTCTCTATGGCGGCAGCGTAAAGCCGGACAACGTGAAGAGCCTGATGGCACAGCCCGAGGTCGACGGCGTGCTGGTGGGCGGAGCGAGCCTCGACCCGGCCTCTTTTGCATCGATCGTCCATTTCTAATCGTGAGCACCGCTAAAGCTGAAGAGACTCCAACGCGCCAACGATCCCCACTGCTGCCGATTTTTCTGATCGTCATGGTGGATGTACTGGGCCTGACGATCATTCTTCCGCTGCTGCCGTTCTATGCCGAGCGGCTGGGTGCCAGTGCGACGGTGGTCGGACTGTTGGTTTCGACCTATGCGGCATGCCAGCTTGTCGCCGGGCCGGTACTGGGACAGATTTCAGACCGCATGGGACGGCGGCCATTGCTGCTGGTGAGCCAGATGGGAACATTTGCGGGATTCCTGGTGCTGGCTTACGCGCAATCGCTGTGGATGGTCTTTCTGGCACGCATTATCGACGGGCTGACGGCGGGGAATCTATCGCTGGCGCAGGCGTACATCTCGGATGTGACGCGGCCCGAGGAGCGCGCGAAATCGTTCGGGGTAATCGGGGTGGCATTCGGCATAGGGTTCCTCATCGGCCCGGCTATTTCCGGTTTTCTTTCGCAGTACAGCTATCAATATCCGATCTTTGCCGCGGCGGCGCTATCGGCGATGAGCATCATGGCAACATACTTTCTGCTGCCTTCGGCTCCGGTTATTCCGGAATCGGCGGAAGGCGCTGCGCTTCCGGCGGGGCGCAGGCTGCGTGTGCTCGACTGGGGCAATTACGTACGGTATTTCCGGCGTCCCGTGCTGGCAGAATTGCTGTGGCAGTTTTGGGCGTTTGCCTTTGCGTTCGCCATTTTTATGTCGGGTTTCGCACTGTTCGCCGAGCGGCGGTACACCTGGGGCGGCCATCCTTTCGGCCCCAAAGAAGTGGGATATGTATTCGCTTACGTAGGGTTCCTGGGCATTATTCTGCAAGGCGGGCTGATCGGCAGGCTGGTGCGCCGTTTCGGCGAGGAAAAACTGGTTTCCTCCGGCTTTTCAAGCAGCACGGTCGGATTTGCGCTGATGGGGTTCACTTACCGCCTGCCCGGTCTGCTCGCCACCAGCACCGTTGCGTCCTTCGGCACGGGAGTGCTGCGGCCTGCCTTGACCAGTTTGATTACGCAGCGCGCGGGCCGCGAGGAGCAGGGAGTGGTGCTGGGGCTGACGCAGTCGCTTATGTCGATTGCGCAGATCATCGGGCCCGCTATTGCGGGGTATCTGATCGATCGCGAGCTATTGAAGACCTGGGCGATCGTCGGCGCAGCTATGACGGCGGCCGGGTTTGTGATCGGGAAACTCAAACCGCGCGCGCAGGCCAACGGCTCGCTCTAGAAGTGCGCCATCGAACAGCCGGCCGCTGCAAGGGGAAAGCGGACGGCAGTGTACCGGAGAACCCAATCAGCCGCGGACTTTCGGTCCGATAATTGCTTCTCAAATTAAGGGTGCATGCTAGACTGTCGCCGTAAGCAGTGAACGGCGCGCATCGATTTTCCCGGTGGTCGAGCGAAATATGAGCGCGAAACTGGCGATCCTGTTGATCCCCGCGATCTTCCCTCTTGTCCCTAGCTGCGATTTTGCGGGACATCTTACGCTGGCTGATGTGCTCAACCGCATGCAAGAAAGGGAACAGATCCGGTCTGCTTCCCTGAGCCGCTACACTTGCTTCCGCCGTTATGTGCTGACCAACAACCGGTTCCATATAACGGCCGAGATGAGCGCTCGCATGACTTACACCTATCCCGGACGAAAGCAGTTCCAGGTCATATCCGAGCACGGACCGGCAGTAATTCGCAGGCGCATCCTGCGGGAAATGATCCATGCAGAGGCCGAGGCAAGCGCCGACAGCACTCGGGAACGGACAGAAATTACATCGTCGAACTATGAATTCCGGCTGCTTCGTTTTGAAACGCAGCAAAACCGTCCGGCCTACGTTCTGGAAGTTACGCCTAAATCCAAAACTAAATTTTCAATTCATGGGAAGATTTGGGTGGACGCTCAGGATTTCGCGATCATTCGCATTGAGGCGGTTCCTGCAAAAAATCCATCCGGCTTGATTCGCAATACGCATGTGGTTCAGGAATATGGAAAGCTAGAGCAACTCTGGTTGCCGTTGTTCAGCCATTCGCAGGCAGACTCGCTCTTTTTCGGCCGCACCGAGGTCACGATTGATTCCTCGGATTATGACATCACTAAGGAGTCGGACGACCTCTCCAGCAGCCTCGAACATTCAGAGCGCGAAGCACAGCGCCCGAACTGATCGACGCAAGAAAATTTCTATCGAATGGGCGTCTGTTTCAGCCAACGCTCGAAGAATTCCTGCCACGCGGGATCGATTGCCGGACCGGTGGGCTTGTGGCCGTTGTTGGTGGAAACGTACTGAATGCGCTCGGGCACGCCGAGTAACTGGTAAACCTCGCGCGCGCGGTTGACGTAGCCCCAGCTTTCCAGATCGTCCGAATCGCCGCCGTGATCCTCGGACTGGCTGCCGCCGATCAGCAGAAAAGCTCGCGGCGCGGTAAGCGCCATGAGTTCATGATGATCGTGCTCGAAGCCCGGCCGCGCGGGATCGGGATTGAGCAGACTGAGCACGGTGTGCTGCGGGGTGGGAATGTCGGGGAAGATGTGAAGCCAGTCGAGATACCAGGGATCGTACCAGTTGGTGCTGCCATTGACGGCAATGTGGGGGTCGACGGCCACGGTGGCCTTGAACTCCGGAGCGAATGCCGCTACATAGACCGCAGCCTTGGCTCCGAGCGAGAATCCGATGAAGCCCAGACGGCGATGGTCTACCTGCTTGAGTGAACCAAGATATCGGGCTTCGCGGTGCGCATCGTCGACCATTTTGCCGAGCCCCAGCCAGTGGCCGAATCGTTCATAAAGTTTTTGGATGGCGCCGGTCGCGTAGTTCGTATTGTCGCGGTAATGGCGGATGAAAGACCAGCTTGTGAGCACGACGTAACCGTGTTCGGCCAGCCATTTGCCCCACCACTGCTCGGGTGCGGTGTAGTCGGGCGTGGTGGAGGTCCAGCAAACCACGGCGGGAAAAGGTCCGGGGCCCTGGTTTTTCGGCAGAAGCAAAAGATGGTGCTGGTAAAAATCCTTCTCAATCGGGAGGTCGATTTCGAGTCGCGTGTATTTATCGGTTTCGCGGCGATCGCGAATGACGGCTTTGCGGATATCGCCGAACCAGCGCCGGTCATTTCGATCGGGGCCGACCTTGCCGAGAATCCCGGCCCATAGCTTCAGCAGCTCAGGACGTTTTTTCCTGTACCAGTCGCTCGGGGAATGCAGGCCTTCGACGAGCGACGGGATCAGCTCATTTTCGGCCCCGGGCTCCTGCGCGGGACTTTCCCGGGATGTGACTTTGTGCTGATGAAGACGGGCGGTGTTGTCTTCGGCTGTGCCGGCAAGGGCAAACAGGAAGACCAGGACGGCTGTCAAACTCAGGTGTTCGCGGATCATCGGCGTGACGTTGGCGCTAATACAAAAGCCGCTGCGGACCGCTCCGATTATACCTTTTGCGCCAGTTGTATCCGGACCGCCAATGCTGTAAGCATGGTAGTGATGTTCACCCGGGTTCCTCTGTTTTTCGGCCTCATTGCATTCATATTTGGCAACTCCCATCCCGCCCTCGCAACCGAGGCGGATGCGCTCGCCATATCGGCGAATATTCGCGCGCGGCATATGCCGTTCGGGACCATTCTCAATCCAATCTACGCCTCACCCACGAGCGACCAGATCGTCGGCTACACGCGTTGCGGCGATTCCGCTCTCTGGACCGGGGCTTACCTTGCCGCTGAGTCCTTCCGCTACGGCGCGACCCATTCTGCAGATGCTCTGAACAACGTTAAAGCGGCGCTCTCAGGTCTGGAAGGCCTGCTCGACGTAACCGGCGACAACCGCCTCGCGCGCTGCATCGTGGCGGCAGATTCGCCGTTCGCCGCTGGTATCGAACGCGAGGAAGCATCGAACACCATTGATTCAAATCCGCCCTGGATTTGGGTGGACAATACATCGCGCGACCAGGTGGTGGGTGCGTTCTTCGGATTGGGCATTGCGTATGACGTGGTTGACGATGCAGACGTCCGGAGCAAAGTGAGCAGTCTCGCGACGCTGCTGATCGGGTTCATCTCTCGCCACCAGTGGTCGCCCAATGACGATATATCCAACACGTTCATGATCCGGCCGGAGCAATTGCAGATGCTTCTGCAGGTCGCCAGGCATGTCAATCCATCGAACACGGTCGGCGGACCGTTTCTTGTTCTGCCGGTCAATACCGGCGTGCTCATCGACGTGCAGAGCATCAGTTCCTATTTCAAATTCAACCTGGATTACATGACGTTTTTCCATCTGCTGCGCCTGCAGAATAATGGGGATAACCGCAGTGCGTATGCCACGGTTCGCGATTACACAGCCGGGCACCAGAACGCGTTTTTCAATCTTGTCGATGCCGCGCTGAATGGCCCCTCCGCCGCTCGCGATCAGCAGACGCGCGCGTTGATCGAACAGTGGCCCGAGAGATCCCGCCGCGATTTTAGCGTGAATCTTGCCGGCAAGGTACCGGTTTGCGGCGGCGAAGCATGCACGCCGGTCCCGGTGCCGCAACGGCCGCCGGGTGATTTTGTATGGCAGGACGACCCGTTCATGCTATCGGGAGGCGGGTCGGGTTTTATCGAGACGTCAGGCGTCGATTACATCCTGACCTATTGGATGGCGCGGTATTACGGAGTGATCTCTGCTGGCGTGATTCAATCGGCCGCTGCCCCGAGCGCCGCCGTGGCTCCCGATTCGCTTGCTACCCTTTTTGGAACCAACCTGACTACAGGCATCGGAAAGGCCGGTTCCCTGCCCTTGCCGAAAGCGCTCAGCGGAGCAAAGATCTCGATCGTCGATGCTTCGGGCGCGCAGCTTTCGGCGCCGCTGCTTTACGCTTCGCCCAGCCAGATCAACTTTCTTCTGCCGGCAGAGACAGCTCCCGGTCCGGCGCAGTTTCTGGTGGCTAGCGGATCTGCAACCCAGGCGTTCACGGCAAACGTGAGTTCCGTCGCGCCGGCGCTTTTCAGCATGAACGGCGCCGGAAACGGCGTCGCCGCCGCTACGGCGATCTTGACGCAAGTGGCAAATCCGGCCTTGCAATCGACTCTGCCTGTATTCCAATGCAATGCATCCGGCTGCACCGCAGTGCCTATCGTTCTTGGGATCGATACGCCGATTTACGTGACGTTTTACGGCACGGGCATCCGCAACCGCAGCTCATTGGCGGATGTTTCGATGACCATTCACGGCGAAAAGGTTCCCGTCCTCTATGCCGGCCCGACGCCGAATTTTAGCGGGCTGGACCAGGTGAATGTGGTGCTTCCGCTCGATCTCCGGGGCAGTGGGATTTCCGATGTCGTGTTGACGGTCGATGGCCAGAGTTCGAACGCTGTGACGATCGACGTCCAGTAACGATTCTAGAGGCCCAGCCGCGTGCGCGCGTAATGCAGCGATTCTTTGACGTTCTCCTCTTCCAACTGGAGGAGTCCCTCGCGGCTCTCGTGGCCGATGTGCGGAACGCGCTGGAGCCGCGCGGATGCGTCGCGCACCATGCGCAGAGTATCGGCCAGATATTTGCCGTTGCGATCAGGAAACGTAATCCAGTACTTGTCGGTGAGGCAAGGAACCTCGAGCGGATCGCGCGTGATCATTTCGAGCGTGAACCGCGTGTTGGGACGCAGCCGGCGGATGGCCGCTACTGCACGCTGTAGATCGATCATCCCCTCCCCCAGAGGCACCTCGGATAACAGAAAGCCGTCCGGATAGGCCTCAACGGCCATGTCTTTGAAATGCGTCGCGAGCGCATACGGCGCCAGGGTTTCGATCAATACCATGGGATCGTCGAGCAGGGCAAGATTGTTGCCGGTATCGATGCACGCGCCGAGATATTCGCTGGATTTGTTCTTGAGAATTGCCGCCAGCTCGTCCGCGGTCCAGTCTTTATGATTTTCAATGGCCAGCGGCATGCGATGACGCGTCACGATGGGAAGCGCGCGATCAATTGCTTCATTGCTGCGGGCGATGAATTTCTGCCAGTCGGCCAGAGTGGAAAAGTCTTCGTAGCGGCGGCCGCCGAGGCAAGCTGTGCGCAGAGCCACCGCCCTCACATCTTTTGCAGCCTCAACGATGCGCTCAAACTCGGAGGAATCCTGCTTCGGCAGCTCGATCATCACCTCGATGTACATGCCGAGCTGTTCGGCGCGCGCACGCAGTTTCTTGAGATATTCCGGGTCGAGCGACGTGAGCTCTGACTGAATGCCGCCGGCGCCGAGCGAGTTGCCATGCTCCAGAAACTCGTACGTGTCGTGCGGATGCCGCGCGGCCATGTAGGAAGTCGTCGCGATGCCCATGCCGGTTCTCGGGACCGCGAGAGCCGGCGTGGCCGCAGCAGCCGTAGCCAACAGCCATTGTCTTCGGGTCATAAGTGAAAACTCCGCAAAACTTCGTCCCACGGTTTGCGATAGGGCCGCACGAGCCAGCGCGAGGCATCGGCATCGCCCAGAATCTCTTCCGTTTCGGGATTCCATCGAATCTTGCGGCCGGTGCGGAGCGAAATGTTCGCCAGGTGGCACGCCGTTGTGGTCTGATGTCCCTGCTCGACATCGGCGATGGGCCGCTCGCGCGATTTGATGCAATCCAGAAAATTGCGCACGTGGAGATCGAACTGCTCTTGCGAAGAACCCGCCATTTTGTAGGGCTCGATCCAAGGCTCCGGCCTGGACGCCGAACGCTTCGGCCCGCCGGCCGGTTGCCCGGTGAACACCGGAATCGCGTTGAACGGATCGATCTTCATGTCGGGATAAACGATAAATCCGCCGCGATCGATGGCTAAACTTCCCTTGCTGCCATAGAACTCCATCACACCTTCGCCGTGATGGCCGGCGCTCGCCTCGCGATAGGAATAAACCGTCGTGAATCCCGGATACTCGAACAACGCGTCCTGGGTATCGGGCGTTTCGCCGTTGTCTTCCAGCGCGAACCGCCCGCCGCTCGAGGCCACGGCCGACGGGCCCTTCACCTGCATGGCCCACTGCACGATATCGATCTCGTGCGCGCCCAGGTTCGTCATCTGACCGCCGGAATAGTCCCAGAACCAGCGGAAATGATAAAGCGAGCGCTTCGGGTTATACGACCGCTTGGGCGCGGGCCCGAGCCACATATCGTAATCAAAATCGCTCGGCGGCGAGGAGTCCGGCGGCGAGCCGAAACCAGGCATGATGTTGCGATAGGACGACATGCGCGCGCTCATCACCTTCCCGATGTAGCCCGCGCGCAGCATTTCCACGGCTTTTTGAAAATGCTTCCCGGAGCGCTGCTGCGTGCCCACCTGCACGACGCGGTTGTAACGCCGCGCAGCTTCCACCATCCACCGGCCTTCTCTGACGAAGAGCGTCAGCGGCTTCTCGACGTAGACATCTTTCCCCGCGGCACAGGCCATAATGGTCATGAGCGCGTGCCAGTGGTCGGGCGTGGACACCACGATCGCCTGAATATCTTTATCGTCGAGCAGTTTTCGAAAATCGCTGTAGCTTTTCGCGCGGCCCCCGCAAGCGGCAACACCCTGCTCGACGCGCGGCTGGTAGACGTCGCACATCGCCGCAAGATCCGCATCCGGCTGTTTTTTGAAATCGCGGACGTGCTCGCTGCCGATCAACCCGTAACCGATGAAGCCGACCTGCACGCGGTCGTTCGCGCCTGCAATCCGCGTGTAGGACGCCGCACTGAGCGCTGTCAGGAACGTCCGACGGGTGGTAGCATCAGAATTTCCTATGCCCATAGATTTCGAGAATATCATTGATTCCGGTGACGCCTCGCTCTACGATGTGCGCACCAAATCGCCGGGGCCGCCCGGATCACTGCCCGTCACGCCCGAAATGCTGATTGCGCGGCCCTCAGGCGATCTGTTCGGTTGGGCACAAAACGCCGGCATGGGCTGGGATCCGCGCGCTATGGGCGGCAAAGAAGTTCTGCTGCTCAGCACGCACGGCGGCATTCGCAAGCCGGATGGCACGCCGGTGGCGCTCGGTTACCACACGGGGCACTGGGAAGTCGGGCTGCTTATGCAGGCTGCGGCCGAGGAATTGAAATCGCTCGGCGCCGTTCCCTTCGCCGGGTACTGCACCGATCCCTGTGATGGGCGCACGCAAGGCACCACGGGGATGTTCGACAGCCTTCCCTACCGCAACGACGCCGCCAGCGTTTTCCGCAGGCTGATTCGTTCAATTCCCACTCGACGCGGCGTAATTGGCGTCGCGACCTGCGATAAGGGCCTGCCCGCGATGATGATGGCGCTGGCTGCGATGCACGATCTCCCCTGCGTGCTCGTGCCCGGCGGCGTAACGCTGCTGGCGGAAGAAGGCGAAGATGCCGGCCGCGTACAGTCCGTCGGCGCCAGATTTGCGCATCATCAGATTTCGCTCGATGACGCGTCACAAGCTCTCTGCCGGGCCTGCGCGACACCGGGCGGCGGATGCCAGTTCCTGGGGACGGCTGCGACATCTCAGGTGGTCGGCGAAGCGCTGGGCATGACGCTCACGCATGCGGCGCTCGCGCCTTCGGGACACCCGATCTGGCTTGATATGGCGCGGCGTTCGGCCCGTGCCGTCCTGTCGCTCGAAGAGCGCGGCATCACCATGCGTCACATTTTGAGCGACGCTTCGATTCGCAACGCCATGACCGTGCATGCCGCATTCGGCGGCTCGACCAACCTGATTCTTCATCTGCCGGCCATTGCGCATGCGGCGGGATTGAAGCGGCCTACCGCCGAAGACTGGATCGCGATCAACCGGAAAATTCCGCGCCTCGTCGACGTCTTGCCCAACGGGCCGCGCTCGCATCCAACCGTGCAGGTATTTCTCGCCGGCGGCGTGCCGGAAGTGATGCTGCACCTGCGCCGTGCGGGACTTCTCGAACTCGGTGTGCTCACTGCCAGCGGCGCGCCCCTCGGCCACATGCTCGACTGGTGGGAAAAGTCCGAACGGCGCCGGCGGCTGCGCGCCGTTTTGCAGGATCGCGATCGGGTGAATCCGGATGATGTGATCATGGATCCCGAGAATGCCAGCCGCCGCGGCCTGACTTCGACGGTGACATTCCCGCATGGCAACCTGGCGCCGGGCGGCTCGGTAATCAAGAGCACCGCGATCGATCCCAGCGTCGTCGATGCCGACGGCGTTTACCGGAAAACCGGGCCCGCGCGTGTGTTCCACACCGAGATAGCCGCCATCGCCGCAATCAAGAGCGAAGGGCCGGACCGCATCAAGCCGGGCGACATCGTCGTGCTGATTTGCCGCGGCCCCATGGGCTCCGGCATGGAAGAGATTTTTCAAATTACTTCGGCGCTGCGTTATCTCGATTTCGGCAAGCACATTGCGGTCGTCACCGATGCCCGTTTCAGCGGCGTCTCGACCGGCGCCTGCATCGGTCACGTTACGCCGGAAGCGCTGGCGGGCGGGCCGATCGGTAAAGTGCTCGACGGCGACACTATTGAGATTACGATCGATCGCGTGCGCCTGGAAGGATCGGTCAATCTGGTCGGCTCGGGCGGCCGCAGATTTGGCGCTGAAGAAGGCGCGCGGGTTCTGGCGTCGCGCCCGCCGCGGCCCGATCTCGCGCCAGACCCGCAATTGCCCATCGATTCGCGCCTATGGGCCGCGTTGCAAAACGCGAGCGGCGGTACCTGGGGCGGCTGCGTGTTTGACGCCGATACGATCATCAGCAAACTCGAAGCCGGGACCAAAGCGCTCGACGAAGCAGCCCTCGTTCGCAGATGACGCGGCATGCCGCAAGAACGTGTCTGCTTCTAACTCTCGCAACTGGATTCGCCCGCGCGGCGGTTGATCAGCCGACGTTCTACCGCGATGTTCTTCCCGTTCTTCAGAAGCGCTGCCAGCAGTGTCACCGGCCCGGCGAAGTCGCTCCCATGCCGTTCCTCACCTACCGGGAAACGCGCCCCTGGGCCAAGGCCATCCGGGAAGCCGTGCTGTTAAGAAAAATGCCGCCCTGGTTCGCCGAGCCCGGTTACGGCCCGTTCTCGAATGACCGCTCGCTATCGAAAGCAGAGATCGATACGCTGGTTCGTTGGGTCGAAGCCGGCGCGCCTGAGGGAAATCCGAAAGACGCACCACCGCCGCGCCGCTGGATCAGCGGCTGGAATATCACGCAACCTGATGCCGTCCTCGCCATGCCTGCCGCTTTTCCGGTGCCCGCCTCGGGCGCGGTGGAGTATCAGTACATCGTCGTGCCTGCCGGCTTCACCGAAGGCAAATGGGTGCGCATGGCGGAGTTGCGGCCCGGCAATCGCTCAGTCGTGCATCATGCCGTGGTCTACATCCGCGAGCCCGGCTCCAAGTGGCTGCCCGATGCCAAGCCGGGCATCCCGTATGTTCCGCCAGGCCGCACACCGCGCGAGCGGCTGCTGAACGGCGCGACAACGAGCGATATCCTGCTCGTCTATTCCCCCGGCAACGTTCCCGAAGACTGGCCGCCGGGCTTCGCCAAATTCATCCCGGCCGGCTCCGATTTCGTCTTTCAGATGCATTACACGCCCAAAGGCCACGCGACCTCGGACCAGACACGCATCGGCCTGGTTTTCTCGCGCTCTCGCCCCACGCGCCGCGTGATCACGCTGCAACTGGGCGACGATCGCTTCGTGATTCCTCCAGATGACCCGGATTACCGCGTCGCCGCCTGGGGCACGCTGCCCAACGACTGTCTGCTGCTCAGTTTTTTTCCGCACATGCATCTGCGCGGAAAGAGTTTCGCTTACGATATCGTCGAGCCCGGCGGCCGCCGGCGGACTCTCGTCGAAGTGAAACCCTACAATTTTTACTGGCAGCTTTCTTATCGCCTCGCTCAGCCCTTGCCGCTCAAAGCCGGAACGAAGCTCGAGTGCGTGGCGTATTTCGACAATTCGCGAAACAATCCGAACAATCCAGACCCGGAAGACTCCGTGCGTTTCGGCCCGCAAAGCTGGGAGGAAATGATGATCGGCTTTTTCGATGTGGCGATCGACCCCAAAATGGATAAAGCCGCGTTCTTCGTGCGCAGGAACGGGAAGTAACACTCGCCATGGGCTAAGCTGAAACCGTGGGACGCTTGCTGATCGTTCTGGGCGTGCTGCTGGTCGTCGCCGGACTGCTAGTCGAGTATTCCGCGCGCCTGCCGTTTCGCATTGGCCGCTTGCCGGGCGATATCTACATCCACAGAAACAGCACGAGCTTTTACTTCCCGATTACCACCTGCATTTTGCTGAGTGCCGTCCTAACCCTGGTTCTGTGGCTGTTCAATCGGCGCTGATCAATGGAGCCGGCCCATCTTATCTAGCGGCCAGTAAACGAACACGGCTTTTCCGTAGATATACTTGCGATCCACCGTTCCCCAGGCACGGCTGTCATTCGAGGAGCTGCGATGATCGCCCAGAACGTAATAATTGTCGGGCGGCACCGTCACCGCGGCCACCGACTGATGGTCGTGGTATTCCGTTGGAACATAGGGTTCCTTGAGCCGCTCGCCGTTCACGTATACTGTTCCGTTATCGATCTGTACGACATCTCCCGGCAGCCCGATCACGCGCTTGATGTACGATTTGGTGTGGTCCAGCGGAAACCAGAACACCACCAGATCGCCGCGCTCGATGTTGCCGGTTCCGAAACGGTAAGTGAATTTATTGATAAAGATGCGTTCCTGGTCCGTAAGCGCCGGCATCATGCTGGTGCCTTCAACTTTGACCGGCTGGTAAATAAATACGATGAGAATGACGGCGAGAAGCACTGAAAATGCCAGGTCGCGAATCCAGGATAACGCCGCAAACAGCCCGGAACGCGCGCTTGGAGAATCCTGCGATTTTTCTTCCATGGCTGAATTTGGTCCGGTAAAACCTCCATTATAGATCAATGCCCGCGGAATCCATGGCGGGACGTGCGGCGCTGATCATTCCGGCCCTCAATGAGGAAGAAGCCATCGGCCGGACGCTCGATCAAGTGCCACGTGAACTTTATCGCGCCATCATCGTCTGTGATAACGGCTCGCACGACCGCACCGCAGCAGTGGCGCGTGCGCACGGCGCAATTGTAGTCTGCGAGACTGAACGCGGTTACGGCGCCGCGTGCCTGCGTGCGCTCCAAGCGCTGCCGGACGGAATCGATGCCGTCGTCTTCATGGACGCCGACGCGAGCGACGATCCCACCGAAGCCGCATTGCTCGTCGCACCTATTTACGACGGACGCGCAGACTTCGTGATTGGTTCCCGCACTCTCGGCACTGCCGAACCCGGATCGCTCCTTCCGCACCAGATTTTGGGAAACCGCCTGGCAACCTGGATGATGCGCGCCCTGTTCGGCCACCGCTATAGCGACCTCGGCCCGTTTCGCGCGATTCGTATGGACGCTCTGCGGAAGATCGACATGCGCGACCGCAATTACGGCTGGACGATCGAAATGCAAATCAAAGCGCTGCGGCATCATCTGCGCGTCATCGAAGTGCCCGTCAGCTACCGCCGCCGCATCGGGGTAAGCAAGATTTCCGGCAACTGGCGCGCCAGCGCCGCCGCCGGCTGCAAGATCTTCTGGACGGTTATTCGCCTAAGCCTTTCCCGGTGAGCAACTGCGCGAGCGCCGGCAAGGACACGGCTCCCTCTTTGAGTCCACTGTCGTTAAATTCACGCAGGCTGTATTGCGGGCCCTTGATCTTGTGGTATTGCTCGCGCAGCCGCATCCAGTCTTGCCAGCCGACATAATACGTCGGCAACTGGCAGGACGATAATTTCGCGCGTTGCAGTTTCGCCGTGGCCTCCTCGGTCTCCTGGAACGTTTCTTTCTCCATGAGGTCGAGTGCTTCCTGATCGGTCATACCGCGTGTCTGCAGGCGCACGTCGAGAATGGCATTGGCCAGCACACGCAGCATCTCTTTTTGAAAAGTCAGCCGCAGTTCCGGCGAATTGTCCAGATAACCTTCGTCCAGCATCATTTGCTCGGTGTATACGGCCCACCCCTCGACATATGGGCCGTTGCCCCAGACCGCGCGCAGCACCCGGCGGTCTTTCGGTTCCACTTTACCGGCAAACTCGCCCTGCACATAATGGCCGGGCATAGCCTCGTGAATCGTGAGCAGCTTGAGATGGTAAAAGTTGTATTCCCGCAGCTTGGATTCGATGCGCTCGCGCGCCCAGCTCTTCGGAATAGGCGTGATCCAGTAAAATGCTCCGAGCTGCGGCTCGAGCGCCGGCGCCGGACTGAACCCGCCCACCGCGTAGATCCCGCGCATGAACTCCGGCGTGTCGATCACCTGGAGATTCCCGCCCGCGGGCAGGGTCAACAGATTTTTTTCGCGCACAAACGCCCGCGCCTCGTCCAAATCGCGCTTGGCGTCCGGCATGTACGCCTCCGGCGTCGCGTGCCGCTGGGCGATGCGGTCCAGCACCTCGGAAATGATCCGGTTTTCCCGGTCGTGCGTCGCAAGTTCAGTGTGGTTCGTGTGCTGCGGATACATCTTCTGGTGCAACGGCAGCGACAGCTCGAACATCTGCCCCCGGACCATCTTCAGATCGGATTCGGCCGCGTCCAGTACGGCGTCCGCATCCCGATCGCTGGCCAGCGTGGCGCGGAACTTGCGCCGGTAGGAATCGGGCCCCAGCCGCCAGCTGGCATGATTGCGCTTGGCCAGATCGTTCTTCAGATAGTTTTGAAAATCTTCGAGCGCCCCAATCGCCGGCTTCGTCGCGCGGTCGAAATCCGCGCGCAGCCCGGCCGGAACAGCCGCAGGAATTGTTTTTTGCAAAAGATCGAGATTTCCTTGGTTTTCCTCGCCCGCCACTTGCGTCCAGATATCGGGCGCCTCCGTCAGGTTGCTCTTCGCCTGCTGGAGAAACGCCGGAATCTTTTCGGTGCGCGCGATGATGTCGCGGAAACGTTCGTCCGCCGGTGCGTATTCGAGCACCATGGGGTTAAACAGCGCGTTGCCGATCAGTTCCACGTAAATTGTCGGATTGTGGTGATAACTTTGAATCTCGTCAAGATCGAGCAACGCCAAATCGATCTGACCGCGCATGATTCGGTAATCGGCGTCGTCTTCCGGCGAAAGATTTCCTTCCTGATGCGCGTCAAACAGCCGGCCCTTCATACCTTCGTAAAACTTTTTCTGCCGTTCAAGTGACGCCGGACTGTAATCGTCCAGAAGCTGATCCAGCTTAGCGCCCTGGTGCCGGTGATAACCCGCGGAAGTGGCCGAAACAGGCGAAAAGGCAAGCGAGCTGTATATGAATTCGCTTCGCAGCTCGGAAAATGTCTGGTTGGTTTTTCTCACACCGCAGCCTGCTGTGAGCAGCACTGCCAGGATCGCAAGCGTATAGGTACGCATGCAATCCTTTGTAACATTTGCGCTGTGTGTGCGATTACCCCGCAAATGCGCGCGATGGCCGACGGTCGACCGGCACAGGTGATGTAGCCGGAAGCGCCCGCCTCTTGAGCTGCAGCGCTCGAATCTCCTGAATGGCCCGGTAACCCTCCGCGCGGGCGTGATCCACGGTGCGCTTCTCGATCACGATGCAGCCCCACAGAATTCCGGTGACGACCGCAATCGAGCATAAGCCTTGCCCCGTTATTTTCATCACCGGCATAGTTCAAACCTGCCACCCTTCAGGAAGCAATCGGGTTTCCAAAACATACTCTCTTTGTTATCAGACGGCTAACGGAACCAATCGTGTGGTCGGGAAATCACATGCGGGTACAAGTTGCACGCATTTGACACTCGTTACTTCTTGAGCTCGATCTGGGTTCGACGCGTTCAGTGCGTCTTAGCGGCCGCCGGCTGCGGCCGGGTAAGCGAGGCTTGAGCCAGCGCCTGTTCGAGGTCGCCGATGATGTCCTCGACCGCTTCGATTCCCACCGAAAGCCGCACCAGTCCGTCGCGAATACCCATGCGCGCCCGCTGCTTCGGTGAGATTTCCCGGTGCGAGCTCATCACCGGGTAAAGCATCATGCTGTGCACGTCGCCTACCGACGTGGCCGGCACGATTAATCTCAGCGCATTCATGAAGCGGAAGACTTCGTCGCGCCCGGCCTCTTTTAGCTCGAAGCTCACCACGGCACCGTAGAGCCCCTCAGGCAGCAACCGCCGAATCGCCGCGGCATCGGGGTGCAACGAATCGGCAGGAAAGTGCACACGCTCGACGGCCGGTTGAGACGCCAGCCAGGAAGCCACACGGCAGGCGTTGGCACATTGGCGCTCCACGCGCACCGCAAAAGTTTTCACACCGCGCATTGCCAGATAACTTTCGAACGGTCCCAGGACGGGGCCGAAGATACGTGAGAGCGCTCGCAGATTCTCGTAATTCGCCTCATCCGAAATCACCACTCCGCCGAGCACGTCGCCATGCCCAGACAGAAACTTGGTGAGACTGTGAACCACCAGGCTCGCGCCCAGCTCGATCGGCCGCACCAGCAGCGGCGTGGCGAAAGTGTTGTCCACCACCAGTGCCGCGCCGGCCCTGGCGGCCATCTTCGCCAAACGATCGATCTCTCCCACGCGCAGCAAAGGATTCGATATCGTCTCCATCAGCACGCATCCCGGCTTGCTCTCCGCAATAGCCTTCTCGACCGCCGGCAGATCGCAGATATCGACAAAACGGACCTCTACTCCCATTGGCTCGAGCACTTTCATCAGCAGGCTGACCGTCGCTCCGTAAAGCGCGTCGGCAGCCACGATCGATTTCCGCCGGTCGGTGAGCGCGGTGAGCAGCGCAATGTGCATCGCCGACATGCCGGAGCTGCACGCCAGCGCCCCATGTCCGTTTTCAAGAGCCGAGCAAAGCTCTTCGAGCGCGGCATTAGTCGGGTTATCGTAGCGCGAGTAGCTGTAGCCCGGTTCCGTGCGTCCGAACACGCGGTCGAGCTGCTCCATGTCCTCGTAGAAGTAGCTCACCGCCGTCTGAATCGGCGTGGTAACCGGAACATGCCCGCCGGTCTTCTTCCGGTCTCCGGCATGCACCGCTTTGGTCTGGGCCTTCACTTTCTTTTCCATCGAACTCCGTCCTTCGTGTCCTCCAGAATGATTCCATCCGCCGACAGCCGTTCGCGAATCTGATCCGCTTCGGCAAAATTGCGCGCTTTCTTGGCCGCCGTGCGCGCCGCCACCAATGCTTCAATATCCGCATCGGAAATCGCGCCCTCCTTCATCGTGGGCCGCAGCACATCGAAAATCGAATCAAAGCGTTCGAGCAGCCTCTCGGCCGGAGCGGTGTTGTCGGTGCGAAATTCGCCGGCATCCATTGCGGTGTTGGCATCGCGCACCAGCTCGAACACCGCGGCCAGCGCTTCTGCCGTATTCAGGTCGTCGTCCAGGCTATCGTCAAACCGCCGCTCCGCCTTCGCTGTCCGGTCGAGCAACACATCATTCCTGCCGCCCGGAAATTTCTCGCGGTCCAGGCGCAGCTTGAAGTTCCGCAGGCGGTCAATCGCCGTCGCAGCCGACTTCAACCCCTCAAACGTGAAATTCAACTGCCGCCGGTACGGCACCGACGCCAGCAGATACCGTACCGTCTCCGGCGGATACCCCTTGCCCAGTACGTCTCGCAGTGTGTGAAAGTTCCCCAGCGACTTCGACATTTTCTCGCCGTCCACCAGCAGAAATTCCGAATGCAGCCAGTAGCGCGCGAACGGCTTGCCGGTCAGCGAAACCGACTGCGCAATTTCATTTTCATGATGCGGAAAAATCAGATCGACTCCGCCTGCATGAATGTCCAATGTCTCACCGAGATACCGGATCGCCATCACCGAGCACTCGATGTGCCACCCCGGCCGTCCTGGACCTATAGGCGTGTCCCAAAATGGCTCGCCATCTTTGGGCGCTTTCCACAACGCAAAGTCCCGCGCATCGGCTTTATCGTAGGTGTCCACGTCCACTCGCGCCCCTGCCCGCATGCCGCCAAAATCGTTGTGCGAGAGCCTGCCGTATTCGGGAAAGCTCGCGATGCGGAAGTACACCGAGCCGTCGCTCTGATACGTGTAACCTCGCTCGCCCAGCTTCCCGATGGCGTCGGCCATTTCATGAATATGTTCCGTCGCGCGCACCATGCGCTCCGGAGGCTCTAACCGGAGCGCGCGGCAGTCCTCCAGAAACGCCTTTTCATAAACCGCCGTGTACTCCCCCAGCGACTTTTTCTGCGCCGACGCGTTGCGGATGATCCGATCTTCCACGTCCGTTATATTCATCACGTGGTCCAGCCGGAACCCGCGTGCCCGCAGCCAGCGTCGCAGCAGATCGAAAAATGTGAACGTGCGGAAATTTCCGATGTGCGCGTAATCGTAGACCGTCGGGCCGCACGTATACATACGGACCACGTTTCCGGCCTGCGGGACAAACTCCTCCACCTGCTGCGAGAGCGTATTATAGAAGCGCAACGCCATAGTCGGGATTTATTTATCGTAACATTCAGCCCTCGGTGATTCGGACTTTGCGCGGCCGAGCGTTACGGTAAAGAAAGGAAGTGTTGGTGCGAACCTGCCGTGAGTTCCGGACGCTAGTGCCGGTTTTCGCTTTCTTCGCCGGCGCCGGATTGTACGCCCAGCGGGCGCCTTTTTACGGGGTTGTTCGCGGCGTCGTGCTCGAGTGCGATGCTCAGCCATCGGGCGAATTCAGTATTCGCGCCGGCGGGACCGACCAGGTCTATCGCTTCAAATTCGATTCCAAAACGTACGTCGAGCGCGATGACCAGCGCATCTCCATGGCGGGCATCGAAACCGGCGATGCCGTCGAAGTCATTTCCGACCGCGATTCCGGCGTGGCAATCCGTTACGCCAGAACCGTGCATGTCATCAATCCCCGTCCCGTGCGGCGGCATGTTCCATTTGCCTCCAGAAACCGGACCTATTCGCCTCCTTCTGATCTTCTGTCCCCTCGCGGCGATCTGACTTTCACTGGAATCGTGGACAGCATCACCCTGGAACGGTTCGTCCTGCATCTGCGCACCGGCGCCCGCACTCCCATCCTGCTCCGCCGCGACACGCGGTTCATCGCCGAAGGCGAACAGGTCGACGCCGCAGAGCTGAAGCCCAGCACGCGCGTCTTCGTCCGCGCCGGCAAAAATCTCGACGATCGCATCGAGGCCTACCAGATCATGTGGGGCGAAATCCTGGAGCCCTCACATACGCACTAAATCCATGCAAATTCCGAACAGCCTGGCTCGCTACGCCCTTGCCGTACTCTTCTGCTGCGCCCTTTCCGCCGCGCCCGTGCGCCTCATCTTCGATACCGATATGGGCAACGATATCGATGACGCCGTGGCCCTCGCCATGATTCACGCGCTCGAAAGCCGCGGCGAAGCCAAACTGCTCGCGGTCACCGTGACCAAGGACAATCGCTGGTCCGCCCCTTTCATCGACGTCATGAACACCTTCTACGGCCGCGGCAATATACCCATCGGCGTCGTGCACAACGGAAAAACTCCCGAAGATAGCAACATGATCCGCCTGCCCTCCGAGCGCAAACGCCCCGATGGCTCCTTCGTCTATCCGCACGATCTCCTCGATGGCCGCAACGCCCCCGAAGCCGTCAGCCTGCTTCGCCAGGTCCTTGCCAAGGAAACAGACGGCGCAGTCGTCATCGTGCAGGTCGGCTTCAGCACTAACCTCGCGCGCCTGATCGAGACCGCCGAAGGCCGCGACCTCGTGCGCCGCAAAGTGCGGCTGCTCTCCATCATGGGCGGCGCGTTTCCCGACGGCCAGCCTGAATACAACATCAAGATGGATATTCCCGCCGCGCAGAAACTCTTCGCCGAGTGGCCCGCTCCCATCGTCACCAGCGGCTTCGAAGTCGGCGAGACCATTCTTTATCCCGCCTCGAGCATCGAACACGATTACCGCTACGTGCCCGACCATCCCCTCGCCGAAGCCTACCGCGACTACATGAAAATGCCCTACGACCGCCCCATGTGGGATCCCACCGCCGCCCTCTACGCCGTCCGCCCGGGCTACTTTTCTCTATCACCGTCCGGATCCATCACCGTCGATAACGCCGGCCGCACGCATTTCACGGCGAACCCGCAGGGCAAGCACCGCTATCTGCTCGTCTCGCCCGAACAACGCCGCCGGGCCCTGCAAGCCATCGTCGAACTCGCCAGCCGGCCGCCCGACCGCCTCGGAAAAAAATAACCCCGCTCACTCCGATCGCAGCGCCGGAATCAGTGGCAGCCGGATCATCACCATCGTCGCCCCTCCTGTGGCCGCCAGCCCCACCGCCAGAATCACCGCGAGCCACCCCGCCATCGACACCGCCGCAACATGTCCGCCGCGCGACGCAATCGCCGGTATGATTGCCACCACTGCCGAAACCGCGCCAATCGCCAGGCCCCCCACAAGCAGCAGCGCGTTCTCCGCCAGAATCATCGTCGCCAGCGCCGACCGCTTATATCCCACCGCTTCGAGCAGGGCCAGCTCGCGCCTGCGTTCCAGCACATTCCGCGCAAGCACCGCCGCCAGCCCCAGCGTTCCCAGCAGCAGCCCCAGCGCTCCCAGCATCTGAAAGGTCGAAATGTACGTGTTCTCCACGCGGTGATACGCTGCCAGCCTCGTCGCCGTCGGCGTCACATCGAAACCGTAGTCGCTCAGCGCGCTCTCGATCGCTCCCGTAACTTCCGCCGCTTTCCCCGCCGGCGCGTCGATCAGAAAAAATCGATACCCCGGCTCATCCGGAAATGCCCGCAAAAAATTCTTCTCCGAGATCAACAGCTCGCCTTGAAAAATACTATCCTCGATCGCCGCCACCAGCCGCAGCCGCACCGGCTGATCGCCCGCTTGAATCACAACGTCTTCCCCCAGTTTGCGATGCAGCGCGTACTCCATCGAAGTGGCATCCGCAATCGCCGGTATCGCCCCGTCCGGCAGCGTCTGCTCGAGCAGCAGCCACGGATTCGCCTTCTCCTGCGGCGCCTTCGCCAGTGAATCCTGAAACGCAAACCGTCCCGACGAGATAAATTTTCCGACTGGCGCTAGCACTCGCGGATCGCGCGGCTGGTAGAGATTCAGGCAGCTCGCATCGTCCCCCCGCCGCACGCGAAACAAGCTGAACCCCACTCCGCCAAGCACCGGGTCCGTCAGATTCAGCAGTTCCCTGCCCGCCGCGCTGTTCGGATCGTGAATCACCGGCAGCAGCGATTCCGCCATCAGCGCAAACCCGCCGGTCCCCGATTTGGGATCGTCCGCCGGCCGCTCTTCCCGCCGGAAAGCATCCACCGCAATAATCAAAAATGTTGCCGCGGCGATCAGCGCTATACAAAGGATGCTGCGCCCCGGCCGCCACGCCGCGTTGCGAAAACCCAGCGCCGGAATTCCACCGAGCGGCGCGCCGCCCCGCCGTCCCAGCCACGCCCGCCCTGCAAACAACGCCGCCGCCAGCAGCAGCGTCCCGCCGCCGAAAAAACTGCCGGCCGCTCCGATCCACCGCGCCGCCGCCACCAACCCCGCACCCGCCGCCAGGCACACCAGCGCCGGCCACGCGCGCCCCTTCCCGATTGCTCCCTGCCTTGCCAGGAGCCCTCGCGGCGTCACTTTGCGCAGCCCGCGCAGCGTCCACAGAATACACACCACCGCCGCCGCAAATCCCGCCATGCTCCCCGTCGCCAGCGCCTCGGGCGTCACGTGCAGCCGGATCAGGTTCATCCCCGCCGTTCCCGCCCACCGTGCCCTCAGCCCCGCCACCATCAACTCCGCGTACCCGCTCGCGCCCGCCGCTCCCAGCACACCGCCGCCCAACGCCAGCACCGCTCCTTCCGCCAAAAAAATTTTGCGGATCATCGCCTCGCGAAAACCCATCGCGCGGAACATTCCGATCTCGCGCAGCCGCTGCTCTACGCCCAGCCGGAAAAACAATGCTGCCAGCAGAAGCGCCGCGGCCATCAGGAAAAAGCTGAAGTAAACAAAATATTCGCCGAAATCCGTCGAACCGGCCGACGCCTCGCGCGCCTGCGTCCGCGCCGCCGAGACCGTAAATCCCAGCGCCGTGGGATCGAGCGCCCCACGCAGTTCGTCCGCAAATCCGTCGATCTCGCCGTGCAGCCGGATCGACGTCAGCTTTCCGAAACGCGATCCCCACAACTTCTGCCCTTCCGCCAGCGGCAAAAACGCCTTCGGCGTCGTGCGATATTTTTTCCAATAATCCTCATCACGCGGCCGCACCCGTCCCAGATCGATCGGAAACGGAGGATCCCAATCATGCAAACTGTTCGATTCCGTAATGCCCGGATACTCCGGCGCAAGATTCCGATCGGCTGCCGCGCCTCGAATCGGCAGAACCCCCGCCAGCGAAAATTGCGCGGTTTCCGTGTGCAGACGCCCGTCGCCTTTCCAGATGTAATAATCGAGCGCGATCGTTTCGCCCGCGCGCGCACCCAGATCCTGCGCCGCCCAGTCGTTGAGTAAAATTCCCGAGCGATGTCCCGCTGGAAAAAATTCGTCGTCCGCCACCACCAGCGAATACGGAATCTCGCGCGTCCCCGAGCGGATCGTGTTCGCCAGGTACGCGTAAACTGGCTCGCTGCCGATCCCCAGTCTTTGCGCCGTCGATAACGCCCTACCCGCGATCCCGTCGCTCAGAATCGCGCTTTCGGATTCGAGCGAAACACCTTGCCCCGCGAGTGCCCGCAGCCGCAAACCCAGATCGCCGAGCGTGTACCGCTCGCGCAGCAATTTTTCGATCGGCGCGGCGTTCGTCTCCCCCGCTACAAGAATGGTGTTGACCTTGCCCGCCTGCCCGAGATCCCGCTCGAACCGGTTGAGCGGCACGAATATCGCCCGCACTTCGCCTTGTTGGGGCCGGATCGAAAATTCTCCCAGTGCCGCGCGTCCCAGCGGCGCCCGCGCCGTAAATCGCAGCGTCCGCCCCACATCTTCTTTGCGCCCGTGCAGGGATTCGAGCGGAATCACGCTCGGTTTCTCCACGCGCAGCAATATCGAATCGCCCGGTTTCGCGCCCAGCTCATCCGCCAGCGCCTGGCTCATCGCCGGCATTTGCGGAATCGCGGTGCCTTGAAATTGCCAGAACCGGTCGTCAACCCCGTAGACTGAAACTCCCGAAGCCCGGCGGCCGCTCGCTTCCTGCGTCACCAGCCCCTCGAACGCGATCATCGGGCAGGTGGAAAAATGTTCGCCGCGCGCCAGATCTCCCGCGAGCGCTTCGCGAAAAAACTGCGCGGCCGAAATCACAACATCGGTCCGGCCCAGCCGCCCGATCGCCAGGTCGCGCAGGCTCGCGCGTACCGAATCGCCTACTACCATCGCGCCTGCAAGCACCGCCACTGCAGTCGCGACACCGATCACCACCGCGATGTTGATACGCCAAAAATACGCCAGGTTCCGTTGAACCAGCGCCGGAATGTTCATTTAGTAAATGGCCCAGCAGCCCGGCGTCACCAGTTCCGCCAGGTGCCCGTCGGGATCGCGAAAATATATGCTGCTGCCGCCTCGCGGCCACGCGACGCGGCTTTCAATCGCGATGCCGTTTTCTTGGAGGCGCTTTTCCCAGGCCGCCAGGTCCTCCGCCGGAACTGAGAACGCGAAATGCAGTTGGCCCGAACCGTCATGCGGCGGCAGAATTCCGCCCGGCAACGCCATCGGCTGCAACGTCCCGCCTTTTTTGAAAATCAGAAATACTTGTCTGCCGGCCACGCTCAGCGCGCAAAAACGGTCGTCGCCTACAAGCTGTTCGAATCCAAAAACTCGCCGGTAGAATGCGGCCGACCGAGAAACATCGTCCACGTAAACCCCGTATTCGAGCATGCCCGTGACGTTCATTTCTTCTCCAGGTGCCGATCGATCAGTTCCATCCGCGCCGGAAACTTTGCCGCGAGGTCCCGGTTGTGCGTCACCACCACCAGAATCGTCCGCTGGTTCCGGTGCAGTTCGAGCAGCATCGCCGCCACCGTCTCCGCCGATGCATGATCCAGGTTCCCCGTCGGCTCGTCGCAAACGAGCAGCAGCGGCTCACGGATCAGCGCCCGCGCCAGCGCCACGCGCTGCTGCTCGCCGCCCGAAAGCTCCGCGGGCCGGTGTTCCATCCGATCCTTCAGCCCCACCTGCGCCAGCAATTGTACGGCCCGCTCGCGAGCCCCGTCGCGCGACTCCGCTACCAGCGTAGGCACCAGCACATTTTCCAGCACCGTACACTGCGGCAGCAGGCAGTGATCCTGGAATACGAAGCCGACCTGCTTGTTGCGGAATTGCGCCAGCTCGCTGTCCGCGAGTTCGAACGGATTCCGGCCATCGAGCTTCACCGTTCCCGCGCTCGGCGGCTCGAGCGCGCCCAGAATGTAAAGCAGCGTGCTCTTGCCGCTTCCTGACGGCCCCATGATGGCCACTGCATCGCCGCGCTCCAGCGAAAACGAAACATCGGAAAGAACCGCGAGCGGCCCGCGCGGTGTGGAATAGCTCTTGGTGAGGTGGCTGACTTCGAGCATCTAACCGGCCGCTGAAACCCGCTCCGATACCCGGCTGTATACTTCCAGGGCGCGCTCGGCCATTCGCGCCGCGCTGTAATGCTCCCGCACTCCGGCCGCGCCCTTCCGGCCGAGTTCTTCCGCGCGCCCCGGGTCTTTCCAGAGACTGTAAATTCCCTCCGCCAGGCTTTCCACGCTGTTGGCCTCAACCAGAATTCCGCCGCCCGTTTTTTCGATCATCTCCGGAAACGCGCCGCACCTGGGCTCAACCACCGGCACTTCATTGGCCATGGCTTCCAGAAGAAAAATTCCCTTCGGCTCGGCATAAGTACCGGGCACCGAAAGCATGCTCAGGCTCCGCAGAAAATCGACTTTCTTTACCCGGTCGAGCACGCCGCGGTAGCGGAACTCATCCCCCAGCCCCCACTCCTTCATCTGCCGCTCGATGCCTTTTAGATATCCGCGATGCTCAGGCGCCAGATATCCCGCGGCTTCGAGCGTAGCGCCGGAAAAATCCGTTTCGCGCCGCAGCTTGTGGTACGCCTCGCACAGCACATGCAGGCCCTTTTCCGGCAGAATGCGTGCGAAGTAACCAACGGTGAAACAGTTCGTGCGGAACCGAAAGCCCGTCTCATAGCCTTTCAGGTTGATCCCCAGCGGCGCCACATGCATCTTATTTTCCGGAACCGCCAGGTATCTGCACATGAACCTGGCATAGTAATCGCTCACCGCGAGAAACGCATCGACCGGTCCCACCTGCGCGCGGATCAGATCCAGCGCTTCCGTCCGCCACGGCTCGCCCAATCCCTCGAGAAACAAATCTTCGCCTTGGAGCGTGCAGCAAACCGGACAGCCGAGCGCTTTCCGGATCGGCTGGGCTAGGCTGATGAGTAGTGAATTCGGAAGCACCGCTACATCGGGCGCGCCTTCACTCCGCAGCCAGCGGATCAGCTTGTGAAACTCTTTGCGCTGCGCTCCGTCTTCGCCGCGCAACATCGAAATCGTCAGCTCGCCCAGATGCCGCGGGCTGACGGCTATCGAGCGCCGCGAAGCCGCCTTGAGAGCCGGCCACGAGTCCCAGAGCCGGTCGAGCCACGCCGGCGTGAAGCGGAACGGCGCCAAGTGCTGTTCCAGATACACGCTGATGCCGCCGAAAAAAACCCGCTTCCGGCTGACGTTCGGTTCGTCTGTCCGGGTCGGCGTGTAAAGCGGCACCAGTACGACATCGTGCCCCTGCGCCATCAGTTCCGCCGCCAACGCGTTGTCGCGCAGACAACTGCCGCAGTACATGTTCGCGGCCCCGGCAGTGATGGCCAGAATTTTCATGAGGCGATGGCTTCAAGCGTGCGCTGAAATGCCCGGCGCGCATACAAATGATCGAACAGGTTCCCCTCGTGCGGCTGGTCCCACTGGATGTGGTTGGTCGCAATCATGCCCAGGTTCAGCCGCCCCACCAGCGGCGACCGCAGCAGCCGGTCGATTAGCTTCCGGTCTTCCGTGATCGCCGTAACCACCAGGCTCGGCCCAAGCGCATGCGGGATCGCGCCTTCGTCGATTTCGACCACGCTTGCAAACGGAAACAGGAACTCGCGGTTCGCCAGGTCGTGCTCCGCACTGGGACAGTGAATGATCGTCGGCAGCAGATACGTGCAACCCTGCAACGTGGCCAGCCGGCCTCCGCGCCGTTTCTCCGCCGTCACGTCGCGTGCTCCTTCTTGCGCGCTATCGATCATTGCCGAGATGCGCTCGGCGACGCTCGAATCGGCGAACGGCGCAAGCTGCGCATCGGGATCTTCCGCGTCCAGCGGGAAAATGTGCGCCAGCCGCTCCGCCAGTGCTTCAGCGATTTCGCCTGCCTTCTCCGGCGCCCACACCCCCGAAGCGTTAATGCACGACCGCCCCGAATTTTCCACAATCGACGCGACCATCACGTCCAGGTACTTTTCCCACTCGCCGATCTTGTCGCGCCCAATTACAATTTTGCTGTAACCCGGCCCATGCACCTCGATCCTGGGATCGCCTTGCCAGATTTTCGTCGAACCGACATCCCCGAAAACCATGCCGCGTTCGCAGCGCCTGAGGATTTCCCCGCCGCCGGCGTGATCGGCCGGGTAGTAGCAGAATGCCTCCGGCGGCGCACCGGCCCGGATCAGCGCCTGAATTATGCGGTAGGGCGTCCACGGCTCTGCTCCGCCCGGCTTCAACACCAGCGGGATTTTCAGTGCAAACGCCGGAATCCAAAGGGAATGTACCCCCGGCGAGTTGCTCGGCAGCACCACCCCCAGCGAATTACCACGCGGGAAAAAGCTGACTTCCTGGCCGTCAACCGCTCCAAAACCGCGATCGAGCACGCTCAAATCTAGGTTTCGGGTCAGCCCCCGCAGCACCGCCGGCATTTCGGCCATAACTTTATGTATTTTCAACATGTTCCGGCGGGCCAGGACGTATGGCAGCCCGGTCGTCGCCGAAACCTGCGCGACATAATCTTCCGGCGTCTGGACCGCTTCGCCGACCGGAAGCTCGGTGTGAAGAAAAAGCTGCGCAGCCGTGTTGCAAATCTGCAACAGTTCGGCTGACGAGTAACCGGCCAGGTTCTCCCTAACCTCATCTAAATGCAAGAGATCCCGGCGAATGAGCCCGACGTTCGCCTGGCTGATTCCCACAAACGGCTCGCGGGTTTTATAGTGCGGAATGCGCACTACATCCAAGCTCTGGTATGGCTTGCCATGGCGCAGCAGCGGGATGTGCAGCATCAGTACACGCCCTCCACGACTTTGGATTGAAACCGCGAAAACGGCCGCACGTTCCGAACCCCATCCCACGGATAGAGATTGCATGGCCGCTCGCGCTCGGCCTCGTCGCGCTCGAGAAAACGCGGCATAAAAAATTCGCGAGTCAGAGTGGTCAGGCGGACGCGGCCGGTTTCGCCGTAACCCACAATCCGATCGGGTTGGTCGGGATCGACCACCTCAATCAAGGCTTTGGGCGACGGCGGGTAGTAGATCACGGCGAAGTTGTCCTTGGGATCGCGCGGTTTGTGAACCGCGAGTCCCATCAATGTGTTGCCGTAGGTCGGGGCGAAATAGACGCCATCGAGCAGTTCTTCGACGGCGAAACGGTGAAATTGCGGGGTCATCTCGGTGCCGCCGCAAAAAACACCTTTGATGCCCACTTTTCTGAGAGATACCTTTTCGCAGAGGGCTTCGAGCAATTTCGGTGTGGTAAAGAGGCACTGGATGTTGTCGTGCGCGCGCAGCAGAGTCAGCGACTGCTCGATGACGTGCTGTTTGTAGCGCTCGGCCATCGCGATTTCGCCCATCTTGATCAATTTGATGACCCAGCGCGGATCGAGATCCACCATGAAACAGATGCCGCCGCGATATTGAGCCAGGTGCTCGACCGCCAGCCGCAGCCGCCGCGGACCGCTGGGACCGACCATGAGCCAGTCGGCACCCTTGGGGAAAAACTGGTCGGGGAGGGTGGCGCTGAAGGCTTCGTAATCGGTGCGGAAGTCTTCGATGCTGATGCGCGACTTGGGGACGCCGGTTGAGCCGCCGGTCTCGAAGATGTAGACGGGCTTATCGGCGTAAGCACGCGGCACCCAGCGGCGGACGGGCCCGCCGCGCAGCCATTCGTCCTGAAACGAGCCGAAGCGGTCGAGGTCGTCATAGCCGTGGATTTCGCGGCGCGGGTCCCAGTCGAGACGCTTGGCGTAATCCAGCCAGAACGGGCAGCCGGTTGCGGGATCGAAGTGCCAGGCGACGATTTCCTTCACCCAGGCATCGAGCGCCTCGCGGGCGGAGTTTACTTTTGTGTCCAGGTCAGCTTGCACGGTCGGAGTCACGGTGTTTTGAGTTTATCGCAGGCAGACGGGTGCCAGGCGCTCCGGAGATACGGGGGATGGGGCAGAAGGTCACGGAAAAATTCACGACAGCTCATCAGTCCCTCCGGAGAACAGCCCGATGCTAAGCTCAATATTTACACAGTGTATTCAGTGGCCAAATCCTTGGCAATTACAGTCTTCGGTATTGCTACGGCCGCTGCATCGGCCGCTCAGGATTTACGGCTGGTTCGGTCGGTATCCGGTCCGTCTGGAAAAGTGGACGGCTCGAAATTTGTATTAGACGAGGTCCGGAGCCGATTTGTTCATCCTCAAGACAAGTCATTTGTCGTTTACTTCGAGTGGGAAGGCTTGCCTGGCATGCACGTCCTGACGGCCCTCTGGAAGCGGCCAGACGGGCGAGTCGACTCTGTATCTCCCGACGTGAAAATCAATTCCAGTACCAGAGAGTTGACTGCGTACTGGACCTACATACTTGACCCTGAAATGATGCCGGGGGTGTGGTCAGTTGAGGTGCGCGTCGATGGGCGACCTGCCGGTTCTCACACGTTCGAAATTGCCGGAACTGTTCCGCCCCAAACGCATTTCCTGCCGGAAACCGCTCCAAGGCCACCCACTTTAGATGAAATTTTCCGTGCGACCTTGCCCTCGCTCGTGTGGGTCCGAAGGTTCGATGCGACAGGCAAGCGAATCGACAGCGCCTCAGGATTCGTTGTGGGCAAGGATCGTATTGTGACAGCGCTCCAAGCTGTCGACGGTGCGAGCAAACTAGAAATCGAATTCGCGGGTGGACGAAAGGTTGAAACAGACGAAATCCTGGCATATTCACGAAGTGATGACTGGGCAATTGTGGCGGTCACCACTTTGGATATCCCAGCACTCCAGCTTGGTGACGCGAAGACCATTGGCGTAGGAGAACACCTGATCGCATTCAATGTAGAAGGTGACGCGCGGACGATCGGGGGTCTGGATATCTCGGGAAAGCGGAATGTACAGGGATTCGGAGAAAGGATTCAGTTGTCTCCGACAATTTCTCTTGAAGCTGCCGGGGGGCCTTTGCTTGATGGGAGCGGGAGAGTCGTCGGAATTTTGGGAGGCAGCTTGCTGCCAGGGGGCCGATTCGCCGGGAATCAAACGAGCGTAAATCCCTCGTTGGGGATCGCCACGAGCGGCTTGAACGCAGCCGTGCCAGCGTCCACCCTCCCGCGACGGATGCCAGACAAAGCTTCCAAGCTAGTCGACCTAGTTGCCACGGGAGCACTAACAGCGCCCCTTTTCGATGTGGACGGCCTTCTATACGTCGGAACGTCGACCGAGATAGGTAAGCACATGAGCGACCCCTTACCACGCGATGTCTGGGAATTTTCGCGGCATGACAAGCAAGTTTGGGTTGTTTCCGAATGGCAGAAGAAAGGGAAGGTCTCGAAGGGGAAGCTGGCCGCAAGGGTCTATGACGACCAGAATCGTGTACGTATCGTGGTAGAACCAAAGAAAATATCGCTTTCGGCGAATCCAATGCGTTCCGCCTTTGCGTTCGAAACGGGTACGCTAAGTCCCGGTTTCTATCGCATTGACTTGACTTGGAACGGTCAGCCGGTTCGGCGAACCTTCATTCGAGTCACCGATTAATTGTGAACAGTCACTAGCGCTACGCACCTGGTAACTCCGGTGAATGACTGAAAGGTGCTCTTGCAATGGGCACACCTCTCCGGCGGGCCATTCGCAAGATTCGGTGGCTTTCAGCGCCCTCGCGAATACCAATTGGGTTATCGTAAAGAACATTCCGTGCATTCGGCGGAGATCGGAGGAGAGACGTGTATAGCCGTCGCGCAGCGCTGACGTTTATGGCGGCCGTGCCGTTGTGGCCGCAATCGGAAAAACAGACTCAACACGGAGGAAGCATGGGACGCCCTGTCGTTCATTTTGAAATCGGATGCCGTGATCGCTCGAAAACGGCGCAGTTCTTCAGTGATTTGTTCGGCTGGCAAATCCAGAGCGGGCCCGCCGGGACGATCGACACCGGCAGCGGGGGAGGAATTTCCGGGCACATCACGTCGCTCGGCCACGAGCCCGAGCATTACACGATGTTTTACGTCGAAGTGGACGATGTCCAGGCATGTCTGGACAAGGCGGCGTCACTGGGCGGGAAGACAGTGGTGCCGCCGGTGAAAATCCCTGCGGGAACGTTTGCCTGGTTTTCCGATATTGACGGCAATGTCATCGGGCTGCTGAAGCGCGGATAAGGAGGAAACGCGATAGAGTTGAAGCCATGCGTCGACTGGCTGCAATTATTGCGTTGGCGGTCGTGCCGCTCGCGGCGGGGGACCGTTGGCCGCAGTTTCGCGGGCCGCTGTCGAATGGGGTGGCCGATGATCCCAAGCTTCCGGATAGCTGGAGCGCGACGCGGAACGTGGTGTGGAAGACGGAGATTCCGGGGAGCGGGTGGTCGTCGCCGGTGGTTTGGGGCGACCGGATTTTCGTTACTTCGGTGATCAGCACGGTCGCGGCGGAGAGTCCGAAGAAGGGACTTTATTTCGGCGGGAACCGGGAAAACATTCCGAGCGATGAACACCGGTGGATGGTTTACGCGGTCGACTGGAAGACGGGCAAGATCATCTGGGAGCGCGAGGTGCACCGGGGTGCGCCGCACAGCTCGCATCATTTGAAAAATACTTATGCTTCGGAGACGCCCGTCACCGACGGCGAGCGCGTTTACGCGTATTTCGGCAGCGCGGGGCTGTATGTTTTCGATATAGAGGGGAAGCCGGTCTGGTCGAAACAGTGGGGGCCGTTCCGGACGCGCTACGGGTGGGGCACGGCGGCATCGCCGGTGCTGTACAAGGATCGCATTTATATCGTAAACGACAACGACGAGCAGTCGTTTTTAGTCGCGCTCGATAAACGCACGGGGAAGCAGATCTGGCGGGTGGAGCGCGATGAGGGGAGCAACTGGTCGACGCCGTACATCTGGGAAAACGAGAAACGCACGGAGATCGTGACGTCGGGGACGCGCAAGGTGCGTTCGTACGATCTGGACGGGCATCTGCTGTGGGAGATGGGCGGGATGTCATCCATTGTGATCCCGACGCCGTTTTCGCAGTTCGGGCTGCTTTATCTGGCTTCGGGCTACGTGGGCGACGCGGTGCGGCCGGTGTTCGCGGTGCGGCCGGGGGCAAAGGGCGATATCAGCCTGAAAGAAGGCGCGGAGAGCAATGAGTATATTGCGTGGTCGCTCAAGCAGGCGGGGCCGTATAATCCATCGCCCGTGGTTTACGGCGACTACTATTACACGCTGCTCGACCGCGGGATTTTTACATGTCACGACGCGCGCACGGGCCGGGAGATTTACGGCAAGCAGCGCATCGATCCGGAAGCTTCGGCGTTTACGGCGTCGCCGTGGGCGTACAACGGGAAAATATTCGCGCTAAGCGAGGATGGCGACACATTTGTGATTCAGGCGGGGCCGGAGTTCAAGGTGCTGGGGAAAAACTCGCTGGATGAGATGTCGATGGCGACGCCAGCGATCGCGCGCGGGAGTTTGATTATCCGGACAGCGGCAAAGCTGTACCGGATTGGGGGAGCGGAGTAGCGCCTATTTCAAGTTGAAGCAGGCGAGCGTGTGCTCGTTGCGGACGTAGAGGCGGCCGTCGGAGAGCGCGGGGTAGGCGCGAATGGTGGCGGGAAGCAACTGGGCGCGGGCCGAGGGCTTGAATTCTTTGGGGGAGGCGGGGGCGAGGACGAGCTCGCCGTTTTCGCGGACGAGCAGCAGGCGATCGCCGGCGAGGGTGACGGTGCCGGCGCCGAAGCCGTCGACGTTCCATTGCACCTTGCCGGTTTTGAGCTCGATCGAGCGAAGGCTTTGCCCGAATTCCTGGCGGCCGTGATAGCCGTAGAGGAAACCATCGCGATAGACGCTGGTGGCGTAGTGGTTGGAGAGCGCGTCATCGGATGACCAAAGCTGTTTTGCGCTTGCGCCGTTGATTTCGAGAAGCGTGGCGCCGGTACCGTAGCTCGCGGAGAGGAACACGAGATTTCCGATGACTAGGGGCGCGGCGGCGTTTACCGAGGCATGGCTGCGGGAACGCCAGGGGAACTGGAGGCGGATTTTCCCGGTCGCGGGATCGATGTCGACCAAGCCGGCGCGGGTGAAAAACAGGGCGTGGCGCGCGCCTTGGATGGTCGCCACGACCGGCGCGGAGTAGCCGGCTTCGTCGCTGGTGGCGGTCCAGAGGGTCTTGCCCGTGGCGGCGTCGAATGCGGCCACGCCCGCGCCATTGGGGCCGCCTACGTTGAGCAGGACGCGGCCCTCGTCAACCAGAGGCGACGACGCCGCGCCGAAGAAACCTTTGGGAGAACCGAACTTCTGGCGGGTATCGACGGTCCAGAGGCGCTTGCCGGTAGCGAAATCGAGGCATTGGAGGACGCCCTCCGCGCCAAAAGTGTAAACTTTTTCGGCGGCGATGGCAGGCGTGGCGCGCGGGCCTTCATCGAAGCCGAAATCGTCGACGTAATTGGTGGGATATTCGGCGGTCCAGATGCGGCGGCCGGTTTTGGCGTCGAGACAATCGACGATGGCGCGATTTTCGCGGCGGTGAAACAGGATGAGGCGGCCGTTGGCCACGGCGGGGCCGCTGAAGCCGTGGCCTGTGTCGAGTTTCCAGACGAGCGCTGGGCCGGATTTGGACCAGGAGGCGGCTACGGCGGCGGGATAAACGCCGTTGCGCGCGGGGCCTAAAAATTGCGGCCAGTCCTCACCTCGGGCGGCGGAGAACGTCAGAAAAAGAAGCGCCAGGATAAGCAGCATTTTTAGTCAGCTATAGTATAGGGACTTGACTCATTTTATGCGTACGTTGCGTTTTGTGGTTATTTTCGCGGCTTTTTTCGTGCCGCACGCGTCCGCCCAGTCAGTGCGTGGATCGGTGGTCGGTTCGGTGAAGGATGCATCGCAGAAGGCGGTGGCAGACGCGACCGTCAAGCTGACAGAGCAGGAAACCAATCGGACGCGCAGTGTGACTACGGATTCCGCGGGTCTTTTCGTGGTTTCGCTGGTACCACCGGGCACGTATCAATTGGATGTAGAGCGCGCAGGATTTCACAGGTACACGCAGGCGCTCACGCTGGCGGTCAATCAGGAATTGCAAGTGGATGTGGTGCTCGCGGCGGGCGACCGGGTGGAGACGGTGCAGGTTACGGCAACGCGGCCGATGGTGAAAACGGATTCGGCGGCGCTGGGCGCGGTGATAGAAAACCGCAGCGTGACGGGACTGCCGCTCGACGGGCGGAATTTCTATGAATTGGCGCTGCTCGCGCCGGGGGCGGCTCCGGCGGCTCCGGGATCGGCGGGCTCGGTACGCGGGGATCTGGCGCTGAACGTCAACGGCGCCCGCGAGGATTCCAATAATTTTCTTCTCGACGGGATTTACAACGGCGATCCGAAGCTGAACACGTTCGGGGCGACGCCGCCAGTGGATGCGATTCAGGAGTTTGAGGTAGTGACCAGCGCGTATGACGCCTCGTTCGGGCGCAATGCCGGGGGACAGGTGAACGTGGTGACGAAGTCCGGGACCAATGTGCTGCACGGGAGCGCTTACGAATTCTTTCGCAACGGAGCACTGGACGCGCGGAATTTTTTTGCGCCTTCGGGCGAGTCCAAGCCGCAATACCAGCGCAACCAGTTCGGCGCATCGCTGGGCGGACCGATTCGCAAAGACCGGACATTTTTCTTTGGGGATTATGAAGGGCGGCGCGTGCGCGAAGGGATCACGGAGGTCACCAATGTGCCAACTGCCGCTGAGCGCAGTGGAGATTTTTCAGCGGATCCGCCGGTGATGAATCCGTTCACGCAGCAGCCATTCCCGGGAAACCAGATTCCGCAGCCGTATTTGAATCCGATTGGAAGCGCGATTGCGGCGCTTTATCCACTGCCCAACCGCGCGGTGCCGGGCCAGAATTTTGTTTCGTCTCCGACGGAACGCGATCGCGACGATCATTTCGATGTGCGGATGGATCATGCTCTTGCGCGGTCCAGCGAGCTTTCGTTCCGGTACAGCTTTGCGGATCGCAGCCTGTTCGAACCGTTCACCGGCGCGGGATTTCCGCTGGTTCCGGGTTATGGAGACAACGTGCCGCGGCGCGCGCAGAACGTGATGCTGAGTGAAACGCACGTATTTTCAGCGGATGTGATCAACGAAATCCGGGCGGGCTACGATCGTGTTTCCGCAGGCTCGTACCAGCAGAATATGGGGACGAGCATCAACCAGAAGCTCGGGCTGCCGGAGATTTCGAACAACCCGCGCGATTTCGGATTGAGCCTGATCTCGGTGACCGGCTTTTCGTCTTTGGGAGACGAATACAACAATCCACAGCACAGCGCGTCGAACATTCTGCAACTGGTGGATCAGGCTTCGGTGAATCGCAGGCGGCATCTGTTCAAGTTCGGGGTGGATATTCGCGATTTGCGGCAGAATGCTTATCGGGACGAGCAGGCGCGCGGATTTATCGACTTTCTTGGATTGATTACGGGAAACCCGATGGCTGAACTGCTGCTCGGCGCGCCGACTGTGACCGGCGTGGCGCATCTGGATAATCCGCAGCATTTGCGCACGCACAGCGATTATTTCTTTGCGGAAGACACATTCCGCATGCGGCCGGATCTGACGCTTTCGCTCGGAGTACGATACGAATACAACGCGCCGCCGGTGGATGCGCAGAACCGCGCGAACGTTTTCGATGTGGCGACGAGTTCGCTGGTGCAGGTGGGAACCAACGGTGTTCCGCGGGGCGCGTACGAGCCGGATCGTAACAACTGGGCGCCGCGCGTCGGGCTGGCCTGGTCGCCGGGGAATCGCGGGCGGGTTTTTCGGGCGGGTTATGGAATTTATTACGACCAGGGCGCGCTGGCGACGGGCGAAGGATTGTACTTCAACGCTCCGTATTTTGACTTCAAGCTGTACTTCCCGCTTCCAGGACTTCCGCTGCTGGTGAACGATCCGTTTCCACTGACGTTTCCGTATCCATCGCCCTCTTCGGCGCTGGCGTTCCAGAGAGATTTCCGGACGCCGTACGTGCAGCAGTGGAATTTCGGCATTCAGCAGCAATTGGGGAAGAGCCGCGTGGCGGAGATCGCGTACGTGGGAGCTAAGGGGACGAAGCTACTGGCGGCGCGCGACATCAACCAGCCGCATCCCAGCCCACAGCAGCCGAATCCGCGGCCGGATCCTCAATTTGCGGACATCAATTATCTGGAGTCGCGCGCAGATTCGGTTTATCACAGTTTGCAGGCGCGGTTCCAGCAGAGGCTGACGGCGGGGCTTTCGGCGCTGGCGTCGTATACGTGGTCGAAGTCTATCGACGATGCATCGAATTTCTTTTCGAGCGCGGGAGATCCGAATTTTCCGCAGAACAGTTATGACGTGCGGGCGGAGCGCGGACTTTCGAATTTTGATGTGCGCCACAGGCTCTCGGTGAGTTACGCGTACGACATTCCGTCACGGCGCTTTGAGCAGCGGGCGCTGCGGGCGGTGCTCGGCGGATGGCAGACGTTTGGGATTCTCACATTTCAGACGGGGCGGCCATTTACGGTGGCGCTTTTACCGGATTTCGACAACAGCAACACGGGGCAATCGATCCTGGGTTTCGGCGCGAACGACCGTCCGAATGTAGTGGGGAATCCGCACGTGGGGCACGCGACTCCAGACTCGTGGTTCAACACGGCGGCGTTTGCAGTGCCGCCATACGGCAGCTTTGGAAATGCGGGGCGCAATATTCTCGACGGGCCATTGCTTCAAACCGTGAATTTTTCGCTCGTGAAGAACATGAGTGTGCGGGAAGGGATGTCGCTGCAGTTTCGCGCGGAGACGTTTAATTTTCTCAACCGGCCGAATTTCGATCTGCCGGACATTTTCGTCGGCTCACCAACCTTCGGGCATATTCTTTCGGCGCAGAGCCCGCGGCATATTCAGTTCGGGCTGAAGCTGCTGTTCTGAAGACAGGATCAGAAGCGATCAAGGCGCAGAGCGGTGATGTCCATTCCGGCTCTGCCGTCCAGAATGCATTCGGAGATGAGTTTCCCGGTGACAGGACCGAGCGTGAGGCCGAGCATGGCGTGTCCGGTGGCGATGAAGAGGCCGCGGTGGCCGGCGACGGGGCCGATCACGGGCAGGCCATCGGAAATGCAGGGACGCAGACCGCACCATTCGGATTGGAATTCCTTAGTTTCGACGCCGCGGTCGAAGTAGCGTTTTGAAGCGTTGGTCAATTGTTCGAGACGCGGCCGGCGGATGTTGTGATTCACGCCGGAGAATTCGAGCGTACCGGCGAAGCGCACAAAACCATCCATAGGCGTGCAGAAGACCATGTTTTCGCCGAGAACGCAGGCGCTGCGGAGAGCCGGCGTTCCAGGCGCAGATTCGCGATCGCGATGGTAGCCCTTGGCGGGCTGCAGCGGCAAATGGATGCCGAGTTTTTTCACGAGCGGCACCGAGTAGGCGCCGGTCGAGACGAGGATGGAATCGGCTTCGATGTTTTCGCCCGCGCTCGTCCGGACGCCGCGCACGGCGCCATCGGCCCCGAGGAAATTTACGATTTCCGTATTAGTGCGGAACTGAGCGCCGTAGTGCCCGGCTTTTTTTGCCAGTTCGACGACGAAGCGGTACGGGTTGAGCGTGGCCGCTTCGGGATAGAAGACTCCGCCGAGCACGCGTTTGTTAATAACCGGCTCGCGCTCGCGCAGGGCGTCTCCCGATATGGCATCGGGCGCGAAGCCGTAGCGCCGGATGAAGGCCGCTTCCTTTTTGCCCGCGGCGAGCCCGCGCTCGGTCAGATAGATTTCATAATAGCCGTTGGGCTGAAAGCAGCAGTCGAGTTTTTCCCGATGGATCAGGTCATCGAATATCTCGCGCGTGGCATGGCCGAGCGGCGCCATGACTTTCATGGCGAATTCGAGATGGCGCTCAGTACATGCGCGGCTGAAGGCGACGAGCCACATGGCAAGCGAGGGATCGGCACGCGGGGCGACGTAGAGCGGGCTTAATGGATCGAACAGCGACTTCAGGGCCTGCTTAATGCGGCCGGGCTTGTTGATCGGAGGGTGGCCGGGCGCGATGGAGCCGGCGTTGCCGAAGGACGCGCCTTTGCCGATCTGATCGCGCTCGATGACGGTGACACGCGCGCCGCGTTTGGCGAGAAAGTAGGCGCAGCAGACGCCAATGACGCCGCCACCGATGATGACGACGCGGTGATCGGAATGGCCGGAACGTACACTGTTATCCAAGAAATCCCTCAAAATTCCAGTGTAATCTCCGGGAGACTCGGGATGCGATGGCTAGGCCCAATTCCTGCGCTCGATGATGACCTTCGGCTCATATGTCTTTCCGCGAGCCAGCCGCTTTTCCTCACGGCGGGTGGTCCATAGCAGCAGGGGGCCGATGGCTCTGGCGGCTGCGCGAGACAGCCAGCCGAATTCTTCCGCCATGTCGCGGCGGAGGACGCGGATTTGCCGGCTGATGCTTTCATTGGTCTCGCGCAGTTGACGCTCCATGGCCCAGAGCATGCCGCCATAAGCGGACTTCAATGCTTTCGCCTCGCGGGCGAACCGTTCGCGGATGCGGCGGTCGGGATGATCTTTATAGCGCTTCCATCCCTCGAGAGTTGTGCGGCAGATGCGGAACAGGCTCGGGCCGTTCTGCTCGAAGTCGCGCCAGAAAGCCCAGTCCAAAAATTTCTTTGAGTCTTCGCGGGAAATGGCTTCATGCTGAAAATTGAATTTATCCTGGCCGTGGATGTCGGCCAGGTCCACATCGAGAAGCCTGCCCTGTTGCGCCACTTCCCCGTACAGAGGCGTGCCGGGCACGGGAGTGTACAGCATGAACTGGTGGAAATCAGCGGCGTGTGACACGGCGTAGTCGATCTCTTCGCAGATGTTTTCAGGAGTGTGGTGTTCGAGACCGACAATGGAGGATCCCAGCAACTTGATTCCGTGGCGGTGCAACTCGCGGGCCAACCGGATGGTATCGGCGCCCTCCAGTTTGGCGTACGCAGAGCGAGGCGACTCCAGACCCATCCAGATCCACGAGATTCCGAGCGAGACGAGTTCTTCCATGGTGTATTTGCGAATGGCGTTGACCGAGGAGAATACGTACAACTCCCAGCTCTTCCCGCCTTTCTGCATACGATCGAGCAGTTCGAGGGCGCGCTTGCGATAGAGCAGAAAATTTTCATCCATCATGAAAAACGCATGAACCTTGAGGCGGGATTCCATGCGGCTCATCACGCGGAACAGATCTTCCCCTGTCTCGAAAAAGTTGAGGAACTTTCCTTTCCCGCCGAAAAAAGCCGAGGTGGTGCAGAAGTTGCAGCCCATAGGGCAGCCTACAGAGGGGATGACCGTAGCGGCCGTTGCGCCGCGCCGCTGCGGCAGCCGCAAACCCAAGGCCCTGTGGCCGAATGCGGAGATGATTTCGGGATGACGGATGGGTGCATCGGAGGCTTCGCCGAGATAGTGCCGCATCCAGGAAATGCCGTCGCCTTTTACGATGTGGTCGGCGTCGATCAGGTGTTCAATACCGGGGATGGCGGCGACATGCCCGCCGACGACGATGACCGAATCGGGCGAAAGCCGGCGCACCATGCGGCACATCTCCCGCACTTTGCCGACGTTCACGATGATGGAGGAGATGCCGACGATGTCGTAGCGGTTCCGGGTGAGCTCCTGCGCGAAGTCGTCGCGCGTGGGGAAGTCCAGGACCGTGGAAGGCGCGGAGATATTTTCCTGGATCATCATGATGCCCCAGGAGCGGTGGAACATGCGCGGAGAAAAGGAACCCTGCGCGCGTGTGACCTGGTTGTGATAAAGCTCCATAGGGTTGATAGTGCGGCTGCCGAACTCGTCATCCTGTGCGTAAGGACCGAAGACGGAGCTCAGGAGAATGCGGGCACGAGTTCCCTTTGGGTGGAGCTGCATTTGCGGGCCTGTTTCAGATATCAAGGTTTGAAACTGATGATACCAGACCCGGGCTCCGGGCGCGAGATGTCTTCTCGCCTCGCCCCGCGAGAGGGCGATAATCGAAACATGCAAAGGCGGCGGTTTATGCGGGAAACGGCGAGGGCCGCGGGTGCGGCGGCTCTGGCGGCATCGTCGGCCGGACGGGCGCTTGGCGCGAACGACCGGGTGATCGTCGGACTGATCGGGTGCGGCGGGCGCGGGCGTTACGTGGCGCAACTGATACGGGAAGCGCCGGGAGTGGAGTACGCCGCCGCGGCCGATGTTTATTTGCCGAACGCCGAACGGGCGCGGGAGTGGGCCGGACCGAAGGCGCAGGCGTATCAGGATTTCCGGCGGCTGCTGGATCGTAAGGACATTGACGCCGTGCAGATTGCGACGCCGGACCACTGGCACGCGATCATTACCGTACTGGCGTGCCAGGCGGGAAAAGACGTGTACGTGGAAAAACCGCTGGCGCACAATGTTCGCGAGGGACGCGCCATGGTGGAGGCGGCACGGCGGGCGAACCGTGTTGTGCAGGCAGGCACGCAGCACCGGTCGGCGCCGCACTTTCGCGAAGTGCAGCAGATCATCCAGAGCGGCAAGCTCGGAAAAGTGAACTGGGTGCGGGTCTGGAATTACGTCAACATGTTTCCGCAAGGGATCGGCCACGAGGCGGATTCCGAGCCGCCGGAGGGTCTGGATTGGAATTTCTATCTTGGCCCGGCGCCGCTGGTGCCGTTCAACCGCAAACGGTTTCTGGTGACGTATCGCTGGTTCTGGGATTATTCAGGCGGCTACATCACGGATTTCGGCACGCACCGCTTCGATACCGTGCAGCAGGTGATGGGCGTGACGGCTCCAAAAACGATTGCAGCAAGCGGCGGACGCTTCAGCGTGCGCGATGACGGTGAAATCCCGGACGTTTTGCAGGTCACGTACGAGTATCCTGGCTTCGTGCTGAGCTACGAATCCTGCTTGTTAAACGGGCACGGCGTGGGCGGCCGTACTCCAGGGATGAAATATTACAACGCGCGCGGTGCTGAGGACCGGCCGAACGGCATGGCGTACTATGGCACGTACGGCGCTCTGTACGCGGATCGCGTCGGCTACGAAATTTATCCGGAGCCAAGCCGCCCGGGGCTGGAACCGGTCGAGCGCGCGCACATGAATACGACGGACGCGACACGACTGCATGCCGCGAATTTCATCGAGTGCGTGCGGTCGCGAAACAAGCCGGCGGCCGATGTAGAGATCGGGCATCGCTCGACGACCGTTGCGCATCTGGGAAATATCGCTTTCAAAACCGGAAAGAAGCTTCACTGGGACGCCGATACCGAGGAGTTCCGCGACGATGGAGAAGCTTCGAGGCTTCTCGCACGTCCGGCACGCAAGCCCTGGGATTTGATTTAGACTGGGGCATCATGCCCGTAGAAGTTTTTCAGGTTGCATTGCTCCAGCCTTGTACGATTCAAGCCTTGCTGTATCGCGCGACGCAGCGCGTTCGAGGCCCGGCGGCGGAAAGGGGCGATTTAACGTGATGCGCGCTCTTTTCCTGGCCATCGCGGTTTGTGCAGCTCTGCGAGCCGATCCGCTCGACGATCTGGCACGCGATTTCTGGAAGTGGCGCGCAATTCACCAGCCGATCACCGGTGACGACATTCCGCGCATTGAACGGCCGGTAGACTGGGCGCCGGATTGGTCGAAAGATTCCCTCGAGCAGCAGCGCCAGGCGTTGGCCGGATTTGAGAAGCGCTGGAAGGAGATGGATTCCGGGAAGTGGCCGATTGCGAGACAGGTAGACTACCGGCTGATAGGATCGGCTCTGGCACGCGTAGGGTGGGAGCTTTACGTCACGCGGGACTGGCAGCGGAATCCGCTGTTTTACATCGATCAAACGCTGGGTGCGGTATACGAGCGGCTGTTGCCGCCACCGCCGTTCGACCGAGTGCGCAGCGAAGAAATTCTGCGGCGCATGAGCGCCATCCCGCGCATTGTGGAGGAAGCCAAGCTGAATCTCGATCAAGCGGCGCGTCCATTCGCTGAACTGGCGATCGCTGAATTGCAGGATATCCGGCCGCGGCTTACGAAAGGAGTCCAGGCGCTGAAGCCGCAGCTCGATCCAGCGGCAGGCGCGGAAATGGACGCTGCTGTCGGAAAAGCCGCAGAGGCACTCGAATCCTTACGCGCGTGGCTGACCGAGCGGCTTCCCAGCATGGAAAAGAAAACGGCCATCGGACGGCACAATTACGAATTCTTTCTCAAAAACGTCGCGTTGATGCCTTACACGCCAGACCAACTGCTTGCGATGGGGCGGCAGGAATGGGAACGCGCAGTAGCGTTTGAAGTTTACGAGCGGCAGCGGAACGCAGGGCTTCCGGAACTGGCGCTGGCGGCAAGCCAGGCCGACCAGATTGCGCGGGAGAAGCATGACGAAGCCGCGGTGAGAAAACTTCTCGACGAGAAGGGCTTTCTTTCATTTCCGGCGTGGCTGAATCATTACTGGAACCAGCCACTGCCGGAGTACCTGGAAGCGCTGCCCGGAATGGGAGTAACTGACGATCTGACTGGACCTTCGCGCTCCAAAGACAACGCGACGAGCTACATCCGGCCGCCGTCGCTCGAGCTGGGCTACTTTGCACTGGCAACGGCACGAGACCCGCGCGTGATGATCGTGCATGAGGGCATGCACTATTACCAACTGGCGATCTCCTGGAGGAATGAAGATCCGATTCGCCGGCACTACTACGATTCCGGTGCAAACGAAGGCATCGGTTTTTACGCCGAGGAGATGGCGCTCCAGGGCGGCCTTTTCGACGACAGCCCGCGCTCACGGGAAATCATCTGCAATTTCATGCGGCTTCGCGCGCTGCGCGTCGAGGCGGATGTCAAGCTGGCGCTGGGCACGTTTACGATCGAACAAGCTGCGGAGTTTCTTCACAAAACGGTTCCGATGGATCAGCGCACGGCACAGCACGAAGCTGCGTTTTTTGCGACGACGCCCGGCCAGGCGATCAGTTATCAGATCGGCAAGCTACAGATCATGGATTTGCTGGCCGAGGCCCGCCGCGACCAAGGCAGCCAATTTAACCTGCGGGCATTTCACGATTTCGTCTGGAAGAACGGAAACGTTCCGATTGCACTGCAGCGGTGGGAGTACGTGGGCACGAAACCCGAAGGGCTCTGGTGAGCCCAGGCTCGCGAAGCGAAGATTATAGCGACAAGCCGCCGTCGACCGTCAGCACCTGCCCGGTGATGTAATTGTCGGGCTCGAGAAAGAATCGTACGGCACGCGCGATATCTTCGGCCCGGCCGAAGCGATGGACCACGGCTTCGCTGAGGTAGCGGTCATATTTGCCTGAAGCGATGCTGGCTTGCGCCATGCCGGCGGCAGTGACTCCCGGGCTCACAACATTTACGCGGATGTTTGCGGGCCCGCGGCACTCTTTGGCCAGAATACGTGCGGCGTAAACCAGGGCGGCTTTCTGCGAGGCGTAAGCCGTCGATCCTGGAAACAGCGCGCTGGCTTGCATGGTGCCGATGAGCACGATGGAGCCGGCTGTTGCGGATGCTTTCATGCGTTCCGCCGCTTCACGAGCAAGCAGCACTGGCCCGAGATAATTGATCTCGTGGGAGCGGAGCACGGCTTCAGCGGGATCAGCGCCGGCAGGAACACGCGCGGGGTCGCCGGCGAACACGACCAACCCGTATATGCGCGGAGCGGCATCGAGCAGACGATTCCGCTCTGCGATTTGCGCAAGATCGGCCTGAACGACTTCGGCGCGGTCACGATAGCTTTCCGCGCGTTCGCGGTTTTTGCGATAACTCACCACCAGCCGCGCGCCTTCAGCCGAGAGCAGTTCGATTGCTGCCGCACCCAGCCCACCCGCGCCTCCGGCCAGCACGATCTCTTTGCCGCGCAGCGTTTCAGGCAATTCCAGCTCGCTTTTCATCGGCCGCTACGGCAATGGCCATGTAACCGCACGCTACCGCCACCAGGAACATGGTGAGCACTTCACTATCGCCCAGGTTCACTTCGAAGAATCCGCCGATCATGGTCGCGATGACGACCGCCATGGCGCCTCGGAGTACGAAACGGGCGTCTCCCGGCCCGGGCGGCAGTTTGCGGATACCGCGGGAAAAATCGACCAGGATTTTGATCAGCAGCCACAACAGCACCAGCAAGGCGGCAATGCCACGCTCGGCGGCGTATTGGAGGTAAATGTTGTGCAGATGGCCGTACCAGCCGACGGGCAGGGGGCGCGGAACGTCCGGAGGCACGTAATCGTTGAACTCGAGCCGCACTTCTTCGGGGCCCAATCCCAGCCAAGGGTGTGCTTCAATCATGCGCATGCCCGTCCGCCAGGTGACGATACGGAATTGGTTGGAATCGATATCTTTGCGCGGCCGAAAAAATGAGGAAAACCGTTCGCGGACCGACGCGGGACCAACAAGGATCAGCATCGCGAGCGCGACGGGCAAAAGCAAAACCACCCAACGCTTCCAAAACCAGATCAGGTAGGCGCCGGAAACCAAGGTAGCGAGCCAGATGCTGCGCGTCTGCCCGAGAACCAGCGCTATGGTCATCAACGCGGCGCAGCCAAGCCAAGGCCACAACTCGCGCCAGCGGCGAGCGGGCCCAAAAAAGATAAAAGCACCCAGCATGAGCAGAACGAACATCTCCTCGCCGCCGAAAGTCATCCAATGGCTCATGGCGCCGGTGATACGCTCGCCGGTATAGTAATCGTAAAAATTCATACCCAGTTCGCGAGCCTGTTGCGCTTTGCGAACGAACTGCACCAGCCCCCATGCAGCCGTCACAGCGCCGACCACGCCCCAGGACAGCAGTAGGCGGCGAAGCAGGACGCGATCGCGAATCGTCGAAAAGACCACGGGCAGCATCAGAAACACGTAGAATTTTCGGATCTGCGGCAAGCCGGCGGCGGGATGGTCGGCAAAGGCCAGCGAGATGACGGTGAGGACCATAAAGCACGCGAGCGGTATCCAAATGGGAGGTATCCGGAGCTTGGCGCCGGAAAGCAGCAGCGTGCCAATCGCGAGAGCCAACAGAATCTGGGAGATCGCGATCGAGAACAAAATGGAAACCGCCGATCCGAACGCAAAATATGTCGCGGCGCGTTGGAGGACGGGCTGAGAAATAGTCATCGCGTTTGATGCAACAAAGTCCTTTAGTCTGCCAGAATACTTTAAGATTATAAATAGGCACGCCGGGGCGCGATCGTGAAAGTGGCAGCTACTCGCGACCGCGGTGTACCATATGAGATTACTTCATGAAAGATCTATTGGAAGTGCTCCGGACCGGTGATCCGGATCTGGAGTTTGCCAAGGCCATCGATCCATTAAGACTCCCGACGCATATCGCAATTATCATGGACGGCAATGGCCGCTGGGCTAACCGTCGCAGTTTGCCGCGGGTAGCGGGACATCGAGCCGGGGTCGGCCCGGTGCGCAGCACGGTAGAAACATGCGCGCGGCTGGGCATTAAGGTCCTCACTTTGTATGCATTCTCGGTGGAGAACTGGAAGCGCCCCAGAGCGGAAGTTGAAACACTTTGGAGACTGCTTCGCTTTTACCTGCGGAAGGAGTTGCCGGAACTCCAAAGGAACAATATCCGGCTTCAAGCCATCGGACGGGTGGATGCGCTTCCCTCACAGGTGCGGGCTGAACTGGAAGACGTAGTCCAGGCGACTTCCCGCAACCATGGGCTAACGGTCAACTTAGCGATTAATTACAGCGGGCGGTCGGAAATCGTTGATGCCGTCAACGCGATGATCGAAACAGCCAGGCTAAAAAACCGCCTGGAGAACCTCCATGTGGATGAAGAGATGGTGGCGGCAAATCTGTACACGGCGAGCTCGCCTGATCCCGATCTGCTGATTCGAACTTCGGGAGAAATGCGCATCAGCAACTTCCTGCTCTGGCAAATTGCGTACGCCGAGCTATACGTCACCGAAACACTGTGGCCGGACTTCAACCGGGCTGAGCTACTCAAGGCCATCCTGGATTATCAGAAGCGGGATCGCCGTTATGGCGGCCTCAGCGCCGAAAAATCGAACGGCGCCATCGCTCATCGAGAGGAACACTTGATCGAAGAGATCGTCTCCTCGCGATGAAGCGCGTACTAACGGCTGCTGTCCTCGTTCCATTTGTCCTATACATTGTCTTTCTCAGCCCCGCGTGGGCGGTCTTCCTTGTGACCGCGATTGTCGCGGTGATCTGCTACCAGGAGTATTGCGGCATCGCGGCGGGATACGGCGTGGAAAAAGCCGGACCAGCCGGCTACGCGGCGGGCCTGCTGGTTTTGGCCATGAGGCCTCAGGATGGCTATCTTGTCTTCGCGCTGCTGGCGCTGATAACTTTGGCCCTTGCGATTCGGGTCCCCGACCTGAAGAAAGCCCTGCCGACTGCCGCCTTTCTGCTTTTGGGCATTGTGTACATTTTCGGAGCGTGGAAATTCGCCATTCTGCTGCGCGCGGCTAGCCCGCACTGGCTGGCATACGGTTTGCTGCTCAACTGGATCGGCGACACTTGCGCGTACTATGTCGGGAAAAATTTCGGCCGGCATCCGCTGGCGCCGCGCATCAGTCCGAAAAAAACCTGGGAGGGCGCTGCGGCATCGCTGGTGGGCTCGTTGATATTCGGTACGATTTACCTGAGCCTTGCAATACCGGCCGTCCGGCCTCTCGAAGGGGCACTGCTCTCGATCGTCGTCAGCATAGCCGGCCAGCTGGGCGACCTGGCTGAATCGGCTATAAAGCGCGGCGCAGGTGTTAAAGACAGCGGCGGGATTTTACCCGGGCATGGAGGCCTGCTCGATCGAGTCGACAGCACGCTGTTTGCGCTGCCGGTGGTCTACCTTCGGCTGTATCTGAGCGCGGCCGAAATCGGCGTCCGGCAGTATCCTTTCTAACGAGCCGCCATTTCATGGCGTGAGCCAATTTCAGAAATCCACTCAATGACAGCCGCATCCGCCCAGAACCGCGGGTGTGACCGTGAAAGAAATCCTTGATGGCTGCCGTATTCGGTGACGCACAACCGCAGCAGAGGGTTGGACCGCACCGCGGGATGATCGAAAATTTCGAAGGGAATGAAAACGTCGTCTTTTGCCTGGATGATCAGCGCCGGCACCCGAATGAGCGGCAGAAACTGCCGCGACGATTGCGTTTCGTAATAATGCATGGCGCCGCGGAATCCGAACGATGGCGCGGTGATCGCGTCGTCGAACTCGATAAGCGAACGCGGCCGCTGAATTTTATCCGGAGAGAAGCGCCCGGTGGCGGCCACGCGTTTGCGCATGCGGCGGAGAAAGCGGCGCTCGTAATACCAGTTAACAGGCTCGCCCAGACGCCGGGCGGACGCAGCGAGATCGATGGGCACGGAAACGGCGCACACGCTTGCCATGATTTGCCTGCCCTCGCCGCCCAGCTCGCCGGCAAGCTTCAGCACCATATTGCCGCCGAGCGAATAGCCCACCACGTGTGCGGGTGTCCGGCCCTCGTCGCAAAACTGACGCAGGACAGCGTGCAGATCAGTCGTGAGCCCCGAGTGGTATAGGGTGTTGCACAGATGCTCGGTGCCGCCGCACGTGCGGATATTAAATCGATGTACGGTGTAGCCCGCTTCGAGTCCGGCCTGCGCCATGGTCAGCATGTAACCGGATTGCGCCGAGCCCTCCATGCCGTGCACCAGCATCAACTCCCCGCGCTTCTCGCCATCGGGCTGCTGCGTTTCTACCAGCACCTGCACATCGGGATCTGTACGGTATAGATGGGACTCCACCGGGTGGTGTTGCGTATCGAGCGTGTGCCTCCAGAAGTTACTCAGGACGATCAGCAGGTGCGGATTCGAGACCAGCGGACGAAAGGGCGGCAAACCATATTCTACCCGCCAATCGAGACCCGGTTTAACATAATCGGATGCCCAAAATCGTGCTAGCGCTCGCCGCGGTTTGCGGCCTGCAAGCTCAAAGTCTGAACGGCGTCATCGATATCCACGTGCACTGCGATCCCGACGACCGCCCCCGCTCCATCGACGCCATAGACATCGCCCGTCTCGCGCGCGAACGCGGCATGCGTGGCCTGGTGCTCAAGAATCACTACGAGCCGACCGAATCGATCGCCTTCCTGGTCCGGAAAGTTGTGCCGGGCATCGAAATTTTCGGCGGCATCGCGCTGAATCGCCCGGTAGGCGGCGTGAATCCGGCGGCGGTGGAGCGCATGACGCGCGTCAAAGGCGGCTGGGGGCGGGTGGTGTGGATGCCGACGTTCGACGCCGAAAATCAGGTGCGCTACTCGAAAGAATCCCGGCCGTTCATCGCGGTTTCGCGTGACGGGGCGCTGCTGCCGGAAGTCCGCGAAGTTTTGGCGCTGATCGCGAAACACAAGCTTACGCTCGCGACCGGACACTCGTCGCCCGCTGAAGGCCTGATGCTGATTCGTGAAGCGCGGCGCGCAGGCATCGAGAGCATCGTGGTGACCCATGCCATGCTGCCGCCGGTCGGGATGTCGATCGATCAGATGCGCGAGGCGGCTTCGCTCGGCGCGTACATCGAGTTTGTATATAACGCGCTGATCGGTCCGACCAAGGCCTTCGATATCCCGGAATATGCCAGCGCCATCCGGGCCGTCGGGCCGGAGCATTGCATTTTGTCGAGCGATCTCGGACAGGCGGGAAATCCGCTGCATCCCGACGGTCTCGAAACGTTCTTCGCTGCGCTGCGCAGCCAGGGCTTCACCGTGGGTGAGATCGAGCGCATGGCAAAAATCAATCCGGCGAAATTGCTGGGACTCCCGGCGAATTAAGATGCCTGCCGGTGATATCATGGCAAACCGCCAAGGAGAAACCACTTGCACCGGCATCTCATCTGCTTTCTACCAGCCGTTGCCCTTGCGGCTTTCGCCCAGATGCCGCCTGCGCACTTTCATCATATTCATCTCAACGCGACGAACCCCGCCGCGGCGATCGATTTCTACACCAGCAAATTCGATTGCGAAAAAGCAAAATTCGCCGGCGCGTGGGATGGCGTCTGGGCGCAAAAAGCCTGGATTCTGTTCAATAAGGTCGCCGCGCCGCCGCCCTCGGCTATTACCTCGGCCATCTGGCACTTCGGCTGGGGCGCAGAAAACATGCAGACCGAGTATCAAAAGCAGCTCGACTCCGGCACCAAATTCGACACGCCCATCACCGACATCAGCGATCTCGCCGGCACGGCGGGTTTCTTCTACGCCTATGTTGACGGCCCGGATCACGCTCTGATCGAACTGAACACTGCGCCCCATCATCACCTGGGACACGTGCATTTGCTGAGCGCCGATCCTGTGGGAGCAGGCGAGTGGTACATGAAATATTTCGGCGCGACGCGGCGCGGTAGACCGCCATCGCGCGAGCCTTATTTCTACAAGGGCTATCAGGTCGCGCCAGGCATGTCGCTGATGTCGGACAACATCAACATCATCATTTTTCCGCAGCAGTTCGCTCGCAAGGCGTACGCGGCTCAGTGGGAAGGCCGCAACGATTTCGATTCGACCGAAGGCCGCGTGGTCGATCACATCGGCTTCAGCTTCGAAAATTTGCCTGAGGCCCTCGAGATCATGCGGAAAGACGGCGTCAAAATCACGCAGGGAATCGAGACGGCGTTTCACGGCAAAGTGAAATACGCGTTCATCGAAGGGCCGGACCACATCCGCATCGAGCTGGTCGAAGGCCAGGCTCGTAAAGAGTAGCCGGTTTGGCGGCGGATGTCTTGCGCCGCGAAATCTGAGAGCATGGTTCAGAGCCCCTCATGAAGCGCTTCGCGTTCACACTCTTGCTTGCCGCGGCTCTGCACGCCCAGGTCTACTCGCCGCGCGTCCTGGTGAAAGGGCAGATCGATAGTTCGACACTCAAGACGCTGGCCGACGGCATTTATCGCCAGGCGCACGCCGTCACGCCGCGCGAGAAAGCCGAAGCCATCTGGCGCTTTTTCCTGACTGACGGCCGCTTCGTCAAACCCGGCTTCTGGTATCACATCGCCGGCTGGGCGTACGAAGAACCGTCCGGTGAGGTGCTCGACCCGGTCAAGCTTCTCAACAGCTACGGCTTCGGATTGTGCTATCACATCGCCCCGCTGCTCGAAGCCGTCTACGATGCCGGCGGCTTCGAAGATGCGCGCGTCTGGTTCCTGACCGGCCATACGGTCACAGAAGTTTTCTACGACGGCGCCTATCATTACTTCGATTCCGACATGCTCGGTTACAACTCGATCGGCAATGGCGATCCGCGCCGGTCGCCGGTGGCTTCCGTCCACCAGATCGAACAGGATGGAAATATTATTCTGAGCAAACTGAAGGGCCCGCGCGACGTCGATGCCAGGCTGGTCGATGCTCCCTGGTATCCGGCGGATGTGCGCGAAGGCGCCATGGACGGCCTCGCCGAGCTGTTTACCACAACTCAGGACAACCGGCTGTTCCCGTTTAAGCGTTATGCGCCCGGCCACAGCATGGCGTTCACGCTCCGGCCTGGTGAGCGCCTGATCCAATATTTTCGCCCCGAGCAGCCCGGGCTCTTTTACTTGCCCTACAAGCGCGCCGAAACCGGTTGGGAGGAGTTCCCCCAGGAGGTCGCGGAATATCAGATCAAGACCGCGGATGGCCCCAGGAGCCAGAAGGATGCGCGACATTGGTCGACCGGCCGCATCGAATACACGCCGGATTTATCCGATCCTGCTGCCTACGAATCGCAATCGCGCGGCGAAAGCGTGTTGCGCGTAGAGAGCCCTTACGTCATCATCGATTCCCAAGTCTCGCTGCAAGTGGATCCCCCGTCCGAAGCACAAGGCATCGAAATCGCAACGTCGACCGACGGGGGAAAGGCCTGGGCCGAAGCCAGACGAAGCTCCGGAGCGCGGCATGGACAATGGATATCCGCGCCCAGAATCGAAGCGCACACGGAGCATGGAACTCTGACCGCTGTCTCCGGCCATTATTCGTACCTGGTAAGAATAAAAACCGGCAATGCCCGACTCAACCGGATGACAATCACCACGTACTTCCAGATGAACCCGCGTACCTTGCCGGCGCTTGCGGCGGGAACCAACCAGATGGTCTACCGCGGCGGCCCGGTGGAGAATCGCAGGGAGATTCCGGTCGTTTTGGACCGCATCAAAGCATTTGCGCTACGCGCCGAAAATGTCGGTTACGTTTCCGAGCACGCGCAGGGATTTTTAGCTCCCGATAAATCCAGCCCGGCCGAAATCGTTTTCGAACTGACCGCTCCCGATGGCGTACCCATCGGCCGTTTTGAGGCCGGCGGACGGTTCCTAGACATTCGCCATGGCGAAGCGCCGGACAAATTAACGGCCGAAGTCCGCAAGACCGCATACGATTCCTCCGTTCCACCTGCCGAGCGATCGGCTTCGCTTGCCTGGTCTCTCGCTCCCGATGGATCGTATAACGAGCTGTGGCATTACGACCCCAGTCTTCACTGGAAAGATGGCATTCCGATCGATCGCACTCTCCGCTGGCCGGAGGTTTTTCGTGAGGTTGACCATCTCCCCAACGGCGCCAAGCGCGTCTACGTCCGCTATCGCCTCAATGGAATCGCGCTGGACAGTCTTCGCCTGGCCGTTGTTTCTGTCGAACAGCGCAAGTCGCCTCAGGTCGAAGTCACGCATCTGTGGCACGAGGGCAACGCGGCGCGTTCGCATGTCGAGCGCATCGCCGAACCCTGGCACGAGCACTATTATTCCGTTCAAACCAGTACGGCATCGCCCATCGTCAATGACGCCGTGATTTATTACTGCCCGCCTCGGGCGCAACCGTAATCTGTTACCCTGGACCTCCATGCGTTTTTCGTGCATCGCAGCACTGGTGTGCGCGCTGACCGCTTGCACGGCCGTGAAGCAGCCGGCCAATCGCTGGGTCGAGGTCCGCAACGATATGGCGGGCGCGCGCCCGGGTAGCGCGATCCGATATGTCCCAGATGCCCACGCGTTTGTCCTGTGGGGCTACATGAATGACGACCCGGATTTGCTCCAGGAGCAGCCGCTGATGCGCATCCCGGAGTACGACGTTGTGGCGTTCAGACCGGAAGCCGGGCGCTGGGAGAATCAGATTCCGGATGAATGGGAATCGTTATGGTCTAAGCAACTGCCGCTCGCCTACAGCCCGCGCACTTACTCCGGGATCACCAGCGGAGCCGAGCGCACGGTGCTTCGCGGCGCTACCACAGAGAAAGAAGGCGCGCCGCGGCCCGACCTGAATCTCGCCTTCGACCAGGTGGTCTGGGTTCCTACTTTGCGCAAGCTGGTGTATTTTACCGGCGGATTGACGGCGGCCTACGATCCTGCCGCGCGCCGCTGGACCGATCTGACGCCCAAGCATTCGCCGCCGCCCGTGTTCGGCGGATCCCTGGCTTACGATCCTGTGCACGACGAGATCGTTCTTTTCGGAGGAGGGCACGTCGCAGAGCCGGGGCCGGGCGGCAAGGTCGTGGGCTACACCGGAACCTGGATCTTCAGCCCGCGCGAGAACGACTGGCGGCAACTGCCCGCTGCCACGCTGCCGCCGTCCCGCATGAATACGCGCATGGTGACCGACGCACGCGATCAGAAATTAATTCTGTTCGGCGGCGACAGCCAGAGCCATTACCTGGCCGACACGTGGATCTTCGATTTAAGAACGCGAAGTTGGAGCGAATCGAAGCTGGCCGGGCCGCAAGCCCGCGCCGGTCACTTCGCGGTCTACGATACCGAATCCGGCTGGATGATCATCGGCGGCGGATATGGGCGCAAAGATCTGACCGATATGTGGGCTTACGATCCCCGCGCGAACTCGTGGCACATGGTCGGCAGTGACGTGCCCATAGGCTTTTATCTCACCGCCGATATCGCGCCCGAGAAGCGCTTGATCGTGCTCGCCACCAGCACACGCAAGCCGAATGACCGCATGACCTGCAACATCCTGTTTCCCGTGCGGACCACTTACGAGTACCGCATCGAGAATCCGGCCGTTGTAACAACTACGCCGATGGCGTTCCAGCAGCCGGTTCCCAAACGCGCGGACGAAACGCATCCGCCATCCGGCGTCTCGCATCTCGAAAATTTGCCCGAGAACCAGTGGGTCTTGCTTGCCGGTCCGGGCCGCGCCGCCCCGACGCGTACCTGGGGCACTGCGACGTTCGACAGCGATCGCGAGCAGATTCTCTATTGGGGCGGCGGCCATTGCGGATATGGCGGCAACGATGTCGACATGTACGACGTCGCGCATCACACTTGGCGCTCGAGCGATCCCGCGCCCGAATATCCCGAGCGCCTCTGGAACCACGGCGTCCGTGAAGCCGGCGTAACTTTCGGCGGCCGCCCGTGGATGGAACACGGCCGCCGCATTTACGCATACGATCCTGTCAGCCACAAGATGATCGTGACTCGCCGCCTGCGCCTCACCACTGGTTACGAACCGGCGATTTGCGGCCAGACTCCCAAAACCGGCGTCGCGCCGGACGCGCTCGTCAATCCGCCGTCTTCGCATGTGCGATTTCTAACGTGGGAGTTCGACCCGAATACATCCAAATGGGACCTCGCCGGTCCCGCTCCGCCGGGCGTCGATACGCTGGTCTCGACACCAAAAGGCGTAATGGGAATCAACGTCGATTGGCCCGCACGCCTGAACGACGCCGGTTATCAGTTTCCGTGGACGTCTGCAAGCCCGCACCAGGACACCGCCATCTTCCTTTATCACGCAGCCGGCCGCCGGTGGGAGCGGCTCAACAACGCAACCGATCCTTCGCCGCAGAATCTTTACGAACAAACCAGCCTCGCTTACGACAGCAAGCGCAACCAGGTGATCCTGCACGGCGGCGGCCTGAAGCGTGACGAGCTCTGGACCTTCGACCTGGCTTCCCGGCGCTGGCGCAACATGCAGCCCAAAGGCGACCCGGACGTCCCCGCCGGCTCGCGCGAAGCCGTTTACCTCCCGCACCAGGATGTTTTCCTGACGTCCGGCCGCGGCGCATGGATCTGGAATCCCGCCGAAAACGCCTGGCGTCGCGTCGAAATTCCGTTCTTCGGAACGCCGCCTCAGGTCGGGGAAAATCGCGCCATGGTCTATGACGTGAAGCGCGATTTGATCTTTCTGGTGCTCGGCGAGCGCGGCGACGACGGCCTCGCGCAGGTTTACGCCCTGCGGTATAACCGGAAGTGATATGGGTCAGGATCGCAGAACTTTTCTACAAACCGGAGGCGCCGCCGTAGCCGCGAGCTTTCTGAACCTCAACCCACGGGCCGCGGGCGCCAACGATAAAATTGCTCTCGCGCTCATCGGCGGACGCAACCAGGGCCGCCACGATGCCATCGCCGCCATCAAGCAGGGAGCCGAAATCAAAACTTTTTGCGACATCGATGACGCTGTCCTCGCCAAAAGCGGCGCGCAGATCGAACAAGCGCAGGACAAGAAGCTTGCGTTCGCGAAAGATTACCGCCGCGTGCTGGACGACAAATCGATCGATGGCGTGATCATCGCCACTCCCGACCATTGGCACGCCAATATCATGATCGCCGCCTGCCAGGCGGGAAAAGACGTTTACGTCGAAAAGCCGCTCTCGCAAACCATCCACGAAGGCCAACTCATGCGCGACGCCGCGCGCAAATACAACCGCGTCGTTCAGGTCGGCACGCAGCGCCGCAGCATGGAACATTTCAAAAGCGCAGTCGAGTACGTCGCCTCCGGCAAGCTGGGCAAGATTTGCATGATCAAAGCCTGGATGTGCCAGGTCCGCCCGTCAATCGGCAATCCGCCCGATGGCACGCCGCCCGCCGGAGTCGACTACGACACCTGGCTCGGACCGGCTCCCGAGCGTCCGTTCAATCCCAACCGCTTCCACTACAACTGGCGTTTCTTCTGGGATTACGGCAACACCGAGCTCGGCAATCAGGGCGTCCACATGCTGGATGTCGCCATGTGGGCCATTGAGAAAATGCGCGGCCTGGATAATTGCCTGCCGCGGCACGTCTCCGGCACTTCCGGCATTTATTGGCTGAACGATGCCAAGGAGGTCCCCGACACCCAGGTCCTCAATTACGATTACGGCGATTTCGCGCTCGTCTGGGAGCTGCGCAGCTTCGCCAAGCACCATCCCATTGAAGGCGCCGACGGCGCCACCGCCTTCTACGGCACCGACGCCACGCTCATCGCCGACGATCCCGCCTGGACCGTCTATGACAAAAACGACAAAGTGGTCGAAACCGTGAAATCCTCCGGCGGCTCGCACGCCGGGAATTTTCTCGAATGCATGAGGAGCCGTCAGCAGCCGAACGCCGACGTGGAGCTGGGCCGTCTCAGCACGACGATCTGCCACCTGGGCAACATCACCACGCATTTGAAGCGGGATGTCCGCTTCGACGCCAAAGCGGAAAACTTCGGCGCCGATAAAGAAGCCAACGCTTACCTCACCAAGCGCTACCGCGCGCCGTACGAGCTACCGAAGGTCTGACCCGGCCTACTCCGCGCCGTAGTTGATCTCGAGTTTCCGCACCTTCCGCGCCGCGAGCAGCAATCCTGCTGCCGTCACCAGGAGCAGCCCGGGAATTGCCAGATAGGGCGGTGTGGGATTGGCCAGCACCGCAAGAAAGGCCCAGTCGCCTGTTACCGGCGGCTTCAGCGGGCTGAGCGACTCCAGATAAAAAATCACGCTGATCTTCTTGAGCACCGCCGGCAGAAACGGGTTGAGCGATTCCCAAACCAGCACCACCGCCGCCGGAATGATGGGGTTGCGGAACAGAAAGCTCATCACCAGAAAAACGCCGCCGTAACCCACGCAAGCCAGCATCGTCGTGCCCACATAGGCCAGAATGTGCCCCAGCCCGCCGCCCTCATAGAGATACTGCGTCACCACCGAGGGATGAAAGTGCAAGAGCAGAATCACGATCGAAAGCGCGGTGGAGGTGCAAAAGATCACCGACGTCGTAATCACACCCGCCAGGTACTTTCCCGCCAGCAGAACTTCGCGTCTCACCGGCGCCAGCAGATAGTAATGCAGGCTCTTCTCCAGCATCTCGCCGCGAAACAGATTGATGAACACACCCACGCACCCAAAGAACACGGCCAGGCGCAGGAAGAAGAACTGAAACACGCTCGCGAAGATCAGATTGTCGCGGCCCAGGTCGCAAGCACGGCCGCGCTTCAGCATCACCAGCGTGTGCCCACCGAACAGCACCATCGGCGCCGCCGCCAGCAGATAGACCCACAAGCCCCGCCGCGCCAAAAAATTCTTCTTGATCTCTAGGCGCAAGGTCGCTCCCACCTGCGAGCGCCACAATCCCCAGGGGGCCTCTTTCATATCGAACCTCCGTCCGGCCCGATCAGGTACTCGTACACCGAATGCACATCGTCGTCGGCGGGCGCAACCGACTCGAGATCCACTCCGTCCACCACCAGCCGGTTCAGCATCAAATAAAAACGGTCGGGATCGCGCGTGCGCACCAGCAGGCCTTTGCCATCGTTGTGAACGCGCGCTTCGACCACCGTGTCCAGCTCGAATATGTGCGACGCCAGCGTACTTGGCCGCGCGCAGCGGATCAGGATCTGCATGGGGTGATCTTCCACCTCCGTGCGCACGCCGTGAATCTGGCCTTCCGCCACCACGTAGCCGCTGCTGAGCAGGATCACCTGATCCGAAATGGCGTCCACTTCATGGAGGATGTGGCTCGAGATGATCACATGCAGGCCTTCCGCGGCCAGCGAACGGAACAGCGCGATCGTCTCCGCGCGAACCAGCGGGTCGAGCCCGTTTAGCGGCTCATCCAGCACAAGCACGCGTGGCCAATGCGAGATTGCCTGCGCCAGCTTGATACGCTGCCGCATCCCTTTGCTGTAACCGGCGATCTTCCGGTTCGCCGCATCGGTCAGCTTCACGCGTTCCAGCGAGTTCCAGGCGAGCTCGCCCGCCTCGGCGTGCGTTTTTCCGTAAAGCCGCAGGTAAGAATAAACGAACTGGTATCCCGTCATGCCGCGTGGAAAAGAATCGTATTGCGTGCAGTAACCCACGAACCGAAACATCCGTTCCGGTTGATCGGGAGGCACTCCCAGCACCGTGATGCGGCCCTGCGTCGGCCGCAGCAGGCCGGTCATCAAATTCATCAGGGTCGTCTTGCCCGAACCGTTCGGACCTACCAGGCTGGTGATGCCCTGCGGGATCGAAAGATTAACCCGGTTCACTCCCAGCACTTCGCCGTAAAACTTCGAAACGTTCTCGAAAACAATCTCGTGCTCGCTCACCGCACCACCTCGAACGCGCGCACTTTGCGATAAAGCAGCCATAGGCAGCCCGCCGAAATCAGCGCCAGCATGACCCAGGCCGAGCCGGGCGAGATATCGGAAGGTTCGTGAAGGCGAAATAGCTGGCGCCAGATTGTTACAAACAAGTACATTAAATTGATTAGTTTGCCCCAGCTTACTTCGAGCACCGCATTGACCGCCTCCCCGAACGCCGCAGCCACGAAAAATACCGCCAGCAACAGCGCGCCCGCCGCGATCTTCCACTTCACCCATGCCGAAAGCGCCAGGGCCAGAAGCGAGATCATCAGGATCCAGATCCAGGAGCCCGCAAAAATGGCCCAGACCATCCATAGATTCGCGGCGAGCCACGCACCACCCATGAGGCTCCCATGCACGCCAAACAGAACCATTGCCGGAATCCAGGTAATCAGCGAGAGCAGCACCAGCAGCACCGCCATTTTCCCCGCGACGTACTCGGCTCGCGAAAACGGGCGGCAGAGATACAACGGCAGCGCCCGATTCGCCAGGTCGCTCGCGATCAGGCTCGGACCGACGAACGCCGTCAAAATGAACGCCAGCACGCCCTGAATGTTGAGGAACGCCAGAAAGAAATTGGCATTGATCGAAATCGGCGACGACTCTGGTGCTGTCGGGTTCAACATCCGCGCGAAGGATGCGAAGTTATCCGCAACGTAGATCAGGCACAAAAACACGATCGGCGCGACGAAGCACAGCACAAAAAACGCCGTCATGATCTTCGAATGGAACAGCTCCTGGTACGCGTAGCGCGGAATGATCAGGAAGCGCGACCATTCCGGCGTCACCGGCCCGGAGTACCCGCGGTAGCTGCGCTTATAAACCGCCATTCGCCGCCTCCTTGGCTACCAGATCGCTTTCCATGGCTTTCAGGAAAATGTCCTCGAGGCTGTCGCGTTTGTAATTGAGGCGGCGGATCTGCACTTTCCGCGCGTCTGCGACGCGATAAATGTCGCGTACGTCAACGCCTTCGGAAAGAATCAGTTTGATGCGATTACTTCCAGTGATGGCGCAGGCGCAGCCCAGCTTTTCGATGTCGTGGGCGAACGAGCCGTTCGCCCCGATCGTTTCCATCTCAATGAATTTCCGGTTTGCACGCCGCTCTTCTTCAAGATTGGCGTAATGCACGATCCGCCCCTGCTTCAGGATCAGCACTTCTTCGCAGGTTTCCTCCACGTCTCGCAGCAGGTGCGAACACAGAATCAGGTGCATGTCGCCTGAATCGCGCATCTCGCGGATCAGCCGGATCATTCGCTGCCGCGCCGGCGGATCGAGCCCGTTAGTCGGCTCGTCCAGAATAAGCAGCTTCGGCCCGTGCGCGATCGCCTGCGCCAGCTTGGCGAGTTGCTTCATACCCAGCGAGTAGGTGCCCAGCTTGCGGTATCGCGCCTCGCCCAGCCCAACGTAGAATAGCGCCTCGTGCGCGCGCTCGAGCGCCGCCTCTCGCGGCAGACCGGAAAGTTCCGCCATCAGCCGCACGTAGGAAACCGCGCTTACCCCCGCTATGAACGCATCGTTCTCCGGCATGTAACCGGTGAGCTTGCGAATCTCGCGCAGTTGAGAACGTACGTCATGCCCGAAAACGCGCGCCGTGCCCGCGGCCGGAGCGTGGAAACCGAGCAGCGCGTTGATCAGCGTCGACTTCCCCGCCCCATTCGGTCCGAGCAGCCCGATGGTTCGGGCGGAAAGATCGCATCGCAGGTCGGCCAGGATGCGCCTTCCGCCCAGATCAACACAGAGACCATCGAGCTCGATAATCGGCTTCATTGGTTCGGATGCGCGCGCGCCGCCCTCCCCAGCAAACCGGGAATCTGGAACGGGCTTCCGGCGCCCATCAGAGTGTCGAGATTAAACCCGAAGAAGCTGCCGCTCGAAGCCACTTCGATCCGGTCCGGTTGTCCATAAGCATAAACCAGCGTCGGCGTCGCATTGGCGGAGAGCTGGTCGATGGATTTCTGCGTCTCCGGATTGAGAGTCCCCAGCGCCCGCAACTGCGCGGCCACCGGTCCGAGCACCGGCTTCAGATTTTGATAGAGAACCGCCGAAAAATTGCTATAGCCGTCTGGCGATAGCAGCGATTTGAACCCGGCCGAGCGCGGCAGACTGTATCCCGCCGCCCGCTGGCTGAGCGCTTGCATCAGCAGCGCCTGATTCGCCGCCGCCGCCAGGTATCCATCCACGAACGTATAGTGAATCGCGAACGGCGATTGCGGCGACTCGAGCGCATAATACGTACGGCCGCCTGACTGCACCTGGTTCACGCTCCATTTTGGGCCCTGCGACTGGGCCGCGGCCTTGGCCGCTAGCGACTCGATGGTGTGCTCCAGCCGCACCGGATCGTACACTTCGATGGCGAACTTCCATCCCGGCGAGGGCAGCAGCGGACCATCAATCGCGAACGCCACTTCCCCGCCTAGCGGTCCCGCCAGATCGTTCAGCAGGCTGATACCAGCCTGGGATTCAAATTGCGCCTGCCCGTTCGCAAAGTTCGGATCGACCGTCTGGATCGCGCTGAATAATTCTTCGAGCGCAGCTCGCGGCTGCTTCACCACAAACGCCGTCGCCACGCTGGCCTCGGGCGAAATGAAATCGAGCGCACCCATGGGAGCCGGAGACGCCAGCCAGGAAGCCATTCCCCGCCGCGGCTGCGAAAACGTCAGGACCGCGCGATTCTCCGTTTTGCCGCCGACCTCCTTCCGCTCCACTGTCAAGCTCTGCACGTCGAAAACTCCAAGCTGGCCGAAAATGGCCTTTTCGTTCTGCCTGGCCTGCATCTCGGGATGATGCCGCTCTCCCTGACTTACGGAAGATTTCACGATTTGTTCCATGTTCGCGGCAATCAGCCATCCGGCGCCCGCCCGGTAATCGGCGGCGATCTGTTGGTAAAAAGCCGTCTGCGCAAATGTGCCGGAACCAGGCTGCGCAACCAGCGCCGCCACAGCCCGCAAGTTCGCGGGATCCGGCGACATGGCCACCACGTCCCCCGTGAGCAGTACCAGCGCATCGTGGCCTTGACCTCCTGCCGCCGGCAGCGACGACGGATTATCCACAACCGTGAGCTGCGGCCGGTTCGCCTGTCCGCTGAACTGCGCGATCTGCTGCGTCAAAAACTCGCGGAATCCGGGTTTCGCCACCTCCGCCATCACAAGCGGCGCGCGATATTGCCCGGACGCATCGCTCGATACCGTAACTACAACCTCGTTCCCCAGATAATCGCTGAATCCGCGCACCGTATCGATCGCCTTCTGTAGGTCCTGCGAATTGCCGTTCGAGTTCCACCAGTCGCGCAAGACGGTGCTTTGGTCCAGCCGTTCCTGAAAAATTCGCTGTGCGTCCCCCAGCATCCCGCCAATGTTGGGGATGGCCACGTAGAGCACTGTGCCGTCCGGTGCCAGATCGAGCAGCCGCGAAGAATAGCGTAACCCCGGCCCGGGTATCTGCTCCAGTTGCTTCTGCATAGCGCTGAATTCACCCAGCAGCGCCAGGTACTGGTTCAGGTTCTGGCTCCAGGAGATGTCGTCTTTGATCGAAACCGCGGCCATCGCTGAATCCGTCGATACTTGATCGCCCGGGTGCAGCATCCGGGTCTGACTGGCTTCATCCACCCGCACTTCGCCCTGGATCACCGCCACGCGCGAGCCCTTCGTGCCATGATCGACGGCGAAGATCGTGCCCTTCACTGAGACCAGACAGTCGTTGGTCGCGACGTATAACCTGCCACGGCGCTGCTTGGCCGCCTGCACGATCACGCTGCCGCGCTCGAGCCGGATCGTCGTGCCGCTGAATTTGCGGGAGAGCGACAGCTCCGAACGTTCCCGCATTTCGACCAGCGAGCCGTCGGTTAGGCGCACCATGGCGTGCCCGCCGCGCGCCGTGCGAATGTATTCGCGCTCACCTAGCGCGGCTCCGGCCATAATTGGCGTGCTGCCTGTATCCGAAACGCTATAGAGCAGCCCGTTGACGCTGGCAACCACGCCCCGGGGACCTGAGGGCGCCGGCAAAATGCTGTCGCGCATCTGCCACGCACCGATCCCGACTCCCACGGTCAGGGCCGCTGCTATCGCCCATTTCCACTGAGGCGCGAGGGGCTTTCGCTGTGGGGGTGACGTGAGCTCAACCACCTTGCCCGATCGTGCACTCGCCAGTGCCTGGCGGCATTGAGGACACCCGTGGACGTGATCTTCGAGTAACCAGGCCTGAGCGTCGGGAAGCTTGCCGGCCAGTAATGCCGGAATGAGCGCACGAAAGTCATCGCAGGTGCGCAGCGGCTCGCCTGCCCGGCGTGCCTCCGCGGGTGCACCGGCCGCAGCCTGCGCGACTTTGGCCCAAACCCGCGCGGCAGCCTGATCTACCGCGGTCTGATCCATCGTTTCGGCACGAATTTCGGCGATGGCATCATCCAGAATTTGATCGGGATTGTTTTTTTCGTTGCTCATGATGCTTCTCCCATGAAACTGCGGATTTCTTCCTGCACCCGGGCGCGCGTCCGGTGCAGAGTCACGGCTACTCCCGCCGCTGACAGGTCCAGCATCCGCGCGATTTCCGGATTTGAGTAGCCTTCAAAATAATGCAGCGCGAAAATCTCGGCCGATCTGGGCGCCATCCGCGCCAGCACCCGCCGAACCAGATCGCGCATTTCCCGCCGCTCATGCTGCCGGTCGGGAGCGGTGGACAGCGGCTCAGCCAGGCCGAACGCCTGTGCCTCGAGCGGCACATTCTTACCTTCGTGCCGGTCGCGCACCAGATCGAGCGCGGCGTTGACAGCCGCCCGGTGCAGGTACCCCGGCACATTCTCCATGGCGGGTGAATCCGCCGGCCGCCGCAGCAGTCTTAAGAACACCGTTTGCAGCACGTCCTCGGCGTCAGTCGCGCTGCCGGTAATCCGATACGCCGCCCGCAGCACGACCGCGTGGTGTATCTCAAAAATCTTTTCCAGCCCGGCTTGCGGCGCAATACCGGCGCCCGCTGCCGGCGGAACGGATGCGTCCATCACAACCTGCAGACTCTCCATACACACAGATGACTGTGCGCGGCCGAAATTATTACACGAAAAACACTACGAAATACAGAACGCTTACCTTTTGGCCGCATAGATCTTAGCAACAAGAGGTACGATCTCTGCCGGCACCAGGTTCTGCCAGGGCTCGCCGAGCCGGACGCGGCGGCGGACTTCGCTGGCGGAGACGTCCGTTATCTGATCTGCCACCTCGATCAGGTGGATTCGGTGCGCCATCTCCGGCGGAGGCAGAAACCGTGCGCCCCGAGCTGCAACCAGCATCTCGAATTGCTCCAGCATCCGCAAAAATGCGCCCGGCTCGCCGTAATCCCAATGGATGATGCGTTCGGCGGCGTCGCATCCGCATATGAAAGAAAGGCGAACGCCATCGCCGTACGCCTCATGACATTCGCCGGCAATGTCGATGAACAAGCCGCCCTGGCTTGCGGCTATCGAAAACTGGGGTTGTGCGCAGGCCTGCGTCAACATCTCGATCCGTTGCTCGAACCTGGCGTCTTGGTAAGACTTGTGCGGAAACACGCGCGGCAGCACGAACAGCACTTCATCCACAGATTGCAGCGCTGCACAGGCCAGCGCCAGGTGCGCGCGCGTGGGCGGATTGAACGCCGCGGGAATCACGCCGAGCTTCCATGGTTTCCCCTCCGTCCGCCGGAAGAATTCGAGCGCCACATAACCGTTGTAGTACACTGGCACTCTCCTCATGCGTGGCCTTTCTCTTCTGGCTTTTCTGCTGGTTGTTCCGATCGCGTCGCCGCAAGATTTTGACCTGCTCATTCGCGGCGGGCGAATCGTGGACGGCACCGGTAATCCATCATTTACAGGCGACGTCGGCATTCAGGCCGATCGCATCGTCGCCATGGGCCATCTTTCCGGAAAGACCGGACGCCGTGTTATCGAGGCAACCGGCCTCACCGTGGCCCCCGGGTTCATCGACATGCATAACCACTCCGACTACACCCTGCTCGCCGACGGCAACGCGCAGAGCATGATCCGGCAGGGTGTGACGTCGATGATTTTGGGCGAAGGTGAATCGGCGGCTCCAATTGGCGGGAAGCAGCACCCCAGCGCACGGCTTGTCTTATGGAATGGCGGCCCCGCCGACTGGACTGATTTCCAGGGCTACTTCGCCCGCCTGCTTCGCCAGGGAATTTCGACCAACATCGGCAGCTACGTCGGCTCGAGTCAGATCTGGACCTACGTGCACGGCGAGCGCGCCGGACCTCCGACCGCCTCCGAACTCGATCAAATGCGCGTGCTGGTGCGCCAGGCGATGGAGGAAGGCGCGCTCGGCGTCAGCAGTTCGCTGAGCGGTCCACCTGGATCGTGGATCGATACCGATACCCTGGTTGCGATGTGCGAAGCCGCCGCGCCATATGGCGGCAGCTACTCGACGCATATGCGGACCGAGGGCCGGGGCGTTTTCGAATCGGTCGCGGAAGCCATTGAGATCGGCCGCCGCGCGCACGTGCCGGTCGACATCATTCACCTGAAAATCGCCGAACACACCATGTGGGGGCAAATGCCGGAGCTGGTCGCGAGCATCGCGCGCGCCCGCGCCGAGGGTCTCCAGGTGCAAGCCAACGTGTATCCGTACCGCGCCGGGCAGAATGACCTGGCCAGCATCATTCCGCCCTGGGCGCATGAAGGCGGCGCCGAAGCCATGATCCGCCGTTTGAAAGACCCTGCACTGCGGCCGCGGATCGAGCAGGAAATCCTGCACGGCATTCCGGGGTCGAACTGGTACGACCACTACACGGCCACCGGGGGATGGGACGGCATGCTGCTGGTATCGCTCTCGAATCCAAAGTACAAGCGCTTCGAAGGGATGCGCATGAACCAGGTGATTCAAGCGCTCGGCAAGCCGCCGATCGATGCGCTGTTTGAGCTGCTCGAAGCGAACGGCGGCTCGGTGCCTACTGTTTATTTCCATCACTCCGAAGATGACATGCGTTACGCGCTGCGCCAGCCGTTCGTCTCGATCGGCTCGGACGGAACGGCGGTGGCGATCGACGGCCCTACGGCTACCGGACACCCGCATCCGCGCTATTTCGGAACGTTTCCGCGCATTCTCGGCCGCTACGTGCGCGAGGAGAAGATTCTGACACTCGAAGACGCTGTCCGCAAAATGACATCGGCAAATGCAGCCAAGATCGGCATCTTCGATCGCGGTTTGCTGCGGCCCGGCATGATGGCGGACGTCACGGTGTTCGATGCGGCCCACATCATTGACCGCGCGACCTACGAAAAACCGCACCAGTACGCGACGGGAGTCGAGTACGTCATCGTGAATGGAAAGATCGTGCTCGATCAAGGCCGGCATACCGGCGCGCGTCCCGGCGTAATTCTCACGCGCCAACACGGCGGGAACGCTTAGCGGTAGATTATTTAATAGAGCAAAAAACACATGTTTACCTGGATATGCCCGCAGTGTGGCCGGGAAGTACCTCCCGCTTACAACGAGTGTCCCGATTGTGCGGGCAAACCTGCGGGCGCGCAACCCGTGCAACAGCCTCCGCGGACCGCGGGAGCGCCCCAGTATCCGCCGCAGCCGCAATACGCTCCACAGCAGCCGCCATATCAGGCGCAGCCGCAATATCCTCCTCAGCAGCCGCAGTATCCGCAGCCGTTGTACCCGTCGCAGACGCAGTTTTCGCCGCCGCCGCCGGTGTACCAGGTCCCCCCGCCAAAGCAAGGATTGAATATTCCGCCGTGGCTGATGAGCATCGGTTTCGCGATTATCTTTCTGGGTATATTTGCGGGCGCGTACTTTGGCGTCCGGCATTTCACTTCGGCCGCGGATACGCCTGCCAATGCCGCACCGGCCGCAGACAAGCCGGCTGCCGCGGGTTCGGGCCAGGCCAGCACGTTACAGAAGTACGTCGAGGTGATCGGCGTGCGTATACTCGAAGATTCCAAGAAAAAGCCGCAGGTGCGGTTTGTTGTGGTGAATCACTCCGGCGCCGAAATGTCGGATCTCACGGCGAATGTGAACCTGTGGGCGCGCACGGCAAAATCGGACGAGGAAGCTGTCGGAACGTTCTCATTCAAGCTACCCTCGCTGGGTGCGTACGAATCCAAGGAACTGAGCGCGCCGTTAAACACGAAGCTGAAAGTGTACGAATTGCCCGATTGGCAGAACCTCACTGCCGAAGTACAGGTCACTTCGCCACAATAACGGATTACGTGGTTCGCGGCGGCCGCGGGGACAGCCCGAGTTTCTTCAGCGCGCTTTCGTAACCCGGCCCGTTCATCTGCCAATATTTCATCCGCTGAGAGCCCAGTAAGTCCGCGCGTTCTCCAGCCGAGGTCTCCCAGCGCACGATGCGGTGCGGCGACACGGCTTCGACATATATGGTGCGATCCGTACCGCCGGGCGCCCGGATTGTGTACGTCTCAACTTGAAAACTGCCGGCAGGAACAGAGAGGCGTTTCGTGGCGGCAGAGCGGGAAAGCGTCGCATGCATCCATGAGTCCGGCACGTGCTGGAGCCGCACGGTCTCGAGCGAACGCAGCATCCGGACATCGCGGCGTTCGCCGGGTGCAAGATGGGGGCCCGCCATTCCACGCGCCCACAGCAGCCATTCGTCCTCGCTGAATCCACCTGCCGGATAGTCCAGGGAGTTCTGCTGGTCGGCGTCTCCATCAAAATAGCTGTGGCTCGTCGAGCGGATCGAGCCCGCATCGAACAGCAGTTGCTGGTACGTTTGCCCGCACCATTCCTGGCTGGAAAACGAAATCTTGGTAGCTGAGCCTTCGGTCCTTCCGTTCACTGGCGCAAGCGCGATGAAGCTGGATGTCATGGTGTTGTAGTCGTAGACGCCTGTTTGAAAATCCTTCACCAGGTTCAGCTTCATTACCGGGAATTCATCCGTCGCGGGGTGCTTACCGGGATCGGCTTTGACGCGCAGGGAGTTCGAAAATGTTTCGGTGACGAAAACGGTCACGGCCACACCCCGGCGAGGGTGTCCATAGCGCGGGAAGGTCAGGTCGTATCCGGAAAGCTCGGCCTGTCCGTCACTCCAGATCTTCCAGAATGCGGCATCATAAGCCGTCGCAAGCGCGGGTACGGTCGCGGAAGGCGTCACAAGAGCCAGTCCGGCCAAGATGGCTCCGGCCCAGAAAACGGTTCGCGTCATGCCCTCATTGCCCCACGAAAGCCGGGGTGGGCGCAAGCGGGCTTGGCCCATCAACGCCCGGCGCACGAACTCTGGTAGGATGACAACGTGGAGAGCCGCTCTTCGACGGGTTCCTCCGACGTCCTTCGACACATTCGCGCCAGCATGGACCGCATCGGCCGCTACGAGATTGTAAAGGAGTTAGGCCATGGCGCCATGGGCGTGGTGTATCTTGCGGTAGATCCCACGATCGGCCGACAGGTAGCGATCAAAACCATCCGGCTGGATGAGGTGGACGACCCGGATGAGCGCGCCAAACTGCGCGAGCGGCTATTTCGCGAGGCGCGTTCGGCAGGCATCCTCTCGCATCCCGGGATTGTGACCATTTACGACATGGAAGAGCGCGGCGAGGTCGCGTTCATCGCCATGGAGTACGTGGACGGGCCGACGGTCGACCAGCTTCTTTCCTCCAGGCAGCCGCTCCCTCCCGACAGGCTGATGGGCATCCTGCGGCAGACCGCGGCGGCGCTGGACTACGCGCACAGCAAGGGCATCGTGCACCGCGATATCAAGCCCGCCAATATCATGATCGCCTCCGACGGCGCCGTCAAGATTACGGATTTCGGCATCGCTAAGGTTACGACCTCGCAGCAATACACGCAGACCGGAACCATCGTAGGGACGCCGAATTACATGTCGCCTGAACAGGTGCAGGGGCTTGCGGTCAGCGGGCGCGCCGACCAGTTTTCGCTGTCGGTTATCGCCTACGAAATGTTGACCGGCGAACGTCCTTTCACCGGCGAGCACCTGACTACGGTGGTTTACAAGATTGTCGCGGAGGACCCGCCGCCCGCACAGCGGCTCAATCCGACGCTTGGGCAGCAGATCGATTCTGTGTTGCGGCGGGGCCTGCTGAAGAAACCGGAAGGACGTTACCCGTCCTGCACCGAGTTTGTGAATGGGCTTGAAACGGCCTGCAACAATACTCCGGGCTGGAAGAACCTTCCGCGAGGTGGGAACCTGACCATGCCCACGGTGGTGAGCGACGCTCCCACCGGCGGCGTTCCGGCCGGCGCCGGCACCACCACCGAAGAAGTGTTGAGAGGGCGGCAGCAGAGTGGTTCCAGGTGGCTTCTGCCTTTTGTAGCGGCGCTGGTGGTTGCGCTGGGATTGATCGGACTGATCGCGCTGCAATTTGGAGGCGGCCTCGGCATCGGACGGTCGCCGGCTCCGCCCGAATCCGCGGCGAAAGGCCCGGAATCCACGCCACCTGTCACTCCACCACCCGTCCCGGCGCCCGAAGAAAAGAAGCCCAGCCCCATGGAGGCCGAGTCCAAAGGCGCACAGGGAGGAAGCGGGACTAAACCGGCTGATAACAAGCCGACGGAAACCAAACCCGTCGAAGCTCAGCCTCCCGAAGCCAATGCCGGCGCTCAGGGCGAGCAGAAAGCGCCGGAGCAGCAGGCGCAGGAACAAAAAACAGAGGAACAACCCGCCGGGAATGCTGAGAATTCTCCGCCCGCCGAAAAGCCTGCGCGGCAGCCCCGTGTGCAGCCCCGCCCCGCTAGCGGACCGCAAGACGTCCTGGTTACGACTGAGCCTCCCGGCGCTACCGCGGTTTTGGACAATAATTCCGCGGTTTCCTGTAAAACGCCCTGCATGCTGAGCGTCCTGCCCGGACGGCACACCGTGACGCTAAACCACGACGGTTATCAACGGGAGAGCCGGGAGATTCGCATTATCGACAGCCCGATTGAGCTGCCTATGGTCACGCTCCGCACGCAAACCGGCACGCTGATGCTTAGCTCCTCACCGGCGGGTGCGGCCATTTTCGTCAACGAGCGGCCCGTATCGCATACCACACCGGCGCAACTCAGCCTGGCGCCGGGGACCTACACGGTGCGCGTGGAAAAAGACGGTATGCACAAATCCGAGACCGTCGAGATACGCAACGGCGTCACGAAGTTCCTGAAGATTCCGTTACAGTAGGGCACCGACGTTCTACGTTAATAACTTTGGTCTAATACTTCCAACCGTTCCAGTTATGGCGCCTTTGAGTCACTTTGGCCCAGGGAGCGCCGTTCGGCTTTCACAGGCGCGGCGCAACGATCTGTCATCCAACTCGCTTTTCGTAAATGCAACAAGTCCGCAGCTTTCCAAAAAAGAGTCAGCGTTGCCGGGCTTGTGCGCGTACATCGCCAGTTAGCGTTACCTGAATCGAACTAACTTGTGATTGTCGTAGCAGACGATGTTAACCATCCTGTCTAACTCACAGCAGGTGCTCAACTAATCGAGGTTATCAGGGAAACGGGAGTGACAAATTGTCACCGCTGTACGCGTGGTCAGATGAAGTTCGCGGCCTTTCAACAACTTACGTTTGGACCAGCGCTTGCTTGATGAAGGCCGTATACGCGACTTCATGCAGATGGAGCCACGATGAGACACGACACTTACAATCCCGGCGGCACGGCTCGCGCGCCACTCGCGAACCCGGAGCCGCGGATCGTGACAACGGCGTCATCCGGTGTCAGATCCAAACTAATGCGCCTGATTCAACTGACGGTCGTGATCGCTTTGGTTGGCACGGCTTTTGCCAACCCGAAACTCGCGCCAGATCTTCCAGGAAACTCAGGGGCCACGGTGGATGTGATCGTTCAGTTCGTCAATCCACCAACCAAAGCTCAACTCAAGCAACTCGGCGCTTACGGCCGGATGAAGCACATTTTCTCCGGTATCAATGCCGCGCACTTGAGTCTGCCGTTGAGCGTTGTTCAAGCGCTGGCCAACGATCCATCCATCAAGTACATCTCGCCGGACCGAAACATGGCCGGCTCTTTGGATCTGGCAGACCCGACCACCAATGCGACAGTCGCCTGGCAGCAATACGGGGTTGATGGCTCCGGTATCGGCGTGGCCGTTATCGACAGCGGCGTCACGCTGAAGAATGACCTGAAGAGCAAGGATACTCTGGGCTCACGCATCGTTTACAGTGAAAGCTTCCTGAGCGGCACGACGGATCCTTCCGACTATTTCGGCCACGGCACGCATGTGGCGGGTATCGTAGCAGCTAATGGAGCGGATTCAACCGGCCCGAATTTTGCCCGCACCTTCAAGGGCATTGCACCCAACGCGAATATCATCAACCTGCGGGTGCTTGATCAGAACGGCTCAGGAACGGAAAGCGGCGTCATCGCTGCCATCCAGCGGGCCATCCAGTTACAGAGCACTTACAACATTCGCGTCATTAATCTTTCGCTGGGACACCCGGTTTACGAGACCTATACGCTCGATCCGCTGTGCCAAGCGGTAGAACAGGCCTGGCAGGCGGGAATCGTGGTGGTCACTGCGGCAGGTAATTACGGCCGCAACAATCAGTACGGCGTACACGGCTATGGCACGATCACGTCGCCCGGAAACGATCCTTACGTCATTACGGTCGGCGCAACCTCGATGAATGGCACACCCTCTCGAACCGACGACACCGTCGCCAGCTACAGTTCGAAAGGTCCGACGCCGATCGATCATTTTGTAAAGCCGGACCTGGTGGCGCCGGGAAACAGTATTATCTCGCTGCTGGCTTCCCCCACCTGCACGCTGATTAGCCAGTATCCAAAAACTCAGGTCAACTCTGCCACGTATTGCTCCAATTGTGAGACTTACGGAACGTATTCGACTGCCAGCGCGAGCTACTTCCGACTGAGTGGCACCAGTATGGCCACCCCGATGGTGAGCGGCGCCGTAGCGCTCATGCTGCAAAACCAGCCGTCTTTAACGCCGGACATCGTGAAAGCGCGGCTGATGAAGACGGCGGCGAAGGTGCTTCCGCTATACAGCACGGGCACCGACATATTGACCCTCACCAAATTCAACAGCCAGGCGGATATTTTCACCGTTGGCGCCGGCTATCTGGATATCGCGGCAGCTATGGCGAGCAACGACACGCCAGCGCTGCCAGCTCTCTCACCGCTAGCTGTTTACAATGCAGCCAATAAAACTGTGAGCATCGTCCGCAATTTCTCGGTGGTCTGGGGCGATTCGGTAGTGTGGGGCGATTCGGTGGTGTGGGGTTCGGTTGTTTTCAACGGATCGATCGGCGCCCAATCCGTGGTTTGGGGAAGCTCGGTCGTCTGGGGCGATACCACATGCAGCGGCTTCAGTGTTGTCTGGGGCGGCGCTGTTAACTTGGACACGTCGATGTCCGCTATGTCTGCGGATGACGGCGATGACGATTCTGGATTCTAACGGCCATGCCAAGGAACGCTAAAATCTACATCGCGCTGGTCGTCACTTTCGGATTTGCTCTGCTGGGCGGCAGCCTGGCGTTCCGCGCCGAATTCCCGGATCTGCCACGGTACTTCAGCTATCTGTTACTGGCGGTTCTGGCCTCAACCATGAAGGTGCGGCTCCCAGGCATCACTGGCACGATCTCGGTGAACTTCCTGTTCATTCTGATCGGCATCGCCGATTTCACCTTGATCGAAACCATGACCATGGGTTGCCTCGCGATCCTGATACAGTGCGTCTGGCGGGCGAAAACCCAGCCGCGGGCCGTACAGGTGGCCTTCAACGTGGCCGCCCTGGCGCTCAGTATCGGCGCGGCGTATCAGGTTTCTCATTACACACTCGCACTGGCGCGCGCGGATTCGCTTCCCGCGCTGCTGGTGCTGGCTGCTTGTCTCTACTTCATCAGCAACACGCTGCTGGTTTCGGGCGTGCTCTGCCTGCTGGATGGCAAGCCTCTGAAAAAGATCTGGCAGCAATGCTACCTATGGACTTTCCCGTACTATCTGGTCGGCTCGGCGATAGCAGGCCTGGTCACCGTATCCAGCCGTACGGTGGGCTGGGAAGTATCGCTGCTGGTGTTGCCAGTGATGTATCTGGTGTATCTGTTCTACCGGCTGTACTTGCAACGTATCGTGCCCGATACGGAGCAGTTGGCCAAAACCGCCGCTTAACTCCCTCCAAATGCGCCGGCCCACAGGGGCCGGCGCCCTCTTCCAACAAAGGCCCGTTTCCGCACTGCGCTGGGTGCCCTCCGTTTCAGTTATATGATGGAGGTCTCCCATGCACATTTACAGTCTGAGCTCTCAAGAAATGGACATGGCGGCTCTGGCCGCTTCGATCGCGCGCGATGTCGCTGCGCTCCATGCAGCACAGGTCGATGCGGAAGCGCGTTTTCCTACGGAAGCCATCTCCACGCTCGCGTCACAGGGCCTCCTCGGACTTTGCATCTCCCCTCAATTCGGCGGCAAGGGACAAGGGCCGCGCGCGTACGCCGCGGTGGTCGAAGAACTGGCGCAGGCCTGCGCATCTACGGCCATGGTCTACGTGATGCACATCTCGGCAGCACAAGCCATAGCGTCATCCGCTATTCTAGAAGGCCGCGACAAGCTGCTGGGCGAGATTGCCGCCGGCAGACATCTGACGACACTCGCGCTTTCCGAACGCGGCTCGCGATCGCAGTTTTGGGCGCCGGTATCGAAACTGGCGCCGAACGGCGATGGATTTACGACAAACGCGCAGAAATCCTGGGTAACATCCGCCGACCATGCCGATTCCTATGTTGCGAGCGCCCAGCAGCCTAACGCCGGCTCAGCTCTGGAATCCACCGTATACCTGGCGCGCAAGGGCGCCAGCGGGCTCCGCATTGCTGGAACGTTCAACGGGCTTGGCCTCCGCGGAAACGATTCGGCGCCGATGGTGATGGAGAATCTTAAGGTCGCGAAAAGCCAGCTAATCAGCGCGCTCGGTGAAGGTCCGAAAACCATGCTGGAAGTCGTGCTCCCCTGGTTTGCCATGGGCACTGCCGCCATGGCCAACGGCTTGTGCCGCGCCGCCGTTACGTCTACAGCCAGGCATATGCAATCGGCCGGCTTTGAACACACCGGCTCCTGCCTGCGCGATTTGCCTGTGCTGCGCGCGCGTTTGGCGCAAATGAGCGCGCGAACCGACCAGGCCCGCGCGCTTTTGGGCTACGCGCTCGCCGAGGTGGTCGGCGGATCGGAATCCGCGCCGCTCTACGTGCTGGAATCCCGCCTGAGCTCGCTCGAAGCGGCGGTAGAAGTGACCGATCTTGCTATGAAAGCCTGTGGCGGCGCGGCGTTCTCCAGGCACCTTGGAATAGAACGCCTATTCCGCGACGCGCGCGCCGGCTGGGTGATGGCGCCAACCGTCGATCACCTGAACGACTTCATCGGGCGCGTGCTCACCGGGCTGCCGCTATTCGGCTGAGAGGAGCTCATGGACGACTCGACCATTTTTCTCGGCGCCGTTGCTTACGATCCAAAGGTTGTGACGATTTGGGAGGGCATGCGGGCGCATTTCCACGATCTGGGCGTGCCGATGGACTTCGCGCTGTTCTCCAACTACGAGCGGCAGATTGAAACATTGCTCAAGGGTCACATCGATATCGCCTGGAATACGCCGCTGGCGCATGTGCGTGTCAGGCATCACACCGGCGGCAAGTCGCTGTCGCTCGGCATGCGCGATTCCGATTGCGGATTCCGGTCCAAGATCGTGGTGCGCAAAGATGCGGGCATCCGCTCCCTGGGAGATCTGCACCAGAAGACACTGGCCGTAGGCAGCCGCGACTCCACGCAGGCGCGCATCCTGCCGCTCTATTTCCTGAGGCAGCAGGGGATTGATCTTTCGCGCGTAAACGTTTTGGCTTTCGATACCGATCTCGGGAAACACGGCGACACAGGAACGAGCGAGCTGGATGTGCTGGCGGCGCTCCATGACGGCCGTGCACAGGCGGGAACGGTGGGGGATCTGATCTGGGCCGGCGAGCAATCGGCGGGGCGCATCGACGCAGGGAAAATCGAAGTGTTGTGGACCACGCCGGGCTTCGACCATTGCATGTTCGACGCCATGCCCGATCTGCCCAAGGAAAAGCTCGAAGGATTTCGCCGCGCACTGTTCGCCATGCGGTGGGACGTTCCCGGTCACCGGCGCCTGATGGAGCTCGAGGGCCTTCGGGAATGGGTTCCGCCGCGCGAAGAAGGATATCAGAGCCTGGTGGCGGCCCTGGCGGAGACGGAATCGCTTTGAGTTTCCCCGGCGCCGGCAGCACTGTTGCAGTGGCCATCGACGGCGGCGACTTGGCCTTGGGCGGGGGTTTGCTGGCCCTGGTGCGGCCCGCGCTCGAACTGCTCGAGCCGGGCGGCGTGCTGGCGGTCGTTTCGTCGGCGCGAACCGTGGCCGAGGATCTGCCGGCCTGGTGCCGCCTGGAGCGCCATGAGTACGTCGATCAGGAAGAAGTGGCCGGCGGCCGCACGCGGCACCTGATCGCCCGCGGCCCGTATTCGGTTCCACGCGGCGAACGCGAGGAGCGGGTCAACCTTCCACGGCGTTCGGGCCGGTTGTTGAGCGCCGATCTGCTCGCGGCAGTGCCCATGCCGGAGCACGCCGATCCATCCACCGGCTTTGCTCCGCGCGGCGCGCAGGTCGAACCCGGCGGTCCCACTTATCCCTTTGCTCTGCTCGATCGCGATCGTGTCGCGCCGCCGGAAGTTGCGCACCTTTACGACCAGGCGGTGGCCGCGCAGTGGGATGCCTCGCGCGATATTCCGTGGGAAAAAGTTCAGCCTCTGCCGCCGGCGCTCGAGCGCGCCATGGGGCAGGTCATGACCTTCCTCGCCGAGAACGAGCTTTCGGCGCTGTACGTGCCGTCGCGATTTCTTCCGCGGATTCATCCGGCCTATGTCGAGGTAGCGATGTTTCTGGCAACGCAGGTGGCCGATGAAGCGCGTCATATCGACGTGTTTCTCAAACGGGCACGCGCCGGCAGCGGAGGCGTGGGGATCTCGTCGGCAACCACATCGCGATCGCTGCTCTCTTTGCTCGAGCTCGAAGACTTCACCGAGGCCGCATTTCTTCTTTCCGTACTCGGTGAAGGAACGTTTCTGGATTTGCTGCGTTACATAGAGAACTATGCGCCCGATGAGGCGACGGCGGAGCTGACGCGGCGCGCGCGTCTGGATGAAGCGCGCCACGTGCATTTCGGGCTGGCGCATGTGCGCCATGCGCTGGCTCACGATCCGGCGCTTTATGGACGTCTGGAAGCCGCGGTCCGCCGCCGCGCTGCCACGTTACATAATGCAGGCGGCGTTCCGTCGCACCTCCAGGATGCTCTGACCATCCTCGCCGCGCGCGATACGGCGCCGTCTGCCGTCCGGCGCGGGCACGAAGCGTTCCGCGAACTGCTCGAAACCATGCACGAGCAGCGTGTCAAGCGCCTCCTGAACGCAGGGTTTACCCCGGAGCAGGCGCAGACCATTTCCGATCTGCACACGCCGAATTTCATGTAGCCGACAAAGACTGACAAACATGCCGCAAACCGCCGCGATTCCAAAAACCTCGATTGCGCCGATGCTCTCGGTACGGCGTGGGGCACAAGCCGTCGAGTTTTATAAGGTTGCATTCGAAGCTCAAGAGCTGTTTCGCATCGAAAGCGAGAGCGGAGATGTCGTCGCCCAGCTCTCGGTCGGCGGCGCGGAGTTCTGGATCGCCGATGAGTCTCCCGAGCACTTGAACTTCAGTCCGGAGTCTCTGGGCGGCGGTTCCGTGCGGATGGTGATGGTCGTCGAAAACCCCGATGCTGCGTTCGAGCGGGCCGTCGCCGCAGGCGCGCGGGCCGTTTCGCCTGTTACCGATCAGCCCTACGGCTGGCGAGTCGGCCGGATCGCCGATCCGTTTGGCCACCACTGGGAGATCGGCAAGCCGCTGGCCGCGTAGACGCGCTCAGATTGGGCCGCGTGGCGTGATAGTCTGTAATGCGCATGAATCGCCGGCAAGCTCTGCGCGGGCTCATTTCCATATTCGGCGCCGCACCGTTTTTGAGTGCCCAGGATGAAGACGATCGCCTATACGATCCGGTCCGCGTGATGGATTTCGCGCCGCTCGCCCAGGCCAAGCTCGACCCGGTCGCCTGGGACTACCTTGACGGCGGCTCTGAAGACGAAGTGACTCTCGCCGACAATCGCAAAGCCTTCAACCGGATCATCATTCGGCCGCGCGCTCTGGTGGATGTGCATCACATCGATCTTTCGCTCGAATTGCTCGGCCGGAAGCTGGCTTATCCCATCCTGCTCGATCCTGCCGGAGGAAAGAACTGCTTTTATCGGGATGGCGAAGTCGTCGTCGCGCGCGCCGCCGCAGCATCGAAAGCCCTGCACATCACCAACGGCGGCATCGAAGACCTGGTAGCTTCGGGGAAGGGTCCCGTCTGGTGGCAGATTGAAACCGGTGGATCCATGCGGAGCCGGCACGACATGCGTCTGCTGGCGGAACGGCTGGAAGGCGACGGCTGCTCGGGAATTTGTATTTCGACCGACATCGCCTACGTTTCGCATCGCGACCGCAACATTCGCAATCATTTTGACCGCTCGTGGTGCGAGACCGGCATTCCAAAGCGGGACGCGCAGGGCCATCTGCCTCGCTCGAAAAACGTCGAGCGCGCCGCCGTCTATCCCTCACAGCGCGATCCGACACCTACCTGGGATTCGGTGCGCGAGCTGCGAGAACAGACCAAACTGCCTATCATCATCAAAGGCATCCTGACGCACGAAGACGCGGAACGCGCGGTGGCGAACGGAGCTTCGGCCATCCTAGTCTCGAATCATGGCGGACGCCAACTGGATCACGTCGGCGCCACCATCGAAGCGTTGCCTGAAGTGGTTGCGGCGGTGCACGGGCGCATTCCAGTGCTCGTTGACGGCGGCTTCCGGCGCGGCACCGATATTCTCAAAGCGCTGGCTCTCGGCGCTACGGCCATCTGCGTTGCCCGGCCGTATCTTTACGGGCTGGTCGCTTTTGGCCAGCGCGGCGTCGAGCGTGTGATTGAGCTTTTGCGCACCGAGCTTGCACTGGATATGGCACTGGCGGGCGTACCGAACCTGAGGGCCATCGATCGCAGCCTGGTGCGCATACGCGGGGAGGCGTTATGAAAATCGAGCGTCTTTCCGGCGCTCGCAGCTGCGGTTGACGTCGCTCTCAAGCTGCAAAAGGTCTCGCAGGTCGACCGAACTATTGAGTGCTCAGATTCCCGCCTGGCCGTCCAGGCTGCGCCATAGATACCAGCACGCTACCGAGCAGTAAGGGTGCCAGCCGCGCGCCAGGTCTTCAATCTCGCGGGGAGTCGGAAGCTCCGTCAGGCCGTATACTTTGCGAATCGCCGAGCGAATGCCGAGATCGCCGGTGGGCAGCACGTTATGCCGCTCCAGGGCGAATATCAGAAACATTTGCGCGGTCCATAAGCCGATGCCTTTCACCACGGTGAGCTGCTCGATCACCGCCTGATCCGGAAGCGCCGCAAGCGCTTCGAAAACGATTTTGCCCTTCAGCGTCCGGCGCGCCAGATCGCGGATATAGATGGCCTTCTGGCGCGAAAGGCCCAGGCGCCGCATGCGCTCGGGACGTAATTTTAGGATGTCCTTGGGGGTCAACCGGCCGCCTGGCATGGCGCCTGCGAGCCGGCCAAAAATGACGCGCGCCACTTTCCCGCTAAGTTGCTGAAAGACAATCGACCTGACCAGGGTTTCGAAGCTGGGCTGGCGCAACTCGATGGCGTAGGCGCCCACCCGCTCGATCACGGCGCCCAGTAACGGGTCACTCGTCCGGAGGTGGCGGATGGCAGCGTCCATTTGAAACAATCGGAAGCGGGGGTACGTCCCCATTGTATCGGTATGTCGAAACCTTTAGCCTGCCTGTTGGCCGTGGTTACAGCGCTCCCGGCGGCCTGGGCTCAACAACAGCAGCAGAAGCCGGCGGATGATATTTCACCCACCATTCAGGTCGAAGTCAACCTGGTAAACATCCTGGCGACCGTGCGCGACAAACACGGCGCCCTGATTAACAATCTCTCTAAAGATGACTTCATTCTGACGGAAGACGGGAAGCCGCAGCAGATCAAGTATTTCGCGCGCGAAACCGATCTGCCGCTGACGCTCGGCCTGCTGGTCGACGTGAGCGCCAGCCAGACCAACCTGATCGACATCGAGCGCGAAGCCGCGTATCAGTTCTTCTCGGAGGTGCTCCGAAAAAAGGACCTCGCGTTTCTGATCAGCTTCGGCGAAGACGCCGAGTTATTGCAGGATTTCACCGGCTCGCCGCGACTCCTGCAGGCTGGGCTTAACCAGTTGCGCGTGAACTCCGGGGTCAGCGGAATCCATCCGGGACCGGTACCCACCGTCGGCCAGCCGCGCGGAACGGTGCTCTACGACGCGGTGTATCTTGCCGCTACCGACCGCCTGACGCATGAAGTCGGACGCAAAGCCATTGTGCTGATCACCGATGGTATCGATCAAGGCAGCCGGTTGAAGCTCGAGGAAGCCGTGAGGGCGGCGCAGCAGGCTGACGCCGTTATCTACAGCATCTATTACGTCGATCCCAGCGCTTATTATGGCCATGGCTACTTCGGCGGCGTCAGCGATTCTTATCTGAAGAAGATGTCGGAGGAGACCGGCGGGCGCGTGTTTCGAGTGGACAAGAAGCATCCGCTCACCGAAGCATTCACCGAACTGCAGGCGGAATTGCGGAGCCAGTACGCTATCACCTACACACCAACCAACGAGAAGCGCGATGGCTCTTTCCGGCGCGTCGATCTGCGCACGCGCGACCACAATCTGAAAGTGCAGGCGCGCAAGGGCTACTACGCACCGTCGAAATAAAACGCCCGCATGCTATAGTTCCGCAGATGCTGCCACGTTTTTGTTATGTGTTTCTCGCCGCCATGTGCGTGGGCGCGCAGCAACGCCCAGCGCAACGACTTTATGTCTACCGGGATTTTTTGAAGCCGGGAAGCGACGATGCATACCGGAAGATCGAAATCGAGGCCGCCCGCGTTTGCGCCGAAATGAAATGCCCCCATCCGTACCTCGGGATTGAGTCACTCACCGGTCCGAAGGAGGCGTGGTGGCTGAACGGCTTTCGGTCGGACGCTGAAGAGCGGGAGGTGGCCGCCGCGTATGCGAACAATACTAAAATCCGCGACGCGCTCGCTTTGACAGCCACGCGCAAGCAAGCACTCATCACAAAACCTCTGGAGACCTCGACCCGTTACCTGCCGGAGGCCAGCCGAGGGAGTCCCTGGTGTGTCGGCGCGGGCCGGTTTCTCGTGATCACCGTGACTCGCAGCCGGCGCGCAATGGACGGCGCGGTTTTCGAAGCGCCCGATGGAACGCGCTACGTCATCCGGCCCGCGCACACGCGCGAGCAGGCCGGCGCCATCGCACAAGCTGGCGGCTACGAAAGCAGAATCTTCGCCGTGCGGCCTTACTGGAGCATGCCGGCCGAGGAATGGGTCGCAGCCGATCCGGAATTCTGGCGTACCGCAAAGCCAATCACCAGATAAGCTTCCATGCCGTCGTTACCCGGCGGCGAATTTTCTTACCTATCTCTCGATAACTTGTACTGCGCAACGGAAGTCCGCACACTGGCTGGAGCAGGCGAGGAGTCTCAGAGTGCGGCCGAGCAAAACATTGGCTTCTCTTTTTTGTGCATTTGCGTCCGCCGTTTGTCCGGCGTGCGCCCAAAGCTCGAGTCTGAACGCGCTGGTGCTCTATGACACCGCTCATAGGTTATATCTGGATCACGATTACGCGGCGGCGGAAAATTACGCCCGCCAGGCCCTCCAAGCAGATCCAGAATTTACGGACGCCCACGAACTGTTCGCGCACTCGCTTTTCTATCAAAAGAACTTTAAGGCCGCTGTGGACGCCTACCGTCAGACGATGGAGCTCAACGCGAGAACGCACCGCTTATCGCTGGCACACCTGCGTTTGGCCACTGACAATTATGCCGCGGCTTGTGCGATGGCCGGCAACGTGGCTCAATCGAAATCGCTTCTGAAGGCGGCCATTGCGACCGACCCGGGCTACCCGCTTTTCTATTACACGCTGGCGCGGCTGTACGCCGAACGGGGCGATCTCGAAAATGTACTCGCCAATCTGCGGGCTGCGTGCGACCGAAGGTCGAAAGTGGATCCCGGCGAGGAATTTCCCGACCCGCGCACAGACTCGACATTTGCTAAGTACCGCCATCATCCGCGGTTCGAACGCATGCTGATCGAAGCGGGATATTGAATTCACTAAAGGCGCCTGCGGCGCAGCTTGGATCAGTTACGCACCACTTCGCCCGGGAGGATACGCGTCAAGATCACTTCGGGATTTTTGGCGACTCCGGCAAGCGCGCCCGATCTGAGCAGCACTTCGAAGTACGGCAGCCGCCCCTTGTTCTTTTTCATCAGAGCGTGCATCAGGCTCGACGAAGTCGCTTCATTGATGAGGAATTCGCCTGTGGCCTCGGTGCTCTCTCCGGTGGTGCCGGCGATGATCAGCACATTTCCGCTATGCCGCAAGTTGGGAACTAACGCGATCGTGCCATAAGCTTCGCCGGAGCCGCCCGGCCGGGCTGCACGATAAATCTCCCGCTCACCCGGTAAGGGCGCTTTGTTGCGGATAAACGGACTGTGTGCCTGCTCGTCGAATTCAAAAGAAAAGTCGAGCAGCGGCTCGAACAGTTTGCTCCACGGATTGGAGCGGGTACTACCCAGCAAAATCAAATTGCCGTTCTTGAAATCCTGAAGCCGCATGATTTTCGCCAGCCGCACGGAAACGTTGTCCCACCGATCGGCATTCAGACTGTAGAGCCGCTGGACCAGATGCACATCGGTGATGTCCGTGAATTGCCATCTCGCGAGGCCACCTCGGAGCAAATCGGGTTCACCGGCACGCCTGCCGGTTGGAGTCGCGTATTTGTGCGCGAGATACTCGTCGAGCGAAACCGGGCGGTGCAGGATCGTTTCCGCGACCACCAGAGTCGAATCCGCGCACACCACGATCGTTTGGCGGTCGCTGCCGAACAGCGATGACCATAGGGGATTAGCACTGAGGCGCGCAACTGAGGCTGCGGAGGTCTGAATAGGGACGGACCGGCTCTCTCGCCACATCCACCCACACGCGATGGCAAGTATCAAAATGGCCGCGGTCTGCCACCCGAACCAGGAACCGGCGTTTCTCCCCAGCGCTGCGCGCCCGGGCCGGTCCCCTCTCGTTTCCGGTTGTGGAAACCGCGGCTCGAAAACCGGAACGTAGCTGCCCTTCGGTATGCGAATCACCGTTGGGTCGCTCACCCCTTCGGACTGGAAATAACTTTCCAGCCGCTTCCTGAGCAGCCGGACCTCAGCTCGAACAATATTGTCTTCAGAAGGACTGTAGCCAGGAGGGCGTCTGAAGACCTGCGCGCCGATCACTTGCTCGCGCAAATCCTGAGGTCGATGATCGAGAGCGCATTCGCAGATGTAGAGCAGTAATTCCCGCTGGCGGGGCGACCGCTCGAAAGCTGTGCTAGCCGCCACCCGCTGAACAATATCCCACCTTGCATCCACCGAGGGCAGGCGTGAAGTCAGCGGATCCATTTGTTCCAAAAATCACGTGATTCGCGGTGAATTCCCCGTGAATTCGCTTGAAATGAACGCCGGATTGGCGCTTCGATGGCAGTAAGTTATCACGCTGGAACGCTATTTTGCAAGCGACGGCGGCGGGCTCCGCCGCCCGGATGGGTCTTTTTGTCACAAGTGCCGCAAACGGCGAAGCTGTGCGTGCAGATTAAACAACAAATCAGGGGAGGCGTATGTTCAACAGCCACTTTTCTCGCTTTATGCTGCCGGTGTGCGCAGCGTTGCTTGCTAGTGCGCTTTTAGTTGCCCAGTCGGACCTTGGCTCGATTTCGGGTTATATAAAAGACCCGTCTGGGGCCGTGGTTCCCAACGCCAGAGTTACCATAAAAAATCAAACTGGCCTCGCGCGCCAGGCGACGACGAACGAATCCGGTTACTACACAATTACCAACATACCGCCCGGCCTTTATGACATGCGTGCTGAAGCGACCGGATTCAAGCGCTACGAAAGCACCAATAACAAACTCGATCCGAGCTCCAACCTGGTGATCGATGCCACTCTCGCTCTGGGAGCGGCTACAGAGACCGTGGAAGTGACGGCCGAGGGCGCAACGCTCCAAACTGAATCAGCCTCAGTGCAAAAAGTAGTGACTCGCGAGCAGATCGACGCGTTGGAGTTGAATGGCCGTAACCCGATCTTCATGGCCAATCTGGTTCCCGGAACCCGCGGCGGCAATCTTTCGGGTCTTTCGTTCAGTTTCAGCCAGGGGCCCAGCAACATCAATGGAGCCCGCACGCAGGATAGCTTGATTACTTATGACGGAGCGCCGGCTGTGCGCACGCGCTCGAACGGCACCAGCCTGGGTTCGGCCGACGTGGACTCGACGCAGGAGATCCAGATTCTTACCGCGACTTATTCGCCCGAGTACGGCCGGTCCTCCGGCGGGCAGATTCGTATCCTCACCAAGAGCGGAACAAACCAATTCCATGGCTCGGCTTACGAATACCTGCGCAACACCGCGTTCAATGCCAATACCTGGACGCGCAATCATACCGCCGGCCAGGATTTTGTTCCGCCGTTCCATTACAACCAGTTCGGCTACTACGTCGGCGGGCCGTTTTATATTCCCGGAAAATTCAATACCGAGAAGAACAAGATCTTCTGGTTTTGGGGACAGGAATGGGTCAGATACCGGTACACCGACACATCTTCGTGGACCGTGCCATCGCTGCTCATGCGCCAAGGAAATTTCAGCGAACTGCTGAACCCATCGAACGTCTATTACAACAAGGCCGTCGTAATCAAAGACCCGAATACCGGCGTGCCGTTCCCGAATAATATCATTCCGCAAAATATGCTGAGCCCGAGCGGGCTGGGAATCCTGAAGGCTTATCCGGTGCCGAATCTCACTACGCCCATTAACGGCAGCCAGTTCTTCTATATCGCCGCCCTTCACCCGCAGAACCAGCGCAAAGACACACTTTCCGCGGACCTGAATATCACCGATAAGCAGCGCGTCCAGTTTCGGCGGATGAATTATTCTTTCTTCGAGTACCAGCCGCTCGACGGCACTCCCGGCGAGACCCCGAAATACTTCAACAGGCCCAACCAGACCAGTTCGCTCAGTCACGTCTGGACGATCAGCCCGACCAAAGTAAACGAGTTTCTAGCCACCGTCAGCCTCGACGATGTGTACATTCCCGTCGACCGCGCCCACTTCCTCGACCGCACCACGGTCGGCATCAACTACCCGTACATATTTCCGCAAGGAAAACTGATTCCGACGCGCATCCCTACGGCCAACATCACCAACTTCAACGGACTGACCGGCGGCCCGTACCCATCGCATTCCTCCGGACCGATCTTCGATATCTCCGACAGCTTTACTTCCGTAATGGGCAATCACACGCTCAAGTTCGGTTACCTGTTCGAGCGCTCCGGTGAAAACGACAATGACGAAATCAACGTGAGTGCCTGCCCGACGTGCACCAACAATCAAAACGGGCAATTCAATTTCACCGACACGCGTTCCGGCCACCCCTCCACCGGCGTTGCCGCGGCCAATGCGGCGATGGGGCTGTTCGACACGTATTCGGAACTGGGCCAGCGCGCCTACACCATTTTCCGCGGCAGCATGCACGAGGCCTTCGCGCAGGATTCCTGGAAGGTCACGCAAAAGCTTCACGTGGATTACGGCTTCCGCTATTCCGTCATCGTCCCGTACAGCGCCCAGTGGCGGAACATGATTGTCTTCGACCCGGCATTCTACGATCCGGCAAAGGCGGTTCAGATTGATCCCAAGACTGGCGCGGTGATTCCCGGCTCGGGCGATCGCTACAACGGCATGGTGATCCCGGGCAGCGGCTGGCCGAGTGCGGCGAAAGGCCGGTTCCCGGAAGCCGACGTGACGACGTACAACTATCTGTTCCGCGGCGTGAACAGCCACTATTCGGACATTCAGTGGGGTGACATCCAACCGCGCGTCGGTATCGCTTACGAGATGACGCCCAAGACCGTCATCCGCGCTGGAGCCGGCCGTTTCTTCACGCGCGTGGGTGTGAGTGATTCCATCTTCCTGGGCGGCAATCCGCCGTTCCAGCCCACCGCCAACGTCTCGTTTGGCAACGTGGATAACCCCGGTGGAACATCTGCCAATTCCCTGCCCCTCACCGTGACCACGCAAAGCAAGGCGTTCAAGAACCCGGAAGCCTGGGCGTGGAACTTCACGGTGGAGAGGGAAACCATTTGGAACTCGCTGCTATCGGTGGGATATGTTGCCCGCCGCGGTCTGCACGCGCAGCGCGAAGCCGACATCAATCAGCCGTCACTCGCCGTGGTAGCCGCAAATCCGGGCGTGAACCTGGATGCCTTGCGGCCTTACAAGGGCTACAATTCGATTCGCGAAACCGACAACATAGCCAGTTCGACATACAACTCACTGCAGGTCGCCTGGAACCGGCGCTTCGCCAAGGGCCTCGCATTCGGCATTGCCTACACGCTTTCGAAAAGCATGGATAATGGGTCCGCGCAGCGCGATATCATTCCCGACACTTACTACGCCGGCAATTTGTGGGGACAGTCCGATTTCGATGCCCGGCACGTGTTCGCCGCCAATTACCTCTACGATTTGCCCTTCTTCCGCGGCCAGAATAATCTCGTCGGGCGGCTGCTCGGCGGGTGGCAGATCAGCGGCATCACGCAACTTCAAACCGGGACTCCCTGTAGCGTAGGCGTCAACAACGATTATGCCGGGGTCGGCCAGGATGGCAGTATGTCCTGCACGAATCAGCTCTGGGCGATGAACGGCACTCCGAAGCTTTTGAACCAGTTCGCCGCCAACGGCTCGAAGGATCCGCACTATTGGTTCTCCACGACAAATTCCGATGGATCGCCGATTTATACCGCGCCCGCGAAAGGCACGTTTGTGCTCCAGAAGGGCATTCGCAACGTCATCCATAGCCCAGGCTTTGAAAACTGGAATCTCGGGCTGTTCAAGTCGTTCGCCGTGAACGAGCGGTCAGGTTTCCAGTTCCGGGCGGAAGCCTTTGATGCCTTCAATCATCCGAACTGGGGCGGAGCGAATTTCAACCCAACCAGCTCCTCTTTCGGCAAGGTCACCGGAAAGACAAACGACGCGCGCAACTTACAGCTTTCGCTGCGTTTTTATTTCTAAATTCGCGCATCACGAGCGGGAATAACGGGCCGGGCGCACCAGCGCCCTAGGCCCGTCCGCACTTCGCGGCAGATAGAGTAGAATCTGCTCTGTGCCGAAATTCACCCGCTCGCTTTCTGCTCTCGTGGTGACGCTGGCGTTCGCTATCCCCGGACGCGCCGCCGCCCGCGCCGAAGCCGCTCAGCTTGCCCGGTCTGTAACGATCTATCGCGACAGCTACGGCGTCCCGCACATCTATGGGCCGACCGACGCAAGTTGCGTCTTTGGCTTCGCCTATGCGCAGGCCGAGGATAATTTCTGGCAGATCGAGGACAGCTACCTGCGCTCGCTGGGCCGCGCGTCGGAAATCTACGGCGAGAAAACGCTGAATGACGATCTGCTGGTGCGCTCTCTCGAAATTCCAAAACTGTCGCAGCGTGAGTACGAGCACGCCACACCGCGCATGCGCCAGTTGGTCGAAGCGCTGGCCGATGGCTTCAATTACTACCTCGTGCGTCATCCGCAGGTAAAGCCGCGCCTCATCACGCATTTCGAGCCGTGGCATACGTTCGCCTTCGGCCGATATGCGCTTTACTATCTGTTCCTGTTCGGCGAAACGGGCATCGATAATAAACAGATCCGCGATGCCGCGCGCGAGCAGGGCTCCAACATGTGGGCCATTGCGCCGGGGAAAAGCGCGACGGGCCACGCCATGCTGTTCATCAATCCGCACCAGCCGTTCTTCGGTCCAGGCCAGTGGTACGAAGCCCATGTCCACTCCGACGAAGGCTGGGATATGTCGGGCGCTTCCTTCTTCGGTTCGGTTTTTCCAACCATCGGCCATAACGAATACCTCGGCTGGAGCCATACCGTCAATAAACCGGATGTGGTGGACGTTTACGAGGAAACTTTCGACGATCCGCAGAATTCGCTGGCTTATCGCTACGGCAATGAACACCGCCAGGCTGTCGAGTGGTCCGAGTCCATCCGGGTCAAAACCGACGCGGGCCTGGTGACACGCCGGTTCACGCTGCGAAAAACCCATCACGGCCCGATCGTCGCCTGGCGCAACGGAAAAGCTCTGGCGGTAAAGTTCGCACGTCTCGAGGAGGGCGGCCAGATTCAGGAGTGGTATGACATGACGCGCGCCCACAATTACGGCGAATTCCGCAAAGCCGTCTCAGAGCTCGCCGTGCCGCTGTTTAACGTGGTCTACGCGGATCGCGACGGCAATATTTTTTATCTCTACAATGGCGCGGTGCCGCGGCGCGCCGCGCGCTACGACTGGTCAAAAGCCGTCGACGGCACGGATCCCGAAACCGAATGGCATGGGTATCATTCGATCGACGAGTTGCCGCAGGTGCTGAATCCGAAATCCGGCTTCGTCCAGAATTGCAATTCGACGCCGTTCACCACCACCATCTTCGACAATCCGGATCCGGCGAAGTTTCCACCCTACATGGTGGGCGAAGGAGAAACGGCGCGCGCCCGCATCTCGCGCCGCATTCTCTATAACCACGAAAAATTCACCTTCGAAGAGTGGGCCAAAGCCGCTTTCGATACCTCGGTGATCGAGGCCGAAACCGAGATCCCGAAACTTGTGGATCGCTGGGAAGCGCTGAAGAAATCCGACGCCGATCGCGCCGCCCGGCTTGCAAGGCCGGTGACTGAGCTCCGTGAATGGGATCATGTCGGCACGATCCATTCCGTCCCCATGACGCTGTTTACGCTCTGGTACTGGAAGCAGGTTCGGGATGCGAAGGCCAAGAACGATCCGATCGGCGCACTCGAAGACGTCATCAAAGACCTCGAGAACAAGTTCGGGACGTGGGAAGTCCCTTGGGGCGAGATCAATCGCGTCGAGCGGACTTTCTCGAGCGGTGAGGAGCCTTTCAGCGATGCGAAAACCAGTTTTCCCGTGGCCGGCGGTCCGGGTCCGGAAGGCATCGTCTTCAATTTTTATGCACGTGCGGAAAAAGGACAGAAGCGGAATTACGGTGTTGCCGGCCATTCCTTTGTGAGCGTCGTCGAGTTCGCTTCCGAGGTGAAGGCGCGCTCGATAATGGTATTCGGCGAAAACTCCGACCCGTCTTCGCCGCACTATCTCGATCAGACGCGGCTCTACGCCAATCAGCAATTCAAGCCTGCCTGGTTCACCAAAGCTGAGATTCAAGCGCACGCCGAGCGGACGTATCATCCCGGAGATTGAAGCGTCGGCCCTGATATCCTTGAACCGGAATGCACAATGCCCGGCTGCTGTTGGAGTTGCTCTGGAAACCGGGCGCTGCCATGAGCCGGATACTGGATGGCGGCAGCCTGCTGTTCGCCACTGTGGCGGTGCTGGTGGTATCGCTGTTGCTGCAGGGCGGTTTGAGTACCGCGCTCCCGCAGCCGCCGCCAACAATCCAGCAATTCCAGGGCGCCGCTGCGGATCAGGATCAGATCCCCGTTCGTATTCCGCGCGCGCGGCCGTGGTGGTCGTTCAGTTTTTATTCGCCCCTTCTCGTTTTGGCCGTCATCTACGTTCCCGGAACACTTCTCGTAACTAATCTCCTTGCACGCCTCGGAAGTTTGGGTGTCGTGTTCGAGCGCGATTATTCCGCGTTGCTTACATGCACCTCGATGGCTTGGGTGGCCTCGCAACTTCCCATTGTGCCGGCCTCGTGGTTCCTTCCGCTGCCCCTACTGGCCGCCGTCGCTGCACTGGCCTATCTTTATTTCGCCGTGCTGATGTTTTTCGCGATCCGCACAGTTTTCGGGACGGAAAACGGCATCGCGGTGGGCGCAGTGGGGCTTTCCGTCATTCCGCTCGCGGCCTCAGTTGTTTTTTGGGCTCCGCTCCGGATGGTGCTCTCGTGGCTCGCCTCCCCATTCTTTCTTTTCTACGCCTACTATTTTCTTGCCGGCGAATTCACCAGTCTGGGCACCGGCATGCGCCGCCGGCAGAGCTTCCATAAAATGCTCGAGACGGCAGCCATTAACCCGCACGATGCAGACGCGCAATACGAGCTCGGACTCATTTATCAGCAGCGCCATCAGTACACCGAAGCCATCCAGCGTTTTCGCAGTGCCGTAGCCATCGATTCTTCCGAAACCGACGCCCACTTTCAATTGGGCCGCATCGCACGCGAGCAGGGCCGTCTGCGTGACGCTCTCGTGCATTTTCAGACCGTGATCGACCAGGACGATCGACACAACCTGAGTGAAATCTTGCGCGAACTGGGCGCTACGTATCTCGCCGCGCGGCAGTATCAAGATGCGCGGAACGAGCTGGCCGAGTACATTGAGCGGCGGCCATACGATCCCGAAGGTCTCTTCGATTACGGTCAGGCCTTCGAAGGTCTGGGCGACGCAGCCCAGGCACGCGAAATGTACCGGCGTGCCATCGAGGCCGTCCGCACGGCTCCGCGCTACAGAAGACGCCTCACCGCAAAGTGGAGCCGCCTGGCCCAGCGCCAGATTCGCAAGCTGCCGCGGAAGGTGTAGTCCCAGCCGCGCCCATGGACGAGAAGCGGACCAAACCCTTGGCCGCCACACTTGTGTTAGCGGCCGGATATTCTCATCCCAGCGGCTCGAAAATTAATTCCGTCGTGATCGCAATCGAGTTGCGCAGCGTGCGATAAACCGGACATTTTTCAGCGAAAAAATCGTGCACTCGATTCGCGGTTTCCGCATACGCAGGTTCGGCGCGTAGCTTCAGTTTGACGTGAATGCGCCGGATGACGAGCACGTTCTCTTCAAGCTCGATTTCGCCTGTGGCTTCGGCAGCCAACCGGTCGTTCGAAGCTGATATCTGGCGCGCCTCCAGCGCGCCTCCGAAGGTCCCGGTCAGTCAGCCGGCCGCCGCCGCGACGATGTAATCCAGGGTAGTGGCGTGCGGATCGAGAACAGCGGGCGGCACTTTGTAATGCTCGGCGACGGCGCCATGCACACCGAACAGCACCGGCGTTTTTTCGGCGGGCAGATAGGCGCGGCGTAGCGGCCCTTTGACGCGCTCGATCCGAACTTCCGAACGATAGACAACTTCCGGCATTCGCGTTTCCATATCTTACGCCATCGCGGGTTGCCGGCGCCCGCATCGTGTTCGCTTAGCGGCGTAGTAGGATCATCGGACGGAGGCGTTGTTTGCAGACGGATCTTGACCAGCTTGCGCGCCGGCAGGTGGCGGATTATGACACGGCTCAACCGGGGACTGCTTTCGGTTCGCCCGGACTCAGTCTCACCATTGCCGAAGCCTACGAGCTTCAATTCAAAGTTGTGCACTTGCGGCTGCTCCGCGGCGAAGCGATAGCCGGTTATAAAGTGGGCTGCGTCAGCCGCGCCGTTCAAAACCAGCTCGGAATAAACGAACCGGTATTTGGTCACATCTTCGCGGGCGAGGCGCACAGGGGCGGCGCGAAGCTCCCGGCTAAGCGTTTCGAGCGCCTCGCGGTGGAAGGCGAATTCGCGGTGCGCATCGCCCAGGACGTTCCCGGTGCAGACTGGCTTGTGGCTAACCCAGCGCAGGCGATCGATGCGGCCTTCCCGGTCATCGAACTGCACAACTATATTTGCCGCGCTCCGTTCAGCGAACGGGCGCAGGAGCTGATTGCGAATAATGGTTTGCATGCTGGCGTAGTGTTACCAGACCTGCGGCCGGGTTTTCGCGGCCCTGACGGACTGCTCGATGAAACCATTACGGTGAATCGGAATGGAACTGCGCTGGGCGCAGCAACCGGTGCGGAATTGCCTGGCGGGCCGATAGCCAGCGTGCTGTGGCTGGCCGAGCGGCTGAAGGCGTTCGGGATAGGGCTTCGCCGCGGACAGATCGTGCTGACCGGCTCGCCGCTTCCGCTATTTGAGGCCAGTCCAGGCGACCGGTTCGAGGTGAAGTCCGGCTCGCTTGGGAACGTCGCGTTAGAAATTGCGCGCTAGCGCTTCAAGCCGAAGGCATACACATTCGAATCGTAGGTAGTCACGTACACGCGGCCGCTTGCGATCGCGATACCGCTGAAGTGCGTCCACGATGGCATGGTGTCGCCACTCGAGAACAGCTCTTTCCCGGTAGTCATGTCAAAGGCATAGAGAATCGCGTTGCCGGTGTGTTTCGCGGCACGCTCGGCTGAGGTAAACAACCCGCCATCGCCCTTGGACTGGCGCGCAAATTCACCATTCGAAATGGCGAATACCAATCCGCCGGCGATGATGGGAGGCTCGGGCAAGTTCATGTCACGCGAAATCCAGGCCGGTGTGGCCGCCGGCTTCCCCTCTTTGTCTTCGATGCGGAACGCCATGATGCTGCCATTGGGTGCATCGCCATTCGTGAGGGGAAACTTCGCTCCCGTTGCGGCGGCGCCCGAAGCGGGAACAAAGAGCCAGCGGTTCTCCTTCTCGTCTTCGGCGGTCGCGAACGCCCCCCAGAATCCCTTGCCGGCGAAATCGGCTCCTTCGTTCGCCAGCAGGGGGCTCTGGTGAAGCGGGGTGGCATGGTCGCCTCCGCCGATCTGCTTGGAATCCAGAAGATAGACGACGCCCTCTTTCCCACCGGCGGCGACGACCTCGCGTCCCTTCCACGGAAAAACAACCGGCGAGAGGCTGCCCATGTCGAGATCTTTACGCGTGAGATACAAGTGGTTGGCAGGTGTGAAATAATCCACCAGCGTCAAGTCCTTGGCGGAAAGTTGCAGGATGGTGTCCGGATAACTGCCTTTGGCGGCATTGTACATTCCGTCTCCGGTACCGGCGAACACCAAACCGCCTTCACTGATGGCGACGCCGGCACGCCCCCAGATGCCCGCTCCGCCCTTGCTCGACTGGAAAAAGCTGATCTTCTTGGTGCCAAGATCCATCGCGTAGACGCCCGAATGCGCCCCATTGCAATCCTGCGATGTGTTGGTATAGAGAACATCATTCGCGAGGTTGAGGCTCCAATTCTTAGAGAATGGAGGAACGAACTGGACTGGAACGCTGCGCTCCTCGCCATTGGTGATGCCAAGCACGTGCAGTTTGCCGTCGCTCGCGATGGCGTAAACGCTGGTGTGCAGGTCATCTTTGCGGATCAGCGGAGTCGCGTTCAGCGCATTCGGGCACAGCCAAAAGGGCTCCTCGCGAGATTTGCCTTCGACGGTGAGCGTCTTTTTCCACAGCAGTTTGCCGGTAGCGGAATCCAGCACGAACAGGTTATCGGAAGCCCCGCCTACAACGAGCACCTCTTTCATCCCCTGATCGGTGATGATCCATTCGGCGCTTACCGGCGCGGTGAGGGAATTCAATTCGCGCGCCTGGTTGTCGAGGTGCGTTTTCCAAAGCAACGTCATCGAGCGTACGGTGCGAGGGTTGATCTCGGTCTCCTCGGGGCTCCAGCCGGTGCGTTGCGGGTCTCGTCCGTAGGACGGCCAATCGGCAGCCATAAGCGGCAGACCTGCGAGTAAAAGTGCGAACACAGCGGTTTTTCGGTGCATGTTAGTCAGGTGCAATTATATTGCAGGGCGCGCGCAAGCACTAGAAGATTAAACTGAAAAAAGAAGCGGGTTTATTGCTTCACACATTGGCCGCATCCGCTTGCGATAATCTAAGCCGCATGCGCGCCGCCATCGTAGCGCTTCTGTTGGCTGCTTTCCCGGCCAGGGCGACGAGTCCCTGCGCCACCTGCCACCCGGCGCAAGCGAAATCCTACGCGGCAACCGGCATGGGGAGAGCGCTTTCCCGCATAATTACGCAACCGGATGGCGAATTTACCCACGGAGCCTCAGGCACCAGATTTTCCGTGAGTCACTCGCGTGACGGAATGCACCAGCGTATCGTCCGCGGTGGCTTCTCCGGAGACTACCGCGTCGCCTACGTGGTGGGCTCCGGGCATCGCGCGTTTGGATATTTGATCCAGGAAGGCGATTATCTGTTTCAATCTCCCATTTCGTATCAGACGCAGGAAAAGAAATGGATTATGGCGCCGGGATATGAAGACAACCCGGCGCCGGATTTCAATCGTCCGGTCGGCCTCGAATGCCTGCTCTGTCATTCCGGTAAAGCCAGGCTCATCGCCGGCACCGGGAACCGGTATGAAAACCCAGCAGTCACCGAAGAAGGCATTTCTTGCGAGCGCTGTCACGGGCTCGGCGCGGCCCACATGGCCAAGCCCTCGCGGGCGAATATCGTAAACCCGGCGCGGCTTGCTCCCGATGCCCGAGACAGCGTTTGCGAGCAGTGTCACTTGCAGGGTGAAGCGCGCATCCTCAACCCGGGAAAAGACTGGGCGGACTTCGCGCCGGGCGAGCCACTCGAGAACACGTTCACCGTTTTCGTCGGCGACTCCGGCGATAACACGCCGCTGCGCGTCATCAGCCAGTCGCAGCAGTTGCGCCGTAGCCTCTGCTGGCAGAAAAGCGATCACCGGCTTTGGTGCGGCACATGCCACGATCCGCATCGCGAGCCGTCCGAAAAAGCTGCGTATTATCGCGCCAAGTGCCTGGGCTGCCACGGGAGCACGCTCGCGCGCAATCATCACGTCGAAGATGGCGATTGTGCCGGTTGCCACATGCCCTCGCGCGGAACAGTCGATGGTGCGCATGCGGCATTCACCGATCACCAGATTCGCCGGCGTCCTGTCCGGGAAGAGCCGGCGCGAAAACCAGCCATACTCACTGCTTGGCGCGCCGCGTCAGAGCCCTATGCCTCTCGTAATCTTGGCTTGGCGTATGTCAACGTGGGCGCGCAGCAGCAGAATCCCGAATTTCTAGCCAAGGCATTTCCCCTGATCGCTGAAGCGCGACAGAAGTTTCCCCGGGACGGCGAGCTCACAGCGGCCCTAGGTCTATTTGCCGACCTGAAGGGACTGCACCAAAAGGCTGCCGAGATTTTCGAGCTTGCCGTGAAACTCCGTCCGGCCGAGTTGACGTCTTATCAGGCCGCGGCAACGGCCTGGATGGAGGCCGGAGATCCGGCCAGAGCGGTTCAAATGCTCGAAGCGGCCATCACCGCCGATCCGGCCGACGAAACGGCTTACATCATGCTTGCGGAATTCTACGGCAGCCAGAATAATCCGGCCGAGGAAATTCGGATTCTCGATCGTTACTTGAAAATCAGGCCGCAGAGCATCGAATTTCGCAGGCGCCGCGCCGAACGCGCTAGCGCACCGTCTCCTGCAGCTCCTTGAGAACGATCTCGCGTTCGCTCGATTCGGCGTCGCGAAGCGACTTGAAACGCGCCAGCGCCTGCTCGGCTTTTTCTTTTTCCCCGCGTTTGTTCAGCAGCAGGCCAAGCTGGTAGTAGGCTTCCGCCATATCCGGCTGCATGGATACGGCCTTCTCCAGCTCCGCCTCGGCATCGGCACTTTTCCCCGCGCGCTCCAGCAGGCGCCCCATGTGGAAATGCGGCAGTGCGTAAGAGGGGCTGATGGCTTCGGCCTGGCGGAACTGTTGCTCCGCTTCGGCAGTTCGGTTTTGCCGCGCGCGAAGCATTCCGAGGAAACAATGATAGAAGGGATTCTGCGGAGCCAGGCGCAAAGCCTCCGACAACAGCCGGTCGGCATCGTTCAAACGGTCGCGCGAAAGATGAATACTTCCCAGGAAAAAGAGCGCCCGGTCGAATTGCGGCGCGAGCTTCAGTGCCCGCGCCAGCAATTCAATCGCTCTCTGGTCGTCCTCGGCGGTGATATAACTCACGGCCATGCTGTAAGGGATCTCGGGCAGATCGGGAGCAATCGCCGCAGCCTTCTCCAGCACCTCGATCGCCTTTTGCTGCTCGCCGCATTTTTGTTGGACGCGGCCGAGTTCCAAAAGCAAAACGGGATTTTGAGGCTCGCTGCGCACCGCGGAATTCATTTCCTCGAGCGCAGCTTGTTTATCGCCCGCCGCAAGACTAACCTGTGCAGATAGCGAATGATATTGCGCGCTCGACCGCTCGCGTTCGGGAATTTCCGCCAGCGCAACCCGGGCATTCGCTACGTTACCGCCCGCCAGGCAAGCGGCGATCATCGGCACCGCAATTTCCGCGCTTCCCTTCTCCAGACTTGCCGCCTTCGCGAGTTCCGTGCAGGCCCGTGTGGAAAGGCCATGCTGGTAGAGAAGCTGGCCGGTCGCCAGGTATAACGCGGCATCCTGCGGAAAACGGCGGCCCGCGGATTCGATCGCTTCGAGAGCCCCCTGATTTTTTCCCGACTCCAGATATGCCCGCGCCAGGTTGACCGCAAGCTCCTGAGTGAGCGGGCCGGCTTTCTTCGCTCTTTCGAAATAAGCTGCCGCCTCTGCGGGCTTGTGTTCTTCCATCAGCAGAACGCCGAGATTATAGAGCGCATTGACGCCGGCAGGATCGAGCTTCACCGCCCGCCGCAAAAAAGCCTCGGCAGCGGCACGATCGCCCAAATGGAGCGTGCTCATGCCGAGATAGAAGAAACCCTCGGCGGAGCGCGGATTCAACTCGGTCGTGCGCTGGAAACATGTGCGCGCTTCCGAGTATTTCTTTTCCCGCAACAACTCCATGCCTTGGCGGAGCTGCGCTTCCCAGCTCACCGGGCGCGCATCGCGGGTCTTATCTTCCTCCGCGTGCCCGGGCAAAACACACAACGCAAGCGCCAGGAGTGAAATCGCGCATCTCATTGAGCGTTCCCCGGAGCCGCCGGACGGAGATTACCAGTCACCGGCCTGTGCTGCGCAGCATTCATGCGCTTGACCTGGGCCAGTGCGTTGCGGCCTTCCTCATTGCGGCCTAACTGAATGAGCGTTCTACCAAGCCAGCTCCAGGGTTCAACGCGATTTGGCAGCAGCTCGGTCGCGCGGCGAAACAACGGGACCGCATCGCCAGGCCGCTTGATCTCGACATAAGCCTTTCCCAGCCCGAGTACGGCTTCGCCATAGGTTGCGTCAATCTCGATCGCTTTGGCGAAATACCGCGCGGCCTGTTCCGAGCGGCCCTCGCGGAATCGTACGTCGCCCAGGCAGAAGTACGCCGGCGCAAAACGAGGATTGATCCGGATCTCCGCCTCGAGCGGAACGACCGCCTCTTCGAAACGCGTCCACCTCCAATAAAAATAGCCGAGAAGAAAATGAAGCTGCGGCGCCTGCGGCGATCCGGCGATGGCCGCCTTGAGTTCCGCCTCGGCTCCTTCCGGCTCGTTGACTTCATCGTGCGCCTCCGCCAGCATTTCGTGCAGCAGAGGAGAATCGGGATAATACTTCAAAAACGCGGCGGTAGCCTCCAGCGATTTCCGCGGCTCATTTGCGTTCCGGTACGCTCGCACCAGCAGAAATAGCATTTCTGGAGAGCCGGCCGTGCTGCCGCGCGCCAACTCCAGCTCGGCGATTGAGTTGTGCCATTCGTGCAGATCGAACCAGCACGTTGCCAGCAAAAAATGAATTTGGGCAGCATCCGCGCCCTCCTGTGCGGCGACTGAAAGATAATCGATGGCCCGTCGTGACTCGCCCGATTGCGAAAGCGCCAAACCCAGGTTGAAGTTGATTTCCGAATTTCGATGATCCAGCCGTTCGGCCCTCTCGAACGCGTCGATCGCCGGCTTCATCTTCTGTTGACGGAAATAAAGAACGCCGAGATTATTCCATGCCTGCGAGTCTCCGGGATTCAACTTGAGCCCGGCCTTATACTCGGACTGCGCGAGGTCGGTCTTGCCCTGCTGCACCAGTTCAACGGCGCGCGCAAAATGATTTCCGGCGTTATCGGATAGCGCGGCTGCCTCATTGGCGAACAGGCACCAGACGATCAGGATACTTGCAGGCAAACCACGCCCCCGCATGGCCCGAGGTTAGCATGGAATGCCCGGCGCCAGTCGAGAGCGCCGGGCACGTCAGCACGGAAACAGAGTCAGAACGCCAGCCGCAAAGCGAACTCCAGGATGCGGGGGTTCAAAGCGGATGTAATCTGCCCGTAAGTACCGGAACCAAAGCTGGTATCCACGTTGCCGAAGTTGGTATGGTTCCAGATGTTGAAGAATTCTCCGCGGAACTGAATCCTGGCCCTTTCGGTGATCGGGAATGTTTTGTAGAGCGCCCAATTCCAGGTATTTTCCGCCGGGCCCCGTATTAAGCCCACACCGGCATTTCCGAAGAATCCGAACGCCGGTGGTGCAAATGCGCTGGTATCGAACCATTCGCCGTTTTTGTGTGGATAGCTTAGCTTGCCAACCACGTTCGGCCGCGTCGCCAGTCCCGGGGTGCCAATCGACATTCCTGGCGAATACGCAAATCCGCTCTCGATAGCGGTCAGTCCCGAGAAGGTCCACTTCCCGAATGCCGCCCCGACCCAACCCTTGGCATTTCTCAGGAACGGCAGATCGTAGATGTAACCGGAAGTGAAAATATGCCGGCGGTCCCAACCGATGGGTCCGTATTCATCATGGAAGTCACGCGAGTTTTGCGCGCCGGCGCCGGTCTGACCGCCTGACCCGAACCCGCGGCCGGCGACGTTGGCTAAACCTTTGGCGAAAGTATAGGCAAGCGTAAGCGTAAGATGGTCGGAACTGTATTTCCAGCCGGATTGGAGCGAATTGTAATTCGAGTTGCCGTAGTAATTCGCCGCGGCCTCGGCACCACCGGTGCCGATCGTGCTCCAGCCCTTGAACGGACGCGTGTAATCGGCCGACACAATGCCGGCGTTCAGACACGGGTCGAACTGAAAACCTCCCGATGGAATCGACTGTCCCGGCTGTAAACAACCCGGATCGTTGACCGAAGGGCCTGCCATGGGGAGCGGAAAGTTGTAGTCGTAATAGCCGGACAGGTAGTGCGCGGCGCTGCCCACATAAGCAATGCTCGCCACGCCCCGCGGGATCACCTCCCGCTCCACTGTCAAACTCCAGGTGTCCAGTTGCGTGGGCTTGAACAGGTTATTGGGCGGCCCCACGAAGTTCAGGTTGGATCCGGTAATCGCCGCCGCCTGGCTGCCCAGCGATGCGTTCGACAAGGTGCCGTTTATCAGGTTGACATTGGTGATGAACGGCGGGTTGTTTAGCGAAGCATAATTCCCGAACGGAGTCCGGCTGTAGCCGATGCCGAAACCGCCGCGAACCGAGGTCTTGCCGTCGCCGAAAACGTCATAGGCGAACCCGATGCGCGGCCCGAGGTTCCAGACCCGGCTTTTATAGATGCCGGCCGGCGTCCCATTCTGGCCGGCAAAGGCAAGGCCGTTAGTAAGATAATCGGGCACCGGTTGGCCAGCAGCATTTACGGGAACTCCTGCTGCGTTGGTCTGAAAATTTCCACTTGGCAGCACTACAGGCGCGGCGGACGCGTCGAATTTCGGCGGGTCGAAGTCGGTCCACGGCTGATTGGAGATCGTATCCGGCGAGTACCAGACTTCGCGGAGACCGAGATTCAAAGTCAGCCTGCGGGTCACTTTCCAGTCGTCCTGGAAATAAGCCTCCAACTGTTTGTAGTGATAGTAACCTTCGCGCTCGGCACTGGTCTGGTAAAAGCTGGCATCCAATCCCAGAAGGAAATCGGCCATGGGGTCATTGCTGTGGACGCCGCTGAAACTGTAAGATCCATGCGTGTTGCTGAAAAAGTTCTGGCGCTTGATGCCGAAAATGTAAAGCACACCTGCTTGCAGGACGTGATTGCCTTTGACGTAGCTGAAATCGTCGGAGAACGTGCCTTCTCCGTCGCTTGCCGTAACCGGGAGCGAAAATGCACCCAGCCCCTGCCAGCCGCCGCTGATGCTGATGTTGGGCACCAGAGGGTTGTGATCCGTGTAGGGACGGCCCAGGTTAATGTCCGTGGGAAGCGCGGCATTGACCACCGTCAGCCGCGGCTTATCGTAGGTCTGCGCCAGAGTCGTCTGGTTGATCATCCGGGGACTGATATTCGCGGTGAAACGAACCAGGCCGTTGAAACCGGTCGTTTTGATGGACTGGCCCAGGGTGGGCGCCACCAGGCCGTTCCAGGTCTCGGCTGCAGGCGTGTCCGTGGCGGTCTCGTACGATACACGGCCCATCAGCGTGAAGCGCTCGCTGAAATACTGGTCGACGCGGTAGGTGTCATCGCGCTGCGGAAATCGCTCCGCGCCGTTATTGATGTAGTTCAGGAAGCCGCCCGACGGGTTGTTGGGAAGCGGCCAATACTTGTTCATAATCGCCACGGCGTTCGAGTCGAAGCAGGCCGGATTCAAATGTGTCGCATCGCTGACACAGTTTACGCCCGGGTGCAGTTGGTTCTCGAGCTTGATGGAATTGGCATCCAGCTGCAGACCTCCGGTACCCAACGTACCGCTGTTGGTGAAGTCGCCATTGCGGATCGCCTGATCCGGGAACGCGCCTCGCAGAGTCTGCCCGACGCTGCGCCGGCGCCAGTCCTCGCTAGCCATGAAGAACGTCTTGTTTTTCTTAATCGGCCCGCCGACTTCAAAGCCAAAAATATTCTGCCGCAGCGGCGCCTTGGTGCTTCCGTCAAAGAAGTTCCGGGCATCGAACTTGTCATTGCGCAGGTATTCGTAGCCGCTTCCATGAAATGCGTTGGTGCCCGACTTGGTCTCCACCATGATATTGGCACTGCCGGAGAGGGGATACTTGGCGGAGAAGTTGTCCTTTACGATGCGGAACTCGCCGATTGTTTCGAGCGGCGAAGTGATGTTCACGCCGCACTGGCACCCGGTGTTCATGTTGAACGTGCCGTCCTGCAGGAAGTTGGTGAACTCGGTTCCGACCCCGTTTACCGAAATCGTGTTGCCTTGCGTCAAACCGCCGCCGCCCATCTCCTGCGCGCCGTTGATATTGTTGACGCCCGGAACCAGCATGGCCAGCATCTGGAAGTTTCTGCCGTTCAAGGCGAAATTCTCGATCTGCCGGCTGGCGATGGTGCCACCGGACTCGCTTGACGCGGTTTCGACCGCCAAGGCCTCCCCTTGTACCTGAACTTCGGTGGCTTCCGTGCCGACTAGAAGGCTGGCGTTGACCTGCACGCGCGAGCCGGCGTCCACCTTCACGTTCTGTGCCGTAAACGTCTGGAACCCGGTTTTCTTGACAACCACGTCATAGGACGCGGCGAGCAGGGATTCAAACGAGTAAAACCCCTGCGCATTGGTGCTCACCGTGCGCTTAGTCTGTGTGGCCGTATTCGTTACGGTAACTTCGGCATCCGGAATGATCGCGCCGGTTGGGTCGCTCACCGTGCCCAGGATGGCGCCCGCTGCGGCCACTTGCGCATTCGCGCTCGGGGCGAAGGTGCAAATAAAGAACAGCATTGCCGCACAAAGACAAAAATTCAAAGCAGAACGTGGCTTCATCACTCTCTCCTATGGGTGGCGTGTCAAGAGGAACCCGCCGATTGAAACGACTCAATCGGGTCAGTGGAGGATTGTACGCTTCGCCCCGCAGTAGTGTCAATAGGTTAGTTTGACAGGGACCGTTTCAGATGTTACAATGCCGCTCCGACTCCTTGACACTTTCAACGCGGACGAATCCGAAGCCTGAATATCCGGGTCGCGCAACCGTCTAATACCCGTTTTCGGCCCGCACTGACCTTGATCTTCAGGTGTCGGTGATGCTTGCGCTCGCGAGTATACGTCCGCCAAGGAATTTCGATGACCACCACGCACGCCCATCCCGCGATTCACAATGCCATGTGGCCTGGATTAGTCGGCAAAGGTCCTGGCTCGGAGCCTCCCATTGACCTGGACACCATGTTGGATCTCACCGCCGCTGCCTCCTCCAATGGCATCCGCTTCGACGGTGTAGATTTGTTCCTTTTCGCACCTCATATCGAGATCGATTCCTCAAATGCGGACTTGGAACGCCTGGCGGATCGCATCGCCTCGCGCCGCCTCCTGGTTGGTTCGCTGGTCGCTCCAGTGTGGCCACCCACCGGCGGCGGATCGGCCATGGGCAACGAAGCCGAGCGTGTCCGCTTCCTCGATCAGGTGAAAAAAGCGTGCCGCATCGGCCGCAAGCTCCGTGACCTGAAAATCAGACGGTACGGAATCATACGCATCGATTCGGCTGCCGGCCCGGCCGACTGGGCCCGCGACCCCGGGCAAAATACCCGTCGCATCGCCCAGACCTTTCGCGAAGCCTGTGCCATTGCGGAAGACTTCGGCGAGCAGCTCGCAGCCGAAGGCGAAATCTGTTGGGGCGGCATGCACGGCTGGCGTCACATGGTCCAGCTTCTCGAGCTCGTCGGCCGCCCGCAAACACTCGGATTTCAGGCGGACATGGCCCATACCATGCTCTTCACCCTCGGATACAACGCTCCGGAAGACCGCCTGCTTCCCGAAAATTTTGACTGGTCGGATCAGGAACGTTTTGCTCACGCATATCGAACCATGGCTGCGGCGCTGCGCCCCTGGACCAAGGATTTTCACGTGGCGCAAAACGATGGGACCGTGAAGGGTTCAGGCTCGCACGACAAAACCGGCCGCCATTGCTTGCCCACCGACCCCAACGGCAAGCTCGATATCGTCCGCGACGCCGGCGCCTGGATGCGGGATGATACCGGAAAAGTAACGCGAAAATTCGAGCACATCTGCTGGGACGGCTGCATGTTTCCAAACGCCGTGATGACCGATCCGAAAACCTGGCAGGACGTGTTGAATGTCATGATCTCGGTGCGAAACGCCCACGGTTGGGATTGAAATACCCGGAAGGAGAGCCAGATGTACGTCGTTCATGGAGAAAGGATCAGGAGGGCCGTGCGACCCGTGCTCGTTGCCGTCGGTTGCCTTGCTGTTTTCGTGGCCCCGTTACTTACCCAGCAGAAACCGCCGCGGAAAGGCGGCGGATTCGAGATGGAACTGCCGCAGCCTCTGAAAGACGAGACCGGATTTCGCCAGATCTTTGACGGCAAGACCTTGACCGGCTGGGACGGAGATCCGAAACTGTGGCGCGTGGAAAACGGCGCGATTGTCGGCGAGACCACCGCCCAAACCATGCCCAAGCAAAACAGCTTCCTCATCTGGCGCGGCGGCAGCCCGGCGGATTTCGAATTAAAGCTCCAGTACCGGCTGGGCGCAGTGAACAGCGGCATCCAGTACCGCAGCATCGAGCTTCCGAATATTCGTTGGGCCATGAAAGGTTATCAGGCCGACATCGATGCCGAAGACCGGTTCACCGGCCAGATCTACGAAGAGCGCGGTCGCGGTTTTCTGGCGCTTCGCGGCCAGTTCAACTATGTCCCAGCGGGGAAGAAACCGGGTGTCGTCGGTTCTCTGGGAGACGGCGGGGAGCTGAAAAGCTTCATCCAGAATGGCGGCTGGAACGATTACGACATCATTGCGCGCGGCAACGTGCTCGTTCAGGTGATGAATGGCCACGTGATGAGCGGGCTCGTGGACGATGACGTGCCGAACCGGAAAATGAGCGGCCTCATCGGCATACAACTGCATCTCGGGCCGCCCATGAAGGTGGAAGTCCGGAATATCCGGCTCAAAACCATGTAGCGCTCGCACCCGCATTCGGTCCGGATCGCGCTAGTAAAAATTATTTCACCATAAAGTCGCAACTCGGGATACTCACCGAATTGATGCCGACGATCAAACAAGTAGCCAAGCGCGCGGGCGTCTCCATCGGCACCGTCTCGCATGTCATCACCGGATCCGTGCCCGTAAGCCACGCACTTCGCACGAAGGTCGAATCTGCGATTCGCGAATTGGATTATTTTCCAAACCACGTCGCGCGCAGCCTGAAAACCAGCAGGACCAGAACGCTCGGCATCGTCGTCCCCGATCTCACCATTCCGTTTTTTCCGCGAGTCATCCGCGGCGCAGAAGCCGCGGCGCTCGATAGCGGCTATTCGCTCATCTCCGTGACTTCCGACGATCATTGCGGCCGCCAGGGAGACCTTCTGTCTCTGTTGCGCTCGCAACAGGTGGAAGGCATCCTGCTTGTCGTGGCGGCCGGCGAAACGCCCACTGACCAGATCGCCAGGATGATGGATTCGGGAACCGCGCTGGTCTGCCTGGACCGTATTCCCGGCGAGCTGAAAGTCGACTCCGTGTCCGTCGACAATGCCAACGCCGCCGAAATGGGTGTGGCGCACCTCATTTCCATGGGACATCGCCACATCGCGATTGTCACCGGTTCTCTGAGCCTCCGCAACGAAAAGGAGCGCCTCGATGGCTACCGGCAGGCTCTCCGAAAGGCCGGGCTGAAACTGCAAGACAAGCTGATCTGGGAAGGAAACTTTCGACCCGAAAATATAGCCGCCATCTGCCGCGATCGGCTATCCAAATTGCACAGCCGCCCCACCGCGTTGTTCGCCACCAACGGTCCGACCGGGTTCGGAGTCCTGCGCGCGCTGCACGCCTGCGGATTGCGCACTCCTGAGGACATCGGCTTTGCAACCTTCGACGAGCTCGCGCTCGACGACCTCTTTATTCCCCGCGTCACCACCGTGGTGCAGCCCGCCTACGATATCGGCTACCGTGCCGCCGCCATCCTGCTCGACCGCATTCAGCAACGCCCGAAGCAGCCCGCTCCTGTTACGGTGCGCTTGCCGGCCACGCTCCAAGTTCGCGAATCGTCGCGCTTGGTCAAACGCGGCAAAGGCGTTTTGGAACACGCTTAAAGGTTATGCCCGTGCGCCGCCTGCAGAATCGCTCTATTTCTTCGGCGGATTGATCATGATGTGCGCGCCTGCCGTGCCAGGAGACATCAGCCACGGCGCGCTGTCGCTGCCTTTTGTCGATAGCCCCGTAGATTCGGGCGTCGCGTAAGGCACGTAGATCACCCAGCGAAGATAGGAGTCCGTCACCTTGTCGGTTGCCGCATCGAAGCCGCTGCCCGTTAGGACGTAAAGCGTCCTTGGCTCGTGCGGCATCTTGAGCTTGCCGTCGGCGATTTCTTTCCACCGAATGTCGTTGCGCTTTTGCCCCGTCACCTTCTGCGCCAGCAGCTCCCTGCCTCGGGCCATGTAAGGCTCGAGATCCCGGTGGTAACAGGCCACACTGAATTTCGCGTTGCTGGGATTATTCGCAAGACAAATGAGTTCGTTCTTGCCTTCGCGGAGCGTGACCAGTTGGCCCTGCGCATCGTAGCCGAGCACCGCCGCGCCTGCTCGCAGGTCTGCCGGCGCCGCCAGCGTCGCGGACGCGATCTGCACTTCCGCCGGCGGAATTTCCGCCGCTGCCGCCGACAGAGCCAGCCCCGCCCAAACGAGAATCATCGTTTTCATCCTGTTTCTCTCCTTCCGAACGCTTCATCCGGCGCGGTGCATGAAAGTACCCGCCCCGCCCTCCATCGCATTACCTTATCACTACGCCCGCGCCGGGCGTTTCGAATCGCGCTCGATCGATTGCCATACCAAAATGTGATATGTTCCTCTCTACCCATAACACGAGTTTCCATGACTCGTGCTGGCTTTCCGGCAGAGCCTTGGAGGAGGACTGAGACCGTGACTCGAAAAACAGAACTTTCCTGCGTGGCGATACTCCTGTTCTCGTTGTGCACACCGCTTGTTTTTGCCGCCGTTACCGGCCGCATTTCTGGTAATGTCAAAGATCCCGCCGGAGCGCTGGTGCCCGGCGCGGAGGTTACAGCGCTCGAGACGCAGACGGGAATCAAGACAACCACAAAAACCGACGCCCAGGGCTTCTATTCGTTTCCCCAGCTTCCCGTCGGCCACTACGATCTGACAGTCAGCGCCGGCGGATTCAAGGATTACAAGCAGACCGGGCTGATTCTCGATGTAAACACCGCCTTGCTGGTCGACGTGCCGCTGCAAATAGGTGAAGCCGCGCAAGAGGTCACCGTCAATGCCGCCGCCGTCCAGGTCGAAACCACCAACACGCACCTGGGCGAAGTCATCAGCGACGTGAAGATGACCACCGTGCCGCTCAACGGCCGCAGTTACACAGACCTCCTCGCCTTGCAGCCCGGCGTGACGCCGGTCTCCTCCGGCCAGTATGGTGCCATCAGCGTCTCGGGAGACTTAAATCCCGGCAGCCTCTCCGTGGCCGGCCAGCGCGAATCGACGAACGGATTCATGGTGAACGGCGGCAATGTGGTCGAGGGCGGTTACATGGGCACCGCGATCATCCCCAATCTCGATTCCATTGCCGAATTCCGCATCTTGACCAATAATGCCGACGCGGAGTATGGAAACTACTCCGGCGGCCAGATCAACGCCATCACTAAATCCGGCACCAACGCATTTCATGGCGATGTATTCGAGTTCCTCCGCAACACCGATCTCGATGCGCGCAATTTCTATAGCCCCGACAAGGGCAAGTTCATTCAAAACCAGTTCGGCGGCACCGTCGGCGGCCGAATTATCCGCGATAAGCTCTTTTTCTTCAGCGATTATCAGGGTTCGCGAAAAATCGTCGGTGCCAGCACCGGCAACATCCTGGTGCCTACTCCCGCCGACCGCCAGGGCAATCTCGCCGATATCGCCGATCAATTCAACGGTTCCGTAACCGGCGGATATTGGGCCGATCAGCTTTCGAACAAACTGGGATATCCGGTCGCCCAGGGCGAGCCGTACTACTTTTCCGGTTGCAGCACGTCGGCACAGTGCGTTTTCCCGAACGCCGTCATTCCGCAATCGGCCATCAACGCGCCTGCACAAAACCTCATGAAGTACATCCCCGCCGCCAACTCGGGACCGTACTACTCTACATCCCAGTTCAACCAGACGCTGCGCGACGATAAAGGCAGTTTCCGTATCGATTACAACAGCCGCTTCGGCCTGATCTCCGGCTATTACTTCATCGACGACTTCACTTTCGATGATCCGTACGGCGCATCCAGCCTGCCGGGCTTTGCCGTCTCCACGCTCGGACGCGCCCAGATGGCCAACGTCGCCGACACCAAAACATTCGGTCCTACGTCAGTCAATGAGCTGCGTCTGCACTTCATGCGCACCGTAAACCTGGGCGGATTTCCGAGCGGTGGCCTGGGCGTGACGCTCGATTCTCTGGGATTCGTAACCGGTCCCGATACCTTAGGTCTGGTCGTGCAAAACAAAGCTGCCGAAGGTGTCCCCTCCATCGGCTTTAATAACTTCAGCATCGGCGTCCCTGCGTACTTCGGTGGAAATTACAACAACATGTACCAGATCCTCGACAACTTCTCGAAAGTCAAAGGTACTCACACGTTCAAGTTCGGCGGCAGCGTGCATTACGATCAGATTACCGAGCACGAATACGGCGCCAACAACGGCACGTTCTCTTTCAGCGGCACTGAAACCGGCAGCGATTGGGCCGATTTCCTGATCGGCGCGCCGGACTCGTTCCAGCAGGGCGTGCAATTGCCGCTGCACACACGAACTTATTATTACGGCCTCTACGGGCAGGATAGCTGGCGCCTGCGGCCGAGCTTGACGCTCAATTACGGTTTGCGCTGGGAAGTGACCTCGCCATGGTACGAAGCGCAAGGACAACTGGAAACGCTCGTGCCCGGGCTGCAATCCAAAGTGTTTCCCGGATCTCCAACCGGCTGGGTCTTCCCCGGCGACCCCGGAATTCCCAAAAGCCTCGCGCCCGTGCGCCACAACAACTTCGCCCCTCGCGTAGGCCTCGCCTGGTCCCCGTCCGGTAAATTCTTCGGAGCGCCCGGTAAAACCAGCATTCGCGCCGCTTTCGGCATGTATTACACCGCATTTGAAGACGCCACTAGTTTCAACGAAGTCGGCGACGCGCCGTTCGGCTATTTCTGGGCCAGTCCCACGCCTCCTTCGTTCCTGACCCCCTATATCGACCGGCAAACCGGATTCGTCGAAAAACAGCGCTTTCCTGTTCATTTCCCGCCGCCTAATGTCTCCGCCAGCAACCCCGATAACTCCATCGACTGGTCTTTCTTCGAGCCGATCTCAAGCTCACCAGGCTTCTGGTATAAGAACCGCGTCCCTTACGCCGAACACTACAGCCTCTCCATCCAGCGCCAGTTCGGCAACGATAGCGTCCTGAGCGTCAGCTACGTAGGCACCCAGGGACATCGCTTGTTGAGCGATTTGGAAGCGAACCCCGGCAATCCTGCTTTGTGTTTGAGCATCAGCCAGCCTGACCAGGTGGCGCCGGGCAGCGGAACGTGCGGGCCAAACGGAGAAAACGGCATCTATACGCGCGCCGACGGCACGGTCATCAACGGCACCCGCTCTCCCTACAGCAACGCCATCGGCAGCAATGGATATTTCGTGACCATCGGCAATTCCAATTACAACTCGTTGCAGGCCAGCTTCCGCCATCGCAGCGGTCCTTTGGAGTTGCTCGGCGCTTACACTTTCAGCAAATCCATTGACGATTCTTCCGGCTGGGGCGACCAGATCAACGTCGTGAACCAGCGTCTGGGCCGCTCACTTTCCTCTTTCGACCTTACCCATAATTTCGTCATCAGTTACCACTACGAGCTTCCTTTCGGGCAGTTCCTCGGACATCATCGCCTGACCGACGGCTGGGTGATCACCGGCATTACCCGTTTCTCCACGGGCTTGCCTATCTTCATGCGCGAGCGCGATGACCACTCGCTTTTGGGCACGCGCTTCACCGGCCCGAACGGCAACGGCATCGACACACCGAACTTCACGCCCGGCGACCTGCACTTCACCGATCCCCGAACCACTCTTCCTTACTTCAACATCGACCTGTTCAGTAAAGAGGAGATCGGCCAGTTGGGCACGGCCAATAAACGTTTCTTCCACGGCCCCGGCCTCAACAACTGGGATATGGCCCTGCTCAAGGATACGCACATCACCGAATCGAAGCTTTTGCAGTTCCGCTTCGAATTTTTCAACATTTTTAACCATGCGCAATTCGTGCCGCCGACCGGCAATATCAACAGCGGCAGCTTCGGTTACGTGACCGACGCACGCGCCCCCCGGATCGGGCAGGTCGCCTTGAAACTGGTATTCTGACAGGCATTCCGCAACCTGCGTCACGTAGATCGCGTTCGATCGGCCGCCGCCGGTGGCCCCTCGCGGCGCTCATATTCTTGACCTGCGGTTCAGTGGCTGCCGCCGGTAGCATCAGCCTGAGTTTGCAAACCCGCGATCGTGCCACGAGCCGTATCATCTCCACCACCGGTCAAATCGATCCGTCGCGAACTGGCGTCGTCATCATCGACATGTGGAACACCAACGATTGCATGACCAACGCCCAGCGCGCCGCCGCGCTCGTGCCCAGAATGAACAAAGTTCTCGAAGGCGCGCGCCGTCTGGGCATGCAGATCATCTGGGCCCCCACCGACGTCGCCAGCCAGTACGCCGGTACGCCCCAGCGCGAGCGCGCCATGGCGCTCGCTCGCATTCCGCTCCCTCACCTCACGAATTTTTCCTGCCCCTTCAGCGTCCCCACCGTCCGGCCAGGCAAGTGTATGTGCGGCCCGGGCATCGTGTGCCGTGTGCATTACGGATGGGATGCCATGGATCCCAATCTGGTCATCGCCCCCACTGATTGGATCGCCGGCGATCCCGGCGAACTCTATTCCATCTATCAAGACCGCCATCTCACGCGCTTGATCTACATGGGCATCAATACCAACTTGTGCGTGATGAACAAGCCCGAGGGAATCGCCGCCATGACCTCTGCCGGAATCAAGTGCATCCTGGCGCGCGATCTGACCGACGCCGAAACCTCCTACGATCCCGAAACAGGCTTCACCCCCGACCTCGGCACTGAAAAGGATATCGCCGATATCGAACGCTCCAGCATTCCCACCATCGACATGGCCGATGAGATGAATAAAGCCGGCGCCTGGAACGATCGCTGGATGGTCGAGATGGTACGCGTGACCCCTTGGGGCACAACATCTTGGCCGTATTTTTTCGAGAAATCCGTGAAGGTCACCCTCTCCACTCCGAATCAGAAGGGCGCCGCCATCCACTACACCCTCGATGGCTCCGATCCGGACGCGAAGTCGCCCCTCTATACCGCGCCGTTCGTTCTCAAACGAACCACCGAATTGCGAACTGCGGCATACCAGCACAGCCGCATCGCAACGCTCATCAGCCATGCCTCTTTCGTTCGCCTTGACGCTGTGCCCCCAAAACCTGACGTCTCACTCGATCGTCTCAAGCCCGTTACACCCGCGCGGCCGGACTGGAGATGGCAGCCGCGAACTGACCGGGCGTTTCCCGGTGGCCCCCTGAAGATTCGCGACACCGCCTATCAAACCGGTCTCGGCATGCGCGCTCCCGCCAACGCGCTGTACGAGATTCAGCCCGATTACGCCCGCTTCGTCGCCCGCGCCGGCATCGACGATCATCTTTTCACCGAACGCCCCAATGCCCGCTTCCTTGCCACTTATCCCGGCGTCCGGTTTCGCGTCTACATCGATGGCAGCCTCGCCGCAGAAAGTCCCATCATGCGCCTTGGGCAGGAACCCTGGCGATTTGACGTCAAAATTCCTGCGCACAGCCGGCTCATTGACCTGGTCGCAACCAGTGCCGGTGCCCGCACTCCATTCGACTTGGCGGACTGGGTCGACGCAGGCTTTGTACTAAACGGTAATTGACGGACGGCATCTGTATTTCCACCCGCCGGTTGTGTTAGAACTGGTACAGTCGATCGCAATGAACTCTCCGCCAGACGCCCAGGACCAGCAAGGCATCCAGGCTCAGGTCCACCTGATTATCCGGGACTGCAACGAAGGCCGCCCCTTTCCGCTCACCTCTTCCAAGCTTTGGAAGATGGGCCGCAGCGAGCAGTGCTCCATCGTCATCAACGACACCACCATCTCGCGCACCCATGCCATGATCCAGTGCACCGATGCCGACGAATTTTATCTGGTCGACATGGGCAGCCGTAACGGCACTTTCGTCAACGAGCGGCGCGTCAGCACTCCCGTTTTGCTGCGCACCGGCGACCAAATCTCCCTGGGCCAAACCGTCATCATTTTCAATAACCCGAATCAGGTTGCGCGTGGCGCCACTCCGGTTTCGACCGGCGGCTTCGAAGCCACCAAGGTTCTCTTCACCAAGTGCCTTCTTTCCGCCCTGGTGGTCGACATTCGCTCCTACACCGTTCTGTCGCAGTCCATTGACCAGTCCGTTCTATGCCAGTTGATCGGAAGCTGGTTCAACGAGGCGGACAACATCATGCGCAAGTACGGCTCCACCGGCCAAAAATATATCGGCGACGCCGTCATGACCACGTGGCTCCATCGCACCCATGGCCAGGAAGGAGCCGAGATTGTCAAGATTTTGCGCGCGCTCTCGGAATTCGCTAAGTTTACGGCCACTTTGAACCAGCGTTTTGGACTTCCCAATGAAGTGCGCATTGGCGCCGGAATCAATACCGGTACGGCTGCCGTCGGAAATCCGGGGACTGGGCAAGTCGCCGACTTTACCGCTTTAGGCGACGCCGTGAATGCCGCCTTTCGTCTCGAAACGGCGAGTAAGGAACTGAAAACCGACGTGGTTTTAGGGGAAAGCACTTTTGAATATGTCAAAGGCCTGCCCGGCGCCGCGTCGCATTTTCAGAGCGCCCAGGTTCAGTTGAAGGGTTACACGAACCCCGCGAAAACGTGGTCCACGTCCTATGCCGGACTCGCCGCGTTTCTCCAGTCGGTCGGCAGTCCTGCTGCCTGATCCCGGGGTTGGGTGAGAGTTCGTTGCTTTGTCTTTTAGGGAGTTCATTTGCGTTTTGCTTTGGCCCTGATTGCACCGCCGTCTAACCTCCGGACCGGCCCCCGCCGGACTACGCCGCCCAAATTTCGCGCACGGACAAACCTCGCCACGAGGCAAACTTCAAGTGAAAATTGAGCTCTTGCCCACCAGGCCCGGAACCCGCGAGCAGATGCAGTTGTTCACCACCTTCCTGGTCGATGGCTCTGTGGCCGTGGATGCCGGAAATCTCGCCTATGCGCTGGATGATGGCCAGAAAGCTAAAGTACGCCATGTGGTCCTTACCCACACCCACATGGATCACACCGCCTCCCTGCCCATCTTCATCGACGAAATCTTCAGCCGGCTCTCGTCCCCCTTACAGGTCTATGCCCTTCCCGAATCCATCGCCACGCTGCGCCAATGTATCTTCAACGGTTCCATGTGGCCCAACTTCGAAAAAATCGAGCTACTCAACGGCAAAGGCCCGGCTTTGGAATTCATCGCGCTCACGCCGCGCGTGCCGCTGAGGTTGGGAAAGCTTTCCCTGACCCCTTTCCCGGTCAATCACACCATTCCAACCGCCGGGATGCTCATCGAAGACAATGACGCCGCCGTCATCTATAGCGCTGATACCTACATCACCGATGAGCTGTGGGAAGTCGCCAGTGCGACCAAACATCTGAAAGCCATCTTCGTCGATGTTTCTTTTCCCAATGAGCTGGAATCGCTCGCCGGCGTCGCCCGCCATTTGACTCCCCAAAGCCTCCACGCCGATCTGCAAAAACTGAAGAGCAACGCAAAAATCCTTTGCGTCCATATCAAGCCCCCCTACCGCAAACAGGTGATTCGCCAGCTCAAGGCGTTGCGCCATCCGAAAGTTTCTGTCGCGGAGATCGGCAAACCGTACCGCTGGTAATCCGCCCCCGACCGAGCCGCAAAAGCGCCCGAATCCCCAGGCGGTAAGATAGCAGAACCATGCCCGATCTCGTGCGCTACGAAATTCGCGACCACGTCGCCATCATCACCGTCGACAACCCTCCGGTCAACGCGCTCAGCCCGGGCGTTCCCGAAGCGATTGAAGCTGCTGTCGCGCGTGCCGCCGCCGATCCCGAAGCGCGGGCCGCCGTGCTCATCGGTGCGGGTTCCACGTTCATCGCCGGCGCCGATATCCGCTTCTTCGAAACCATCGCCGGCCGTGAAGTTTCGCTCGAGCGTTCACGCGCCATCCATGCCCGCCTGCGCCACATCGAGGATTGCCCTAAGCCGTTGGTCGCCGCCATCCACGGCACCGCCCTCGGCGGCGGGCTCGAGTTCGCCATGGCCTGCCACTATCGTGTGGCCGTCGCCGCTGCCCGGGTCGGACAACCCGAAGTTCTGCTCGGCATCATCCCCGGCGCCGGTGGAACCCAGCGCCTCCCCCGTCTGGCCGGCGCTGCTGTCGCGCTTGAAATGTGCACCCTCGGCCAGCACGTCGCCGCTCAGCGCGCTCTCGCCGAAGGCATCCTCGATCGCATCGTCGAAGGCGACCTCCTCACCGGCGCCATCGCGTTCGCCCTCGAGAAAGCCGCTTCGACCGGCGTTCTCAAATCCCGCGAGCGCAAATTCAAAATCGCCGATCGTGCCGCCGCCCTCCACGCCTGCGCCGCCGCACGCGAAAGCCTGAAGAAAACCGCGCGCGGCGCCCACGCTCCTTATGCCGCCGTCGAGGCCATCGAAGCCGGCATCGAGCGCGGTTTCGACTCCGGTTCCCAGCGCGAAACGGAAATCTTCGCCGATTGCGTCCTCTCCACCGAATCCCGCGCCATGGTGAAGCTCTTCTTCGCCGAGCGCGAGATATCGAAAATCCCCGACATTCCCAAAGACACGCCCGTCATCGAAATCCGCTCGGCCGCCGTCGTCGGCGCCGGCACCATGGGCGGCGGCATCGCCATGAATTACGCCAATGCCGGGATTCCCGTGCTGCTCAAGGAAGTCAGCCAGGAAGCGCTCGACCGCGGTTTCTCGACCATTCGAAAAAATTATCAATCCACCGTGAACAAAGGCCGCATGACGGCCGCGCAGTTCGACCGCACCATGGCCCTCATTACCCCCACCCTCTCCTACGACGGCTTCGAAAAAGTCGACATCGTCACCGAAGCCGTCTTCGAAAATTTCGACCTGAAGAAAGCCACCTTCGTCGAGCTCGGCCGCGTCACCCGCCCCGAATGCATTCTCGCCAGCAATAGTTCCACTCTCGATATCGATGAATTCGCCCGCGCGAGCGGCCGCCCCGAAAAGGTGATCGGCACGCATTATTTCTCGCCCGCCAACGTCATGAAGCTCGTCGAAATCGTTCGCGGCCGCGAGTCGTCCAAAGAAACCATCGCCACCTGCATGAAGCTCGCGAAAAAATTAAACAAAGTCGGCGTGCTCGTGGGCAACTGCTTCGGTTTCGTCGCCAATCGCATCATTGCTTATTACATGCGCGAAGCCTATCTGCTGCTCGAAGAGGGCTCGAGCGTCACCCAGATCGATGGTGCGCTGGTCGATTTCGGCATGCCCGTCGGCCCCTTCGCCATGCAGGACATCGCCGGCATCGACGTCGGCGCCCGCATTCGCCAGCATCTGCGCTCCATCGGAAAGGAACGCGCCGAAGGCCCTCAGTCCGTCGTGCCCGACTGGCTCTACGACATGGGCCGCTACGGCCAGAAGACCGGCGCCGGCTGGTATAAGTACGAATCCGGCAGCCGCACCCCCATTCCCGATCCGCTGATCGATGAGCTCTCGCGCAAAGCCGCGGCCGCACGGGGCATCGCACGCCGCTCCATCGCCGACGACGAAATCATCGCGCGCATCATGACCGCGCTCGCCAACGAAGGCGCCAACATCCTCGACCAGGGCTTCGCTCTCCGCCCCGGCGACATCGATGTGATTTATGTCTATGGCTTCGGCTTCCCGCGCCACCGCGGCGGCCCCATGTTCTACGCCGATACCGTCGGCCTTCCCACCGTGCTCGCCCGCATCGAACGTTTCCGTTCCCAGTTCGGCGATTACTGGCAGCCCGCGCCCTTGCTCGAGCGCCTCGCCAATTCCGGCGCAACTTTTTATAGTTGGAGCGCCGAAAAACGCACGGCATCCGTGTAGCGGCGCGCCCGTCTGAAAAGGAGGACGTGATCTGGAAGCATACCTACTTGACCTGGCTGCTTCCGACGAGGGCGCCCTAAGCGGGCGGTTGGTTGGGCTACTGGCCGAGGCATCGCACGCGCATTGGGGTGAACGCGGGATCCGCGAAGAGTTAGCATCGGCCATCTTCCCGTTTCTGGAGTCCGAAACTCGCGTAGGTACCCCACCCGCCCGGTCGTTGATGCAGTACGAGATCAACAAGGCAGCGTAGGCCGCAGGATAGCAAGCGGAATTTGAGTAACCAACTCATCATCCACAAGAACTTGAATCCAGTGGGCGCCGATCTCGCCGACAGGGAAATTGAATTCCGTGCTCATGACAAACCCACTTGGACCCGATGGATCGATTTTTGCCCCATAAAGGATTCGTTCCGGTTGAAATAGGTTTGTTCGGCCCAAGCGGTCTCGAGTTTGATATTGTGAGGCGCTGGAACGATTCGGAGGAGTCGATGTCACGAAGCTCTCATACCGATTATCTCTGGTTAGGTGGGCCATGATGCTATACCTGGTAACTCGCCTCGCGCTTGCAGCTGCGCTCACGTCTTATCGAGTCGCAGACCTGGCTGGCGCTTTGAAGTGCTGTTGTGGCTAGCTTTCGGTCTGTAGGTGCTTACTGTTTGTTTTCGCTGGATACTCTCGAAGAGCCGTGTCAAGCCTGCACCCCCGGCTGCACAGTAGACAGCTTCCGTTCACCAACCATTCCGTCCGCACACATCGGCAGGGTTTGGTCGGTAGTGTCCTAATAGGACACTACCGTTTGGTCAGCCTATTTGCGATGGCTGGAACCAGCTGAGCGGGTGGCCGGTATCCGGAGTACGCCAGCGCCTGCTGCCAGAGCGCCTTGCCTTTTCCCCAATACCAGCTAAAATAGAGGTTGAAGGTGTCGAACGACGAGAGTGGGCGAAAGCCCACTTTTTTGTTGGCCGGCGCTTTTTTTTGAAGAACATGCGGCACGAAGTCGTCAGTAGAGTCGAACAGATCGCCGAGCGGGTCGCAGCCTCGGAGGGCATCGAAGTCGTTGAGGTCGAGTTCAAGGGCGGCGGCGGGCATCAACTGCTCCGCATCTCGATCGACAAGCCCGCAGGCGTCACGCACGCCGACTGCGAGCTGGTTTCGCAGCAGGTGGGGACCATTCTGGATGTCGAAGACGTTGTGCCGGGGCATTACACGCTCGAAGTCAGTTCGCCGGGCGTGGAGCGAAAGCTGCTTAAACCGAAAGATTACGTCCGGTTTCAGGGAAAGAAAGTGAAAGTTTTGCTGCGCGAGCCGGTCGAGAACCAGCGCCGTTGGGAGGGCACGCTGTCGGGTTTCGACGCCGGCACGGTTTCGCTCACCGTGGGCGAAAATCGCTCCCTCCGGTTTCCCCTCGAAGACGTGGAACGAGCCAACCTGAAGTTCGAGTGGTAGTTCCCTCCAGGTAAACAGCCAAGCGACATTGAAAGAGGAAGCATTTTGGAAACGATCTATCAGTCCATTGAGATTTTGAGCAAGGAAAAGGGCATCGATACCCAGATCGTCCTGGACGCCGTCAAGGACGCCATGCTGATCGCCGCCCGCAAACATTTCCGCACCGAAGAAGATTACATCGCGGAACTGGACGAGAAGACCGGCGCCATTCGCGTGTTCGCCGTAAAGAAAGTGGTCGACCAGATTGCCGACCCGCTCAAGGAGATCACGCTCGACCAGGCGGTGAAAATCAATCCGGAAGCTGCCGTCGGTTCCGAAATCCGCATCGAGAAGCCTACCGATGCTTTGGGACGCATTTCCGCGCAAACCGCCAAGCAGGTGATTTTTCAAAAAGTCCGCGAAGCCGAGCGAGAGACCGTTTATAACGAATACTCCGGGCGCGTGGGCGAGCTGGTGAATTGCACGGTCAAGCGCATCGAGGGTCCGGACCTGATTCTGGATCTCGGCAAAACCGAGTGCCGGTTGCCCAAAAAGGAACAGTCCAAGCTCGAAAGCTTCAGCGTGAGCGACCGTGTGCGCTGCGTGATCAAGCTGGTGGATAAATCCAGCAAAGGTCCTGGTGTGGTGGTGTCTCGCGCAGCGCCGGAATTGGTTATGCGCCTGTTCGAGCAGGAAGTTCCCGAGATCTACGATTCGACCGTGGTGATCAAGGGCTGCGCGCGCGAAGCCGGCGAACGCACCAAAATCGCCGTGCACAGCCGCGACCGCGACGTGGACAGCGTGGGCGCCTGCGTGGGCATGAAAGGCATGCGCGTGCAGTCCATCATTCGCGAGCTGCGCGGCGAGAAGATCGACATTATCGAGTTCTCCGAAGATCCCGTAAACTTCGCAACCCATGCGCTCAGCCCCGCCAAGATCAGCCGCGTGACCATTCTGGATGCAACTGAAAAACACATGGAAGTGATCGTCGACGATTCGCAGCTTTCGCTCGCCATCGGCAAGAAGGGGCAAAATGTGCGCCTCGCGGCCAAGCTGCTGGGTTGGAAAATCGATATCAAGAGCGAAGAAGAAAAACGCCAGGAAGTCGAAACCGCCATGGCCGCGCTCACCGTTCCCGGAGCGCCCGTTTCTGTGCTGATCGACTTCGGGCTGAGCGAGCAGATCGCGGAAAAACTGGTCGAGGCCGGTGTTTCGACCGTCGAGAAACTGGGCGCCATGACGCCCGAGCAGCTTCAGGAAATTCCTGGAATCGGCGAGGAAATGGTTCAGCAGATCCAGCTCGCCGTCAACAGCTATTACGGACAATTTGAAACCTCCGAGGGTTCCCCTGCCGCAGGTGTAAGCGAAGAACCTGTGGCGGCTCAGCAGCAAGCGGATCTCGAGCCGAGTGTGTCCGGCGGTGAGCAAACGGCCGAAGAAACGCCCGGACCGGGTGAGGAAACCGCACAGGAACCCGTACTGGAAACGGCTGAAACCGCCCCAAATTCCGAGCCTGAAGCGAGTGAGTCTGATAACATAAAAGATTCCCGGTCGGACGCGCCCGGCCGGGATTCTGGGGCGCATTCAGAGGAGGAAGAGAGCCGCTGAACTGCGCTTTGCGCGACGGTCACCTGCTTTACCTATGAACAAGATTCGAATTAACGTCCTGGCCCGGGAGCTGGAAGTTAAGGCCCACGAGCTGCTCGACAAACTTCCTGAGTTGGGCGTTACCGAGAAGAAGACTCACTCAAGCTCGATCGACGACGACGTCGCCGATAAGCTCCGCAAGATTTTCGGCGGCGCCGCAGCGGGTGCTGCTCGTCCCGAGTCAGTGTCGTCGAACGGCGCGCCGGCGGCTGCCCTAGAAGAAACCAGCCCGGCGCCTGCCGGAGCAAACCAGGCGGAAATGCAGGCTCCCGAGGCTGGCCGTCAGGCTGGGCCGGCTGTGGAAGCGCCCGCGGAAGAGAAACTGCCGCGCCTCACACCGCAGACGCAACGGCTCAGGCCGCCGCTCGCAGGCTCGCACGTTCAGCCTCAAGCGTCAACCGCGCCACCCCCAGCGCCGGCGCCGCCCAGGCCGGTTTCGACCGGTCCCAGACCAGGTCAGATTTTGTCCGGGCCCAGGCAACCACTGCCAGGAAGCGTCCGGCCGCCGGAACCGGTCCGGATGGCCCCGACCGGCGCCGCCGCGCCCGCCGCGCCGCGATCCGCCGCTCCAGGAACTCCCGCACAAAGCCCGGCCACTTCGGCGACAGGCGCGCCGCCGGCACACCTGAGGTCGACTGCGCCCCAAAGACCCGGACTTGCCGGCCAGCCGGCCGTACGGCCGGTCGTGCCACCGAGGCCTGACCTTGCAGCCAAACTGACGCAGCCGCGTCCTGGGACCCCGACAGCACCAAGGCCGGGTGTACCCCTGCGGCCTCAGAGTTCTCCGATTCCGGGCCAGCCCATCTATCGCGGGCCGATTCGGCCCGGCCAGCCGCTTGTGTCGCGGCAGGGCGGAATGCGCCCTTCGCCGGGTCTTCGCCCCGGCGGGCCACGCCCCATGCACCCGACTTCACGGGGCGGGATGGTGAGTCCGGGGCTTGCGCCTCCGCCGCCGGTTGAGCAGCGGCGCCCCGGAGACAAGCGCGGCACACGCGCGCAACGGGAACGGCAGCACGAGCAGGAAGAAAAAATCCTGCGACCGGCCGTAAGGCGGGAAACACCTGCGGGCCCACCGCCAGTCAACCGCGAAATTACTGTTTCTGAAGGAATTACGGTAAAAGAGCTTTCCGAGAAGCTGGATGTTAAGGCCAGCCTCGTGATTAAGAAGCTGGTCGACCGCAACATCTTTGCGACGATCAACCAGACGCTTGATTCCAAGCTGGCGACCGAGCTGGCACGCGAGTTCGGCGCCTCGACTGCGACCGTGAGCTTCGAAGAAGAGGCGATGCACGAGGTCGAGGAAGCGCAGGAAGACAAGGACCAGGTCGCCCGCGCTCCGGTGGTCACCATCATGGGCCACGTGGATCACGGCAAAACCTCGTTGCTCGACGCGATTCGGGAAGCGCATGTGGCGGAAAAAGAAGCGGGCGGGATCACGCAGCATATCGGCGCGTATCACGTGGAGAAAGACGGGCGCAATATCGTGTTCATCGACACGCCGGGCCACGAAGCGTTCACCCGCATGCGGGCGCGGGGAGCGAAGGTCACCGATATTGTGGTGCTAGTGGTGGCGGCGGATGACGGCGTCATGCCGCAGACTATTGAAGCTATCGACCACGCGCAGGCAGCGAAGGTTCCGATCATCGTCGCGATTAACAAGATCGATAAGCCGGATGCACAGCCGGAACGCATCAAGCAGCAGCTTGCCGATCGCGGGCTGCTGGCTGAGGACTGGGGCGGTAAAGTCGTGATGGTTCCGGTTTCGGCGAAGATGAAGAAGAATCTTGATTCGCTGCTCGAAATGATTCTACTGGTTGCGGACCTCCAGGAGCTCAAGGCGAATCCGAACCGTCCGGCGATGGGCACCGTGCTCGAAGCGCAGCTCGATCGCGGTCGCGGGCCGGTGGCTACGGTGCTGGTCCGGAACGGCACGCTGCGAGTCGGCGATTACTTCATTTGCGGTTCCGTGTTCGGCAAAGTGCGCGCAATGCTGAACGACCGTGCCGAGACGGTGCGCGAGGTGGAGCCTTCGATGCCGGTCGAGGTTCTGGGTCTGGAAGCGCTGCCCGAGGCCGGCGATTCGTTCCAGGTGGTAACCGATACCGCCAAGGCCAAGCAGATCGTGCTCTATCGGGAAGCCAAGGCGCGCGAACAGGCGTTGGCGAAATCGAGCCGCGTCACGCTCGAGGAACTCCATAAGCAGATGGAGACGGGCGAGGTCAAGGAGCTGTCCATCATTCTCAAGACCGATGTGGGCGGCTCAGCCGAGGTCCTGACCGACACACTGCAGAAACTTTCGAACGATAAAGTCAGCATCAGCGTATTGCGTTCGGGAGTGGGCGCGATTACGGAATCGGACGTCCTGCTGGCGGCGGCGTCAAATGCCATCATCATCGGTTTCAATGTGAGGCCGGAGCGCAATGCGCAGTCGCTAGCCGAGCAGGAAAAAGTCGATATCCGCCTGCACACCATCATTTACAACCTGACGGACGAGATCAAGCGCGCCATGGCGGGCCTGTTGGAGCCGGTTTACAAAGAGGTTTACCAGGGCAAGGCCGAAGTGCGGGACACATTCCGTATCAGCAAGGTCGGGATGGTTGCCGGATGTTTTGTACAGGACGGCCATCTGGCGCGCGGCAACGGGGTGCGGCTGCTCCGCGACAACGTAGTGATCCACACCGGCAAAGTGGGATCGCTGCGGCGGTTCAAGGACGACGTCGCCGAGGTGCGGAGCGGCATGGAATGCGGCGTAACGATCGAGAATTTCGGCGATATCAAGCAGGGCGATATCATCGAAGCCTTTGTGACTGAGAAAGTGGCGCCCGAAGTTTTCGCGTAGCCGTCCCGCCGCTGCGCAGAGTTTCTTGATGGAAGCCGCGGACGGGAGGAAGTGGTAGCGTGACCCATGGCATCAATCGGAGTATTGACGCTCGAGTTACGGCTGGAACACTCCCATTCGCTGAAGGAAAAGCGCCACGTAGTAAAGGGCCTTCGCGACCGGTTGCGCAATAAATTTAACGTAGCGGTAGCGGAAATCGATTGCCAGGATATGTGGCAGCGGGCAATCGTTGCGGCGGTAACCGTTTCGTCGGACCGCGTGCATGCGGAGCAGGTGCTTCAGTCGGTCGAGCACGAGACCGCATCGCTGTTAGGTCCGGCGTTGGCGGGTACGACGGTGGAGTGGATTTGAGCCGGCGGCCGAAATCCGGATGGACGTATGGAACAGCACCGGGCACAGCGTGTTTCCGAATCGGTTCGTGAGGAACTTGCCGAGATCGTAGCCTTCGAGATGGAGGATCCGCGCCTGGGGGTTGTGGAGGTGACCGAGGTCCGCGTGGCACCTGACCTGCGCCATGCCCACGTTTTGGTGGCGCTGCACGGCGGCCAGCAGGAGCAAGAAGCGGCCATGGCGGCGCTGGATCACGCCCGGCATTATTTGCGGCACGAACTCGCCAGGCGTCTCAATTTGCGAAAAGTTCCGGAGCTGCATTTTGAGGCCGACCACCTGGAGTCGAACCAGCGCGTGGAAGTGCTGCTCAAACGCGCCAAAAAAAAGAGCGGCCAGGCGGAAAATCAGCCCTAAATTGAAACAGACTGTGTTAGTTTTGTTTTTATTGCCGCTGTTGGGCGCAGCAGCAGCTCCTGCCCGGCCGGCGGCTACGGCGGGCACGCTGCGGCTGGAATCCAGCGTGGACGCCATGGGGTCCACGTTTTCGGTAGTGATCTACGGTGAGGACCGGGCGCGGATGGAAACAGCGTCCGATGCGGCATTTGAGGAAGTACGGCGTCTGGATGAAATGCTCTCGAATTATAAGCCGGGGAGCGAGTTGAGCGAGATCAACCGCTCTGCGGCCCGGCAGGCTGTAGCGGTTACGCCGGAGATGTTCGACCTGCTCTCCGCGTGCATGCGATACAGCCGGGAGAGCGAAGGCGCGTTCGACATTACCGTCGGACCGCTGATGAAAGTTTGGGGGTTTTACAAGGGCACCGGACGGCTGCCGCATCACGCAGAGATTCGCGGGGCGCTGGAACGAGTCGGCTATCGGAATATTCTGCTTGATCCGGCGAACCACACGGTGCGGTTTGCGCACGATGGAGTGGAACTTGACCCGGGCGGTATCGGCAAAGGTTACGCAGTGGACCGCATGGTAGAGGTGCTGAAACAGTACGGCATCGGCACGGCGCTGGTATCGGGGTCGGGTAGCAGCATCTATGCCATGGGAGCACCGCCGGACCAAAAGGGCTGGCCCATACACATTCGCGATCCGAAGGACGAATTGAAGAGCGTGGCGGAGGTCAATTTGAAAGACGAGTCCATGTCGACGTCCGGTAACTACGAGAAATTTTTCCGGGCCGAAGGGAAGATTTACAGCCACATTATGGACCCGCGGACGGGATGGCCGGCGCAGGGTGTGCTTTCGGTATCGGTAATCGCGCCGCGCACGATCGACAGCGAAGCATGGACCAAACCGCTATTTGTGAACGGCCGCGCGTGGGCGTTAAAGCATAAACCACAAGGTCTTCGCGTATTCATGTGCGAGGACAAACCGGAGCAATCATGCGCGTGGCTCCCGTGACCAGCCGGTTCCTGGACGCGTGCCGGCGCAGGCCCACGGATGTGCGGCCGGTGTGGTTCATGCGGCAGGCCGGGCGCTACTTGCGGCAGTATCGGGACATCCGATCCAAACATGGCATTTTGGAAATCTGCAAGCGGCCCGACCTGGCCGCAACGGCGACACTGCAACCAGTCGAGATTCTGGACGTAGACGCGGCCATTATTTTCGCGGATCTTCTGCTGCCGGTGGAACCGATGGGCCTGAAGCTCAGCTATGCCGCGGGCGAGGGGCCGGTGATCGGCAATCCGGTGCACACGGGCGCGGACATCGACACGCTTTCGACCGCCAATACGGACGACCTGGGATATGTGGGCGAAGCGATCCAGACGGTGGTGCGGGCCTTGGGCGGGCGCGTACCGGTAATCGGCTTCGTGGGCGCGCCGTTCACGATGGCGAGCTACATGATCGAGGGCGGGGCGTCGCGGAATTTTATTCGCACCAAGCGCATGATGTATGCGGAAGAGACGCTATGGCGGCGGCTGATGGGAAAGATCGTGGACGTGATTGCGCCATTTGCTTCGCTGCAAGTTGCGGCGGGAGCACGGGCCATTCAGGTGTTCGATAGCTGGGTGGGCACCTTGGGACCGGACGATTACGTGCGCTTTGCCGCGCCCTATTCACGCGCGCTGATCGAGCGTATTCGCGCGACGGGCGTGCCGGTGATTCATTTCGGCACGGGAGCATCGGGATTTTTCCGGGAACTGCATGCGGCGGGAGGCGATGTGATGGGCTGCGACTGGCGGATCAACATCGACCAGGCCTGGATGGACATCAGTTACCGTTCGGCGATTCAGGGAAACCTCGATCCGGTGGCGCTGTTTGCGCCGCTCGGCGAACTCAAAATGCGGGTGGCGGAACTGCTGAAGCGCACGGGAACGCGGCCGGGGCACATCTTCAACCTGGGTCACGGGATTCTGCCGGAAACGCCGGTAGAGCACGTCAAGGCGGTGGTGCAGATGGTGCGCGAGTTCCACGCGTAACTCCGGGCGCGCGGTATGCCAACAGTAACCATCGTAGGAGGCGGCATCTCCGGCCTCTCGGCGGCCTACTATCTCTCCAAAGCAGGAATCAGCTCGACCATCGTCGAAGCGCGGCCGCAGCTGGGCGGCGTGATCCAAACCGAAAATATTCAAGACTGCTTGATCGAAGGCGGGCCGGACAGTTTTCTTTCGATGAAGCCCTGGGCGATGGATTTGATTCGCGAGCTGGCGATGGAGAGCGAGGTCATCGGCTCGAACGATGCACAGCGCAAAACATTCATCTGGAAAAAGGGGCGGCTAATGGAGCTGCCGGATGGCGTGCAACTCATGGTGCCGACCAAGATTTGGCCGATGGCGGCGACGCCGCTGGTGAGCTGGGCGACGAAAGCGCGGATGGGCATGGAATGGTTTCGCAAGCCGCAGCGCGTGGAACGCGACAGATCGGTCGCGGAGTTTGTGGAAGATCATTACGGGCGGGAGGCGGTGGATTATCTGGCGGAGCCGCTGCTTTCCGGAATTTATGGTGGGGACCCGGCGGTGCTGAGCATTAGGAGCGTGCTGCCGCGGTTTGTCGAGCTTGAGAGCAAGTACGGCAGCCTGACGCGCGGAGTGCTGGCGGGACGGGGGGCGGCTTCGGGGAGCAGCGCGCCGCTGTTTCGCACGCTTCGCGGGGGCTTAGGGAAACTGGTGTGCGCGGTGGAATCGGCAATTGCGGGGAAAGCGGCGGTGCGGCAAGGGCGTGTTGACGTAATCGAGCGGGAAGGCGCGGGTTTTCGATTGCGGATGCCGGGCGGCTGGCTCGTTACCGATAGCGTGGTTTTGGCGTGCGAAGCTCATCAGGCATCGCGGCTCACGGCGGCGCTCGATGGGCGAATCTCGGAGCTGCTCGGCTCGATCGGCTACAGCTCGTCTATGACGGTAGCGCTGGGGTTCGACCGAAGCGCCGTCGCGCGGCAGATGCGCGGGTTTGGATTTTTGGCGCCGAAGCGCGAGGGCAGGAGGCTGAGGGCGGGTACGTGGACCGGAAATAAATTTCCGTATCGCGTGCCGGAATCGCTGGCGGTGCTGCGCTGTTTTCTGGGCGGAGTGGGCGGCGAAGCTGTGCTGGCGGAAAGCGACGATGCGGTGCTGCGGTCGGTTCGCGAGGATTTGCGCGCCATTCTGGGCCTGGAGGAGGAGCCGCGGTTCACGAAAATTTTCCGGTGGCCGAGGTCGATGGCGCAGTACACGGTGGGGCACGAGGAACGGATCGCGGAACTGGAAAAGAGACTGTCTGGAATCGCGGGGCTGCACGTTGCGGGAAACGCTTATCACGGGATCGGCGTGCCGGATTGCATCCGCATGGGCAAGCAGGCGGCGGAACGCATCGCGGCCGGGAGTTGACCGGCTTTAACTTTGCGCAGCGGCAGCGACGAAGTGCAGCAGATCGCCGCGTTCGCGGGCCAGCGTGCTGAGCTGCGCGTAATCTCCAGCCATCTGGCATAACTGGAAGACCGTCGGGCAAAAAAGCTGCGCGGCTTCGGTATCGCGCAAAAATTCGAGAGACACGGCGATGGCGCCGGCATGGCGCGCCAGGCGAACGAGCAGTTGCACCAGTGTCTGCGCGGCGACGGTGCCTTCCTGGTCGGGATTCGCGTTCACGGCCTTCTGCCGGAAGTGAGCGATGGCTTCATCGGCACATTCGCCCAGCAGAGCACGGAGGTAAATGGAGTAATCCGTAAAGCCGTCCTGAAAGGGCGGATCACCGCGAAATTGAAACATGGAAGACAGGTGCTTGCCGTACTCGGAGAGCTCGAGAGCTTTGGCGAGGGTGTCGCGCTCAACGGCATCGAGGCTGAAGCGCAGGATCGAGACCAGGTGCGAGGTATCGACGTAATAATCGTATTCGCCGAACAGCCAATCGCGGCCGGCGATCAACTCCGGCAGATTGGAAGTTTCCGGCGCGCGGCCTTCGTTTTTCTCGATAACGCGGCGGATGTTGTCGGCGACATCGCGATGCAGCGTGCGCACCAGCAAACGGATGCAATCCTCGCGCGTTTTGCGGTCGGGATATTGCTCAAAAAACGTGATGGCGCGGCAGGTGCCGTAATTGGCGAGGATCAATTCGAAGCCTTTGCGCGGGTGGACGCGCTCCTGGAGGGCGATTTCGATGACGGCTTCCTGGCCTTCGCCGGGCGCGAGCTTTTCGATGGCGGCGGCGACGGGATCGGGCTCGCCGATGGCGCGAAAGTAGGGCCAGGCACGAGGGATGTCGCCTTCGGCCAAAAACAAAGCGCCGACTTCGCGTGCGGCGTCGATGAATGCGCGTTCGTGAGCGCGGCGGAGGTCCGGCGGCAGGTCTTCGAGTGAATCGGTTTGCACAACCGGCAGGCCGAGCGCGTGGCGGCTCTTCATGAGGCGCGCTTCAAACAGCAGCGGAAATTTTTTCTCGTGACGGAAGTGTTCGATCAGGGCGTCGAATCCGGCTGCGGGGCCGCCGGAGTCTAGGGCGCGCTCGATCGGACGGAAGGGATCGTCCGCCATAAGCCGCTAGTAGCCCTTCTGCTTATCCACGACGTTGACCAGCGGCTGGCCGGCGACGAACCGGCGAATATTCTCTTTAACCGTGCCCACCATGCGCTCGCGGTCTTGATCGGAACGGCCGGCGACGTGGGGAGTGATCACGACATTATCGAACTTCCAGAGCGGGTGACCTTTGGGGAGCGGCTCAGGATCGGTGACGTCGACACCAGCGCCAGCGAGGCGTTTGGAGTCGAGGGCTTTGACCAGGCCGTTCATTTCATAAAGGCCGCCGCGGCTGACGGCGATGAAGTAGGCATTCTGCTTCATCAGATCGAACTCGCGCGCGCCGACCATCTTGTGGCTCATAGGGGTGTCGGGCGCGGAAATGAAGACGACGTCGGCTTCGGGCAGGACCTCATCGAGCTGATCCGGCTTGACGACTTTGGAGACGAACGGGATGAAGGGCTTGTCTTCGGGATCAACGCCGATGACGTTCATGCCAAATGCCCAGGCGCGCGTGGCGATTTGGGTACCGATACCGCCGACGCCGATCACGACGGCGGTCTTTCCGCGCAATTCGATGCCCGGAAAAGGATTCGCCCGGCTCCACAACTCCTGCTGCTTGTCGGCATAAAACGTGTAGAGATGGCGGGTGAGCATCAGCAGCATGGCCAGAGCGTGGTCAGCGATCTCCGGGCCTTGCACGATTTTGTTATTGGTCAGGATGATATTGCTGTCGCGCAGGTCGTTGCTACCGGACTTGAAAAGGTAGTATTCCACGCCTGCGCTCATGCTCTGCACCCATTTCAACTTTTTCGCGGCGCGAACTTCGGCGGGGGTGATGGAGCCGACGAAACCATCGGCGTCGGTGATCTCCTGCATCACGGTGTCCTTGGTGACGGGCACGATGCGGGCGCCGGAAGAGACGTCCTGCAATTCTTTGACGAATTGGGGGTCGGCGTTGGTGACCAGAATCTTCTTGGTTTCAGCGGGAAGAGCGGCGGCACACAGAGCCAACAAGAGAACCCAGCTGACCGCTGGCGCGGGCAGATGGATAAATTTGATCGTTCTTAAAAAACCGTGCGGTTTTGGAGAAGACATCGGTGCTCCTGAGACCATCGTGAGATTTTGGATGGGCATAATGCAGATTTTGCGGTGCGCTGAACGAGAGCGTGCACAGCCGTACAAAAAACTGAACGATTGTTGCGCCCTCAAAGAAGGCTATTATAAAACACGAATTTCCGGCGGAGCCAACGGGGGCGCGCAGGGCAGCGGCATTTGGGAGTTCCGGTAGCGGCTCTCACAAAATAAGGCGGCGAGCGGAGGTGAAAGATCAGGAAAGTACAGACCGCCGGGGAAGCGAAGCGCTAGCATCTGACCATGGTGAATGGATCCGAGGGCATGGGCGCCTGGCCCGTCTGGAAACAAGTGCGCGAAAAAGATTTCGAAGGGCTGGGGCGGAGCGCGTTTTCGCCCAGGAGCGCGGGTCTTTCGGCGCGCACAGCCGAGGCCGACCGGGTGGTTGCTTCGGTGTGCCCGTATTGCGGGGTGGGCTGCGGCCAGCTTGTGTATGTGAAGGACGAGAAGATCATCGATATCGAAGGAGATCCGCGCTCTCCAATTTCAAATGGGTGCCTGTGTCCGAAGGGAGCGGCTACGTTCCAGCTAGTCACGGGCTCGCACCGCGTGCATCACGTGCTCTACAGGCGGCCGCACGGGAAAGCATGGGAGCAAATTCCGCTGGAACAAGCCATGGAGATGGTCGCCGAGCGTGTCAAGAACACTCGCGACCATCACTGGGAACAGGCCACGGACGAAGGACAGGAAGTCCGGCGCACTATGGCGATCGCGCATCTTGGCGGCGCCACTCTCGACAACGAAGAGAACTACCTCATCAAGAAACTTTTTAATTCGCTCGGCATCGTGCAGATCGAAAATCAGGCCCGCATTTGACACTCGGCAACGGTCCCCAGTTTGGGGACGTCGTTCGGGCGAGGCGGCGCGACTACTTTCCAGCAGGATCTGCAGAACTCAGACTGCATAGTTATCCAGGGTTCCAACATGGCGGAGTGCCACCCGGTAGGCTTCCGCTGGGTGATGAAGGCGAAAGAACGGGGTGCAACGATCATTCATGTAGACCCGCGATTCACGCGCACCAGCGCTGTCGCCGACATATATGTTCCGATCCGTGCCGGCAGCGATATCGCGTTTCTAGGCGGCATCATCCATTACATTCTGGAAAACGAACGGTATTTCCGCGATTACGTGGTGAATTACACGAATGCGGCGGCGATCCTGAATGAAAAGTTCGAGGATGCGGAAGATCATGATGGGCTTTTCGGAGGATGGCAAAGCGACAAGGGCGAATACGAGATCAGCGACTGGATGTATGAGGGCGTGGAGCCGCAAGCGGCTGCCGGGACACGAGAGAGCGCGTCCGGATCCGGAAAACAGCAGAAGAAGCCCATACAGGCGGAGAAAACGGATCCCTCACTTCGGCACCCGCGATGTGTGTTTCAAGTTTTGAAACGGCACTTTCAAAGATATACGCCGGAGATGGTTGAGGCGACATGCGGCATACCACCGCGGCTGCTGACAAAGGTTGCCGAAGCGCTCTGCCGCAATTCCGGGCGGGAGCGCACATCGGCTTTCTGCTACGCAGTGGGATGGACGCAACACACCGCAGGCGTACAATTCATCCGCGCGGCGTGCATCATTCAAATGCTGCTCGGCAATATCGGCCGGCCGGGCGGCGGAATCATGGCGTTGCGCGGCCACGCATCGATTCAGGGGTCGACTGATATCCCGACGCTTTACAATTTGTTGCCCGGTTATCTTCCCCTGCCGCGGGCCAAACACGACTGCGATTTCAAAACTTACAACCAGTTGAATGAATCCCCATCGGGCTGGTGGGGCGAGTTCCGAAAGTATTCGGTCTCGCTTCTCAAGGCATGGTATGGCAGAGCCGCTACGCGCGAAAACGATTACTGTTTCAAGCACCTCCCGGCCATCACCGGCGATCATTCGCACCTCAACACAATCGTGGACATGGCAGACGGTGCATTGAAGGGTTATTTCGTAATGGGAGAAAACCCGGTGGTGGGCACGGTTCACGGCGCATTGCAGCGCAAAGGAATGCGCCAACTCGACTGGCTGGTGGTCCGCGATTTCCAGTTAACCGAAACGGCCGAGTTCTGGCGGGAAGCGCCGGAAATTCAGCGAGGAGAAGTTCGGCCCGAGGATATTGGAACAGAGGTGTTCTTCTTTCCTGCCGCGACGCACACTGAAAAGAACGGCAGTTTCACGAACACGCAGCGCCTCTTGCAGTGGCACTACAAGGCAATCGACCCTCCAGGCGATTGCCGCAGTGAACTCGATTTCATGTTTCATTTGGGCGAGCGCCTCAAGCGCCTCTATGGCGCTTCAAGCGATCCCAAGGACCGCCCGATTCAGGATCTTACGTGGGAATACCCGACCACGGGCCCGCTCGAGGAATGCGATGCGGAAGCCGTGCTAAGAGAAATCAACGGCTATACCGTGGCTGACGGCAAGCCGGTTGGCGGTTACACTTCGCTAAAAGACGACGGCACGACGGCATGTGGCTGCTGGATTTATTCCGGCTGTTATAAAGACGGCGTCAACCAGACTGCGCGCCGCAAGCCGCACTGGGAACAAAACTGGGTAGCGCCGGAATGGGCATGGGCATGGCCGCACAACCGGCACATGCTGTACAATCGCGCCTCGGCGGACCCGGACGGAAAACCCTGGTCTGCGCGCAAAGCCTACGTGTGGTGGGACGAGGCGCAGCAGAAGTGGACTGGTTTCGACGATCCCGATTTCGTTCATAAGCCGCCATCCTACCGGCCCGCGAACGAAGCCCGAGGGAAAGACACTATTTCGGGCGTCGATCCATTCCTCATGCAGTCCGACGGGAAAGCGTGGCTCTTTGTTCCGAGCGGATTACATGACGCACCGCTGCCGACGCATTACGAACCGCAGGAGTCAGTCGTCAAGAATCCTTTATATGGGCAGCAGTGCAATCCAGCGCGCATGCAATGGGTTCGACCAGAGGACAACCCGTACCATCAGCCGTATGACGATCCACGTTTTCCATACCTGCTGACCACCTATCGGCTCACAGAACATCACACCGCGGGCGGTATGTCGCGATGGCTGACGTGGCTTTCCGAATTACAGCCCGAAGCGTTTTGTGAGGTATCACCCGAGATGGCGGCTGAAGTGGGGCTGATAAACGGCGGATGGGCGACCATTCGCACGGCGCGCGGTGAGATCGAAACTCGCGTTCTGGTGACGAACCGGCTGCGGCCATTGCGATTGAATGGACGCGTAGTGCACCAGATCGGGATTCCGTACCACTGGTCGAGCAAAGGGCTGGTGCGCGGAGACGCCCCGAATGAATTGTTCAGCTTGGTTGCCGATCCAAACGTTTCGATCATGGAGACCAAGGCGATCTCGGTAGCAATCGAAGCAGGAAGGATGGGGTACAACCGCCGTCAAGTGACGAGCGGCGCGCTCGTCCGGGACCTGCCGTCCCGCGAGGAGGACCGCGACCTTCCTGCGGCCCGGCATCGGCCCACCACGGGGCACGGGTACAAAACCGAACAGGTCAAGGAGGGCCACACCTAGGTGGAACATGCACTCAGCGCGGCGCAGGCGCATGTCCTCGAAACGGCCGCGGCCCGCGAAGACACAGAAGGCGGCTCCAATCGCAAGGGCTTCTTTACCGATACGACGCTATGTATCGGATGTAAGGCTTGTGAAGTCGCATGCAAACAATGGAACCAGCTTCCGGACGACGGGCTGCTCTTCACCGGCATGTCTTACGACAACAGCGTGGCGCTGGGAGCATCCACATGGCGCCACGTGGCTTTCATCGAACGCCCGATGGCGCTTTCGACACAAGATGCGGGCGCATTCTCCTGGCTGTTTTCATCGGACGTTTGCAAACACTGTGCGCGCGCCGGATGCCTGGAAAGCTGCCCGACGGGTGCAATTATCCGTACCGAATTCGATAGCGTGTACGTGCAACCGGACATCTGCAACGGTTGCGGGTATTGCGTGGTCAACTGCCCGTTCGGCGTAATCGATCGAAGAGAGGGCGACGGCCGCGCCTGGAAGTGCACGCTGTGTTATGACCGCTTGAAGGACGATATGGAACCCGCATGCGCCAAGGCGTGTCCGACCGACTCCATTCAGTTCGGCGACATCGAAAAATTGCGCGAGCGGGCTCGCACGCGCGTGAACCGCTTACACGAACAGGGGATGGGCGAGGCGTATCTTTACGGGGCCGATGCCGCGGGCCAGCCAGGGACCGAAGGCCTCAATGCGTTTTTCCTATTAGTAGACAAGCCCGAGGCCTATAACCTTCCGCCCGATCCGGTTGTTCCGACCAAGCGAGTCAAACGGGCCTGGAAGTCGTTCGCCATGGCCGCGCTGGGACTTATCGCTGTGGCAGTCGGTTCCGCTTTTTCCGGGAGCCATTGAAAATTATGAAGACAGAAACCGACGGACGCGTGCGCTACGCCGGCAGTATCGATCCGGTGCGGACCGATGGCCGCGACGGGGACACGGCAATCGCCACCCTCGAAGGAGAAGCGGCGCAGCAGGAGGCAACCCGCGCCGATGAACACCTGAAACAAATAGCCGAGACCAAGCGGGAACCTGAAGTACAGGCCCGCGCGGATACGACCTACTACGGCCAGCCGATGCTCAAAGCGCCGGTATGGAGCATCGATGTCCCTATTTACTACTTCCTTGGCGGTGCGGCGGGCGCGGCTATGACGTTAGGAGCGGCCATTCAACTCGTCTCTTCGCAGAGGCGAAAAGAGCTGCGGCGTTTGTCTGCGATTTGCCACTGGACGGGAATAATCGGATCGACGGCGGGAGCCGCATTTCTCATCCACGATCTTGGCAAGCCGTCGCGTTTTCTTTACATGCTCCGCATCTTCCGCCCGACCTCGCCCATGAATGTGGGCACATGGATTCTTTCGGCGGCGGCGCCCAGCGGAATCCTCACCGGCCTGCTTGTAAACCGTCGCGGCCTACTTGGAAAGCTGGGGGAGTTCACAGGTTTCATTTCGGGCATTTTCGGCGCTGCGCTGGCGGGATACACCGGCGTGCTGGTTGCGAATACCGCGATTCCGATCTGGCATGAATCGAGGCAATGGATGCCGGTCCTGTTTGCAGCTTCCGGGGCTGCATCGGCCGCATCGGTTGTGGATTTGTTCTACGACAACGAGCGCGGGCGACAGATCACTCGTACCTTTGGCAAGACAGCGCGCCTCGCGGAAGTCGTCGCTTCAACAAGAGTAGAGCGGGCGGCATCTTTGGTTCCGACAGTGGGCGAGCCCTTTCGCCGGCGAGGCCCGGCGTTCTTGTGGAAAACGGCGAAGGTCCTGAACGTCGCGAGCCTGGCTCTGTCGCTTGCGCCGGGCCGATCGCGGAGGAAGACCACAACGGCCGCCCTGTTAGGCGCCGCAGGAGCGTTCTGTTTGCGGCTGGCCATTCACTATTTGGGCAATGCCTCGGCGCGAAATCCGAGGGCCTCGTTTCACCTTCAACGGGCAGGTGCCGCGCGGATCAGTTGAGATCCGCCGGCAGGCAATTCCGCCCTGGAACGCGCCTCAGCGAAACTGTTTCTTGTAAAAGATATTGATGCTGAATATCCCGTTCTCATCGCGGGAAGTAGTAGCGGACCAGTCGTGATTGAAAGCCCACTCGATGCGAATGATTTGCGTATTCGGATCGTTGAGAGCCGTTACGTAAGTGAATGTGATATTGCTGGCGACCTGCTGCTGAAGGGTGAGCCGAGCCTGCGGCAACTCGGACCCGCTGGTGAAGGTCGGATCGATCTTCAATTGGCTCACGCCAAATACTCTCTGCAGTTGACTGGCGACCGGCTGGGCCAGCGCCTTACTGACCAGCGCCGATTCGCCCATTTGCTGCAGGTTCTCCGGAGGAGTTGAGGGCTGATTCGCCAGGATGTTGGGATCCGATGTGGGAGTTTTGCCCGAAGCCAACAAGCTCACGATCTCCTGAAACTGCAGCGGCGGATCGGATGTATAGCTGAGCTTCATGTTGTCGACCGGGCCTGTGACCGCCAGTGTGATGTCCACGCCTTTCGCCTTGGTCTCGAGACTCATATTCAGCACGGGTTCAATGCGGATTGGATTGGAAAAGGTAATCGTCCCCGAGTTGACAGTGTAGGTATTGCTAAGAAAGGTCAATCGGCCTTCGGTGATCGTCACACGTCCCAGAACGCTCGGCTCCAATGGTCTTCCGGTGACGCGAATGTCGGCGTCGGCTTGCAGATTTTCCGCAGCCGAAGCCTGAACGGACATTGCAGGCGACGTCCTGACTCGTACATCGAGCTTCATGTTCTGCAGCAAGGCTGAAGGTTTCTTGCGCGATTCCACGGGCGGAGAAGCCCGCAGCAGCATTCCGGCGAAATCGCTTTTCGGTGAATAAGTCACCTGGTCGATGGTCACGGTTCCGGAGACGCCGCTCGCCTGCGTCTGTCCGGTCAAATGGAGGTCTGCGTCGGTCACCAGGCTTATGCCCTGTTGAAAGCGCACGCGGACCTTCTTCACACCTGCTCGCACGCCGAACCGAAGAGTATCAGTGAAGCCGAGGAACCCATTCAGGGAAATCTTTCCGCCACCGGAATCAGCAGTTATATTGCGAATCGATGCGGTCGCGCCGTTAAACAAAACGGTTCCATTGGCATTTGAAATTCCGTTCGGAAATGACGCATAGGTCAGCGATGTGCTGTGCAACTCCAAGCGTCCGTTAACCACGGGCTTGGTTGTTGTGCCCCGCACAGCCGTTGTCAGCATCACAGTTCCGGATGAAGTGATGTCCCGGTTCATTTTCTGCAGTACCGCCAGATCGGCGTTGGCATTCACCTTGAGATCGAGGATTCGTGCCTTCAGTGAAAGCGTGCCGCCGGCCTGGATATCCGTTTGGGCTCCGGTCAGATGCGCTTGTTGGATCCGGACGGTGCTGCGATCGAGCGTGGCGACAAGCGGACCGCTATTTTGAATCACGATCGCGCTTTGCGCCGCAGGTGACGCAGGCACGCTGAGGAGCTGCAATTGTGAGAGTTGGAATGAACCACGGAGCTGCTGCAGGTTCATCACCGGACCATTGACCGTCAACCGCCCCGCAGCCAGCGCATCGAATGCTGGCCGCTCGCCGCTTCTCGACCCGAGCAGGTCCTCGATACGGTTCCAGGTCACATGATCGAAGGTCAGTTGAGCATTGACGGGATAGTCGTCGCGGAGTTGGGTGACCCCCTGCCCTTGAATGGAGGAACCCGCGAGGTTGGAAGTCAGCTTGAAATTCATCTGACTGCCGGTAGTGTTTGCAGTAAGGTTGAGATCGCCAAGATTCTTTTTGTTTGCCGAAATCCCGGTAGCAGACAGGCTGGCATTCAAGCTGCCAATAGAAATACGCGGCTGAGCCGAGCGCAAGGTTGAGGTGCCGCTTGCGGATATTTTTATGATTCCGCCGAGTCCTGGGCGAGCCGCCTGAAGGGTGTGAATGCCGGCGAGATTGATCGCACTGCTGTTCACGTTGAACTGAATTTTCCCGGATTTCAGATTACCGGCCGGATGATCGTAGCGCGCGGACAAGCGAATATTTGATGCGCCGGAGACGATTTCGAAATCTGGGATCTCAACACTCTGCTCAAGATAAGCGACGCGGGCACGCACGTGGTCGATGGGCTCGTTATCGAGGACCGCATGCGAGAGATCCAGATCGGCATTGCCCTGCGGACGATCGATCGTGCCTTCTACATGGGCGGTCGCAGAAAGCAGACCCTTGGCTGGAATGTTGGTGCGTTTTACTGCTGCCAATACCTGCTCTACGGGCAGGCGGGCGATCTTCAGGTCTGCACGGGTGAAATAGCCGCGTATGAGTTGTGTATTTCCATTCACACGAATATCGGAACCGGCAAAATCGGATGTTAGGGAGTAATCGATGGCCTGGCCCTGCGTCCGGGATGTCAATGAAAAATCTCCGTAGGCCTGCCCGTCGATGCGCAAGCCGCGGGCCGAAGCCTCGCCGTTCAAGCTGGTGAGCATGAATTCCGGCTGCGCTCTGCCGCTTTTTGCCTGCGGCCCCAGATCACCGGTGACATCGACATTGACGCGCACGACGCCGGCGTCCGAAGATGCCTGCTGAACGGTAAGGATCTGGGCTAGGTTCACGTCGGTGCTTTGAACATGGGCATGCGCACGGCCCCTGGTGAAGCTATTACGCGGATGCTGGAACTCCGCCGACAGGCTCACGCGTGCCGGGCCGGATGCAATGTACGCAGTGGGAATGCTCACGAGTTGATCGTTCATCGTCACACGGGCCTGAATTGTGTCGAAGCGTCTGCCCTGGATCACTCCGTTTCCCACCTGCAATGCAACCGAACCGCGTGGATTTCCAATTGTTCCGTTGACATCCGCATCTGCGGTGAGAGAGCCCGAATACCCCTCGCTCTGCGCGCCAGCCATAACCAAAAGATCTGCCAGATCGGCATTGCGAATCGACGCTTTGGCGGAGAGCGGCTCATGCGGAGCCGGTTTCCAGTCTCGCAACCCTACAGATGCGGCGAATTGAGCCAGCATCTGGCCACGCTTTAGGCTTCCGGCGCGAACCGCAGCGCTGGATTTGGACGCACTTACATCCGCAGCGAGCGAGTCAAAGCGGCGCCCATCCACCTGGAACTGATTTGCAGTCAGATGCCCTGAGATCCGGGGCGAAGTCAAGCTGCCCATCACCGCTCCGGTAAAACTTGCGCCTCCGCTACCGAGTGTGATGGGAGCTTTCGATTGGGTTGCCGTGAGATCGCTGACGTCGTGTGTAATGAGCGCAACGTTCAGCCGCGAGGCTAGCGATCCGTTGAGCGACAGACGAGTGTGCGGCAGTGCGATGTAAGAATTGATCAAGCGAACATCGCCGGTGGCGCCGCTATAATCGGCAGACAGGCGTCCCGACATCGGGATTCCATGTGAGCCCGGAGCAATCGCCAGCCCGGCGTGAGCCGCAATCCCTTTCAGGTGTGGTTCTTTGAGGTCTCCCCGCGAGTCGATATTCCCGGAGAGGGCGCCGTCGTATGGAAGTTGCAACCCGGCTGCCGTTGCGAGCGTTTGCAGGTTGAAATTATGGAGACTGCTCTTCAAATCGTAGCATGCGAAATCCGCCATCGATAAATTGCCGTCCAACTCACCCCCGAACGCCGTCACTTTGAGACCATTCAATTCGAGCAGATGCGGAGTGAGATCGACGGCGCTGAAGACATTGAGATTTCGGATCACCCGCTTGCCGGCTTCGACCGACAGGTTGTTTCCATCGATGCTGCCGATTACGCGATAGTTGTTATTCGAATCCAGTCTGGCGGTGCCGTCGACTGAGATTGTGCCGCCGGCGCGCGTGGAGGTCTTTACCAGGCGATCCAATTCGCCGAGATCCAGGCGGGTCCGGAAGTGCAGCGATCCCGACCCTCTCGAATCTTTGAGCTGGCCGGATGCCTGGAGTTCCGAGTGTCCCATTCCAATCCACAGCCTCGTGACCTGAATCACTTGCTGGGAGACGGTGGCGTTCGCATCCAAGCTTATTTTGTGCAGCGGATCTTGTGAGCTGAGGCTGATTGGCAAATTGCCGGCATTCTTCAAATCGGCCAGAGCCAGGCTACCGGAGACATGTACGGTCGTTGCCGGGGTACGCAGATGTTCCATGGCGGCATTAATTACAATTTCCGAAGCGGCCGTTGTAACCCTTGCATCGTGCAGCCGGATTCGATCGCGCTCGAGCACGACCGGCAGGTTGATCGTGATACCGACCGGGGTATTTCTGCCGGACGCTATATATACCGGCGCCAGCGAGAGCCGCCCCTGGTAACCCTGGGTTTGAAGGTTATACCAAAGCTGCGCGCTCAGATTGTTGCAGTGAAGGTCCAAGGGCTGTTTGTGCGAGTTGAACGTGAGCACCCCGTGATTCAGGTCGAAATGGCCAACGGCCAGATCCACGACGGTCTCAAGGGGGCTGCCCCCAGACGAACTTTTCTTGGCGGGCGTTGGGAGGTTGGTTTGTCCGTCTGGAAACACAATGATGTTAGCCTCCGGCTGTTGCAGGCCGAGATAGCGAAGATCAATGAGGTGCTTATAGCCTGCGAGGAGTCTCAAATCGAGCTCAATCCGAGCGATGCGCAAGAACGGAGCGGAGCCGGCGGCTTCCTTACCGTGGATCACGAAATTGGTAACCACTGCACGCATGGGCGACAGGCCGAATGTAAAACTTCCAATTTCGGTTTTACCGCCCGTACTTTCCTCGGCAAGCGTGACAATTTTCTGTTGGACATAGTGGCGGAACCAACCCGTGTGCACCACGACGATCAGGGCCGCTACAATCACAACAATCGCACTGACTATGCCGATTCCGATATTGCGAAGAATTCTGGCCGTTCGGCTCATTGAAATGCCCTCTCGCGATATTCGATACGATTCCTTTTGCGCGCCTGGGCGATCCAATTCTCAAATTCCCGATTGATGCGTTCGCCTTCAAGCGAATTGCGAATTTTTGGCGCCAGGGCGGAAAAACTATGGTTTTGGGGGTACTCGCGGCTGAGGTCGGCGGACCGCCGGTTGTAGAAGGCGCGCACGTCATCATCGGAAACCATCACCTCGGGCCGGAATCGCTGATCGATGAACCGCAAAACGGTGAGTTGCCACAGCAGTTGAGCCTGCAGCTCGTCTTCGGTGAGTCCGTAGCGAGAGAGAGCCGCGCGTAGCCGCGCCTGGGAGCCACCGAACCGGTCGTGGATCAATTTGTTCAGCAAGACTCGGGCATCGGATTCGGGTGGACGCTTGTAACCGCCGTTGGTGATGCTGTCTCCGATGACAGTCTGGTCGATCAAGCGTTCGGCAGACTTCCGCCTTGCACTCGGACTGAAATCGAGAGGTTCGTTATTCAAGAAGTCCGTTAAACGGAGATCGCGGACAATGTCGCTTGTTTTGATCACGTGGTTGCCCACAATGGCGGCGATTTGATCGATGACCACGGCCGCGCCAAGAGCCGCGGTAAGACCAAGCAGCCATGTGATTCGCCGTAGCATCAGAACGTTTGACCGATCGAGAAGAAGAACTGAAAATGGCTGACCCTTTGGCGGACACCCTGGCAGAAACCGGAGGGCTGAGGCGCGCCGGGATTGCATTGCAACAGCTCGGCCGGCGTGCCTTTGAAGCCGATAAATGACGGCGGATTGATGCTATAGGCCAGATCTCCGCGTATTGGTCCGACGGGTGTTCGATAACGAATGCCGAAGCCCACCGCGTGCGCCGAATAATCGAAGTCCTGCAAATTCCGCTGGTGGAAGCGGAAGGAAATATCACGGACCGAACGGAACACGTTTCCCATGTCATGAAACACGACACCCTGGATATTCGAACCGATGAGCGGGAATCGCAGCTCGACGTTGTTGAAGAACAGAGCGTTCCCGCCGATGGGGAATCCGGTCGGCTGGGAAGACTTGCCACCCGGAACCAGCGCCGCTCCGGTGTCACGCGGGCCCGCCTGATTGTAAGGAAAGGCCCTCAAGGAATCCGCTCCGCCGCCGAAAAAACGCTCGGGCAACGGAACAGACTGTGCCGCGGTCAACCCGGGAACGGGCGAGAAGGGAGCGATGACCCCGAATTGCGTTTGGCGGGCCAAAACGAACGTTTTCAAGAACCGGTAGTACGTCGCATTCCGTAACAGGACCCGCCCGAAGCTACGCTGCGAGCCAAAAAACCTGCCAGCCAAACCGATATCGGCGGTGTTGTACATCCCCCGGTGGGGGTCCGCGGGATTGTCCCGGCGATCCTGCGAAAGATTGCCTGAAAACATGCCGATGCGCACAGGCTGCAGCAAAGTGGGAACCAGCAGAACGGGAATCACGACACTGCTTACGCTGACGCGCCGGTAAGCGAATCGGAACAACCCCGTCGTCGATTTCGAAAATTGTTGGGAAAGCTGCAGGGACGCCTCTTCCCGCCTGGAAGCAAACGTGCGCACGTTCAGCGAGTTGTCATAGAGGAGCGTAAAAGTGATGTTGCGGCCGTCTACATTGCGAAAACGCGGCGCCAAATAACTGAATGAACCGCGCTTTTCAATGGACGAATAGAGACCGCGCAACGTCACCATGTGCCCGATGCCCAGGAAATTCAGCCGGCTGAGGTCGGCCGAGAATAGCGGGCTGAATCCGGTAACGCCCGCGGGAGACGAAAGGCTCGAGCTGCTCGGCTTTCCAAAGCGTGCTACATCGGCGCCGATGCCCAGCCCGAGGTTATAACGGTTGGCTTCCTCGAAATTGTAGAGTATGTATTTGTGATCCGTGCTGCCGTCCGGGTCTTCGATGGCCGTATCGACGCGGGCAAAGATTCCGAGATTGTAAAACCGCTGCTGGATGTCGGACTGTGCGACCGGAGATAAAGGATCCCCCGGCTTCAGTGTCAGGTTCCTGGCCACCAGACGCTGTCTGGTGGTCTGAAGGCCTGAGATCACAACATCGCGAACATACTGACGGTCTCCTTCAGTGATCGTATACACCACGTTGACGTGATGCGGAGCGCCGCTGGGCTGCGTTGATGCCTGAAACTTGGCGTTGGGAAAGCCGTGCGAAAAATAGTAGGTGAGAACCTGTTTTCGGTCCGCGGCCAGGCTCACATCCGCATAGGGCTGCCCGGCTGTCGCAGCAAGTTCAGCCGCCACATCTGCGGGGTCCAGCTGTCGAACTCCATGTACGGTGACGTTGTCGATCAGCCACTGAGGACCTTCGTCGATCGCCACCGTTGCAGCCACGTGTCCTCTTTTTCCCCGATCATTACGATCAACCGTGGTAGTAACTTTGACATCGCGAAATCCATTCGCACGATACAGATTCGCGATGTTCTCCTCATCCTTTCGCCGGAACGCCTCGCTATAACGGCCATGGCGCATGTTCAGCGCGGCAGGTTGCATAAACATACGCTCGCGTATGTCATCCGTTGTGAAATAGTGATTACCGGTAATGGTTACCCGCACGAGCTTTTGACGCTGGCCGCGTGAGATGACATATTCGATTGTTTGCTGGTCATCACGCAGCGGCAGGACGCGATAATCGACGTCGGCATCGTAATAACCGTTGCTCTGGAAGTAATCGCGCAAATTCTGCTTACCTTGCGCCAGCAGACTCTCGTCCACGCTGCGTTCCTGAAAAATTGGCACATAGCGTTTCAGGACACGGTTGGAAACTTTGGCCTCAACCGCCTTGACCCGCACCTTGGGACCGGCATCGATTGCTAAGCTTGGACGCACGCGCCTCCGTGCGCTGTCATAATCCAGCTTCTGCAGATCGACTTGAGCTTTCAGCCGGTCGCTTTTCTGGTATTTCCGTAGCACCTTAGATACACCTTTGTTGGTGCGCGATTCGGTGACCTGGCGCCACCAGTGAATGATCGGGATCCGCCAGCCGGTGGCTCGAATAATCGTCTCGTCCGGCAGCTTGGTGTCGCCCTGAATAACCGGCCGCTCATACTTCGCACGTTTGCCCTCTTTCACCTGGAATTCAATGAATACGTGCTGGCCGTCAGGATTGGCTTGAACCGTGGGAGTTATCTGTGCCTGGTACAACCCGTTGGATTCGAAAAGGTGCTTCATTTTTTCAACAGCTTGGTCCAAGTCCGCCTGCCGGAATGGCGTGCCGAGATTGAGGCCGGCTGTGGCGGCGATTTGGCCCCGGTTTGGCGGAAGAGAAACTTTGCCCTTTACCGATACGCCGTCGATGAATTCCGTCACCTGGGTGTTAAAGATCACCTTCACACCGTTCCCCGATGGCTCCGCTTCCACGACGATGTCGTCGAAGCGGCCCATCGCAAACAATTGATCAATCGCGGAAGCAACGTCTTCTGCCCGGAGCGGCTCACCGACCTTTAGCGGAACAGCCTTCGCCAGATCGGCAGGGTCCAATACCTGCGCCGGCAGAAACTGAATCTCGACTACACGCTGTCCCTCCAACTGAGTAGTCTGCGACCCAGCGCACCAGGTTAAGCCGGCAAGACAGACTAGCCACAGAAGTGTGGACGTGGCGCTAAGTTTTGCATTGGTCAGCATTGAGCAGTATCAGCCCGCGCCCGTTTACATTCCCCGTGCAACGGTGCCTTGGCTCAAAAAATCTACTGAGCGGTTTTTACTCTCCGTGATCGGAGTGCTGGCCGTCTGGATTACCCGGAACGCTGACAGGAAAGGGGGGACATGTGCTCCTGGCCTGAGCTGTTTGATGCAAGTAAATCGTCGTTTGGGCAGTTCTAGACGCCGGCCCTTTCTGCGCGTACACCTCCTGATGCCAATTCAGCGCAATTGCCGGTCCATTGGTCATCCGGCCACTCTACTTGGAGTCCCTGAAGTGCAACTGCCTCACAGCGCAGCGCACAACAGATATGTACGTTGAGTTACAGAAGCGGCCCTCGGTCACCCGGAGGACCGATAAAGTGAATTCAAGGGCTGATACGGCGATTAAGACAGCCCGACCGGCATCGGACAAAGCTGGATTGCCGCTCGCGGGAAACTCGGCCTTGGAGAGTTAATGGTTCGGCTATGCGGCCTTAATGTGGCCTTATTGCGGAGCGGCCCAGGCGAGGCCATCCACGCTCTTCCCGGCCCGTATAAGCCGGTTCACTTTCCAATCGGCCAAGTTGATCTCGGCTACTTGGCCGCTGACATCGCAAGATACATACGCGACCTTATTATCCGGACGAATGAGCACCTCCTGGGGAATCTTTGGGACGTCGATGATGTGCGCAACCTTCATCGTCCGCAGGTCCACCGCAGCTACCTGATTGGTTTTCTGAATTGCCGCCACCAGCCAGCGGCCGTCACGCGTGGCGGCCGTTCCGTACGCAGTCCCGGGCAGCTCCACCCATTGTTTTACCTTGTGGGCAGGATTCGTGGTGTCAATTACCGCCAGCCGGGGGGTGGTCTGGTCGGCCGTGAAGACCCATCGATCGTCGTTCGAGATCGCGATGCGCTGCGTGATTTTTGCGATCGGGATGATCGCGATCGTTTTCCTCGCCTGCAGATCGAGTACGGAAACAGTTCCGGGGCCGACATTCGCGGTATAACCGCGCTTTCCGTCGTGCGAGATGACAAGCATATGCGACTCCGGTTGCCCGGTGGGAACGGAGCCGACGATCTTGAGCGATTTCGGATCGATTATGCTGACCGAATTCTCAAGCTCTGTGGTCACGTAGAGCAAGCCATTCGTGGGCCCAAAAAGGGGGCAGTGCGGGCGCACGCCTTTTCCGAAATCGACATTGCCACTCAATTTGCGTGCAGCAATATCAATGACCACCATGTTGGTCCCGTTCGTCCCGGGTTTACCGACGCCCGAATTTCCATAAATCGGGACATAAGCGAACCTGCCGTCAGGCGAGGCGATCAATTCGTGTCCCGTCACGCCGCCCTCGTCAACCGTGGCCATCTCGCGACCCGATTCTGGATCGATGATTCCCATCGTGTGATCGCCTTTGTTGGTGACGATGAGAACCGCTTTGGACGAAAGAGACGCGGCAAAAAACGGCATCGCCGAAAACAGCAGCACGACCAGTAATAGGGTTCCTTTGCGTATCATTGTCCCCCCAGGAGCTTGATGAAATTTCCGTTTGTGATTATACAGCGCATGGCGAGGGTGGAAGGCTGTCTCACGCGAAACCGTCAGCCCGTCCCGCCTGCCTTTGTTATTTTGCTCTCAATTGCCCCTAGCGTTCTGGTACGGAAACTGTGATATTCCGAAATTTCAGGCCCCCGGTGTGGTCGCCCTGAATGTAGAACGGGCCGGGTTGGCCTTCGTTGGCGTCCAGCGCCCCGCCTGTAATTCCCTCAATTTCCTTGTGATCAATCACGGTGACGCCGTTGTGAATTTCTGTGACGATGCGCCCGACCAGCGTCACGTCGAACGTCTCCCACTGCCCCGGCGCGCGCGGAAGCTCAGGCTGGGGCGCAATCCTTCCATAAATCGAGCCGATTCGCCTCTCCGGAGGGTTGCTGCTTAAGGGTTCATACTCGATCTGAACCTCATAACGGCCGCGCAGATAGAATCCGCTGTTCCCATCCTTGGGACAATTCACTTCGTAGTGAACCTTGACGTCCTCGAACGTGCGTGTCGTTTTCAGATTTGCACCGTGGGCCGTGTTCACCAGGAGGCCATCTTGCGCGGCCCAGTGATTGTGGGCTGTATCCCCGACCGGTTCCCAGCCGTTAAGGTCCTTGCCATTGAAGAGCGGTTCCGGAGTGCTCCAGGCCTTCGGGGGATCGCGTTTTAGCTCCGGCGCCCGCAGCCCTGTGAGCGTGATCTTGCGGTCGCCGCGCCTTTGTACCCCCGTTAACTTGCCGTCCGCCGCATCCAATTCCCAGGCCGTATTCGGCGATATGTTCACGGTCAGATGCGACCCGGAAATTTTGAAATTCTTCACTTCGAAAACATTGCCGCCCGTGGGTTGGTACCAGACTTCCAGCTTTCCGTTTTTTTCGGTGATGCCCAGCCAACTGGCGCCATTGCGGTGCGGCGTCGCGATATTAAAATCCCACCGCCCCAGAAAAGGATTAGTCTTCGGCTGGCCGAAAGCCGTCAAGCAAGCGGTCGCGATTGCAAAGCTGATCACAAGTTTCTTCATGTTCGCAGTCTATTACAGAATTTACGCCTGCTTTAAATAGGGGCCGCCTGCGGCCAGACTTTGCAATACGGGCCGCTTGTGATAATTTTTGCCAAAGGGCGTGCAGTGCACCATGTCCAGCGAAAACGAGCAACTGGTGGGACGAATGTTCAACGAGCTCTGGAGTCAAGGAGATTTTGCCATGGCCGAAGAGCTCTTTGCAGCCGGCTACATCAATCACGATCCCGCCACGCCTGACTATGGCAAGGGGCCGGAGGCCGAAAAGTCAATCGTCAGGTTTTATCGCAAAGCCTTCCCTGACCTTCTATTCACAATCGACCACATGATCGAAGCGGGGGACTTCGTCACTACACGGTTCACTGCACAGGGTACGCACCGGAATGAATTCTGGGGCGTGCCGCCCACGAACAAGGTGGTGAAGGTCGAGGGGACAGTCGTGATCCGTGCTTCCAAAGGACGCATTGCAGAGCGATGGGTAATGTGGGACGCTCTCGGATTATTACAACAGTTGGGCGCAGTGCCTGGCTGGAGGCCCGGCAGTCACGGCGGCGCGGGCGAAACTGCTTAACCAACTCGGCCCCGAACATGGCTTGGGCCACGGAGCATCCCTATGGGCAGATTAATGGCCCTGGACCAAGTCCCACTGCGCCACATCGAGGAATTCCACCTCGCAGGTGGCGCAAAGTCTGCAGCTGGTCCAGCTAAAACTTTGACTTCGAATTGTCCTGTGCTCAGAGCCGGCTCAGCCCGCGCGGTGGGTCGCCTGGACATTGACCTGACGTTCGGCAATCCCCGTCAGCCGCTTGTCGGCTTCATTTTCCTCGCCAAGCGTCTGCTGAAGCAACGTAGCCGCTTCTTCTAATCCAAGAATCCGAGCGTAGGTCCGGACGGTACCGTATGAAGCGATTTCGTAATGCTCTACCTTTTGAGCAGCGCCAATGATCGCGGCATCCTTCACTCTTGGATCCTTCGCATCACCGGTTACATCGTCACCCTCTTCGATAATGCCCTTGATACCCTCGCAGGTTTCCGATTTGGGCTCTTCGTTGACGAAAGCGAAGATGCGCTCCAACCGCACCACGTGCTCCTGGGTTTGGGTGAGGTGTTCTTGAATGGCGTCGCGCAGCTCAGGAGTCGACGAGGCTTCCGCCATTTTTGGCAAGGTCTTCACGAGACGTTTTTCGGCGTCATAAAGGTCTTTCAGTTCATTAAGAAACAGATCATGCAATGATTCGAGTTTCAAGGCTTTCTCCTTCGTTGCGAGTTCATGTGTTTGACTTTAGCGTTGACCGTGGCTGTGTGTCGGTGCGATTTCCGTCTTCTGCGAGCGCGTCTGGTGCCCTTTCGAACCCTCGTTCGGCTGGTAGAAATCGCTCTATCGGCATCGCACCTGCGGAACTTCGGTTCACAAATCGTGCAAGGATTTCTCATTGCGGCTAACCTCTCTTCCCATCGGCGCCGGCAACTGGGTTTTCTGGAAGGAAGCGAGAATACACGAGAATACAAAAGTCTCGAGGCGCGGCTCGATTAGAGTAACGAACGGCACGCCCGGCGGTGAGGCATCGAAGGTGCAGGACGAAAACGGCATAAGGAGCATTTCTGAATGCAAGAAAGCAAAATTAAAAAGGCTGATCCAACCAGAAAGTATCGCCGCGTCCTCTCGGCTGGCACTTTGAGCGGAGATCGCGTGCAGAATGCGGAGGGAGAAAGTCTCGGTAAAGTGGACGAGATTATGATTGACATCCCGTCAGGGCGAGTCGCCTACGCGGTACTCTCCTTCGGCGGGATTCTGGGAATGGGAGATAAGCTGTTCGCGGTGCCGTGGGCTGCGCTGCAAGTGGATGAGGACGAAAAATGCTTCATCCTGGACGTAGACAAGCATACTCTCGAAACCGCCCCTGGTTTCGACAAAGACAATTGGCCAGATATGGCGGATACCACCTGGGGATTGGAAGTCTTCCGCCATTATGGGGCCACACCTTATTGGGAGGGCAAGGAGGAAAAGACGCTGCACGGCGGTGGTGGTCTGTAATTATGCCAGCTAAGAAAACGCTTGAACGAGCGCGGAAAGCGAAATCGCCTTCAAGCAAGGCCGGGGCCTTTGTCCGGGAGGAGATCGAGCACGTGCGCCAGGGAAAGCACGGCGCGCGATCCGCTAAGCAGGCGATCGCCATCGGGTTATCCAAGGCGAGAAAGGCGGGGGTGAAGCTGCCCCCGCCGCCTGGCCGGAGGACGCCGAAACCGTCGGCGGGCCGCAAGCCCAACCCTCGGCGATCAAGGGCAACACTTCGGGCGTTGGAACGCGAAAGCTCTTCATCGGTATCGCCCCAGTCCCTTTCCAGGCAAGCGCGTCAGAGCGCGCACCGGCGCGGCCATGCGAATCTTCGTGCAGCGGCGCGAAAAGCGGTGCGTACCAAAGGCGCGGCGGGACGCAGCAGGGCGGCAAAGAAAGCCGCGCGTACTCGGGCGCGAAGGGCAGCATAAGGTAGCAGCGTTTATCGTTCCGCCGTTTTCGCCCAGCCACGCAGCACTTCCGCAACGCTCCAGCCCTGCGCAATACAGCCTCGCGGCGTGTACGGCTCCTCGGCATCAAAGATTTCGCTGATCGAGCCAATACACGCCTCTTCAAGGTGAGGCACGAATCCTTGTAAAAATTGCCGGGCGCGCGCATGCTGGCCGGGATTTACTTTCAGCCACGCGTCGATATAGGGCCCGATCAGCCAGGCCCATACGGTGCCCTGGTGGTAAGCGGCATCCCGCGCGCGTAGATCCCCATAGTATCTGGGTTTGTATTCCGGTTCGCCGGGCGCCAGTGAGCGCAGGCCGACCGGCGTCAGCAGGCGCGCCGTGACCACATCCAAAACCGGCCGCCAGTAGCTTTCGGCAAGCACCGGATAATTGAGGGAAATGGCGAAGATCTGATTCGGACGGCAGGCCGGATCATTTCCCTTTTCTCCATCCAGGACATCATAGAGAAATCCTCGCTCCGCGTTCCAGAAACGTGCGTTGAAGGACTCGCGAACTTGCGCGGCGGCCTCCTTAAACTCCTGAGCGGCGGCGGAGTTTTCCTCTTCTTCAACCCAGGACTCGATCAGGCGCAGTGCGTTATACCAGAGCGCGTTGATCTCCACCGCCTTGCCGCGGCGCGGCGTAACTACCCAATCCCCCACTTTGGCATCCATCCAGGTAAGCTGGTAACCTTCCTGGCCCTGCTTCAATAAACCGTCTGCGGCATCCACTCCGATTCCGAAGCGTGTGCCTCGTTGATGGTGATGGATGATATCGCGGAGCTTAGGGAGGAGCAGGCGCAAGGTTGTGCGGTCTCCCGTGGCCTCGATGTAGCGGTGGATGGCGTGAAAGAACCAAAGCGTCGCATCCGCGGTATGGTAGACGCCCTGGTTTTCACCTTCGAGAAACAGGTTGGGGAGAAGGCCATCGCGAATGTAATGCGCGAACGTCCGCAGGATCCAGCCTGCTTCATTCTGGCGCCCGGTGGTGAGGGTCAACCCTTCCAGGCTGATCATGGTGTCGCGGCCCCAGTCCGTAAACCAGTGATAGCCCGCAATCACCGTGCGAATTTCATCGCCCGCGGCACGCGCGCGTGCGGCGTCTTCAGGCCGTCCCACCGGAGTAATCAGGAACTGGTCGGCGGCGAACACGAGTTCGGCGGCCGGACGTTCCCACGCCTGCGCGCCCGCCCCGGACAGCAACAGGCGCCGCCGGGCGCGCTCGGCCTGATAGGCATGCGCCGGGTCCAATGCGCGAATCGTATCCCATCCTTCAGTCGACGCGATCAGCGTGGCTTCTTTCTTGTCCGACAGATCGATTCGAAAATACCCGGGACTCCACAAGGAACCGGATGACGGATATCCGCGGCTGTGCTCGGTCCGGTAATTAATGTTTGCTGTTTCATGACGATCGAAAGTGAAACCTTTGAAGTCCCCGTGCACCATTAGACGCAATGTCGGAAGCGAAGAGCCGGCGGCTATCTCGTACTGGTCGTCTCGCACGGTAATCACGTATTCCTGCCCTGGCGCCTGGCTGACCGGTGCATCATGGCTGCGGAAATGCATCGCCGGGCGAATATTGAGCCGCAGAGTTCGCGCAGGACCCGAAAATATTTTGTACGTGATGTGAACGGTGTTCTGCCGGTAGACCATCAGCAGGCGTTTTTCGATCACGAAATCGCCGAATTCGTAACGCCACACGGGAAGCGCCGCTTCCAGCCGGAATTCCACTGCGGACAATGTTTCTTCCCGGGAAGCGCCCGTAAGCTCTTCGGCTCCGATATACGCGATGTGCGGGCCAGTGCTGCGCAAACGCTCGCTGACCGCATTGAGCACCACCATGCGGCCCAGAGGACTTGCCAACGCAGCAACCAGCACACCGTGATAACGGCGCGTGATCTCGCCGCTGACCGTGCCGGACGCATAGCCGCCGAGGCCATTCGTGACCAGCCATTCCTGATTCATGTGCGGATCGGATTCGGGATCACGCACGACGCGTCTCGGTACGGCAACGTGAAGAAGATCAGACATCCGGGTTTTCCAGCGGCGCCTCGGGCCGCAACGCCACAGCCGCGTGGCCCGGTATCCGCCAGCCGGCTTCGCTGTCCGGCGGGTACGTGCCCGCGCCTCCATATTGCGGATCTTCGCTCGACCACAGGACTGACCAGCGCCGGCCGTCGGGCGGGGCGAGCAAGGGTTCCGGCGCCGGATCGAGATGCAGATCCGCTCCGAAATTGATCAGCAGCAGACGGTCGTCTCCATCCTCGCCAAAGTAACGCAGCACGAATGCTTCTTCGGAAAGCACCGCACCATCGACGCCGCCCGCACGTTGCGCGCGAAATACCGGATCTTCCCTGCGAAGCTTGATCAAGTCTTTGTGCAGCAGATAATACTTCGCGTTTCGCTCGCGATCGCCAAAATCCAGCTTGCACTTTTGAAATGTCGCAGGGTTGCCTGGATCCGGAACGTATTCCTGCAACTCCGCTTCAGAAAGGCTGAAGAGTTGCGAAACGAATTTTGCCCGGCCCTCGTACACCGCCTTGCTGACCTCCGGCTTGTGATCGGCGAAATAGTAAAAAGGCTTCATGGAGGCGAACTCCTGACCTTGAAAAAGCATGGGAGTGCCGGGAGCGAGCAGCAGCAGCGCAGTCAAGGCTTTGAAGCGGCCTGGGCCGGTGACTATATGCAGGCGCTCACCGGCCACCGAATTCGCGATCTGATCATGGTTCTGGATGTAATTCACGAATTGCGCCGGCCGCAATCCCCACGCGGGAGCACCGCGGCGCTGCTTCTGCCAGGAGTAGCGCTGTCCCTGATAAAGGTATCCATACTTAACGGCGGATATGAATTCCTGCGGCTTTCCCAGGTAATCGGTGTAGTAAGCGTCACGGTGGCCACGGGCCGCAACCATGGCACTGTGATGAAAATCATCGTTCCACAGGGCATCGAGGCCATAGCCGCCCTGATGGGTGGGGCGCGCCAGCTTCGTGTGTTGTGGTTCATTCTCGGCTATCAGGACCGTGGCGCGCCCGCGCGCCGCTTCCCGCACTTTCTGACCGATCGCCGAGATGATATGTGTGCCCGAGCTGTCGAACAATTGCTGAGTGGCATCCAGGCGCAGGCCGTCGAAGTGAAATTCTTCGATCCAGTAAGCGGCGTTGGCAAGAAAAAACTCCCGCACCGGCCCGGAACGTTCGCCGTCGAAGTTCAGAGCCCTTCCCCATTCGTTATCGTAGCGATCGCTGAAATAATCTTCTGAATACTGCGCCAGGTAGTTTCCATCGGGTCCGAGGTGATTGTAAACAACGTCGAGGACCACCCCGAGGCCGTTGGCGTGAGCCTGATCTACGAAGCCGCGCAGATCGTCCGGCGTGCCGTAAAGCCAAGTGGGCGCAAACAACCCCACGCCGTCATATCCCCAGCCAAAGCGGCCGGGAAAATCGCCGATGGGCATGATCTCGAGCAGACTAATTCCCGCGGATGCGAGCTCCGGCAACTGGCTTCGTGCGGCGTTCCATGTCCCTTCTTCGGTGAAGGTTCCTACGTGCATCTCATAAACCACTTGACCTTCCAGGCGTACGCCGCGCCAGTTCCCATCCGTCCAGGCGAACGCTTTGGGATCGATTACCTGCGAAGATCCGTGAGGTCCGTCTGGCTGGCAACGTGAGGCTGGATCCGGGAAGATGCCCTCACCGTCGAGCCGGTAGCGATAACGTGTGCCGGCTTCCGCTTGCGCGATTGTCCCGGAAAAGTATCCGCCGGGCTCTACCTCCATTTCCGCCAGAGGCGTCCCATCGTCAAGAATCACTTCAACTTTTTCTCTGCGCGGGGCCCACACGCGGAAGTTGACTCCGGATTTCGCCAGCATCTCGGCACCGATGGGAAACCGCCTCTGGAAATTTGAAGACATTAACGCAATGAAAGCGGGCCATCTCGGCCCAAACTGGTTCCCTTCTGCCGGGCGAGCGGATGTCCGAGCCGAACGCGATTGATTCCTCCCTAACCCGAGCAAGCGCGCTGCCACTTTTCCGGCGGTCATCTCGATGAGCAATTACTCTCATGAGTTGGCGTTCGATACATTCAAGCACGTGACGATTCTCGACGCGTGCTAAAACGTAAACTGGCTTACGCCCGGATTGGAAATGGGCCGAGTTTATGCGTGAAATCGCACATTAAATGCTGCCGGAATCTCCCCAAGAATCGCCGGCGCAGCCCAGGTTGATGTGTGAGCCCGGACGGCGCATACCCGGATCAGCGATTGCTCAGACGCTAAGGGATGACTTTCAATATTCCCCGGAGCGGCAGATCTTCGGAAGACTTTCCAACCATGACCTCGAAATCGCCGGGAACAACGCGCCAGTGCATGTCCGGATCGAGCAGTTGCAAATCTTCCGGACCGAGCGGGAGCGTCACGGTTTTGGTTTCGCCCGGGTTGAGGCTTACTTGCTCGAATCCACGCAACTGCTTTACCGGCAGCGACACCGGCGCCACGGTCTCGTGGACATAAAGCTGGACGGTCTCGGCGCCCGCGCGCTCGCCGGTATTTTTCACATCGACGCTCACCCGCGCCGTACCGCCGGGCCGGATCTCGGAGGGCTCAATGCGCAAATTGCTGTATTCGTAATTCGTGTAGCTCAGGCCGTGACCGAACGGATAGAGCGGCGTGGCGGGCATATCGGCGTAGCCACGTTTCTCCTCGTTCATCCAGTAAGCTTTCGAGGGTTTGTAGTTGTAATAAGCCGGCAATTGGCCGGAGTGGCGCGGAATCGTGATCGCCAGGCGGCCGGTCGGATTGTAATTTCCAAACAACACATCGGCGACAGCCTGGCCGCCACGCTCTCCCGGGCGCCACGCCTCCACAATCGCCGTCACGTTAGCGGCCGTCCAGCGGGTGGAAAGCGGCCGGCCGTTGACTAACACCACGACGGTCGGAGTCCCCGTTTCGTAGACAGCTTTCACCAGGTCCTCCTGAACGCCGGTGAGATCCAGGCTGGCGACGTCGTGCCCTTCCCCATCGGTAGGCGGGTCTTTTCGTTCATCGATGTCGTTCTGACCCTGGTTTTCGCCGACCACGACTACGGCGACATCTGCGCTTTTCGCCGCGCGCACGGCTTCGGGGAAGCCGCTTTTATCCTCGCCTAAAACTCCGCAGCCTTTGGCCCAGACGACTTTGGCTTGGGGACCAGCGGCCCCTTTGATCCCTTCCAAAATACTGACCACGTGCTGCGTGATTTTTTTGGGCGAGTAATCGCCAAGCAGATTCATGAGATTTTCGGCATCCGGCCCAATCACCGCGATGGATTTCAAATCTTTTCTGAGCGGCAGCGTGTTCTTTTCATTCTTGAGCAGCACGATGCCTTCGCGGCCCGCGCGGAGAGCCAGATCCTGGTGGGCCTGGGAATGCACGGTTCGAACAGCGTGTTCCACATCCACGTACGGGTGCTCGAACAGACCGAGACGGAACTTCAGCTCCAAAACCCGCCGGAGTGCCCGGTCGACGAGAGCCATGGGAACTCTTCCTTCTTCGACGTTCTCGATCAGCGGTCCCATGTAGGCGGGCTCGTAAGTAATATTCACGTCGACCCCGGCTTTCAACGCCAGCGCGCCGGCCTCTTTCTGTGTTTTCACGATGTCTTCGTAGATCAGGGTTCCGAAACCGCCGCCTTCGCTCACCACAACTCCGCGAAAACCGAGCTCCTGCCGCAGGACATCGTTCATCCATTTCTCGGAAGCATGGGCAGGCACATCCTCCACTTCCGGGTAACCCGCCATCACGCCCAGGCCGCCGGCCTTCGTGATAGCGCCGACCCAAGGCGGCATGTAATTTTCACGCAGCGAGCGCTCCGAAACTTCTACCGCCCCGCGCTCCAGGCCGCTCGAAGGTTCGCTCTGCGTCGGGAAATCGGTCAGGACGGCGATGACTTTATCCGGAGCCGAGATGTCGGAACCTTGCGTCGCGCGCACGATGGTTTCGCCGATCCGCGAATAAAGGTACGGATCTTCCGTATAAGCTTCTTCATTGCGGCCCATGCGCGGATCGCGGTCCACTTCCATCACCAGCGTCGAAAGCATGTGAATGCCGACGGCACGCGCTTCCGCAGCGGCGGCGGCGTAAATCGAACTCACCAGGTCGAGGTCGAACGAGCTGCCGATCGCCAGGCCCTCCGGAAAGACCGTTGCGCCCGGAAACATGCCTCCATGCGTGCCTTCTTCGTCCTCGAGAACGGGGATTTTGAGGCGCGTCTGGGTAAGCGCGATCTTTTGCAGCTCGTTGAAGTACTCCGCCTGCTGGCGCGCGTCTTTATGAAGAATCTCGTTGGCCAGCGTAAAGAAGCCGCAACCCGGCCCGATTTCGTTCGTATAGGTCCCGGCAGTGAATCTCCGGCACGCCTCCAGCTTTGACGGGATGTCTCTCCCCAGCTCATGCACATAAACGCACGGCAAATTCAACTGGCCGACTTTCTCTTTGAGGGTCATGCGACTCATGAGATCGTCAACGCGCTCTTCGATTGGCCGTTTCGAATCGAGGTAAACCGGCGTGTCAGGCCGGGTTTGCGGCAATAGCGCCAGAGCGCCGGCGAGCGATCCGAACACCGCCGCAATTCGCACTGGAAATGAAATTCGTCGGGTCAATTCTCACCTCCAGGCCGCCGATCCCTGCGTGCACATCGCACGCGCCTCTCTCGGAGATAACGGCCGTCACGCGCATCTTATCAAGTGGACGGCTGCCGTATGAGGCTGCTCCGAACACTTGCCGGCGGAAATCCGTAACTGGCTACGAAATCGCCATGCGATCTTTACGCCAGTTCGGGTCCTTCCAGCGGCCTTCCGTGAAATCCGGCATGGCCACGCGGGCGCCTCTGCGATCCAGCGATAGCTTCGAGCAGTAGATGATGGCGCTCCAGGCTGCGGCATCGTAGACGTCGATCCACGGTTCTTTGTCTTCGCGAAGCATCTTCACGAAATCGGAAATGCAGTAGTAATCGATGCCTCCGTGCCCGCCGGCCCGTTTGGCGGCATTGCCGCTCTCGCGCCAGTAGGAGTGCTGATATTGCGGTTGATATTTTTCGAGCGGCTCCCAAGTCCCTTCCGCGCCGCTCTTGCCTGGGGTGACGCCTTCGAGGAAAATTCCGGATCGCGAGTCCCAGCACCCTTTGGCCCCTTGCAGCAGGTAATAGCGCGAGTAAGGCCGGGTGCAGCAAATGCTGTAATCGATGCGGATCATGCGGCCTTTCGCCGTGGAAATCAGGCTAGTAACAAAATCGCCTTCCTGGAACTGAATCCGGGCCTGCTCGCTCGCCGGTCCGAACTGGCTGACGGTGCGCAGGTGCGACTCATGCGCACCCGACGCCATCATCGTCTGGCATTCCACCAGGCGGTCGCCGTCGTTGATCTCCAGCCATTTGCAGTTTGAGCCGAGCCCGTGTTGCGGGTAGGTGCTGCCGGAACGGTCGCGCTGCATCTCGCCGCGCCAGGTAATCTTGCCCGCGGAGTCGAAGAACAGAAAACGGCAGTCGTGAACGTAGCTGCCCTCGGCATAGTAAGGCTCGCCAAAGATGCCACGCTTGATCATGCCGTAGATCATCAGGTTCTCGTTCCCGTAGCAGCAGTTTTCGAGAAGCATAACGTGCTTGCCGCTCTTCTGCTTCGCGCGGACCATCTCCCAGGACTCTTCTTCGGTTTGCGGCCCCGCTACTTCAAGCGCCGCATGCTTCCCCGCCCGCAGTGCATCGACGGTCATGCGGCCCAGCCAGTCGACCGGCGTCGCGATCAGCACGGCTTCCACGTCATCGCGCTGGCAGAGGTTGCGGTAGTCGTATTCGTCCTTGGAATAACCTGCGGGCGCGGAGCCGCGCAGTTCCTTGACCAACGCAATCGCTTTGTCCAGCCGGTCTTGCTGGATATCGCAAATCGCCGTGACGGTCACGTCGGGATGATTGCTCAGCAGATTTCGCACATGCCATTGGCCGCGCGGACCCACGCCGATGACTCCGACCCGGATCGTGCGCGCGGGCTTCTCTTGAGCGGGTGTCAAGCCGGCAGCGAAGCTCGCAGCGCCTGCTCCCGCGAAGCCCTGCTGGAGAAAACTCCTCCTATCGATATTTTCGTGACTTGCTCTGCTCATGTGTGACTCCTTACCCCGGCCGTCTGTCAGGCGACTGGATTGGCGCGGCGTTGCACTTCGCGAATCATGTCAGCCACCGGCATGGATTGAGGAAGATCCCGCGGCTTCTTGCCGACACCTTCGAACACCTGTGTCGCTTTCCACTTCGAGTAGAGCAGCGGCGGCAGCGCGGGATCGGATTTTTGATAAAGCCGGGGTGGAATTTCGGTCCACTCGGAATACCTTGCCTGGTCCGCTCGGGCGTAGTAAATGTGCAGTGTGCGGCGTTGTCGCGAATGTGGCTTCAGTTTGCCCGCGTGGATACACCGGCCGTGGAAAATCACCGCGCTCCCGGCCGGGCCGATGATGTCGAACTCCGCGCCCGGCGTTACGTCTGCCGGTTTGAGGTCGACGAGCGGATAATGGCTCCCTGGGATGATGCTCAGGCAGTGATCGTTTTCGGTGACGTCGGTCAAATAGTAAACCAACGAAACATATTCGATTTCCATCCGCCGGTCGTATTCGCGGGTCGCATCGCGATGCCAGGCCTTGATGTCCTGGGTCTTGCTGGTCGGATTGCGAACTAGAATCTCGAATTCTTCAAACGTGATCAGCTCGCCGAGTAGGCTGCGCATCACGCCGAACGTCGCCGGATTTTCGATGGTGAAATCGAATACGCCGGTTCGCGACAGAACATCCGGGGTCTCGAGCAGCGACTCATCGAACTTCACCCATTGCGCTGCATGACAAGCGAGGTCGCGCTCCACTTCCCGATTCAGCAGCGCCAGTTGATCGGTTGAGAGCGCGTTGGGGATGATCAGAAATCCGCGCTCATAAAACTCCTCCGCGCGCGACTGCGAACCGGCTTCGCCATTTTTCCGACCCGGTGTCATAAACCTACCAGTAAAACTTTAGCGCAAATTGCATGGAGCGGGGGTCGGTTTGAATATTCGTGATCCGTCCAAATTCGCAGCCGGCCTGGTGCACGCGATCGGTCGAACCATCGGCATTCGGCGGCAGGCAGAAGCCGGTATTTGGAATCCCGAGGTTCTGATGATTTAAAGTGTTGAACACTTCCCAGCGGAACTGAAAATAGCGTTGCTCGGTCAAATGGAATTCCTTTGCCAGCGAGGAGTCGAGGTTGGAAAAACCGGGCGAGCGCGCGCCGTTGAGCCGCGCCGAAGCGTTGCCGTACTGGTAGGCGCGCGGATCATTCGGATCGTAATTCGCCCAGAAGGTCTGGTCGCCGCCGAAAGGAGGCTCGAACGCCGCAGGATTGAACCACTGGGCAATTTCCTGCTCACGGCTGCGGCTGCCGTGGAATTTGGGATCGCCGATCAGGTTGCAGCGGCCGGTCACATTATTGCCCGGACAGCCGATGGCCAGCGGAATGCCGCTCTGCGCATTAAAGTTGCCGGTCAGCACCCAGCCGCCAAGGATGGTATTGATCGGCCCCGTGCGGTTCAGGAACATCTTGCCGTGGCCGAATGGCAATTCGTAAGTTCCGGCAATATTGAAAATGTGCGGAATGTCGTTCGGCCCGATTACGTGGTTGATCTTGTGGTCGGGATCCTGATAGAGCCCGCCGTAGCCATTTCCAAAACCGGTTACTCCGGCGCGGCCTCCAACGTAACCCGGGCGCGCGAAATGAATCGGGTCGACGAGCTGCGCCCCGAGTTGCCCGACCAGCCCGTTATCCATCAGTTTCGACCACGTATACGCCGCCACCAGGCTCAGCCCGCGGGAGAAGCGCTTCCGGACCTGGACGTCCATGCCGTGATAGACCGTGGCCGCGTCCCACGAGGTGTTGTTGATCACCGTCGGGAAAAACGGAAAGGTTTTCAGCAAAATGCTGCGCGGCAAATCCGGACTTTGATAAACCTGCTGGAGCATCTGCGCAGTCTGGCCCGAATACACGTCTGTAATCGGGACCACAGCGTTGATGCCGGCGCGATACTTCAACAGGTCGGACGTATGGATGTAGCTGAACTGCCGGAACAGTTCTCCCATCAGGTGCGTGCCGTGCGTGCCCACGTAGCCCACACTGAGCATGGTTTCGCCGGGAAGCTCGCGCTGGATCTCGAAGGTCCAGTTCTGCACCACCGGGTCGTGCGGCGGCGGCGTAAAGATATTCATTGGGTTCGCCAGCAACGGCTGGCGCGTCCATCCGGGCAGTTGGCTCGGATCCGCAGGAATCTTGGGAACGGGCAGCTGGGTCTTGACGGTGGTGGTGTCGCTTAACGGAAACGCGACGCATTGGCCCGTGAAGTTGGCGCACTGGTCGGGATAGAAACTGTTGTTCCACGTGTAAACGATGTTGTAGCCGGGCGAGTTGGCGCCGGATTGCGGCGCGTTGGCGCCCTGAACGGCGTTGCTGTAGAAGATGTCATAGCCGCCGCGGATGACGGTTTTGCGGTCGCGGAACGGCGTCCAGGCGAAGTTGACGCGCGGCGCGATGTCGTTTTTATTCGCGGGCGCGACGTCGCTACCCTTCGGATACTCGGGATCGCCGGAATAAATCACCTTCCCAGGCAGCCCGGTCAGCGGGTTCGGGCAGGCCAGGCAGAAATTCGAATTCGGCTGCTGCCGGATTTTGAACAACCCGTTCAGGTCATATCGCAGCCCGAGATTCAGCGTGAAATTCGGCGTGATCCGGTAATCGTCCTGCAGATAAAAACCCCAATAGCGGAAACGCAGGTAGGGCGACCAGTTGACTTGCTCGAGCGTACCGCCGTTGCTGGACGCCGCTCCCATCATAAATTGCGACAGTCCTCCTCCTCCCAGACCGGTAGTCGGATCCTGCGTCAATTCTCCGTTCATGTTGAAGATGGTCGGCCCGCCGAACAGCCAGGCCTGATGCTCCAGCCGGTACATGAACCCGGTCTTCAAGGTATGCTTCGAAATCACCTTTGTCAGGTTTTCGACAATCGTGTATGCGTCCGCAGCCTGCACCATGTTGACCCAACCCTGCGGCCCGAACGTAATGAACCCGCCCGCGGGCGTGCCGATGTTGAACAGCGGCGTCGGATTATACGGCTGGAATGGAATATGCGCGGGCGCCACCAATTTCTGGACTTCGACCTGGTCCGACACGCTCTCGGGATACGGCTGGTTGAGATTCGTACCCATAAACTGCCGGCTGAAGCCGGCGCGAAATTCATTGATCAAGGTCGGGTTGATCATATATGTGTTTCCGAGCGAGATGATCTGGTTGCGGAAACGCAGCGGGTAGTTGGACCCGAACCCCACCGAAGCATCCGGAAACGTGGCGCCCGTCCAGGGCAACCGGTAGTTGTCGTATTTTCCGGGATCGTACAGCCACTCGCCGAATATGCGGTTCTTGCTGCTGATCTCGTGATCGATCTTGATGGAAATGTTCTGCGGATTATTGCTGCTCCCGACCGCGCCGCGGAAGTTGCTGCAAACTTTGTATTGGCCGCCGGCGGCCAGCGGGCAATCCACCAGCGGGTTATTGTAATTCGGCAGCGGGAACGTATTCATGAAGAACATCGCGGTTGGGTCCAGCATGCTTTTGGGTATTTGCGCGGAGAAGTTGCATGTAGAGAACCCTCCGGAAGTGCCCGCCTCAACGGCGCTGTTCGTGCATCCATTGGCGCCGAACGGATTCCCCGGAACCGGCGTGCCAAAAGCGCTGCGCTGAAAAATTCCATTCTGGTCCGGGCCTACGGTGCTGTAAGGATTCCAGATGCCGTTCGACACGGCGTTGGGATCTTCGCTGAAGTTGCCTTGCCGCATCAGAGGCGTCGGCACCGTGAATACCTGGTTGTTGTCCAGCAGATGCAGTACCTGCACGTCGTACGAAAAGAAGAAAAACGTTTTGTTCTTGCCGTTGTAAACGTGCGGCAGCACCACCGGACCGCCCAAGGTTCCGCCGAAATTGTTGAAGCGAAGCGCGCGCTGCGGAATAACATTTCCCAGAGCGTCGAACGACGTGAACGGATTGCGGGCATTGGTAGCGTTGTTGCGCACGAACTCATAAAGATTTCCGTGCGGCGTGTTCGTGCCCGACTTGAGCACGACATTGAACACCGCTCCTCCGGTCCGGCCGTATTCGGCGGCGAAGGCGTTTGTGATGGTCTGAAATTCGGAAACCGAATCGGGCGACGGATTGACCACGATGTTCTCTGAAAGATTCGAGAGATTCAGGTTTCCGTCCAGGTACCACGCGTTAGCGCCACCCTGCCCGCCATGCACCGAGATATCGGAACCCAGGACATGTGTCGGGTCGGGGAAGCTTCCAAACTGGCTGTTGAACCCGAAATTACTTCCCGGCGGGCCACCGACGTTATTGACTCCGGGGATGAGAAAAACAAGCTGCTGCAGGTCCCGCCCCTGCATCGGCAGCTTGTCGAGCGTCTCGCTGTCCACGCGCGCGCTGAAGTTTGAAGCATTGGTCTCCAGCAGAGGCGCCTCGGCCGTCACCTGCACCGATTCCTGCGTGCTGCTCAGCTTCAGTTGTGCGTCCACGCGGATCACTTCTCCAGCGGGCAGCGTGATGTCGGTAACGTGCGTGATGGCGAAGCCGGTGGCGGTAAAGTCGGCGCGATACCGGCCGGGTACCAGATCCACAGCCCGGTAGTAGCCCGCGCTGTTGGTTTTCAGCGTGGAGGAAACATTTGTGTCGGCGTTGGTGATGGTAACATCCACGCCCGGGATCACCGCGCCTTGCGGATCGCTGAGCGTGCCTTCAATGACTCCTCGATTCAACTGGGCTGAAAGGACCGTCACAAACAATAGCGCCATCATCGCAACACCGGCGCCGATTCTTATTTTTCCGCGCAGCATCTCAGTCTCCTTTCGGATTAGAATGCATGGCAACGAGGTGGACCAGACGAAGTCGGCTTAACCGGAGCGACCATTCTTCGCTTTCACTCCTGATTCGTCGGCCAACGGCCGGACCCTCAAAGCCGACCCGCGAGAACATACAGCAACGTAGGGTCTATGCTAAACGCGTCCGCAAACGAGGTCAAGACGATTGCTGCCGCCCGTCCAATTGGTGGGACGGAATTTTATCCGGCTGGCCGCGCGGTTTCAGTAACTGGCCGAGAGCGTATACCGGGCCTGTGACGGATTCGGAATACGCACCCATTCCTTCGCCGCGTCGAAGTCTTTCCAGTCCTGGCCATCCAGCGTGACGGACCGGATTGGCTTTGCATCCGGATGGCGGAACCGGATCAGCAGCGTTTGCGGCCGGCTCGCCGCCGGGAATTCAACCGTGGCTGAAATCTTGCCGCCACGCGCGTGGCTTTCAATCAGATACGAGACCGGCCCAAAATACGTCGGCGCTCTTTGCACCTCGATCTTCGAACCGTCCTCCAGCCATTTCCGCGGCGTGGCCTGTCCGATGAGCAGCGTGTGATCGTCCACCTCGCGCACCAGCATGTTGCGATAGAGCTCGCACCACGCGCCATCCGTGCTCGGGGGCCCGAAATACTGGCCGTGCGTCCACCGGTGCTCCACCGGCTCGAAAACCGAGTGGCTGAACGCGCTCGCCATGTAACTGTAGAAAGTGCGGATCGCCGCCTTCGGATCGTCGCGCAACAGGTACGCCGTCCCCTGCTGGTTGTAAACCGGCTCGTTCGCCATCCCCCAGCCATTGAGATACAGATTATCTTCGTGATCGTTAAGCAGTGAATCGGCGATTTCCCCATTTGCCGGCACAGCCTTCAACCGCAGCAGGTGCACGGCTCCGGTGTCGACGTCCGTCGGGTACCACTGATCGAGAATGCGATGGTAACTGAACGCTTCGCTCGGAACATACGGGATCCAGGTGTGATCGCGAAGCTCCACCAGCGTCGATTTAGCCGCGGCTTTCTCAAACGCCTGCCCAATCGCGGTATGAAGCTCGTGAGCGGCCGCCAGCGCCTCGCCCGCCCGCGAATTGCCGATCGCCTCGAGCATCTGGCCGAACCGCTCGAGCGCCGCATACATGTAGGCCTGATTGAACGCCCACGCGCCCTCGCCGGTGCCGTCATTCAGGGGGCCAACGACCAGGCCGTGCGCCGCTCCCGAGCGCTGATTCGCTTCCCGAACTTCCTGCAAGCACCAGTCGAGCGCCTTCAGAGTGTAGGGCATCAGCCGGTCGAGCGCCTTCCGGTCACGATACAAAAAATAATCCTGCGCCACCGTATATAACATCCCGGGTGTGTTCGACACCCAGTTGGCGTACCCGTTCACGTGCCCGCTGTACTCCTGGTTGTTGCGGTATTCGGCCAGCATTTCCTCCACCGCAACATCGTGATACCCGCGCAGACCGTAGAGCATGTAATCGACATACACCGCCTGGTTCACGGGCCACGGCGTGCCGGTCTGCGAGTAGGCGAAGTTCGAATACGGCAGGTCGATCTGCACGCCTTCCTGCTGGCCGCCGTGCCTGCGCGGCAATCTCAGCGCGTGCCACAGCGTGGCGCGATACAGTTCGTTGACCGCTTCCTCGGGAACATGAAACTGCGCACCGCGTTTGATCCAACCCGACCAGAAATCGAGCGTCGCCTGCCGCGCCGCGGAATAATCGATTGCCGCGAGCGTTAGCGCGTCCGCCGCCTTCACCATGGGCGAGGGCAGCTTGACGACGAATTCGCGCGTTCCGTTCGCCGGAACGTGGAGCACGGCCGTCGCATCGACGCGCTTTTCTTCGCGCTGATAATCGTGCGTGCCGTTCCACTCGACTTCGCTATCCAGTCCTTCCACGGAGAACAGCACGTTGTGAAATGCGCTTTCGCTGAGCAGTTGCGCGCCGCCCTGGTGCTCGAGCACCACATCGGTATGAACAAACGCCGGAAACTGCCGCCGGTGCGTCATGGCAATCGGTATCAGGCGGGCTTTTCCGGAGAGATCCGTCACTTTCACCTTCTGGAGCAGCACCATGGGAATATCGCCGCGCCTCTCGCCCGGCGGCCCGTGCAGCGGATACGCGAACTGCTCAACTTCATAGCGCGCGGCGTCCTTTTCAAACACCGTCGTAATCACCGGCAACCCGTCTTTCAGGCTCTGGCTCTTCCAGGTTTGCAGAATGCCCTTGGTGAGATCGCCGAAATCGAACCAGAAGCGGAAGTGATCGGGGTTGCCGTAGTCGTTCCAGACTCCCGCGCCGCGGTCGATGCCGAATTTGGCGATCGCGCTATCCCAGGTGAGACCGACGATATGGCCGGGCGCGGGCTGATTCTGGCGCGTATACGCCGGGCTGCCCATGTCCTCCCAGCGCGCCGTATATTGCGCGTAGCTCGCTTCCGGCTCTTTCTCAACGCGATCGAGAATCCGCTTCCCCTTCCACTCCGCCAGCCCTTTCTGATGATCTTCAAATGACGCCGGGCGTTCGCCCGCGGCAACATACACGTGAAGCGACGGGACCCACAGAGCTTTTTCCTGTACCAACTGATCCACACTGACTGTGAATCCGCGCGTCCCTTCCGGATTCATGTACACCGTCAGCTTGGGCGCGTCCGGATGAAACGCCGCGTCGCGGCTGAGCCGCATGGCGGTATCGGCATCGCTTTCGGCAATCAGATCGGCCCAGATGATGTGCAGGTTCTGAAGCCGCGCGGCGGAAGGCTGCGGATACGCGAGTGTGAAGGTAACGCCATCGATGTCCCCCGCCCCCGCGGTCGATTGCCAGGCGTCGCCTTTTAAGCCTTCGCCGGGCTCGAGTTGGTAACCGGCCGCGTTACGGATTTCGAGCCCGCTCGTTTCCGGCGCGAGCCGGATGTAGTAAGAAGCCGCCGCCGGGCTCTCGTGCCCCCAGGTGATCCGCACTTTCAGATCTTCGGCGAAGAGCGCAGAACATAGCGCCAGCAAACAAATGACGCGTTTCACGGCTAACTCCGCGGCAGGAGCGCTTTGATGCGGTTGCGATCGCCCCAAACCGATTCCGTATGCGCCAGAATATCTTCGGGCGTAAACCAGAATCGCTTCGCCTGGCGCCGGCTATGCAGTTTTGCCAGATCGTTATAGTGCGGCGAAGACGGATGCTCAGACTCGCCGTATGGCAGCAGGCTCCAGATTTCTTTCGGATTGCCTTCCACCACGATCAGCAGATCGCCCCAGCCGTCGTTGCAGTCCATCTCGCCGTTTTCCTGCTCGACACCCTCGTCCGGATGCAGCACATCGTAAAGTCCCGTGCCGTCCATCGGGAATTTGCCGCCGCGAACGACGACGTTGATATCCCCCCAGCGCACTTCGGGCTTGCCGAACTGCTTCGCAATGCGCCCGACGGCCGCTTCGAAGGCGCGGCGGGCCGCGTCCTGCTCTTCCGACGAGTTGATATCGATCTTTCTTCTGCCGTAATGCACAAACCGGGCGAACTTCGCGCCGGAAAAAAGCTCCTCATACTCCCGGCCCCAGTAATAAATGTACGGATACGCCACTGAATCCTCCGCCGACCTCCGGTCCCAGGCTTTCACCAGATCGAGCGCGCGGTTGACGTGCGCATCCTGGCTGGGCTTCGAGGCATACGCGCGTTCGAGCAGCGGGACGATTACATCCGCCGGCATGATCTTCGTGTCAAACGCCAGCGCTTTCATATCGTCGAGCGTGAACTTCTTGTTCTGGCCCAGAACCTCGAACAACCGCTCGCCGCGCGTGTTCAACGCTTCCTCGCCGGCATCCGCCTTGGGCGTGACGCGTAGATAATACGGCGCCGGCGCCAGCGGATTCAGGCCCGAGTTCTTCGTCACCACCCATGGCGGGTTATTGCAGTTTTGCAGAAATCCCGAAGGCGGATTCACCAGTTGCGGATAATCTTCGAATGGAAAGTAAGGGCCCCACTCGGTATCCTTCGTCCACCCCGGGACGGGCTTCGACCAGTCGTAACCCGATGCGCGTTTCGCGACGTTGCCGTTGTGCACCCAGAAAATATTTTCGGAATCCGAGAACAGCAGGTTCCACCTCGGCATCAACTGCCTCGCGAGGGTCGCTTTAAACTCGGCCAGGTTCCGCGATTTCATCAACCCGTACATGCCGGTCGAGTAATTCACGCCGTCATAGTTCGGCAGCTTGACCGCATAGGCGCGGTTTCGTTCTTTGTCGAAGCTCACGATCGGTCCATGGTGCGTGTAATAGAGCGGCAGCGTGACCGATTCCATCCCTTTAGGACCTTTCACGCGGAATGTTTCGCTCTCGACACGAATATCGCGCCAGAGCCCATCGTACAGGTACTGAAGCGGATTCCCGGGATTAATTTTCTCTTCGTAGACGTCGGCCATGTTCGGCTCATTCCAGGTTGCCGACCAGGTGATCTTGTCGTTGAGCCCGTCGAGGAAAAACGGGCTGCCGAACCAGCTGATCCCCGCTGCATCCAGCTTGCCCGGCGTGATCAGGTGGGCTTCGTAATTCTGGAAGCGGTTCGCCCACGGCATATGCGTATGCTCGACGTGCATGATGCGCCCGCTGGCCGACTTGAAGGGCGCAATGGCCCACTGATTCGAGCCGAAATCCGGAAAGTCATAAACTTTCTCGGTCATCTTTTGCAGCGCGTCGTGAATGCTGTAGAAGCGCATGTAATGGCTGCGCTCGAGAGCCTCGATGTCTTCCGCCGCCACCGAATCGATCCATGCCGGAATATCCTGGCGATGCTCGGCGATGTATTGGTTCACGCCACGCGCAAAGGCCGCCAGAATCTTGTAAACCTGGGGATCGATCTTGTCCCTGTTTTCCACCACGCATTTCTTGGTGCGCAGCAGCCGCTGTAAGTAGTCCCCGTCCCACCGGTATTCGTAGGGGATGAAATGCAGATAGCCGTCGCCCAGCGCATTGAACCCTTCCACTTCCGCGCGCCGCCCCTGCGCGTCGCGATATTGCAGCATCATGCGCTCGAGATGGTCTTCAGCTTGCGCGTAGCCATAACCGAAGAACGTCGCTTCTTCGGTTTCGCCCACGATGTGCGGCACCCCGTAGTTATCGCGGTAAATCGTCACCTTCTCCACCAGCGAATCGGCAGCGCAAGCCGCGAACGCGGCGAATACGAAAACAATAACTGCCCGCAGAATAAATCGAAGCTTCATGAATTCCTCGCGACTAGCGGAATTGTACTCCAACTGCGCCTGTCAGGATTCCCGCGCATCTGGCCTTGTCCCGCTAAACGGACAAAAAAATTGCCTCGTCACAGGAATCTGTGGGTCACTGATAGGGTCGAATCGTGCGGTGAATTTCGACTCTCGTAGCCGGCGTAACTCGCCGGCGGATGGTGGGGCGTCGGCTTTTTTAGCCCAGTTGCCTTTCGAACCAGATTTGACCTCCCCGGTAAACGCTACGCCGTTACCGTGGATCAATCCGGCGACGGCCACTTCTCATCGTCGGGCGTTACACAACCGGGTGCACACAGCAGGCGCTCTTTTGATCAACCGTCCAAATGCCGGCTGACGCTGCCCAGCGCGCAGCCGGTCACTCCTGGCGGAGCGCGCGAATCGGGTCAACCCTCGTGGCTCGCAGCGCTGGGATCAGGCTCGCGAGTACCGCAACCACAATAAGGAACAGCGCTGCCCCCGCTATGCTCACAGGGTCGGCTGGCCTGACGTGGTAAAGCAGAGGCGCGATCTGCGGAGTCGCTGCCAGGGCGAGGGCGAGGCCGGCGGCGATCCCCAATAAAGCCAGCAGCAAGCCTTCTCTCATGACAATCCGAAGCACGCCCCCGGCGTCGGCCCCCAGCGCCATGCGGATACCGATTTCCCGAGTCCGTTGGCTTACCGAGTAAGCCATAACTCCATAAAGACCTACCCCGGCGAGCAGCATGGAAATGGCGCCGAGCACTGCGAGCAACCACGAGGCGATCCGCGACTCAAACCAGGCAGCCGAGATGTAATCCGATAAGGGCATGGCCGTGAGGCCAGCAGCATTTGGATCGATGGCCGACATTTCGCGGCGGAGTACGGGAACGAAATCGCGCGCGTCACGGTCGGTCCGGGCGTAGAGGGCCACTCCGCCTTCTCCACTGCCGTAGTGCACCTGGTCGAAGGACATGTAGAAGTATGGCTGCGGCGCTTCCGACAGCTTGGAGTACTTGCTGTCCTTGACCATTCCCACGATCTGGAACGGTTTGCCGTAAATCTGCACCCGGTGCCCCACGGGGTCGCGCCCGTCGAAAAAGCGCCGTGCGAAAGACTCGTTGACGATCATGACGCGCGGTGCCGTTGCGTTATCCTCGGCCCGGAAATCGCGGCCGGCGAGCAGCGGGATCCGCAGCAAGTCGAAGTAGCCGGGCGACACCGAGGCGTGATGCACATCCAGGCTCTCGCCGGGCCGCGACGCATACCCTTCCACCATGACGGTGGCCCACTTTCCCAGCCCGAAGCCCAGCGGGATAGAGTCGGAATAGGCAGCGCTTGTCACCCCTGGTGCGGCAATCAGGTGTTCGCGGAGCCGCCGCGAGAACTCCTGCTCCTCGCTGGCCGTGTAGTTGTTCGTCGACAGAAAAAGACGGCACACCGTCACGTTGCGGTGATTGAAGCCGACCGGAGCGTTCTCTAACCCGTAAAGGCTCCGAACAAACAGTCCGAGCGTCACCAGAGCCGCGAGCGCCAGACCGGTTTCGGCTACCACCAGTACCCCGGAGATGCGCTGCGCGTGCGCGCTCCGCGTACCGCCTCTTCCACCTTGCTTAAGTGCATCCACCAGGCTGCGCTGCGCCAACTGAAACGCGGGCGGAATGCCGGAAATCAGCGCGGAAGCCAAGCAGACCAGAGCGGCAAACAGGAACACCCGGGCGCTCGGCTGTACGTTGAAACTCACCGGCACTCCTGTGGGCGGTACGAAATAGATCAGCACATTCTCAAGCCACAGAGCCAGCGGCAACCCGGCAAGCGTTGCCAGTGCCGCCAAAAGCAGGCTTTCAAAAATCAACTGGCGGCTCAAACGACCCGGACTGGCGCCCAAGGCAGCGCGGATGCCGAACTCCGTCTGCCGGGCTGCGGAACGAGCCAGTAGAAGATTGGCGACGTTGGCGCATGCAATCAGCAGCACGAGTCCACATGCCGCACCGAGGATGGCCAGCGGCCATGCCACAATGCTCGACGCCCCCTCCTGCGCCTTCCAGATCGGTACGATCCGGGCGCCGATCCCCTCGTTGGTCTTCGGAAAGTCACGGGCAAGGCGCGCGGCAACCGTGGCCGCCTCGGCGTTTGCTTCCGAGACGCTGACGCCGGGTTTGAGCCTGACTATGGCCTGGAAGTGCCGCGCATAGCGCTCGCGTTCTCCGGCCAGCGGCGCTGGAATCCAGACGTCGAGCGTCGTTCCCGGGAAATCACCGCCAAATTCCGGAGGCGCTACCCCGACGATGGTGACCGGGTACCGGTTGATCTGCACGGTGCGGCCGAGGACGGACTTGTCGGCATGAAAATAGTTCTTCCACAGCCGATAGCTGATGACTGCCGTAAACGCTTTGGCCCGGTCGCCGTATTCGTCGCGAGCGAACGCGCGACCCAGGACCGGCTTTACGCCCAGGACGTCGAAGTAGTTTCCGGTGACCAGTTCGAACCACGCGGAATAGGCATTTTCTCCCTCGCCGATTGAGGCGGGGCCCTTTTGGTTCAGCAACAATCCGGAAACACTGCGGAGGCTGTCCTGGAAGTCCCGGAAGTCGGCGTACGAAACCTGATGCTGCATGCCGCTGGCATTGACGGACTCAAGCACGGCGAGTTGTCCGTCGTCCCTGGCGCCGTGGAACGGGTGCAGGACCATCCCGTCGATCCAGCCAAAGACGGTCGTGGTAGCGGCAATTCCTAGCGCGAGAGTAAGCACTGCGACCGCTGTCAGGCTCGGAGTCCGGCGGAGGACACGCATCGCATACCGCAGGTCTTCAAGGACGCCTCGCATGTGGTTTCCTGCCCTTTGGATGCAGGTTGGCTTCCTAAGTTAGCTGCTTGATTCTATTGAACGGTAAGGTCAGTCGGTGGTCGATTTTCGGGCTTCAGGTGTCCGAAAATGGGACCCGCCCTTCACGATTTGCAACTGATTGCAACTTCCGGGAGCAGGGCGGAGGGATGGCGTACAGACGCAGGGTTTCGCTGCCCTTCGGTATCCACATTGACCGGTTGTCCCCGATGCTGAGACTTGCCAGAGCGGTGGAAGGGAATTAACTCCCGCCCGGTCGCCCAGCGTTTGTCGATCCTGCGTGGCTCGCGTGGCTGGAGCGGGCTTCTGACGGACAAAAAAATTAGAGCTAGGTGTAGTCCAGGTCGAACTTGCGGCCGGCCATCAGGCCGCCGTCCACCACGAACGTTGCGCCCGTCACGAACGAAGCGGCATCGGATGCCAGAAACAGCGCGCATTCCGCAATGTCACGCGGCTTCCCGAGCTTGCCCATCGGGTACATCTTGGTCACCTGCTCTTCCAGGCCCGGTCTCTCGCGGTAAATCGCGACGCTGTTCTCGGTCATGATCGTTCCGGGACAGATCGAGTTCACCCGGATCCCTTTGGGCGCGAAATCCACCGCGAGCAGCCGCGTCAACGCCTGCACGCCACCTTTCGACGCCGTGTAAGCCGTCAGGCTCAGCCCCATCAGCGCATTGACCGATGCAAGATTCACGATCGAGCCGCCGCCCGTTTCGATCATCCGCGCGATGGCGAACTTCGAGCAAAGAAAAGTGCCCTTCAGATTCACCGCGAGGATTTTTTCCCAGACTTCGTCCGCAACCGTGAGCAGATTCCCATCGCCCAGATAGGCGGCGGCATTGTTCACCAGCACGTCCAGCCGCCCGAAATTCTGAACCGCGGCCCCAACCATTTGCTCGGCGTCTTCGGCGCGGGATACGTCGGCTTTCACAAAAACGGCTTCTCCACCGGCGCGCTGGATCGCTTCTACGACCGCGCGGCCGCCCGTTTCGTCGATATCCGACACCACAACACGCGCGCCCTCCTTCGCGAACAGCGTCGCCGTGGCTTTCCCGATGCCTGTCGCCGAACCCGTTACGATCGCGGATTTGCCCGCGAGCCGCGAACCCGTTTGCTTCTGGCCTTCAGCATTCATAACCGCCGCCCGTTAGTTTCGCTTCCTCAGTTCGTGAAGATATTGGCCGAATGCAGCATGCAATTGCGGCCGGTCATAAAGATATTTTCCCGGGAATGGATCGGTCAGCGGGTACGGTCCTTCAGCCGGCGGGCGTTTTTGAGGCCAGTTCTCGTTCGTCACAATAAAATCGCCGATCCGGTAGCCGTACATATCCAGGTGCCGAATGCCGAATTGGAGCGCCGCTTCGCAGATGTCTCGAATTTGTTCAACTGTCGGATACTTCGCCGGCCCCGGCGTCCGCAATTCGAGAATATTGCCGATCCAGAACGTGTAGATAATCTGCTTGTCCGGACCGACCGCCGCCCGTGTTTTTTGAAGCACGCTGACGGTTTGCTCAATGGCCCGCCGGCTCGCGTCCGGTTTTCCGTCCCACCGCGGCTCCGTGTACGCGCCAACAGCGTCGAATGCTTTCGCAGCCCGGCCGAAATCCACACCCGTCGCATCCTGCGCCTGCCGGGAAAGCACATACTCGCCGTCTTCCAGATACACCTCATGACGGCTGTCCACCTGCCGAATGAACCGGTTGGTATCGCGCGCCCACTCGCTCCACCACCCGGCGCGCGCTTGCGTCCACTCCGCCCAGCCGGGATCTGTGGGCTTTTTCGGTGGCTCCTTGCCGAACCGCCGGCGGTCGTCGCCGCTATAGGAAATGAATCGCGTTTCACGCGCGCCGTCACTTCCGGCAATCCCTCCGATCGGCCCCATGCCGAATGAGTCGTCGAAAATGTAGCCGGCGAATGCGGGATGCTTGCCGTAAAGTTTCGCGACCGTCTGTAAGTATTGTTTCCATTGGGTTTCGCGCCACGTTGGGTTGAACGTGTTGAAAGCAAAGCGCAAATTGCCCGCTGCATCCACCTGCTGGAATTCGGGCCGCCGCGGCAGCGAGTTGTGCACCGGATGCCACACGACAAAATACGCTCCAAGCCCCGCCCGCCGGCACGAATCGAGCGCAAACTTTGTATCCTCCACCCGCAGGGCCCACGCGGCGGCGTCCAGCCCCCAGCACAGATCCACGTCGGTGAATCCCAATTCCGCCATCTGCCGGAAGTCCCGATCCCATTCATTCTTCGGCGCCGAATTGAGCCAGTACCAGCCACTGATGCGAATGGTCTGACCCTGCGCGCCAGACAAGCCGGCCAGCAACAAAAAAACGGTAAATCTCCCCATTCAAAAGCTCCGGAATCGTTCAGTGTCCCAACCCGCACCCGTACAGTCTAGTAATTTTCCAGTATGCTGGACAATCCATTGACACTAGCCCACTGGAAGGTACAGTATAGTGTTATCAATAAGTTGCGGAGATTGACCGGATGTCCGCCGGAAAACTCATAGGACTTATCGCGCTCCTCCACATTGCCGCGTTCGGCCAGCAAAACAGCCAACAGATCCGCGTCGTTTTTGAACAGAATTGCCTTGCGTGCCACGGCCCCCAAACCAAGAGCGGCGGCCTTGACCTCTCGACACGCGAGGCATTGCTCAAAGGCGGCGAGCACGGACCGGCCGTCGTCGCCGGTGATGCTAAAGCCAGCCTGCTCTATAAGCTGGTCGCGCAGGAAGCCGATCCGCACATGCCCTACAAAAAGGATCCGCTCCCGAAGGAAACGATCGACCTGATCGCGGCGTGGATCCAGGCGGGCGCGCCCTACGAGCAAAAAACCGATGCCAGCGTGGCGCTATTCCGCGAACACGTCCGCACGCTGCTCGAAACCAATTGCGTGAAGTGCCATAACGCGCAGCTCAAGCGATCCGGTCTGGACCTCACCTCGCATGAATCGCTATTGCGAGGCGCCGATACCGGCGCCGTGGTCGTTCCGGGCGATGCCAAGTCGAGCGAGCTGTATAAGCGCATCAGCCAGATGGTGCAACCGGGCATGCCGTTCGGCGGCCAGAAGCTTCCGGAGGAAGCGATTAATCAGGTTGCCGAGTGGATTAACGCCGGCGCGGGTTACGATGCGCCGATCGCGGCGGGCAAAGGCGCGCTGAGCCATTGGGCTTTCAAAATGCCAAAACGGCCGCCGGTGCCCGAGGTCAAGAACCGGGCATGGGTACGGAACCCCATCGATGCATTTGTCGCGGCCGAGTACGAAAAACGCGGGTTGAAACCCGTCGCCCAGGCAGACAAACGTACACTGCTGCGCCGCGTGTATCTCGATCTGATCGGCCTGCCTCCGACGCCCGCAGAAATGAATGCATTTCTGGCGGACAATTCCAAGGACGCTTACGAGAAAATCGTCGACAAGCTGCTGGCCAGCCCGCGTTACGGCGAGCGCTGGGGCCGGCACTGGATGGACATCTGGCGTTACAGCGACTGGTACGGATGGCGCGCGCAAAACCAGGTGCGTTACAGCCAGCGGCACATCTGGCACTGGCGCGACTGGATCATCGAATCGCTCAACAAAGACAAAGGCTACGACGAAATGATCGTCGAGATGCTGGCCGGCGATGAACTGGCGCCCGACGATCCGAATGTTGTGCGCGCGACCGGTTATCTTGCCAGAAACTGGTACATGTTCGACCGCAACGTCATCCTGAAGGACACGGTGGACTACACAGCGATGGCGTTTCTCGGGCTCACAATGAAGTGCGCGCGATGCCATTCGCACAAATACGACCCGATCACCCACGAGGATTACTACCGGTTCCGCGCGTTTTTCGAACCATACGACGTCCGCACCGATCACGTGCCCGGGCAAGCGGACTTCATGAAGGATGGCATCCCGCGCGTCTATGATGCGCATGCCGAGACCCCAACCTACGTATTCATCCGCGGCGCCGATACCAACCCCGATACCGAGCATCCGCTGACACCCGCAATTCCGGCGTTTTTCGGCAATGCAGAGTTAAAGATTGCACCAGAGCATCTTCCGCTGGATGTCTACTATCCGGACTCGCGGCCGTTCGTGCACCGTGATCTGGTGGCTGCGGCCAAAGCCGAGATCGAGAAATCCGAAGCCGCGCTTAAGAAAGCGCAGGAAGAGCTCGATAAAGCCAAACATCAAATTTCGCAGCCGGAAGCAACACCGGTGGCTGCCGGCGCCGGGAATCGTGCGGCCCCTGCCTCGACGCCGGACGACAAAGCTCTCGAAGCCGTGCTCAAAGCTCAGGCCGGTGTCGCTTTGAAACAGAAAGAACTGACATCCGCGCGGGCGGCATTGCCGGCGCTCGAAGCGCGGATCGCCGCCGACGAGGCCAAGTATTCCTCCAAGCCGCCGGCGAATCTCGAAGAGCTGGAAGCGAACGCGATGAAAGCCGAGCGCCACGCCAAGGTGCTCAAAGCCGAAGAAAACCTGCTACGCGCGCAACAGGAACTCGCGGCCGCCAAGCCGGAATCCCAAAACTACGATAAAGAGGCCGTCAAGAAGCTCAACGAGGCGCGCGCGCAACTTGAAGCGGCCGCGAAAGAGCTCGAATCGCAGGATGCTTACACACCGGTCGGCAAAGTCTATCCCGATACGACCACCGGCCGCCGTCTGGCTCTGGCGCGCTGGATCGCCAGCAAACAAAATCCGCTCACCGCACGCGTCGCGATCAACGATATGTGGCTCCGGCACTTCGGGCAGGCGTTGGTCCCGACCGTATTTAATTTCGGCATCAGCGGCCGGCCGCCCTCGAATCCGGAACTGCTCGACTGGCTGGCGGTCGAATTGATGGATCGCAACTGGAGCATGAAGGCGATTCACCGGCTGATCGTGACGAGCAGTACGTACCGGTTGCAATCCACCAGCAGAGAACCGAACAATCCGGACGCAAAGATCGATCCGGATAACCGCTACCTCTGGAGGATGAACGAGCAGCGCATGCAGGCCGAAGTCGTGCGCGACAGCCTGCTGTCCATCGCCGGCCAGCTCGACACCGCGATGGGCGGCCCGGAGGTCGATTCATCCAAGGGACTCGAGTCTCATCGCCGCAGCGTGTACTTCCAGGACACGCCGGACATGCAGGTGACATTTTTAAAAGTCTTCGACGAAGCGAACCCTAATGAGTGCTTCCAGCGGAACGAGAGTATTGTGCCGCACCAGGCGCTGGCGCTGGCGAACAGCAAACTCAGCCTGGAGGTGGCGCGAACGCTCGAGCGCCAGATCACGAAGAAAACCGGTGAAGCGCCCGCCGCCGATGCCAATTTTCTGGCGACGGCTTTCGATCTGGTGCTCAACCGTCCTCCAACGGCCGAGGAGCGTACTGAGTCGCTGAAGTTTCTACAGCAGCAGGAACAGTTGTTTCAAAACCCGGCAAAGCTGACTCCCGTGGCGACGGGGTCGGCAGGCGAAATCAAGCCGGAGTCCGACCCGCACCTGCGTGCGCGCGAGGACCTGGTGCATGTGCTGCTGAACCACACGGATTTTGTGACGATTCGATGAGGAACATCCATGAAGGCGAATGATCGGAATCCTATGCAATCGGTTGCGGTTTCGCCCGGCTGCTGCACTCCCAGCCGCAGAGTCTTTCTCGCGGACTGCGGGATGGGGCTGACCGGGCTGGTGCTGGGTGCTATGTTTCAGCGCGAAGGAAAACCGGCGACGATCGCCGAGGGCTGGAAACCGCCGGACGGCCTGCCCCATTTTCCGCCGAAAGCTAAGCGCGTCATCTGGATGTTCATGCTCGGCGGCGTGAGCCATGTTGACACCTTTGATCCCAAGCCGGCGCTCAATGAGTACGCCGGAAAAAACATTTCGGAAACGCCGTACAAGAGCGCGCTGAGTTCGCCCTATCTGAAAGGCGTCCGGGAGTTCGTCAAAGGCGATCACGGCATCAAGCTCACGCTTTACCCGATGCAGGTCGGTTACAAGAAGTACGGGCAGAACGGCACCATGATCAGCGACTGGTTCCCGAATGTCGGTTCCATGGTCGACGACATCACGCTCGTCCGCTCGATGTACACCACCGACAACGATCACGGCGCGATTCTCCAGTTCCACACCGGGCGCCACATGTTTGACGGTTACCTGCCGACCATCGGCGCTTGGGTGCATTACGGCCTCGGCACGCTTAATCAGAACCTGCCGGAGTTCGCGGTTCTGGGCGAGCCTCCGAGCGATTGCTGCGGCGGCATGGGAACACACGGGTCGGGTTATCTGGGTCCGGAGCATGCGGGCGTGCAGTTGGAAGTCAATCCGGACGATCCGCTGCCCTTCGCGTCGCCGGGAAAAGATGTCTACCAGCAGGAGCAGCAGCGCGAATTCGAGTTTCTGAAGCGGCTGAACGGCCTGAGCGCCGTCGAATATCCCGCCGATGCCGCCGTCAAAGCGCGCATCAAATCCTATGAACTTGCGTTTCGCATGCAGATGGCCGTGCCCGAAGCGGTCAGCTTCAAAGAAGAAAACGAAGAAACCAAGCGGATGTACGGGCTCGACCAGGAAGTCACGAAGCCGTTCGGGGAGATTTGCCTCGCGGCGCGCCGGCTTTCGGAGCGCGGCGTGCGCTTTGTGCAGGTTTATCACGGAACCGGCGGCAACGCCTGGGATTCTCACAAAGACCTGAAGAAGCTGCACAGCGAGCAGTGCGCCAAGGTGGATAAGCCGATTTCCGGTTTGCTACGAGATCTCAAGCAGCGCGGCATGCTGGATGACACGCTGGTGGTCTGGGCCACGGAATTCGGCCGTACTCCGGGCGGTGAAGGCGCGAACGGGCGCGATCACAACCCCTACGGATTCACGGTCTGGATGACAGGCGCCGGAATCAAGCGCGGCGTGGTCCACGGCTCGACCGACGAGCTCGGTTTCATCGCAGTTGAGAACCGGCATTACGTCACCGACATTCACGCGACGGTGTTCCACCAGTTGGGACTCGATCCGCGGCGTCTCGAAGTTCCAGGCCAGAAGCGCCTGGACATCGACTACGGCAATCCGATCAAAGAGATCCTGGTCTAAACCCGGAGCCGCCCTGCCACGCACGCAGGCTGCCGCGCGGTTCTACTCTAAGTTGGATCGATCGGCAGTACGATGTGTGACGGCCGCGCGCGATCCAGATAGACGGTATTCTCCGCGATGACGGGTCTTGTGGCGGTCGCCCCGGATTCTCCCGTGCCGGGATTGATATCGAATCGGGGAAAACTGCTGCTGTTCACGATGACACGGAGCCGGTGCCCTTGCCCGAACCTGTAGCTTGTGGCCCACAGATCCACGGTTAATTGGTAAACCTTACCGGGCTCGAGCAGAGAAGAGCGGTAATTCGACTCGCGGTAGCGCGCCCGCGCGATTCCATCACACACAAGCATCGACCGGCCGTCCGGAAACACATCGGTCAAGCGAACGACGAAATCCGTGTCGACGGCGCTCGACGAGATGAACAGGTTTGCGATCACCGGCCCGGTGACTTCAAGATCCCGGTCGAGCGCCGCCGAAGTGAAAGTAAGGGAACGATCTTCGATTTTGCGCTGATCGCGGGCGCCGGCCTGGGCGTTCAATTCGTTCCAACCTAAAGGGTCGCCGGGCCGCAGCGGAGTGAGCGAGTAAAGCGTAGCGCCGCCCACTGACTCGATCGGATGCGCGGGGTCATGTCGAAACCGCGCAGGCGGAGCGTCGCCCTCGGCCGGTGTCCAGGAAAGGCTGCCGTCATTCAGCGAGCGCGCGGAACCGCTCCGACCGGAATGGAAATAGATCGGCCGGTAGGTAATAGATTTCGGCGGCCAATCGTCAGCGGTTCGCCAGCGATTGAGGCCCATAACGAAATACCGCACCGCAGGCGCATCCTCAAAAAGAGCGCGCTTGTTCTTCAGCGTGCAATCGAACCAGCGCAGCATTTCGTTTTTGTAATCGAAACGCGCTTCCGGGCCGAAATCCACCTCGCCGGCGCGCTGCCCGTCCGGGTCGGAATCGGTTCGCGGGCCGTGCAGCCATGGACCGATCGTGAGGAAGTGCCGCCGCTTCGCTTCTTCCGATGCGTTTCTCATCCCGATGAAGTTGCGCAAGCTGCCGCCGAGAAAAATATCGAACCAGGCCGCCAGATGATACGTCGGCGCGGCGAATGTTTTGTGGAATGGCGCGACGTCAAACCGTTTCCAGTAGCTTTCCTCTTCCTGAAGACGCAGATAATCTTTGATCCACTCGAACGGATCGGAGAACATCGGGTTTTTCACGAGCGGCTGGAATCGGAAAAGTTCCATCTGTTGCTGCAGGGTCACGCGTTCCATCTGGACCATGCGGTTGCGCAGCGCCTCCACGGATTGCCGCGCCGCCCAGAGGAACATGAAGCCCAGCTCGAAGGCGCCGCCGCGGTACACCCATTCATCGCGCAAGCTGCATGGCGCTTCCCGGGCGAACATGGCCGCGAGATGCGGCGCCGGATGCCCGGCGTGCAGATATTGGTTGAAGCCGGCAAAAGAGCCCCCGAACGTGCCGACGCGTCCGTCGCTCCACGGCTGCGTCCCGAGCCATTCGATGGAGTCGTATCCGTCTTGCAGTGGTCCCCAGGCTTCTTCGAGAAACGGATACCACACACCCTCCGAAGCGTAACGCCCCCGGGCATCCTGGATGGCAACCACATATCCGTTCGCCGCCAGAAATGCCGGCGCCCCGATGCTCACCATCACCGACTGGTGCTTGCCATAAGGAGTCCGCTCGAGCAGCACCGGGTGCGGACCTTTATCCGGCGGAGAGTACAGGTCTGTCGAAAGCCGGACGCCGTCGCGCATCGTAATCGGAACATCACGTTGGACGGCGATACTCCCGGATCGCTCGGGAACGTCGGTTAATGACAAATTCGGCTCGAAGTGCGCAGGAATCAACATGCTGGATAGCGGTGTCAGCAACAATGGTATGCAGCGGGCCCGGATCGGTCAAGATTAAAGGCGCTTTTGCAAAAATAACGGACTAATCTGTCCAAAAGGCTGGACACAACCTGACGAATTGTTGTTGACGGGTGGCCTTTCCAGTTACCCTATTTGCATGCCTCCTGCCAACAGCCATCCGATCAGGTCGGCTGCCACGCCCCAAGACGTCGAGCTGTTTGCCCACATAGAAACCAATCTCTACACGGCCGTTGTTGCCGATTCTCTCGACGAGTTGGGATACCACAATCAGGCCATGAACGAGCGGGTGCGGCCGCTGTTTCCGGAGTGCCGGTTCGCGGGTTGGGCGCGAACGATTTCCTGCGTGGACCTGTACCACGTCCCCGCAGACACGTACGCAAAAGAGATTGAGGCGGTGGACAGCTTACTGGCCGGCGAGGTGGCCGTGGTCTCGACCGGAGACTCGAAGCGCAATGCGCCCTGGGGAGAATTGCTTTCGACAGCGGCCCGCGCGCGGGGCGCCAGAGGCGCGGTGATCGACGGCCTCGTGCGGGACGTGAGGAAAATCGAGGAGCTCGGATTCCCCGTGTTTGCGTCAGGAATCAAGCCGGTGGATTCGAAAGGCCGCGGCATCGTGATCGATTACAACGTCCGTGTGGATTGCGGAGGCGTGCTGGTTTCTCCGGGCGATCTGGTATTTGCCGATTACGACGGCGTGATCGTGATTCCCGCCGAAGTGCTGCCGGATGCCATTCGCCTCGCTACCGAGAAAGTGACCAAAGAAAATCACACGCGCGAAGAACTGCGCAGGGGAGCTTATCTGCGCGATGTCTACGAAAAATACGGGGTGCTCTGAACCTCGCGCGTGAGTGAACCGGTCACACGCAGGCAGGTATTGCAGGCCGCAGCGTCTGCCCTTCCCGTTGGTTTAGCCGCAAGTAACACCTCCGCTTTTCTCCACCGCGCATACCTCGGCTGGATCACGGATCTCGATTCGCGTCCCGATACGCACGCGCCCTGGCCCTCGATGCGGCTCGATCTTCCGTTGCTCGAAGATTACCGGCGCACGTTCGCGTTGATGAAGCGCCTCGGCTACAACGCCATCGTTATCTGGGGATTCTACGTCTCGCGAAGCTGGCCGGCAGACATTGCAAGTGCCGTCCCGGCGAAGCGCGGCGCGCTCGTCTCCAGGCTGATCGACGGCGCGCACGAGCAGGGCATCCGCGTGTACACGGGTCTGGGCGTGTATAGCTGGGGGTTTGAGGAAATCATCCGGCAGAATCCGGGGCTGAGCCGCGGGAATCCAAGCGCCATGTGCGCCAGCCGGCCTGAAGCCTGGGACTGGATGCGCAAGGTCATCGATTTCGCAATGACCCGTTTCCCGGTGGATGGCGCGAGCCTGCAGTCCGCCGATCAGGGCCGCTGCAACTGCGATCAGTGCCGCCGCTGGACCGACACCGAGTATCACACCCGCCTCGATATTCGCGTCAGCGAATATATTCGCGCGCATTGGCCGGGAAAAACCGTGGCCGTCAGCGGCTGGGGCATGCGTTTTGACGATCCGGCGAGCTTGCCCGCGCTGGTCGAACTCAGCCGCCACATCGATTACCTGATCGATGTGCGCGATTCTGCGCGCCAGCGCGATCCATCCTGGCGCCGCAAGCTCATTCATGAACTCAAGTGCAGTTTCGGAACGCTCGGCGGCCCGCAGGTCGAGCCGCCGCAGCATTTCGCGCGCGATCGCTGGTTCCTACCGACCGTCCGGCGCGATGCCGAGCACCTGGCCGAGCTTCACGGAGAAGGCGGCCGCGCGTGCGAATATTTTTTTCACATTCTCGAAAATCCTGGTGACGAGGTTTCGTTCTGGGTTGAGGGCAAAACCCTGCGCGATCCGGCAACCCCCTGGCGCGAGCATCTGGCCGGCTCGATCGAGGAACTGTACGGTACGCGAAGTCGCGCGGCTACCGAAGCCCTGTCCCAAATTTTTCTGCGCGCTGAAGAAGCCTACCTCAATTTCCTGCCGTCGCTGCGCAGCGGGACAATTTCCATCGAGCCGCTGGTCGAAGATCATCCCGGCCCACCGGTCTATATCACCAGGCGTTTGACCGCCGCCGAGCGGGGGCGCTATCGCGATGATTTGAAATCGATCGAGGCGGATCTGAAGAACCTGGCCGCGGATGTTCCGGAGAAAACCAAGCTGGAGAAAATATCCCGCTGCCTCACGAATGCGATGCACGATATCGATCTGGCATAACGGATTACGCCGACCGCAAACTGCGCGGCCCGGGCGCATCGCCCGTTGCCGTTCCGCCCGGCTCCTCGGGGCAGCGAAACACCCGGTTCGCCGCCTGGATCACAAACCGGGACAGCTCATCGATGTTTTCGTCGCGGATCTGCCCGATGGTTCCCGCAATTGTCAGCGCAGCCATGCATTCCCCCGCCTGGCTGAAGACCGGCGCGGCGACACAGCGCACTTCCAGTTCCTCTTCTTCATCGTCGATGGCGTATCCGCGTTGCCGGACTTTCATCAGTTCTTTTCGCAAAACATTCGGCGACGTGATGGTCTTGTTCGTGTAGTGTGCGAAGGACTTTCTATTCAGAAGATGCTCCTGCTTTTGCTCCGGCGCATACGCTAGCAGCACCTTGCCCACGCCGGTGCAATGCAGATTGGTTCGCTTGCCGATATAAGAATCGAACTGAATCAACCCCGGACCTTCCACTTTCTGGATGTACATGGCCTGATCGTCAGCCAGCACCGCCAGTTGCGACGTGCAGCGTGTCACCTCGACCAGCCACTGCATGGGTCGCAGCGCCCGGTCCGGCAGGCTGAGGCTCTTCATCAGGCCGCGCCCCAGTCCGTAAACTTTGAGGCCCAGCGAATACTCGCGCGTGCGCGGGTCGAGCGTCAGGTACCCGAGCCGCTCCAGAGTGAGCACGATCACGTGCGTGGTGCTCTTCGGAATCCTCAATTTGCGGCTGAGTTCCGAAATATTCCACCCGCGGCGCGATCCATCCAAAAATTCCAGAATGGCGAGGGCCCGCTCGACTGATGTCGCGTGCAGGTCTTTTCGCGGTGTCACCCAATCCTCCAGCGGCCTGCCTTCTCCCGCAGTCATCGGTTCGCCGTCACCTTATAATACTCCGGTAAGTCCAGAAAACCAGCCGGCTCAGTCTTCCAAACCAAAGACATACAGCGCGTGACCGGCGGCAATCGCCAGTCTCTGCTTACCGTCGCTGAGGTAACTGATCGGATTGGAAATGATTCTTCCGCCGGTCTGGAAACGCCATAAAGCTTTGCCGGTTGTCGCGTTAAGCGCGAAGAAGTAGCCCTCGTCGCAGCCGCCGAAAACCAGTCCACCGCCGGTCGACATGACTCCGGCCCAAGGCGGCGAGAACAACCGGTACTCCCAGCGCAGCTTGCCTGACATCGGCTCGAGCGCGCGGACCGCGCCGTATCCGGGATCGCCGGGAATATTTCGTATGCCCCCGCCGTTGTATTCGGCGCCGGGTTTATAATCGGCTTCGCCTTTGAAAACTACGGCGCCGCTGTCGCGCGCCGCCACATAGAACAAATTTGCTTTCGGGCTGAATGAAGGGCTGAACCAGTTCGTGCCGCCGGCCGAATGCGGATAGACAATAACGCCTTTCTCGGTGGGATCCGCTCCGGGCGCAGGCACGGGCCGGCCGCGATCGTCCAGTTGTTTGGCCCATGTCTGCCTGGCGTACTGCATGCCATGTAGGAACTCGCCGCTTTGCCGGTCGAGCACGTAGTAAAACGAGTTCCGGTTCGCAAACAGCACCAGCTTCCGCGGCTTCTCGTGGAACACACCGTCGACCAGCACAGGGACTTCGGTCGAGTCAATATCCCACACATCGTGCGGCGTGAACTGGAAATACCACTTCAGTCTTCCGCTATCCGCATCGAGCGCCACCAGGGAGTCGGAATACAAGTTGTCCCCGGCGCGCACATCGCCGTTCCAGTCCGGGCCGGGATTGCCCGTGCCCCAATAAACCAGATTGAGTTCCGGATCGTACGCGCCGGTTACCCAAGTCGTCGCCGATCCGTTTTTTGCGCTTTCTCCGGCCCAGGTTTCGCTGCCCGGCTCGCCTATGGCCGGAACGGTCCAGAAGCGCCACGCTTGTTTTCCGGTTTTCGCGTCATATGCGTCCAGGAAACCGCGCACACCGAATTCACCGCCCGCCATCCCGACAACAACCTTGTCTTTGATCGCCAGCGGCGCCGCGGTGATCGCATGCCCGGTCTTGTAATCCGCGACCGTCGCATCCCAGCGCAAGGTGCCGGTCTTGGCGTCGAGCGCAATCAGGTGCGCGTCCACCGTTCCGACAAATACAAGATCGTCCAAAATCGCCACGCCGCGATTCACCAGCCCGCAGCAGATTCGCACATCTTTCGGCACCACGCGCCGGAATGACCATAACGCCCGCCCTGTCCGGGTATCGAGTGCGATGACGTTACTGGGCGATTCCGTCACGTACATGACGCCGTCCACGACGACCGGCGTAGTCTCGGCTTTATCCAGCGCGTCAAATTGATAAATCCAAAGCGGCCGCAGCTTGTTCACGTTCCCAACGTTCACTTGATCGAGCGCGGAATACCTGTGCGCGTCGTAAGATCCCGAATAAGTCAGCCAGTTGCCGGGTTCGCGCCCGGCCTGGCGAACACGCTCGAACGGCACTTGCGCCTGAGCCAGAATTCCTGCGAAGACGATTGCGCTAAGAATTTTCATTGGTCTGCCCGCAAAGAAACCAGATACGCTACTACATCGTCCAGTGCACCGTCTGAAAGCTTTCCGCGATAACTCGGCATGGGCGAACGGCCGGGTTGCTTTTCAACCGACGCCAGATCGTCTTTCCAAAACGATAAGAGCCGGTCGGAAAGATCGCGCAACTGAATCGAATAGTTGTCCTCGTTGAGCCGGATTCCGGAGATACGCTTACCATCGCGGCCGACGAGTTCGACTTGCAGGAAATCTTCCGGCAGCTCGGAGGCTGGCTCCAGCAGTTTCGCGCGAAGGAATGCCGCTCCCCTGCGTGCTCCGACATCTGTTAGCGGCGGTCCCATGCGCCCTCCGCCGCCGCCCACTTGATGGCATCCGGAACATCCCGAGGTTTTGAAAATTTTGCCGCCGTTCTGCGCATCTCCCGATACATGTTCAGGCGCGACGCGGCCCAGCGAACGCACGTACGCCGCCACCTGCCACAGCTCGTGCTCATTGAGCACCAGCCAGCCCGGCGGCATCTCGGTTCCCGGAACACCTTGACGGATCACCAGAAACAACGAACGATCATCGGTGGCGCGCTGCAGCTTGGGCCTTGCGAGATTGGCGCCGCGCCCGCCTTCGCCCTGCGGGCCATGGCACACCGCGCAGTTCGATGCAAACAGCCGCTTGCCGTGTTCCACGTCGGCAGCCGTGGTGAACGGATTCTGCCTGGGGATCTCCGTCGGCAATTCCGCCTGCCATATCAGAACCGCCTGAACTGCCAGCGAATAGCAGATGCTAAATAGCACCGCAGAGCCTCCGTTGCGAAAACGGGCAGTATACACCTTTCAGCACGTTTCGCCTCCACGGCGTTCGCCATTCTGGACGCCCGTGCTCCTGCAACAAGATCGCATAGTATACTAGCCGTCCATGCCGGGCCCCAGCGTGATCTACAACTTTTCCGAAATCGACTTCGACGAACCGGGCAAGCGCCATTATCACGTCGCTTTCCATCACGACTCCAGTTGGGGCTACTCGCTGGTTCCCCTGACGGTCATCAATGGATCGAAAAAATCAAAAGTCCAGGCGCCGGGCGTCGCCGTGTTCGGCGGCACGCACGGCAACGAATGGGAGGGCCAGGTCACCGTCAAGCGCCTGTGTCATGACCTCGATCCGTCCGAGATGACCGGACGCGTGATTTTGGTTCCGCAGTTGAGCGAAAGCGCCTGCGCCGCCAACACACGGATCTCGCCGCTCGACGGCGTCAATATGAACCGCGCATTCCCCGGCAACCCGCGCGGCTCCATCTCCTATCGCATCGCGAATTTCGTCAAGACGCGCATCTTCCCCCAGGTGCGAGTAGTCATCGACATCCACGCGGGCGGCAACGAAGGCGGCTTCGCCTTGTGCACTTCCTTTCATCCCATTCCCGATCCCGAGCAGCGCGCGGAGATGGAAAAAGTCGCCGGACTGTTCGATACTCCTTTCGTCCTGATCTACACCAGCGACATGGCCTCCGGCCTGCTTCCCGAAGAAGCCGAAAAAGAGGGCAAAATCGCCATCGGCGGCGAATTCGGTTATGGCGAATCGGTCAGTCTCAAGGGTGTCCGCCATGCCTACGAGGGCGTCAAAAACGTCCTCCGCCACTACGGTATGCTGACGGGGAAGATTGCGAAGATCGATCCGGACCGCCGTTCCGCTCCCCGCCTGGTGGAAGCCTCCAATCTCGCGGATTACATTCCCGCCCCCCGCACCGGCATCTGGGAGCCGCTTATCGAATTGGGAGCCGACGTGAAGAAAAACGATCTGATCGGCCGCCTGCACGATTTCGGCGATCACTCCTCCGCGCCACTTGAAATTCGCGCGCACCGCGCCGGAGCATTGCTCATGATGCACTTTCCCGCGCATATCGCAAAAGGCGTAACCCTCTTCGTTATCGCCAAAGACGCCGGAACATAGCCATGACTTCGCCGGCCAGCCCGACGAATGCGGTTCCCGATCGCGGCAGCATATCGCCGCGCCTCGCCTGGGCCACCGTAGCGTTCCTCTGGTTCGCTTACCTGCTGAATTACACCGACCGCCAGGTTATCTTTTCCATTTTTCCGGTGCTTCGAAAGGAACTGGGCTTCACCGATACGCAACTCGGCCTGCTCGGCACGCTGTTCATCTGGGTCTATTCGCTCTGCATGCCGCTGACCGGGCGCCTGGCCGACGTCTTTCGTCGCGACCGCCTGGTCATCTCGAGCCTCGTCCTCTGGAGTCTGGCAACGCTCGGCACCGGGCTCAGCACCTCCGTTGCTGGACTCATGTTCTGGCGCGCCGTCATGGGCGTTACTGAATCGCTCTACGTGCCCGCTGCCCTCGCCACTATCGCCGTCCTTCATCCCGGCGTCACCCGCTCGAAGGCTTTGGCCATTCACGGCAGCGCGCAGTACGCGGGCATAGTGGTGGGAGGCTGGTACGGCGGTTGGTCCGCCGACCACATCGGCTGGCGTCCCGGTTTCGTGCTGCTGGCATTCGCCGGTGCCGCTTACGCCATCGCGCTCTGGAAACGATTTCCCGCCACCCGCATCAGCACCGTGCACGCCCACCGCGCCGCCACGCCAAAAGATGTCTTCCAATCGCCCTGCTACTGGACTCTCGCTCTGGCCTTCTTCGCCTTCTGCACCATGCTATGGATGCTCTACGCCTGGTTCCCGAATTTCATCTACGAGCATTATCATCTCTCGATGACCGCCAGCGGATTCACCGCCACCGTCTATCTGCAAACGAGCTGCGTAGCGGGAGTCCTCAGTGGCGGCGTTCTGGCTGACTGGCTCGTCGCGCGCGTCCGCTCCGGACGCTTTCTGGTTGCGGTGGCCGGGCTCGCGGGTTGCGCTCCCTTCGCCTTTCTCTGTCTTGCCTCCGGATCGCTCGCGGTCGCCAAACTTTCCGCCGCCGGCTTCGGCTTTTTTGCGGGATTGTTCACTGCCAACATTTTCGCCGCGTCTTACGACGTCACGTCCCGCCAGAATTACGGCCTCGGCGCCGGCATCTTGAATATGATCGGCGGCGTTGCCGGCGGCGCCGCCATCCTGACCACTGGCGTCTGGAAAGCGTCGCTCGGCATGGCGGTCCTGATGCAGTGGCAAGCCATCGCCTCCGCCGCGGGCGCAATTCTGCTTCTGTTCGTCGTCCTCGCCCGATTTTCTCGAGACCATCGCCGCGCGCTTGCCGGTGAACCCGCCTAGATGTACGGCCGGTTCCAACATGGCCTGCTCGCACTTTTGATCGCGGCGGCGATTTCTCCTCCCCGCTCCACCGCGTCCGAAGAAAACTCTTGCGAAAAGTGCCACCCCATCGAGAGCCGCTCCCAACCCGCAACTCCCATGGCGCACGCCGCCGCACGCGCGATCGACGCCGAAATCCTGAAAGCCCATCCAAACTTACGCGCCACCAGCGGCCGTTATACCTACGTCATCCATCGCGACGCAAAGGGCGTCACCTATTCCGTAACCGACGGCCCCAAAAAGTTCTCCGCTCCCATCCTCTGGGCTTTCGGCTTCGGCAACATGGGCCAGACTTATATTTACGAATATCGCGGCGCATTCTGCGAAAGCCAGGTCAGCTATTATTCCGCCTTGAACGGCCTGGATCTCACCATCGGCCATCGCAATTCCCCGGCCGGCCTGGAACAAGCCGCCGGACGGCCGATTCAAAAACTCGAGCTCATCCGCTGCTTCGCCTGCCACACCACCGGAACGCTCGATAATCCTGCCGCCGGCCTCCGCTGCGAGCGCTGCCACCAGAACGCTCTGCAACACGCCCGCGCCTTCGCCGATAAGACTCTGCCGCCCCTCATCCCCGAAAAACTCTCGCGCCTCACTCTCGAAGAGCAGTCCGATTTCTGCGGCGCCTGCCACCGCACCTGGCAGGATATTTCGGCCAACGGCCCGCGCGACATCAACAACGTCCGCTTTCAGCCTTACCGTCTAGCGACCAGCAAATGCTACAACTCCTCGGCGGGCGACAAGCGCATCCGTTGCACCGCATGCCACGATCCGCATCGCATCGTAGACAAAAGCGCTGACGCCTACGATGCAAAATGCCGGGCCTGCCACGCCGCCCCGAATCCCGCCGCCAAAACGTGCCCCACCGCGCAGCTCGCGTGCGTAACCTGCCACATGCCCAAGATCGATTTTCCCGGCGGCCATTTCCAATTTACCGACCACCGCATTCGCATCGTGCGCGGCTCCGCCTATCCCGGCTGACCCCACGCCTCTAATGCGCCCGATGCGGCTCGAGCGCCCGGATAATTCCTTTTCCTTCCTCGACCGTCAACATGCGGTCCACTGGGACGCTGTCGATCTTCTCCGCCAGCCCGCTCGGCCATCGAATCTCCAGCGCATCGATCTTGCCGATCCGCCCGAGGCCAAAATGCACCCGCGGATCGTTCCCCGATAAGTAACTCTCGCCCGACCGCACCGCCCCATATTGCACCAGCCCGCCCGCCGCCAGTTTCAACCGCGCGCCGATCCCGTCGCGATTGCTGCGTGTGCCGATCGTCTGGATCGTCACCCAGTGGCCGGCCGGCGCCGTGACGTTCTCTAGCAAAATCGGAGCAGCTCCCAT
>DATEFW010000017.1:0-22461 GCA_035280425.1 Bryobacteraceae bacterium | reverse complement strand
GTTCTGAACAGGCCCGTGATCGCCTGCGCGCCACGAGTGTAAAAGAACTGTTTCCATCCGCCCGGGCGCCGCTCGCCGCCATGAGCGGGCTGTACCTCTATTTTTCCTGCCGCGTTGAAGCGCACCAGGTCGCACAGTCGGACGAATCCGCTGACGGCAATTACTGGCATGCCATCGTCCATCGCCAGGAGCCCGATGCCGGCAATTCGTCCTATTGGTTTCGCCGCGTAGGTAAGCATCCGGTGTTTGCAGGGTTGCGCGACGCCGCACAGGAGATCGCCCACTCTCATCCCGGCGCCGCACTGAAATTCTCGGCGGCTTGGGATCCCTTGGCCTTCATCCAGACGTGTGAATCGGCCCGGCGCCGGCCCGGTTCGGAGTTGGAGCGCGCCGCCCTCGAAATCCAGCGCGCTGAATGGCAATTGCTGTTCGATTCCTGTGCCCGCCGGAGTTCCCGTTGAAAAAGCGGCATGTGCTCCTGCTGCTGGCCATCCCGCTCGCGGCCTTCGGCTACTACATTTATTCCAAGAAGAGCCAGCCGCCCCCCGTGCCATTTGCAAGAGCGAATCGCGAAACTCTTATCAGCTCGCTGAACACCAACGGCAAGGTCGAGCCTCTCGAATACGCATCGGTACGCACCGACATGCGCGGGCTGGTCATTAAACTGCTGGTGAAGCAAGGACAGACCGTCGCGCGAGGTGCGGTTCTCGCGGAACTCCGGGCGCCCGATCTGGAAGCGCAACTCGCTGCGGCCCAGGCCCGCCGCGAGCAGGCCAAGGCGGCGATGGCCGACGTGGAGCGCGGCGGTCAGAAAAGCGCGCTGGCCGACATCGACGCCAGCCTGGCCCGAGCCAAGCTGGATCGCGACGCCGCACAGCGCGACTACAATGCTTTGCGCCGCCTCGAAGAAAAACAGGCCGCAACCCGGGAGGAAGTCGAAAACGCGCGCGGCAAGCTTCGCCAGGCAGAACTCGCAATCGAGGGGCTCGTGCAGAAGCGCGCGGCGCTGGTTACCGCTTCGGATCGCTCCGTCGCCGAAGCGAATCTCCGGCAAGCCGAGGCCGACGTCGATCTCGCCCGCCGCCAGATGGCCGACGCAACCGTCCGCTCACCCATTGCCGGCGTGATCTACAGCCTGCCCATCCGTTTGGGCAGCTATCTGAATCCCGGCGATCCGGTAGCCGACGTCGGCCGCCTCGACCGGTTGCGCGTTCGTGTTTATGTGGACGAGCCGGAGCTGGGTCGAGTATCCAAAGACCTGCCCGTTACCATCACATGGGATGCCTTGCGCGGCAAACAGTGGCAGGGCACGGTCGAACAGTTGCCGACGGAAATCAAACCGCTGGGCACCCGCCAGGTAGGCGAAGTCTTGTGCACCATCGAAAACCCCGGCCTCGAGCTCGTGCCTGGAACCAATGTGAATGTCCAGATCCGCTCACAGGTCGTGACCGATGCCCTGACTATCCCCACTGAAGCAATGCGCCATGATTCCGGTGGCGCCTACGTGTTCATTCTTTCCGGTGACACGGTCGGCCGGCGCACAGTAACCACCGGCGCATCCAGCATCAACCGCGTCCAGATCCTCAGCGGTCTCAATGCCGGAGACGCCGTGGCGCTGCCCACTGACTTGTCCTTGCATGATGGCATGAGCGTTTCTCCCGTTTATCCGTAGCCGTGAGGCATTTCACTTACAAATCTCTCGCTGAACTGCACACCGCCGCCCGCCGGATGGGCGCGCGGTCCGTCGACTTCGAGCAAGATCCCGCGCACGTCCGCGAAATTCTCGCGCGGCCGGTCAACGTCGGGCCGTTTACCGTCGGAAACTCGATCGCTATTCACCCCATGGAAGGCTGCGATGGCGCAGCAGACGGCCGTCCCGATGAGCTGACCTGGCGCCGCTACGAGCGCTTTGCCCGCGGCGGCGCAAAGCTCGTCTGGTTCGAAGCAACTGCCGTCCGCCAGGATGGCCGTGCCAACGCCCGCCAGCTCTGGATCACTCGCGAAAATTCTTCAGAATTCGCCCGCATCCTCGCCATGATCCGCCGCGTGCATCGCGAGCGTTACGGAAATGCGGACGATCTGCTGATCCCGATCCAGTTGACTCATTCCGGCCGCTACAGTGTGGGGCGGCGCATCATTGCCTATCACAATCCGTTCATCGACCAGACCACAGCCACACCGCCCGATGCACCCGTAATTTCCGACTCCGAGCTGGAGCGCCTCGAAGACGATTTCGTTTCCGCCGCCCGCCTTGCCGCCGATGCCGGCTTTCCCGCAATCGATATCAAAATGACCCACGGCTATCTGTTGAGCGAGCTCGCGGGCGCAAAGCTGCGGCCTGGTCTTTACGGCGGGCCGCTCGAAAATCGCCTGCGCTTCACGCGCAACGTCATCGGCAAGATTCGCGCGGCCCTCGGAAACCGGCTCATGATCGCGGTACGCCTCGGCTGTTTCGATGGCGTCCCTTACGGCCGCGATCCCAAAACAACACTGGGAGTCGCGTGCGATTATCCGGTCCCCTATCCTCACGGTTTCGGCGTCGATTCCAACCAACCGCTCGCCGAAGACCTCACCGAAGTCAAGCAGGCTATCGGGATGCTGCGCGAGTGGGGAGTCGAGCTCGTCAACATTTCACTGGGATGCCCCTACTACAATCCCCACATCGGCCGGCCGTTCGAAAAGCCCGATGAAGGCAACTACGAGCAGCCCGAGCACCCGCTCTTAGGTGTGGACCGGCATTTCCGCATCGCCGGCGAACTGCAGCGCGCATTTCCGGATTTGCCGATGGTCGGAACCGGCTATAGCTGGCTGCAAAAATATTCCATCAACGCCGGCGCGAAAAATGTGGCGGATGGCAGCATCCGCTTTTTCGGCATCGGCCGCGGCGCTCTGGCCTATCCCGATTTCGCGCACGACGCGCTCGACCGCGGCGAACTCGATGAGCTCCGCGTCTGCAAGACGCTCACATTTTGCACCTACCTGATGCGCCAGAAACACCACCCCTCCGGCCAGTTCCCCACCGGCTGCCCGCCGTTCGATAAAGAAGTGTACGGGCCGATCGTGAAACTGGCGCGCGATTCGAAGCGCGGAAAGTAGCTCAGAGTAATCGAAGCACCGAACTCGGTGAGCACTTTCGCCGCTTTCAGGGTCCGCCGGGAGTAATATCGCTTGAACATCAAAGTCACGATGTATTACAAGCCCTACAGAGGGATGTCGGAAAAAGAAGCCGAGCCGGTCGACCTTTGCCGAACCAAGCCTGTTCGCTACGCCCGCACCGAAGGGCTGATGACCCTGGAATTCATGGAGTAATGCAAGCGCCGTTGGGAGGCTGCGCACATTTGTTCTCTCCCCGCACTTGCGCTACTTAACTATAGTTAAGTATCATAAAGACCGTTGGACACACCGCATCCTCTCGACATCTCCCGCCGTTCGCTCCCTGAAGTCCACGCTTCGGTCGGCACTTCACATATCGGACTCTGGCGCAGGATGTTCGCCTTCGCCGGGCCGGCCTATTTAGTCAGCGTCGGTTACATGGACCCCGGCAACTGGGCCACCGATCTCGAAGGCGGCGCGCGCTTCGGCTATCAACTGCTATGGGTGCTGGTCATGTCCAACGCCATGGCCATCCTGCTGCAAACGCTCTCGGCCCGGCTCGGCATCGTCGCCGGACGCGATCTCGCGCAAGCCTGCCGCGAGACCTATCCCCGCCCCGTCACCTACGCGCTGTGGGTGCTCTGCGAAATCGCTATCGCCGCCTGCGACCTGGCCGAAGTGCTCGGCGCCGCCATCGGTCTCAACCTGCTCTTCCACATTCCGCTGCTCACCGGCGTGCTCCTGACCGCCGCTGATACGCTGCTGGTCCTCTGGTTCCAGCGCTTCGGTATCCGCGTCATCGAAGCTTTCGTTCTGGCGCTCATCACCGTGATCGCCGCGTGTTTTTGCATCGAAATCCTTTTCGCGAAGCCGGCCTTTGGCCACCTGGCCGCGGGACTCGTTCCCCGGGTCAACAGTCAGAATCTTTACATCATCATCGGCATCCTGGGCGCCACCGTGATGCCGCACAATCTTTACCTGCACTCGGCGCTTGTGCAGACGCGCAGGATCGGCGTGACCGAAGCCGCACGCCGCGGCGCCTGCCGCTATAACTTTGTCGATTCCGTAATCGCGCTGAACGGGGCGCTGCTGGTCAACGCTGCCATTCTCGTCGTCGCAGGCGCCGTGTTTTTCCGGCACGGCGTCGTGGTCACCGAGATCCAGCAGGCATATTTGCTGCTCGCCCCGCTGCTCGGCACCTCGGCCGCGAGCATCATGTTCGCCATCGCACTCTTGTGCTCCGGTCAATCCTCCACGCTCACCGGAACACTTGCCGGCCAGATCGTCATGGAAGGCTTTCTCAACTTCCGCATGCGACCGTGGCTCAGGCGCCTGGTCACTCGCAGTCTCGCGATTATTCCGGCGGCGTTCACGGTCTACTTCGCCGGCGATCGCGGTACTTTCACGTTGCTGATTTTGAGCCAGGTGATCCTGAGCATGCAGCTTCCCTTCGCGGTTATCCCGCTCGTCCACTTCACAAGCGACCGCCGGCGCATGGGCGAATTTGCCAACCGTGCCTGGGTGGTGATTCTCGCGTGGATTACTGCCGCGGTGATCGTGGCGCTGAACGTCTGGCTGCTCATCCAGACCGTGACGGCGTGGATCGCGGCTGCCGGACGATTTCGCGCGCTGCTCCTTGCCTTGCTGATTCCGCTCGGCGTGCTCCTCGTTTTGCTTCTCGTCTGGGTCACGATGGAACCGCTGCTCGCCCGTTGGGGCATTCGCTTTGGCCGCGCACCCGTCACGCTGCCCGCCCCCGCGACGGCCACAGCCGCAAGCGCCCCCGCCTACCAGCGCATCCTGGTTCCTCTGGACCACACGGCCCTCGATCGGACTGCGATCGCGCACGCCGCGTCTATGGCACGCCTGCACCATGCCAAACTGTATCTGCTGCACGTCGAGGAAGACGTCACCAGCCAGATCTACGGCTCGCTTTCCTCGACCGCGGAGGTCGAGGCGGGCCGCCGGTATCTCGATGATATTGTCGCTGCGCTCCGCGGCGAAGGCATGGATGTGGAGACACTAGTCGCCCACTCCTCCAACCCCAACCGCGAGATCGTCCGCTGCGCCCGCGAAATTCACCCCGACCTGCTGGTCATGGGCGCCCATGGCCACGGCGGCTTGAAAGACCTCATTTTCGGCACTACCATCAATTCGGTCAGGCATAAGTTGAGAATTCCCTTGCTGGTCGTGCGGAGCGAGGGAAAGTAACTTGGGCGGCGGTGAGACAACATGCCCCAGGCGCGTGTCCGGTCAACACATTTCGGCTAACTTTCGATAGCGTAAGTCACTTATTATTAAGATGATAAGAGTGGCATAATGGATGCACGGGATACGGCATGCGGCGCATTTCGCTTCTCCTACTGTGCCTGGCTCCCTGGGTCGCGCCACTCCCGGGGGCCACTCTCGAACGTCTGTCGCTCGACGATCTAACCCTCAAGTCGACCGACATCGTGCGGGCCAAGGCCGTAGCATCGTACGCGGATTTCCGCGGCTCGGTGATCTACACTCACTGGAAACTGCAAGTAGAAGAACGACTTAAGGGAAACAATCAGGCTTCGATGGAGGTTCTCATCCCCGGCGGCACGGCAGCAGGCTTCCGCCAGGATGTGGCAGGGGCGCCGGCGCTGGTTGCCGGCAACGAATATCTCTTATTCCTGTGGACTTCCAAGAGCGGGGCCACCTATCTCACCGGGTTGAGCCAGGGCGTTTTCACGCTAACAAAAACCAAAGACGGCGGTTTGACCGTCCAGCGGGATGCGATCAGCGAAACGATGCTCGACCGCCAGACATGGCAGGCTGTCAAGGATCAAGGCATCCAAATGGCATACGCGGACATGACGGCGCAGATCTCCAAGGATCTCGCCCCCGGAGGAAATCAATAGCTCGATGCAGCGCACCGGACGAGCCGCGGCGATGGTCCTGGCATGGGCGCTGACGGTGTCTTCCGCCGGTGCGTATTATCACTTCATCCACTACACCAGCAACAGCGCGCCGTACGGACCGGTGCCTGAAAAGTTTGACCTCGCGGCGCTGCCCAATAAGACCATTACTTTCTTCGTTTCCAACTCCGGCCCGACCCAGTATTCGCCCAACGACAGCTTCCCTTCGGTGTTGAGCCAGATCCGCCAGGCGACACGCGCTTGGGACGCCGTCGCGACCTCGGACCTCCGGGTAAGCTTCGGCGGCCTGTACGCGGATGGAACTCCTGAAAACACCGCGGGAGGCGAGGTGGTTTTTGATCAGGACATTCCGCCCGGCGTCCTCGCGTTCAGTACGCATACTACGGCGACCGACATGATCACGCGGCCGGACGGGTCCTTCTTCCCCATTACGCGCTCGCTCATTCATCTCAACAGCGACCTGACCGAGCGGCCGGGCCCGAGCTATACCGACAGTTTTTACCTGACGGTAGTGCATGAGATGGGACACGCTCTGGGTTTGCAGCATACCTTTACGTCGAGCGTGATGGCGACTTCGGTGACGCGCGCCACCTCGGCGCTGCATCCGCTGGATGCCGATGACATGGCTGCCATTTCCCTGCTCTACCCGCGGAATTTGGGCGCCACCGGATCGATCACCGGGAAAGTGACGTCAGGGTCGGCCGGGGTACATCTGGCGTCGGTGGTGGCTCTGCGCCCCAACGGTTCGGCGGTGAGCGCGCTCACCAATCCGGATGGCAGCTATCGCATCGACGGAGTGCCGCCCGGCACTTACCTTGTCTACGTGCACCCGCTGCCTCCGTCGGCGGATATTACTCTGCCGCTCGATTCCAACGGCAATCCGGTGAACGCCAGCGGGCCGTTTAATGCAGTGTTTTATCCCGGCGTGAGCGATTACAAAAAAGCGACGCCGGTGGCCGTAACTGCCGGAGGCGAAGCCGACGACATCAACTTCTCGGTTACCGGCCGCTCATCGCTCCCGGTCTACGACATATCGACCTACAGCTATTTTGGGCAGAACCCGGTGCATCCGGCCTACGTGAATCTGGTTCCCGGCTCGGCCACGATTGCGGCCGCGGGAACAGGTTTGGGCGCAAACGGCCAGGTTATGCCGGGATTGGGCCTTTCGATTCTGGGCTCGGCGTTCATTCGTCCGGGCGGGCTGCGCGGCTACGGTTCAACCCCGACGTATCTCGCGATTGACTTGGGTTTCACACTGGGGGCGGCAACCGGGCCGCAGCACTTCATCTTTTCCCAGAATGGATCCCTTTATGTGCTGCCCGGCGCTCTGAATCTGGTCAAAATCGATCCGCCGTCGATCGCGAGCGTCGCGACCGATGCAAGCGGCAACGTGACGGTCACCGGATCGCATTTCACTCCTGCCACCCAGGTCTACTTCGATGGCCTGCCGGCGGTGACGAATGTCATCGACGATTCACACGCAGCGGTCATTCCTCCTCCGGGCGCGAGCAACCAGACATCAACGGTGACCATGTACACGACGGATGGCCAAAGTTCGATGTTCCTGGGCCCGCAGCCCGCACCGACTTACAAGTATCCGGCTGCGGCGGCGCCCAAGGTTATATTTGCACCCAGCGTGCTGCCGGCCGGTGTCCGCGCCATGATCGACATTACCGGCGTGAACACTAATTTTGTGGATGGGCTGATGACCGTCGGCTTCGGCTCGAGCGATGTGCTGGTGCGCCAGGTATGGGTGCTAAGCCCGACACATGCGCTCGCCAACGTGCAGATTGCGCCGAATGCCCAACAGGGCGTATCGATGGCGAGTGTGATCTCGGGATTTCAGATTTTCACTCAGGCATCGGGATTTCAGGTTCTGGTTGCCAATCCTAAGGCGCCCATAGTCGAGCCGACCCTGATCAACGGCGTCTGGCTCCCGACTGGAATCTATCCGGGCGCAATTGCCAGCCTGTTCGGGATAAATCTGGGCGGAGCGCAGACCAAAATTACGATCGGCGACCAGCCGGCGAACATTCTCTATGCTTCGGCGACGCAGATCAACCTGGTGGTTCCGTCATCCCTGAAGCCGGGGCCGGCGATCCTGAAGCTCAACAATGGAACGGACAACGCTTACCCGGTCGTAGTTGCGATCGGAGCCGCGCCGCCGGTGATCACCGCGATTCAAAGTGCAGCCAAAACCAGTGTTGATTTGGCGCACGCCGCCAATCCTGGCGATTCATTGACCCTGGCCGTCACCGGCCTGTCTGATTCGGGTTCGACGGTCGATCCCCAGCGAGTACAAGTTACAGTGGGCGGGATGAATCTGCGGGCGGCGACCATTACCGCGGCATCGGGCGCCCCTTATTTGGTGCAGTTTACCCTCGATCCGGCGGTTCCCACCGGCGCGAAGATTCCGGTCACCATCTCGATCGATGGAAGGACCAGTCTGCCGGTCTATATCGCGATCAATTCCCCAGCCGGCTCCGGCACGGGCCAATAACACCTCGGTACCAGTACAGCAAGTACTTCGGCACTCTCGCATGTGCGCAGAGGCTCCGCTATACTCGCATTGAATCCGATGAAGCGTTTGATCGCCGTAACGCTGTTGTCCGGGATTGCGATTTCCTGCTGCTGGGCCATCATGCACTCGCCACCGGTGCGGAACACGCAGCGTCTGGACGATCTTCGTTTGAACGCGCGGTTCGGATTTGAACCGAACCTCGGACAGGCCGGCCGGCAGTTCGACTTCGTGGCGCGGGGCAGAGATTATTCGCTCGGAGTTTCTTCACACGAGCTGGTGTTGACGTACTTCGAAGGTTTCGGGGACGTTGACGAGTGGTTCCGGGATGAGGTTGTTCGGCTAAAGATTGTGGGAGCACAGGGTGCTGCAGCCACCGGCGAAGATCTGCTGCCGGGCAAGAGCGTGTTCAAACTGCGGGCCGACATTCCCAACTATGAGCGCGTGGTCTACCAGCACATTTATCCAGGAATTGATCTGGTCTATAGCGGCGACCAGGGGCGGTTGGAACTGCAGTTTGTGATCGGCAAGGGCGGCGACCCGGAAATGATCCGGCTCGCCTGGAATGGAGTCTGGCGGGCGCGTGTCGAACCGGATGGAAAGCTGGCACTGCGCACGCCCATCGGAGAAATCGAGCTGCTCCCTCCCATCTCCTACGACCGCTTCGACGGCTCGCGGCAGACTGTACCGGGGTGCTTCAAGCGATTGCGCGGCAGCCGCGCTACATTTCAGTCTCCGCGATAGCTAGTTAAACGTATAGCGCACCCGGTACATCACGAAATCCATCACGCCCGCCTTTCCCGTCCAGAGTTCGCGATCGGCGTGCGAGTATTGGAAGGACATCAGCATGTTTCCGAGCAGGCTCGGCGTGTTCACCTTCTGATTGAATCCAACGGTCCATTCGCGCACCACACGGTTATTTTTCGAGCGCGAAGCATATACTACGCCGCCATAGGAGTACACCTCGAAATTTTTGCGAACCTGCGCTTCCACACCCTCGATCGTCGAATAGCCGTTGATGCCCGCCGGGGCTAAATTGAGCGCCTGGTAAATCGCGCGGTTGGACCAATACTCCTGGCTTACCACGCGGAAACGCGGAGTGACGCTATAAACCCCCGCTGCGGTGACGCCTTTGCGCGCGAAGCGGCCGGCGAGACCGGTGGCCTCGAGATGCAGGCGCGCGGCATCGTGAGTCACCTTGCCCAGCATATTGCCATCACTCTCCCAGGCAACACCGGCGTGGTAGTCTCCCATGGCGTGCACGATGCGAAGCTGCTTCGTGCGGGATCCCAGCAAGCCCACCTGGTAGCCCGAATCAATCAGATCCGTGTGCATCATGTCCTTTTCGGTTGACATGCCCGCGCGATTGGGACGCAAAAGGCTCCAGGCCTGCCCGCCCAGCAGCTCCCAGCTTCCGTAGTCCAGACGGCCCCAATACTGGCGCCAGCGATACATGTTCTGATTCGCGGTGAAGTTCATGAAGTCGCTTTCCATGTAGCCGGTCAGCTTGGCCTCGCCGAATGGAATCGTTCCGGTGAGATGCATGCGGGAGGTGCGCAGCGTGCCCTGCGAGCCCGAGGGCGTATCGGCCAGCGGAATCTTGCCCAACTTGGTGTTCATCGAATCCATCGTCATGTCGGAACGGGTGACGCCCGCAACGTCGAAAAACGCTGTGGGCCGGAGGGTCAACAGCCCGACGTGAACGACCACCGGCGCCGCCGGCCTTTTTATCTCGGATGAATTCTGACCGGCCGGAGCAACGCTGTTCGCGGCGGCATCCGTGCTTTTGCCCGGGCCAGTGGCGTCGGGCGCCGGATCGGTAGCATCGGCGGTGGAAACTTGAGAGTCATTTTGACCGGCTAGCGGTTGATCACTGCCATCTGCCAGCGTCTTGCCGGCCGCGGATGTGATCAGCATGAGGACAAAAAATATCAGCTTCATGCCGGACTCATCGTCACGGCAAAATCAAGATTGAGAAATTAAGTAGGGGAATGATGCGATGACTGGGCTAAAGTTTTTGCGTGAAAGTTCCGATGCGCTCCGGTTGAAAACCAGGCTAATGCGCAGGCTCACTTCCGCCGATTATTGGACGGGAGTGTAGAACTGTTCGATCGCTGTCCACAGCCACTTTGCCCGGGCGATCCGTGTTCTCACTGAATTCAACGCGGCCCACGAGCGCATGAGCGCCGCATACAGCCAGGCGATGAAAGCTTTTACCGACGCGGGAGGCAAAAACTCGCAGGCAGCGGACGGAATGGTAAAAGGCATGGATCGCGCGTCAACCGACCTGCTGGATCAGGTTGCGCAAATTCTCACCACGCGGTCCACCAGCGTCATGCAGGATCTGCAGGATTCGATGGCGCGCGAGCGGCGCATCCTCACTGGCGTTATGGTTTTCAGTTTCAGCATGGCGGGCTTCCTTTCGTGGATCACCATCGGCGGCATGAACGCGAGGCTTCATCGCGCGGTGGCGGCACTGACGGAGGGCGCCGACCAGATCGCCTCGGCCGCCGGACAGGTGAGCAGTTCCAGCCAGTCGCTGGCGCAGGGCACGTCCGAGCAGGCGGCGTCGCTCGAGCAAACCTCGGCGTCCAGCCAGGAAATGGCCTCCATGACCGGCAGAAACGCCGAAAATTCGCGCCAGTCGGCGGAATTGATGGGGGTCGTGGACGGGCACGTGGCGGAGGGCAACCGCATGCTCGATCAAATGGTCGCTTCGATGAAGGAGATCGGCGCCTCGAGCGACAAGATTTCCCGTATTATCAAAGTCATCGACGAGATTGCGTTTCAGACCAATATTCTGGCGCTCAATGCCGCGGTCGAGGCGGCGCGCGCGGGCGATGCGGGGATGGGTTTCGCGGTGGTGGCCGACGAGGTCCGCAATTTGGCGCAGCGCAGCGCCAAGGCGGCCAAGGACACTACGGGGCTCATTGAAGAATCCATAGGCCGCTCAACCGAGGGCCGCGCCAAGCTCGAGCAGGTGGCCGCGGCCATTCGCGCCATCACCGAGAGTGCAGCCAAGGTCAAGACCCTGGTCGATGAAGTCCACATCAGCAGCGATGAACAGGCCAAAGGCATCGATCAGATTTCCAAAGCCATCGCGCAGATGGAGCAAGTGACGCAAAAAGCGGCCGCCGGCGCTGAGGAAAGCGCGTCGGCCAGCCAGGAATTGAATGCACAGTCGGAAACCTTGCGCGAGATCGTGCAGGATCTGCGGGCCATGGTGGGTTAAGCCGCGAACCGGATTTCGACAAACGGGGCTGACAGGACCTCTGTCCGGTATTCCGCCGGCTCTGTCCCTTGGAATATGATGTTTAGTTCCAAATGGGAGGAATCATGCCGGTTTCCAATGCGCCGCGGCGCAACTTTTTGCAGCGCCTCACGGGGCTTGCGGGCTTCTCGGCGCTAGCCTCGGCTTCATCACCCGCCTCCGCACAGCCGCGGGAAGGCCAGCCCCTTCTGTCGCATTACGCGCGCGCACAGAATTACAAATCGCTCAAGCAATCCAGCTTCGATCGCACCGGCGGCAACGCCGATTACTGGCCCATCGCACCGGGCGCTACGCAAGAGCTGTTCCACTCCTCCGGCCCGGGCGTCATCACCCACATCTGGTTCACCATCGCGGCTGAGAGCGCGAATCATCTGAAGGAAATCGTGATTCGCGGCTATTGGGACGGCAATTCCAAACCAAGCATCGAAGCGCCGGTGGGCGATCTGTTCGGGCTCAACCTGGGCCAATACTTTGTCTATCAATCGGCATTTTTGAACTGCTCCTCGATCAAGGCGCTCAACTGCTATTTCGCCATGCCTTTCCGCAAGTCGGCGCGATTTACGGCTACCAACGAGAGCACGCGCAAGGTCGGCGCGTTTTATTCAAATATCGACTATCAACTGGTCGAATCGCTGCCCGGCGACGCGCTCTATTTTCATGCGCAGTACCGGCAGGCAACGCCCAATGCGGCCCATACCGCATCCGACAAGAACGTCGACGGCCGGCACAATTACGTTTACGTCGAGACGCGCGGCCGCGGCCACTTGATGGGCGTGACGCTGGGCGTGCTGCAAAACACGGACTACTGGATGGGAGAAGGCGATGACATGATTTTCGTGGACGACGAATCGAAGCCGGCGATCACCGGGACCGGGTCGGAAGATTATTTCAACGGCGCATGGGATTTTGGCGGCCGCGACGGCGCCGTGCCGTTTGCGCACTTATATAACGGCGCGCCGCTCATGATCGCTCCGGAGCGCGCCGGCGGGCGCTACTGCCTTTACCGTTGGCACGCCGATAATCCCGTCACGTTCACGCGATATCTGAAGCACACCATGGAGCACGGGCATGCCGACGATCGGGCAGATAATTTCTTTTCCGTGGCGTACTGGTATCAATCGGAACCATATACCGACTTTCCGCCGCTTCCGCCCGCGGCTCAAAGGATTCCCAATCTGAAAGTAGTCAAGGGCACGGGCGGGGCGCAGCCGGTTTAAACCAGACAAAATTTTTGGAGATAACAGACATGAAGATTCTTGTTTTACTTGCGGCAGGCGCGGCACTGATGGCCACGGCCGATTCGGCGGGCATCGATCTCTGGAAGGCTTCCGAACTCAAGAGTTTTGAAAAGAAGCTCGCCGCCAAAATGGACGCCAAGAAAACGCCGGCGGCGGAATCGCTGGCCAATTACGGGAATCACAACATCAGCGTGATTCACCGCGAAGTGAGCGGCGAAGCCGAACTGCACCAGACGCAGGCGGATCTGTTCGTGGTTCAAACCGGCGAAGCCACGATGGTAGTAGGCGGCACCGTAGTGAATCCCAGGACCACGGCGCCGAATGAAGTTCGCGGGCCATCAATTAAAGGCGGCGAGCGCAAGCAGCTTGGCCCCGGCGACATTCTGCATGTGCCGGCCAATACGCCGCACCAGGTGTTCCTGGAAAAGGGCAAGCAGTTTACTTACGCGATCGTGAAGGTCGACACTCACTAGCCGGCGGGATCTTTCCAGAACCGCTCGGCGTCGGAGCGGCGCACGTAGTTGGCATCGACTTCGGCCGGATCCAGCGCGTCGCCCGCCGAGTAACGCTCATAAGCGATGCGGCCGATCGCGACTGCCAGGGCTCGCGGAGCGGTCGTCACGCGCGCCTGCTCGAATCGCGTGCCTTCGAGCGCCGCGCGGAACGGCGCGAAATCGGTCGAGATGAACTCGATTTCTCCGCTGGGCAGCGTCTCGAGCCATTTTGGAAATCGCATCACTGTTGCTTCCCGGAGCACGCCGCCGTACGAGTTATAAACCGCGCCGTAGATTTCTCCGCGGCGCGCATCGAGCACCACGGCCCGCTGCGCGGCTGAGCCGAATCGCGCCACTGCCTCCAGATTCGAAACCGCGACAACCTTGCGGCCAGCCGCCTCCGCCAGACCCTTCACGCACGCCAGCCCCACGCGTACGCCGGTAAACGAGCCGGGTCCCGAGGCCGCGGCAAAGCACGCAATATCGCCGGCTCGACAGCCGTGCCGTTCCAGCAGCCGCGCTATGTAATCGAACAGGACGTGACCGAACCCGTCCGGCGCGTGCAGAATCGCTTCTTCGATCGGCGCCGCGCCCTCAAGAAGAGCGATGCTGCCGAACTCGTGCGTGGTATCGATCGCAAGAATCAGATCGCTCACCGGGTAAGTTGATACGTGTGGTCCAGCGAGTAGACCTTGCCGTTGGCGTTCATCCCGAACACGCGGACGTGAAAGACGGCTGGGTAATGCCGGGCGATGTTGGCCGGGATTTGAAACGTGCCCTTTTCGCTCGTACCGATCACGCGATATCCCTGGCTCGCATCGGCAACGTCGCCGGTCCACAAATACATCATGGCGCGCGTGGCATGCGTTTCCCGCGTGAGCTTCACGGCATACGGCGCAGACATGGAAATGGTATCGGAAGCCGGTTGCGCGATCGAAAACGGGACCTTGGCTGCGCTCGCTTCCACCTCCTGCATCAGAATGCGGCGCGACTCGAATTTGTACGACTTCAGCATTCCCTCCTTGTGGCCTTCGCGGGAAATATGTAAAACCCAATCGTGCGTCCGGTCCGGCGGCTCTCCTGCAAAACGCTCTCCCTTGAAATCCTTCAGCTTCTCCGATTCCCCGTTCGCCGGATTCAACCACACGACATCGTACCCGTGCTTCTCGACCTGCACCTCCACCGGCCCCGGATGTTCCACATACAGGATGTACTCAACATCTTCGAGCGCCAAGGCGCGGCCGCCATCCACATCGAAGTACGGCTCGAGCTCCCAGTGCCGGTTTTTTTCGGTGAATTCGAACCAGATTTTCATCACCGCGGCGGATGAATCGTCCAGCCCCGCGGCGGTGAGATACTGGCCGTTCATCGCGGCATTCCAGAGCCGGCGGCGAAACTCGTCGCCGGTTGCGCTGGGCTTTCCCGCGAACGCCATATTCACGAAAGGCACCGGATAAAGCTGGTGCTCGATCGCTCCCAGTTGGTCGTCGGTGGATTCGACGGTCACAAAATCCATCCAGCCGTCATCCAGCAGCGGCGCGGAGGTGGTTCGCGTGCCTGTCGATCGCAAGTGCTGGTACGGGTCTTCGTTCTTCAGCAGCGTGCCAATCTCCTTCATGAGATCCCGACCGTCGTCATAGTCCTCGAAATTTTCGACTCCTCCCCAAGTGATATTCATGCTCGCGTAGCGCGCGATCAAATAGCGGACATAGCGCTGTCTCTGCTGCCAGTCCGGAAACAGCTTGGTCAACGCGTTCGCGCCGCCGGCGAGCAGCACATCCACCGTCATCCCTTTCTGGTTAATGTAGCGGATGCGCGCATCGAGACGCTGGAAAAACGCGGTATCGGGCTGGTCCGGCGTGGGAAAAGCTTTCGCCGCGTCTTCCGGGGCGCCGATGGCTATGCCGCGAATGTGCGTGAACTTCTGGCCGGCGCGTGCATCCACAAATCTCTGAAAGGCGGCATCATCCACCACGCCGAGCCGGAGCATCGTGTCCCCCATCCATAAATGCGGCTTGTTGCCGTCGCCCGCCGTGTAAGCGAAATGATGAACGTTCGCCACGCGTACAAAACCCGGCGCATCGGATTCGGTCGCCGTGAACTGGCCCGTCTTGCCATTAAAGCTGACGATGTTACTCGTCACGCGGAAATCCCAGGCGCCGGCCTCCGTTGGACTGAACCGGATCACCATGCGCCGCCCGCCATCCCAGAATCCCGGCATCAAAAAAGTTCGATGGCGCGGCGACCGGAATTCGGCGCGCAGTTCGACCGTCTTGTATGGATTGGGATGCGCCGCGGATTCGGCGTCGTTCAGCTCGAACACAACTTCACACGGCGAGTAGGCGGGCGTCGGGCCGCAAATGGTTTGCGCCGCTCCGGGCACCGTGCCCGCCATCAGCGCGCCCCAAGCACAAATCAGCAAGCGAACCGCAATTGCATTCCACCTCCCGCCGAAGCCCATGCCAATAGTGTAAACTCACAGGTTTCGGACCATGGCATTTCCAAAACTCGGGGTGGTTCTATTTCAGCTCGGCGGGCCGGATTCACTCGACTCCATCGAGCCATTTCTCTACAATTTGTTTAGCGATCCCGACATCATCGACTTCCCGTTCGCGCGGGTCGCGCGCCAGCCGCTGGCGAAGATGATTGCGGTGCGCCGGGCGCGGCACGTGGCGCAGCATTACAGCGAAATCGGCGGCAAATCGCCTATTCTGGAATACACGCGCCGGCAGGCTGAAGCGCTCGAGCGCGAATTGCGGCGCGAATTCGACGCGCGCGTCGCGATCGCCATGCGCTACTGGCATCCTTTCACCGCCGAGGCCATCGCCAATCTCGCGGCGCACGCGCCCGCCGAGCTCGTGCTGCTGCCGCTCTATCCGCAGTATTCCAAGACCACCACCGGCAGCAGCATCAACGAGTGGAACCGGCGCTTCGTGCCCAACGGCTGGAATCCGCGGGTCCACGTGGTTTCTGAGTTCTACCAGGATCCGGCTTATCTCGATGCCGTGGTCGCCGCGATCAATGATTCTCTCGCTGCATTCGATCAAGACTCCGGTCTCGACATCGTCTTTAGCGCGCACAGCGTTCCTGTTTCGGTAGTCGAGCAGGGCGACCCATACCAGCGCCAGATCGAGCGCACCGTCGACCTGGTTTATCGCCGCGGCGGCTGGCCCGTTCGCCGGCACATCTGCTATCAAAGCAAGGTGGGCGCCTCGAAGTGGCTCCAGCCTTCCATGCACGAAACCATTAAGAAGCTGGCTGCATCGGGGGCGCAGCGCGTGCTCGTGGTGCCGATTTCGTTCGTCTCCGATCACGTCGAAACGCTGCATGAAATCGATATCGAACATCGCGCCCAGGCGCGCGAACTGGGCATCGCGCAATTTCACATGATGCCCGGGCTCAATGATTCACCGGCGTTCATTAAGGCCCTCGCCGGACTGGTGCGCAGGCGTGTGTGCGCACCAGGCAACGTCGCCGCGGCCCTGCGGGGCTGAAATCCGCCCGCTAAGTATAATCGAATGGTGAAGCCAATTCTGATTTCGCTCGCGGCCGTGCTGCTGGCATTCGCTACCGTCGCCTGCAATCGCGACCCCCAGGAAGCCGTCAGGCAAGGCGTGATCGACTATCTTTCCAAACGCTCCAACATTAATTTGTCTGGGATGAACATCGCCGTCACTTCGGTCGTCTTCCGTCAGAATGAAGCGGACGCCGTGGTCTCCTTCACCGCTAAAGGAGCGAACCCCGGACAGCCGATGACTATGCGCTACACCCTGGAGCGTCACGGCCAGAACTGGGTGGTCAAGAACCGCGAAGAGAAAGGCGGAAATCCGCACGGCGGCGATATGACAGCGCCCCCAGCGTCGACGCAGCCTGGAGCGCCGCTGCCGCCGGGACATCCCGCGGTCAATCCTTCGCCAGCCAAACCATGAAGCGCGTCGCGATTCTCGGAGGCGGCCCGGCCGGCGCGTTTGCCGCCGAGCAACTGGCAGCGGCCGGAATTCGCACGATTGTGCTAGATGAGAAACTGGCGTGGGAAAAACCCTGCGGCGGCGGTCTGACCTACAAGGCCTATCATCAGTATCCGTTTTTGATCGATAACGCGACACCCAAAAAGCAGATCGCGGCAACCGTGCTCTCCGCTCCACGCGCCGGCGAAGCCACACTGCGGCTGTGCCATCCGATCGTCATCTATTCCCGTTTCGATCTAAACCGCATGCTGCTCGAGCGCGCCGAACGTGCCGGCGCGTGTATCGAAAAAACGCGGGTCACCCGCATGGAACGCACCGGCAGCGGCTGGCGTCTCGAAACCAAATCCGGCTCGCTCGACGCGGATTATTGCATCGTAGCCACCGGCGCTAGAAATCCGCTGCGTCAGGTAGGCACGGAACTCGGCCAGCGCGACAGCATGGCCGCGCTCGGTTACTACGTTCCGGGCGACCGCGAGCAGATCGATATCCAGTTTCTGCCCAAACTCGAAGGCTACATCTGGGTATTCCCGCGCTGCGGGCATCTCTCGGTGGGAATCTGCGGCAAAGGCGAGCCTGCGGCATCGCTGCGCAAGCGCCTGGAAACTTACATGGCGGAAAAGAGCATTCCCTGGAAAGACGCGTCCTTTTACAGCCATGTGCTGCCATCGCTCGAAACTCCCGCATGGAAGCGCAACCGCGTTGCAGGAGATGGATGGATGGCGGTAGGCGATGCAGCCGGCCTGGTCGATCCCATCACAGGCGAGGGCCTCTATTACGCGATCCGCTCGGCCGATCTGGCTGCCAAAGCGCTGCTCTCGGAGATCGGCGACCTGGCCGGGCAGGCTTACCACCGCATGCTGCGCCGCGATTTCATGGCGGACCTCGAGTTCGGCTCACGGCTCGCCAAACGAATTTTCCACGGGCGTTTTCTCTCCGGCACCGTCACCGCGCGCATGGTGCAGTTTACGCGTTCGAGTCCCAAGTTCGCCGCTGTCATGCAAGACCTGTTCGCCGGCACGCAACCTTACCTCGGACTGAAGCGCCGGCTGCTCGAAAACCTGAACGGCAGCCTGCTCGAGATCGCCATGAATGTCAGCCTGAAACGTCTGGTGCCCGGCCGGGTGCGTGCATGACGCGCGTCCGTTCCGAAAAACTTTTTGAAAGAGCGCAAAGCGTGATTCCCGGCGGCGTCAATTCGCCCGTGCGCGCGTTTCGCAGCGTAGGATTATCGCCGCCATTCATCGCCCGCGGTCAAGGCTCTCATATTTTCGACGCCGATGGCAACGAGTACATCGATTACGTGTGCTCGTGGGGGCCGCTGCTGCTCGGCCACCGTCACCCGGCGATTCTGGACGCGGTTCGCGCCGCGCTCGAGGATGGTACCAGTTTCGGTGCGCCGACCGGGCGCGAGGTCGAGCTCGCCGAAGCCATTTGTGAGGCCGTGCCCTCCATCGAAATGGTGCGGCTGGTGAATTCGGGTACCGAAGCCACCATGTCGGCTATCCGGCTGGCGCGCGGGTTTACGGGTCGCGATCTCATTGTCAAGTTCGAAGGTTGTTACCACGGCCATGTCGATTCGCTGCTGGTGAAGGCCGGCTCCGGCGTGGCCACGCTCGGCTTGCCGGATTCGCACGGCGTGCCGAAAAGTTTCAGCGACACCACCATCGCGCTACGGTTCAATTCAATCGACGATCTGGAGCAGGCCTTTCGCACGCACGGAAAAAAGATTGCAGCTATTATCGTCGAGCCGGTTGTCGGGAACATGGGCTGCGTGGCGCCCGCATCCGGATTCTTGCAAGCACTGCGCGATATCACCTCACGGCACGGCGCACTCCTGATCTTCGACGAAGTCATCACAGGATTCCGTATGGCATTCGGCGGCGCGCAGCAGGTTTATGGCATCCGCCCGGACCTGACGACGCTGGGAAAGGTGATCGGGGGCGGGCTGCCGATCGGCGCGTACGGTGGCCGCCGCGACGTCATGCAGCATGTTGCGCCTGCCGGCGGCGTCTACCAGGCCGGAACTCTTTCGGGCAATCCGCTGGCGGTCGCGGCCGGGCTGGCCATGCTGCGCTATCTCAAATCGCATCCCGAAATCTATGCGCAGATCGATGCGAGAGCCGCCGCCATCTGCGCCGCCGCTCCGCCTTCCACGACCGTCAACCGGGCCGGGTCGGTGTTTACATTCTTTTTCACCCGCCAGGCGGTTACGGATTACGATTCGGCGAAAACATCCGACACCGCACGCTTCGCGAAATTTTTTCGTCTGATGCTCGATCGCGGAATTTATCTGCCCCCCTCGCAATTCGAATCCGTCTTTGTTTCAGCAGCCCACACTGATACAGATGTAAACAAAACCGTCGAAGCTCTGCGCGAAGTGGCCGGGCTACTCTGAGGGTCGTTAACCAAAGACTACTGGTCCCCGCGCCAAGCCGCGCGGAAAATAGTGAGATGCGCTTGCTGACCCAGCAGCCTTCCCTCTCCGTTTTCCTGTTTCTGCAAATTCTGGACGTGCTCACCACGCTCATCGGCCTGCGCCTGGGCGCCGGAGAAGCGAGCGCCTTCATTTCACGCCTGATGCACCTGGGGCCCTTGCCCGCGCTGATGATTTCCAAGATCCTGGCGGTGATGCTGGCGCTGATTGCGCTTCGCTTTCGCCAGCCGCGCGTGATCGTGCTGGCGAACTACTGGTTCGCCGGGCTGGTCACCTGGAATCTCGCGCTGATTTTCTCGCAAGCGTGGCGGACATTGCCCGCGTAAACGAAGACACCGTTATTTTAGATTTAAAACTTCGTTCAGCGAGCCCTGCCGGTAGCCTTCCAGATCGAGCGTGACGTACTTGAACCCGAGCTTCTTGAAAATGGCGGTAAACTCGGACGCCATTTCCGGCGTGAGCGCGCGCGGGAGTTCGTCCTTCGCGATCTCGATTCGCACGATCTCGCCGTGAAAACGCACGCGAAACTGCCGGAAGCCCAGTCTTTTGATGGATTCTTCACCGGATTCGACGGTCTTGATGTTCTCGATCGTCACCGGCGTTCCGTAGGGAATACGGGAACTCAGGCACGCCGAAGCGGGGCGGTCCCACGTCGGCAACCCTGCCAGGCGCGAAAGCTCGCGGATCTCGGCCTTGCTCAAACCGGCATCCGCCAGCGGCGCCCTCACCTCGTGCAGCTTCGCGGCGTTCTGGCCCGGCCGGTAGTCGCCCAGGTCGTCGAGGTTCACGCCGTAGATGATGTGCGCGATCCCGCGCTCGCGGCCCACCGCTTCGAGCTCGGTGAAAAGCTCGTCTTTGCAGTGGAAGCAGCGGTTCTTGTCGTTCTTGGTGTAATCCGGATTCTCGAATTCGTGGGTTTGGATGTATTCGTGTGGAATCGAAAACTGCCGCACGAACGCTTCCGCATCGCGCTTGTGCGATTCCGGTATGGATGCCGAATCGGCCGTGATCGCCACCGCGTTGGCGCCCAGCACGTGATGCGCCGCCCAGGCGAGATAAGCCGAATCGGTCCCGCCGGAGTACGCAACGATGACGCGCTCCATGCCGCGCAAAATCGAAAACAGCTTTTGCTGCTTGTCCTCGAGAGCGCGCGCGTCCATCACTCCGACCAGAGTGGCCATAAGCTGATTATATCCGCCGCGGTCGTGCCATAGCACTGCTACGGATTGTGTGCCCTTATTGCAGCGGCAGAGCGCCCTGGCCGTTTGTGCCGTTCGATCCGTTATTCCCGTCATCGCGCTCGGACTCGGGAACCACGCTGGCCGCAGCTACGCGGTCGCCCTCTTCGGTGCGCACCAGCCGCACACCTTGCGTGGAGCGGCCTGCCTGGCGGATCTCGCTCGATTCAATCCGGATGATCTTGCCGTCTTTGGTCACAATCATCAGGTCGGAATCTTCTTTCACCGAAAGGATCGCAACCACCTTGCCGGTTTTGTCGGTGGTTTTCATGTTAATGACGCCCTTGCCGCCGCGGGCCGTCAGCCGGTAATCTTCGAGCGGTGTGCGCTTGCCGTATCCGTGCTCGGAAATCGACAGGATCAGGCCTTCCTTCTCGACCACCTGCATCCCCACCAGGCCATCGCTCTCCTCGATGTTCATAGCGCGCACGCCGTGCGCCGGACGTCCCATGGGCCGCACTCCTTCCTCGAAGAAGCGAATTGCCTTGCCGTCGTGCGAGCCCAGGAAAATATAGTTTTGCCCGTTCGTCAGGTTGGCTGCGATCAGCTCGTCGCCTTCATCCAGCGTCAGCGCGCGGATTCCGCGAGCCATCGGATTATCGAACTCGGTCAGCTCGCACTTCTTGATGACGCCGCGCTTGGTGACCATCACGATGTATTGCCCCGGCACGAATTCGCGCACCGCCAGGAAGCCCTTTACGCTCTCGCCTTGCTGGAGATTAATCAGGTTCGAAATGTGCTTGCCCTTGCTGCTCGTGCCGGCGTCCGGAATCTCGTAAACCTTGAGCCAGTACACCTGCCCGCGATCGGTGAAGATCAGCAGATAGCTGTGAGTGGACGCAACGAGGAAGTATTCGACGAAATCCTCGGTGCGCGTTCCCATGCCGATCCGGCCTTTGCCTCCGCGTGATTGCCGCCGGTAAGTATCGACCGCCGTGCGCTTCAAATATCCGCCGTGCGTTACCGTGACAGCCACATCCTCGATGGGCACCAGGTCTTCGATCTGAATCTCACCCGTATCGTCGACGATCTCGGTCCTTCGCTCATCGCCGTACTCCTTCTGGACCTCCTTCAACTCTTTGACAATCAGTTCGCGCAATACCTTTTCCGAACCGAGGATCTCCAAATACTCCGTGATCCGCTTCTGAATTTCCGCCAGCTCGTCCAGAATCTTCTGCCGCTCCATGCCCGTCAGGCGCTGTAGTTGCAGCTCGATGATGGCCTGCGCCTGTTTTTCGGTGAATGCGAACCTGGCGATTAGAGAATCGCGCGCCTCGCGCGGCGCTTTGGAGGCCCGAACCAGC
>DATEFW010000016.1:0-187900 GCA_035280425.1 Bryobacteraceae bacterium | reverse complement strand
TGGGTATCAGCATCATCGCATCAATCACACTGCCGGGGTGTACGTGTTGGGCGATATCCATACGAACTCGGTCGAGGGCTTCTGGTCGCTGCTAAAGCGCGGGATCGGCGGAACGTACCACGCCGTGAGTCAAAAGTACTTGCAGGCTTACCTGAACGAGTACAGCTTCCGGTACAATCACCGGGACGATTCGCAACCGATGTTCACAACGTTCTTGGGGCAGATCGAGAAAGCTTAAAGCGCCATCCGGTATGCCATGCGTTTTATTCGATTATCAAATTTTCTAAAGCGCTCTTGGAATCGGGCGAGATCATCAGGCTGTGTCTGTTTCCAGGTTTTGACGTCCTTGGTGTACTGGTAGACTTCCAATCCCCCAATATTATGGGGATCTATTTCTCCGGCCGTAAGTATGGTCGTGACGACTGCTCCCGTAGCTCCGGGAAGATCCAAAGAGCGCTTGTCTGCTTTTAGGTGCTCCAGCCAAAATACTGCCGCATTGGTTCCAAGGCCATTGACCATCATGGAGTCGCTTACATCCGTCCCCGTTTTAAGGTTGACGTGTACCACGGAGAAACAACAGAATTGTGTGTGGGGATTTACGACCATTATTGAAAACATTGGATATTGGCGCTGCCGCGTCCCACCTTGCTTTCCAAAATAAGCATCCCCCCATTCTTTAAGATTCGTCTCTAGATAATCCGGTATCTTATCCAAGCTTTCGAGATATGTCGCAAGTTCCTTGCATGGTTCTGCGGCAGGCACTTTATGCCCGGCAAAGGCAAAAGCCAGGCCACTATGTTCACTGATCATTATTTTGGGATGATTTATAATCCCGGTCACGTCCCTGGAGGTTTCGGGAACCGACGGCACAACGCGAGCCTTTGTGTCCCCCGCCAACACAATTGACCCATCAGCCGCACGCACACCAACCTGCAACGTCACAAATAGATCCTCCTCGCATGATGGCAATGCGGGTATCATCTCAAATGTGTGGGTCGGTTTTGGAGTCAACCTTGGAGTAAAGGGATAAAAGAGAACGCTAGCGAGAACCTGGTTACAACTTTATGCCGAGAGCCTGCAATTGTTCACTGTACCCACGTACCTGTTCAGAGAGTGATCGGAATTCCCTCATGCGGGCGATTAGATTCGCGAGATCCGGCTTGGCAGATTTGTGCCAGAGGTCAAGTTGCGTAAACGCATCGTCGAAGGCGTAAGACTTTAAGCGCTCACCGACGGTATAGAGGGCGCAACCCATCGAGTAAAGGTCCGCCCTGACGATCTCTTGTTTTCGTTTGATCTCGGTATATTCCGCAACGAGCCTGCCAATTGCGGCGTGCTCTTCTTGTTCACTCATTGACTGTCCCTACGCGGTTTAAACTTCCGGCTGGCCTTCTTCAACGCGGATTCGAAATCGGACTTTGTGAAGGCCGGTTTCGGGCTATCGTCCAAGTCAACAACTACTTCGCTCCTTGGTTCTTTCTTCGCTCTTTCAGATTGCTCTTTACGCTGCTTCACGAGATCCTCAGTTGCCAGTAGTTCAAGCAACTTCCACCCTGGCACAACACCAGCCATTGAGGAATTGCTTAAGACCCGCCATTTATCTGGATGCCCGGTTCCATCTTCACCTACGACAGGCTCGGGATGGCGAATATGACCCCAGTTTACGCCTAGCAGTCCAGTTTTGGAAATGGACTCTAAGCCCACTTTTCCTGGACGCTGAGAAAAAGGAGGGATATGGTAAAAAACGGGTGATCCGCTGTAACCGCTGATTGATCGCATCTCAGTTACGAAACTCAACTGCCTGATGCCCGTGAAATCGTTCTTTAAAAACATTGGCATCCTTGCGATGTTCCCAAAGCGTACGAAAGGCCTGTTCGGCTCGTCTCTGTTCGGGCTTTCGTAACGAAGAAAGCGCCCATTCATGAAGACCTCATCGCCGGGGCCTAGGTCCAATGTCCGAACCATTTCTTCTGAAACGACAGACTCCACCGGAATAACCGTGAGGCCATATATATTCGGGTCTCCTGGGTCTAGCGGACATACGGCCAAATCATCGCCATCTGGATGTTGTTTCCAGTCTCGCTCGTGGCGCTCCATCACCGTTGAATTTCCGGAGACGGTGGTGGTGCGCATGACTGAGTAGCCCTTTGCGATTACGTGATGCGCCGTGACCGCGTAAATGTATATGTCCGGTTGCTTAATCATCGCAACAAAAAAACCAGTGCCGCCTCTATCGCTACCTTCCCTCGCAGCTTCTGCCGTTTTATACAGATACGTTACAGAGCGCAGAATCTGGTCGTCTATTCGATACACGGACTCCGGGCCCTCACCCGGAACACGCATTCTACACGTCGCCATACCTACTGTCAAGGGATAATTACCAGATCTCGGGTAATTATCCCTTCAAAGCAGGCAACGCCTTACCGTCCTTACCACCTATTTCAGGATTTGACGCGCATGCGCATGCGGTGCAGGCGCTCGCCTTCTTGAATCGCCCGATTTGGCGCCTGAATCTACCCATCCCCGAGCGCTGTCTTCTGCTGGTTCAAATCAACGAGCGCAGCAGCATCGGCGAACGCAGCATAATTTAAGTGACTTCTTGCCCTTCTCCCAAAACGAGTCGAATTTCGCTCTGGCGCTCCCCGTTCATGTCGTGTAATGTGGTTCCAACGAAGTAAATTCTCCTCCAAAGCGCCCTGGGGGGCCGTGTTTCGCGCGAGAACAGTGGAGGGTTGACGATGCGGTCTAAAGCCGGTGAACACCCCGACGAAGAGACTCTTGAAAAATATCTGCTCGGCTCTCTCGAGCCAAACGAAGTTGCAAGAATTGAAGAACACTTGCTGACGTGTGCCAAGTGCGTGGATCACGCCGGAGAGATGCGTCACTATATTGACTCCATGCGAAAGGCGCTCGAGCCGCACAAACCAAAGGCCAAGGCCGCTCGCAAAGGCAAGCCCGGTTAAATCCGGGAGCCAGCGCGAACGTCTGCCTCAGAGGATTTTCCGCCCGCTCGGTTGGGTATTCTCCGTCCGCTTAGAATGATGTTTCCGATACAGGTTTCAGATGCTTCTCAAAAGTATCCAACACGCCGCTAAACTGAAACACAGGTTGCGGGTGATACGCGGTGCCACCTGCGCGCTTCCATTCGGTGATTGGCTGAGGAGACGGCTAAACGTCTAGTTCCAATCCTTCGTGACAGATCTCAAGAGTTTCCATAGCGAGATCGTTCGTGTCAGCCACCAGACGCGGACCTTCCCACCGGCAAGGCCAACCGCGCCGGAACTTCCAGCGCATCACCGGCTGCCGGCTCTCATCGAGCAGCGTGATTGTCCCGTCGGCACGAATGACTTGGCCCTTCAGGACCGAGTTGAGCCAGTTCCAAAACGCAAGGTCGCCGATCCAGCCGCGCTTCAAGATGATATTTGAGAATTTTTTTAGCCCGGGAATCTTGCGCACTGTTATGTCTTCACTTCCGTTCCGGTACTCGATTGCGTTGACCTCCACGTCGAGACCGGAGACCTCCGCGAACGACCCCTTCACTGCGTGCCCATCCTCGCTGATACCGGTAATCGTGACTTCGAAATTAAACGCTGGATACGGATCATCTCGATACACAGCCGGCATGTTTACCCCCTTTTGAAATTTTCTATTTCGAGCTCGATGGTTTCCATCAAAAGCGCAGGCTCCATCGCGTTGAGCGGCGAGAGTGAATACCTCACCGGCTGCGCTCCTACAAAGTTCCACCGGATCGGTTCCTGTCCACGCGTATCCAAAAGAATCACGGCCACATTTCTTGGAGTGGGTCTTCCGTGCGCCATTTGCTGCCACCACTCGGATAGGTCGCGATCCGTGCTCGCCGCCCGCCGCAGAACCAGACGAGTGAGCTGCTCGCGCCCGGCCTCGATCCTGGCTTCCGGAAACACAACTTCAAAAAACTCGCCGGCTTTGAGGCCGTCGATCTCTACGCGGAATCGCATCGAATTTAATGGTTCGCCGCCCGCAGACATACGACTAGGATACAAAATGGCTCTGCCGCTCAAACGCGTGTCCACGGAGGTAGAATGGCCGCCGATGATGCGCATTTTTCCACTTTTCGTGTTGGCCGCCACATCGGCCCTGTGGGCACAATCAGCCGTTTACCCCGCGTCGAAGCATGGCGGCGAATACATGTTCAACTACTACTTTCCGCCTGCTCCCAGCTCAACTCCGTGGGCTCCCGCCTGGGCGCCGGATGGTAAATCAATCGCGGTTGCGATGGATGGCTCCATCTGGAAAGTTGATCCGGCCACCGGATCCGCCGCCGAACTGACTTATAACCGCAAGTACCATTCATCGCCAGCCTGGTCACCCGACGGGAAATGGATTGTCTATACCGCCGATGACGACGCCAGAAGCATTCAATTGGAAATTCTGAATACCGCGACCGGAGAAACGCATGCGCTCACTGCCGACGCTCAAATCTACGCCGACCCGGTCTTTTCGCCGGACGGCTCGCGGCTCTGTTACGTTTCGACACGCCCCAGCGGTTACTTCAACCTGTACATGCGCCCGATCCGCGACGGCCAGTGGTCCGGCGAGGAAATCGCGCTGACCCGCGACCACCGCTATCCGCGCGATCGGCTCTACTTCGGTCCGTGGGACATGCACATCGAGCCCGCCTGGACGCCGGACGGCAAAGAGATCGTCTTCGTCTCGAATCGCGGCGTGCCGCTCGGTTCAGGCGATCTTTGGCGTATGCCGGTGCCGTCCTCCCAAAATGATAGCGGCGGGATGGACAAAGCCGTTTCCATTTTGCGCGAGCAGTCGCTCTACCGCACGCGTCCCGATGTCTCGATCGACGGAAAACGCATTGTCTATTCTTCAACGGCCGGCGCGGCCGATCAATACGCCCACCTCTACGTTCTGCCCATTCAGGGCGGCGCTCCTTACAAGCTCACGTTCGGCTCTTACGACGACTTTGATCCACGCTGGTCGCCGGACGGCGAATGGATCGCCTACGTATCGAACGAAGGCGGATTGCCGCAGCTTTATCTGCTGGAAACCTACGGCGGCACGCGCAAGAAGATCGTGATTCGCGAACGTCATTGGAAGCGTCCCGTGGGCCGGATTCACGTGCGTGTGATCGATGACAAGACCGGCCGCCTGACGCCCGCGCACATGCAATATCTCGCGTCTGACGGTAAATTCTACGCGCCGGAGGATGCCTACGCGCGGCTCGGAGCAGCGAACCGCCACTTCTTCCACACCACCGGCGAATTCATCGTTGATGTGCCGCCGGGAAAAATGACCATCGAAGCCATCAAGGGATTTGCTTACCAGCCGTCGACCGCCGATGCCGAAGTGCGCGCCGGCGCCACCGCCGACCTGACGCTCCGGATACGCCGCCTGGTGGACATGAATGCGCTTGGCTGGTTTAGCGGATCGACGCACGTACACATGAATTATGGCGGTAATCTCTCGAACACGCTGGACAACCTGCGCATGATGTCGCGCGCCGAAGATCAGGACGTGCTGAATGTCTTGATCGCCAACAAAGATACCCGCATTCTGGACTGGCAGTATTTTGTTCCGGGCGGCGGCGAACATCCCGTATCGAAAAACGATCCGCATTTGAAAGTCATCGTTGGCGAGGAGTACCGCCCGCCATTTTACGGCCACGTCTTTTTTATCGGCCTCAAAGATCACCTAATCTCGCCATTTACGACCGGTTACGAAGGTACTGCCATCGAAAGCCTCTATCCCAGCAACACCGATATGTTCCGTAAAGCGTCCGCGCAGGGCGCCTTTACCGGCTACGTACACGCGTATAACACCGAAGGCGATCCCCTGGATACCGACTTAGGCGTTGCCAAGGCATTTCCAGTTGACGCCGCCCTTGGAACTGTCGCAGCTATCGAATGGACACACGCCAATCGCGGCCAGCTCCGTGTCTGGCATCACGCACTCAACAACGATCTCGCCATTATTCCCACCGGTGGTGAGGACTCGATTAATAATCTGCACCGCACCAACTTAATCGGCAGTGTTCGGACTTACGTTCATTTTGACGGACCTCTCACGGCTGAATCATGGCTCGACGGCCTTCGCCACGGCCGCACGTTTTTCACCACCGGGCCGCTTCTCGATCTGCGCATCAACGGCCGCTTGCCCGGCGATGTCATTCACTTTCCTCGAACGGGAGGAACCATTACGGTTGAGGGCAGAGTTTGGTCCATGGCACCGCTCGCGAAAGTCGTGTTGTACTCAAACGGCGAAGTGGTTAAGGACCTCCCCACCAGCGGCCAATTTTCCATTAAAGTCCCGGTCTCGCGCAGCGCCTGGTATTCCTTATATGCCGAAGGGCCGGCCAGCCGCTACATCGATGCCGTTTACGCACAGGCGGCGACGAATACCGTTCGGGTCTATGTCGGCGACCAACCCATCCGTAATCGCCAGTCCGCCGAGTATTTCATGCGCTGGATCGATAAGTTGCACAAAATGGCAAACGAGTGGCCCTGGTGGCGCTCGGATGCCGAGAAACGACACGTCGGCGCCCAATTCGACCAAGCCCGCGGCATCTATGAAAAGCTGGCGCGCGAAAGCAACTAGACCTACATCCAACCTTCCTGCTTGAGTAACTGGCGAAACGCCGGATTGTCTAATGACATAGAAGGGAAATAAGTGCCATTCAGCCGCCGTACCCACCACCGGCCCGTCTCTTTGCGTTCTCTGGGCGTCGTGAAATGGTATTCATAGAGGAGAGCTCGAATAAAATGCGGTGGCCGATCCGGAAAAGGATTAGTCCGGATAAGAGCGAGAGTCGCCAGGTCTCCGTGCAGTAGCTGCGCCACGAAATGGACGAACCACGGCTCCTGATCATAACTCGACATCGCCGCAAACCACATGAGCCAGTCCAGCCGCAGATGATACGGGGCGATCTGGGGTGGCCGTCTGGTGGGGTCCCCTGGCTTGCCTTTGAATTCGTACTCACGCCAGCGAGTGGATTCGCTGACAGCCATATCCTCCGTTCCTTCCACGATGACTTCAAAGCGCGTCCGTGTTATCCCTCCAAACGCTCCGTAAGTGTTCACCAGGTGAAAGGGATTGTAATTAGCATTCATCACCTGCTGCCGAGACAACATATTGAGAATGGGAGGTACACTGAGAAGTGCCGTTAAAGCTGCAACCGCCGCCACGGCAACCCGCTGGAAACGCGGGAGCTCGTGAATTTCAATAACGTTGACCCGAAGTACGCGCGACAGGAACGTGTCATTGAGAGCCGAGAACGCAAGAACAATTGTCAGTAAGTTGAGCCACGAAAGATTCCCCGTCGCCATAAGTACGACGTGGAACAGTATGGTGCAAAGGCCTGCTACCGTAGCCGCCCGCTGCGGCCCGAAGTAACCGAATGGAACAACAAGCTCCGCGAAATGGTTGAATAACACGCCTCCTTTATGGGTCCACTCCGGGGACCAATGAAAGTACCAGCTCAAAGGTCCCGGCATGGGCTGCGTCTCGTAATGGTAGTTTAGACAGGTAAGATCGCGCCAGCATGGGTCGCCGCGTAACTTAATCAGCTCCGCGCCGAACATGACCCGGAACAGCACCCAGCGGAGGATTAACATCATGATCCATGACGGTTCCGTTTTTCGAGCACCAAGAAAAATCGCAAAAAACCCGGCTTCGAGCAGAATCGATTCCCATCCGAACGCGTAGAATGTCTGGCCGACATTTACGAAAGAAAGATACAAAATCCATAACAGCGCCCAGACGGATGCCGAAAGCCAGTTCGAGTATCTTTCTGATAGTCCTGTAACCGCAGTTACCGAGAGAATTATCCCCAGCCATGCCGCGGTCCGGAAGGCAACTTCGGTCGGAAGAAAGAAAAATAGGCTGGGACTTTGTGCAAACGATACTTGCCGCACGAATAACCGCGCCGGTAGTAAACCATGCTCCCCCAGCAGCGCCGGAAACTGGTTCAGCGCAACCAGGAATGCGATCAGATAGATAACCGCCAAACCCCTCTGGTAGATCAGGCGCGTGATCCAATATCGGCCCATCCAGTCTCGCGAGAACTGCGCTAACATATTCGCGATATGGAACTCTGTATAAATTGTACTGAATGGTACTCGTTACGTGTTTTGGCCGCGTTTGACTCCAATTGATCGCCGGCTTTTTCGACCATGACCGAGTCAATGGTACGCTGCGAGTTGTTTTCGCATCTGAACGCCATCGCTGCCGTCTTCATAATAGCGAGTGACGGTGCGAATCCGGCGGAACCCGAAGCGCCGGTAGAAACGCAATGCGCCTTTGTTCGCGTCCCGTACGGTCAGCTCTAGCGTCCGCACCTGCCGCCCTTCCAGTTCTTGAAGCGTGCTCTTCATCAATGCGCGCCCAATTCCCAGGCGTTGCTTGTTAGGATGTACCGCGATCGAAACAATCTCCGCCTTACGCGCTGTTACACACGTAATCATATAGCCAAGAATGCGCTGGCGTCGTTCCGCAACTAGAAATAGATCGCCGCATTTTTTGAAGAGCTCCTCAAACAACGACTTTGGATAAGCTTCTTCGGGAAAGGCCGCGCGCTCAATGTCAAGAAGGCTGCGCATGTCCGCCCGCCGAAACATGCGAATCTGAGCTACGGTGTTCATCAGCGTTCTTAGCATATGCTAAGGTCGCTGGGCGGGTTTGAACGCTGGAGTCTGACTTTCAGCCCTGGTGTTCCGGAACCAGCAAGTAGCCGACGACGGAATACTTCGTCACCCGAGTGATCACCAGCTCGCGCGACCTCCCGTCTTCTTTGTTGTATAACACTACAGGACTGTCTGCGCTTTGCCTGCGGATCCAGATGGTACGCCGGTCGGGCATCAGGAATACGTATCCGTCGAATCGCTGATAATTTACGTCCGTGTGGCTGATTTGCAGCGTAACTCCCGGTGCGATTTCCTTCGTGTGATTTACGCCCGCTTCGAAATCCAGCCGCCGGCGGTCCACCTGTGTTCGCACCGCCGTGAGATCATGTGAGTCACTCTGTACTTTTTGATCAAGGCCGGAAAGTTGATGGTTCACGCGGTCGAGAGCCTGGTCGCGTTCTTGTTCGAGACGTACAACCTGCCCTCGATACTCCTGCCGCAGCGAGTCGAGTTGTTTTTCGAGTTTGGCCACGCGCGATTGGTCATTCTCCCGGCCCACTTCTACGCGAATAATGCGCGTCTCCATTCCGTGCAGCCGCCTGTCGAGTTCTGCCTGCAGTTGCCTTCGCGTTTGTTCCAGTGCTTGCTGCGTCTGTTTTCGTGCAAGCTGGATAGTCGAATCCACTCGACTCTGCAGCTTGTTTACTTGATCGTTAACTGCATCCCAAGCACTTACGAGTGCTCCCGTCTTTTGGTCTGCAGCGTCCATTCGTTTGTTCGTTGCGGCCAGCGAATCCTTCAGGTTGGCCACCTGGCCCGGAAACGAGATCTGTTGTGCCAGTACCGGATGGAAATACCAAACTGCACCGCCCAATGCTGCCAGCACTACCAGCAGCGCAAGCCACCAACCTATCCCATGCAAATGGCCGCTGCTCTCCTCTTCCTCTTCGTCCCAGGGATGCCGCGGCGGATGTAAATTCAGCCGTACTTCTTGACTGTCGGTAAGCAAGTTCCTTCCCCCTTTTAGGTGTGGAACCTGTTCCTAAGGCAAGTCGATTTCCAGTTCTCCCGCGTTGTGTCGCTCCTGTTCTACTGGTATGAATCTATGGGGAGGAAATGCGGCCGATCTGTGAGTTCCGTTACGTTTATGCGCGAGGCGGGTAATTCTGCTTCTATTCCCAGGCAGAAATTTCAGAGAACGTTGTGTGGTGTTCGTTACAAAAATTTGAATTTTTCCTTCACCCCTTAATGACTCCCATCGGCCGAAGCCGTGCCACTTTCTGGGCCAATCCCGCCTGCTGGATAACTTCAATTACCGCGTCCACATCTTTGTACGCTTCGGGCACTTCCTCGAGAATGCCGTCACGCGTCTCGCTGCGCACAATAATTCCAAGTTCCTCGAGCTGCCGTTCCACCTGTCTCGCGTCACGGCCTTTGGCGGCCGCGGTTCGGCTGAGCTTCCGGCCGGCGCCGTGGCAAACGCTGCCGAACGTCTCCTTCATCGCGCCGTCTCTGCCCACCAGCACCCAAGACGCCGTTCCCATGCTTCCCGGCACGAGCACGGGCTGTCCGACAGCTTGATACTTCGACGGAATCTCCGGGTGCCGGGGCGGAAATGCGCGCGTGGCGCCCTTGCGATGTACCAACACCTCATGCTTCTTACCGTCCACCATGTGGATTTCATGCTTCGCCATGTTATGGCAGACGTCGTACACGAGGTCCAGGCGGACGGCTCCGCCAAAAATTTTGCGAAAGGCTGCCCGCAAAAAATGCAGGATTGCCTGGCGGTTGGCCCAGGCAAAATTGGCGGCGGCCTGCATCGCTTTAAGATATGCCTGCCCCTCCTTAGAGTTGGTCGGCGCGCAGGCCAACTGGCGATCCGGCAGCGTAATCCCGTAGTGCTGCATTGCGCCATTCATCTCCCGGACGTAATCGGTGCACACCTGGTGTCCCAATCCGCGCGAACCGGAATGCACCAGCACCACCACCTGCCCGCGCGTCAGACCCATGGCTGCCGCTGCGCTCGTATCGTGAATCGCCTCGACATATTGAATTTCGAGAAAATGATTGCCGCTGCCGAGAGTTCCCAGTTGCGGCCGCCCGCGCTCCTTGGCTCGCGACGAGACGCAATCCGGGTCCGCTCCGGTAAGCGCCCCGCCGGCTTCTGCGTATTCTGTGTCGCTGGGCTCGCCGTATCCGTTTTCGACCATCCATCGCGCACCCTGGATCAGCACCTGGTCCAGTTGCTTCGCGTCAATGCGCACGAAACCGGAGCCGCCGGTTCCACACGGCACGTCACGAAAAACCTGATTCACCAATTCGCGCAGCTTCTCCCGAACTGCCTGTTCGTTAAGATTGGTGCGCGCCAGGCGAACCCCGCAATTGATATCGAAACCCACACCTCCCGGAGAAACCACGCCCGTTTGGTAATCCGTCGCCGCCACGCCGCCGATTGGAAAACCGTAGCCCTGATGAATGTCCGGCATCGCCAGGCTCGGGCCGATGATTCCCGGCAAGGTCGCTACATTCATCGCCTGCTCGAGCGACCGGTCCTTGACGATTTGCGCAATCAGCGCGGCACTGGCGTAGACACGGACATCCGTTCGCATGCCGCGCGCCGTGTCCCGTGGAATCCGGTAGCGCAGGCCGTCAATCGATTCGATGGGAATTTCCACAGCCATTCAGACGTCCAGAAACACCTCGGCGCTCCATCCCTCTCGCGTCTCGGCAATTTTCAGTTGATGATAGGTAACCGCTTTGATGATCAGTTTAGCGCGGTGCCGCGCCGCATCCCACGGCTCACCCAGCCCGATAGCTCGCACATGCCCGGCATCCATTTCGCTGATGTGAAATTCCCGGAACGCAATACGCTTGGCGTCCCACCACCACAGCACTTCGCTCAGCCAGTTGACCAATAGCGATTCGCCATCGGTTCCGTCGGTTGTCAGAGCGAATGGCTCTCTTGGCTCGACGCGTCCCAGATCCGCCGCGATTGACACCATAGCCAGCGCTGCATTCTCGAACAGTGACTTTAGATTCGCGCCGTGCGCGCGAAAGCCGACGTCCGCCGTGTGCTCGAGAATCTCAAACGGCGGCACAGTCAGCGCTTGATTTCGACCACCGCCACTTCAAATGGCCGGTCGCTGAGATTTTCTTCGCGATGTTTGGCTGGCCCGCCCATGGTAACGTCGCCGGGCTCGCCCCGATTCTCGATCGCTTTTCCGTCCGCGGAGGTCACTTTCATGTCCTGATGGGTCAGCAGCACCACCACACGGTTCAACACGTGCTCGTGCAACACGCCCGCTTCTCGCGGTCCGTAGCGCGCGCGAAGCACTCGCACCTGCGGGTTCTCGAACTCGACTTTGTACCTCTTGGGATCGACCAGCACCGGGTCAAGCGGGGTTTCGGGCAGCACACCTCCCGCGGAATTCTTCAACTCCACTTCCACAATTCTGTACGGCGTGCGTCCCGCGTTCTCGCTCGTGTGCGGCCCGCCCGCCGGGCTCCATCGCACCTCGCCCGCACGCCAGCGAACGTGCTGTCTCTCCCCCTGAGCGTTGGTGAGCGTCATCTGCCCGTCGTCAAGAAAAATCATCACGCGGTTGGTTGTGTGCGTGTGCATCGCGCTCTTTTTCCCGGGCATATCTGTGACTTTCAGCACTCGCACTTCCGGCGTGTCAAATTTCACCACGTCCTCCGCCAAGAGCGGCCCGATGCCAAACACGAAAGACAGCCATAAAACTCTTCGCATGCGTTACATCATGGCACGATAATGAATACTTGAACTACGATTACGTTGCCATCCCGAATGACGCCGTGCCCCGTGCGGAATCGCCCGAATTCCAGCACCTGGTCGACACCTACGCCGGCGAGATCAACAAGCTCGCCTCCGTCTGGCGTGAATTCTCCGAGGCGGATCTTGGTTACCGGCCGCACCCGCGTTCGAGTACGGTAGGAGAAATCCTAAAACACGAGTTGCTTTCCGAGCGCCGCTTCTTCGGAGAATTCCTTGGCCTGCCCGAGCCGCCCGCCGCCGCTGTTCTGCCGCAAATTGTCTCCCCGTCGGCTTTTGCCGTGCGCCTGGCGGAGCTCGCTCGCCCGCGCCTCGATTTCCTCGCTGCACAAACACCCCAATGGTGGCACGCACCAGTGCCATTTTTCGATGTCGAGCGTGAACGCATTTGGATCTTCTGGCGCCGCGTGTTACACACCGCGCACCACCGTACCCAGCTCACCGTTTACCTCCGGTTGCTCGGCAAGAAAGTGCCTGCGACTTATGGACCCACAGCGGATGTGACCTGGCAGGGAGCTGATCCGACTCAGAGTGTTGACGCCGCAAGCCGGAAATAATCACCCCAATCCCCATCGAATTCGAGTGCGGTGTAAATTATTTGCGCACTCACCGCAACTCATTGGTCTAAGGCGGCTTCCGAACTATTGGTGTTGACTTTTCCTCAATGTGCAAATATAATTCCGTCCATCGTTCGTAACGGGTAAAAAACTATTTGTAGGGGTGAGACAATATGCGTACATTCGCGATCGGGGTGTTGTGTGCGCTTCTGCTCCTGTTTTTCGTAGGCGCCGCGGAAGCTCAAACAGTTCAAGGTGTTGTTACCGGCTCGGTGGTCGATACTTCCGGAGCGGTGGTTCCCGCTGCCGATCTCACGCTGACCAACGACGGCACTGGCGTAGCGCAAACCGAGAAGACCGGTAATGACGGCGGCTTCCGGTTCGGTCTGGTTCCTCCGGGTACTTACACGCTCACCATTAAAGCGCAGGGCTTCACGACGAAAGAGGTGAAGGGCATCATCGTCGAGGCCAGCAAGACCGTTCCGGTGAGCACGGTGTTGTCCGTCGCCACAGCGCAAGCGGTGGTCGAAGTATCGGAGCAGGAGGCGATGGTCCAGACCGCGACGTCCGACGTGGCCGTCACCATCAACCAGAAGTTTATTGAGAGCATCCCGCTGCTGACGCGCAACGTCTTCGACCTGGCTTTTGCCGCGCCTTCGGTCACACAGGGCATGAACTTTATGGCGGTCTCCGGCGGAGCGCGCGAGTCCGGTACGACCTACATGCTGAACGGCGCCGACAACAACGACAATTTCAGTGAAGGCTCCTACAACATCACACCGCCGCTCGAATCCGTACGCGAGTTCACCATGCTCACCAACAACATGAACGCGCAGTACGGTCACGCGGCCGGAGCCCTGGTAAGCGCTGTACAGAAGGCCGGGACCAACAGCTTCCACGGCGTGGCCTACGAGTTCAACCGCAATCGTTCGTTCAATGCGTCGGATTTCTTCGCCAACCGCGCAGGCAGCCCCAAGCCGAAATATATCCGCAACCAGTACGGCGGCGAGATCGACGGGCCGATCGTCAAAGACAAAACGTTCTTCTCCTTTACGTTCGACCGGCTGGACCTGCGGCAGGGCGGCGAGCTCGTTCAGGCCGTTCCCACCGCCAGTGAGCTGGCCGCCATGAGTGCGAACGCCGGCCCGAACGCGCAGTACTATTTGCAGAAGTTTAAGCCGCTGACTTCCGAACTCCCTTGCCCTGCCGAAGCGGTTAACCAGCCGGACGCCATCGGCCACATCGGTTGCATCCACGTGTTCGATCCGGACCTCACCGGTCAGAACATTTACGTCGGAAAGGTCGATCAGAACTTCAGCACCAGCGACCGGCTCAGCTTTACGGCGAATATCACGCGTTACGGCCGAAATCAAAAGTTCGACGGCGGCTATCCTACCAGCGCGCAGAACATCCCGGCCGTCGACCAGGAACACTACCATAACCTGGCCCTGGTCGAAACTCATATCTTTGGCGCCAACCTGCTGAATGAGCTGACCATCGCGCACAATCGCCACTTCTCTACGTTCGTTGAAGGCAATGGTAAGAGCAGCGAGGCTGAGGTCATCATCGACGGCGCAAACTACGAAAGCTTGGGGTTTGGATTCGGACCCTATGAAGGCGGGCTGGTCGAAGGCTTCGTTCAGGATCGGTGGCAACTTCAGGATAATCTCTCCTGGACCAAAGGCAAGCACTCCTTCAAGTTCGGCGGCGGCTGGCAATACGGCATCCTGTACCGCAACTGGGACCTGGGAAGCCCCGGACAATACGAGTTCGCTAACACGATTGGGCCGCGAGCCGCCGATGTGGGCGCTCTCAACCCCGATGGCACCATTGGAAATATCGGCAACTATCCGGATAGCAATTTCCAGAACGATTTTCCGTACTATTCAGAGCTTTCCATCGATCCGCATACCGGCGCCGCAGGCAATGCCTACCGCCACTACATCATGAAGGACTCTAACCTGTTTATTAATGATGACTTCAAGGTGAGCCGGCGGTTAACCCTGAATCTGGGCCTGCGCTGGGAGCGCTATGGCTCGCCGACCGAAGCGCATAACGTCATCGCGCAGTTCACGAATCTCACTGGATACGATCCGGCAACCGTCGCTGCGGCCCGCGTCACTCCCGTCAAGAGCATGTGGAACACGCAGAATCACGACTTCGGTCCGCGCTTCGGCTTCGCTTATGACGTCCTGGGCAACGGCCGCATGTCTGTCCGCGGCGGTTTCGGGATTTCCTACGACCGGCTCTTCGATAACATCTGGTCGAACGGCGCATGGAACCCGCCGTTTTACGCGCTGCTCGATCATGATGCCACTGCCGGCGACACTGTCCTCTATACGGTTCCCCCGGGGGTCGGACAGTACACCCCGGATTCCATCCCCTCTGTCGGCCACCGCGTTTCGGTTCGCACTATGGACGTCCATATGAAGGACTCTTCCGTCCAAAACTTCTATTTCGGCGTGGAGAAGCAGTTCTTCCGCGATGTCCTCGTGCGCGTCAATTATCAGGGCTCCATGGGCCATCACTTGTCGCAGTTGATGAACCTGAATCGGTATGACGGCCAGAATTACAACAAGAATCTCAGCACCAGCAATCCGGGCCGGCCGAATCCGCTGTATTCAGGCTTCAACTACCGCGCCAACAACCTGAACTCCAATTACCATTCGCTAGTTTCGGAAGTACAAAAGCGTTTCAGCCATGGAATGCAGTTCCAGTTCAGCTTCACCTGGTCGAGGCTCATGGATCAAGGTTCGGACTTGTTCACGGGATCGACAACTAGCGGCGCGTATAGCCAGCCGTTCTACTTCTTGAGCAACAATGATCCGAAACTCGAGTACGGTCCGGGAGCTTTTGACCACCAGAAGAATTTCAAGGCCATCTTCACCTATGAGCTGCCGTTCTTCAAAGATCAACACGGCTTCCTCGGCCATGCCCTGGGCGGCTGGCAGCTTTCCGGCTTCTATCAGGGCTATTCCGGCCATCCGATCGAGGTCTATAGTAACCGTGGACGTTTCCGCGGGAACGCGCGTGATGCTAACGGATTCCTGGAGAACATTGGCGGAGACTACAACCTCGATGGTGTCGCCAACGATCACCCGGACTTCATCGGCAAAAGTGCCAGTGCCGTTTACTCCAACGCCAGCCCCGCCGACGGTATCTTCATCGACAACAACCTGATCGGCTGCGGCTTCCCAGGTGCGCAATCGACCAACATCCAGGCCTGCAACGACAACTACGGCGTGGGAACACCGAACTCGCTGTTCATCAATCCCCCGGGCGCCGGCCCCCACTTTGGTACCCTGGGCCGGAATCTGTTCCGCGGGCCCTGGTTCAACGGTCTGGACGGATCGCTGATGAAGAACTTCAAGATTACGGAAACAATCAAGATGCAGTTCCGGTTTGAAGCTCTCAATCTGGACAACCATCCGAATTTTGACGGAATCGATACCAACCTGAACAGCGGCAGCTTCGGCAAAGCGGCGCTTCTGGTTGGCGCGGCTCCCTCGCGGCGCCTGCAAATGGGCATCCGCATCACCTTCTAACCGGCTGAGAGTTCACTCGCGGTCTGGTCCTCTTGGATCAGGCCGCGTTTCGTTTCTTCCCGATCGCTTCTATCAGCGCTTGGATTGTGCCTCGGCCTGCTGCGCGGCCCGGAACTCGCGTTCGGCTTCTGCATTCTTCCCCTGCTTTTGCAATATCATCCCGAGATTGTAATGCGCCGACGCTAAATTGTTTTCGAGCCGGACCGCTTCTTCGAATTGCCGCCGCGCGCGTTCCAGATCGCCGCGTTCCAGATAAATGCCGCCCAGCATGTTGTGCGCTTCGGCTGAACCGGGATCGGTGCGCAGCGCGGCCAGCACCTGCTGCTGCGCTTCGTTCCAGTTTTTCTCCATCGCCGCCAGAATGCCCAGATTGTAATGCCCGCTGTAGCTGTGCGGATCGACGGAGAGCAAATGTTTCAAGTGCGCGCGCGCCTGCGCGGGGTCGTTCGCCTGAAGATAAACTTCGGCGAGCGCCTCGTCGGCTCGCGAATACCATGGCTCGATCGCCAGCGCGGCTTGGAATTCGCGCGCGGCATCGTTCGCACGGCGCATCCGGAAATAACACAGCCCCAGCTCGAAATGCGCCTGAGCGTTGGATGGTGCCTGCTCGGCGACAAATTTGAATTCCCGCGCGGCTTGGGCGAATTCACCGAGCCGCTGCTGGTTCAGCCCGAGGCTGATCCGGATCTCCGCGACCTCGGGCATTCGGTCGCGCAGTTTTTCAAGCGTCGCGTCGGAAGCGGCCAGCTCTCCCCTGGCCGCAAGTCCCAGCGCGCCCAGATACTGTTCAAAATCCTTTGCCCGGTCCTTGGGATCCACATTGGACGCCACCCGGCTGGAATTCGTCGACCCGCTCAGATACCCGAGCGAGCGCAAAGCGCCGGCGGTTTCCGCGCCTGGGGTTTTAGCCCTGCGACCCGCAGGAGCGCCGGCACGCAAAGCGGCGATCTTTTCCGCCAGCGCTCTGGCTTCCGATCCTTCGCGCGAGTAAAGATTTTCGAGCTCGTTCGGATCGCCGGCCAGATCGTAAAGCTCGGGTTTCGGCGCCTCAATGTACTTGTAGCGGCCGACGCGCATGCTGCGCAGCACGGCGCATCCGAAGTGATCCCGCGCGTAGAGGCTTTCGGAATAAATTTCCCGTGCGCCGGCAGGCCCGATCAGGCTGCGGCCGCGCATCGCGCCGGGCCGTGAAAATCCTATGGCATCGAGAATCGTCGGTGCAACCTCGAGCAGGCTTGCGGGCTCATCCACGCGGTCTTCTTTGACGCGCCGCGCGCCCGCCGGCCAATGAAAGATGAGCGGCACGTGCAGCGTGCTTTGGTAAACAAAATAGCCGTGCGTGCTCTCCACGTGCTCGCCCAATCCCTCGCCGTGATCGGACGTGAACACGATCAGCGTCCTTTCGAAAAGCCCGCGCCGGTTGAGATACGCCACAAAATCGCCAAGCAAACAATCCACATACGCCAGCTCGGCGCGATAACCCGTCTCGCCGTGGCGCCGGCTCGGATCTGCGGGAAGATCGTAGGGCGCGTGCAGATCGTATAAATGCAGAAAAAGAAAAAACGGCGCGGCGGAATTGCGATCGAGCCACCGGATCGCGGCCTCGGCCACGCTTGCTCCCGGCCGCTTCAACTCGGCTGTGCCGGCGGCCGTCTCGCGGCGCAGATCGAACGGCCCGTCATAAACATCGAAGCCTCTGTTCAGCCCGAAGCGCTGATCCAGAACGAAGCTGCCGACAAAAGCGCCTGTCCGGTATCCGGCGGCCTTCAAGACCGTCGCCAGCGTGACGGCGCCGGCATGAAGCGGGACGCCGTTGTCTTCCACTCCGTTTTCGAACGGATACGTGGACGTAAACAGCGCGACATGCGACGGCAGCGTCAGCGGGTACGGGCTGCTGATCTCGGAGAACAAGGTGCCGTTTTTCGCCAGCGAATCGATATGCGGAGTTTTCTGCTGGCCGCTCTTATAGCAGCTCAGATGATCGGCGCGTAGCGTATCTACCGAGATCAGGATCACGGGCGTCGCGGGCTGAGCCGCGCTCGCGGAGCACGCAAACATAGCTAACGCCAGGCAGGAAAAACGGGACAAGGTGATGTGATTTTAGCATGCCGGCTCCGCCGGAACGCCATGCCGGGCGTTGCCCTTCAGCCTCCGGAGACGCGCTTCAGCATCCACCAGCGCCGCGCGTAGACGCCGAGAATGAAAACGCAGATTGCAGCGCCCGTCCACCCGACCACAGCCGGGGGCAGGTCCGGATAGATAATTTTGTCCAGATAGTGAACCAGAAAACCTTGCGCGTAAGCGTTCGCGCCGGAGCGGGCTTCCAGCCATTGCTCCCCCATCGTGAGCGGGCACGGCCACGGGCCGAGCTCGACGATTGCACCCCAGATAAGCGAAGCGATATGCAGCGCCGTCAGCAACGGCCGGCCTCGTGTAATCAGCCAGCCTGCGAGAATCCAGAGAATCCAGAGTAAGTGCAGGATCAGAACCAGCGCGGCGAGTGCGGCGTAAGGCTTCAAGATCGCGCGCGCATTAATACCGCCAGCTCTTCACATCCGCTTCCTTTGGCGCAGTCTTCAGCATCCATGCCTCCATCTGCGGAAGAAAACGCTGGTTGATGGTCAGACGCGTGATGCGAACGGGCTGCGACGGATCGCCGGAATAGCAGTGCGGCTGGTGCGGGCCGTAATCGAAATCGCCTCCGTAATAGGGGCCACGGCCGGGCAGCTTGGTCGTTTCGAGAAAATCCTCAAGCAGGCGCACGGCGCGGTCCAGATAATACGTGTCGCGCGTGCCGACCTTGATGTGCAGCTTGCCCACCAGCTTCGGGCCCAGCGTTTTCCAATCGCGCTCCATGATGTAGCGCAGATCGTAGTGCTCTTTCCAATACGACGCCACTTCGTGATCGATCGCGCCGGTGCGCTTGTCGAAAATGGATTTGGGATAACCATCCTCGCCGGTCGGACTGTAGACCGCCTGCCAGATATCGAGCTGCTCGGTCGAGCGGCCGCGGCTTCCAAGCGTGGCTTCGAGGCGCGCGTCGTCCTGAAACATGGAAACCAGCATGCCGTCGGGTTGGCGCGTGGACGGGCGCGGGACCATTTTCCATGGGCTGTCCATCCAGTAGATGTTCGCGTCTTTGTACAAATCGGCCGTCTGGTAGGCGCGGAAATCTACCGGATCGGGACAATCGCACCACGAGCCGTTGTAAATGTCGGGATAAAAAATCTGCTGGGCAAGCGCTTCCCAGCCGCCTGTCGATCCGCCGGTGAGCACGCGCGCCCACGGCTGGCCGATGGCGCGATATGTTTTCTCAACGTACGGAATGAATTCCTCGACGATCGCGTCGCCGTATGGGCCGACATTCGCGGAATTCACCGCGTAGGAATCGTCGTAATACGGATTGGCGTGCTGGATGCTGACGATCAGCATGCGTGGCAACCGTCCCGACGTCCAGTCCTGGTAAAACTTGTAGCTGTACTCGGCCATCAGGCGGTCGTCTTCTTTCAATTCCGGCGTCGGCGGGTGCTCGCGGAATCCGACCGGTGTCGCGAAACTTGCGGTGAAATGGCCCTGATAGTAGACCACGGGATAACGGGCATCCGGGTGCTCGTCGAAACCTTCGGGCAGCAGCACGACTCCGCCGATATACATGGGCCGGCCCCAAAATTTCGAAAGCAGCTTGCTCTCCATCTGAAAATGCTTGATGTATTTGGTATCGGCAGGCGGCTTGATGGGCGGGATGATTTTGGTCAGCTCGATACGGATCGCCCGCCCACTGGAACGGTCGATGCGAAGTTTTTTCGGCTCGCTCATCAGATTGCCGGGAGAAGTGTTCCAATGCTGGCCTTCGCCGTGATCCATGTGCAGCTTGACGGTGTGGCCGTCGGAGCGGTGAAACGTATCGTAAACGTTGATGAGGGCTTGCACGAAATATTCGCCGTCCGGCACGTCACGAAGGCTCTGCCGCGGATAGCCCTGGGCGGATTCGTCGATGGTCGCCGGCTGTCCCGGAGCGAGGCCGTCGATATCGGCGCCAAAGATCTGCTGGGTATCGAGTCCTTCCCTGATCTGAAAGCGCGGCTCTTCCTTCCCGTTGGTCGAGATCATGAGGAGCACGCGGCCATCCACTGGCGCGGCGCGAAGAGACGCCGGAAACGCAATTTCGAAGCGAACCGGCTTCGGTTGTTGGCCGGTAATGGAGCCGGCGAGCGCCAGGATCAACACTGCGGCGGAGGCATGAGCTAAGCTGAGTCTCATTCGATAGTCATCCAGTCTCATCACGTGCGCGAGTATTTCGACCGCATCAATGGTTCATCGACAAAAACGCCAGTTATTGGAATAGTCCTATGACAGGCTTCTGGTCCTTGCCCAGGCCAGCATGTCTGCCGCCTGTAATCCAGTGTGCGTGGCGTGCAGACGTGATACTGGGCTTGGTACGGAGAGCGGCTGCCATAATCTCGGCGTACTCGCTGCCTACTCATGGCGTAGCGCTTCCATCGGATCCACGCGAGTCGCGCGTCGCACCGGGACATATGACGCCAGCAGCGCAACGGCCGCAATCGCCCCGGCGGCTAAGGCAAGCGGACCCGCACTCGCCGGCTTCAGGTCCGGGATCAGGCTGGCGGCCAGCGGCCGGCCCCATACTACCAGGAACGATCCTACTACGAGCCCCGCGCACAGCAACCCCATGGTGTCGCGCAACACAAGGCGGCTGACGTCGCCGGGTGTCGCGCCCAACGCCATGCGGACACCGATCTCGTTCGTCCGCCGCGCCACGCTGAACGCGAGCAGCCCGTAGATTCCGATGCCCGCCAGCACGGCGCCTAGGCCGCCGAAGAACTCCGACAGGGTGGCGATCAGGCGCTCGGGGACGATATTCGAGTCGACCTGAGCCGCCAGCGTTGTCAGGCGTGTCACAGGCATATCCGGGAGCGCCTCGCGCACCAACCGCCGCGCGGTTTCGGCTATAGCGGCCGGGTCGGCGCTGGTACGAAGTTGAAACTCGTCGAATACGTGGTTCACCTGGAACATATCGAAGTACATGGTGGGAAATGGAGCGTCGCGAAGTTCAAACGGTTTGACATCGCCGGCCACTCCGACAATTTCGTAGGGCTGATCGTCCCCGAACGGCAACGGCTGCGGATCGTGAACGACGGTGATGTTCCGGCCGATGGGGTTTTGTCCCGGGAAGTAGTGCCGCGCCACGGCGTTGCTGATAATGACCACTCGCGGATGGCCGACATCGCGCGGGCTGAAATCGCGGCCGGCAAGCAGCGGGATGCCCAGGGTTTCGAAGTACCGCGGGGTAACAAAGTAGATCGCGGGACGCAGGCGCTGCTCCGGCTGCTCCACAAATCCCTCGGCGTTCAGAAACCGGCTGCCGGTCCCGCAGCCCTCGAGCGGCGTGCAGGCGGTGATGGACGACGAGCGCACTCCAGGAATGCTTTGGAGCCGTTCCAAAAGCCGTTGGTACGGCGCGGCCAACGGTTTGCTTTTATAACTGCTGTGGTCAGGATCGAGAGTCATCAGCAGGACGTGGTCGCTGCGAAAGCCCAACTCGAAATTCCGCAGTCTGGACAGGTGGGCGAGAAAGACCGCGGTTCCCGTGACCAGAAAGATCGAGAGCGCCACCTGTGCCGCCACCAAAGCTCTTCCGAACAGGCGCCAGAACCACGTATCGCCGCCGCGTCCACTCTGCCGCAGCGCGTTGGCAGGTGTGGCGCGGAAGGCATACATCGCAGGAGCGAGGCCGAACAGGAACGCCGTAAAAATGCCGATCGCCGTCGTTACCGCCAGCAATTGAAAATCAGGATGCACTTCCACGTCGATGTGCTCGAACGCCCGGCCGCTCGCCATGATGCGCACCAGGATGCCCGTACCGGCATAGGCTAACAGCATGCCAGCCAACGTCCCGGCGGCGGACAGCATCACCGCTTCGGTAAGCATCTGCCGGACCAGCCGGCCCCGTCCGGCGCCCAGTCCCACGCGCACCGCGAGCTCCCTCTGGCGCCCAGCCGACCGTGCCAGCAGCAGGCTTGCCATGTTGATGCACGCCAGCAGCAGAAGCAATCCGACCACTCCCAGTAACAGCATCAGCGCCTTGCCGTACTGCTCCCGCACCCGGGCGAATCCGGCGCCCGCCGGCTCCACATCGAGTTGGATCGGCTTGACCTTGGTGTGGTTACGCGCGGCCTTTTGCTCCACCAGGGTCTGGAGCAGCACACGCATTTCTGCCTGGGCCTGCTGCCGCGTGACACCGGGTTTGATGCGGGCGAGCAGACGCACGGTGTCTTTCTGATAGGGAACCCAGACGTCGGTACGTGACCCCACGCGCGGGCCAGAGTACCCGCGCGGCGCCACACCGACGATGGTCCTCGGCTGATCGTTCACGAGGATGCGCTTGCCCAGGATGGATGGATCGCGATGGAATCGGCTATTCCACCACGACCAACTGACCACGGCGGCTTCCCCCTCACCACTGGCCGGAACATCATCGGGCGTGGTCAAGCGGCCGATGGCCGGCTTGAGGCCGAGCACCTCGAAGTAGTTTCCCAGGACGCTCTCTTCGATGACCGTCTGCGGGTCAGACCCATCCACTCGCAGGCTGGCCAGATTGTCGAACGACATGCCCGTCAGGGCCGAGAGAACGTGATTGTGATCGCGGATGTACTCGTACCGGTCCCAATCCCAATAGCCATCGTCACGGACCTGGCTGGGGTCGCCGCTGAACAAAAACTCCACCAGTTGCTCGGGATGGGCAACCGGCAGTTGACGGAGCATGATGGTGTAGAAGAGGCTGTAAATCGCGGTGTTAGCACCGATGCCCAGGGCGAGAGAGAGAACCGCCACTGCCGTGAAGCCAGGGCTGCGCCGCATCAGCCGGAGAGCATAGCGCAGGTCGTTCAAAAACATAATTTTTAGAATGATATCGGAAGTATAAAGTTCCCGCGACTGCGTCATCGGTTGCGCGCAAAAGAGGCTTGCCAGTATCCCATCCGGGCCGGCAGCCGACTCCAGGAAGTATTCCACGGCGCCGCCAGAGTCGTTGATCCGAGCCGTCGGCCACTCCCATCGAAATAGCACCGCATGAATCAGCGGACGCGATCAGCAAGTAGAGACATCCGGTAGTGGGTCAGTTTCACTGATCCTCGCGGTTTTCGCGTTCTTCGATCAATGCCACGATATCTGCAATTTCCCACAGCCGATTCGTCACGCCAGCGGCTATCGCCGGACTCGTCCGTAGCGTCTGGTGGATACGTACAAAGTTGTAATACATGAAGTACAGCGCCAGCGCGGCGACGTGGTTTTCGACCTTCTTGGAGAATGCATTCGTCAATCTGGTGAATCTGCGCATCTGCATCCGCATCGTGAGATTCTGGCGTTCTGCGTAGCTGGTGCTGACGTGCTTTGGATCGGGCTTGCCTGTAATGACTGTCGTCTTGCAGCCGATGCAGACTGCGGGCTCTTCGCTGGTTTCGGCCCCGTACAACTTCATGAGCATGGCACAGTCCACGTCGCCGGAAAAGGCGTAATCCACGGCTTCCAAATACGCCTTGTGCCCATCGCTGGTAAGCTGAACGCGATTGCTCAACCGCTGGCTTAAATCATAAAGAAACTGCGAGGCTGCTCCTGCGTCTCGCGTTCCGACCAACGATGCGGCGATCAGCTTGCTTTCGGCATCGATAGCCGTCCAGGTCCAGATGCTGCCAACGCCGAACTTCCCCTGTTTTTCGGTAGGGACATTCTTATCCTTGGCCGCGACGAAGGACCAGATTTCGTCAACCTGAATGCGGCGACACTTCAGACCGCGTAGCGTCCGGTCCATGTATTCAGAACAAGCTGCCCCGACCTCGACCAGCAACTTCACCAGCGTGTTCTTGGCAACGCCAGTCATGCGAACAGTGGAACGGATCGAATTCCCTTCGCAAAGGGCGGCAATCACAGCGGCCCGCTTTTCGGAAGGCAACCTGTGTTCATATTGACCATTATGCCTGACACAACCTTTTTAAATTTGTCAAGCATAAAGGTCAAATTAACGCATTACGTTAAGTAGATGTTGACGCGGCAAAAAGTTCTGCTACCTTTTGAATAGACGAGCGTTATTGATGGACGTTGAATTTAGGGACAAGCGATTGGCGCTCGTCGAGACGGAGCGTGAGTCCGGCCGGTCCTGACGGTCACCAGCCAGGTTGAGACGCGCGACTGGACGGCCGACCTCTCGGCGCGGCACGCAGCACAAGAAGCGAATCCCGCTGAATTGAAATATTTTTTGCAGCCCACGAAGCTGCTGCCGACGGACGGCATCGTCAAGGAGACGGCGGACAGGATCATCAAAAACGCGGGCACGGATCTCGAAAAAGCGCGCGCGATTTACGAGTGGATCGTGGAGAACACCCACCGGAACCCCAAGACGCGCGGATGCGGGCTCGGCAATATCCGGTTCATGCTGGAATCGAAAGATCTGGGCGGAAAATGCGCGGACTTGAACGCGCTCTACGTCGGGCTGGCGCGCGCCGCCAGGCTGCCGGCGCGGGATGTATACGGGATTCGCGTCGCGAAGTCCCAATTGGGGTACAAGAGCCTGGGCGCTTCCTCCGACAACGTGACCAAGGCGCAACATTGCCGCGCGGAGGTGTATCTCGAGGGTCGCGGCTGGATTGCGGTGGATCCGGCGGACGTGCGCAAGGTGATGCTGGAGGAGCCGCCCGGAAACCGGCCGCTGGACGACGAGAAGGTCCGGCAGGCGCGCGCGCGTCTGTTCGGTTCGTGGGAGATGAACTGGATGGCCTACAACTTCGCGCACGATGTGAAGCTGCCGGGTTCGAGCGGGCCCGCAGTCGGGTTTCTGATGTATCCGCAGGCGGAAACGGCGGAGGGGCGGCTGGACAGCCTCGATCCGGAAAAATTCCAATACGAAATTACAGCTCGGGAGGTCCCGGCGCGCGCGTGACGCGGCGGCGGATTCCGCGGATAGCCCGGGTTTCACGTGCATTCGCACGCGTTCACGGCTACCATCGTGATTTATGGTTACTCTCGATGGCGGCGGGCTGACCATCGAACAAGTTGTCGCGGTGGCGTGCGGGCGGGACCGGGCGGCGATCGCACCTGACGCCGTCCAGAAGATGCTGCGCTCGCGCGCCGTAGTCGACGAGCTGGCGGCGGGCGAGGCTCCGGTATACGGAGTCAACACGGGAGTCGGACTGCTGGCGGATGTACGGGTTCCACCGGAAGACCTCAACAAGCTGCAACGCAACGTCGTTCGCTCGCACGCGGCGGGCACGGGCGATCCTTTGACGCGCGAAGAAGTGCGCGCCATGATGCTGGTACGCGCCAACGTGCTAGCCAAGGGATTTTCGGGAATTCGCCCGCTGGTTGCGGACCGGCTGTGCCAGATGCTCGAGCGGGGCGTTACGCCGGTGGTTCCTTCGCAGGGAAGCGTGGGGGCATCGGGCGATCTGGCGCCGCTGGCGCACATGGCCCTGGTGCTGATCGGCGAGGGTGAAGCAGAATTTTCGGGCGCGCGGATGGCGGGCGGGGAAGCTCTGCGGCTGGCCGAAATCGAGCCGCTCACGCTCGAGTCCAAAGAAGGCATTTCGCTCGTGAACGGGACGCAGGCCATGCTGGCGATCGGCTGTCTCGAGCTGGCGGCGGCGGAGACTCTGGCGGATTCGGCGGAGGTGGTGTGCGCGTTGACGCTCGACGCGCTGCGCGGCACTCCGCGGGCATTTGAAGAAAAGCTGCACGCGGTGCGGCCGCATCCGGGGCAGGCGGCGAGCGCGGCGCATTTACTGCGATTGCTCGAAGGCAGCGAGATTCGCGCATCGCATGTGAGCTGCCGGCGCGTGCAGGATGCCTATTCGCTGCGGTGCGCTCCGCAGGTGCACGGAGCGGTGCGCGACACGCTGGCCGAAGCGCGGCGCGTCTTTTCGATTGAACTCAATTCCGCGACCGACAATCCGCTGGTGATTGACGGAGAAGTTTTATCCGGCGGAAATTTTCACGGGGAGCCAGTGGCGCTACAGCTGGATTACCTGGCGATCGCGCTCACTGCGCTGGCGGGAATTTCCGAAAGGCGGATCGACCGGCTGGTGAATCCGGCGCTCAATGAGGATTTGCCGCCGTTTCTCGCCAAGCATGCGGGGCTCGAATCGGGCCTGATGATGGCGCAAGTGACGGCGGCGGCGCTGGTGGCCGAGAACCGGGTGCTCGCCACGCCGGCCTCACCGGGATCGATCACCACGAGCGGCAACAAAGAAGATTTCGTGAGCATGGGGATGACGGCGGCGCTTAAATGGAAGCGGGTGGTGCGGAACACACGCGCGGTCATTGCGATCGAAGCGCTCGCCGCGGCGCGCGCGCTCGATTTTCTGCGGCCGCTTAAATCCAGCGCGCCGCTCGAGCGGGCGCGGGAGCGAATTCGCGCAGCGTGTCCTCCGGCAGAGGGCGATCATCCGCTCTCGGCGGAGATTGCGGCGGTGGAGCGCTTGATTGGAGAAGGCGCGCTGGTGGTGGCGGCAGTGCTGTAGCGGCCCGGTGCGGCTGCGTGTGGCGAAGTCCCGAGATTCTCTAGCTGATGGCCTGGATGCGCTCGCTGATGCGCCCTTCGAGAACGGGCACGTCGGCCGGGAAGCGGAGGCGTGCGGCTTCGGGCAGATGCGCGAGGACCTGATCCACGGTCAAATTTTGGCGCGCTTCGACGACGCCAAAGCCCAATGCATCGGCGAGCCGGCATCCCAGGCGAATGATATTCAGCAGGTCGGGCTTCCGCTCGCGATCCGGCGTCTCCGGGTCTTCGTGATGGTGCGCGGCAATGCCGGCAATTTCCGCAGGCAGCTTCCACTGCTCGGCGAGCCACGCGCCGGCCTGGCAATGATCGATGTCGAACAAGTCGCGCTCGCAATGCAGGACATCGAAGGAGTAATCCACGGCAACGGAGAGCAGATTGGCGTACTCGACCGGATACGCGGCCAGCAGGCCGAGGCGGCCGAGATCGTGCAACAGGCCGGCCGTATAGGCTTCGTCGCCCTTCAAGAAACAGGCAGTAGCGAGTTCCTGAGAGAGCACGGCGCAAGCCAGGCTGTGCGTCCAGCAACGGCGCAGAACCGGGAGCTTCATCGCGGATTTCACGTAACTGCGCAGGCCCACGGTGACCGCCAGCGCCTTGACGAAATCCAAGCCCAGCGTGAGAGTGGCGTGATGCACGCTGCGGATCTGCCCCGAAAAGCTGAATAATGCCGAGTTGGCGACGCGCAACATTTCTCCGGCGAACACCGGGTCCGCCTGAATCCAGCGCACTACTTCCCGGACATCCACGTCCTCGCGTCCGAGCACTTCGAGGACTTTCATCGCGACACCGGGAAACGGCGGCGGGGTACTGAGCGCCCAGGGCCGCTCGACCTCGTGCAGTTCTTTGAGAGCACTCATTCCAGCTCCATCTGTACATCTATCGGCGGGACAGGCGGAAACTGTAGGCAGCGGGTCAGGGTGGACTGGACACCGCTTGGGCTAAGAGGAGTACACAGCTACGTTGGTGACAGGGGTATAGCCCATGCGGCGGTAAAGGTGGAAACCTTGCGCGGTAGACTGCAAAATGGTCTGCTGGATGCCGTGGCGTTCGCGTGCGTGGGCAAGTGCGTGGCGCATCACGGCTTCTCCGCAGCCGGAATGCTGGTGGCCGGGGATGGTGGCGACGTTATAGATGCCGACGGCGCCGCCGGCAATTACCGTGGCGGCAGTCGAGACCGGCTCACCTTTGAGATAACCCACGAATCCGGTGAAGCCGCTTTCCCAGACGCGGCGCTGGTCGAAGACTTCCTGAAACCACTCGATCGGGAGGTTGAAGCAAAGCGCGCCGATCCGGCAGAAGGCGGACCAGGTGGCATCGTCAGCGACGGGGCGAACTTCGAGCGGGGGCAACGGCCTTACGGGCGCGGCGAGCTTTTCGGCCGCCATGCCGGGCAGGACTGTAGCGAGATAGAGGCCGCGGCGCTTGAAAATGTCTTTCACAGAGCGGCGCGCGCGCGGATCCAGCCAGTCCTCGCAGACCCAGTAAGACCAACTGAGGCCTCGGGCGCCGAAGTGCGTCTGTGCAGTGACGACGCGGCGGTCGAGCTCGCGGTGTCCGGCGACCGGTGAAGAGAGAAATGCAGCATTGAACATCTGAAATGTCACGCCGGCCGAGGCGATGGTGACGCCGGGGGCCTCGCGCACTTCTCCGGTGGCGCGGGAGGAGGCCAACAGCCGGAACGATTGGCGCAGGTTTTCTTCGACGATGTGGAAATCCACCGAGACTCAGTATCGCGCGCCGCTGGTTTGAGCGGTGGAAGGCGCGCCGAACGAGTACAGTGCTTTGTGCGTGCGAATGTAAATCCGGCCGTGGCTGATGGCGGGGGTGGCCTGTGCCGTCTCCTCGAGATCGCCGACCGACAGCACTTCCCACTGGGGACCGGCTTTGAGGACGGTCACTTTGCCGGAATGGCTCAGCAGGAAAACTTTGCCGTCTGCAGCAACCGGGGAGGCGAAGTATTCGTCGATGGCATCCGGGGTTCTTCCGGCCTTGAGCACCGCGCCGGTTTGGGGATCGAGGCTGGTGACGATGCCCCCGTTCTTCACCAGGTAAAGAACGCCGCGGTAAATCAACGGACTGGTGATGTTCGAGAACGACTTCGTATTTCGCCAGATGAGATTCGATGCGGTCCGGTCGCCCGTCCCGCCAATCCGACTGCCGGTTACGCCGTGCTCGCTGACGCTCTCTTTCAATTTCTGGTCCCACTCGGCGCGGGTGATGATGTCATCTTTGTTCGTATCCACCCATCCGAAGTGATCTCTTATCAGGGGGTCCTTGCTAAACTCTTCGCGCGATAATTTTCCGTCTTTGTTGGCGTCGAGCTGTGCAAGCAGGGCATCGAACGACGGGTATTCGGGCGTGTCGCCTCCCGTGCCAACCGCCACCACGAGATCGCCGAGCAGCACCGGGGAGCCGATGGGATAATTGCCCTGTCTGCCGATCCACCAAAGGTTTTCGCCGGTCTCCAGGTCATATCCATCCACGCGGTAAGCCCCGGTCACGATCAACTGGCGCTTTCCATCGGCTGGCGCGTAGATGGCGGGAGTCGAATAGGCTTCCGTTACTCCCTGCCTTCTTTCGGCGCGCCAGAGCACACGGCCGGAATTCTTGTGGAAGGCGCTGGCGAACGATCCACTGCGCTGATCGCAGACCAGGGCGACGACTTCGCCGTCTACGATGGGAGAAGACGATACGCCGTAGAAGCTGTCAAAAGGCCCGAGCTTAACCAGCCACCGCTGCTCACCGGCGGGGTCCAGCGAGATCAGGCCGAGATCCGGGAAGAAAACATAGATGTTTTCGCCGTCGGAGGCGGCCGTAGGGGTAGATGTATCGTTGCCGACGAAGATATGGTTCCGGTTGCCCGGCGAAAAATCGCGCTGCCAGATCTTCCTGCCGGACTGGCTATCGAACGCCAGGACAACGAGCTTTTCCCCCGTAACCCCGGTTAAATAGACTCGGTTGTTCACCACGATGGGAGAAGACCGGCCCAACGGAACTTCCACGCGCCAGAGAAGATTCTTCTTCGGAGCTATTTCGGCGGGTAATCCGGTTGACTCAGACACACCCGAACCGTTCGGACCGCGGAAACGCGGCCAGTCCTGCGCGCAGGCCACGGCGACGCACAGCATCAGGGCATAGCGCATAGAGCACCTCCTCAGCCAGCGTGGTGTGCCGGAGATTATAGCGCGGAAAACGGGTGGGTGATCAGAATTGTCGAGGATTGCCGACTTGCAAAGCCTGCCCCGGCGTGTTGTGATGGCGAATCGATGGCCACGCAAGCGCAGGACCCCGCCCGGATCACGAGCCGCCCGACACACGTGCGGTATTGGATGATTGTGTTCGCCGTGACTCTGGCGGTCATCACGTACATTGACCGGGTGGCAATGTCGTTCGCGGCGCCGCAGGTCTCGCGCGATCTGGGGCTCTCGCGGGAGCAGATGGGGATAGCATTTTCGGCGTTCGTTTCCGCTTACGCGCTGTTCGAGATTCCGAGCGGTTTTTTGGGCGACTGGATGGGCCCGCGTAAGGTGCTGATGCGCATCGTGATCTGGTGGTCGTCGTTCACCGCGCTGACGGGAGCGACGTGGAACTTCGTGTCGCTATTTTGCACGCAGGCGCTATTCGGCGCAGGCGAGGCCGGATGCTTCCCGAATCTGACCCGCGCATTCACCACGTGGCTGCCGCGGCAGGAGCGCGTGCGGGCGCAGGGATTCATGTGGCTGGCGGCGCGCTGGGGCGGAGCGTTCACGCCGCCGCTGGTTTACGGCATATTCCAGTTGATGACCTGGCGGCACGCGTTCATGTCGCTGGGAGTGATCGGCGTGGTCTGGGCTGTCTTCTTCTATGCCTGGTTTCGCGACGATCCGCACGACAACACGAAAATCAATGCCGCGGAACTCGAGCTGCTGAGCGCCAACCGCGAGATGGCGGCAAAGCACGGGCACGTGCCATGGGGAAAGTTCGTGCGGTCGCGAACGGTGTGGATGCTGTGCTTCCAGTATTTCTGCCTGTCTTACGGCTGGTACTTTTACATCACGTGGCTGCCGACTTATTTGCAGGAGGCCCGCGGAGTCACGATCGGCAAGAGCGCCGTGCTGAGCATGCTGCCGCTTTTTCTGGGCGGGCTGGGATCGCTGTTTTGCGGGCTTGTTTCCGGGCCGTTGGCGCGACGGACCTTTAGCGTTTCGGCGACGCGAAAGATGATGGCTTGTATCGGATTCACCGGCGCGAGTTTGCTGCTGGTGCTATCGATTCACCTGGCGAATCCGACGGCGGCGATGGTGGCGATGGGTTTTGCCAGCTTCGCGAATGACTTGGTGATGCCCGGCTCCTGGGGCGCGTGCATGGACGTCGGCGGGAAATTCGCCGGCACGCTTTCGGGCACTATGAACATGATGGGCAACCTGGGCGGCGCGGTTTCGCCCACCGCCATCGGCCTGATGCTCAAATGGACGCACAGCAACTGGGACATCACGTTCTACGTCTCGGCCGCGGTTTATTTCTGTGGCAGCTTTTTCTGGCTGCTGATGGACCCGGTCACACCGCTGGAAGGGGCGGAGTGACAGTAGAGAAGCGCACCAGAAACGTGAATCCTCTCCTAAGCGCACGAAATCTCCATAACTGACACCGCTGTTTGTTAAGTTTCAGCATTAACCGAGACACGGGATCCGTGTCTGAAAAAAAATCCGGTGTCGGAAAGGGCATCATGCAACAGAGATTGGACTATTCGAAGGTCGACCCATTGGCCATTCACGCCATGCTGGGCCTGGAAAAATATGTGAAAGAGTGCGGGTTGGAAAGCTCGCTGCTTCATCTGGTAAAAATGCGGGCATCGCAGATCAACGGCTGCGCGTACTGTCTCGATATGCACAGCAAAGACGCGCGCGCCGAGGGTGAGACCGAGCAGCGGCTCTATGAGCTCAACGCCTGGCGCGAGACTCCGTTCTATACGGACCGCGAGCGGGCGGCGCTCGCGTGGACCGAAGCGGTGACGCTGGTGAGCCAGACGCACGTGCCGGACGAAGTGTTCGCATTGGCGCGCAAGCATTTCAGCGAAAAGGAACTGGCGGACCTGACGCTGGCGGTTGTGGCGATCAACGGCTGGAACCGCATCTCCATCAGCTTCCGCACGGAGCCTGGGACGTATCAGCCGGCCAAGGCCGGGCAGGCGGTGAAGTCGGCGAAGGGTTGACGGCGGGCCGGCGCGGCGGTCGTATACTTCTCCGATGGATCTTCGCGGGAAGGTTGCGATCGTCACGGGATCGGGCGGATTAGGGTCGGGGCGGGCGGAGGCGCGGCGGCTGGCGGCGGAAGGCTCGCACGTCGTCGTTTCGGATATCGACGAAGTAGGCGGCGCGGAGACCGTTCGGCTGATTGAGGCGGCCGGCGGGCGTGCGCTGTTTTTGCGCTGCGACGTGCGAGCGCGAGCGGAAGTCGAAGCAATGGTCGCGTTTGCTGAACAGAAATTCGGCGGCCTGGATATCCTTATCAACAACGCCTCGGCGCCATACCGGCCGGGAGCTCCGATGGATCAGTGGTGCGACACCGTGCAGGCGGATCTTTTCGGGGCGATGTATGGGGTCGAGTTCGCAACGGCTGCCATGCGGCGGCGCGGCGGCGGCACGATCGTCAATGTCAGCTCGACTTCGGCGATCGGCCACGGGCAGGATCATTCGAATTCGCCGCCGTACGATATCGCGAAGATTGGAGTTGTGCGGCTGACAACGACTTTGGCCGGCCTGCACAAATCGGCGAACATCCGGGTGAATTGCATTGTGCCGGACTGGTTGGCGACGCCGGAAGTGAAAAGCTATTGGGACGCGCTCACGCCCGAAGAGCGGCGCAACCCGCGGATTCCGGCGGTGCTGACCGGCCTGGAGGAGCTGGCGGGGGCGGTCATGGACCTGATCAGGGATGAAACATTGGCGGGGCGGGTGCTGGTCTGGTGGTGCGGCAAAAGACCGGGGCTGATTCCGAGCACGGACCCAGGCTATCAGGCTCTAGAACCGTACCAGCGGGTTGGAACAAGCGGAATGTAAGTTCTTCCAGCCCGGGTAACCGCTGCCGGACTGCCGAGACGCCGCCGCTTGAATCTGATAGGGTTACGATCAAAATGAGCATGGCAATCGATTTGCCTGTTTTAAGACATCCATCGTCATTTTGGGAGGTTTGTCACCATGGAAAATCAGGAAGAAACGCAACGGCGACCTCTGCCCGCCGCCACTTGGGGCCTCGGCCTGGTGATTATCGCGTTGTGTGTAATCACGGCCGTCAGTCTGTTCTATTTCGCCAAGGAACGCGGGCAGGCGCAGAAACTGGCCACCGCCAACCAGAGCCTGAACGCCAGCATGGGCCAGATGCAGAGCCAGTTGAAGGCTGTTACTGACCGGTTAAATGCTTTAACGGCGCCGCAGGAGAAGCCGCCGATAGCTTCCGAGCGACCGTCGGCACTATCGACCAGACCGCACGCGCGGCCGGCGCATCGTGTGGCGGCCCGGCGGCGGGCGGCGGAAGATCCGCGGTTCAAGAAGATCGAATCGCAGCTCTCCGATCAGCAAAAGCAGCTCGCGAGCACGCGGGACGAAATGGCCAAGAATCGCCAGGACCTGGACGGCAAGCTGAGTTCGACGCGCGACGAGCTGAACGGCTCGATTTCGCGCACCAACGATTCGGTTGCGCGGACGCACGACGAGCTGGTAGCGCTCGAGAAACGCGGCGAGCGCAGCTATTACGAATTCACGCTGGACAAATCGAAGCAGTTCCAGCGCGTAGGCCCGCTAAGTCTGTCGTTGCGCAAGGTCAACTACAAGCACAAGGCGTACAACCTGGCGCTGATGGTGGATGACTTTAAGCTCGACAAGAAGAACATCAATCTGTACGAGCCGGTTTGGATTACCATGGCGGACCGTCCGCAGCCGGTCGAGCTGGTGGTGAATCAGGTCAACAAAGATCAGGTGATGGGTTACCTGAGCGTGCCGAAGTACAAGAAATCCGAATTAACGGCCAGCGCGGCGCCGGCTGCGAACGCCAGTCAAACGCCAGCACCGGACGCGAAGCCGGCCGGCGACAAAACGCAGGACGCGACGGCGCAGCACTAGAGCCGAAGCGGTCTCTCACCAATTGACAACCAGCGACTGCCCCGCGGCGATGGCCACGGGGCGCGCGTTATTCCCGACCTTCACCGAATACTTGCCGGCAGGAAGCGATACCGGCTGGTTGAGCTGTTTGGAAGCCAGTTGGGTGCCCGCCGAGTCGAGCACGTAATAGTATTCGGACCCCGAGGATTTCACCGTAACCGTTCCGGCCTGATAGTCGTTGGCCCGGCCGGCTTCGGCATGCACGGGGACTGCGACATTGTTCAGTTTTGCGGTGTAATCGCCCGGCATGAACGACAGAGGCCGCCCGAGATGAGCCGAGGCGAGTTGCGTACCGGCGCGGTCGTAGACGTAGTAGTACTCGTCGGTCGGCCCCTGAAGGGTGATCGAGCCGGTTTTGAGATCGGTGGGTGCGGCCGCCGCGACCGTTGCCGGCATGACCGAATTGTTCAGCTTGACGTTATACGATCCGGGAAATAAAGCCAGCGGCCGGCCAAGGTGAGCGGAAGCAAGCTGGGTTCCAGCCGGGTTGAATACGTAGTAGTATTCGTCGGTTGCGCCGTTGACAACCAGCGTACCGGCGGCAAGGGCTGACGTCTGGCCTGCACGGACTTCAGCTTTCGACTCGCTGTTGTTGATCTTGACGGTATAGCCGGCGGCGAACAAGCCGATAGGCTTGCCGACATGGCTGCTGGCGAGCTGCCGGGCGGTGGAATCGAAAACGTAATAATACTCGTCGGTCGGAGCTTCGACATTCAATATGCCGGGTTTGAGCTCGATAGTGGCGCCGGGTTGTACGGTCGCCGGGGCTAGAGAGTTGTTCAGGCGAACCTGGTAATTTCCTGGAAATAACGACAACGCCGCTGCGACGTGAGCGGACGAAAGCTGGGTCGCGGCGCTGTCGAGGACGTAGTAATACTCGTCGGTGGCGCCGCTTACCAGAACAGCGCCCGTCGAGCATTTGGTCAGGGTTTTCGATTGCACCGCGGCGGGATGCACCGAGTTGTTCAGTTTCAGCCGGTAACTACCGGGCTTGAGCGCCAGCGTTCCGTTCACGTGGGCGCTGCCCAACTGCTTGCCGGTTTCATCCAGCGCATAAAAGTAGATGTCGGTCGAGGCCTGCGCCATGACGCCGCCCTGGCCTGAGGGCACGTCGGCGGTGGCGGGCAAAGGCTCGTAAGTGCATACGGCATCGGGAGGCGGAGCCTTTTTGCAGGCGGCGAGAATCAGGACGGCAAATAGGACCGGATAGATGGTATGTCGGCGGATCATCATTGTTGCTCCGTTTTGGATTTGCGGAAAGCATGATATGACGGCGACGGGGAATGTTCAAGTCCGGAAACGGGGCACAAATCCAGAGCGTTCGGCGTCGAATAGGACATCAATGGTAAGTCTGCGGGTGGCAGCGGCATTGACGCTTCTTTGGCCGCAGGCGGGATGGGCCGCCGGCTGCGCCGCTTCACCGCTGGCGGTTCGAGTGAAGCAGATCCGGTTTCACGATGTGACGCGGCTCACGGCGCTGGTGAGCGCCGCGCAACGGTATCGTGTCTGCCTGGCGATCGAAGGGACGATCGATTTGCAGGAGAAAATGTCGATCGCCATGGATGGCGTTTCCTTTGGGACGTTCCTTCACCGGGTGGCTCCAGCGCACGGGATTCGTGTGGACCAGCGCATCGTGCACCTTCGCGGGAGGCCCGCCGGTGTGCGCACATGGCTCGACTTTCCGATCGACTTCGATACGGATAAAAAATGGGACGCCATGCTGGTGAGCAATTTCCTTCTGGCGTGCGCGTTTAAAGCGCAGGCGAATCCGGAGAGCGGCGGGATTCTCGGAGACGTTCTCGGGCAGCACGACCAGGTGGGCCCGTACAAGTTTCATCACACGCCTGTCCGGGAGATTCTGGACCGGCTGGTTTGCGACAGCGTGCGCGGAGGCGCGTGGGTGGTGCGCGCGATTTATCCGCAGCGCGGGCAGCCGCCGGCGAATATGTGGCAACTACTGCTCTATAGCGATTCGTTGCGGATCAATATCGCCAACATGAACGGAACGTTTCCGATGTGAACGGGGCGTTGGTACGGTTAATCTGCGATGCCGTGAATTCTGAGGCTCACCATCTGATCGATCGAGAGATTTTTCATGCCGCGCGATTGCAGATGGCGAATGTATTCGGGCGTCACGCCGTGGATGCGCATGGTAACGAGCTGATCGATGCTCGGGTGCTCATAGCCCAGCGTCTTCAGGTCTTGAATGAATTCCGTGGTGGCGCCGTGAATGCGCATGGTGACCAGCTCATCGGTGGGAACGAGATTGTAGCCGAGCTTCTTCAGCTCGCGAATGAAATCCGCCGTTACGCCGTGAATGCGCATGGTGACTAACTGGTCCGGTTTCAGATTCGAATAGCCGAGCGCCTGCAACTCGCGGACAAATTCGACGCTGACGCCGTGAATCCGCATGGTCACCAGTTCGTCGGAATTTGCCGGGCGGATATGGAGCGCGTCGAGGTCGCGGATGTAGGCGAGGCTGATGTCGTGCGCGGCCATGGAGAAAAACATTTCGGGCTTCTGGACTTCGTAGCCGAGCTTCCGCATTTCGGAAGCGAATTGGGGATTGGCATGAAAACTGAGGGTTCCGGCGCCGGCCCCGCGCTTGAAATAGCCTTCGCAGGCGAGCGTGCCGGCATCGCGGACGATTTCAAAATGGACCATGCCGCCATCGCCCGCATTCATCTGGGCGGCGGTGAGTCCTTTGAGGGCGCTCACGGAAATACCGGAAGAGTTGGTCGAGCTGCCGGACTTTCCAAATGAGCGGTGCAGCGTGAGACCGACCTGGCCGGGGGCTTCGATATCCTCGATAATCCACTGACCGGTAATCGGCGCATTTTCCTGGGCGCGAACCACCACGGGCAGAGCGCAGATGGCTGCGGCGGCGCAGAACAGGCTCACATGAATTTTCATACGTTACTGTCCTTCGGAAAGAATGCCGAACTGTTTGAGCTTGATGATCTGCTCCATGGTGAGATTGTTGAAGCCGCGCTGCCGGGCCTTTTTGACGAAATCGGGCGTGACGCCGTGAATGGATGCCGCCAGCGCTTCATCGAGCGTCAGTTTGCTGAAGCCGAGATCTTTGAAGCCGCGCAGAAACTCGGGCGTGACGTTGTGGATCTGGAGCGAGACAATCTCGTCTGCGTCCAATGATCCGAAGCCGAGCTTTTGGACCTCCGCGATACGTGCGGGATCGACGCCGTGAATTTTAAACGCCACAAGCTGGTCGAGATCAACGGCTTTAATCCCGGCAGATTTGATGGCTTTTGCAAATTCCGGCGTCACGCCGTGAATTTTCATGGTGATCAACTGGTCGAAGCTTGGGTTGCCGAGTCCGAGGTTTTTCATTTCGGCGGCGAATTCCGGAGTCAGTCCATGAATTTGAGCGGCGACCACCTGGTCGGCATCCAGCTTGCCCCAGAGCTTCTGCATCTGCGCCAAACGGGCGGGATCGACGCCATGAATTTTGAAAGTCACGAGCTGGTCAATCGTCAGGCCGGTGAATCCGGCGGTTTTCAGATCTTTGATGAACTCCGGCGTGACATTGTGAATCCGCATGGAAACCATCTCATCCGGCTTGGGATGGCCAAGGCCGAGAGCTTCCACGTCGCGAACGAACTCGGGCGTAACGCCGTGGATTTTGAAGGAAACCAGCTCGTCGACCGAGAGATTCTGGTAGCCGGCGGCGGCGAGACCATCGATGAAATCCGGCGACTCGACGGTGCTTGATTTGGGGCGCGCGGGAGCGGGGCGCGGCGAGGGAGTCTGTGCAGGCGCGGGCTCCGCCGCTTGGGGCGTGGGAGAAGGAGCCGGCTCGGCGGAAGCCGCTGCCGAAGCCGCGAAAAGATAATTGCGATCGTAGGAAATCGAATATTCGGCCCAGATTGCACCGCAGCACAGCAGGAGCGCGACGGCCGCCAGCGAAACGGAAGAGACACGGGTGGTGGATGGTCCTGCTCCGATGAGCCTGCGGATGCGGGCCAGAAGCGAACCGCCGCCAGCCGCCATTGCGAATTGGGCGCCGGCATTGCGGAGCTCGGCGAGTTCGGTCAGAGCGCGGGCGTAGGTGAGGACATTGCCGCAAGCGGCGACCGCGAGATCGTCGCAGCAGTTTTCCCGCTCCTGGCGGATACGGCTGCCGATCCACCATACTGCGGGATGGTAAAACAGCAGCGTTTCGACCGTGGTCTGCGCCAGGTTTACCAGATAATCGTGCCGGCGGATGTGTGCGAGTTCGTGCGCCAGGAGCGTTTCCATCATCTCGGGCGTCAATCCGGTGAGCGCGGTCACCGGCAGCAAAATCACGGGCCGGAGCCAGCCGATGACGGCCGGAACTTCGGCGAGCGTCGATTCGCAAAGCCTGACCCGGCGACGAATCTCGAGGCGGGCCGCCAGCCGGGCCATGACATTCTGCCACTCTGGTGTCGCCGGCAGCGTGCGGCGGCGTTTGAGCGTCTGCGCGGAGACCCAGCCGCCGGCAATCCGTAACGAAAGGATCGCGACGCCAAGCGACCAGATCGATACCAGCCAGACCAGATGGGTGTTGAGCCAGTCGTCAAGTTGGAAAATCGCGGAGCCGGAGTTGGGAACGCCGGCGGGCGCCAGGCTCAAAACGATCGCCGGCTGCACAACGGATACGAAGCGCCGGGCCGAAAACAAGCTATCCGCAGCAGAGTGCGAATTCAGGCGGACGAATGTGAAGAGGACGGACAAGAGCATGCCGAGCATGGCCAGGCACGCGGCGGCGTACCGCAACCGCGCGTTGGCCCTGCGCAGGCAGAAGTTGGCGGACGCGAAAACAAGGGCGATGACCGCTCCCTGCCACAGGAAATGCAGCAGAGTCCACCCCAGCGCGGCGATCCAGGGTTCGTGCAGGAGAGATTGCATTAGTCGGCACCTCGTTCGAATTCGTCGAGCAACTGCCGGATCTGAGCAAGCTCCTCGGGAGAAGTTTTTTTGCTGGCCAGCGCCTGCATCACGAGCTGCGCGGCGGAATCGTCAAAGGCACGGTGAAGCAGGTCGCGCACCATTTGGCGCTGCGTCTCCTGCTGGGGGACACGGGCGCGGTAGACGTGCGCGCGCTGTTCCTCGTCGCGGCGGACCAGGTCCTTTTCGGCCATGATCTGCATGAGTTTCAAGACGGTGGTGTAGCCGATCGGTTTGGTTTTGCTCAGGGTTTCGAAGACATCGCGGACCGTCGAAGGTCCGTGCTGCCAGAGCACGCGCAGAATTTCAAGCTCGGCCTCCGTGGGTCGGGGCTGCTGGGTTTTGGCCATCGCAAGGAGCATATACGAAGCTTTTCGTAATGTCAACGAAAATTTTCGTATGAAACTTGCACCGGGTAACGCGCCGCCCTCTCGCTGTGAGATAGTTCACTGATGCTGCGCAACCTGCTGATAACACTTCTTGCGATCGGCGCGATGGGCCTGCAGGCCGAGACTTACCGGCTCAATTCCACGCCCAAAACCGTCGTTTGGGGATACTACGACGCCACCACACCGCCGGTGCTGCGGATCAAATCCGGCGATACGGTCGAAATCCGGACGTCCATGATCGCCAGCCCCGAGATGCTCGAGCAGGCCGGCGTTCCGGCCAACGAGATCGAGCCTGCGCTGCGCGACATTTATCGCGAAGTGAAGGACCGCGGCGCGGGACCGCACATCCTCACCGGGCCCGTTTACATCGAGGGCGCCGAGCCGGGCGATGTGCTGGAGGTCCAGATCCAGTCAATCCGGCTGGCGCTGCCCTACTCGCTGAACTTATTTCAGCCCGGCTTTGGCGTCTTGCCCGAAGATTTTCCATACCGGCAGGTGCGCATCATCCGGCTCGATGAAAAAACAATGTTGGCGCATTTCGCCGACGGCATCGAGATCCCCATTCGGCCTTTCTTCGGCAGCATGGGCGTGGCGCCGCCGCCGGATGTCGGGCGCTTCGCGAGTTTTCCGCCCTGGATCCATGCCGGCAATCTGGACAACAAAGAGCTGGTGGCGGGAACCACGCTATACATCCCGGTGCACGTGCGCGGGGCCTTGTTTCTGGTAGGCGATGCCCATGCGGCGCAGGGCAACGGCGAAGTCGATCTGGCGGCGCTCGAGACGGCGCTGACCGGCACGTTCCGTTTCGTGGTTCGCAAAGACATGAAGTTGCACTGGCCGCGGGCCGAGACGCCGACGCATTACATGACCATGGGATTCGATGAAGATCTGAATCAGGCGGTGAAAAACGCGCTGCGCGAGATGCTGGATTTCCTGGTGACCGCGAAGCATATGAGCCGCGACGACGCCTACATGCTGGCGAGCGTGGCGGCGGATCTCAGCATCACCGAACTGGTCGACGGCAAAAAAGGCGTGCACGCGATGATTCCCAAAAACATTTTTGCCGGCACAAAAAAGTAATGCCTGTTGGGTGGCCCGATAGCTGCTAGGCTGTTGCCAGTGCGCGTTGCAGCCGCCATCCTCGTATTCGTCTGCGCAGGCCGGGCGCAGTTCAAGAGCAACGTTCCGCTGGTGGTTGCGCCGACGACTGTGATCGACTCCAAAGGCCACTACGTCGACGGGTTCACGCCGGATGACCTGATTCTCTACGACAACAATGTGCCGCAAAAGATACAGATGGATTGGATGATGTATCCGATCGATCTGGTGGTGGCGGTCGAAACCGGCGCGAATGCCGGAGCGGTCATCGACAAGCTGGGCGGCAGCGGCATTTTGTTTACGCAGTTGCTGGCGGCCGAGGCCGGCGAGACAGCAGTCATCTCGTTCAGCGATGGCGTGCAGGTGCATCAGACCTTCACGGGCGATCCGGATCTGGTGATTCATTCGCTGCGCATGCTACGCAAAGAAGGCGACAAGGCGCACATCCTGGATGCCATGCGCGAAGCGCTCGGAATGCTCGAAGCGCGTCCGGCCAAACGCCGGCGAATCATCCTCATGATTGCCGAGAAGCGCGACCGCGGCAGCCAAACGAAGCTCGCCGAAGTCGTCGAGCGCGTCCAGCGGCTCAACGCAGCGGTCTACTGGCTGACGTACTCGCCGTTTCTCGAGCCGTTCACTGCCAAGCCGAAAACTGCCGAAGACCTGAAACCCGAAGCCGAACGGAACAAGGTTCGAAAGTGCGCGCTCTGTCCGGAGCCCGACGATACGCCGGTTCCGCCGGACACCGGCCCGGGCGGATTGATTTATGGCCTGGGCGAACTGGCCCGGCTGCGCCAGCCCGATCTATCCGGCCTGTTCACCACGACCACCGGAGGCCACACGCTGCATTTCCTGAAGAAGAACGCGCTCGAGCAGGCGATTCAACTGGTGGGCGAAGAGGTGCATCGCCAGTACATCCTCAGCTTCGAGCCCAAGGGCGGCGAGCCGGGCGAGTTCCACCGGCTTCGCGTGGTGGTGAAGAACCGGCCGGAACTTCAGGTGAAAACGCGGGAAGGGTACTGGGCGCTCAACTAGCCGCCGCGCAAAGACGATAAACTGGACATCTCATTGGGTGAACCGCCGGGCCGGTGCATACGTCTTTGCGTGCAGCCCGCGGCGTAGGAAAGGATTTATTCCGGTCATGACACCGTACAACCGCGCCCGCTCGGGCGTCTCGCTAATTTTCTTCGCAGGAATGCTGGTGGGGTTTGTCCCCTGTTCAAACGCGCAGCAACGCAGCGAACAACTCATCGAAGAGCGGAACGCGACGGAAAAAAAACTCGAAGCCATCGCCATCATCGAGCGCAAAGTGATGGTGCCGATGCGCGACGGCAAGCGTATGGCGGCCGACATTTACCGGCCGAAGGGTACTTCTAAGAAGTACCCGACGATCTTCGTGCGCACGCCGTACAACTTCAATTACTGGGATGTGCGCCTGGGTGCGCCGCGCGACATGAAAAGCGAGCTGGAGGCCGTGAAGCGCGGCTACGCGTACGTCGAGATGAACGAGCGCGGCCATTTCTTTTCCGAAGGCCAGTACGACATTCTCGGCCCCCCGCTTACCGATGGCGCGGATGAGTTCACCTGGATGGCTTCGCAATCGTGGTCGAACGGGAAAGTCGGCACGATCGGCTGCTCTTCGACCGCGGAATGGCAGCTGGCGGTCGCGGCGATGGGCAATCCGGCATACGCCGCCATGATTCCGGAAGGCTTCGGCGCCGGCGTGGGACGCGTCGGCCCTTATTACGAGCAGGGGAACTGGTATCGCGGCGGCGCGTTCCAGATGCTCTTCGCCGCCTGGCTCTACGGGGAACAGAACCAGGTGCGGCCCATGTTTCCGGCCAATACCTCGCAGGAGGATCTGATCCGCGAGTCGAAATCGTTCGATCTGGCGCAGCAGTTGCCGCCCGTCGACTGGGCGAAAGCGCTCCAGCACCTTCCCGTGATGGACATTATCAAAGCCGTGGACGGCCCACCCGGCATTTACGCCGATCGCATGGAGGTCGCCACCGGCGGCGCCATGATCAAGCGAGCTCCGAACGACCCGGCGTGGTATCGCGGCGGCCTGTGGCACGACAACATGCCGATCAACGTGCCGGGCTTCTGGTTCATGTCCTGGTATGACGTGTCGATCGGGCCGAATCTGGCGGCGTACAACTACGTGCGGAAAACGGCGCGGCCCGAGATCGCCAAAGAGCAGTACGCCATCATCGCTCCGACGCTGCATTGTCAATATAAGCGGGCTACTGAAGATACGGTCGTCGGGGAGCGCCACGTAGGGGACGCGCATCTGGATTACGACGAGCTCACCTATGGCTGGTTCGATCATTTCCTGAAAGGCGAGGACAACAAGATCCTCGGAAAAATGCCGCGCGTGCGTTACTACACGATGGGCCTCAATAAATGGCAGGCCGCCGACACATGGCCGCCGGAAGGCGCCGCGCCGATGACCTTTTACCTGGCGAGCGCCGGGAAAGCGAACAGCCTTTATGGAGATGGCGCATTAAGCACGGCCGCGCCGGCCGACGACCGTCCCGACGGATTCGTTTACGATCCCATGAACCCGGTGCCCTCCTACGGCGGAGGCGTCTGCTGCACGGGCAACGCCGTCACCGGCGGCGCATTCGATCAGCGCAAAAACGAAGCACGCGCCGATATTCTCGTCTACTCTTCTGAACCTTTGAAGGAAGGCATCGAAGTGAGCGGGCCGATCGAAGTCACTCTCTACGTTTCGTCGGATGTAAAAGACACGGACATAACCACAAAGCTACTGGATGTCGAGCCTGACGGAACCGCGTACAACCTCGATGAAAACATCCAGCGGCTCCGCTATCGCGATGGCTACGATAAACCGGAGGTATGGATGGAGCCCGGTAAAGTCTACAAAGTCACGCTGCAGCCGATGAACACGAGCAACTATTTCGCCGCGGGGCACCGGATTCGCATCGAGGTCTCGAGCAGCAATTTCCCGCGCTTCGACCGCAACTTGAACACCGGCGGAAATAACTACGACGAGTCAAAAGGAGTCGTGGCGCACAACGCGGTGCATCACTCGTCGCGCTATCCTTCGCAGGTTACGCTGACGGTGGTGAAACACGCTGCCGGGTCGTAACCGGCCCGGGACGAAGCATCGCGAAACCAACCAGCGCGCCGGCGGCTTCCGCTACGGCGAGCAGCCAGGCCGTCATCTGAAACGGAAGTCGCGCGTCGCCGGGCGGCAGGTGCGCTACGTGGTCCGCGCTTTCCACAACAAAGTGATTCCAGACACCGAACAGCAAAGATGCCGCCATAGTGAACGCCACGATCGCTGCACCTGCGCGCCAGCGTTGCGACCACAACAGAACCAGTCCGGCGAGCGGCCCGATTCCGATGACCACCAAAACGAAGATATTGGCCGCGATCGAAAGATCGATGTGTAACTGCGCGTGCGCCCACCCGTGGACGACTGTGATCAGCAGATGCACCAGCACGATCACCGCAGCGGCGCGCGACAAAGATCTTGCAGGTGCATTCATGCTCCACGCTACCGGAACAACAGCGGCGTGAACACGGCCAGATTGCGCCGCCATACCATCCAGGTGTGCGCTCCCGGCGTTTCGACCGGCGTGAACTTTATGTCTTTCGATTTCAGCCAGTCGCGGAACTTGCGGTTGATCTCGATCAGACGGTCATCGGTGCCGCAGGCAATCCAGAACAGCTTCAGCTTCGCGTTGGCTTTCGCATCGAGCGAGGGAAAGCCGGCGTTGAAATCTTCGCTCAACCCGCCGGAACTGAACGCGCCCACCCAGGCGAAACGGTCGAGCGCATTTAAGCCGGTGTAGAGCGATTCGGCCCCGCCCATCGAGAGCCCGGCGATGGCGCGGTCGGCGCGGTCTTTGGAAACGCGATACGCCTTCTCCACCTGCGGAATCACTTCGGTGAACAACGCATCGCGGAAGCGGTCGTAATTGCGCTGGCGCAGATCCGCGTCGCGAAAACTGCCGACGCCGCGATTGAGAATTTCCGGCGCGCCATAACCGAGCGGCATCACGACCAGCATGGGCTTGGCTTTGCCCTGCGCGATGACGTTATCGAGAATCACGTTGGCGCGGCCCACTACGGTCCAGGCGCTTGCGTCATCACTATAGCCGTGCAGCAGGTAGAGCACCGGGTAAGATTTCTTCGCGGCCGGATCGTAACCCGGGGGCGTGTAGACATAAAAATCGCGGTCGTCACCCACCACGCCCGAATGATAAAAGTGGTGGTGAATCACGCCGTGCGGCACCTCGCTGACTTCCCATGGAAGCGAAGGGCCGGGCACGTGCACCTCGCTCGCCGAAAAAAGGAAATTGGGAATTTTCACCGGATTCGAGGGATCGACCAGGTTGACGCCGTCGGCCACGAACGAATAGCCGTAATAATCCGGCTCGAGCGCCGGGGTCGTCACCGTCCAGACGCCGCTCTCCTCCTTCTGCATAGGAGCGTGCTTGGAGCCCGTAAGCGCCAGCACGACTTCTTTGGCATTGGGGTCGCGAAAGCGAAACGTGACGGTGCGGTCCGCATGCACCTCGGGCGACCGGACGGGCTGCGGCGGTTGAGCGAGGGCGGTGACGGCTGCAAGAAAAAATAAAACGGCGCGAGACATGTTGTGTCGCTGATCTCCGGCTTTTGGATTTGAGGCCGGGTGTTGAGCGTAGCCCGGCACGGGTGAGTATACAACACAGAGCCTTACAAACGAGCGGCGACGTTAGCGCCTGGGGACTAGCAGTTCAGAGGGCAATTGTTGTGCCCACCGGTGTTGTTCGGGAGTTTCTGGAATAGCCGTGCCGCGGATGGAACTGACGGCCTGAAGGGCCCCCTCGGGAGTGGCTCCGGACATCATCAAAACTCCCGCGGCGATCAATCCCGATCGGCCGATTCCTTGGCGACAATGTACGGCAACATTCTTTCCCGTTTCGAGCGCGTGCATGATGTTGTTTATCACCGATACCGCATCTTTGGTGGATACCGGCACCCCACGGTCCGGGATTGGGAACGAGAAGAAGCGAATGCCATTTTTTTCGGCGGCCTTTCGCTCGCCAAGTAAGTCCAGTTGGGTGGCTTCATTGGTTTCCAGCAGCGATACGACCATATCGATGCCAGCGTGCCGCCACCCGCGTGCCTCATCCTCCAGCCAGTCTCCACCCCTGGGCCTGGCACTGATAGCCAGCCGACCGTGCCAAGGGCCGGGGATCCAAAACAGGTCAGGCGCCATCGCTTTTCTTTATTATCTCCTCGGCAACTCATGAATGTCTTCACCTCGCTCGGTTAAGATGCACAACCGGTGATGACCATCGAGGACAGCTCCATCTGGCCGCGCCTTTAACGAGCTACTGCAGTTGTAATGAGGATTTGATTTTCTCCGTCGAGAGCTAGCGAAACTCCGCGAGCTTCACCGGGTTCAACAGATCTCTCGCGTGCAGGAATCGTAGTTTCGGTGGCCGTGGGATCTCCATGGGGCCCTCCATGGATGGGTGCGCTGATTGGCAAGGAAATCGCAAAAGAAACTCTTCACTCTATCTCCATGCCCGCTCGATGTCCGGCGCATCCCACCACCGCCGCAATCCCATATCCGCCGCCACGACCGCGGCTGTGTTGTAACCGCAAAGCCCCGTGATGTTGCCTCCCGGATGCGTCGAGCCTCCGCAAAGATAAAGCCCGTCAACCGGCGTGCGATACTGGCCGGCCCCCGGAAACGGGCGATTAAAACCCACCTGCCCGTGCGCAAACGATCCAACCAGCAGGTCGCCTTGACGCATGTTCGGCAATCGCCGCTCCGTGTCGAGAGGCGAGCGACAGAACCAGTCGATCACCGCTCCATCCGCCAGATTCGGCGCGAAACGCGACCACGAATCAAGCATGCGCCGCGCGTGATTCTCTTTCTCGCGATCCCAGTTTGCCGCGGAGCCGCGAAGCGCGTACGGCACTTTCTCCCACATGAAAGCCGTGTGCTTGCCTGCGGGCGCCTGCGTCGAGTCGAAGACGGTCGGGCATGCGCCCCACATCACCTGCGGCGGAAGTTCACCTGCTTCATGCGCGCGGACGATTTCGCCGAATTGCGAAAATTGCTCGAGTCCCAGGATCACCATGAACGCACGATTGAGTTCCGGGTGCCGTTCTGCGCCGCGGTAGCGCGGCGGCTCATGGAGCGCCACATACAAACCGAAAAGCGGCGCCAGCAGGTTGTATTGAAATCCGCGGGCGCGCTCGCGCATTTCCAACGGCGCTGCATCCGCATCCAGCAGATCGAGAAACGTCTGTTGTGGATTCAACCCCGAGGCTACGAACCCTTTTGCCTCGATGCGCTCACCGCTTGCCAGCTCCACGCCGGCCGCTCGCCCGCGCCGAACCAGGATGCTGCGAATCTCCACGCCGGTCCGGACCTCGCCGCCATGCTCCCGGATATCCGCAATCAACGCTTCCGCGAGCCGCGCCGACCCGCCAATGCACATTTGCGCTTTGTGCGCGCCGGCCAGCAGCGCCGGAATGCTATAGCCGAAGCCTGGAAGCCGCAGATCGATCTCGCGCAGCCCATTGAAAAACAGAAGCCCCGCGCGAATCACGTCATTTTCGAATTCGCGCTCAACGAATTCAACCGGCGAGAGCTTCGCGACTTCCATCAGCCGCCGCCCCATCTGAGACCGTGCCAGCAGCTCGGCGCGGCGTTCTGACGGCAGCGGCGCCGATTGCGCCTCCACGCTCAAGATCCGCTCGACGATCGGCCGGAACTCCTCCACCCAACGCCTCAGCGCCGCGGCGTCTTTGGCCGAAAAGACGGCGAACGACTCGGCCGTGCGGTCCAGATCCGTCCACCACTCGAGCGCGCGCCCATCCGGCAGAATCATCGCGACATTCAGTTCCGGCTCGATATAACGCGCCCCGTGCCGTTCCAATTCCAGATCGCGATACCAGGGCATGGTCGTGATCGCACGGTGAAAAAAAGCATGCGTGTTGTGCAGAAATCCCGGCGCCCGCGGGTTCTCCTCGGTGGCCAGCCCGCCGCCTGCAACCGCCGCGCGGTCGAGCGTCAGAACGCGCACTCCGCTCCGCGCCAGGTACGCGTGCAGCACAAGAGAGTTGTGTCCCGCGCCGAGAATGATACCGTCGTAGGAATCAGGCATGTCCTATGATGCTTGACGTAACACCTGAACAATAATACCCTAAAAGGGTGATCCGGTCCTTTCGCGATTCGGACACCGCAGCCCTATTTGACGACAAACCGGTTCGCCGATTCCGTAATTTTGAGCGGCCGGCGAGGCGAAAACTGATGTATCTGCATGCGGCCAGGCGATTGGAGGATTTGCGACTACCTCCCGGAAACCGCCTCGAAGCGTTAAAGGGAGATCGTCACGGCTTTCACAGCATTCGCATCAACGACCAATGGCCGATCTGTTTCCAATGGCGTGACGGCGATGCCTATGAAGTCGAAATCGTTGATTATCACTGAGGAGGTTTCATGAGCTCGAAGACCGGCCGGCTCCTTCCCATCCATCCCGGCGAGATCTTGCAAGAAGAATTCCTGAAGCCTATGGGCATCAGTATTAACCGGCTGGCCCGCGATCTGGATGTCCCCGCCAACCGCATTAGTTTGATCGTCAACGGCACTCGCGCCATTACCGCCGATACCGCGCTGCGGCTTGGCAGTTATTTCGGGACTTCGCCCGAAGTATGGCTGAATCTCCAGGCGGTCTACGACCTGCGAATGATCACGCGCAAAAAGGGTAAAGAAATCCGGCGCCGCGTTCGCCGCTATGCTGCCTAGAACATGATCACGGCGCATCGGCGATTTTTGCACGCGACCGCCGTCCTGCTAACATTCTTGGTCAATGCCCCTGCGCCCTCCGGCGTCACCTGAACCGAAAAAAAGTTCCTCCGGTAAATCCCCGCCCGAGATGACCGTCAAGGCCGTCGCCGTCGGCCTCGTGCTCGCGCTCATTTTCGGCGCCGCCAACGCCTATCTCGGGATGAAAGCCGGGCAGACCATCGCCGCCACGATTCCAGCCGCGGTCATTGCCATCGCGCTGTTCCGCCTCCCGTATTTTCGCGGCAACATACTCGAGCAGAATATTGCGCGCACCGCGGCATCGGTCGGCGAAGCGCTGGTCGCTTCCGCCATCTTTACTATCCCGGCCTTCATGATGGTCGAGATCAATGGCACGCGCCTTTGGGCCGATCTCGCCGCGCATTATTGGCAGGCCACCATGATCCTGCTTGTCGGCGGCCTGATCGGCGTGCTCTTCATCATCGTGCTGCGCCGTCCGCTCTGTGTCGAAAGCGATCTGCCATTTCCGGAAAGCGTCGCCAGCGCCGAAATCGTCAAGGCCGGCGAGCAGGGCAGCCAGGCCCCCAAGTATGTTTTCGGCGCCATGGGATTCGCCGGTCTCATCCAGATTCTCAAAAGCGACAAAGGCCTTCAGATTTTCCGCGAGTACCTGGAAGGCTTCCTGGCGTTCCCGCGCTCCGTCGTGCACCATTTCAATTTCGAGAAACAGCCGATTGGCGACGTCACGCACTATGGCGGTGTCTGGTGGACCACGCCCAATCTCTCCCCCGCCCTGATGGGCATCGGCTACATCATCGGCCCGCAGCTGGCTTCCATCAACGTGTCCGGCGGCCTGATCGCCTGGTGGATCCTGATCCCGCTGCTTCTGTTCTTCGATCCCGATCTCCCGCGCCGCCTGGGCGCCGCGCAAAATCCGCAGTGGGACGTGGCCGCCTACACGCTCTGGTACAACATCGTGCGTCCCATCGCCGTGGGCACCATGCTGGTCGCCGCGTGCCAGACATTGTTTTCCATGCGGTCATCCATCACGCAATCGGTCGCCGGTGCGCTCCGTGCCTCGCGCGCCAGAGCGAAAGAAGGCGAGACTGGCGACCGCACCGAGCGCGACATCCCGTTCCCCTGGCTCGTCACCGGCACCGTCATCCTGACCATTGCCATCACCGCCATCTATTACTACTTCACCGCAAGCTGGACCGCCGCCATTCTCGCCGCCGTGGTCATGAGCGTGACCGGATTCTTTCTTTCGGCGGTCGGCGGATATCTCACCGGCCTGGTCGGCAGCTCGAACCAGCCGCTCTCCGGTCTCACGCTCTGCGCACTGATGCTTTCGGCGCTGGTGATGCTCGCCATCGGCGCCAAAGGCATGCCCGGTATCGCTGCGGTGCTGGGTGTGGCGGCGGTCGTTTCCGGTGCCTGCTCGGTCTCAGGCACGCTCATTCAGGACTTGAAAGCCGGCCATCTGCTCGGCGGCACGCCGTGGAAAATGCAAGTCGTCGAAATCCTCGCAGTGATTCTACTTTCGGTTTTTCTGATGTGGCCGATCATTGTGCTCCATCAGGCCAACCTCGCCACGGGCGGAATCGGCGGCCGCGCTCTTCCCGCGCCGCAGGCCGGACTCATGGCCCAGCTCGCCAAAGGCATCGTCGGCGGCCAGATGGCCTGGGGGCTGATCGGTATCGGCGCAGCCTTCGGCATTGCGCTGATCTTTTGCGGCGCGCGCGCGCCCATGCTGATTGCCGTCGGCATGTATCTGCCGTTCGATACTTCCGCCGCCATCTTCGTAGGCGGCGTGATCAAGTGGATTGCCGACCGCATCTGCTCCGGATTCCCGGAAGAGCAGAAGCGCCGTGCCGAGGAAAAAGGCACGCTGCTGGCTTCGGGATTGATCGCCGGCGAAGCCATAGTCGGAATTTTGCAGGCCGTACTGTTCGTCGCCGGCATCAGCTCGCTGACGAAACTCCTCACCGGGGCCGACGGGCTGAGCTTCTTTCCCGCCTGGGGCGGCTGGCTCTCGCTTCTGGGATTCGCCGCCGTCGCCTGGGTGCTGATCCGCATCCCGGCCGCGCGCCCGCAATCCTGAACGCCCTACGAAAACGGCAGCCGTATCGTGAAAATCAGGCTGTGGTTGTAAGTGTGGAAATGTGTGGCAGCAATCTGAAAGCCTGCTCCAAACGTCAATCCCAGCCGGCGCCTAAGCGGAATGCGCCCGATCACCAGCCCCGGCGTCAGAAATACCTGTTTTTTTCCGGATCGCACGCCGTCCGGCCAGAAGGTCGAGTTGATCTCGAACTCCGGCCAGAACCGGCGCGCGACGCGATACTGAAACGCCGTGTTGGAAAGTATGGGACGGCCGAGCCGCGCGATGTCTCCGGTCGGGATTCCCGCACCCAGCGTGCTCTGGACGCTGAAATCTTTCCAGCCCTTGCCAGCCGCCAGCGTCGGCGTGATCACCGCGTGCTCGGCGCCGTTCGAGTAACTGCCGGTGGGAACCGATGCCCCCAGAAACGCGGTCACGATATAGTTGCCGGCTTCTTCGTTTCCGGAAAACAGCCGGTACTTCACCAGAAAACTCGTGTCGCCGAACCCGTCATGCGCCCGGGCCGAGCCGTGATCGAGATAAGCCGGAATCCCCAGGATCACCTCGACCCGTTCGGACGGAATCAGCTCAAGCCCCTTGCCGCCCCCGATGTTGAGCGTGGTGAAGCCGCCGGCCAGATCTTGATGGAAAAGATCGAAGCGAAACTCCTGCTCGAGCCGCGGAGTGACCGTCACCACCGGCGTGATCCAATGCGGCTGCGCGGCCTGCGTCTGCTCCACGCGCTCGAACCAGGCATCCACGGCGTCCTGCGCGTGCAGGCCCGGCGCCGGCAAAATAAGCGAGGCGAGCAGGCTGAAGCATGATATCCTGAAACCGGCTGTGTCAATGATACAAGACATTGTCGTCTATAGAAGATACCACAGAGGCATGCAATGAACCTCCGGAACCGTTTGGCAGAAGTCCGGCAGGCGCGCGGTCTTGCCGCCGCCGGTCTCGCCGCGCAGGCCGGCTTGAGCCGCCAGACCATCTATGCCATCGAAGCCGGCAATTACATGCCCAACACCGCCGTGGCGCTCCGGCTGGCGCGTCTGCTGGAGGTAGCGGTCGAAGATCTGTTCCAGGTCGAAGAGTTGCAGCCCGTCCCGGCGCAAACTCGCGAAGCGGACCTGGTATCCGATGATCCGGAAATCGATGCGGGCCAGCCGGTCGAAGTCGCGCGTGTGGGATCGCGCTTCGTCGCGGCGGTGCCTTCTCCAGTGATGTGGTGCCTTCCCGCAGCGGATGGGTTTCTGCTCGACAAAAAAGCCCGCGGCCGGGCTGCCGTCCGGCTGTTGCCGGAACACGGGGCGCTGGAAAATCGGCTGGTTGTTGCCGGCTGTGATCCAGGCGTCGGCGTGCTCGCGCGCCACGTCGGGAAGGCCGGCGCGGATCTGGTCCTGGTTCATGCCAATAGTTCGCGCGCCCTCAAGCTGCTTAGGGCTGGGATGGTGCACGTGGCCGGCTCGCACCTGCGGGATGCCTCGACCGGTGAATCCAATCTGGCGGCCGTCAGGAAAGTTTTTCCGCGTGGCGGCTACGCCCTGGTGAGCGTAGCCATCTGGGAGGAAGGGCTGGTAGTCGCCCGCGGAAATCCCAAACGAATTCGCGGCGCAGGCGATCTCGCGCGCCGCGGCGTCAGCCTCATCAACCGCGAGCGCGGCTCGGGCAGCCGCATGCTCCTCGATGCCCGGCTTCACCAGGCAGGTATCCCCCCTCAACAGGTCTCGGGCTACGCATCCATCGCCCCGGGCCATCTGCCCGCCGCATGGCAGGTGCGTTCGGGAAACGCCGATTGCTGCGTGGCTACACGCGCTGTGGCGCGCGTTCTGCGTCTCGATTTCATTCCGTGGTCGAGCGAACGCTATGACTTGGTGTTACGCAAGGATAGCCTCAGCCTGCCGCCGGTCAAGGTACTGATCGATACGCTCAGCCGTGCGGCGTTCCGTGCCGAGTTACATGAGCTGGGCGATTATGACGTGAGCGTCGCCGGCACGCTGGTGGCATAGTTTAGCGTGCCTGCCGTCAACCTGGCTCCTGACTTTGCTAGATTGGGAAGAGACGTCATGAGAACGGCAATCAGCGTGCTCCTCTTCGCAGGCGCGCTCTACGCTCAACAAGCGGGCATGCAGAATGACTGGGATATTCGCCAGACGCTCGCGGCCATCGCGGCCCACGCCGATCGCCTCGCGCCCTTCCTCGATCAGGTTCACCCGGAAAACTGGACCTCAAGTGGCGTTCCCCAAGGCTATGCCGTACAGGCCCAAACCTGCCGTGTTCAGGTCAAGGCCGTCGCCACCGACGCGCGCAATCTGAGCCGTGATCCCGAGAAGCTGAGTGACACGCTGCATCTTTTGTTCCGGATTCGGACCGCCGAAAATCTTCTGGGCTCTCTAAGCGAAGGGATACGGAAGTATCACAATCCGCCCATGGCCGACATGCTGAACGCCGCAGTGGCCGCAGACAGCGCCAACCTCGGCCGGCTCGAACAGTACGCTCTCGAACTGGCGACGGCGAAAGAGCAGGAATTCAAAGTGGCGGACGCCGAAGCACAACGATGCCGGGAATCGATTTCGCGACAGCCTTCGCGCGACCGGGCCGCGCCGCCCAAGCTGGAGCGGCGTCCGTGACCTTCACGTGCAGCATCTGCGAGCAGCAATCCACTCGCATCTGCGCATGCTGCACCAAAGACGCTTGCGACAATCACATTTGCGAACGTTGCGGCTGCTGTAGCGATTGCTGCGATTGCGAAATCCCATTGGATGGGGACCACGAGCAGCCGCCGGCTGAGCACCCGGAGCCGCTGACAGCCCATCATGAGCCCCTTGCCGAGGCACTCCCACCGCCTCCGGCCGCCCCGCCTTCTGATCAGCCTTTTTCCACCACGCCGGGCGACTCCGCTGCCGACTCAGTCGAAACTTCAGAATTCTGAGCGGCTTGCTTGGTCTCGACCGCGCCCTGAAACGGCAGGTGAATGTGCAAAACGCGCTCGCGCCTGCGTTCTTCCTCCAGGTGCCTCACGCGCGCATGCAGCAGGTCTTCGAGCGCAATGATCCCCACCAGTTTCCGCGATATTTCACTTTCAACCACCGGAAAGCGCGTCAAACCCGTTTCCGCCATGCGGTTGACCACCAAACGCAAGGTTTCCTCCGGATACGCAACCATCGGATTTTTCCGGATTACGCTGGATAGATCGCCATTCGGCGCGGTCTGTTCCGCGAGTTTTTTCAGGTCTCGCCGTGTCACAATTCCGGTGACGAAGCCGCCGGCGTCCACAATCGGGTAAAGCCGCTGGCCCTTCCGGCTCTCGTGCAAGGAAGAGGGAAGATCCTTGTGGGACAGGCTCGGCGAAAGCACGGCGACCTTCGAGCGCATCACGTCGCGTACAAATAGAACTTCAAGCGGATCTACTTCGTACTCGCGGCTCAGATGATAACCGCGCCGCGCAACTTTTTCGGTGAGAATCGAGCGTTTGAGCGCTAATGTCGTGAACGCGTGCGCGATCACCGCCGCCACCAGCAGCGGCAGGATCACATTCACGTCGTGCGTCAGCTCAATCGCGAACACCACGCCCGTGAATGGCGACCGCATCGTTCCGCCCAGGATGGCGCCCATGCTGATCAGCGGCCAGAACCCCGTGCCTTCATTCGGCAGGAACATCGATTCCAGCCCCCCTAATGCGCCGCCCATCATCAGCAGCGGCGCGAGGACGCCGCCCGAGGTCCCCGATCCCAGAGAAAAAGCCCAAATGAACGATTTCACCAGCAGGATGCCCCAGATGACGTGGGTCGCTACACTGCCTTCCAGCAGCGCGCGAATCGTGTCGTAGCCCACGCCCAGCGCCTGCGGAAAAACCACGCCGCCCAGCCCGACTGCCAGACCGCCTATCGCCGGCCACCACATCCAGTGGATCGGCATGTGCTTCTGGAACAAGTCTTCACAGGCATAAACGCCAATGGTGAGCAGCGCGGAAAGCGCGCCCGCAAGCAAGCCGCAAACCACACAGCCCGCCACCCCTTCCGGGCCGATAAAAACGCTATGCGCCGGCGTGGGAAACAGCGGCCCGAGGCCGATGATGTATCGCCTGACTACCGCCGCTGTGGCGCTCGCCAGGGCCACCGGCACCAGGCTGCGCGGTTTCCATTCAAACAGCAGCAGCTCAACCGCCAGCAGCGTGGCGGCCAGCGGCGAGGCGAACGTCGCCGACATACCCGCCGCCGCCCCCGCTACCAGCAACGTTTTCCGCTCGGCGCTGGTCAGGTGAATGAATTGCGCGATCATGGAGCCGAAGGCCCCGCCGGTCATAATGATCGGCCCTTCGGCGCCGAACGGGCCGCCCGAGCCGATCGAGATCGCCGAAGAGAGCGGCTTCAGGATCGCCAGGCGCGGCTCCACGCGGCTGCCGTTAATCAGAATCGATTCAATAGCTTCCGGAATCCCGTGGCCGCGAATGCGCTCCGAGCCGTACCGTGCCATAAATCCGATAACGATCGCCCCCGCGACAGGTATGAGGATCTCGTACCAGCCCAGCTGATTGCCCGCCGGCGAAACCAGCTCCGTGGCCACACGTCCGAAAAACAGCAGGTTGGTGAACAACCCGATGAGTTTCAAGAGTCCCAGCGCCACGTACGCGCCGATCACCCCGATCAGGATCGCCAACAAGGCAATCGGGATCGTGCGGGCGGTCATGGTGAAATCGCCCAGCTTGTCCGAAACGCGACGTATGGAAACGTTATCCACTGCTTTTTGTCCTCCGAATCAGAGCCTCGAGCGCTCCGACCAGCGCAGGGCCGTTATTGCGTAATTCTTCCAAGTGGCACATAGCGAGTTTTTCGAGTTCCGCCTCCCCACGACCAGTCAGGTGGATCAAAACCTGGCGCCGGTCTTCGGGATCCCGCGATCTCGCTACCAGCCCGCGCTCCACCAGCCGGTCGACCAGCTCAACTGCACTGTGATGCTGCACTTGCAGCCGTTCGGCCAGGACTCCGATGGCCGGCGGCGCGCCTTCCAAACCTTGAGGGCCAGAAGCAACTGATGCTGCTGGGGTTCGAGCCCGGCACCGCGCGCTGCCTGCTCGCTGAAATGGAGGAAACGGCGGATCTGGTGGCGAAACTCGGCGAGCGACTGGTAGTCTCCCTGAGTAATAAACTGGAAAGAAGCCACTTATTGTTATTATATCGCGGGACGATATTTAAACCAAATTGGCAGGCGACGCCCAATCGCCCTTAATGAATCGCGATCGTTACACCGGACTGGCTCCGCACGCCGCCCACGCTGATCGCAACCGGCAACGCATTACCAGTGACGATATCGGCAGGCAACTCGATGTTTACCTGGATCAGGCCGGCCACGGCGCCTGGAGCGGCGCCCGCATATAGAACGGCTACATCGCGGCCTCCGACCGAGGCGCGCACCGGCAGCAGTGGTCTGGGAAGCGTTCCGCCGGCCACCGACCCGTCCACACCCACGGGGTTCGTCTGTCCTTCGCCAGTGGCGAACAGCATGACCACCGAATGGGGGTGCGCTGGACGAGTGGCCGAATTGACCGTGTAATCGTCGTTCAGGGCCGCCGCCTGGCCCTTGCCGTCTCCGGAAATGGTAAACAGTCCCGGCGCCGCTGAAGCGACCGGAACGGTCACATTCGCCGAGCGGGCGCCTTGGTATTCCACAACTATTTCGGTCGCCGTTTGACCCGCGACCTCGTACGGCACGATGGCACTGATCTGCGACGCATAGGTGTAGACCAGCGGGGCAGGAATCCCGTCGAACAGGACCTCGGTGCCGGAAAGCTCTGTTGCGACCTTGCCTGACTGGTCGAGCGCCAGCGTGGTGAGGGTGGCAAGGCCCATGCCCGTTCCGAAGATGGTCACAATCTCCCCTGGAGCCACGCCGCCGGAGGCAAAGCTGGCAGCATTCACGACGCCACCAGCCGGAATCGCCGGGCCGGCCTCTAAAGCCGCGATCTCCGAGATAGTGCCGTCCAGATAGTTCCCCACATAGACGGCGCCGGAAGCAGCGAGAGCCAGCGAATGCGCTCCGCTTCCGGTTGAAAAGACTGCAGCCGGATTCAGTCCATCCACAACCGTTACCGTTCCGGCGTCCGAATCGCTGAAATAGACCGCGTGGCTGGCCGGATCGACGATGACGAGGTCGGTTCCGCTGCCGCCGGCTACTTCACCCAACGCGGTGCCTTGATCGGCGTCAAGAATTTCCAGCCCGCTGAAGCTGCCGATCGTAGCGGGCGGAGCGGTCGCATAAAGCCGGCGGGTTCCGGGGTCGACGGCCAGCCCCCAAACATTGGCACGGGCGGGGTGCCAGGTTTCAATGACCTGGTTCGAGGCCGAGTCCATGACGCTGATGGTCCCGCTTTGCTGGTTGGCGACGAAAACATGCCCGCTCGCAGGATCAACGGCGACACCTACCGGCGTGTTGCCGACCGGAACCGCCGCTTCGATGCTCCGCGTGATGCCATTGAGAATCGTAACGGTATTGTTGGTATTGATTCCGGACGAGGCGTAGACGCGGTGCGTCGCGGAATCGACGGCCAGCACGCCTGCGCCGAACGGGCCTGCCGGAACGACGCCTTTTAGGGCGCCGTCGGCGCTGCTCAATACGGCAATCGTCCCGTCATCCGCATTCAGCGTATAGACCTGCCCGAGCGCTGGATCGACCGCGACAGCCCAGGGTCCCGCCCCGCACGGCCAACTGGCTACCAATTTGTGCGTTGCGGCATCGATCACCGAAACCGCGTCGGCCACGTAATTGGCGGCGTAAATCCGGCGGCTGGCAGCGTCATATGCGACGGAGGACGTGAGCGTGCCCAGCGGAATATGCTGCAACACCGCTTGCGCGTGAAGGTCGAGCACGGTGACGCTGTCGCTCAACAAGTTGCCGGCATACGCGCGGCCTCCGGATTCGTCGATCGCCAATCCATATGGATCGCGCAGCGTGGCGAAATCCCGGATCTTTGAGCCGGACGCGTCAAATGCCGTCACGACATTTTGGGCCACATCGGCGACGTAAACGCGATGCGCCGTCGAATCCACGGCCAGCGAATCCGGATAAACACCGGCCGTGAAGCGCGCCAGCTCGGCGGGAACATCGCCCGAAATATCGATCGCCGAAACAAGACCGCTATTGTGGTCCGAGACGTAGACGCGCGAGCCGGGATCGACCGCAATGCCTTTGACCGTGAAGAGGAAATTCAACGGAACTTCGGCCACTTGGCTGCTCCCGCTCAGGACCGCCACGGTCCACGGGGCGGCGTTCACCGTCACGTAGGCCCGGTGCGTGATGCGGTCCACCGCAATGGCATGCGGGCTCCCGGCTATCGAGATCGACGCCACCTGTGCGTTATCCGGCGAAATGACGAGCACGACATTCGCCGATGCCACTGCCACGTACAGGGTGCCGTTCGCCGGATCGATCGCCAGCCCGCTGGGATGCCCGCGCACGTCCAAACCAGTTTGCGACCTTTTCTCCAGATCGATCACGGAAACCGTGCCGTCGTCGTAGTTGGACACGTACAGGCGGTTGCGCACGGTATCGAGCGCTATTCCCTGTTCTTCGCCGGAAGCCGCGCCCCCGACGGGAAGGCTGTCGACCACCCTGCCTGTTTTCAAGTCCACCACGCTGACACAGTCGGTGGGCAAAGCACCGCTGTTGATGCCGATGTCCCCGTAGGCGGCCCGGTGAACGGCATATAACCGTTGCCGGTTCGAATCTACCGCGATAGCCACCGGGGCAGCCGCGGAGGGCGACGGTCCGGCTGCAAAAGTAATAGTAGCGGCACTCGCGTCCGGACGCGGCGACATCTTCAACGCGGCTTCGTGCTGAACGCCGGCGCGGCCGGAACGAATGAGACCGCCTGCATCTTGCGCACGAACCGGCAACGTTACAAGCGACATACCGATTAAAAACAGCACGCCGCCGCAGGCAAGACCTGACGGATCCGGTTTGGCCGGAAGCATCCGGCCCGAACGAAACAGGATCGACATGGATTTGGAATCGCTTTCTGAAGCCCAACTGTGAGACCGCAGCCCTTCTCGAACTGCGAGCGCACAGGGGATTTGGGTCATCTAGAAAGCTATCGGCGGAACAATCGCGAATCTTTAGAGAAACACCGGGCAGCACATGCGGTAGTCCAGGGAACAGCGCCGCGGCGCGCGGGGCGAGTTGTTTTAATACAGCGGACGCCGGCGGCTCGGCCGGCCGCCCTCTGGTCATTCGTCCTAGGGAGCTCGCGATACTGGGTAGGCCCTGCGAAAACACAACCCCGCCCTAACCCCGGCAGCCTCGGTCAGAAAGCGGACACTCGAAACGGGCGGCTATTCCCTACCGCGGAGCGCTTCATCAGCCAACTTGGCGTATTTGCCATTCGGGTCGGTCTTGGCGGCTGCGACGAAATGTTCGCGGGCTCGCCCTGTTTCGCCGCCGGCAAAGAGCGCTCTGGCCATGTGATAGTGAACACCCGCGGCGCCCGGCTTAACACCATCCGAGAGAGCCGCTTGCAGGCCTTCTTCCGCACTTTTTAGGGCCTGTTCCGCTTCTTCCCGGCGGCCGAGCAAAAACAAAGCCCAGGCGCGGTTGGCAAAAAGATAACCGAGGACGTGGCGGTCGACCCGCCGCTGCTGTTCCGAGCCCGTTTTGTTCTGGATTCCTTTATCCAGAAGCGCGAGCGCTCTTTCCGGCTCGATACCCTGTCGCAAGTAAATTTCCGCCCGGGTGCTGTATGGAACGGCGCGATGCGGCTGTAGTTTGATGACTTCGTCGAGAGAGCGCGCGGCCTCGTCGTATCGGCCCAATTCCAAGAGCACGTAGCCGAGGTTGACGAGGCCGAGATGACGCGGGCCGGACGATTGGACAGCTTGGATACATTCGCGCAGCGCCTGTTCGGCTTCCCGGTAACGCCCGGCGAACATCAGGATGGTGCCTTTAAAGTAAACGAGCGAAGGGCTCCTCATGCCCATGTGCTCGAGCAGCCGGAGACGCCGCAAAGCACCGTCGTAATCTCCGCCGGCGAAAGTCTTGTGCGCAATCCGGAACGGCAACACGTGACGGACATACAGCACCGCGTAACTCAGAATCAGGCAGGCTCCGACGAGGCCGGCGATATTCAGCCACCAATTGCCGAAGACGAATGCCGGAGCGAGAGGCGATCTCAAAAAGACATAAGCCATCGGGGATCCGCAGCACGTTGCTGAACAGGACAACTATTTTAGACGACGTTTTGAGATGCCGTTCGAGCGACTGCGCGCTTCGATGCTCAACCGCGATCCCGGCCGATGACCTTGGTTGTGGAAAGCGATATTGCGACCTTGCCGGATTGGTCAAGCGCCTGCTTAGGCGGGTTTTTTATGACGGTGGACACATCCGCGGGCCGGCAGTTCTCAAGTACGTTCCCGGGTGTCCGGTTTAGGACCGACGCTGTGTACCGGGTCCGAACTCGGGGGTGCGACCCGGAGTATACTGAAACTGATCGCAAACGGATCGCCGAGTGACCTTCTGGCACTTTGGGGCTGACGAAAGTCACGGACAACAAGGAGATCAGCATGGCAAAAGACAGCGGGCTCCCGAGCTTTCTTCTCGGATTGGGCGTAGGTATCGGAGTCGGACTACTTTTTGCGCCGAAAGCCGGTTCGGAAACGCGCGAGCTGCTCAAAGGCAAGGCAGACGAAGGAAAAGAGTATCTGAAGCGGCGCAGCACGGAGCTCCGCGAGAGCGCGGGTGAAATGTTCGAGCGCAGCAAAGAAGCCATCGGCCGGCAGAGAGACACGCTGGCGGAGGCGGTTGAAGCTGGCAAGCAGGCGTACCGCGAAGCGGTGGGCCAGCCGGCGGCGTCGGAAAACCAGATGTCGCGCTGAAGCAGTATGCCGGAAGACGTCTTTCGCTGGGTAGTTACCATTGCGGTGATACTGGCGGCGCTTGCGATGATCCTGCAAGCTGCTCTGGTGTTCGCCATGTATCGCGTCACCAAAGCCACGCAAGAAAAGATCGGGCCGGTGATCGATGCAGCGCTTCCGGCGGTCAGCGGGCTGCGGCGCTTTCTGGACGAGAACATTCCCAAATTTTCCCGCATGATGAGCGACTCAGCCGAAATGACAAAAGCCTTGCGTGAGCAAGTCAACCGGCTGAGCGAAGTGGTCAAAGACGTCAGCGACCGTGCCAGGGCGCAGGTAGCGCGGATCGACGGTGTGGTGGACCAGGCGGTCGACGAGCTTGGCGCGGCCAGCGGCGTCGTCCGCAACGCTATTACCAAGCCGGCGAAACAGGTAGATGGCATCATGCACGGCATCCGCGCGGCCCTTTCGGTGTATGCGCACGGCCGCCGGGAATCGGTCGATCACGCCACGCAAGACGAAGAGATGTTCATCTGATGGCCAAGCTGGCGCTGGTGTACGGCGTGCGGCTGTTGCCGGCGGAGGAATTGGAATCGGTGGCGGAAGCTCCCCTCACGCTGAAGAACGGGCGTAAGGCGTCGGTCACAATGCATTTAATCGAGGGCGCGAGCGAGCAGGAGATTCGAAAACAGCTTCTCGAATCGCTCGACGCTTTCTTCGAGTTTTATCCCGAAATCTGAAGTCGCCGATCGGCGGCCGGCATGGTGGACATCCACAGCCATATTCTGGCCGGGCTCGACGACGGTCCTGCGACCCTCGAAGAATCGAGGGAGATGCTGCGGATGGCGGCCGGCTCCGGCACCACCGATATCGTCGCGACGCCGCACGCTAACCTGGAATTCGCATACGACCCTGAGGTCGTCGACCGCAAGATCGCGGAGTTGCGCGCGGAATGCGGAGATATCGTGCACGTTCATCGCGGCTGCGACTTTCATCTTTTCTACGAGAACGTACAAAGAGCGATTGCCGAACCGTCGCGCTACACGATCAACGGAAAAACTTATCTGCTGGTGGAGTTTTCCGAGATCGCGATTCTGCGCTCCACCAGTGAGATGTTCGCGCGCATGCGGGAAGCGGGCATGACGCCGGTGATTACGCATCCGGAGCGCAACACCATCCTGATGCGGGACGTGCAGCAGTTACGAGACTGGGTTAAATCCGGATGCCGGGTGCAGGTGACGGCGCAATCGCTGTTCGGGCGTTTCGGACGGCGTGCGAGGGCATCTGCGGAACAACTCATGCGGTGCGGGCTGGTGCATTTCATCGCCAGCGACGCGCACGATACCTCCGACCGGCCGCCGGTGCTGGATCGGGCGTTCCAGCATATCGCCCAACGGTACAGCGAGCGGCGCGCCGAAGCGCTGTTGATCACCAATCCGACAGCGGTGCTTAACGGCGAGCCGGTGCCCGAAGCTGTGCCGGAGCCCGACCGTCTGCGCAAGTGGTGGTGGCAATGGTGAGCGCGGCGCTTGCGGAGCGCGGTAAAATCCACTCTTTCGATGAAAGCACTAACCCTCGTGTTATTCCTGACGCCGCTTCTGCCGGCGGATCCGCTTAACTGCACGCTTCATGGGGTGGCATCCTCGCCCGGTCTGAGCGCGCGGGTGGATGGAGAGACAGTCGAAGTCAACTGGGCGGGCGAGCGCGGCACACGGCTGCGTGCCAGGTTCGGGATCGATCGCGCGACGCCGGTAGTACGGGAACTGGCGGTGGCGGGCGCATCCGGCGATTGGGCGGAACTTGCACGCAATCTGACTCCCGAGTTCACGACCACCAGCGGGGTGCGCCGTGCGGCGCACGGGCTGCCGTTCGAGCATCGCTGGGACGTGTTCTGGGATGCGCCGCTGACGATTCCCGGCCGCGGTGAAAATCCGGGACTGCCGCGCAAACCGGAAGAGATCCGGCACGGAAGGTCGAGCTTCGCGACGCATTCCTGCGAGGTGCGGCAGGAGGGTGCGCGGCTCGATGTGTCCTTCCCCGGGCTATCGCTCGGAATCTTTTCCGGGCGCCTGGCGTTCACAGTGTATGAAGGCTCGAATCTTCTGCGCGAGGAGGCCATCGCCAAAACCGAGGAGCCTTCGGTCGCTTACAAATACACCGCGGGCCTGCGAGGATTTTCGCTCGATGAACTCGCGCGCGTGACCTGGCGCGACGCTGGAGGCAACACACAGCAGTACGAGTTCGGCGGCACGCCGAATCGCGATCTGGTGCCTCTGGTGGCCCGCAACCGGCTGGCGATCGCGGAGGGCCATCGTGGAAGCGTAGCGGTTTTTCCGCCGCCGCATGAATTTTTCTTCGCGCGCGAACTCGAAACCAACATGGGCTATGTGTGGCGGCGCGAGGACGATGCGCGCAGCTTTTCGCTTGGGGTGCGGCAGGGCGATAACGCCGGCGGATACCAACCCACCTGGATCGAGCGCGTTTATGCGCTCTACAACGCGCCGCCGGGCACGTGGCAGCGCATGGCGGCGTATTTTTATCTATCGGCAACCGATGCGCGGGAGACGCGCGAAGCGGTGCTCGCCTACACGCACGGCGACCGTTTCCAGCCGCTTCCGGGTTACCAGGTCATGGCCACGCACTTTCACACCGCCTTCACGAAAGAACTGATGGACGAAGGAAGCCTGGACCGCGAGCCGCCTTGGATTTCGGCTATCCGCGCGCTCGGAGTGAATATTGTGATGCTCGACGATTTCCACGGCGACGGGCACCCCGACGACAATGGCCGGCTGCGTCTGGACGATCTGCGCAACTATTACGAAGCCTGCCGCCGCCACTCCGACCGTGAATTTCTGATTCTGCCCGGCGAAGAAGCCAACGTGTATCTGGGCGGCCATTACAATCTCTTATTTCCGAAACCGGTGTTCTGGACGCACGGGCGCGACGCGGGAGCGAGCTTCACCGAGCATGATCCGGAACTGGGGAACGTGTATCACCCGACGAACGCCGCTGAACTATTCGAGATGCTGCGCCGCGAGAATGCGCTGGTGTGGCAGACGCATCCGCGCACCAAAGGCTCGACGTTTTATCCCGACCGCATTCGTGAGGCGGATTATTTCCGCAGCGACCGCTGGCTGGGCGCCGGATTCAAGGCGCTGCCGGTAGATCTTTCGGAGTCGCGGCTTTGCGAGAAGCGCTGTTTTGAAACCCTGGACGACATGAATAACTGGGATGGGCCGAAGTATCTGGTGGGCGAGGTCGATACCTACAAGAAGTTTGCGGATTACGATCTTTATGGCGATTTCAATGTGAACTATGTAAAGCTCGACCGGTTGCCGCCATCAGCGGACTGGACGGCGGTGAATCGCGCGCTGCGCGCCGGAAACTTCTTTGTCTCGACCGGCGAGGTGCTGATTCGGAATTTCCGCGCAAGCGGAGCGGGGGTCGAGGCAGAGGTCGACTGGACGTTTCCGCTCGCGTTCGTCGAGGCGGTGTGGGGCGATGGCGACCGGGTGGAGCGGAAAATCGTGCGCACGCCGGAAGCCAAGGCATTCGGCTCGCGCCGGTTTGAGATTCCGGTGGATTTATCGAAGCAGAAATGGGTACGCTTCGCCGCCTGGGATTCGGCGGTCAATGGAGCGTTTACCCAGCCGGTGGAGTTGACGCGTTAAGCGGCCTTTTGGACTTTGCCGCTCTTGATGCAGGACGTGCAGACGCGCAGACGGCGGGTAGCGCCGTTGACCACGGCGCGGACGGTCTGCAGGTTCAGGTTCCAGCGGCGCTTGGTCACGTTATGCGCGTGGCTGATGCGGTGGCCGAAACGCGGGCCGCGGCCGCAAACTTCACAAACTCTAGCCATGAATCGAAGAATCTCCCTCTCAGGCGGTAATTTTTAATTCTAGCAGCGGGCGGCTCTAACTCGCAAACTGGGGGTGATCCGCGGATCCCGGCGCCCCGATGCCATAATCGCTTCCATGGCGGCTCTGCTTTACCTTGCCACCGGCATCGCGACCGCGATACCCGTCGTTTGGGCGCTCGGATGGGCGGTCTGGGGAGCAGGCATCAGTATCACGGAATATATATCGCTTCTCGGGTCGCTCATTCTGGTGGCGTCGGCGCCGATCCGTTTGCTGGACCGGCGCACAGCCGCGCGAACGGCGCTCATAGGCGCCGCCTGCATCTGGACGTTTTACCTGCCGGGCGTTTTCTCCGTAGGCAAGACACTCTTGACGGATCAGGAACTCACGCTTTCGATTCTATTGTGGACTCCCTCGAACGGGCCGCTGGCCATCGACCCGATGCCGAATCCGGCCGCGGCGATCCTGTCCGATCAAGCGATTCGTCAAATCCGAGCTACCGGGATCGGCGGAACCGTTTCCAGCTTCGGGAGCGGCCGGTATGGAAGCGGAAAAAAGAGCGCCGTGATTCTGGTTATGCAGCGCCCGATCCACGAGCCGGTGGAACTCAGAGAACCGGACGCTTCCAGCGTGGTTTACGTACAGGAAGCAGACGGCTGGAAGATGTTTCCACCCAACGCTCCTAGGATAAGGCGGACAATCCGGATCGAACCCCTCCCGGAGGACCACAGGCAGAGCATCGTGATGGTCGAGCTTGCGACCGGAGCACGCCAAGGCTTTGGCGTGTGGTGGCCGAAAACCAGCAGCGGGAGCGCATCCAAATGATCATGGCGCTAGTGGTGGTGCTGCTGCTTGCCACTACGATCCATTCCGCATATCACTCTTTCGCGAAAAAGTAACACGTGAGGCGGCGAAGCGACGGGCGGCAATCGCCTGGGGAAGGTTATAATGTCGGCCTCGAAATGCCGGTCCGGGATCGAATCTCAAGTTGGTTATGTCTGGGCTGCGCAGCCCTCTGGTGGGCGCACGCGGAAACGCTGCCCATCCGCTCTTATACCGTGGCCGAGGGGCTGGCGCACGATCACGTCAGCAGCATAGTCCGGGATTCACACGATTTCCTGTGGATCTGCACGGATGAAGGCCTGTCGCGCTTCGACGGCCGCCAGTTTGTGAATTACACCGTCGCCGACGGCCTGCCCCATATCCACGTGAACGACATCATCGAAACGCGTTCCGGCAGCTACTGGGTAGCCACCGACGGAGGAGTCGCGCTGTTCCGGCCTGACCATCCGGAAAAGCGGTTCACCACGTTCCGGCCGGATGGCCCGCCGCAAGCACTGTTCGTCAATGTGCTGCGCGAGGAGCCTGATGGCGCGGTGCTCGCGGGAACCGCAGCAGGCCTTTACCGGTTGCGCCTGAACAATGGCGGCGCCCGGTTCGAGCAGATCGCTTTCGGAGCTCCCGCCGGCGAGCGGGAAGCGTCGTCCGTGAATTCACTGTACCGGGAGCCGGACGGCACTCTTTGGGTGGGCACAGTGAGCGGGTTGTACCGCCGCGATCTCAAGGGCGCTTGGGCGCGATTCATGTCGCCGGACGGGTTGCCGCACGACTTTGTGGACACCATTACCGCCGATCCTCAGGGGCGCATCTGGATCTGTACGCGGCACGGAATCGCACGCCTGTCGCCGAAACCGCAGCCGGGCAGCCGCGTGGTCGATCTGACGGTCACCACGGAGAATGGCTTGCCGCACCGCGACACCCGCGACATTCTGTTCCTGCCCGATGGGCGGCGCTGGATCAGCACATTAGGAGGGCTTGTCGAATGGGCCGGAGGCGCTCCATTGCCGGCGAACTTCCGGGTGTATTCGGCCGAAGACGGGCTGACAGATCAGGAGGTTTACGACCTGACTATCGGTCCGGACGGAAATTTGTGGATCGGTTCGCGGCGCGGCGGCGTGATGTGTTTAGACCGGACCGGCTTTGTCAACTTCGGCAAGGCCGACGGATTGTCGCTCACCGGAAGCGATCAAATTGTCGAAACGCCGGCCGGAGGGATTTGCATCGACGCGATTTCGGAATCGCGCCGGCCGATCCGCTGCCTGGATGGGCGGCGGTTCCGCGCCGTCGAGCCGCGCCTTCCGCGCGCGGTCACTGAATCAACTCCGACCTCAAACCAGTCTGTGCTGGTGGATCACCTCGGTGCGTGGTGGATTGCCACCCCTCGCGGCGTGGTTCGCTTCGGCAGTGCTCGGTCCGGCCCCGGAATACCAAAGGGCGAGCCGAACCTCCGGCTAATCCAGGACCGTGAAGCGCGGCATTTATGGGAAGACAGCCGGCACGATATCTGGATCACGACGTTTCGCGGATGGAAGTTCGGATTGATGCGCTGGAACAGGGCGCAGTCGCGTCTCGAGGATCTCGCATTGCCCGACGTCGCGCGCGAGCGCAGCATTACCGCTTTCGCAGAGGGGCCAGGCGGGCAGATCTGGATCGGACTCGGCCGCCCGGGCGGCCTCTACCGCTTGCGTAACGGACGGTTTGAGCAGGTTTCCGGCGCTCCCGCCGGCAATATACAGAACCTGTACTGTGACCGGTCGAAGCGGCTTTGGATTGCGAGCGCGGATGCCGGTCTGGGGAGAATCGATCATCCCGAAGCCGACCGGGTCAGCGTCCATCTATACGACCGTTTGCGGGGGCTCTCGAGCAACGAGATCTGGTGCGTCACCGAAGACCGTTACGGACGCATTTATGCCGGAACCGCACGCGGCGTGGATCAGATCGACCCCGTGACGGAGCGCATCACGCACTATTCCAATTCCGATGGGCTGGTGAAGGGCGATATCCGGGCCGCGCTGGCGGACCATAAGGGCCGCCTTTGGTTTCTCTCGAACCGCGGATTGTCACGGCTGGACCCCGTACAGAAGGGTCGGCAGCCAGCCATCGAGGCCCGGATCACGGGCGTCCACGTGGCAGGAGCGCCGCAACCGATATCCGATCTGGGCGAGCTTCAGGTTCCGGCCTCGACGTTCTCCTGGAAGAACAATTCAGTGCGAATTGATTTTTCTTCCATCGATTTCCGCGCGCCGGACCAGGTTCGATATCAATTTCTGCTGAAAGGTGCGGCCGGCGGCTGGAGCGAGCCTTCGACTACTTCGACGGTTTATTTCTCGAATCTGGCGCCGGGGCGCTATCAATTTCTCGTGCGCGCCATCAACTCTGACGGCGCCTCGAGCCGGACACCGGCGTCATTCGCATTCACCATCTCGCCGGCCCCCTGGCGGCAGTGGTGGTTTCAGGCGGGGATTGCCGGAATTCTGCTGGGCCTTGGTTTTCTCGGACACCGAGTACGGCTGGAGGCACGGGTGGCACTCGAGCGCGTGCGCTCGCGAATCGCGACGGATCTTCACGATGATATCGGCGCCAGCCTGGCCCGAATCGCCGTGATGAGCGAAGTGGTCAAAGACCGCGTGCAGGCATCGGACCGCGATTCGCACCACATGCTGGGGGATATTGCCGAGACTTCGCGAGGGCTGGTGGACGAGATGGGCGATATTGTCTGGTCGATTGACCCGCGGCGCGACAATCTCGCGGACGTAATCGCCCGGCTGAGGGCATTTGGCTCGGACGTGCTGGAAGCGCGCGGCATTCACTGGACTTGCGACGGCCCTTCCGATGCCCTCGGCCAGAAGCTTTCGCCCGATCAACGCCGGCAGTTCTACCTCATTTTCAAAGAGGCGATCCACAACATCGCCCAACACTCGGAGGCCAGCAACGTCGCCCTCCGCATCGGGGTGGAGGACAGCCGGATCTGGGCCGGCATTGAGGATGACGGGCGCGGTTTTTCGCCGGACGCCGGGCAAGGAATGGGGCTTGCTAGCATGCAGCGGCGGGCGGAGCGGCTTGGCGGGGATTTTTGGATCGGGACGCGTCCGGAAGGCGGCACCAAAGCCACCCTGGAATTCAGCCTCCGGCTGCGAAAAGCATAAGTATGCGCTTGCCGCCGAGCGCGTGAAAGTGCTTGTATTGGGGGATGGCGGAAGCGACCCGCGTCGCCATCATCGACGATGATCAGGTGCTCGTGGACGGGCTGCGCCGGATTATCGACGGCGCCGAAGGCTTCGTCTGCGCAGGCGCCTTTGGATCAGTCGAAGAAGCGCTCCCCAGTTTGAGCGCGGCTCATCCGGAAGTGCTGCTGCTCGATATTCAACTTCCTGGCCTGGCGGGCGATGAAGCTGTCGAAGTTTTGCGCCGCACCTGCCCGGGTGTTGAAATCCTGATGCTCACCGTTTTCTCGGAACGCAGCAAAGTTTTTACATCTATCTGCAACGGGGCGAACGGCTACCTGCTCAAGAGCACGCCGCCCGCAAAGCTGCTGGACGCGATCCGGTCGGCTAAAGCCGGGGGATCGCCGATTTCGCCCGAGATCGCGCGCCAGATCATCGGGCTGTTTCAAAAGACGGCAGCGCCGCAGCCGCCGGTTGAGCTGACGCAGCAGGAGCAGCGCGTGCTGGCGCTGCTCGCCGAGGGCTACAGTTATCAATCCGCCGCCGACCAGATGCGCGTGAGTGTGAACACCATTCGCAACTACGTGCGGAAAGTATACGAGAAGCTGCATGTGCACTCGAAATCCGAAGCCGTGAGTAAGGCCTTGCGCAGGGGCGTGATCTGAGAGAGGGCTTCCGCTCCGCCTACAATGAGAAGCTGCGGCTTTTATGCGGATTGGCTGGAGCGCGGTCGTACTGGGGGCGGCATGTGTGGGCTGGCCGCACGCGCATGCCCAGAGCGAGCGTCTTCCCGATCTGCCGCGACTGAATACGTCCCACTTCCAACCCGCTATTCGCGCGGAAATCGAGCACGCCGAATCCGAAGCGGCGGCTCATCCCCGCGATGCCCAAGAGGTCGGCACGCTGGCGATGACGCTGCACGCTTACCAGCAGTACGCGCCGGCCGTGCAAGCGTACACACGCGCGCATCGGCTCGACCCGAAGAACTACGACTGGCTGTACCTGCGGGGCGCGGCGGAGCTGGCCGACGGCCAATTCCAAGCGGCCCGAAAATCGCTGGAATCAGCGCTTGAAATTCGACCGAACGATCTCGCGGCACAGGTCCGGCTGGCGCAAAGCCTGGCGGGGATGGGGGCGTGGGATGAGGCCGGCGCAGTGGCGCGGCGGATTCTGGCGCAACATGCCCGGTCGGCTCAGGCCTGGTACGGCCTTGGCCGCGCGCAGCAGGCTTCGGGAGATCATGTCGGAGCGGCTGAATCCTATGCCAAGGCGTGCGAACTATTTCCGCAGTACGGAGCGGCGCATTTCGCACTGGCCCAGGAGCTGCGCAGGGCGGGTAAAAGCGCGCAAGCCCAGGAGCACCTCGCCCTTTACCAGAAATATGTGACGGCCGAGCCGCCGCTTGACGATCCGCTTTTCGAGCGCATTCACGAGCTGAACCACGGAGTGCAGGCGCACATCCAGCGCGGCGCGGAATTGGAAAAGGCTGGCCGCTTCGAAGATGCGGTGCGCGAGCATGAAGCCGCCCTGGCAGTCGATCCCAACAACGTGCAGGTGCGCGTGAATCTGATTTCGCTATACGCGCGGACGGGTGACAAAGCACGAGCCAAAGAGCAGTTCGAAACCGCCATCCGGCTGAATCCGGGGCGATCTGACGCCTGGTATAACTACGGCGTTCTCCTGTATGGCGAACGGCAGGTGGCAGAAGCCGCGGAAGCGTTCCGGCACGCTATTGCGATCAACCCCAATTACGCCGAGGCGCACAATAATTTGGGCGCCATTGAAGAGCAGCAAGGGAAGCTCGATGACGCCGAGCGCGAATTTCGGGAGGCGATCGCTGCCCAGCCGGATTATCCCCTGGCGCGCTTTCATCTGGGCCGCATTTTGGTCAACCGCCAGAGCTACCAGGAAGCCATCCGGGAGTTTCAGAGGGCATTGACGCCCGAAGATGAAAAGACACCTACGTATATTTATGCTCTGGCTGCTACGTATGCGCGGGCGGGAGATCGCGTCAACGCTCTCGAATATTTCGGCAAGGCGCGGGATGCGGCCGCGGCGCGCGGGCAGTCGCAACTGCTGACGAGTATCGAGCGGGATCTGAAAACACTCGGCGGCGGGCGATGAGACGCCGCTCGTTTCTGGGCGCGCTGGCCGGCGCTGCCTTGCCGAACGCGGGCGCCGGCGAGACTCCTCTATTCCGAGATGTCGCTGCCGAGACCGGGCTCAACTTCCATCACTTCAATTTCGCCACAGGCCATCACTATATGCCCGAGATCATGGGCGCCGGCGTGGCCTTGTTCGATTACGACAACGACGGCGACCTGGATATCTATCTGGTCCAGGGGACCCGGCTCGATCCAAAGGGCAAGCTGCTGTTACCCACTCCATCCAACTGGAAGCCAGGCAACAGGCTTTTCAAGAACCTGCTGGCCGAGACGGGCGAGCTGCGCTTCGTCGATGTGACCGAAAAGGCCGGTGTAGGGCACATCGGATATGGCATGGGCGTCGCGGTCGGCGATTACGACAACGACGGCTTCCAGGATCTCTACGTCACCAATTTCGGGCACAACGTGCTCTATCACAATAACGGCGACGGCACGTTTACCGACGTCACCCGGGCAGCGGGAGTGGATGACGAGCACTGGTCGACCAGCGCAGCGTGGGTGGATTTCGACGGCGACGGCTGGCTGGATCTGTTTGTCTGCAATTACGTCGACTTCACCACCGAAGGCAATCGCGAATGCTTTTCTCCCACAGGCGAGCCGGACTACTGCACGCCCAAGATGTACCACGCGGCGCCTTCGCGCCTTTTCAGGAACCTGCGCAACGGCAAATTTGAAGATGTGAGCGAGGCTTCCGGTATCAACAGCTCCTATGGGCCGGGCCTGGGTGTGCTTTGCGCCGACTTGAACGGCGACGGCCGGCCGGATATCTATGTAGCGAACGATACCGCCGCAAACCGGCTTTGGCTGAATCAGGGAAACGGGACATTTCGGGAAGCCGCGCTCGATATGGGTATGGCCTACAGCATGGACGGTCTGGCCAAGGCAGGCATGGGAGTTACCCTGGCCGACGTCGAGAATAGCGGCGGGCAGGTGTTACTGGTAACCAATCTCACCCGGGAGGGCGTGACGGTTTTTCGGGGCGATGCCAAGGGCCAGTTCGACGACGTGACCGCGGAATTCGGGTTGCTTCAGCCCACTTTCGGCTACACGGGCTTCGGAGCCGGTTGGTTCGATTACGACAACGACGGATGGTTGGATCTGTTCATCGCCAATGGGGCGGTAACGATCGTGGGTTCGGAGCGAACCACAGATTTTCCTTACGCCCAGCGTAAGCAGTTGTTTCACAACGAAGGACGCGGCAAGCGGTTCCGCGACGTTTCGGGGACGGCGGGGCCGGCATTTCAGGTCGAAGACGTCAGCCGCGCCACCGCATTCGGCGACATCGATAACGATGGCGCGATGGATATCGTGGTCACAAATAACAACGGGCCGGTACGGCTGCTACGGAATCAGCTTTCGCGCCGGCCGCCTTCGGCTCGACCGCATTGGCTGACGGTTAAGCTGGAATCTCGCAAAACCAACCGGTTCGCGATCGGAGCCCGGGTGGGGGTGGTTCGCAAAGGGCAGGATACGTTGTGGCGGCGGGTGCACACGGATTCCAGCTACCTCAGCGCGAGCGACGTGCGGGTGCATTTTGGACTGGGGAACACGCCTCAGATTGACGCGGTCATCGTCAACTGGCCGGATGGGATAAAGGAGCACTTCACAGGGGTCAAGGTCGACCGCTTGATTACGCTGCGCCAGGGTACAGGGCAGCCAGAGTGATCCGGTCGGCCGCCGAGCCGAATGTTCGATGACCGACGTGCTGTAAACCGATGACTTATTTGTCTTAAGCTGCGGCAACGCAGGTGCGGGCGCCAGTTTTTAGCCTTGGCTATCTAAGCCGGCAAGCGCTGTGATCGAGGGGGCGCATGACACCCTTGTTTACATGATGAAGGGCTCTTTTTTTCTTTCACCACGCAATGAAGTGTGGTAATATCCTCCAAAATTCGACCAAGTAGCAGAAGTTATTACGAGGCGGGGTAGCCTTCGCAGTACGGGGTGTGCGTGTCTAGCGGAATCGTCATATGTTTGCCGGGAATTGATCCTGGCTCCAAACAGAACGGGAGGGTGCGTAATGAACCAGATTATTAAAGGGATTCGTGCGTCGTTTAGCCGTGGATGGCTTGTGGCAATCGTTGCCGCTGCCGGCTTGATTGCCTTAAGCGCGCAAAACGCGCGGGCTCAGGTCCTTTATGGATCGCTGGTCGGCAACGTGACCGATCCCAATGGCGCCGTTATCCCGAGCGCCGCGGTTACGGCGACGGACCAGGCCACTGGAGTTGCGGCTTCGACGACGACGAATGGAGCGGGCGAGTACAACTTCGTGAATTTGCAGCCGGGGACGTACGCGATCAAAGTATCGGTCTCCGGTTTCAAGACATTCGAGAGGCGTGATGTCGGCGTTTCGGCCAACAACATCACCCGCACGGATGTGACGCTCGAAGTCGGGAGCATCGAGCAGCAGGTCACGATCACCGGCGAAGCCCCGGTGCTGCAGACAGACCGCGCCGAGACGCATGCCGAGGTGAATACGGTTGAATTGCAAAACCTGCCGGTCCCATTGGGGCGCAACTACCAGCAGCTTTACCGCACGCTGCCAGGTTTTTCGCCGCCGGTTAACTCGCACTCGATTCCCACAAATCCTTCGCGGTCGCTCGAATTCCATGTAAATGGAACGAGCGACGACCAGAACAACACACGCATTGACGGCGTGAGCTCGACCACCGTTCAGTTGCCTCACATTGTCTCCTACATTCCGGCGCTCGAATCGATCCAGGAAGTCAACGTCGTGACCAGCAGTTTCGACGCCGAGCAAGGCCTGGCGGGCGGCGCTGCGATCAATGTGCAGATCAAGAGCGGGACCAATCAATTGCACGGCTCGGCCTTTGAGTACAACAGCAACAACCACCTCAAAGCCTGGCCGCAGGAGATCCCGGCCGGTCAATCTGAAAAGCCCAAGCTGGTGTACAACCAGTTTGGCGGGACGATCGGCGGTCCGATCAAAAAGGACAAGTTGTTCTACTTCGTCAGCTATGAGGGCACTTACGATCACCGTGCAGTGCAGCGGAAAGCGACGGTACCGACTGATACCATGAAGGCCGGCGATTTCTCGGAGTTCCTGCCGGACACCGTCATCTACAACCCCTACACGGATTTCACTGGTACGACGCTGGCGGACCCGTCGCAAAGACAGCCTTTCCCGAATAACACCATTCCGCAGAGCCTGCTAAATACCCCCAGCGCGCAAATCGCGGCGAAGATTCTTCCTTTGTGGCCGGAACCCAACCTGCCGGGCCTGAAGAACAACTACTTCGCCTCCGGTCCCTTCTACTTCAATCGCAATACCATCGACAGCAAGGTCAACTGGAACATCAACGAGAAACTGAACATATTCGGCCGCTTCAGCTTCCTGCACTATCACGATCACGTCCCGACGGTCTTCGGCGACCAGCTGCAAGGGCGGCCGATCGGCGGGAGCAGCAATCCCGGTAATGGTCATGGCGAAACTTACAGCTCAACGTTCGGTGGGACCTATACTTTTACTCCGACGTTCATTATGGATGCCTATTTCGGCTTCACCAAACAAGGCACCATCTCGGAGCAGACCGGGCTCGACAAGAATGTCGGGCTGGACGTGTTGGGTATTCCTGGAACGAACGGAGCCCGCAAGTTTGAGGCCGGCTGGCCGGAGTTTGACTTCAACGGATTCGACACGATCGGCAACAACACAAACTTTATGCCGTATTATCGTCACGATCCGCAGTACCAATACGTGGTGAACTTTAACTGGACACACGGAAAGCACAACGTCCGCTACGGTCTTGATACCTACCGCCAAGGTCTGAACCAGACGCAGGCGGAGTGGATCGGCGGCAATGTTTACGGGTCGCAAGGCGGATTCAACTTCGGTCGGAATGTGACGGCTTTGTGCACGAATGCGGATTGCAGCTCGGGCACCGGCACCAACCGTGCGAACGCGTTCGCTGCGTTCCTGTTGGGTTTGCCCGATAGCGCCAGCAAGTCCTTACAGGTCCCGGATGTTTATCACGTGCATGGGTTGCTGTACAGCGCTTATGTCCGCGACCGGTGGAACGTCACGCCGCGCCTCACCATCGATTACGGCGTCCGCTGGGAGTATTTTCCGTTCCCCCGGCGCAATGACCGCGGACTGGAGCGTTACTTGCTGGAAACCAACCAGGTGGAACTGTGCGGTGTGGGAGGTGTATCCGGCAACTGCAACGTGGAACTCAGCAAGAAGATGTTTTCGCCGCGGTTGGGTGTAGCTTGGCGCATCACGAATACTTTCGTTCTGCGCACCGGCTATGGAATAACAACGGACCCGTATGAGGCCATGGAACTGGTCCGCAACAACTTCCCGATCATGGTCCCGTTCCAGATGGCGCCGCCACCAAACGATTTTATCCCAGTTACATCGCTTGCCAAAGGGATTCCTCAGGTGTCCCCTCCGGTTATCCCGAGCAATGGATTAATGGACATACCATCCGATGTGGCGTTCGAGGGCTACCCGAAAAACGTGCATCGCGGTTATATCCAGTCGTGGAATTTCACTTTGCAGAAGCAGTTGGGATGGGGCTTCACCGCCCAGGCCGGTTATGTGGGAACACGCTCGATCCGGCAACTCGCGTTCGTCAATTACAATGTCTCGCAAGTTCCGTTCTCCGGCACATCCACCGAGCCCCTGCTGCAACAATTCGGACGCAGCGCGCCTACGGTCTTTCTCCAGCCCGTGGGCACAGGCCATTACGACTCGCTGCAGGCTTCGCTCCAGCGCCGCTTCACGAAAGGCTGGATGACGAATGTCAACTACACCTGGGGCAAGGGGCAAAACGCCGTAGATAGCAGCGACTGGACGCCGGCCATCCAGGCGCAAAATTACCTCAGGATGAACCATGCGCCCACGAGTTTCGATCTGGCACACAATGTCGCGATTACCAACGTCGTGGAACTGCCCTTGGGCCGAGGCAAGAAATGGCTGGCGAGCAGTGGCGTGCTCACGCCCATCGTCTCCGGCTGGCAGCTTAACAATATCTTCAGCTTCTTTACGGGACCGCCTTTCAATGTCTGGGGAGACTGCGACGCGCATTGGCCGGGCAATTCTCCCACCATGATTGACACAATCGGCAAGCCGAAGAAAATCGGCAGCACATCCGGATACTGGTACGATCCGTTCGCGTTCGCCGAGGTTTTCGACCCGAGCCACAACGACGGCACGTGCCGTCCCGGCGTGCTGGGGAGTTCCGGATACAACAACCTGCGGGCGCCGGGCGTCGGTAACTGGGATTTCGGCCTGTTCCGCGATTTTGCCATCAAAGAGAACCTCCACATGCAGTTCCGGTTCGAATCGTTCAACTTCACCAATACGCCGCACTTCTGCGGGCCGGATAACTACATCGGTGATGCAAATACGATCGATCAAACAACCGGCCGGGTAATCGATCCAGGCAGCTTCATGACCCTCAACAACGGCGTCTGCGATCTGGCGCGCGAGGGCATTGACGAACGCCAGTTCCGCGTCGGCTTACGGCTGAGCTGGTGATCTGAAGCAGTTTTCGATTTTTAGGGCCGCGTTCCAAACGCGGCCCTATTTTTTTGTCTTCGCTTACCGGGGCGACGTCGCGGCCGCCACTTGCACCAGCTCGGCGTACACGTCGGAAATCCCGTGTCCGGGCTTCCGCTCGGCGAGATGCAACTCGTTCCCGGCGCCATGCTTTTCAAACGCGCGAATCGCACTAGTGTAAGCGCCGCGGATTTCGCTCATCGCCACCGGGTGCCCCAGAGCGTCGACCGCATTGACCACCCAGACGGGACGCGGAGCGAGCGCAGCCGCAAGATCCGGAAGATCGAAGTAGCGCAGTGCCGACGGCACGATTTCCTCGAAGATCTGGCGATGAATCGGGTGCTGGATCACCCAGTCGTAGGAAACCAGCATGCCTTCAAGCGCCACGCGCCGCATGCGGCTGTCGAGCAGGGCGGCGTAGAGCATGGGGACGGCGCCCGCGTCCTTGCCGAAGCCGAAGATATTGGCGGCATCGACGTCCGGCCGCACCGCGAGCAAGTCGATGCCGCGGACGATATCCTGGGCGCGCATGCCCGGCATGGTTTTGCCGATCAGGATCGCGGTCATGGCGCTGTCGTAATCGCCAAAGTAGCGGTCGAAGTCGGTGGCATTTATTTCCCGGCTCACGCGGGTTTCCCCGAGGCCGCGCGCGTCGAGCGATAACACGACAAAACCGGATTTGACGAAAGGCTCGACATCTTCGGAAACTCCGGCTGCCTTCCCACGGCTGTTCAAATAAACCAGAGCAGGTTTCTTGGAAGCGGCGCCGGCGTTCGGCACGAACACAAGCGCGGGAATGCGAATACCGGGCTCGCTTTCGTAAACCAGCTTCTCGATTTTGTAGCCGTCGCGCTCGATCACGCCGTAGGGTCGAATCGCAAGCGGCTCGTGAGACGGAGCGAATCCGGTGAGTTCGCGCACGCGCGCCAGCAGCGCATCCTGCGAAAGACTGGGACGGTGAATCGCGGCGGCGCGTTTGCGGTTGAGCGTAAATACGGTTTCCGCCTCCGGCAGGTTGACTACCTGGCCCGTTGGCGTGCACTGTAAGTCTTTTTCGGTCGCGATCTCGATTTTCGGCTCGGGTTCGTGATCCTCGGCGCTCTTCAACCACCGCGCGAACCACGGGTAAGCGGCCATGCGGCGCGGGTGCGTGTATCCGTGGCCGTCGTCGGCTTCAAACATGGCGATCTTGTCGCCGGCGCCGATGCGGGAATACACGCGTTTAACTTCCTCGAAGGTTTCGCGCGCGCCGTCGATGGGGAAAAAGTCGCGGATCGCCGAGAGAATCAGAAACGGCTTGGGAGCGAAGGCGTAGATGAAGTCCGGATAGTCGAGACCGTCCCTGATCCAGTTGGGAAACACCTGTTCGGCGTCCTGCGGTCCGATGGTGCGGAGCATCTGGTGCCACGAGCTGATATAGCAGCTTGGCGCGGCGACCTGAATGCGATCGTCGAGCGCCGATAAATACGTCGTATGCGTGCCGCCGCCCGAATTTCCGGTGCAGGCGACGCGTTTGGCATCGACCTCGGGCCGCGAAAGCAAATAATCGAGCGCACGGATGCCGTCCCAGATCGTGTAGCGCGCCACGGCATCGCCGATCAGCAGGCACTGAATGCCTTCGACGGTATGCTCGGTGGTCGATGCGCGGACCTTGGAATCTTCGAAATCCGGGTCATAAATCTGGATGCGCTCGCCCTGGCCGATCGGATCCCAGGCCAGCGCCACATAACCTTTCTTAGCCAGCGAGCCCAACATCTGCTGCCAGGCAATATGACTCTTGGCGCCGAGCTCGTGGCCCAGCGGATAAAGCACCGCCGGGTAGGGCGGCTGGCCGGTCTTGGGCAGGTACAAATTCGCGGTTACATAGAAATGCGGCTGGCTTTCAAAAATGATTTTTTCGATTTTATAATCGCCGCGATCGAGCGTGCCGGTTACGCGCGCATTGAGCGGCGTCCGTGCGGGAAAACCGCCGAGATCGCGCGTCATCACTTCGCGAAGCAGAGCCTTCCGCCTGGCAACATCCGCCAGGGTTGCCATGGATGTAACTTCGCGCTCGCGCTTTTGAAGAAGCTCTTCGGCGTGCTGCTTGAGATATGCCGGCAGCATCTCGCTGACGTGCTCGAACTCGTCCAGTCCTTCCAGGAAATTCAGCTTGTCGCTGGTCTGCGCGTTGGAGGCCGCCGCTAGGGCGATCAACAGAGCGGCCAGTAGGAAAATTTTCATATGGTCACCAGAGTACGCTATTATTCGACGTTCAGGAGAGTCATGAGAATCGATTGGATTGTACTCGCGCTTCTCGCCGTTCCCTTAGGGGCGCAAACATCTGAGGTGCGGCTGTGGGCGGTGAGTGACGGAGTGCGCGTCGACCCGGTAAAAGGCCGCGTCTTCGAAGCGCGCACGGATATTCACAAAGATTATCCGTCGGAAGACTTTCGTGCGAAGAATTCAATTTGGAATGCAGAGACGAAAACGGTCGCGCTCCAGGCCGCACGGAACGAGTTCGCGGCGTTTCAGGTGATCGTGGAAGCGGATAAGCCCGCGGCCGCCATCGACGTGAAGTTCGCCGGTCTGAGTGGTCCCGGCGGCGCGCGCATCGCCGGCAAGTACGCAGCGGTGTTCAAAGAATGGTACGTGCGTGTGCGCCGCCCGACGACCGGTTACGAGCGCAGCTCGCTCGGCCCCGGCTGGTATCCCGATGCTCTGATGCCGCAGCGCAAACATCAGCTTTACTCCAGCATTCCGTTTTCGATTCCGGATCTTTATAACGATATCGGCGAGCAGCGGAACCAGGGCCTGTGGGTCGATTTGTATGTGCCGTTCGAGCGCAGTGCCGCGCCTCCAGGCCGATACTCGGGCGACTTCACGGTTAGCTGGAAAGGCGGGAGCGATAGCATTCATATTGCGCTCGACGTGTGGGATTTCGCGCTGCCGCAGGAAAATCACATTCCCGGCGATATCTGGAACGGCTCCATGCGCGAAATGCCGCCCGATGAAGAAATGGCCTACTACCAGTTGGCGCGCCAGCATCGCTTTCTTCCGCTGATCTATGCCTACCGGCCCGGGCTGAAGGTCAACGGCACAAGCGTGCACCTCGACTGGTCCGAATACGACCGGCGGCTGGCGCCGTATCTGGACGGCTCGGCGTTTACGGCGGCGCACGGCTATTGGGGGCCCGGTTATGGCGTGCCCGTGGATCATGTGATGCTGCCGTTCAACAACGAAAAACGCGGCGACAAGCGCACGGCCTGGCCCATCGCGCTGCCCGATTCCGGACGCACTCCGGACTACGAAGCAGTGTGGAAGGAGACGGGACGCCAGATCAGGGAACACCTGGACCAGAACCCGCGCTGGCGCAGCGTCACCAAAATCGCGTTTCTCGATGGCCTCGACGAATCCTACTTCGAAGCCGCGTACGAAAAAATGCTGTACTACGGCAGGTTGCTGCATGCGGCCATGGGGCGCGGCTGGTTCAAATACCGGGTCGACGGCGGCTATTCCCGCGAAGCCATGCAGCGGCTTTCGAAAGAAGTCGAGCTGTGGGTATGCCATACCGAAGATTTCGACATTCGCGATGTCGATTACTTCCGCACCAAAGGCGTAGACACCTGGTTTTACGGCCCGATGATTTATGAACAGAAGAAAAACGGCGGCTGCGGGTCCAATACATTACTCGATCTCGATCTGCTGGTCAATCGCGGGATCGGCTGGGTCGGATGGAAGTACCGCGCCGGGTGGGTCGAGTGGGAGTTCGACTGGAACGCTTTCGCCGCGTGGTACGAAGCGGAAAATTACAAAGATCGTCCGGATCGCATATATAACGGCTCCGGGCAATTGATTTATCGCGGCGCCGTGATGGCTTACAACCAGCCGATCCCCAGCATCCGGCTCAAAGCCCAGCGGCGCGGGCTGCAGGATTACGAGTACTTCTGGCTTCTCACGCAGAAGACCGGCGGCAGGAATGCTGCCGACGAGTTAGTCAACCGCATCGTTTATAAGCAGCCATTCGGGAAACGCGCGCTATTGGACACCGAGATCTGGAAAAATAATCCGGAAGACTGGGACAAAGCGCGTGTTGCCGCGGGCGAACAAATCGCGAAATAAAACGGCGTATCCCGCTTATCGTACCGATTAAGACTTTCGATTGGCATTGACCGGCGCCCGCTGGTTAGACTCTGAATAGAGTCCAAGGGGACCCCCCGTTTTTTCTCTTCGCAGAGAAGCCAAGAAGTGTTTCCCGAAAGGAAAAAGTCATGCTGCCGCAAAGCATTCACGCTACCAGATTCGTCTTGCACGGCCTGGAAATGCCACTAGCCAAGCAACTCACCGAAGCTGTTTCGCCATCGGGAAACGTAGATTGCTCGGACGGCTCGATACGAGATTGCGTCGCACTGGCCGAGCGTGTAGGCGCCCGCGTAATTTTCTGCGATTCGTGCCCGCGCCATTACCGGCGCCTGCTGGAAGCGCTCCGCCGGAAACGGCTGGGCGTGCCGGTGGTGGTCGTGAGCAGGCTGCCGGAAGTTTCAGAGTGGCTCGATGCCATGGAAGCTGGTGCGATGGATTACTGCGGTGCGCCTTTCGAGCCCAGGCAAATTCGTTGGCTCCTGGAATTAACTACGCTCCCCTCAGCGGCCTGAAACAATTCTTAATCGCGGATCCGGCACGCTGATTCGTGCTGAGGCGAACCCCCGGGGTGCCATCGTTGTTCCGATCGTTCCGCCTACTCTGTTTCTTTCGGTACCCTGTGCCCTGCTCGCGCCATTTGTGGCGCGGCAAGTGCTCCGTTTTTTCATAGAAACTTCCGGGCCGCGCTCCCTGACACGCGGTTCATACAAACACATGACTTACCGATCAGGAGAATTTCGCCTTGACTTCACCCACCATCACAACGAGAACTCGATTTCCACTCGGCCTCTCAGTAGTATTTGTCCTAACGTTTGTCGCCAACATTTCGGCTCAGCAATTCCCCAATGGAATGAGTGCACCCCACGCTGATCCCACTCAGTACAGCGAGCTCCGGACCCACCAGATTACGACCCACGAACCATGGACGAGCGATATAGACCTGCCGTCCGAACCAGCGCAAGTACCGATTTCCGGCACAGTTTCGGTCGAACGGCTCCAACATCCGATTCCCGATAAGGCCCTGTCTGAATTTGAGCGTGCCACTCGTTCGGCGCAGAAGAAAAAAATCCAGGAAGCCATCAAGCACCTGGAGAAGGCGGTCAAAATCGCCCCAAATTATACCGAGGCACATAACAACCTGGGCGTCTGGTACATGATAACCGGCAAATTGCAAAAGGCCGCCACCGAACTGGAGGCAGCGCTGAAGCTGGACACTTCTTCCGTGTTTGTGAATACAAACCTGAGTCTCATCCGCTTCTTATCGAAGCAATACGCCGAGGCTGAAGCACTGGCGCGCGCTGCGCTTCGCAAAGACGAAAAATTTACCAGGGCGAATTATATCCTCGGCCTCAGTTTAGTCGCTGAAGGTAAGAATCAGGATGAGGCGGTCGACCATCTGGATCGCGCCGCACGCGAGTTCCCCGCGGCGCGGTTGGAAGCTGCACACCTGCTCGTGCGCAAGGGTTCAACCGGCAGCGCCGCGGCCGAGTTGCGCGCTTACCTCTCGGTGCCGGATGTCAAGCAGCGCGGCGTAGTGGAGGGATGGCTGGCCCGGCTGGAACGGTGACTGGAAACCTCGCACCCAGGATTCGGACGATCGGATTATGACGCTTCCCGCCGCTGGTGATTGGTCTCGTTTTTCGGAATCAGGTCTTCCGCCAGGATGATGGCTTCAGCCAGTTCCCGCATGGGACGCCGCATCCTCCGGCTCTCATTGCGAAGCCGGAGATAAGCCTCCTCTTCGGTGAGCTTGTGCTTGTGCTGCAGGATGCCCTTGGCACGCTCCACCAGCTTCCGCGTTTCGAGCTGGCGCTTCATCTCGAGCGTCTCTTCCTGGAGCCGCGCGTTCTCTACAGTCAGCCGCGACTTGGCGATGGCGCCGCCCATCTGTTCTCCGATAAACGCCACCAGCGTCACTTCCTCGGCCGTGTGCGCGTGCGGGTCACGGTGATGGACATTGATCACGCCGATCATCCGGCCACCGCTCACCAGCGGAACCGAGAGAAACGCCTCGAACGTGTCTTCGATGAGCGTCGAAAATTTTTTAAACCGCGCATCCGCCGAGGCTCGCGAGGCCAGCGCAACAACCGAATGATGCTCCGCCACCCAGCCCGTCACACCTTCGCCGGGCCGGATGCGGATCTTGCCGATCTCGGCGGTGTGCGGCAGTTGCGATGCCCGCAGAACCACCTCGCCGCCCGGCTCAGCCAGGTAAACCAGGCATGCGTCGCAGCCGGTTAGTTCGACGACAAGCTGCACCAGTTCCCGCAGCATGTCATCCAGCGTCAAACCGGAGCTGACGATTTTGCTGGTCTGATGCAAGAGGTCAACTTGCGGAGTCATCGGGCCCATTCTTGAGCGTAGTGCGGGAGTTTGGACCAGGTCCAATCAAAAGTTTCTATAGTCCGTATCGTTACTTTTGCAGCCGCTAACCTGCTGAAAGTACGGCGCGTCTTGTCTTACCGGGCGCGGTTTGCGGCTTGTTCGCTACCGGCGAAATCGACGTAGCCGCGTTTCCGCAGGAACTTGAAGTAGCCGACGAAATCGAATTTCTCGACGCCCAGTTCGTCCCGCGTCAACCGGATCACGTCGGCCAGGTTGCGATGGCCGTCGCACCAGTAGAGCGCGGCGATCACGGTTCCGTCCCAGGCGCCCGAGGGATAACCTTCACGATCGTCCGGATGGATTTCATCCAGCGGAATCGTGCCGAACCGCTTGCGCTTGACGATGATGTGCGCCGCTTCGGCCATTTGCGGGTCAGGCTCGGCGACCGGCTCGACCGGCCGAGCCGCGCCAATTTGCACCGCTCGCTGGTTCACCGCCTCCCGCAACCGGCTGGATTGATCGCGGCCGGAATCTTCGAGACGTTTCACGAGCGGTTTGATCTCTGCGCTGACGGCATCGCGCCGCGCTTCCCGAACCAAGCGCAGAACGGAAAGCACCGCCTGGCTCTCGCGATCCACCGAATAATCGATCTGGTCGAGCCCGCGCGCCAGCACGCGTCCCAGATCCGCTCCGTTTTTGGCGAGCGAAGCCTTGTCGATAAACGGCGCGGTGTTGCTGAGAATCTGGTCATAACCGCGAGTGGCCGCAAGCTGCGCGAGCCATGGCGCCTCCAGCTCGCCGGCATTCGCCAGATAATACAGGTACGTCGCATCGATCACCGCCAGATCGCGCAGTGAACGCCAGTCCACACGGTCCGGTGTGTCCTCGCTATTGTGATGCGTCTCGACACCGGTTGTGCAATACGGCCAGACGGTCGGCACTCCCACGGTTGGCTCCGCCAGATACGTATCGGTTCCGCTCATGAATTCGTGCCAGTGCCATCGGCGGTGGACCGTTGGAAGGTAAAGCTGGGCAACATGCAATACGAAGGCGTCCGTATAGGATTTGGCCACGTGCGGATTCATATACCAGGTGAACTCTGTGTTTGCGAGGTTGTAAGAAGACGCCGGAGTATCCACAGTCATGGCCGCCACCGTGCGCTTCATGCGGTCGGGATGCGTCGAGACGTAATGCATCGACCCGTACATTTCACCCATGAGCAGAATTCGAATCGTGCGTTTCGGCCGCGCGAGTTTTCCGGATGCAATCAGCCGGTTGATTGTCGCGAGCGATTCGAGCATCGCGGCCACACCCGTGGCATTGTCCTGCGCGCCTTGCTCCGAGCTGTGGCCGAGTGTGAGCACTTCTTCATCCGATCCGCTCCCTGGAATCACACCCGTGACATAGGGATAGACACCCGCATAGTAGCGGCTGTCGACCGTCGCATGGGCGCGAACCGGCCGTCCCGATGCCAGCAGCTTGCGCACAAACTCCGCCTGGCGCGGCGTAATGGAAAAACACAGCAGCGGCGCGCTGCCCTTGGTGAAAGCCCAGCCGTTATCGCCCCACGCGTTGATCCACTGCCGGCCGTCCTTGAGCTCCGGGTTTTCGGTGAATGTATTGATCGCGCCCAGCACGCCTTTCTTCACCAGATCCCACTTGAGATTTGCGGGGTTCTGCTTCGTGAGCACGAGCTTGCCGCGCATGTCGCCGTTTGGATGCCATTCGACAATCTCCGCCGTCACGCCTCCCACGGGCGTCGGCCCGCTCCACATTCCAAGCGACGTCGGCACCTTTTCGCGATCGGCCAGCACGCGGAACTCAGCCGGCACATCCGCGCCGGTCAGCTCGAGCTTCGCCTGTTTGACATCCCAGGCCATCGGCTCGGTCCAGTAACCCACCTGCGTAACGCCATCGGCGGGCGCGCCCAGCAGTTCCACGTGCTCGAATCCAGCCTCGTGCATCGCGCGCACCAGGTATTCGGCGGTTTCCTGAAACTTCGGAAAAGTGAACCAGCGGTCGGTCGAATAGGCTTGGCGCATATAATTCATCGCCTGCTCGCGGTTCACTTCCGTCCTCACCTGATCGAGCACCGCCTGCACGCTCACCTGCGCACACGCCGCGGCAGGCAGCATCATCATCAACAAGCTTCGCGATCGGATCATTTTACGTTCTCGTGCGCATCGAGCCGCTTCTGGCTCACCGCTTCCGCCACAGCCACGATATCCCCCAGACTGTTGTACACCGGCGCGAGCACCGAAACCCAGCCCTGTTTCTGCTCAACCGTCACGCGGCGCCCTGTCTCGAGCACTTGTTTCATCTGTGGAATCATATCCTGGTAAAGCGCGGCCCAGGGCCAGAACTGGCTCAGCTCGTGCACGTTCCGGATCACCACGCGGATTTTGTCCGGGTGGCCGTCAATCGGCATCCACAAATTCACGTCCGCGGGAAACGGAGCGAGCCGCGCCACGCGCTCCAGCGTTTTCTTCACTGCGATGAAGGCGTCGTCGTTGACTTCGTAGTTGTCGCCCGCCACCCAGGGATCGTGCGGATCGTTCTTGAACATGTAATCAAGAGCCCGCGCCGTCACGATGCGCTGGCAGACGTCGCCATCCACCATCGCCGTTGCCACGCGCGCAACATCCTCCAGTTCCCGAGCCATGTCGCGATCCGCTGCCGCGAGCGGCGCCAGCAGCACCAGAGAAATTAGTAGCGTCTTCATTTTTCCTCCGCAGCCAGCCGCAGAATGTATTGGCGCACGCGCGCCCAGGCGTCCGGATCGATTTTTTCCAGGTGACTTTGGGCAGACTTGGTCGCGTCGTCGAGCGCCGTGCCGCTCCATTCCGAAGGGGACTCGCTGGCGAACGCCGGGCGAGGGTTGTACCAATCGGCGAGCGTGGTGTGGTTGTACAGCCGGGCGGCTTCGCTCTTCAGCTTTTCGAGCGGCATGCGATCTCGAAAATGATCGAGCAAAGTTAATTCCTGGACTTCATTGCGCTGAATCTTCAGCCGCACGCTCGGGATCGGTCCTTCGACGCCGAAGCGCTCGCCGGGATAAACCAGCGCCGTGCCGCCGCCGTTGAAATGGAACCATGGATCATTTCCGGCGCTGGTGGTCAGCCAGTGCACGAAACCGCCGGTCCCCCAAATCCAGCCCTGGAGCGCAAACTGCGTGATCGTAGAAGCTGGCGCCGTCACCGCGGGCGGCCCGGAGTAAAACCAGATCACGTCGCCGCGATCTCGCAGCTTCTGCGGCATTCCCGGAAGCCAGCTCAACACGTCTCGCGCCGCGATCCACATGTTCACCACGCCGGCGAGCTCCTGAAACTGGTGTTCCATATCCCAGCTCGCGTCCGCGCGGAAGACAAACTTCACCGGCGTGCCGGCAGGCAACGCTTTCTTCAGCAGCCGCCCGTATTCCAGGAAGTAGCGGTTATCGCGCGGGAAGCGCACTTCATCGCCATCCCAGGGGAAGCCCATGTAGCGCTTCTTGTGGTTGAAAAACATTTCGAAGTGGGTGCGCGTCCAGCCTTTTTCGCGGAAGTGGCGTTCCATTTCCGAAACCACGTTGACGAATTCCGCCTCGTAACCCGGCTCGCCCCAGTTGACGAACGATGCCGGCCATTCCGGATTGATCGGCAGATAAACGAACGGAATCGGCCGCGCGCCGCGCCGCGTTTGCGCGAATGCCGAGCCGTCAAACAGCGGGCCGTAATGGCGGTCGTAGAGATCCCAGTTGGCGATGTGCCGCCGGCGTCCGGAGCCTTCGAGCACCGGTGCAAATTCCGGCCCGACTTTGCCTGCATGCCCGTAGCCGAGCTGATGGAAAATCCCGTGGTTCTCGTAAAAAATCTTGTGGTAATCGTGGATCAGGCGAAAGAACTCGTCGCTCTCGAAAAACGCCGCGCCCAGTTTGTGGCTGACATTGGGATAATCCTCCGCAAGCCACGACGTGCCGTAGGAGTTGTGATCCATCAGGATCACGTCGTCATCCGGAACGGCCGCGGGCAGAACTTTCAACTCAATGGGCAGCGCGCTCGATTTCCCGCCCGCTTCCAGCACGGCGCGTGCGCGATAAACACCGGGCCGTGCATCCGGCGGAATCCAGAAATCCACCCAGAACGCCTGCGCCGTCTGCCGGTCGATGCGGTTGTCCGGCTCCGGCATACGCGAGCGATACTCCTTGCCGACCGGAATCAACGCATCCGGGTAATACTTCTTGTCGGAGTCGGTGAAGTGAAACCACTCGCGGTAAAGATCCGCCTGAAGCTTTCCGGCGTCGCCCTCGAACCGCAATGCCAGCGTGTACGGACCGGATACCGGCACTTTCGCAATGAGGTGAAACGACACGTACCCGCCGCGAGCGCCTTCGAGCGACACGGAATGCAGGAAGGCCGCGCCGGCGCCTTGATCCGCCGCGACGATCCCGCCGAACGGATCGGGACGTTGAAATTCTCCGGTGGCTGCCAGCTCGGCTGGGTGATTTTCGGCCAATGCCGGCAGCGCTGCGATCACAATCGTGGCAGCGCATATCCACCTTTTAATTGACAGTTCCATATCACGGGCGTAACTTACTTGTGATCGGTAAGCAACTAAAATCGAAGCATACACGTTTTGTAAAGGAAAACCAAATCTCCCCATGGCTGAGCCCGCCGCGAGGACCACGGTCGATGCACCGCCGCGCTTCAAACGCGTTCTCTCGCGCCGCGATCTGATTCTTTACGGCCTCGTAATCCTCACCCCCACCGCGCCGTACCCGGTTTACGGCATCGTGCAACAGGTTTCGCAAGGCCACGCCGCATTGAGCTACCTGGTCGCGATGGTAGCCATGCTGTTCACCGCCGCAAGCTACGGCAAAATGTCCGGTGCGTTTCCCTCGGCAGGCTCGACCTATACGTACGCCGAGCGCGCACTCAATCCGCACGTCGGCTTTCTTGCCGGCTGGGCCATGATGCTCGATTATTTTCTGATCCCGCTGCTCAGCGTGATTTACGCGGCCCTGACCGCCGCCCGCATAGCGCCCGAAATTCCATATTCGGCCTGGGCGATTTTTTTCACCTTGGTCATTACGCTCATCAATCTGCGCGGCATTCGCGTCACGGCGCGAGCCGGCACCGTCATGATGATCGTGATGTCCGCGTGCGCGGTGCTTTTCATATGGCTCGCGGCGCGCTTTGTGGCGAATGCTTCGGGAGCCGGCGCCTTGATTTCCGCGGCGGGCATCTATCGTCCCGAAAGCTTTGCCGTGCGGCCTTTGATGCTGGGCGCCGCCATCGCGGCTCTTTCTTACATCGGATTCGACGCCGTCTCGACACTCGCCGAAGATACTCTGCACCCCGAGCGCGATGTGGCTTTCGCCACCGTGATCGTCTGCGTGCTGCAGACCGTCTTCTGCGTGGTGACCGTCTATTTGGCCGCGCTTGCCTGGCCGGATTACAAGAGCTTCCCCGAAACGGAAACTGCGATTTTAGATATCGGCCGGCGCATCGGCGGCGCTTGGATGGTCGGGTGCCTGACATTCGTGCTGTTGGTAGCAGGGTTGGCCAGTGCGCTGACCGGCCAGGCCGGAGCATCTCGTCTCCTCTACGGCATGGGACGCGACGGCGTAATCTCACAAAAAATCTTCGCTTATATTCATCCCCGCTACTCGACACCCACGCGCAGCATCTGGCTGATGGCCGCGGTCTCGCTGGTCGGCGCGCTAGCCATCCGGTTTCAACTCGCCGTTGAGCTGCTCAACTTCGGTGCATTCGTCGGTTTCATTCTGGTCAACCTGAGCGTGATTCGTCATTACTACCTGCGGCTGGGCCAGCGCAGCGGGATCTGCCTGTTTACGAATTTGCTGTTTCCGCTCGCGGGCGCGGCGGTGTGTGGCTATGTCTGGATGAGCCTCACCAATAAAGCCAAGCTGGTGGGTTTTGTTTGGCTGCTGGTCGGAGCGCTGTATTTGGCCTTTCTCACGCGCGGGTTTCGCGTGCCGCCCAAAAAACTGGAGTTCACCTAGGAGGATCCATTTCACTCGCACAACAGCTCGATGCCTATGTTAACCATCACCGCGATCGCCTGATCGGCATCGTTCGCGACCTGGTGCGCATTCCATCCGAAAACACGCCGCCCACCGGGGCTGAATGCGCGTGCCAGAACTATATCGCGGAGTTTCTGGGCAAACTCGGTTGGCAGCCATGCATCTACGGTCTCGATAGCGTTCCTGGCCTCACCGATCATCCGCTCTATTGGAAGGGCCGCAATTACTCCAACCGCCCCAACCTGGGCGCGCGCCGGAAAGGCGCCGGCGGGGGCCGGTCGCTCCTGCTTTCGGGCCACATCGATACGGTTCCACGTGGAACTCAGCCGTGGACGCGCGGTGCTTTCGATGCAACTGTTGAAGATAATCGGCTTTACGGCCGCGGCTCAAATGACATGAAGGGCGGAGTCGGGACCAATCTGTTTGTTATCGAGACCCTCCACGCACTGGGAATTTCGCTGCGGGGCGATCTCGTTTTCGAAACCGTCGTGGATGAGGAGTTCGGCGGCGTCAACGGCACTCTCGCCGGCCGGCTTGCCGGCTTTAACGCCGATGCGGCCATCATCTCGGAGCCGTCGTTTCTGCGTATCTGTCCCGCCCAGCGCGGCGGCCGCACCGCGCATATCACGCTGCACGCCGCCGGCGGCGTGCTCAACGAGGGCAAATTTCCGGTGGGTGTAGTGGACCAGCTAACCTACCTGCTCGCGCGCGTGCAGGAGTTCGCGGCGGCGCGCCGCACCAAAGCCCGCGTGCATGAAATGTACGCACAGCACGCCGATCCGGTGCCCGTATCCATTACCAAAGTGTTTACCAGCCCGTGGGGAACACGCGAGCCGATCACGATTCCCGAAACCTGCCAGGTCGAAATGTACTGGCAGGCCATGCCCGGTGAAACCCAGGAAAATATCGAGCGTGAGTTCTTCGAATGGTTCCACGCGATGGTGGCCGGCGCGCCTGAGCTGTTCAGTCGCCCGCCCGCAGTCGAATTTCCCATCCGCTGGCTGCCCGGTTCGGCGATTCTCAAATCCGAGCCGCTGATCCGCGAACTGGCGCAATGCGCAGCGGGCGTGTTGGGCCAGGAACCGCCCATCGTGGGCATCGAAGGTCCTTGCGACATGTACGTTTTCCACCAGGCGTTCGGGATGCCCGCGGTGCTCTGGGGCGCCAAGGGCGGCAACACTCACGGTGCCGACGAGTACCTGGAGATCGACTCGGCTCTCGACGCCGCCAGGACGCTGCTCCGGTTTGTTTGCCGCTGGTGCGGCGGGCCGGAATAGGGCGCTTATGCCGCCGTTGTCGGCTTGGCCTCAGCGGCCCAGTTGTGCAGTGTCGCGCTCGTCACACTGGCGCGCTCGCCCGTCGAGAACAATCGCATAAAAGGCAGCGTCGCTGCGCCGATCATAGCCGCTTCCCCGCCAAGCGCCGAAGGCCGCAGCATCAGATCCTGAAAATTCAGAAGTTCAGGGCTGGGAAATTGTTCTGCGATCCATGGTCCCGCGAGCCGCCAGGCCTTCGTGAGCGTGCCGTCAAAGATCACAGCGTCGGCATCCAGTCCCCAAACCACGTTCGCGATGCCGATTCCCAGATAGCGGCAGGTTTCGCGGATGGCTGCCATCGCGGCGCGGTTTCCATCGATCGCAAGTTCGCAAATGCGCTCGACCTGTGCGGTCGTTTCGCCTTTCGCCGTCGGCTCCTTCACCCCGGCGAGCGCGTTATAACGCTCGCATACCGCCGGATTTGCGACCAGCTTTTCCAGACATCCCGGCCGGTCGGCGCGCTCCGGGCCATCCGTCGCCGCAATCACCATCTGGCCGAATTCCCCTGCCGCCATGCGTGGACCGTGATACACCCGTCCGTCCAGAACAATACCGATTCCGGCGCCGTCATCCACAGCCACAAACAGCAGGCAGTGCCGTCGATGAATTTCGGGATCGCCGTAACTGTACTCGGCAAGAGCCGCCGCGCGTACGTTGTGCTCCACAAACACCGGCGCATCCAGCATGGATTGCAAACGCTTCTTCATGGCCACGCGCACCCACTCCGGATTGTTCCCCAGTTCCACCACGCCGGTATCGCTGTTCACAATGCCCCGCGTGCTGATGCCCAGGCCTTCCACTGAGTCCTTGCCAAAACGTTTGCTGTAGAGCGTGAACTGCTCGGCGATGACTTCCATCGCTTGCTCCGGTGACGGTGGGGTACGGCAGCGTCCGGTCTCGCGGATCTGCCCTTTCATTGTGCCGACGGCGAAGCGCATTTCCCACGGCTGGATATCGACGCCCACCGAAACGCGGCTCTGCTCGAGCTGCAACCGGGTGGCTGGCCGGCCGCCGGTCGAGACTTCCGGGCCATCTTCCGCCACCAGGTGCCGGCCCAACAGTTCCGCGATGATCCGCGAAACCGTCCCTTCGGAAAGCCCGCTGCGCCGCGCGATCTCCACGCGGGAAAGGCGCTCGTTCCGACGCAGCAGCTCCAGCACCACCGCGCGATTGACGCCCCGCACTTGCCCGGGCCGCAGCACTCTTCCATGCGGCGCGTTTTCATGCACCATTGTGATTCTTTCCTAAGTGCAAGTAAGTGTACGGGAAAACGCGCGGGCAGTCAAACTATATGCGCCGTTCATTAAATTGCAAACTCGTTTCAAATTGATTGCGTCCAAACTAAAGGTGAGGTAAATTACATCTGACCGCTATGGTCCCTCCAGGAATCAGGTTTAACGATTGTTTTTTCAGTGAGCCAATACCCCTAACTGGCTGGAAAATCTCCAAATCGGCGGGATTATTCGTGATTCTCGCGAAAGACGCGAACTGGGCTCCTAAGCCTTACCAACCGCTGTATTTCGGGGAAATCGGCAACAATACCCCGGACGGTCTGCCGCCGGGCGCCGAGATGCTGCTCTCTCAGAGCCGTGGAACGTTTTTCATCTCCACGCTCCCGATGCCGTTTTCCACAACGGCTCAACGCCGGGCGCTCCGCAATGAGCTGCTGCTGGCGTACAACAGTACCTGGCAGGTGGAGGAGATTCGGAGAGCCGCCGGAATAGCGAACCAGTGCGGGCCGTTTGACAAACCGGAAGAGGCGACGCAAGCCCTGCTCCTGCTCACCGGCATCAACAGACATTTCTTCCCGCCGCCGGAGCGCGAACCGCGCCGGCGAATCGGCTTCGTGCCGTAACTCCGCGCCAGCTATTTCAAACGAAAACTCGCCGAGACGCGTGCGTAATATTCCAGCTCCCCGACAACCTGGGGTGCACCCGCGCCGAACGCAAAGGGCAAAGCGGAGCGGAGCGCAGTATAAACGCCGTTGGTCGCGACAATGTCTTCGGCAATCCCGACGGCATCGTCTATTTGTTTCCCCGCTGCGGCCGCCAGCCCTTCCGCTTTGACGCGTGCGTCTTTCCCGGCTGCCTCGAGCGCGTGTTTGCGCGCTCCTGCCTCGTCGGAAACGCCGACCGAGAGAGGGCTCACGATCGCTACCCCAGCTCTGGTGACGGTATCCACAATTTCACCCAGCCGCCTGGGATCGCGCACATTCAGCCGCAGAATATTCCGCGCGTGATATCTGGCGGACTGTATTTCTGCGGGCACCGGCGCCGCACCCGTACCGTACGACCCCATGTTCGCCAGGCCGCCGTACGCCTGGAGCGCCGGCAACACCGGTGTGTAGAGGTTGTAAACGTTCGTGGAAATCGTCTGCAGGTCCGCCTGTTGGACGCCCAGTGAATTCATCACTTGCGCCAGCTGTTCCGATTTCGCTTGATTATCGTGAAGGGCCTGGGCGGCACTCGGAGCGCTCGACATGATCTCGATCAGGAACTCTGCGCGCTCCGGTGGAACTCTCCAGACTGCCTCGCCCGTGACCGTCACTCCATCCAGTGGACTCTGCGTTCTTGATGCATAAGTCGGCATCACGTTGGTCTCCTTTCCAAACCTGTCATCTGACGGCGCCACACTGCCGGTATGTTCCATAGCCGGCTTCGGTGCCGTTTCTTTTTCGGGACGTGCCGGAGGAGCTTCTCCGGCACGTCCGCGCTGTTTGCCTGTTGGCATACTTCCGTGATTATCTGGGTGGTTGGAATTTCCGGTCTTTTAGAATCCACCTCCTTGGAATCCGCGGCCGCTGAATTGGGAGGTTAACGGATGCGCCTGGCCGAGTCCGTACCATCCCTGCTGACCGATCCAGCTCTGCGGAGGAAGCATCGAGCCGAGCTGACCAAACGGTGAGCCTAGCTGGCCTAATTGTGGAATGGTCTGTCCGTACAACGAGCCGATCTGGCCTATCTGCGGGTAGCTTTGGCCGAACTGCGAGCCAATGTGACCGAGCTGCGGGCCGAACGGATAGGACTGCCCCCCAAAAAGATGCGGGTGGCCGCCGAATTGTGTCTGGGTGAGCAGCGGATTCAGCAGCGCATTTTCCAGAGTCGCGGCAATCAACGGGTTCTGCAGCACCGCCGAGGCCAGCAGCGGATTGGCCCCCAGCCATTGTGGAACTGCGGTTCGCGCCAGGATCTGGGCCAGGTGCAATTGCGGAATCATGCCGGCAATGGAAGGGTTGGCCAGTGCTAAGGGATTGAGGGATAACAGCGGGTTAATCTGCGAGTAGGGCGATTGGAACAACGGAAATCCCAATCCGCCGTTCACGCCGAGGGCGGAATGAGTCTGATATGGATCGTACATCATCGTTGCACTCCTTTTTGAAATTACCTTTCTTCAGCTTTGTTGCTTGCCGCAGTGGTTCCTGCGGAAAAGCATGTCGGGTCTGTGTGGGTCTCCCAGGCCGTCGAATGCGAACCCACGCGAAGATTCTGGCACACCGCTCCTCTCACGGTATGCGCGCGTTGCGGCAGCTTCGGCAATTGCGGCAAATCGTTACACGCTATTCAAGCCGTTGCGGTATTTGCTTTGCCGGCCCTGCTGATTCCGACCTTGGAGGCCTGCGGACTGTCGAGCCAGTCACGCAATTCAACTTCACGAAATCTCCATTGACGGCCGACTTTGATGGCCGGGATTTCCTTGCATTCGGCCCACAGGCAAAGCGTCCGGGTTGCAACCCCCAGCCACTTCGCGACGGCCGCGGTGGTCAGCAGGGGTTCTCGGTAAGATGACGGTCTCTGGATATTTTTCATGGGGTTAGAAAAAAGGAAGCGTTGTTACTGCGAAAATACATAATGTCCACTCAGGGGCATTTCACCTTTTTGGTGACGCTCGAATCGTGGCGCGCCTCAAGCCTCCGGCTCATTCTTGGCGGGTACTTTTATCCTATGCCCAACGAGCCGTTGTTGGCGGTATCAGCTTGCACCAAAATTCAACTAGGAAAATCACTAGGTACGAAAGGTCACTTTAAGCACTGCGCTCTTTCAGCGCGTGGGGAGAAGCTACAATTCGTCCGAAAGACCGCCGGCCCGATACGTTCAAGTATCGAAGTATAATAGTTTTCCGCGAGTCGGCTATACGCGGCGGTCATGCTGGCTCAGTTCTGCGTCTTCAGCGTCGTCTGGTACGCGCTCCTGCTGGTGGCGTTACACCAGCAGTGGTTTTCGCGACTCAAAAGAGGATTCCTTCTGACGCTGCTGGTCAGCCTGATCACCATTGGTGTGGGCGGCACCGCGCTCATGGCGGTCTGGAACTATAGCGCCGCCACCCAAGTCCTCACCGCGCAGACGGAAGATCAGCTGCAAAACATAGGACGGATGCTCGAGTTGCAGATCGAGCAGGCGGTGGCGGAGGCCTTCGACCATATGAACGACGCCGCCAAGGTGCTCTATCCACACATGGCCGGCGCGGGAAACTCGGGGCCGAACCAGTTATTAACCGTCATTAGCGACTCCAGCCCGCTGCTCTGGGATGCGGACCTGTATGCGCCCAACGGCCTCCCGCTCACCCGCAACGCGCCACCCTCCAGCGAGCCGGTAAAGCTGGCGGTGGCGTTCGCGCTCGAAGGGAAGCCGTTCCGCTGGGGGCCCTACCGTTCGGCGACGCTCCGGAAGAGCGTTGTGCTGCTGGCCGTGCCGGTGCGGTCCCCGCAGGGGGCGATCGCGGGCGCTCTGGTGCTGCGCTTCGACCTGGGAAAGAGCATGGAGCGGCTTTTTGCGGGCGTGCGCTTCGGTGCAAGCGGGACGGCCCTGGTGGCCACCCGCCAGGGACAGGTGCTGGCGCACTCGGACCAGAAGCGCACGCTAGACGACGTCTCATCCTACCCGGCGGTGCAGCGTGCGCTGGCAGGCCAGAGCGGAGTGATGAGGGGCCGGAACAAGGCGGGGGAGAACCGGCTCTTTTTTTATCAGCCCATCCGGAACCGGAACAGCATCGAACCGGAGAACCTTGCGCTGCTCACAGAGATGGACGTGGACGAAGCCGCCCGGCCGGCGCGCAAGCTCCTGGAGGAGTTCTTTCTTGGCGGCGCCATCGTGCTTCTCCTGTCTGTGGTCCTGGGCGCGCAGGCGGGCGGTTATATCCGGCGTCCGCTCACGGAACTGGCCGGCGTGGTGCAGAAAATCCGCGAGGGTGACCTGGCCGCCCGGTTTATCCGGCCGGGGCGGGACGAAGTCGGGCAACTGGGAGCGGCCCTGAACGATATGGCCGCCGGGCTCCAGGAGCGGGACCGGATCAAGGAATTGTTCGGACGCTACGTGACCACGCAGGTTTCGGACCAGGTCTTGAAAGGGCAGGTGAATCTCGGCGGGGAACTGCGCCGCGTCACGATCCTGTTTTCGGACATACGCGATTTCACCGCTCTCTCTGAGCAGATGACGCCGCAGCAGGTGGTGGGCTTCCTCAACCACTACTTTTCCGAAATGGTGGAGGCCGTCTTCGAATATGGCGGTGTTCTGGACAAGTTCATAGGGGATGGAATGATGGCTGTTTTCGGCTCGTTCGGAGGCGAACCCGATCACGCGCGGAGGGCGGTGATGGCCGCCCTGCGGATGAAGGCTCTTCTGGGAAAGATCAATGGCGAACGGAGCGTGGAAGGGCTGCCCGCAATCCGCATCGGGATCGGCGTGCACACCGACGACGTCATTGTGGGGAACATCGGCTCCGCCAAGCGACTCGAGTACACGGTGATCGGCGACGGCGTCAACACCGCGAGCCGCGTCGAAGCGCTGAACAAAGACTTGGGAACTACGGTTCTGATCACCGGAGCGACCTACGAGCAGGTGAAGGAGTCCTTCGAGTGCCGGCCGATGCCCGAAACCCGGCTGCGCGGCAAGAGCACCGCCATCCGGTTCTACGAAGTCGTCAGCGGCAGGACGCAGGGAGTTTGATGAAGGTTTCTGGCGCGCCCGGAGGGACTCGAACCCCCGACCTACTGGTTCGAAGCCAGCCGCTCTATCCACCTGAGCTACGGGCGCGCTACGGCTATTATATCGGGGTGGTTCGACTCAAAAGGCCGGCTCTGGAGATGGTCAGAAAGCTCCGAGGATCGTGTTCACCACAAACTTCACCCCCCCGATGATCGCCGCCCGCGCTGGACCGTAACTGGCAAATAGCCAGCAAAGCATTCCGCCCGCCGACATCCAAATGAGGGATTTGTCTTTCATCCGAGGTCTCTCGTTCGCGGCCGTGGGCCCGGGCGGCCTGCACAGGAAGCCGCCTCGAACCGGGCTATCTGAGATTGTCCCGGCTTTCACGAACAACCGTCAACGATAACGAAGGTTAACTCCGGTGTCGCAGCAAATCCGCAATCGGCCGTCTCGCATGCTCCAGCGCTGCTGAAGCACCCGCGGGCGAGGTCGGGAAGTTCGTCGTAATCCTCACTTCTCCCAGGGCAACGCAAATAGCGAGAACCATGAAAATCACCGCGATGACTGCAAACAGGCGCAACATAGGGCACGTCGCGCGGCGAGCCTCGTTTTGTTTTCCGGACCCGCTCGCGCCCTCCATTCCTGCTAACCCGGATTTCCGGCGGAAGGTTTCGGCGAGCTTCCCAAAAAAAGCCAGCGCTAGTGTGCGATCCTTCCGGGGTGTAACCCGGTGTCGAGATCGTACGTAGCGCCAACGGCGCCTACAGCGCCCGTCCTGCGGTTAAGTCCGGTGAGCTCGCGCAGCCGGTAAAGCGCTTCGATTCCCGTGCAATGCGCGCCCAAGAGATTCTCCAGGCCGAAGGCCCGCAGTTTTTCGGCGGTCCACTTCAGATGCTCGTCATCGGTCTCGAAAAGGTGGAACCCGCCGATCGCCGCCACCACCGGCGCGCGCCGCACGGTTTCTACATAATCGATGGTGTTGACCATGCCGGCATGCGCGCAGCCCGAGATGATGACCCAGCCGCGGTCGGTATCGAGCGCCAGTGACTGATCCTCCGGCACGGTGTCCTCGGCGGTCGAGCCATCCGGCATCCGGATTTGCCCGCTCCTGCCGTTCATCGTCCAGTTGCGCTCCGGAAATTTCCGCGGCACCGGTCCGGTCAGCCATGCGCCCGGAAAAATTTCTTCCGCAGTTGCATGCTCGATAAAGTGGCCGCCGCCCGCTTCGTACTCCTGGCGCGCTCGAATCATGATATTGGCCTCGCCGCCCGATGGCCCGACGCGGCTGAGAAAAATGCCTTTGCCCACATGAGCGCGCGCAAGCGCCGCCGGTCTCGCCTTTGCCATCTCGCGCCGCAGCGTGAGCAGGCCACCGGTGTGATCCGCGTGGTTGTGGCTGAGAATGATCTCGTCTACGCCCGAGAGATCGATCCCCAACTCTCGCGCATTGCGCAGGACGGTCTCGGGACGCGCTCCCGTGTCGAACAGGATACGGCGTCCGTCCGCCTCCACCAGGGCCGAAAAACCCCACTCGCCGATTCCGGCGTCGGCCAGCATAGTCGACAACACCACCACATGGATCTTGGCGATGTGATTGATTTTCTGCGCACAAAGCGACGCGGCACAGAGCAGCGCCAGCGCAACGGCTCTCATGAGACCTTAAATGTAACGCAGAAATACGAGAGCCCGGTTCAATTCGCCAGAATGTGGAAGTCCTGGCTGCAACTCGTGGATCCCCGGGTTCGCATGGACGCCATGATCTGCCCGGCACGTATCGACGCGCGAAAGACCTGGCCGACCGGAACGACGCCCGCCAACTTATGATGCCCGATGGCGGCGAGTCCCATGGACGCAACGCATCCGCATTGGGAACAGTCCGGCATGCCCCCGAACTGGCAGGGAACAATCCGGGTCTGAAAGTCCGCGGAAAGCGAGTACGTAGTCTGCGCGAAGATGCATTCCGCCGGGGATTGAGGCGGCATGAGAAACTCGCGGATCAGCGGCTCAGGCATGTCCAGCTTGGGATACTGCTCGCGCAGTGCGAGCAGATCTTCGATGGCCGCCCGCCGCTGCTCCCTGGAAAGACACTCCGGGGAATGGTCGCCAAGCTGGGGAGTGAACATGCTCATCCAGATTTTTTTGACCTCTTCACGCGGGCTCCAGAACGCGAGAAACTCCTCCAGGTATCGTGCCCGTTTCATCATCTGTCCCGTAATGGTGCAATGAACCGTAACGCGCTGGCCCTGGATGTTCTCCAGAATGCGGCTGTAAGTGGCCGGTTTTCTGCGGGCGTCGTGTTCCGGCTGCAGGCCGTCGATCGAGACCACAATGTTGAGCTTTGGCAGCCGCGCCCAGCCAGGCGACAGGGACCGAAACGCGCTGGTCACCACCTGGACGTGAATGCCTCGTTGACTGAGGAGCGGCAGCAGCGTATCGAGTTCCCGATAGCGAACCAAAGGATCGCCGCCCACAATCGAGAGGTGCAGGGGCTGATAAGAATCTACGAGAGCAAGCACGCTGTCAACCAATTCCTTCCCCGTCCGGTCTACCAGCTGCCGCAATGTGGTCCCGCCGCCGAGGTGGGCGTCCTCGTACGCATAGCAGCCCGGACAGCGCAGCGGACATTCACGCGTAATTTCTATAGAAAGTGAAGGGTGGCCGCCACTCAAAATGGACTTCCACGCTCCCAGCAGCTCCGTCATGGTCATGAGTTTTTTCCTGATTCAGCGGGATTCGAGCCACCTGGATGCAGGCGAGGGACCACGGGCATGTGGTCCTCCAGCCTGGGTCTCGTCACAAGACCGGTGCTAGTCATTTCGACGCGGCGGATTAAAAGAAGTTGCAGGCGTGGCGCCGGCATTTGACGGGGCACGCTCAAAACCGTGGATTTCCGCACCATTCGCGCCCGTCTGCGCGACGCGGCCGCATCGCTCGCCCGCGCACGCCCAGTGTGAGCGAAAAAACTCGCCTTTTAGAGACAACAGACCAGGCCCGAGCGGCCAGGGCCGTTGCAATGGGGCTGAAGATAAAACAACTCGGCGAAGCTCTGCGAGATTTTTGGCAAGCCTGTACAACGTGTTCGGAAAAACGCGCGCAGCCACGGGGAAATACTCCGCTATCGCGGACCTGTATTGGCGGGGCTTCGAGCGATGGCGCCTACCCCACGACCCCTCAAAAAAACCTGCGACTTTCTATTTACATCAATTTCATGCTGGCCTATCATTGATGCAGTTTTGAACGTATTCACGCACGCGAGCGAGCGCTCCCGTGCCTGTTCTCCTAGGAGAGGAAGGTGAGTCTATGGCAGATAAACGGATGACGCAGTCGCAGCTGGTGAGGACCCTTGCTGAAAAAGTGGAGGTGAGCAAGAAGGTATCGCGCCAGTTGCTGGATAATCTGGCCGCCACGGCTATCCGGGAAGTGAAAAAAGCCGGGATCTTTGTGGTTCCGGGCATCGGCAGGCTGGTCCGTGTGGACCGCAAGGCCCGCGTCGGGCGCAATCCCGCCACCGGCGAAGTCATCAACATACCGGCCAAAAAAGTCGTGAAGTTCCGAGTGGCAAAAGCGGCCAAAGATGCGATCGTGCCGCCGAAGGCGAAGAAGGCAACCGCCTGACCTGCGGTGAGCAGCCACAGGACGGCAAAAACTCTGGCGGGCAGGCAGGAGATGGCGTTCCAGCCTGCCCCTATTTGATCTCCATAATTTCTTTCTCTTTACTTCGCGCAGCCTGGTCCAGTTTTTCCATGTAAACGTTGGTCATCTTCTGAACCTCATCGAGCGCCCGCCGTTCCTCATCTTCCGCGATTTTCTTGTCTTTTAGGAGCTTTTTCACGGCTTCGTTGCCGTCGCGCCGGATGTTTCGAATGGCCACGCGGTGGTCTTCGGCCACGGTATGGAGATGCTTCACCAGCTCTTTGCGGCGTTCCTCGGTAAGCGGCGGTATCGGAATGCGGATGATCTTGCCGTCGTTTGCCGGGTTCAGGCCCAGGTCCGAGGCGCGAATGGCCTTTTCGATCGCCCCGATCTGTGACACATCCCAGGGCTGGACCGTGATGAGCGTCGGCTCGGGCACGTGCAGGTTCCCGATCTGGTTGAGCGGAGTCGGCGTTCCGTAGTAATCCACGCGGATATGATCGAGCAGGCTAACCGACGCACGGCCCGTGCGGATGGTCGCCATAGCATGCTGCAGGTCGCTGATCGCCTTTTCCATGCGGGCCTTCATGCCGCCCTCGATCTCTCTCACCGAGCTATAAACGTGGCCGCCGGCAGCGGCATGTGGTTCAGTTTTCATATCGCGTTAACGGATCACCGTGCCGATCCGTTCCCCCATTGCCATTCGCATTATATTTCCGTTGGTGTTGAGATTGAAAACAATTATTGGAAGATGATTGTCCCGGCACATGGCGATAGCGGAAGCATCCATCACCCCCAACCCCTTGGAAAGCACTTCGGAATAAGAGATTTCCGGGTACATGACGGCATCCGGAAATTTCAGCGGGTCTTTGTCGTAAACGCCGTCGACCCGTGTGGCTTTGGCGATCACCTGCGCTTTGATCTCGAGCGCGCGCAGCGTGGCCGCGGTATCGGTCGAAAAGTAGGGGTTGGAAGTGCCCCCGGCGAACACCGCCACGCGCCCCTTTTCCAGATGCCGAATGGCGCGGCGGCGGATGTAAGGCTCGGCCACCTGGTTCATCTGGATGGCGCTCATCACCCGCGTCGGGATGCCCATCTGCTCCAGCGCGTCCTGCAAGGCCAGGGAATTGATCACGGTGGCGAGCATGCCCATCTGGTCGGCCGTAACGCGATCCATACTGCGGGCCGCCGTCGCGACGCCCCGGAAAATATTACCGCCGCCCACCACCACACCCAGTTGGACACCCGCCCGGGAAACCTCCGCCACTTCTGCGGCCAGTTGCCGGACCCGCTCGGCGTCAATTCCGAACGATCCCGCGCCGGCCATCACTTCGCCGCTCAGCTTCAGCAGGATGCGCTGGTGCTTCTCCACTTTAGGCCTGGACCGGCTCCGGCACCGCGGCCTCGCCGCCGCCCGCGGTCGCCGCCGGCGCGTCCCCCACCTTGAAGCGTACAAAGCGCGAAACCACGATATTTTCCTTGAGCGTGGCGATTTTGGTCTTGATGAGCTGGTCGATGGTCAGGGTGTTGTCCTTGACAAACGGCTGCTCGTACAGGCAGACCGCTTCGTAGAACTTCGCCAGGCGCCCCTCGATGATTTTGTCGAGGATCTTCTCGGGCTTCTTTTCGGCCAGCGCCCGGGCGCGTTCGATGTCGCGCTCTTTTTCCAGCGCTTCGGCGGTCACGTCCTCTTTACGGATAAACTGCGGATCGGCCGCCGCAATATGCATGGCCAGATCGTGCACCAGCTCCTGGAACTCGGCCGTGCGGGCGACGAAATCGGATTCGCAGTTGACCTCCACCAGCACGCCGAGCTGCCCTCCATGGTGGATATAGCTGCCGATCAGCCCCTGTTTGGTCGAGCGCGAGGCCTTCTTCCCGGCCGACGTAATGCCGCGCTTGCGCAGGACCACTTCGGCCGCGGCCAGATCGCCATTGGCTTCCGTAAGCGCGCTCTTGCACTCCATCATTCCGGCGCCGGTGCGCTCGCGCAGTTGTTTGACAAGTTGTGCGGTGATCTCCGCCATAATCTTTTACCTGGGAACCTTCTGAATTGTTTCTCACCCAGAGGCGCAGGGAAAACCGGGCCTCAACACTGCATCTCTGCGGTGAGTTTGGAACTCTTAGTGCCTGCTCTCGGTGACCGCCGGTTCGGCCACTCCTTCGGCGGTTTCCGAAGCCGGGCCCTTGCGCGGCGACCCGGGCGATTCTTCCTCGACAAACGTCTCGGCCATGATCTCTTCCGCGTATTTGGGATCCACGTACTGCGTGTACTCGATAGTTTCCTCGGCCGGCGTCTCGTCGGTGACAATCTTTTCCGCAGTGAAGTCCTGCTCGGTGGCCAGCGCGCGGCCCTCGATGACCGAATCGGCAATCTTGCTGGTAAACAGGCGGATGGCCCGCAGCGCGTCGTCATTGCCGGGAATCACCCAGTCGACCTCGTCGGGATCGCAGTTGGTATCCACAATGGCGACCACGGGAATTCCCAGCCGCCGGGCCTCTTTTACGGCGATAGCTTCCTTGTTCGAATCGATCACGAAAACCACATCCGGCAGCCCGGGCATTTCTTTAATGCCCGCCAAGTTCTGATCCAGATGCTTGCGCTCCCGCTCCAGGCGGATGACTTCTTTCTTCGGCCGCGCCGCATATCCGCCGTCGGTGGCCATGGCTTCCAGCTCTTTGAGCCGCTTGATGGATTTCTGCACCGTCGCCATGTTGGTGAGCAGGCCTCCCAGCCAGCGCTGGTTCACGTAGAACATCTGGCACCTCGAGGCCTCTTCCGAAATCGCGTCCTGCGCCTGCCGTTTGGTGCCCACAAACAGCACCGTCTTGCCCTGCGCCGCCATTTCCCCGACGAAACGCGCGGCGTCTTTGAACATCTTCAACGTCTTTTGCAGGTCGATAATGTAAATCCCGTTGCGTTCGCCGAAGATGTATTCCTTCATCTTCGGATTCCAGCGCTTGGTCTGGTGCCCGAAATGAACGCCCGCTTCGAGCAATTCTTTCATTGAAATTGCTGGCAAACTACCTCCTCATCAGATTTGCGGCCAGGCCTGTAGCCTGTTCCGCCGATTTTGCCCGCACGCAGGCGGTCCAAAGCGAAATTTGTCTGCGCTTGGGAAATCGAGGTTGGAACCCGGAGCGCCGGGGCCCATCAAAAAACAATAAACCACAGCACTCCGCATGCATGACTACCGTTTGGAGAACTGGAAGCGCTTGCGCGCCCCCTTCTGCCCGTACTTTTTCCGCTCGTGCTTGCGCGGATCGCGAGTCAGGAACCCGAGCTTCTTCAGCCGCTGGCGCAATTCGGCGTTAAATTCAACGAGCGCGCGCGAAACGCCCAGACGTGCCGCCCCGGCCTGGCCCGCGACGCCCCCGCCGGTGGCCAGAATCAAGACGTCAAACTTATCCGCTGTTTCGGTGGCCAGCAAAGGCTGCCTCACTGGCACGCGCAGCGATTCGGTCTGGAAGTACGATTCGATCGGCCTCCCGTTAACCTTGATCTCGCCCTTGCCCGGCCGCAAAAATACGCGCGCCACCGACGTTTTCCGCCGTCCCGTTCCTAAATATTGAACCGTCGCCACTCCGTTACCTTTCCGAGCTATGCTACCTGCGCCGCGTGAGGCTTCTGCGCCGAATGCGGATGCTTATCGCCCGCATAAACGCGCAGCTTGCGGAACATCTGCTTTCCCAGCTTGGTCTTGGGCAGCATTCCCGCGATGGCGTCCTCCACCATCCGGGTCGGCCGCGTGGCTCGCATCTTGCGCGCCCCGACCTCCACCAATCCGCCCGGATACCCGGTGAACCGGCGATAAACCTTCTTGTCTTCCTTTTTTCCCGTCAGCAGAACCTTCGCCGCGTTGATCACAATCACGTGATCGCCCGTATCCAGGAAGGGAGCATAGGTCGGCTTGTGCTTGCCCATCAGCAACATCGCCGCCTTGCTTGCCAGCTTGCCGAGAACCACATCATCGGCATCCAGCACATGCCACTCGCGTTTTATCCCGGCCTTGGACGGGAATTCCGTACTCATCGACACACGTCTCCACCCATTGAGTTCGAACATATTTAGGCTAGCGGACCGGTCAAGTAATTGTCAAATGCCTGAGCCAGCGGAAACCGCGAAAAATCGCGTTCTCGCACAGCTTATTTTGCACTTTTCGCGGGTGGCTGGACTTTGGGCCGCCGCCGGGCCGGCTGGCTCAGCCGGATCACCGCCGCAGCAGCATTATACCGGACCGCGTCATTGGCGTCCGCGAGAAGCGGCTCCAGTTTCGGAAGTGCATCGCGGCTGCTCCGCGCGCCCAGTGACCGCGCCACCGCAGCGCGCACCACGGCGTTCTTGTCGGTGAGCGCCCGCTCCAGTTCATCTCCCGAGTTTGGATCGGGGTCGGTCGCCAATAACTGCGCCGACAGCGCTCGCGCCGGCGCCGACTTGTCCTTGATCAGTTCCTCAGCCAGCCCTACGCCCAGCGAGAACGGGCCGAGCAGCGCGCCCGCGCCCTCTTTGATCCCCATCAGCGCAAGCCCTCTGGGATTGTGGAGCTGCTTCTTGGCGTTGTGCACACCGCCTTTGATAGCGCCTTCCGACGGAGACCGCTCCCCCGCCAGCACCTGCCAGAAGATTTCACGCCCGCTGCGATCCCCCATATCCCACAACGCCTTGGCTGCGGTAAAGCTCACTTCGGGCGATTCATCGTCCAGCGCCTTTCGCAGATTCGCCTGAGCCCGGCGCGCCTTCATCTCGCCGAGTACCGCAGCCGCCGTCTGCCGGACCGATGAATCTTTATCGAGAAGCGCCGCTTCCGCCAGGTCCAACACTTGCTCCATCGGGCCAATGCCGCCGAGCGCAGTAATCGCCTGCGCTCGCTTGAGCGGATTGGTGTCGGCTAATCCCCGATTCAGTATGTCCCAGGCATTGGTCTGAGAATCAGCGCCAAACAACAGCGGAGTAACCCAAAGCAGCACAAAAAGCGGGGATTTCATCGGTGGACTATGTTACACCGGGCTAACCTGCATTGGGAGCGATTTCAGGGTCTTTTCGGGGGATTTGCCGGTTAAGCCGGCTTGCCCTGTTTCACCGGGCTGATGAGGATATGCGCGTTCCTGCCTTCCAGGCGCGGTGTGCCTTCCACCGCTCCGAAGGCCGACAGGTCTTCGGCGAACCGCGTCAGCAGCTTTTTGCCGAGATCCGTATGGGCGATTTCCCGGCCGCGGAATTGGACCACTGCTTTCACGCGGTTGCCCTCTTTTAAGAACCGGATGGCGTGATTTTTCTTGAATTCGTAATCGTGATCGTCGGTGTTGGGCCGAAATTTCAGCTCCTTCACCTGCACCACGTGCTGCTTTTTCTTGGCCTCGTGCTGTTTTTTCTTCTGTTCGTACTGGTAGTGGCCGAAATCGACGGCCTTGGCCACCGGTGGCACAGCGGTGGGCGATACCAGCACCAGGTCGAGCCCCATCTCCTGCGCTTTACGCAACGCCGCGGCGGTAGGCATGACTTCCGCGGTTCCATCCGGAAACACGGCACGCACTTCGCGCACCCGGATCGACTCATTCACGTTTTCGCGTCGGCTTGGTTTGCGGGGTGGAAAGTTTCGGCCGGGAATCATGCGGCTATAAGCGTCGAGACCTTAGCGTTAGTGTACTTGGATTCGTCAACTTTAGCAATTGTCCAGACATATAGAATTCCGCGGGCCGGCAGCGCATGTTAGCTTGAATCCAATGCGTATTCTGGTGATCGGCGGGACAGGGTTTATCGGCCGGTACGTGGTTGAGGGGCTAATTTTGCGGGGCCACCACGTGACTGTCTACCACCGGGGCCGCTCGCAGGCCGGCCGGCAGGCGGCCGCCGGCGAGATTTTGGGCGATCGCACCGATCTTCCGAATCATATCCGCGAATTCGAACGGCTCGCGCCCGAGATTGTGCTGGACACCATCCCGAGCAGCGGCCGTCAGGCTGAAGCGCTCATGAATACCTTCCGCGGTATCGCCGGGCGCGTGGTCGCGCTGAGCAGCCAGGACGTTTACCGCGCCTGCGGCATCCTCCACGGGCTCGAGCCCGGTCCCCTGCAGCCTCTGCCCCTGACCGAAGACTCCGACCTTCGCACCAGGCTCAACACCTACCCTCCGGAAACCGTCCGCGCTTTGAAAGAAATTTTCGCATGGCTGGACGACGAGTACGACAAGATCCCGGTCGAACAGGCGGTCATGGGCGATTCTCAGCTTCCCGGAACGGTCCTCCGTCTGCCAATGGTCTATGGACCCGGCGATCCGCTGCACCGCTGTTTCCCCATCCTCAAGAGAATCGACGACGGACGGAGGGCAATTCTCATTCCCGAAGACGCCGCACGCTGGCGCGGCCCGCGCGGCTACGTGGAAAATGTGGCGGCCGGGATTGTTCTGGCCGTCACTGCGCCGGACGCAGCGGGCCGAATCTACAACCTGGCGGAGCCGGAAGCTTTTTCCGAGATCGAATGGGCAGAGAAGATCTGCCACGCAGCCCGTTGGCATGGAACCGTTATCGCCGTTCCCGCCGACGAAGCTCCGGCGCATTTACGCGTTCGATCCCGCTACGAGCAGTACTGGGTCGTGAATTCAGACCGCATCCGCCGGGAACTGGGCTATTCTGAGCCGGTCGCGTCAGAAGTAGCTCTTGAACGAACCATCGTCTGGGAGCGCGCCAATCCGCGGCCCAAATCGACGCCAAACAGTTCGACTACGCTGCCGAAGACCACGCTCTGGCCGGCGTTGGCCGTTCGCCCGCGGCCGCGCAATAGTTCTGTTTCCAACTCCCCTTGCTTCATCCATTCGAAAGTGAGATAACTTCCGCTGGGAGGAACCCTCATGACATGTCCGGATTGTGACGGCGTTGGCCGCCGAACGTTTCTCAAAACCACCGCTTTCGGCGCGGCGGGGGTCGCGGCGGCGCGCGCAGCCAGCCGGTTCACCGGCCCATCGGAAACCGTGGTGACCGCCCTTTACAACAGCTTGAGTCCGGAGCAGAAGGCCAAGGTTGCGTTCCCTTTCGACCACCCCCTGCGTTCTAAGGTTGATGCCAACTGGCATATCACGCCCATGAAAATCGGCGAGTTCTTCACCGCCGAGCAGCAGGCCATGATCGAGGAGATCTTTAAAGGCCTGCACAATCCGGAGTTTCTCGACAAGGTGATGTACCACATGCAGGAAGACGATGGCGGGCTGGGTAATTACTCAACCGCGCTGTTCGGCACTCCCGGAACCGGCAAGTTCGAGTTTGTGCTCACGGGCCGCCACTGCACGTCGCGCTGCGACGGCGATTCGGTCGAAGGCGTGGCTTTCGGCGGACCGATTTTCTACGGGCACGCGTCCATGAACTTCAATGAGGCGCCGGATCATCCCAAGAACGTTTACTGGTACCAGGCCAAGCGCGCGAATCAGGTGTTCCAGGCGCTTGACGGCAAGCAGCGCGAGATGGCCCTGCTCGGCGATCCGCGCGAAGAGAAGGCCTCCGAAACTGTGGCGCTCAAGAAGAAGGGCGATCCGATTCCCGGCCTGCCGGTTTCCGACATGTCGCGCGACCAGCGCGAGCTCGTGGACAAAGTCCTGGCCGACTTGCTGATGCCCTTCCGCAAAAAAGACACCGACGAAGCCATGAAGTTTATCCGTGAGTCGGGCGGTGTGGAAGCTCTGACGATGTCGTTTTACAAGAACATGGACATCGGCAACGACGGCGTCTGGGATGTCTGGCAGCTCGAAAGTCCGAACATGGTCTGGTATTTCCGCGGCGCGCCACACGTGCACACCTGGGTGAACATCCGGCGCGGATGACGCGTCCCTACCCTCGCCGCAGCGGCGGGCAGCAGTCGGGCTCGCAAACGTCATGGCTCGGGCCTTGATCGCCTAGCCAGCGCGGCTGCGTTTCGCCCATGCGCTCGCGCACCAGCTCGGGGATCATACTGACGAACGCCGGATGATTGCCGACGGTTGCCGCGCGCACCATGTTCAATCCGAGCTGTTCCGCAAGCGCCCGCGCCTCCGTGTCCAGATCGTAGAGCACTTCCATGTGATCCGAGATGAAGCCGATCGGGGCCACAACGGCGTCACGCGCGCCGGCAGCATGCAATTCGCGCAGCGAGTCCGTGATATCCGGACCGAGCCACGGCTGCGAAGGCGGCCCGCTGCGGCTCTGATAGGCCAAACGCCAGTTATCGCGCCCAAGTTTTTCTGAAACCAGCCGGCAGGCTTCTTCGAGTTGCGGTACGTAGCGCGAATTCGCAGCCATGGCCGCCGGAACGCTGTGCGCGGTGTAGATCAGCGCAGCGGTATTGCGGCGCTCCGCGGGAATGGACGCAAACGCATTTGTCACGTGCTCCGCCATGGGCTCGATAAATCCCGGATGGTTGTAATAGACGCGGAGCTTCTCGATCTCCGGCGCGCCGTTACCTAGGGTTTCCCGCGCCCGCGCGATGTCTTCAAGATACTGCCGGCAGCCCGAATACGAGCTGTACGCCGACATGACGAAAGCCGCGGCACGCCGCACACCCGCAGCCTGCATTTCGCGCAGCGTATCGGCCAGCATCGGATGCCAGTTGCGATTGCCCCAGTAGACCGGCAATTGCGGACCGCGAGCGTTGAGTTCGGCCTCGACGAGCGCCCGCAACTCGCGCATCTGAGTGTTGATGGGACTTTTTCCGCCGAAGTGATAATAATGTTCGGCGACTTCCAGCATGCGCTCGCGCGGCACGTTGCGTCCGCGCAGCACGTTTTCGAGGAAGGGAAGCACATCGGCGGGCTGCTCAGGCCCGCCGAATGCTACCAGAAGGATGGCGTCGTATTTCTGCGCCGGCATTAGCGCTCAATTACAGTACCACGGCGATCGCCAACACCTGGCGCCTGCTTTTAAGCCGGCTGCGGGCGTTCGCCCTCGGAAAGCCCGGGAACACGCCGTCCGCCTTCGGGACGCAGCACCTGCTGGGTGTGATCCTCGGCGTCTTTCGGCTTGCCGGAGCGCGGCGCGAGCGGAATGCCGTCGATGATCTGCTTCACCTCGGCGCCGTCGAGCACTTCGCGCTCGAGCAGCGCTTCGGCCACGCGCACCAACGCGTCGGATTTCTCCTGGATGACCTTTTTCGCGCGGTCGTAGCCGTTCTGCACGAGCTTTTTCACCTGCTCATCGATCCGGATGGCCGTGTCCTCGCTGTAATCGCGATGCTGCGCGATCTCGCGGCCGAGGAAGATCTGCTCTTCTTTCTTGCCGAAGCTCAGCGGTCCCAGTTCGCTCATGCCCCACTCGCAAACCATCTTGCGGGCCAGATCCGTGGCGCGCTCGATGTCATTTCCGGCGCCGGTGGTCATGTGTTTCATGTAGAGTTCTTCGGCGATGCGGCCGCCCATCAGAATTGCCAGCTGGTCGTTCAGATAGTCCTTGCTATAGGAATGCTTGTCGTCGATAGGCAATTGCATGGTCACGCCCAGCGCCATGCCGCGCGGGATGATCGAGACTTTGTGCAGCGGGTCGGCGTTCGGAAGCATCGCCGCTACCAGCGTGTGTCCCGCTTCGTGGTAAGCCGTGTTGCGCTTTTCGGCATCGCTCAAAATCATGGACTTCCGCTCGGCGCCCATCAGCACTTTGTCTTTCGCCAGCTCGAAATCCACCATCATGACGACCTTGCGATTCTGGCGCGCGGCGTTCAAAGCCGCTTCGTTCACCAGGTTGGCGAGGTCCGCGCCCGCAAGACCCGGGGTTCCGCGCGCCAGCACTGATAAGTCCACATCGTCACCCAACGGTATTTTCTTCGTGTGAACCTTGAGAATCGCTTCGCGCCCGCCCACATCCGGCCGTCCCACGACCACGCGGCGGTCGAAACGTCCGGGCCGCAGCAGCGCCGGATCGAGCACGTCCGGACGGTTGGTGGCGGCGACGAGGATCACGCCTTCGTTGGATTCAAATCCGTCCATTTCCACCAGCAACTGGTTAAGCGTCTGCTCGCGCTCGTCATGCCCGCCGCCCAAGCCCGCGCCGCGATGCCGGCCCACGGCATCGATCTCATCGATGAAGATGATGCACGGAGCGTTTTTCTTGCCCTGCTCGAAAAGATCGCGAACGCGGCTCGCGCCCACGCCGACGAACATCTCGACGAAATCCGAGCCGGAAATCGAAAAGAACGGCACGCTGGCTTCGCCCGCAATGGCTCGCGCCAGCAGCGTCTTTCCTGTGCCCGGCGAGCCGATCAGCAGCACGCCTTTGGGAATCCGCCCGCCCAGTTTCTGAAACTTCTGCGGCTCGCGCAGAAATTCGATAATCTCCTGCAGCTCTTCTTTGGCCTCTTCCACGCCCGCGACGTCTTTGAATGTGACTTTTTTCTGTTGCGTGGAATGCAGGCGTGCGCGGCTCTTCCCGAAGCTTAAAGCTTTATTGCCGCCGCTCTGCATCTGCCGCATCATGAAAATCCAGAAGGCCAGCAGGAGAATAAACGGTGACGCGTTCACCAGCAGCGAAATCCAGTTGCTGGAATTCGCTTCCTTGAACTCCATCACCACGCCTTTGTCCTGCAGGATCTTGTACAGATCGGGATAGTTCAACGGAGACTGCGTGCGGAAGCCGCCTTCGTTCGGATCCTTGTAATCCCCCTTGACATCGGTGCCGCTAAACGTCACCTGCTTGACTTTGCTGGCATCCACTTCCGCCAGGAACTGGGTGAAGTTAATCTGCCTCTCGCGAGGGCCTTTGCCGGTCCGTACCACGGTCCATAGCAGGACCGCGACGAAGATCAGTACGACCCAAAAGATGGCCGTCTTGATGTTTGAATTCACACACCCTCCCTGCGGACAATTAAGACTTCTAACCCTATAGACGTCTCGCGCATTTGGGTTGATTCCAACTTTTCTCCACTCACGCCGAAGTCTCCTCGATTTTCAGGATCATCCGGCTGTGCGGAGTGGCTGCCAGATTCGCCGCCGGACCGAAGCGCCGCGCCCAAATGATCGCGTCCCCGCTGGTGACCACCGGCCAACTGCGCCGCTCCCACAACGGAATACGCGCCTCCTGGAAAAGGAATTTGATCTTTTCCTCTTCCGCGTGGCCTACCGGTCTGTACTGGTCGCCCGGCCTCCAGTTGCGCAATTCGAGCGCCCCGGGCACACGGTCCCAGTCCAAACCTTCCATCCGACTATTATAGCCGGAATCCTGAGTTCCCGTAGATGACTTATTTTCAACCAGTTGGAGGAGCACCGCGGAGCTTGTCCCCGGAACCGGCACGCTGCCCGGAACCGGCGCCGGAAAGCGGTAGTTGCGATTTTCCAGGTTGTCCATTCCTGGCGGCGCCAGCCGCAGCCATTCGAAAGACCGGAAGACATCAACTCCCGGAACCTGGAGCCGGCCGTGACCTTCCGGCTGAGCGGCGAGCGCCAGAATCGCCGTGATGTGCCCGAAGTCGATACCCAGCAGATCGCCGCGAACTCGCTCGACGGCCCGGCGCGCCAGCCGCCGTGCTGCGGCTATCGGCAGCCCGGTTACGCTATCGGCGCGCAGAAAAACTGCCGGCGGCCTGACGGTGAGATGCGCGGCAGCCAGCCGGTCGATCTCAACTTCCCAGTAAGCCTCCTCCTCCCGCGCCCACTCCGCCGTGTGCGCCAGCGTTTCGGCGATCGCCGGGTTCCAATCGCGCGCGAGCGCTGGCAGCAGCTCGCGCCGGATGCGGTTGCGCGCGAAATCCAGACGTGCGTTCGACGAATCCTCGCGCCAGGCGATGTTGCGCTCGCGCAGAAATTGCTCGATGGATGCGCGATCGATCTCCAGCAGCGGCCGCACGAAGCCTTCAGCCGTCGCCGGGCGAATTCCGGCGAGCCCTGCGGTGCCTGAGCCGCGCAGGAAGCGGAACAGCACCGTCTCCGCCTGGTCCGAGCGGGTGTGGCCGATGGCGATGCGATCCGCCGCGCCCGAGCGCAGATAATCCAGAAAGAAACGCCGCCGCTCGTTGCGTGCGGCTTGCTCGAGATTGTCGCCGGTTTCCCGCGCCACGCGGCCGACATCCACCTCGCCCAGATTGAACGGCAGCCCGAGCCGCTCCGCCAGTTCCTGCACGAAACGCGCATCTTCGCGGGACTCCTCGCCGCGCAGTTGGTGATCGAGATGCAGCACGCTCAGCCGCAGGTTCCAGCGAGGCGCGAGCTCCGTCAAAACGTGCAGCAGGCACACCGAATCCGCGCCGCCCGAGACCGCGACGCCGACGCGTTGGCCCGTTTGAAACATGCTATAACGGGTGATGATTTCCGCAACGCGCGCCAGCACAAGTCGATTCTAACAATTGACTGCGCGCTCATTCCCATTCAGGAGAAAGCTTTGGCCGACATCAACCAGCTTGCCGCCCGTATTCAGTTGCTGCTGATGGATGTGGACGGCGTCATGACCGACGGCCACCTCTACAACGTGCCCGACGCCGCGGGAAACCTGGTCGAGACCAAGGGCTTCGATTCGCAGGACGGCATCGCGCTGCAATGGATGGCATGGAAAGGCATCAAGACCGGGCTGATCAGCGGGCGCGTATCTCCCGCTACGGTCGAGCGCGCCCGGCAGACGAAATTCACTTACGTCTACCAGGGCCACACCGAGAAGATTCCGATTTTCGAGGAGATTCTGCGCGACTCCAAGCTCGACCCGAGCGAAGTCGGCTACATCGGCGACGATCTCACGGACCTGATCGTGATGCGTCGCGTGGGTTTCGCCGTCGCGACCGCCAACGCTCGCCCGGAAGTGAAGGCGCGCGCGCACTACGTGACCTCGAAGCCCGGCGGATGCGGCGCAGTGCGCGAAGTGATCGAGCTGATTTTCAAGGCCAAGGGGTTGTGGGGAGATGTGCTCAGGAAGTATGAGGTGGAGTAGAACGCTATTCGCTGTCAGGAAGGCATTTTTTCACATAAGCACGAGCTTACGCTGTTCGATCCTGCTGTTAGCCCTGCTCGACGGTTTCGGCGGCGCGCAACCTCAGAAAGATGCCCCTTTGTCGGTCTGCGAGCTCTTGCAAAATCGCATGAAGTACGACGGGAAAATGGTCGAGGTCCGGGGAATCGATGAGAGTTGGTCGGAAGGATGGGCTCTTTCGGATGCAAACTGCCCCACCCACATCGTCGAAAAAGGCCTGGATTTTGCGAATGCGATCAACCTCTCACTTTATCTTGAGATTACCAGCCCTCATTGGGATTCAGCTGCTTACATTCCTGACCGCGATCAAATTGACAAGGTGGACCGCGAGGTCGGGCACCTGCGCCGGATGCATCCGCATGACAATATAGCCGTCACGTACCGCGGCCTCTTTGAGTCGCGTCCGATTCTTGTGAGCACGAACTTAGCCGGCGGGCTTACACGGGCTGGCTTCGGCCATCTTGGCGGGTGTCCGGGCCAGCTTGTAATTCAGACGGCGAAAGACCCCCGAGTGATGCATCATCAGAAGTTCAAGCGGACTCACTAAAAAATTTCGGCGCTGGTCGGTCGAAAATTTCTCCCGCCGCCTTCGCCGTTCTACAATGTAATTGCCCCTTCCCCGCCGACCGCCCCTCATGGGCGAAGTTTGACTATGGCCGAGACACCCTTCGTTCACCTGCATTGCCACACCGATTATTCGCTCCTCGATGGCGCGTGCGAGATTTCGCAGCTCATGGATACCGCCGCCGCGCAGAACATGCCTGCGGTCGCCATGACCGATCATGGCAATCTGTTCGGCGCCGTCCAGTTCTATAACACCGCCAAGGCCAAGGGCATTCATCCGGTGATCGGGTGCGAGGTGTATGTCTCGCAGCAGGGGCGGCTCACGCGCTCGGAAAGCGACCGCTACAACCACCTGGTGCTGCTCTGCGAAACGCAGGAAGGCTACCGCAACCTCATCGATCTGGTCTCGACCGCGTTCCTCGAAGGCTTCTATTACAAGCCGCGCATCGATAAAGACCTGCTCTCCGCGCACGCGAAGGGCCTCATCGCCCTTTCCGCCTGCCTGCGCGGCGATATCAACGAAACCATTCTGGCCGATCGCTACGAAGAAGCCCGCCGCCTCGCTTACACATATCAGGACATTTTCGGGCGCGGCAATTTCTTTCTCGAAATTCAGGATCACGGCCTCGAGCCCGATAAGCGCGTCGCGCCGCAGATCAACCGGCTGTCCTCGGAGACCGGCATTCCGCTCGTCGCCACCAATGACGCGCATTACCTTCGCCGCGAAGACGCCCGCGCGCACGAAATCCTGATGTGCATCCAGACAGGCAAGACCATGTCGGATCCGGCGCGCATGCACTGGGAGAATCCCGATTTTTATCTTAAGTCCCGAGCCGAAATGCTGCAGCTATTTGGCGAGCTCGAAGACGCCGTCGACCGGCCGTGGGAGATCGCGCAGCGCTGCCAGGTGAAGCTCGACAAGATCAAGGAGCCGTTCCCGCGCTTCGATGTGCCGGAAGGCCAATCGATCGATACGTATTTCGAATTCGTCGCGCGCCAGGGGTTTGAAAAGCGCCGGCCGCGCCTGGAAGCTTTGCGCGCCAAGGGCCGGCTGAAGCACGATCTCGCCGAGTACACCGAGCGGCTGGATCGCGAGATCCGGATGATCCAGCAAATGAAATTCTCCGGGTACTTCCTGATCGTCTGGGATTTCATCCGGTTCGCCAAATCGCGGTCAATTCCGGTCGGCCCGGGCCGCGGCTCGGCGGCGGGCAGCCTGGTCAGCTACGCCATGCAGATCACCGACATCGATCCGCTCGAATACGGCCTGCTGTTCGAGCGCTTCCTCAACCCGGAGCGCATCAGCATGCCGGATATCGATATCGACTTCTGCATGAACCGGCGGGGTGAGGTGATTCAATACGTCACCGAAAAATACGGGCGCGAGCAGGTAGCGCAGATCATCACGTTCAACACGCTCGGCGCACGCGCGGCCATCAAAGACGTGGGCCGCGTGCTCGACATGAGCTTCGGGGACGTCGAGCGCATCACCAAGATGGTGCCGAACGTGTTGAATATTTCGCTCGACGACGCCATCAAGAGCGAGCCTGGATTTGACGAAGCCGCCAAGCGCGATGCGCGCGTGGGCGATATCCTGCAAGTGGCGCGGCGCCTGGAAGGCCTGGCGCGCAACTGCTCGGTGCATGCGGCGGGCGTGGTGATATCGCCCGAGCCGCTCAAAAATCTTGTTCCGCTCTATAAGACCAACAAAGACGAAATTGTCACGCAGTACGACATGAACGGCCTGGAAAAACTGTCGCTGCTCAAGATGGATTTTCTGGGCCTGACGACGCTCACGCTCATCGACGACGCCATCAAGCTCATCGAGAAGCGGCACGGCGTGAAGCTGGTGCTCGAAGATCTGCCGGTCGAAGATCCCAAAGCCTACGAGATTTTTTCCAAAGGCTTCACCAGCGGCGTGTTCCAGTTCGAATCCCCCGGCATGCGCGATGTGCTCATGCGTTACCAGCCCACGCGCATCGAGGATCTCACCGCGCTCAACGCGCTCTACCGTCCCGGTCCGATGAAAGGCGGCATGCTCGACGATTTCATCGAGCGCAAGCACGGGCGCAAGGCCATCGCTTATCCGCTGCCGCAATTGAAAGAAATTCTCGAAGAAACCTACGGCGTGATTCTGTATCAGGAGCAGGTGATGCAGATCGCGAGCAGACTGGCCGGATATTCGCTGGGCGAGGCCGACGTGCTGCGGCGCGCCATGGGAAAGAAAAAAGCGGAAGAGATGGCGGCGCAGCGCCAGCGATTTATTCGCGGCGCGCTCGAACGCGGTTTCCCCGAGCGCAAAATCGAAAAAATCTTCGAGCTGATGGAGCAGTTCGCCGGTTACGGCTTCAATAAATCGCATTCGGCGGCGTATGCGTTCCTGGCGTTCGTAACGGCGTTCCTGAAGGCTCACTACCCGGTGGATTTCATGGCCGCGCTGCTGACTTCGGAAACCGGCAATCCGGCCAAGATCGCCAAGTACATCAACGAATGCCGCGACATGGCCATTACGGTGCTGGCGCCGGATGTGAACTCGAGCGACTGGAGCTTCACGCCGGTAGGCGAGGCCATTCGGTTCGGCCTGGGTGCGGTGAAAAACCTGGGGCCATCGGCCGTCGAATCCATCCGCGTGGCGCGCGAGACGGCCGGGCGCTTCCGCTCGATCTACCAATTCTGCGAGCTGGTGGATCTCGGTTCACTCAACCGCCGGATGATCGAAAGCCTGATCCGCGCCGGCGCCATGGATTCGCTCGAGGGCACGCGCGCGCAGTTGTTCGCGGCGGTCGAGGCAGCCATGGAAGCCGGGCAGCGCGCGCAGAGGGCGCGCGAATCCGGCCAGGGAGGCTTGTTCGGCGATGCATTCGCCGAAGAGAACGCCCCGGTGGAAAAACCTCTGCCCACAGTTCCCGATTGGACGCTGCGCGAAAAGCTGCAAGGCGAAAAAGAAATGCTCGGCTTTTACGTGACCGGGCATCCGCTCGACCATTACACCGACAAGATTCGCGAGCTGGCGTCGCATTCGAGCGGCAATCTCGAGGGCTTATCAAAGAACACCGAAATCGCGCTGTGTGGCGTGATCACCGGCATCCAGCGCAAGCGCAACCGCGAGGGCAAGCCGTGGATCTCGATGGTGCTCGAAGACCGTGAGGGCTCGGTCGAAGCGCTGCTGTTCACCACCAATTACGAGCGCCTGGCGCCCATGGTGGCCGAGGACCAGGCGGTGCTGGTTCGCGCGCTGGTGCTGCCGGAAGAAAATGCTGCGCCCAAAATCTCCATCCAGGAAATCACGCCGCTCGACGTGGCCCGCGTGCCGCTGCCTTCGCTGATCTCGATTCGCGTGTGGCTGGGACGCAATGGCGGCGACCGCGCGGCCTCGCTCAACGATCTGTTCGTGCGCAAGCCCGGCGAGACGCAGGTTCGGCTGCGCCTGGAATCGCCGCGCGATTTCACCGTGATCCTCGACGTGCCCGCCAAAGTGCGGCCCGATCGCGAATTCTGCGCGGAAATCGAAAAGCTTTGCGGCGCCGAAGCCATTGAGGTGCTGGCGAATTGAAGCCGGCCGCCCGCGCGCTTGCGATACTTTGCATAATTGGAATCTGCGGAATGGCGGCTGAACCTTTGCCGGTTATTATCGATACCGATTGCGGGCGCGATGATTTCATGGCCATCGCGTTTCTGCTCGCGCGGCGGGACGTGCAAATTGAGGCCATCACCGTGGCGAACGGCCTGGCGCACGTGGGCGCCGGCGCGGGGAACGTGCTGCGCCTGGCGGAGATGGGCGGGCACAGCCGCCTGCCCGTTTACATCGGCCGCGGCACGCCGATGCACGGCGAAGCGGCGTTTCCCGAGCCTTGGCGCAAAAATTCCGATGAGATTCTGCACGGCCTCCTTGTTCCCGAAGCGCTGCATGCGCCGGAGGAGCAACCGGCGGCCGACTACCTGGCGTCGAGATTGCGTAACCGCCGCCGGCCGGTCCGCATCCTCGCGCTTGGACCGTTGACGAACCTCGCCGAAGCACTGGAGCGAATGCCCGGAGCGCTGAATGGCGTCGAAGTGGTGATCATGGGTGGCGCGGTGCGCGTGCCCGGCAACCTGGGCGAGGGCGGAGCGTTCCACACCAACAACAAAACCGCCGAGTGGAACCTTTTCGTGGATCCGGTGGCCGCCGAGCGCGTTTTCGCTGCGGGCGCGCGCATCCGCCTCATCCCGCTCGACGCCACCAATGAAGTTCCCGTCGACGCGGCTTTTCTGCGCAATCTCGGTGCGCAAGCCCAGACGCCGCTCGGCCGGTTTGTCCACGATCTTGTGGCTCGCGAATGCGATTTTCAGGACGGCGCAACCTGCTACGCCTGGGATGCGCTCGCCGCGGCGGCGCTAGTGGATCCATCGGTGGTGCGCATGCGTCCGCTCGCGATCGAGATCAAACAATCGCCGCCCGAAGCCGGCCGGACCGAGGAAATTCGCGGCCAAAAACCCAACACTGAAGTGGCACTTGCCGCCGATGCCGCGCGATTCCGGAGAATTTACGTCGGCGCGTTCACTCGAGCGGATTCAACAGGCGCAGGCCTTTAAAACGCGTGAAGTCGCGGTCGGTCGAACACAGCGTCGCGCCGTGCTCAATGGCGAGGGCGGCCAGGTGGGCATCCATCACCAGCCGTCCCGGCGCCTGACCCTCGGTTAAGAGGCGGCGCAAGATGAACCAGTGGCGCTCAGTGGGATGCAGTATGGAGACCGCGGATTCATCCAGCCAACCGGACACAATGGAAATCGCTTCTGGCAATGAGAGAGCGTTGGCTAGAATGCCCGAGTGAGTGGAGATCCTGAGAAAGGCGAAGATAGCCTGCCAAGCCAGACCGACCTGCTCAGCCGAGGCCAGCGTATTTTCGAGCCACGCCTGCGCCCGTTCATGCTTCGCCGCGCGCACGTCGTACGCGTACAACAGCAGATTCGCGTCGATCAGGATCATCGGCGCATCGGACCCTCGATCTGATCGAGCAATTCCTCGATATTGTCATAGCTGTAGCCCGGCTTCAGGCCGAGATCGCGCGCGACGATCTTGAACGGCTTCGCGGGTTTCTCGCGGCGCGCGGTGAGCCCGACGCGGAGCGCCTCGTTCACCGTCTCTTTGAATGATTTCCCGGATTTGCGCATCTCGGCCTCGAGCTTCGCGCGGACATCTTCGTCGAGCGTCAGGGTGGTTCGCACATCATGATGCTAGCAGGAAAGCATCATGATGTCGAGCGTCTCGGGCATACCCGCCGGCTAGTTCATGATTTTGATGCGGTAGAATTTAGATGCCCATGGAGCCGGAAGAGCCGACACCGGAGCAGCCGCCGGAAGAGCCGCCCAAGCACATCGCCTGGCAGCGGGTGTTGCTGGCCCGGCATCCCAAGCGCCCGCATACACTCGATTACATCGAGCGCCTGTTTACCGATTTTCACGAAATCCACGGCGACCGCGTGTATGCCGATGACCCGGCCGTGGTCTGTGGCATGGGATTCTTCGAGGGAATTCCCGTGATGGTCATCGGCGAGCAGAAGGGTCGCGACACCAAACAGAAACTGCATCGCAACTTCGGCATGCCCAAGCCCGAAGGCTACCGCAAGGCGCTGCGCGTCATGCAGATTGCCGCCAAGTTCGGCCGTCCGATAGTCACGTTTCTCGACACGCCGGGGGCTTACCCGGGCATCGACGCCGAGGAGCGCGGCCAGGCCGAGGCCATTGCGCGGAATCTGCGCGAAATGTCGCGGCTCGCGATACCGATCATCTCGGTCTGCATCGGGGAGGGGGGTAGCGGGGGCGCGCTGGCGTTAGGCGTGGGTAATCAGGTTTTTATGATGGAGAACGCCGTCTACAGCGTGATTTCGCCCGAGAGCTGCGCCGCCATCATCTGGCGCGATTCCGCCAAAGCCGAACTGGCGGCGGCGGCGCTGCGGCTCACCGCGGAGGACCTGCTCAGTTTCGGCCTCATTGACGGCGTCATTCCCGAGCCCGAGGGCGGCGCTCATGAAAATCCGGAGGCCGCCGCCGGCAGCCTGCGGAAGAAGCTGCACGATTCGCTCGAAGAGTTGAGCCGTTTTTCGGAAAAAGAGCTCGTCGAGCAGCGCTATATGAAGTTCCGGCGCATGGGCAATTTTTTCGCCACCAAAAAAAGCCATTCGTTGATGGCCGGTGATTAGATCGTGAACAAGACCGTCGCGATAGGGATCGCCTTCGTTGCCGCGGTGCTCGGTGTGATCATTTACACGACCGTGGGCACGGCCCAATACCGCTGCGAAGTTTGTGTGTCGTATCAAGGCCGCTCGGCGTGCCGCACGGCGTCGGCCCGCACTGAGCGCCAGGCGCTGCGCGCCGCCACCGAAAACGCCTGCGCGCAGATCGCTTCCGGCGTGACCGATTCGATCGCGTGCGGCAATACTCCGCCAGACAGTGTGAAGTGGCTGTCGAAGAATTAGCCTCATTAATTCGTCCGGCATGGAAACGATTCTCGTTACCGGAGCCACCGGCAATGTCGGACGCGAGATCGTCGCCCATCTGAACGGGACAGGCGTCAGGGTTCGCGCCATGACTCGCCAGCCGGAATCCGCCGGGCTGCCGCGCGAGGTTGAAGTCGTCCAGGGTGACCTCACCGTCCCAAGAACGCTCGCAGGTTGTTTGGAAGGTGTCGACGCCGTTTTCCTGGTCTGGACTGCGCCGGCTGACGCGGTAGGCCCAGCGCTCGAACAGATTGCCCGGCATGCCCGGCGGATTGTCTTTCTATCGAATATGACCGTCCGCGACAGCGCCGACGAGCAGAATTATCCCGTCACGGCGCTTCACTTGAAAATTGAGCGGCTGATCGCGGCCGCGGGGGTGCAATGGACCTTCCTCCGGCCGGGCGCGTTCGCCACGAATGCCAGGATCTGGTGGGCGGCGCAAATCCGGGCGGGAGATGTCGTGCGCTGGCCTTATGCGGATGCTGCTCTGTCGCCCATTCACGAGCGCGATATCGCGGCCGTGGCGATCCGGGCGCTTCTGGAAGACACGCACGCCGGAGCGAAGTACATCCTGACCGGCCCTCAGGCGCTGACGCAGCGCGAGCAGGTTCGCATGATTGGAGATGCCATCGGCCGGAAGCTGCGATTCGAGGAAATCCCCCCTGAAACGGCGCGGCTCGAAATGTTAAAGATCATGCCCGCTCAAATCGTGGAAATGCTGCTTGAGGCATTCGCTGCCGCCACCGCCTCACCTGCGCCGGTCACCTCCACGGTCGCCCAAGTCACCGGCGCTCCGGCCCATTCTTTTCGCCAGTGGGCGCTCGATCACGCCCCCGAGTTCCGTTGACATATAGATTGTCTTCATATAGACTCCCTCTATATGGACCTGCTGCAAGGCACGCTCGACATGCTGGTGCTGCGCACGCTCACAGCGGGATCGCTGCACGGCTATGGCATCGCCAAGGCCATCCGCACCAGCTCGGAGGATGCGCTGGATATCGAATTCGGCTCGCTCTATCCCGCATTAAAGCGCCTCGAGTCGAAAGGCTGGGTGGCATCCGCCTGGGAAACTTCCGATCGCAACCGGCGCGCCAAATATTACAGGCTCACTGCGGCAGGCCGTAAACAACTCGTCCGCGAGCGCTCCAAGTGGGCCGAATTCGTCAGCGCGGTCGGCCGCGTGATGGCCCCGGAGCTGAAACGATCATGACCTGGAACCGGCTGAAGGCCCTGTCGCCGGCGTGGCGCAGCCGTCAGGAGCGCGATATGCGCGAGGAACTGGAGTCGCTCGCGGCCATCGCGGGCCGCAAAGAAATCGGCAACGTCACCCTCGCCATCGAGGACGTCCGCGCAAGCTGGGGCTGGACCCGGCTCGAGAGTTTCGCCGCCGATATCCGCTACTCGTTCCGCACCCTGCGCCGGCAGCCAGCCTTTGTCGCGGTGGCCGTGCTCTCGCTTGCGCTGGCGATCGGCGCGAATAGCGCGATTTTCAGCTTCGCCGATGCGGTGCTCCTGCGCCCTCCGGCGGTGCCCGATCCCTCCCGGCTGCTCGATGTCACCAACGCCACGCCCGACAATCTCCTCGAAGGCATGTCGTGCCCCGACTACCGCGATTTGCGGGATAAGAACCGCTCATTCGCAGGCCTCGCCGCCTACCGCATCACCACCGTGGCGGCCGCTGCCGATCCTACAGCGCCGGCGCAGATCCGCTTCGCCGTGCTGGTGAGCGACAACTTTTTTCCGGTCATAGGCGTCGAGCCTTCGCCGGGCCGTGCCTTCCTGCGCGAAGAAGCGAACTCGCCGGGCAGGCCCGTGGCCGTCATCAGCCATGATTTCTGGCAGCAGCAATATGGAGGCGAGCCCTCCGCCGTCGGCAGAACCTTGCGGCTGAACGGAATGAGGTTCACAATCGTCGGCATCACCCCGAAATCCTTCACGGGTCTCGACCGCTTCGTGAACCCGAGCCTTTACGTCCCGCTCGGCATCTCCCAGCGTCTGGAAGCAGAGCCGGCCGATCCGCTCGAGGACCGCGACCGCCACGAACTCGTTGTAAAAGGCCGGTTACGCGAAGGCGGAACCCGCACGTCGGCCGAGGCCGAACTGAAGACCCTCGGCGCGGCGCTCGCGCGCGAGTATCCGAAAACAAATCGCCACCGGCGCCCGGCCGTTCGCACCGAACTCGCCAGGCGAATCCTGCAATCGCCGCAACTGCTCGCGCTCGTCAAAATGCTGATGGGGCTAGTCGCGCTGATCCTGATCATCGCCTGTTCGAATGTCGGCAATCTGCTGCTCACGCGCGGGCGCGCCCGCAGCCGCGAGATCGCCATCCGGTTGTCCATCGGAGCGGGCCGGTCGCGCATCGTGCGCCAGCTAATGACCGAGAGCCTCATCGTGGCGCTGGCCGGGGGCCTGGCGGGAGTGGCTTTCGCCGATGGCGGAGTCCGATTTCTCGAAACCCTCAGCGTGCCGAGCGACCCGCCGTCCTTTGTGGGCGTTCAATTGGACTGGCGCGTGGTCGAATTCAGCCTGCTGGCGGCGCTGGTTAGTTGCATTCTGTTTGGCCTAATTCCGGCGTGGCAGACCGTGCGCACCGATTGCGTCGGCGCGCTGAAACAAGGCGGCGAGAGAACCGCCGGCGAGCGCCGCACGCTGGGCCGCGATGTTCTGGTAGCCGGCCAGATCGCGCTCGCCATGGTGGTGCTGATCGCAACCGGAATGTTTCTGGCGGGCTTCCGCCAGATGCTCGTCACAAGGCCCGATTTCCGCACCGACCACCTGATTAGCATGGACACCGCTCCCGCCCTGGTCCACTACACACCCGAACAAACCAGGCGCTTCTATCACACGCTCGTCGATCGCGTTCGCAATATGGCAGGCGTGGAACAAGTCGCAATGGCCGAATCGATTCCGCTTTCTCCTTCCCAGACCATCCTGGCCGTTGTCCCCGAAGGCTATCAGTTCCCTAAAGGCCGCGAAAAAACCATCGTGTTCGGCGGAGCTGTTGATGCCCGCTTCTTCAGCGCTATGCAGGTCGCAATCGTCCGTGGCCGCGCCTTCACCGATGACGACCGCGCCACTTCACGCCGCGTGGCCATCGTGAATCAGCAGTTCGCCAAGACTTACTGGCCGGACCAGGACCCGATCGGAAAACGCCTTCGCCTGGACACGCCGGACGGGATGGCGGCCGAAGTCGTGGGAGTGGCGAAGACCGGGCACTACCTGACCATCAACGAAGCACCGGCATCGTATGTTTATCTGCCTTATGAGCAGAACCCCCGCCCCAGAATGACGCTGATTGTGCAATCGGCCGGCGATCCGGCGGCGCTTGCGAGGCCGCTGCGCGGTGCGGTTCGATCGATCGATGCCGGCCTTCCGGTCTTCAATCTCCGGACTGTCGCTACCCTATACGACAGCCGGGCCAGCGGCACCTGGCTGCAACTTTTCGAGATCGTGGGGACGATGGGGCTAATCGGCCTGGCCATGGCCAGCACCGGGCTTTACGGGCTGGTGGCCTACACTGTGAGCCGCCGCGCCAAGGAATTGGGGATAAGGGTTGCCTTAGGCGCTGGCCGCCGCGAGGTGATCTGGCTGGTCGAGAAGCGAGGGCTGATTCTCGCCAGCGCCGGCATCCTCGCCGGAGGAACGCTCACTGCGGCGGCGATACCCGTGCTTTCGGCCGCATTTTTCGGATTGGGATCAACGTCACCGACAGTGTACGCGCTGATCCCTCTGGGCTTGCTGGCCGTAAGCGCAGCCGCCAGCTATCTGCCGGCGCGCCGCGCTGCGGGGCTGGATCCGCTCATGGCCCTGCGCAACGAATAGCGTCCTGTGATTCGGCGTTATGCCGTCGCGCAACGCGCGCGATGGTACCGCTCGAGCTCGGCATTTGCCGCCACAATCGATTGGAGCGCCTCCACGATCCCGTTGACTGCATTACCCGGTAGAGCTACGTAGAATTCATCGTCGCGCAACTGGGTGTAAATCCGGTTCCCGATGCAGCCCAAAGAAGTCGAGGCGCCTCCGCTTTCGATACTCGCAGCGATGACTGCGCAGGCCGGCCTTCCCATCACTGGAGATGGCGATAATCGCCGTCGCGCCCCGGCGGCCTCTGTAAGCAACATTATCTGCCGGGCGTTTCCGCGAAACAGCACAACATCCGGGGTCCCTTGCGCCTTTGACAGCGGAGCATACACCACAAACCGCAGGGGCTCTTTCCTCTTCGGAATCCCGGCGACTTCCTCCGCCCGTAAGTACCGGATCCCGACCATCTTGTGGATCATCTCGTCGAGCTGCCGATGCGCCTCCCCGGTTAGCGGCGCGCCGTGAGTATACGCGCCGATCGGGCAGTTCAGATGGTCCGCGGCAGCAGTATAGAAGACCTGCCCGTCGGCAGCCAGCTTCCAATAGGCACACCCGGCGGGCGCAGCCGACGCAATTCTTTCGATTCCCGCAGGCGGCGCCTCGCAAAAAGTTATGGCAACAGGTTCGGCGTGGGACCCAATAAGCTCCCGGACGGAATCTCGAATCTCACGGTTGGTCATCATTTTTTCCTTGGGTTTCCGAGTATAGACGATGCCGGACGCGTCGGGCGAAATGCGGGCTTGCCGAATCCACTTGCCGGACTCTCTGTCGCAACGAAATGGCACAGTATCAATAGATTACCCAAGGTCACAGGGGCTGTAACGATATACCGGTCGAAGATTTCAACGCTCCTCGTAACCTGATTGCCCCGAATCGGCGCCTTAGTGGTCATCAGGCAAGCGGGGAAAGGCGCCATGATATGATCATTTGTGAACAACTTCCCCGGAATCTGCGTCTAAGTCTAAGGGAGTCATTTCAACTTGAAGCGCAAATGGAAAATCCTCATCACCGTAGGGGTTTTGATCGCAGGCGCAATTGCTGTAGTCGGCGGTGTGCGCTATAGCAAGCGTGGAATCGTCACGGTGCAGACCGGAAAGGTGATTCGCCAGGATCTGACAAGTCTGGTAACCGCATCGGGCGAGATTAAACCCCGAAAGTATATCAATATCGGCGCCAATGCCTCGGGCGAGCTGACGGCCATTCCGGTTAAAGAAGGCGACCGTGTCCGCAAAGGCGAATTGCTGGCCAAAATCGAGAACACGCAACCGGAGGCGGACGTGAACGCGCAACGCGCTTCGCTCAGCTCCGCCGAGGCGGATGCGGCGGCTTCCGAGGCAGGCCTTAAGGCGACTGACGACAATCTGGTGACCATGCAGGCGGGTGTCGATCGCTCCAAAGCGGATCTCGAGAAGGCGAGCCTGGATTTCAAGCGCGGCCAGGAGCTATACGCCGGCAAGCTGATTCCCAAGCAGGATTTCGATCAGCGCCAGGCGGCTTACGATTCGGCGCAGGCGTCGCTGCGCGAGGCCCAGGCCCGGCTCGTCCAGGCCCGGGCGCAGCGGGAACAGAGCCGGTCCCAACTGGCATCCACCCAAAAACGCGTGGCTCAATCGCGCGCAATGGTGACTCGCGCCGATGACGTATTGCGGAAATACAATGCCTATGCGCCGCTCGACGGTGTCGTCACGAACCTGCCGGTGCGCGTCGGCGAGACGGTGATTCCAGGCCTTCCCAATCTGCCCGGCACGATTATCATGACCATCGCGGACATGTCGATTATCACCGCAGAAGTCAAGGTCGACGAAACCGATATCGTGAGCGTCAAGATGAATCAGCCGGCCGACGTGACGATCGATGCCATTCCGAATAAGACATTCAAAGGACACGTGATTGAGATCGGCAATACGGCGATCGTGCGCTCGACCGGCATTGCGGCGTCGCAAAGCACCACATCCAGCCAGGAAGCGAAGGATTTCAAAGTAGTGGTGGCGCTCGATAACCCGCCGGACGAAATCCGGCCCGGCCTGTCTTGCACGGCGAAGATCACGACCGCGACGCGGCAGCACGTGTTGAGCATTCCGATTCAGGCGCTGACCATCCGGCAGAAGGGCGACTTGGAAATTCAGCCGAAGAAAGCGTCCATTCAGCCGGTGCGGCTTGATCCAGCGGCGGAGAAGGCGCGCAAGGAAGAGATTCAGGGAGTATTCGTGATCGCCGGCGGCAAAGCCGTATTTCGCAAAGTCGAAACCGGCATCACCGGTGCTACCGACATTGAAGTGCTGAGCGGATTGAAGGAAGGCGATGAGATCGTTACGGGCAGTTACCAGGTGATCCGCACGATTCGCAACGAAGCGCAAGTGAAGGTAGACAACAAGGCTCCGGTGAAGATAAATACCTAGTAGGCGAATCGCTCTTCGGGCGATCGGCCCGGCGGAAAGAGTGAATAAATGGCAATGGCACAGGCGGTTGACACACTGGCCGAACGCGGAGAGCAGTTAAAGAAGGACGGCATCGTTATCCGCACGTACGGTCTCTGGAAGACGTACGTCATGGGCGACCAGGAGATTCACGCGGTTTCGGGAGTGGACATCGAGATTCACCGCGGCGAGTACGTGGCGATCATGGGACCGTCGGGCTCGGGAAAGTCGACGCTGATGAACCTGATCGGCTGCCTGGACACGCCCACGCGCGGGCAGTACTACATCAACGGCCGGCTGGTCAGCGAAATGAATGACGACGAGCTGGCGCGCATCCGCAACAAGGAAATCGGCTTCGTCTTCCAGACTTTCAACCTGTTGCCGCGCGCGACTTCGCTGCACAATGTCGAGCTGCCGCTGATTTATAGCGGCATGCCGGCCGAAATGCGTATCGCCAGAGCCAAGGCCGCGCTCGGCGAAGTGGATCTGGCGGCACGCATGTACCACAAGCCCAACGAGCTTTCCGGCGGCCAGAGGCAGCGCGTGGCCGTGGCGCGCGCACTGGTGAACAATCCCTCCATTCTTCTGGCCGACGAGCCGACCGGAAACCTGGACACCGCTACCGGCAACGAAATTATGGCGCTGTTCGAGCGCCTGCATCAGAAGGGAAACACCATCGTGCTGGTGACGCACGAGCACGATATCGCACTGCACGCCCACCGCATTATTCACATCCGCGACGGAAAAGTAGAGAAAGACGAAAAAGTAAAGTAGACCGCGGCTCAATCACTTTCCCGAAGACGGGCATTCGCGTGTGAGCTTGTTCCTGTCGATGCCGCAAAATTCCGCAAGCTTGGCTTCCGTACCTTTCACGCGTCCGGCAACCAGTTCGAGCAGCCGTTTGTAGAGTTCGCGGCCGAACTCGGCGTCTTCCATGCAAGCTGCGGCGAGCTTTTCACCATCCCAACAGATCGCTTTGGTAGCTTCGCGGGCGCGTACCTGGAACAAGGTGTCGTGATGGCTGAGGAGCGAAGACCAACCAAACGCATCGCCTGGCCCGAGCGCCTGGACGCAGACGGTATACACCGGCGTCCGGGCCTCGATGCACACACTTCCGCCGGTCACCAGGTAGAAGTGGCGGGAGCGCTGCCCGGTAAGCAGGATGAGCTGATTGGGCTCGAACTGCGTGTCCCGGCCGAGCGCCGCCAGTTTGGCGAGGTGCGGCTCGGGAAAACCCTCGGTGAACCCGAATTCTTTCAAAACCGGCTTCAGTGCCATATAACCCACCATGGGTCAAACTCCTCAACAAAATCGGCTTTGGCGGCCCTCCGCCGCGGCTAATCGGCCTTGGGAGCAATTGAGCGACCAAGCGAAGCCATTTGGTAACTAGGGATAGCACCAGGGGTGACAAAGCAGTTATGGAGGCTATGCGTTTGAGCCTGTTTGTATGCGGGCGGGACGCCTCAGCTCACGCCTCGGCGTTGCGGTTGGGGTTCTGTCAGCGTGCTCGGAAAACATGGGTGCGAAACGCGCGTCTCAAGCGGAATGAGTTCGAGCTGCGCGTGGGACTGAAGCCAGCGGCGTATGTGGAGCCCGGCATCATTGCTGCCGGAGCGCGGCCGTCGGCTCGACCCGCATGGCTCGGCGGGCCGGAATGTAACTGGCGGCGATGGCTACCGATGCAAGTACGATGGCCACGGCGCCGAAAGTCGCCGGATCGCCGGCAGAGACGCCGAAGATCACGCTGGCCAGCACACGCGCCAAAGCGAATGCCGCAGCCAATCCGGCCGCCACGCCGGCCGCAGTGATTGACAACGCGCTCCTCAGGACCAGCCTCATCACGTCGCTACTCGCGGCACCTAGCGCCATGCGCACACCGATCTCCTGCGTGCGCTCGGAGACCGAATAGGCCATTACGCCGTATACACCGACGGAGGCCAGAATCAGCGCGAAGCCGCCAAAGATGCTCATCAGGATGGCAAGGTACTGCAGGCCTTGCACCTGATCGCGCATCAGCTCACGCAGGGTTGCCACTTGATACACCGGTTGTTCGCGATCCAGCCGATGTACCTCAGACTCGACGGGAGCAATCAAGTTGTGAGCGCCTCCGGCCGTCCGAACGAGAAGGTGCATATCGGGCATGGGAGCCTGCGCCATCGGGACGTAGACGGAGAAGCGCGGTTCACGATCGAACGAATTATGCACCACGTCTGCCGCCACTCCGACGATCGTCAGCCACGGTCCATAACCATAATGGTCGCCCAGCCGTACACGGCGACCTACGGGATCCGCGCCGGGCCAAACGCGGCGCGCCATGCGATCGCTCACGATAGCGACGGGAGGTGAGTTTTCGTTATCCGCGCCGGTGAAATCGCGTCCGCGGTACAGCGGAATGCGCAAAGTGCGAAGGTAAGAGGGGCTGACCGATTCGAACTCGCAGAGATTCTGTTCGCCAGATACCGGAGGGACCGCGCCTTCGCGTTGGAACGACCGGATTGCGGCATTGGTGCCGCTATGCGGGATGGCATTGGCGACCGCCGCGGACATGACCCCGGGCAGCGTCCGGACCCGGGCCAGCAGCCGGCTATAGAAGTCGGCTTGCCGGCGCGACTCTCCGTACTTTGTTTTGAGCAGGTTGATGCGCATAGTCAACAGCGTGCCGGGCTGAAGGCTCTGCTCGCGATCGATCAAGCGGACGAGGCCCTTGCTCATCAGACCGGCGCCAACCAGCAGCACGACCGCCAGAGCGAGGTTGCTGGTGGCAAAGACATTTCGAAGATGAAGACGGCTTCGTCCGGCCGAGGCGCTGCGTCCGCCTTCCTTCAGCGCGTCCGGGAGGTGGCGGATGCCGCGGCGCGACGACTGTAGTGCGGGTGCGAGTCCCGAAATGACACCGCTAGCGACGGCTATCGCCAACGTGAAGATGAATGCACGGCTATCCATGCGGATGAAGTTCCAATTGGGAATGTCTGCCACGAAATCGGCAGACAGGCCGGTGCGGAGCAGATCCACCCCCCAGGTGGCAACCAGCAACCCGAAGAATGCACCGGCGAGCGAAAGCGCCAGGCTTTCGCTCAGCAGTTGCCTCACGATGCGCCAGCGGCTGGCGCCCAGCGCGATGCGCACAGCCATTTCCCTGGTGCGTCCGGTGGCGCGGGCGAACTGGAGATTGGCAACGTTGGCACAAGCAATCAACAACACGAGGCCAACCACACCGATGAGCATCCAGGTGTAGCGGCTCAGTAGCCCGCCCAGCAGAAAATCGTGGACGGAAATCACCGCGTTTCGCCAGCCGCGATTGGTTTCCGGAAACTGTTGTTCGAGCCGCCGTGCGATGCCATCCATTTCCGCGGCGGCCTGCGCCTGGGTTACGCCGGGCTTCAGCCGCGCGACGGTGAACATCTGTGGCGCAGGGCGCAATTGCCAGACGGCGGCGGGCAGTGCGAGCGGCATCCAAATTTCGGTGCTGGGAGGAAAATCGAACTGCGCTGGCATAACGCCGGCCACTATGACCCTGCGCCCGTCGATTTCCACACTCTCTCCAACCAGCGAAGGGTTGGCTGCGAAGCGCCGGGTCCAATAACCATGGCTCAATATCGCGACACGATCGCGGCCCGGTTCCGATTCTTCCTGAGTGAATGTGCGACCCAGCGCGGGCTTTGCGCCGAGAGTGGCAAAAAAGTCCGGCGAAACGAGTACGGCCTGGAGACGCTCGGGATCGCCCGGGTAACCCGCGGCAGAGGTCAGATTCGCGCTCGAGTATTCATATGCTGCGAAGCGCTCGAACGACCGGCTCTCGCGCTTCCAATCGACGAAATTTCCAGGAGAGACCGGAATCCAGCCTTGCTGCTGCTCCACACGTCGCTCGAGCACCATGACGAGGCGGCCGGCGTCAGCGAAGGGGATGGATCTCCACAAGATCGCATTCGCCAGGCTGAAGATGGCGGTGGTGGCGCCGATGCCTAGCGAGAGAGTGAGGATCGCAGTGAGGGCGAACCCGGGTTTCGAGACCAGCAGCCGCGCGGCGTAGCGCACATCGGCCAGCATGACGTACCTCCAGATCAGTTTTCCCCGATGGAATGGCAAATCGAGTGCCGGAATCAAACTTACTGAAATGAAAAGGAGAACGGACGAAGGACGACTCTGTTTCTGTCCGGTTGTGGGACCAGTATGTCCGCTGGAGGCGAGCGTGTTACTCCGGCGGCAGGCGGAAATCCACGCGGCGCTCGCGGTTCAGGCGGGAACTGAAGGCGCGATCGACGCTATCGAGCGGCACCTGTTTTTGTTCGTGCTGCAAATTCACGTAGTGCAGCGTGCCGTGATCCACCCAATAAGCAACGGCGGCGCGGATCACATCCTGATTTTTCAGAGCGATCAGATAAATCGGCGGCTCGTATTGCGGCGATGACGACGTGGACGAAGGCGCATATTCCGGGTACTCGTGCATTTCCGGCCGCACTACCTCGGGCGCCTGATAAACCGGGATTGATTGCGGCGCGGGCTGCGAATAAATCACGACGTTCGGCGAAGGCTGGTACGACGTGTAATAGCCGGCGTACGGGTCGTAGCCGCTGTAGTAGTCGTAATAATCGTACGGGTACCCGCTGCCGAGATACCAGGGATAGAAATACGGGTAGTAACCGAAGCCGACTCCGCCGAAGAAAAAGCGGTTGCGGAAAAAGCCGTTGTGCCGGAAACCGCCATGGAACCCTCGGCCGAAGCCGCCGCGAAATCCGAAACCGGAACCGGTGAAGCCGCCCGAACGGAATCCGCCGCCGAAACCGCCGAAACCGCCCCGGCCGAAGCCGCCGCCAAAGCCACCGTGACCGAACCCGCCGCCGTGCATTCCCCCACCGTGCATTCCTCCACCGCGTTGGGCCGCTACAGGCAGGGCGAGGAAGCAGCAAAGGACAACTGGGGCGAGGCGTTTCATAGGCCCTCGATTTGGAGCTTAGCGCCGCTGGAGGCCTATGGCAAGCGGGTGGCGGCTCTACGGCACCACCGGCAGAATGAGCGCCGAGGGGTGCTGGGCATCGTGGTACACGGAGTTTTCGGCCTTCATGATGCTCGCGGAATAGCCCGCGTCGGCGCCGGTATTGAGATTGCGATCGAAACGCGGAAAGTTGCTGCTCGAGATTTCCAGGCGCAGCTTATGGCCGGCGAGGAACACGTTGCTCGTGTTCCAGACGTCGATTTTCAATTTGTAAACTTCACCGGGCTTCATCGGCTCGCCGTGTTCGGGCGAATTGCGGAAGCGCGCGCGGAGGATGCCGTCGGTCAGGTTCCGGGCGTAGCCATCGGGGCGCACATCGACGAGCTTCGCGGTGAAGTCGGTATCGACGGCGGAAGAACTGGCATACAGCTCGACCGAAATTGGCCCGGTGATTTCGAAATCGCTGGTTAAGGCGGAGGTGGTGAAGACCAGAACGTCGCGGCGCTCTTCGACAGGGCGCTGGTCGAAAGCGCCCGAAGCCAGATGCTCGTTATCGCAGCACAGGCCGCCGCCACGCGTGGGCGCAGGATTGGCGGGATCGTAGGTGTAATGGTCAGCATGCTCGCTCTCGGGCGCCTGCGTGCTGAGGGATCCATCGCCGGCGAGCGCATTTGCGCCGGTTGAAGAATGCAGGTAATAGCGGGTCTCGCGGGCGCGGGCGAGCGGCCACTCAGACTCCTCGCGCCAGACATTTTTGCCCATCACGAAAATCTTCACGGGCTTTTCGCGCTCGACGCCGTTCTTAAGACCTTTGAGCAGATGATCGTACCAGCGCAGCATCTCGGCGTCGCTATCGCCTTTGGCGGAAGGACCGAAATCGACATCCCCGGCTTTACCGTTGAACGGGCCGTGATACCAGGGGCCGACGGTCAGGCGCGTTGCGCGCCGCGCGGCTTCGGAGCCGGCGTGAGCTTTGATGCCGATGTAATTCCGCACCGTCCCGCCCTGAAAAATGTCGTACCAGCCGCCAGTGTTGTAGGCCGGAACGTGAATCTTCTCGTAATGATCTTGGATCGACCAGGGCTTCCAGTAACCGTCGAAATCCGGATGACGCGTCCAGTCGAGAAAATAATCGGCCAGGCTCGTGGCGGACGGCATGTCGAGCAGCGGGTAGGTCGAGAGCGGCAGCTTCCAGATCCAGTTGAGCGCGGTGGAGGACTGGCGCACGCGGCGGTCGAGCGTGTCCTGGACCAGACCCGAGGTCCACGATTCATTGAACCACTGCTCGAAAGCGCCGCCCTGGTAGGTCCAGCCATCGTGATAATTCGACGCGGTGACTACGGGAAAAATGCCGGCCAGATGCGGCGGCGTAGCGATGGCGGTGAGCATCTGGGTCGCGCCTACATAGGATGCGCCGAACATGCCGACCTTGCCGTTCGAATTCGGCAGCGCCGCGGCCCATTCGACGGCATCGTAACCATCCTGGCTTTCGTGCTTGAACGGGTACCACTCGCCGTCTGACGTGTACCGTCCGCGCACGTCCTGAATGATGACGACGTAACCGCGGGCTGCGGCCTGGTAACCGAAATCCGTTTCGTTGTCTTTGTTGTACGGCGTGCGCTGGAGCAGCACGGGGTACTTGCCGTCGGCTTTGGGGCGATAGATGTCGGCGCGCAGCGTGACTCCGTCGCGCGTTTTCATGGTGACGCCGCGTTCGACGGTGACTTCGGGGGCATTAGCGGCAAGCGCCGCCGATACGACGGCAAAAAAGAAGACGGGCACTGTGCGATTCATGTTTCTAGAGTATAGTCCGAATTGTTTTCGAGGCGCGATCAGGTTCGCGGCGTTTCCCACGTTCCCGATTCCGCGGAGCGGAAGATCGCCTCGATCACCGCCATGTTCGCGATGCTAGTTTCGAGCGGAACCGGGACTTCGCCGCCGTCGCGAACGGCGCGCGCAAACAGATCGCCCTGGATGGTGTACTGATCGCACATCGGCAGCTCGAACGTTTCGATACCGGAGCCGAGCACGTCGCGGCCGTCATCGAGAAAGACGCGGCACGGCCGGTCGGGCGGGGCGTTGAATGGAATTTCGATTTCCAGGCGGCCGCGCGTGCCGAAAATCTGCATGCGCTGGTAGGGAACAAGCTGCGTGGCGCAGGTGAAGATCGACTGGCCGGCGGGGAAATCCAGGATGGCGGAAGCGAGGCGATCGATTTTCATCTGGGGATCGCGCTCCATCAGGCTCACGACGCGCCGCGGCTCGGCGCCGAAGACCAGGCGCGAGGTGAAGATCGGATAGCAGCCGATATCCATCAATCCGCCGCCGCCGTATTCGAGAATGTTGCGGATGTTCGACGGATCGGGATTCGAATAACTGAAGAAGCCGGCAATCGAGCGCAACTCGCCGATGTGGCCGTCACGAACCAGATCGAGCGCCTTCAGCCACTGCGGGTGCGTGCGCACCATGAAGGCCTCGCCGATCTTGACGCCGGTGCGGTCGCGGGCGTCACGCAGCTTTTTCGCCTCCGTCACCGAGAGGCCGATGGGCTTCTCGCAGAGTACATGCTTGCCGGCTTGCGCGGCGCGGATGGACCACGGCACGTGCAGGTGATTGGGCAGGGGATTATAAAGGGCGTCGATTTCGCGATCGGCGAGCAACTCGTCGTAAGAACCGTAGGCTTTGGGTATGCCGAGATCGCGCGCGGCCTTCTGCGCTTTCGCCAGATCGCGCGACGCGATGGCGACGATCTCGCAGTCTGCGCCGCGCTGCATGGCGGGAATTACTTTGACGACGGCAATCTGCGCGACGCCGAGGACACCGAAACGGATTTTACGCGGCATGAACAGGCACGAAGGCCTATTCTACGTCAGGCTTGTTGGGCGGCCGCGGGCTTTCGAATCGCTTGCTGAATTTCGAGCGGCAGCGCGCCATCCATCAACGAAGCTCCGCCGTCCACCGCGATAGTCTGGCCGGTGATCCAGCCGGCGTCCTCGGAGGCAACGAGCGAAACAGCGTTGCCGACATCGGCCGGCGTACCCAATCGGCCCATCGGCGTCCAGCCGCGCTCGTGCCAGTCGCGGATCATCTGCTGGGCGGCTTCGGGCAGAGTGTTCAGGACACTGTCTTCGATCCAGCCCGGGCTGAGCGCGTTGACCGTGATTTTCCGGTCTGCCAGCGCAACCGCAAAATAGCGGCACAGACATTCCATGGCGGATTTCGCCGCGCCCATGGCAACCCAGGGCTGCCAGCTTCCAAAGCGGCCACCGGGGGCATATGTGATGGCGACGATGCGCCCGCCATCGCGCAGCAGGGCGCTCGCTTCCCTCACGCCGACCAGAAATGCTTTGGCCTGAGAGTCGAGCGCTGTTTGCCAGCTTTCAAGTGTGATTTCCATGGGCGGCTGGTAAAACTGCGGCACCTCCGGCCGCGCATTCGAGACAAAAATATCGAGTGCGCCGAATTCGGTTTTTGCCCGGCCGAACATACGGCGGATGTCGTCGGGCCGGCAGACATCGGCCTGCACGATAAAGCCGTCGGATTTGCGCGCGCGAACTTTGGCCAGCGTGTCCTTCGCCGCGGCTTCGTTGCGCAGATAATTGATGGCGATTTTTGCGCCCTGTTCCGCGAGCTTGAGTGCGATCCCTCGTCCGATTCCGCGCGAGCTCCCCGTTATGAGCGCGTACTTACCTTCGAGCGCCATGAGCCTCCTCCAATCCGGAGGGCAATTGTAGGATGCGCGAGAGCGGGGCGTCAACCGGGTGGCGCTATTCGAATCGCAGGGCTCGCATGGGATCGATGGCCGTGGCGCGCCGCGCCGGCAGACAGCCCGCAAGCACAGCAATGGCTGCAACCGCGAAAGTCGCAAGGATGAGGGTCGGAACATCGGTCGGCTTGATCCCAAACAACTGCGCTTCGACGAGGCGCGTCAGTCCGAGCGCGGCGGCCAGGCCGATCACCAGGCCCGTTCCGGCGAGGACAAGAACTTCGCGCATCACCAGCCAGACCACCGAGCCGCCTGCTGCGCCCAGCGCCATGCGAATACCGATCTCCCGGGTTCTGCGCGCCACCATGAAGGCGATCACGCCGTACAAACCGAGCGCGGCGAGCAGCGTGGCGAGGCCGCCGAACACCGCCGAGAGCATGGCCACCAGCCTCTCGGTGATCAGCGAAGTTTCCACCTGCTGATCGAGCGTCTTCATTTCATACATGGGCACCGTCGAGTCCACTTCGCGCACGGCCCGGCGGATCGAGCTCATCATGGTCAGCGGCGGTCCTGCGGTGCGTACGTAGCCCGTCATGCTGTTGACCCAGTCCTGCTGGATATATGGCACGTACAGCTCGTAAGGAATCTCGGCGCGCATGTTTTCATACTTGGTGTCGCCCGCCACGCCGATGATTTCAATATCGGTCTTGGTGCCCGGATCGATTCCGAACCCGACGTGCCGCCCGATGGGGTTGACGCCGCGGAAATAACGCTGGGCGAATTTTTCATTGATGATGCCGACCTTGGGAGCGCCGCGGCCGTCTTTCAGGGTGAAATCGCGGCCGAGCAGTATGGGAATCTTCAGCGTTTCGAAAAAATGCGGCGTGCAGAACTGCATGTACGGGCTCGGGATTTCGTCCTGCTTTTTGGTGTAGCCTTCGATGGTCACCCAGTTGTCCCATTCGTTGTCTTCCAGCAAGGGCATCACGGCCAAGGCGAGGGATTTCACGCCGGGCAAGGATTCGAGGTGCTCGACCAGGCGCCGGTAATAATCGCGCGCCCAGTCCGGACGGTAGCCGCCAAGCGTGGGTTCGACTTGAAAGGCGACCAGATTTTTCGTATCGAAGCCGGCTTTGGTTTCTTTCAGATTATTGAGGCTTTGGATAAACAGCCCCGCACCCACCAGAAGCAGCAGCGAGAGCGCCACTTGCGCCACCACCAGGCTCTTGCGCAATCCCGCCGAAGCGCCCCCTGCGACGGAACCGGCTTCGTCTTTCAAAGTGGACGCAAGCACCGGGCGTGTGGACTGAAGCGCCGGCACCAGGCCGAACAGGATGCCGGTCGCCAATGAAACGATCAGCGTGAAAACCAGCACGGAAATGTCGGGAGCAGTCGAGAGCGTGATGCCCAGGACATCCGGCGGCTGAAAACTGATGAGCAGCCGGTCGATCCAGATGGCCAGCATCAGTCCGAGCACGCCACCAAGCGTCGAAAGCAAAATGCTTTCAGCCAGAAGCTGACGGACCAAGCGCCATCTCCCGGCTCCCAGAGCGAGCCGCACAGCAATTTCTTTCTGCCGGGCCGAGGCGCGCGCGATCAGCAGGTTTGCCAGGTTCGAGCAGGCGATTAACAGCACGAGGCCGACAATGGCCATGAGCGCAAGCAACGGTTTCGAAAACTGATCGCGCAACTGCGACCGGCCTTTGGAGCCGGGCAGCGCGTCGATCCACATCGCCAGGAAACGCTTTTTGGCAAACGTGTCGGCGTGGGCGAACGCGGGCATCTGCACTTCCATCTGCAAAATCTGGTGGAATAGCGGCTGCAAGCCGGCCTTGGCCTGCTCGCGCGTGACTCCAGGCTTCAGACGCCCGAACACCTGCACGAAGCGGCGCCGGCGGTCATTCAACTGCTTGAACGTTTGTCCCGGCGGGATAGAATCCTGCATGGTGATGGGAATGCGAATCTGGGGCGCATACCCGGGCTCGACGCCATTGAAGCCTTCCTGGGAAACACCCACAATGGTCATCGGGTATCCATCGAGAATAATTTTTTTTCCGATCACGCCGCGGTCGCCGGAGAAACGCGATCTCCAATAGCCATAACTGAGCACCGCGACCGGATGGCCGCCCTGCATGAGGTCGTCTGCCGCAGTGAACACGCGCCCGGCCGCCGCGCCCACGCCGAGAACCGGAAAATAATTGCCGGAGACCAGTTCGGCCTCGATCAGCTCGGTCCGGCCGTCGAAAGCCAGACTCACGGTTTCCATGTGCCGGCAGAACATGCCGCTGAAGACCTGGTTTTTGTCGCGGAAATCCTGGTACATCGGGTAAGACAGCGCGTTCCTGCCGGTGTTGCTGCCGTAGTGATAGCCGTGCGCCGTGAGCAAAACCAGTTGTTCGGGATGGCGAACCGGAAGATTTTCTAGGATGAGCTGGTTGATCAGACTGAAAATCGCGGTATTGGCGCCGATCCCCAGGGCGAGTGAAGCCACTGCCACTATGACGAATAAAGGCGATTTCCGCAGCGTGCGGATGGCGTAGCGCAGGTCAGCCAGGAGTGTGGTCATCGACCTTTATACGGAGGGACTGGCGAAAAGTTACGAGGTAGGATGAACAAATGACGATCCCGCGGCGGGAGGTTCTGGCGCTGTTCGCCGGGGCGATGGTTACGCCCGCCCGCTCACAAGGGGCTGACAATATGTACGGGCTGATCGTAAAGCTGACGGCCGCGGCCGGCAAATGCGAGGAACTGATCGGGATTCTGAAGGAGTCATCCGTGGGCATGCCCGGATGCCTCAGCTATGTGATCGCCAAAGATTCCGCGGATGAAAATGTGATCTGGGTTACGGAAGTATGGGACAGCCAGGCGAGCCACGATGCCTCGCTCTCATTGCCGGCGGTTCAGAACGCGATTCCTCGCGCGAAAGCTGTGACTGCGGCGTTTGAGAGAATCGCGAGGACAACGCCGGTGGTGGGAGTCGGGCCTGGACCGGCGCGGGGCCGGTGATCAGATGTCCAGGTTCTTCACTTCGAGCGCGTTTTCTTCGATGAACTTGCGGCGGTTCTCGACGTCTTCGCCCATCAGGGTCGAGAAAATCTCTTCGCTCTCGACGGCGTCTTCGAGACGCACCTTGAGCAGCGTGCGCTTCTCCGGGTTCATGGTGGTTTCGGCGAGCTGCTCGGCGTTCATCTCGCCCAGGCCCTTGTAGCGCTGCACGGAGGAATCCTTCTTGCCTTCGTTCTTCACATAAGCCAGCAGGTTGCGCCAGTCGCTCTGGGCCTGGCGCTGCTCGGCTTTGATCACCGTAAATGGCGGCGTGTTGTACTTGGCGATCTGCTTGGAAAGCGCGCGCAGGCGCTTGTATTCGGGCCGTGTCGCCTGGTCGATGCCGATCTGGCGCTCGGCGTTGGTTGAATCGTGGTAAGTCACGAGCCAGGCTGAGTGCTCCTCATCCTGCTTCAGTTCAGGTTTCACTTCGGCCTTCGTCAGCTCGGCCGTCAATTGTTCGAGGTTCGCGCGTTCGGCGAAATCCGGGCGCGTGTCGATGTGCAGCGCCGGGTTGGCCAGCACCTCGACCACACGCATATCGCGCAGCTTGCGTTCCATCTTGCTGAAGATCTGCTCGTATTCGTCTAAGGCCAACAGGAAATTACGGAGTTCCGTCGCCTCAATCACGTTCTTGGCGCCGTTCCCGTTCGAGCCGATCTCGAGCGACAGGTTTTCGGTGGCGCGGCGCATGATTTCGCGCGTGAATTCTTTTTCGTCCTTGATGTACTTTTCGTTCTTGCCCTTTTTGATGCGGTATAAGGGCGGCTGCGCGATGAAAACGTTGCCGCGCGAGATCAGCTCCTGCATGTGCCGGAAGAAAAACGTCAGCAGCAGGGTGCGGATGTGCGAGCCGTCCACGTCGGCGTCGGTCATGATGATGATCTTGCCGTAGCGCAGCTTGGCCACGTCGAAATCGTCCTTGCCGATGCCGGTGCCGACGGCGGTGATGAGCGCGCGAATTTCTTCGTGACCCAGCATCTTGTCGTAGCGCGCCTTCTCGACGTTGAGGATTTTGCCTTTGAGCGGCAGAATAGCCTGGAAGCGGCGGTCGCGCCCCTGCTTGGCGGTGCCGCCGGCGGATTCGCCCTCGACCAGGAACAGCTCGCAGCGCTCCGGATCTTTTTCCTGACAGTCGGCCAGTTTTCCGGGAAGGCCGCCGGAATCGAGAGCGCCTTTGCGGCGGGTGAGATCGCGCGCCTTGCGGGCCGCTTCGCGCGCGCGCGCCGCGTCGATGCACTTCGAGACAATGCGGCGCATCACTGCCGGATTCTTGTCGAAATATTCGCCCAGCTTGTCGTTGACGAACTGGACCATCTGGCCCTGAATGTCGCTGTTGAGCTTGCCCTTGGTCTGTCCTTCGAATTGCGGCTGCGGCAGCTTGACGCTGATGACGGCAGTCAAGCCTTCGCGGACGTCGTCGCCTGTCAGGTTCTCTTTGATGTCTTTAAACAGCCCGGCCTGCTGGCCGTAAAAGTTGATGGTGCGCGTGAGAGCGCTGCGGAATCCGCTCAGGTGCGAGCCGCCGTCGACCGTGTTGATGTTATTGGCGAAGCTGAAAAGGCTCTCCGAATAACCGTCGTTATACTGGAGCGCGACTTCCATAGTGAGAACGCCGCCATTCGGCAGGTCTTTGGCGCCCTCGAAATACATGGGCTTATCGTGCAGCGGGCTCTTGCCGCGATTGAGATGCTTGATGAACTCCGCGATGCCGCCGGTGTAAAGGAACTCGTGACTCTTGGTGGGCTCCTCCCGCTCATCGGTCAGCGTGATCTTGAGGCCCTTGTTCAGAAACGCCAGTTCGCGCAGCCTCTGGGCGAGCGTGTCGTAGTTGAACTTCGTCACGGTCATGATGGAAGGGTCGGGTTTGAACGTGACACGCGTGCCGGTCTTGCGGCCGGCTTTACCGGTTTTCTGGAGCGCTCCTTTGGGCTCGCCGAATGCGTATTCCTGCTGCCAGGTGAAACCGTCGCGCCAGATTTCGAGCTCCAGCCGCTCGGAAAGCGCATTCACCACGCTGACGCCCACGCCGTGCAGGCCGCCTGAAACTTTATAGCTCTTGGAATCGAATTTGCCGCCGGCGTGCAGCTTGGTCATGACCACCTGCGCGGCAGAGACGCCCTCCTCTTCATGCAGGTCCACCGGAATGCCGCGGCCGTTATCCACGACCGTCACGGAATTATCGATGTGGATCGTAACTTCAATGTGGGTGCAGTATCCGCCCAGCGCCTCGTCCACCGAATTGTCCACAACTTCGTAGACCAAATGGTGGAGGCCCATCTCCGTAGTGGAGCCGATATACATTGCGGGCCGGAGGCGCACAGCTTCCAGACCCTCGAGTACTTTGATGCTTGACGAATCGTAAACTTCGACGCTGTTTCCGTCGTCAGGCGGTATTACATGATTTGCCATAGGTTCACTGACTACAATTACGGCCGCCGTCTAAAAAGACCGGGATTCACTTATTCAAATGCGCATTGGCATCACTACATAGCGGTAGTGATCCTTTGCTTCTTCACTCGCGGGACGCAGCTCGCCGGCGCTTTTTTGATCTTTGAGCGCAAACGAAACTTCGTCCTGTCCGATGGCGCGTAGAAAATCGAGCAGGTACTGCGCGTTGAATCCAATTTCGAGGTCCGGCCCGGCGTACTCGGTTGGCACGCTCTCCTCACTCTCGCCGGTCTCAACAGAAGATGAAAAAACCCTGACTTCACCCTGCCCGAACTGCACACGAATGGCCCGCGACCGTTCATCGGCAAACTGCGAGACACGTTCGATAGCGGAGCGAATCTCCTCTTTGTGCAGCTTGGCGATATTGGTGTTGTCCTTCGGCAGGACACGCTCATAATCCGGGAAATTACCTGTCAGCTTGCGGGTGATGAGCAGCCGTTCACCAAACCGGAAGAACAGATGGTTCTCATCGCCGGCAAAAACCACTTTCAATTCCGGCCCGCTCTCTTCAGCGAGCTTAACAATCTCACCCATGGCCTTTTTGGGAATCAACGCCCGAAAGCCTTTGGCCGATTTGGCGCTGCCGTTCATATCCATGGCTTTCTCGACATATGCCAGCCGGTGGCCGTCAGTGGCAACCATGGCCATCCCATCGCCGCTCAATAGCAGCAGTGCGCCATTCAACGTAAAGCGCGATTCTTCCATCGAGATGGCAAACGACGTCCGCGAGATCATGGATGACAACAGCCCGACCGGAATTTCCGAAATCGCCTCAGGCATCTCTGGCAGCTCAGGAAAACTCTCGCGCGACATTCCGGCCATCTTGGTGCGGGATCGACCACAAGTAATGCTTGCCCAATGATTCTCAAGAAATTTCACGTTAACCTCGGCATCGGGCAACAGTCGCGCATAATCCAGCAGCTTCCTGGCGGGTATGGTGCCTGCACCTTCCTTTTTCACCTTCGCCGGGCAGGTGCAGCGAATCCCCAACTCCAGGTCCGTGGCGGTCAAATTGATCCGGTCCCCGTGCGCTTCAATGAGCACGTTGGAGAGGATTGGAATCGTGGTTTTCTTCTCCACTACGCCCTGGGAAAGACCCAGTTCCCGGACCAGATCGCTCTTGTTAACGACAAATTCCATCGGGCAGAACTCCTCTATCAAGTGGCTGGTATAGATTCCTACCTCGAAGAACCGTATTCATGGGGTCTGTCGAAATGTTGAATTGTATCTAAATTATACAAAATTCTGAGACTTCCTGCTTAAGATTGCTGTGGATCGGGGTTGGAAAATGTGGAAAAACAGGCACTTGGCGACGAAGTGCACAATTCCACTCAGGCGTCCTTCGGCAGGGTGTGTGGAAAAATCAATTAAGATCATTGTAATGAGTCGGTTAGACTGTGTACCAGCCTGTTTAAATCCGGGTCAGTCTGCCGCTGGCGCCCAATTTTGTTAATAGAGTGTATGACAGTCGTATGATGCTTGCCTCCGAAAGCCCGGCCGATCTCCGGAAGCGACGCCGTGGTCAGCTCTTTGACCAGATACATCGCCACCTGACGCGGTAATACGATGGTTTTCGTATTACTCTTTTCTTTGAGCTGCGATTGCTTGATGTTGTACCGGTCGGCGACGGCTTTTTGGATCGCATCGATCGTGACCCGCCGGTCTTGCGCGTGGGTCAGATGCTTGAGGACCTGCTGGGCCATTATGAGATTAACCGGTGCACCAGTCAACGAAGAGTAAGCGATTAATTTGACAAGAGCCCCTTCGAGTTCACGGACATTGGATTTGGTTTTGGTGGCAATGAACGTCCGCACGTCGCCGGGGAGCGATACGCCTTCGAGCTCGGCCTTCTTATCGAGGATGGCCATTTTCGTCTCGAGGTCGGGTGGCTGAATGTCTGCCATAAGACCCCATTCGAATCGCGAGCGCAATCGCTCAAGCAGCCCGGGAATATCTTTGGGTGGTGAATCGCTTGAAATCACGATCTGCTTCTGATTGTCATGCAGCTCGTTGAAGGTGTGGAAGAATTCTTCCTGTGTGCGTTCCTTGTTGCCCAGTAGCTGGATGTCGTCTATCAGGAGAACGTCGGCGGAACGATAGCGCTGGCGCAGCTGCGCCATGCGCTCCAGGCGGATTCCGGAGACAACCTCGTTGGTAAAGCGCTCGCTGGATGTATACAGGATCCGCATGCCGGTAGCATTGGTCAGTAAAGCCCGGCCGATGGCATGCATCAAGTGCGTCTTACCCATTCCAACGCCGCCGTAGAGGAACAGCGGGTTATAACTTCGGGACGGATTCGTCGCTACGGACCGTGCTGCGGCATGCGCAAACTGATTACAGGCGCCGACGACGAACGTCTCGAATGTGAACCTGGGGTTGAGCTGGCTGACCGGAACCGTATATTCCACATCAGCTTCGGCTGGCGCCGCCGGGGGCTTGGTTTCGCCGGCCGGTTCGTATCTGACGCTGTGTATGGGAAGGTTGAGCTTACGGATAGCTACGCTCACTTGGTTCAAGTATTCTGTTTCCATCCAGATTTTGTGCTCGTCGCCAGGCACAGACACATAAAGAGCACCACCTTCGAGGCGCAAAAAACTGGTTGGGCTGACCCAGTTGCGAAAGCTCTCCGCGTTAAGCGCCGCTTCAAGCTGTTTTTTGATTTGTTCCCAGGGATTCATCGAACGATCATGGTTCCAGGCGTTAAGGCACAGCTTTTACACACACTTTTCCCACAACCCCGTTGGACCAAAGTTTCGACTCGCTCCAGAATGGAAGGGAAAAAATTTTGTGTGTTCTGCCCGGCTGTACCCCCGAACAGAAGAGACAGCATAGCACAGATGTTAGAGTTGGAAACAACATTATAAATCCTTTCACTTGAAACGTTTGTCGGGCGAGCCACATCTAGTAAGGCGCAGGTTTGACAGCCGGCGCGCAAGTGAAGGAAAATAATGGTTCTCAATCGGGCGGGAGTAACTCAGCTGGTAGAGTGCGACCTTGCCAAGGTCGATGTCGCGGGTTCGAATCCCGTCTCCCGCTCCAAGACACGCCTTCATTCCGCGCATAATAAGAGAAGGATTTTGCCATCATGAACAGACTAGCTCTCTCGTTAATTTTGGCTGCGAGCGCGGCCTTCGCACAGTATAAAGCCGAGCCCGGCGGCGCGCCTCCATCCGAGCTTGCTCCCGCGATTGCGCAGGCACTTCAGCAGCAGAGCACAAAAATTGTTGCCGGCGATGGATCGGTTTATTGCGAAGTGTGGTTTCGCACGACCATGCCGTCCGGCACGAAGGCCACCGAGCCGGACATCACGCTTCCCACCATTCCGCAAGGAGCGCTCTTGGGTGCGATTCGCTTTCCCGGGCAGGGTGCGGACCGGCGCGGCCAGCCGATCAAGGCCGGTGTGTACACTTTGCGTTACGGTTTGCAGCCGGTCAACGGCGATCACCTGGGCGTTTCGCCGCAGCGGGATTTTGTGCTGATGGTTCCGGCGGCCGGCGACCAGGATGTGAACTCAACACCGAACTTCGATACTCTCGTGGCCATGAGCCGCAAGGCCTCGGGCACGCCGCATCCGGCAGTGTTGAGCATTTGGGCGTCCGGACCTAGCGATCCCTCAGGCTTGAACAAACAGGGCGAGAACGACTGGGTGCTGAACACTAAGATCGGCGGCACGGCGGTTTCCGTGATCCTGGTAGGAAAGGTGGAAGGCTGAGAAACGCGTGAGCGCTCTGCTCGAAGCTTCAGAAATGGAGCGTCTGGAGAATACGAGTGCGCCTGAATTGCTCGAATGGGCGATTGGCGAGTATGGCGACGCCCTAGCTATCTCGACGAGTTTTCAGACGGGCGGCATGGTGATTCTGGATATGGCTGCCCGCATCTCTCCACAGGTGCGCGTCTTTACTCTCGACACCGGGCGGCTTCCCGAGGAGACCTATCGGATGATCGAGGTGGTGCGGGAGCGCTACGGGATCGCAGTGGAGACCGTTTCGCCCGACCCCGCCGAGCTCGAGGAGATGATTGCCCGGCACGGACCGAACCTCTTTTATCGTGAAGTGCCGATGAGGATGCTTTGCTGTCAGATCCGCAAGGTGAGGCCGCTCGCCCGCAAGCTCGCCGGGCTCAAAGCCTGGGTGGTGGGGCTGCGGCGGGAGCAGAACCAATCGCGGGCCGAAGTGCGCCGCCTCGAGCAAAGCAACGGCCGGCTCAAACTGAGCCCGTTAGCCGACTGGACGGCCGCAGACGTTCGCGAATACATCCAGCGGCATCACGTACCCGTGCACCCGCTCTACGCCGAAGGTTACCGCAGTATCGGCTGCGCGCCCTGCACACGGGCGGTCGGCGCTGCGGACGACGAACGGGCCGGGCGGTGGTGGTGGGAGCAGGATGCCGACAAAGAGTGCGGCATTCATTTTTCGCCGGAAGGCAAAGCGGAACGCAAGCTGGACGTGCTGCTCAGCGAGATCCTCGAGGCGCGCCGCGTTTGACTCCCGATTCGTTCACACACCAGGGATTCACCCTTTGGTTCACCGGGATTTCGGGCGCGGGCAAGAGCACCATTTCCGAGATTATTGAAAAGCGCTTGCGCGCGGCGGGCGCCAAGGTAGAAGTGCTCGATGGCGACGTGGTGCGTGAAAACCTTTCGAAAGGCCTCGGGTTCAGCAAGGAAGACCGCGACACCAATATCCGGCGCATCGGTTTTGTTTGCGAGCTGCTTTCGCGTAACGGCGTGATCGCCATCGCCGCTGCAATTTCGCCTTACCGCGCGGTGCGCGAGGAGCTACGCGCGCGGATTCGAAACTTCGTCGAGATTTACGTGGAGTGTCCGCTCGAAGTCGCTGCCGGGCGCGACGTGAAAGGTCTTTACAAGCGCGCCATGGCGGGAGAGATCCGGCAGTTTACCGCGGTCTCCGATCCCTACGAGCCGCCGCTCGACCCGGAGGTGGTTGTGAACTCGTCCACACAAACGCCTGAACAGAGCGCCGCAAAAGTGTGGGCTAAACTGGAAGAACTGGGGTTAATCACAACCTGATCGATCTGCACACGCATACCAACGAATCCGACGGAACTTACGAGCCGGCGCAGCTGGTGGAGGAGGCGCGGGCGAAAGGCCTCGAGGCACTGGCCATCACGGATCACGACACGCTCGCGGGGTATGATCTGGCGGAGCCGCTGGCGCGAAATGCGGGACTCGAGTTGGTGTGCGGCATCGAGATCTCGACTAAATTTCACGGCCGCTCGGTGCACCTGCTCGGATATTTCGTGCACGATGCGCCGGCTCCCGAGTTCCGCGACTGGCTGCTGGCGCTACAGCGATCCAGGCGTGAACGGAACCGTCGAATGATCGAGCGGCTGCGGTCGCTGGGCGTGGATATCACGATCGAGGAAGTGGAAGCCAAGGGGCGCCGGATGACCGGGCGGCCGCATTTTGCGCGCGTGCTGCTCGAAAAAGGTTACGTGGCGACTTACGACCAGGCTTTCCAGGACTATCTCGACGAATCGGCCAAAGGCTACGTGCAGCGCATGGAAGCGCCGATGCACGAAGCGATCGAGCGCGTTCGGAAAGCGGGCGGATTGCCGTCGCTTGCGCATCCGATTCGTGTGAGCCGGCGCGTCTTTGATGGGCACGAGCAGTTCGAGAACTCGCTCGCCGAGATGGTCGAGATGGGTTTACAAGCGATCGAGATCTACCACAGCGATCACCGGCTGGAAGACGTGGCGCGCTACGAATCGCTGGCTCAGCGCTTCGATCTGGCCGCTACCGGGGGGTCGGATTTTCACGGGGCCAACAAGCCGCGCGTTGAGCTGGGACGCGGTTACGAAGGCAATCTGAATATTCCGCGCGCGGTGTTAGACCGGTTGCGGGCTGTGTAACGGGCGCACCTGAGCGCGGTGCCCCTCGATCGAAAGCGTTGTGCCTGGTTCGGCGAGATCGCGGCGAACATAAGCCATCCCGACTACTTTTCCGAGTGCCGGCGAGAAAGCCGCAGACGTCATCTTGCCGACGTTTTCTTCTCCGTGAAAAAGGCGAGTGTCAGGCGCCGGGGGTTCGCTGGCGTCGATCTCGACTCCCGCGAGCAGCCGGTGCACCAGCCCGCGGGAGCGCACGCGCTCGACGATCTCCTGCCCGATATAGCAGCCCTTACTGAAATGGATAGCGTGGAGCTGCTGCGTTTCCTGGGCAAGAGAGGTGGGAAGGATATCGTCGCCGTAGCGGGGCTTGAAGTGCTCGAGCCGGACAACGCGCATGGTTTCGCTGTCCGCAGCTACTGCGCCGGAGCGCTCGAGAGTACCGATCAGATTCGATTTTTCTTCGGCCGGAGCATAGAACTGCAGGCCAGGCGCACCGGTGGCGCTAACGCGGGCAACCATGATACCGTTCCAATCCGTATGCGTCCAGGGTTTCTCCGGCACGGGCGCGCCGGCGCGCATCGCGAGATCGAATGCGTGGGGACCTTCGAGGGCAACGGTCGCCAGCCGGCCGGTGGCATCGTCTAGCGTGACGTCGTCGGCGATGATGTACTTGTCCAGATGCTGGTAGAGCGGCTCGCGCGTTTCCGGCTCGGTATCCAGAAGAAAATCGGAGGCGCGGCGATACAGGTTGACATCGCTGAGAATGCGGCCCTGCGGATTCAGGAAAAAAGCGTAGCAGCCTTCGCCCGGCTGGAGTTGCTGAACATGATTCGTGGTCATGGCGTGCAGCAAGCGTGCGCGGTCTTCCCCCGTGACGATGATTTTTCCGCGCCCGGAGAGATCGAGCCACGCGGCGCCCGAGCGCAGCGCTTCGTAGCCTGGCCCCATACTCTCAGTGTATGTGAAGCTGGCGCAGGACGGCGGAGATGGCGATGATGATCACCCCAGAGATGACAATACCGGTCATCTGGCGCGCGCGTTTTGCGTTCTGCGGTTTGACGATCAAAATGCCGACAACAAAAACGTGCAGCACGAGCAGCAGCTTGATGCCGAGCAGCGCCTGGTAGAGCGGCCCGCGTCCCAGATTCACGTAGAAGTTATAAATGCCGCTGCCGAGCAGAAAGATGATTGCCAGATACAGCAGCGACCGGTAGCGCGCGGCCATGGCATCGCCGATTGAGGCTTGTTCCGCCGCCGGCAGCGACGCAATGGCCGGCACGAGCACCAGCCTGGCAAACAGCACGCCGCCGATCAGAGTCACCACTGAAGTAATATGCAGCCACCGCATGAGCACATTGAGCGCGTCCGTCATACCGTCGAGTATACAATCGGGCTTAGCGGTTTATGATTCACGAGATTTTGCCGGTCGGCCTGCTCCAGTGCAACTGTTCGATTTTCGGCGACGAGCAGACGTGCAACGCGATCGTAATCGACCCGGGCGACAACATTCCCGAGATTCTGGAGATTGTCCAGCGGCACTCGCTGGCGGTGGAGGCCATTGTGATCACGCACGCGCATATCGATCACATTGGGGGCGCGCACAAGCTGCGGGCGCTGACCGGCGCGCCGGTCTATATGAACGCCAACGATACGCTGCTGCGCGACATGCTGGACGTTCAGGCAGGATGGCTGGGGGTTGAGGCGCCGGAGAAAGTGACGATCGACACGCCCGTGCGCGAGGGCGACAAGCTGACGCTGGGCGCGACCGAGTTTCACGTGCTCGATACGCCGGGGCACACGCAGGGCAGCATCTCGTTGTGGATTCCGTCGGAGAACAAGCTCATCGCCGGCGACACCTTGTTTCGCGACAGCATCGGCCGAACCGATTTGCCGGGCGGCGACGGCCGTCAGATTCTGCGGTCGATCCATGACAAGCTGATGCCGCTGCCGGAGGACGCGATCGTGATACCGGGGCACGGCGAAACGACCACCATCGGACGAGAAAAACAGTTCAACTATTTTTTGCAGCGCTTGTAGTTTTTTTCAGCTCGGCCATGACGCCGGAGATCAGTTCCTTGGCGTCGGTGATGGCTTTCGAGATCAATTGCACATCCATTGCGGGCTTGCCGGGCTGGCGCGCGCTCTGACAATAGACGCCGTGCTGGCCGACGAGCACCAGCGCGTCGGTGAGGACGTCGAGCGTGACGGCGAGGTGGCCGCGCGGCTTGCCCATCATGAATGCGTGTTTTTCGAGCTCGTCGCGGCGATCGTCGTAGACGCTCACTTGATCACTCCATGTCTGCGCAGAAACGGCCAGATGTTTTGTTCGTAGATCTGGTCGACCGTGGCTTTCGGAAATCCGTGTTTGCCGTGCGGAATGCTGACCATTTCGGCGTCGTCGCCGGCGTCGCGGAGCGCTTTGGTAAGCTTCACGCCGTGCTCATAGGGCACGGTGTCATCGGCGTCGCCATGGATAGTCAGGATGGGCGGGAGCCCTTTGCGAACGTAAGTGATCGGCGAAACGCGGCGCGCCAGTGCGAGGCGGCCTTCCTGCTCGGGCACCCAGGTGACGGCATAGTCCTGCATGTGCGGGCCGCCTAACTGGTCGGCGACATCCGTGATGCCGTAGAAATTCACGACGGCGGCGACTTTCGCGGGTGGTCCGAGCTTGGCGGATTTGGGCGTCATCCCCACCATGAGCGAAAGGTGCCCGCCCGCGGAGCCGCCGGTGACCACGATGCGTTTGGTATCGACATTATATTTTTTCGCGTTCTCCTCGAACCAGTGTGCGGCGTTGAGGACGTCGGTTACGGCGGCCGGCGCGGTCGCGACTTTAGCCAGCCGGTACTCGACGTCGGCGCACACGAAACCTTTTTCCACGTAGCGCAGGCAGTACGATTCGATCTGGCCTTCCTTGGTCCCCTCTACCCATCCGCCGCCGTGGATGACGATTACACCCGGGCGCTTTTCGTTCGAAGTGGCCTTGGGTTGCAAGATATCGAGGACGGTTTCTTTGTAATGATCGTAAGGAATATTGGCCTCGAGCGAGACGGAGTCGGGAATTACAGGTTTGGATTCCTGGGCGGAAGCGCAGCACTCCAAAACGCCAAGTATCATGACCACATGAAGCTTTGCCATGTTGGACAGTATAGTAGAAGGACAAGATGACATTACAAATAGGCTTGCTCATGCTGGCGGGTGCAGTTGTGGTTATGGCGGATGGGCCGGGTTTAATCGTCAGTCACCGTGCGGACGCGGATTTCGCGTTGACCGCGGATCCCGACGCGACGCCCTGGAAGGGTATCACGGGAATTTTTATGGAAAACGGCCCGAAAGGAGAGCCCGTGCCCGGGCACCGCACCGAAGTGCGTTCGCGCTGGACCGCGGAGAATGTTTACTTCCTGTTCGTGTGCCCGTATCAACAGCTTCATCTGCATCCGCATCCGGATGCAGTGCACGAAACCAATCAGCTCTGGGACTGGGACGTGGCGGAGGTTTTTGTGGGAACGGATTTCGGCCACATCAACCTATACAAGGAATTCGAGATGTCGCCCCAGGGCGAGTGGGTGGACCTGGATATCGACCGCAACAGCAAGCATCCGGAAAAAGGATGGCTATGGAATTCGGGTATGGCGGTGAAAGCGCGCATCGATGCATCGAAGAAAATCTGGTACGGGGAGATGCGGATTCCGATCAAGAGCATCGACAAACGGCCGCCCGCCCCGGGTAACGAGATGCGCATCAACTTCTATCGCTGCCAGGGCGCGAATCCGCACCGCAAGTACATTGCCTGGCAGCCGACCGGCGCCGAAACATTCCATGTGCCCGAGGCGTTCGGCAAAATGAAGCTCGAGTAGCATGACGCGGGAAGCCGGCAGATCGCTCCGCATTTCCCAGGTGGGACTTCGCGGCGTGGTGGGCACCGGGATGACTGCCACGCACGTGCTGGATTTCGCCGCCGCGTTCGGAACGTTTCTGGAGCGCGGCCAAGGAGTGGTTCTGGGGCGCGACCCGCGCGCGAGCGGCGTCATGATTCGCGAAGGCGTGCTGGCGGCGCTGCTGGCCTGCGGAAGAAACATCATCGATCTGGGCATCATGCCGACGCCGGTTATCCAGCACACGATCCGGCGGCTGGACGCTGCCGGCGGCATTTCGATCGGCGCCAGCCATAATGCGGCGGAGTGGAACGCGCTGAAATTTTTCGGGCGCAATGCCATTTATCTGTCTACAGCCGAAGCCAATGAACTGCTCGACATCTACCATCTCAAAAAATTCGATTTCGCCGGTTGGGACAAGCTGGGAACGATCAGAACCGAGGATAACGCGCTCGATCCGTACCTGGATGAGCTCGCCTCGGTTTTTAATTTCGACGCGCTGCGGCGGTTCCGTGTGGTGGTGGATTGCTGCAACGGGACCTCATCGCTCGTGCTGCAAAGAATGAACGAGCGCTTCGGCTTCGGTTTCATCCTGATTAACGAGAAGATGCAGGGCGTAGCGTTTGCGCACGAGCCTTCGACCAATAAAGACATGGTCGGGCTCCAGCTCGCGCCGCTGATGAAACCGCTTCACGCGGATGCAGGCTTCTTGTTCGACGCCGATTCGGACCGGGTCGCTTTTGCCACCGAAGACGGCGTGGCGGTTTCCGAGGAACTGGTGCTGCCGATGCTGGCGGATTATCTGCTGCCGCGCTGCGAGGGTAAGCTGGTGATCACCAATGTATCGACCACGGCGCTGGTGGATGAAGTGGCCGCGCGGCACGGCGGGCAGGTGGTGCGGGTCGCGGTAGGCCGGCAGGCGGCAATCGATGCGCTGTCGAGTTACCGGCCGGAACAGATCGCGCTCGCCGGTGAAGGCACCGGCGCCATCATGATGCCGCAGTTCCGTTTCGTCTACGATGGCATCGCTTCCATGCTGTCAATGTTATCGATGATGCGCGAGCGTGGGGCGAAACTTTCCGAAATTGTCGCTTCGTACCCGAAGTATTCGATCTTGAAGGGCCAGGTTCCGCTGGTCACACAGCGGGTGCCGGCGATGTTCGCTGCGCTGCGCGAACAGAATAAAGACGGCCGCGCGAACGTACTGGACGGCTTGCGCGTCGATTGGCCGGGGCGGTGGTTTCACGTGCGCGTAAGCCAAACCGAGCCGATGGTGCGAATCATCTGCGAGCAGAAGGGCGAGGCGCCGAGTGCGCTGTTCCATTCGCTGATGGAGCGCGTGCGGAGCTTTGCATAATCATGCCACGCCGGGAACATCTGCTCAAAATCGGCGTCTCCGGAATTCGTGGAGTCGTCGGCGAATTTCTGACTCCGGCGCTGGCCTGCTCGTTTGCGCAGGCCTACGGCACATATGTCCGCGGCGGCCGCGTCGTGGTGGGGCGCGACACCCGGCCGTCGGGCGAAATGCTGGGGCACGCGGTGGCTGCGGGCCTGCTGGCGGCGGGATGCGAAGTCGTGGACATCGGCATCCTGCCGACGCCCACGATTCAGGTTTACGTGGCGGCCACGCACGCGCAGGGCGGGATTGCGATCACCGCTTCCCACAATCCGCCGGAGTACAACGCGCTTAAACTTTTCAACGCCCAGGGCCTGTTTTTCAACAATTACGAACGCGCCGAGCTGGTCGATCTCTATCATCAGAGCGATTTCCGCCAGGCTACCAACGAAGAAATGCGCGCGATCGTCACCGACTACGCCACGGCGCCGAAGCTGCATTTCGAACGCGTGCTGGCCCACGTGGATGCCGAGCGCATTCGCCGCCGTAAGTTTCGTGTGGCGCTTGATGCGGTAAACGGCGCGGGTGCGGTGACCACGCCCGGGTTTCTGCGTGAAACCTTGGGTTGCGACCTGGAAGCCATTGCCGTTGATCCTACGAAACCGTTTCCGCGCGAAGCAGAGCCGCGCCCGGAAGTGCTGGGCGAAATCGCGGACCTGGTGCGGAAGTGCCATCGCGATATCGGTTTCGCGCAAGACCCGGATGGCGACCGCCTGGCGGTGATCGATGAAACCGGCCATGTGCTCGATAACGACGATGTCCTGGCGCTCGCCGTGGACGCGGCTCTGCGCAGATTGCCCGGCGATGTTGTCGTCAACTTGACGACTTCCTCGGTGATCGACGACGTGGCTGCCGCGCACGGGCGGCGCGTCTGGCGGACGCCGGTCGGGGAAGCGAATGTGGTCGAAATGATGCAGGCGGTGAATGCGGCAATTGGCGGTGAAGGCTCGAACGGCGGCATCATCTTCCCTGCGGTGCAGCTCTGCCGCGACAGTTACACCGGCATGGCATTCTTGCTCGACCGCATGGCTGAAACCGGCGAGAAGATTTCTGCGCTCGCCGCGCGGCTGCCGAAGTATTTCCGGCAATACGCCAAAGTGGCGTATGAACACGGGCGGCTCGGCACGCTGATGCAGGCTTTGGAGGCCCGGTTCCCGCGAGCGGAGATGGATCGATCCGACGGCCTGAAGTTGCTGCTGCCCGAGGGCTGGATCCACGTGCGTGCGTCCAACACCGAACCACTGCTGCGCGTGGCCGTCGAAACAAAAACCCAGGATGCTGCCCAAAAACTTTACGCGAATGTATTGAGCCTTTTTGCGGCTGGCGGTTCGTAACGTTCAGGCGTGCATAATTACTTTCTTGCGCACAGCATAGAGCACGATTTCCGCGGTGTTGTGCAGGTTCAATTTCTGCATGATGTGCGTGCGATGGGTCTCGACCGTATGTAAGCTCACGTTCAGTACGCTGGCGACTTCCTTGTTTGATTTGCCCTCGGCCAGCAGTTGCAGAATTTCTTTTTCGCGGTCGGTCAGCAGATCGTAAGAATCCTGCAGGTTCTGCTGTTGCAGCCGGCGCATGTAATCCTCGAGCAGTGTTTGTGTGATCGCCGGGCTGAAAAAGGGTTTCCCCTCGCCTACGGCCTCCACCGCGCGGAGCAGCTCGGTTTCCGCGGAGTCTTTGAGCAGGTAACCCTTGGCGCCGGCGGATAGCACGCGCACCAGGTAGGCTTCGTCGGAGTACATGCTCAGGATCACCACCGCTATTTTCGGGTTCTTCTTGACAATCTGGGTGGTGGCGTCGATGCCGTTCAAGTTCGGCATGGCGATGTCCATCACGACCACGTGAGGCTCGAACTGCTCCGCCATTTTGACGGCTTCCCGCCCGTCCGCGGCCTCGCCCACCACTTCAATACCGGGATTGCGCTCCAGCACAAAGCGCAGGCCCTTGCGCACCACGCCATGATCGTCGGCCAGCAAGACTTTCAGCTTGTTCATACGGCCACCTCGGCATTCAGCGGAATCTTGATCCGCAGCATAGTGCCGCGCGCCGGCTGCGACTGAATATGTATGGTGCCGCCGAGCTCGCGCACGCGCTCCTCGATTCCCACCAGGCCGATTCCGGCCCGCTCGGGTATTTCGCTAGCCATGCCGATGCCGTCGTCCTCGACCGAGAGCGTCAGCGATTCTTCGCTTCCGTGAAGCGTGATGCGGATGTTTTTTGCCTGCGCATGGCGAGCGCAGTTGGTCAACGCTTCTTGCACAACGCGGTAAACGCAGGTTCGCTGCGCGTCGGAAATCTGCTTCAGGTCGCCGTCGATTTCGACGGAAACCGGCACGCCCACGCGGCGCGCAAAGTCGCGTGCCTGCCATTCGACCGCCGGGCCTAAGCCGAGATCATCGAGCATGGACGGGCGCAGCCCCATGGCCATGTCCCGCACCGCGCGCAGGCTTTGCTCGGCGAGCTGCTTGGCATCCTCCACGTGTTCCTGGAAGGCTTGGCCGTTTTCCGTGCGTAACTGCTCGAGACTTCCCACCTCCATCCGAAGCGCGGTCAGAATCTGGCCCACTTCATCGTGAAGCTCCCGCGAAAGAGAGCGCCGCTCTTCTTCCTGCGCTTTCACCAGCCGGTGCGACAACAGCCGCAGCGCCTGTTCGGCCTCCTCCGTCTTCCTGTGCTGAAGCTCGGTCCGCCTTTCCAGTTGCGATACGCGCAGAATACAGCCTGCCACAATCAATACACCGAGCAGCAGACTGGCGGTGATCATTTGGCGTAGATCGCGAAACAGTTTGTCCTTGCTGCGCTGGGTGTTTTCATTTTCGGCCGCGATGTTGCCGGCGTTCAGCTTGCTAACCTGTTCCGCGATTGAGAGCACGGCATTGCGCCGCGGCCGGAGCTGATATCGCAAAAAATGCCGGCTGTTTTCAAGCTTGTCGTCAAGGGTCCATTCGAAAACCGGATTGAACATCGCCCAGAACGCATCCATCTCCGCTTGCAGATTTTTGAGGATGGGCCGGTCCTCGGGCCGTGTCAACTGCTCCAGCCGCGCGACCTGCCGCTCGACCGACGAGCGGATGTCCAGCATGCCCTTGCGGTAAACCTCACTCGTCACGGGCGAAGTATCGAGCAGGAAGTCGCGCACCAGGATGTTCACGATAAAAATGCCGGATCGGATTTCCACCAGGACTTTGTCGTTCTCCCGGTATCGCTCCTGATTGGCCAGCACTTCCCGGTAGATCTGTTTGGATTTGCGAATGGCCGTGACGCCCCACAACGCGTTCAGCAGCAGCAGCGTCGTCAGACCGATGAGTAGCACCGGCCACGTTCGATAACGCATACCAACCTCCGCCGTACAGCAATCATCGTATTCCGAGCGTGGCGCGCCCAGCTTAACCTAACAGTATATGAAAGTCGTGATCACTGATCTGGATGGCACACTTCTCGATCATGACACCTATTCCTGGGAAGCCGCGCGGCCTGCGCTTGAGAGGCTTCGTCAGTACGATATCCCCCTGATTTTTTCGACCAGCAAAACACGCGTTGAAGTGGAAGAGTGGAGAGCCACGCTTGAGAACCGCCATCCTTTCATTGTCGAGAACGGTGGCGCGCTGTACATTCCGCAGGGATATTTCCGGCGGCCTCACCCGTTCACGCGCAAAATCGACGGCTATGAAGTTTTCGAGTTCGGTGAGCCATACCACTTTTTGGTGGAGGCCCTGGTGGGCGCTGCCGCCGAGTCGGCCTGTTCCGTCGAGGCCTTCTCTGATCTCTCTCCGGAACAAATCGCCCAACGTGCCGCTATGCCCGTGAGACAGGCCTCCCTCGCGAAACAACGCGAATACGATGAAGTTTTCGCAATTCTTGGTGGTGACGGGAGGGAATTGCTGGCTGCCATTGAACGGCGCGGCAAGCGGTGGACGCGCGGCGGGCGTTTCTATCACATCACCGGGCGTAACCACAAAGGCTTGGCCGCGTTCCTCCTGTTGCGGCTGTTTGACGATATTTATCACGAACTGACTTCGATCGGCCTGGGCGACAGTGCAAACGATATCGATCTGCTTCGCGCCGTGGATTTCCCTGTGATCGTCCGATCCCCTGAATCCGGCAGGTTATTGCAGGAAGTTCCCAACGCGCGAGCTACCACCCTCACCGGCCCGGAGGGTTGGAACAGCGCGATTTTAGAGATGATTCCATAAGGACGCCGCGTGCTCGCGATCTTCTGAATGCGGCTCTTCCTTCGTGAAATAGCGTCGCAGCGGCTCACGGCCGGCCAGGCCGATCGCGAGGCTTAGACTCAGCACCAGCCCTGCAACCAGCAGAAGATAGGTCCCAAGGAAAGCAATGGGAGCGAAGTTGAGCGTATCCGCGGCCACCACGACCGTCAGGCCGAAGATCAGCGCGCGCACGCCGTTCGCCCAATGCCGCGGGCGTGGCAGATTCTCATTGACTGCCCAAACCAGCGTGCTGCGTCCCAGGAATTGCGCCAGCCACGCGCCGGCCAGAAGCAGCACCGCCGCAATCGCCAGTTTCGGAAGCAGCATCGCCACCGTTTCCACAAGGCGCGTCGTGGCGCTCGAGTCAAACGCGCTGAGCGCAACCAGTGCGCCTACCACCAGCACCAGCGCATAAACGCCTTCGGCCACCAGCCTCGCCGAACGCCATTGCCCCGGGCGCCGCAACAGGTGGGTGATGCCGCTTTGCGTTAGGAAACGGTCGAACGCCTTTCCCTGAAACGTGTGCAGCAGAACCCAGTGCGCCAATCGCGCCAGAATGAACGCAGCCGCCATCACGATCAGTGCCACAAGCAATGGCGGCAACCACCGCGCCATATGTTCCACAACCGTTCCCAAAGTTCGTTCCCACAGTTGACTGAAGCTTGCACTCATGATTTCATCTCCACCGCAGATCTCTGTTCGAATTCACCTCCGGCGGCTGCTTCTGCTGCGACCGCACGCGAAGGCTCCTCGTTCCAGAATGCCACCAGAGCCGGCTTTTCCCGTTCGAAACACCGGCACAGCCGTTCAATTTTGTCTTCAACCTCACCGGCGCCGTCGTCCCAGGTGTCGCGCACGAAAGAGGCGACGCGCGCCAGATAAAGCGGCGTAAGCGACCGCAGCAAATGGCTCCGCTCGAGCGGCCTCCGCCGGTGTGCACACGCAAAGTCGTGAATAGTTCGCACCCAAAGTTCGTCTTCCACCACGAACGTTCCACGATGATCGCGAAAACGCCGGGCCATACCGAGCCATTCGTCAAGATGGGCCGGTTGCATGGCCAGCGCCCACACCTCGGGGAGGTTGTCACAGCCTTGCAGAAATGCCTGGATCATCCGTTCCACATTCACGGCTATCGGCTCCAGCCCCACATCGAACCGGAAACCGAACAGATCCACTTTGCTGGATGATTCAACCGCCTGCCACTGGCGCTCATATTCGGCCATGAGCTGGAACACGCTGCCCACGACCTGATGCAACATCGCGCTTAAATCCGCCCCGGGATCTTTGGCGTCGTGTAACTTCGCTCCCAGGAAGCTCTGGCACACGCGATATCCTTCGGCCAGCGCAATGGTCGTCAGCCAGATGTCGATGCCGAAGCGCGCCACATCCGTCTCCCAGTCGTCGCGCTCCAGGTATCGTGATACCAGCCTGCCCGATATCCCGAAATCGCCGCCGATCGGCTGCCGGACCTGCCGGCCGTAAAGTGCGCGTGTCAGCGGGTAGACGATGCTGTTGGTGATAGTTCCGTCGAACTTGTGCCGATGATAGTACGGAGCTACGAAATCGTGGCCGCAATAAAGTATTGGACGCACCAGCAGGCTGATCCACTCCGGGGTGATCGACCTCAGGTCTGCATCCACGACCGCGCACGCCTGCGCCCCCAGTGCGCGCGACAGCTCAAAAATCAGGCGGAACGCGCTGCCTTTCCCTGGAATGCCGTCGTAGGGAATTGCCAGCCGGTGCACGGGTTGCAGCGGAGTGGTCAGCAGCAGCAGATGGCTCTCTTCGATTTCGGCGCGCAACACCTGATCCCGCGTGCCATCCGTTGAGCCGCCATCCGAGTTCACGATCAGCGACGTATATTGCGGAAAGTACTTGCTCAGCCCGGCCTGTGCCGCACGCACCACGTGCGCGATCGTGCGGGCATTGTTGTAGCTCGGAATTCCGATGACAATGTCGGCTTTATTGACCTCGTTCAGACAACGAAGGGCTTCACCTGGCAAGCCCGGCTGCGCCATGTTCTTTCTCCTGGGTTCCTGGACTCATGCCACGCAGGCCGCCGTCCGTTCGTCGCTCACTTCTACTGCCTCAAGCAATAACTGGAAAAACTCCGGGATCGCTGTCAGTACCCGGTTCCAGTTCGGCAGCAGAGGAGTGCCCACGGGATCTTCAATGAAGTGGTGCGCCGCCCGCCGCAGACTCGCCGCGAAGACCGACACCGCCAGTTCCTCGGCGTGCCGGTTGAAGTCCAGCCCGTTCAACGCGGCATCTGCACAATAGCTTTCAATCAGATCCTGCGCCACTCGTATGTAACGCACCTCGAGCGTGCGGAAATGGTCCGGTGAAAAGACCACCCCTTCGCAGGCCATCGTGCGGTAAAGCGCCCGCGCCACATCGCACGCCATACGGCTCAGCCCGCCCGAGCAGTTATTGATCGAGAGGTCCTGATGCTTGTGATCGTAATCATCGGCCAGGTCTACCTGGCAGGTCCGTGAAGGGCTGCAGTTACGGTAAATCTCCGCCAGCACCCCGACCTCCAGGCCCCAGTCGCCCGGAATGCGATTGATCCGGGCAAGGTCCGCCTGCATGGCGAACTCGCCCGCCAGCGGGTACCGGAAGCTGTCCAGAAACCGCAGAAATCCCGCGCCCGGCGCCAGGCTCTCCATGGCCCGAATGAGCGGCGTTAGAAAAAGCCTCGTCACCCTCCCGTGCATGGAGTTGGTAACTCGCGCGTAATAGCCCTTGCAAAATTCAAAATTCAAATCCGGATGCGCTACCGGATAGCACAGCCTGGCAAGCAGTTCGCGATCGTAGTTCTTGATGTCGCAGTCGTGAACCGCCATGACGTCGCAATCCCCGCTCGCCAGCAGATATCCATAGGACAGCCAGCACGACCGCCCCTTTCCGTCTTCGCCTGCGGAAATTCCGTTCTGCTCCAAGAGCTGGAAAAGCTCCTGTACGGGCGGGCTGTCGATCCACAGAATCGTGACCGAGCTGGGGAGGCCGTCGAAAAACGACTTGGCGTGCAGATACTCATCGCGCGAGGCCCTTCCTAGCGCCACCACGACATGTTTCAAATACTGCACGTGGCTCAACTCGTTCACGATTCTGCGCATCGCGGGAGCCCGGAATTCGGAGTACAGCGCAGGCAGCACCAGGCCGATCGAAACGCGATTTGCAAGTCGCTCCAGCTCCGCCTCCAGGCGCATACGGCCGTCCCGGTTCAGGCGATGCAGAGTCGCAATTATCCCGCTCTGGTGAAAGTCCGCCATGCGATGCCTCTCCTTCAGGTTTAGTCTCCCGAATCACACCTTCCAGGGACATACGGGGTTTCGAGTATTTGAAGAATGGAAACACGTGATCCGTTCTGAATGTGAGAAATGACACCCAGCCCGGTTTGATAACATGCTCGCTATGGCCGCTGAAACCACCTACCCGCCTTCCCCCGAGTTTGCAAAGCGTGCTCACGTTCAGGGCATGGATGGCTATCGCGCTCTGTACCAGCGCGCTGCCGACCACCCCGCTGAATTCTGGGGCGAGCTAGCCACCAAGGAGCTGTTCTGGTTCGAGAAATGGTCCAAAGCCTTCGAATGGAACCCGCCGTTCGTGAAATGGTTCGTTGGCGGTAAGACCAACGTCGCCTACAACTGCATCGACCGCCACCTCGCCACGCACCGCAAAAATAAAGTCGCAATTCTCTGGGAGGGCGAGCCCGGCGATCAGCGCATGATCACCTACCAGGAGCTCTATCGCCTCGTCGCGCGCTTTGCCAACGTCCTCAAAGCCCGCGGCCTGAAAACCGGCGATCGCGCCATCATCTACATGCCGATGATCCCCGAGCTGCCTATCGCCATGCTGGCCTGCGCGCGCCTCGGCATTATCCACAGCGTCGTATTCGGCGGCTTTTCGGCCGAAGCCCTGAAAGCACGCATTCAGGATCTGGAAGCACAGGTCGTCATTACCGCCGATGGCGGCTGGCGGCGCGGCAAAGAAGTCAAACTCAAGCCCGCCGTCGATGAAGCTCTCCCCGACTGCCCGACTGTCCGCGATGTCATTGTCTACCGCCGGACCGGTATCCCTTGCGAGATGAAACCAGGCCGCGATCTCTGGTGGCACGAGCTCGAAGAAACAGCCGGCGAATCCTGCGATGCCGTCCCCATGGATTCCGAAGCGCCGCTCTATGTCCTCTACACCTCCGGCACCACAGGAAAACCGAAAGGCATCGTCCACTCAACCGCCGGTTACCTGCTGCAAATCCATATGACCATGCAGTGGGTCTTCGACCTGCGCGACGAAGACACCTACTGGTGCACCGCCGACATCGGCTGGGTCACCGGCCACAGCTACATCGTGTACGGCCCGCTCTCGGCCGGCGCAACCACCGTCATGTACGAGGGTGCTCCCGATTTTCCGCAGCCCGACCGCTTCTGGCGCCTGGTGGAAAAATACCGGATCAATATCCTCTACACCTCGCCGACCGCGATCCGCGCATTCGTCCGCATGGGCGACCAGTGGCCGAAGAAGCACGATCTCTCGAGCCTGCGCCTGCTCGGCTCTGTCGGCGAGCCGATCAATCCCGCGGCCTGGGAGTGGTATTACAAAACCATCGGCCACGAACGCTGCCCCATTGTCGATACCTGGTGGCAGACCGAAACCGGCGCCATCATGATCTCGCTCATGCCCGGCGCAATTCCAGCTAAACCCGGCTCAGCCACGCTCCCGCTCCCCGGCATTCTGCCCGAGGTCGTCGATCTCAACGGCAAGCCCGTCGAAGCCAACCGCGAGGGCTTTCTCATCATTCGCCGCCCGTGGCCCAGCATGCTGCGCACCATCTGGCGCGATCCGCAGCGTTACGAAGAGCAATACTGGAAACGCATTCCCGGCAACTATCTCACCGGTGACGCCGCCCGCCGCGATTCCGATGGCTACTTCTGGATTCTCGGCCGCGTCGATGACGTCATGAATGTCAGCGGCCACCGCCTGAGCACCATGGAGCTCGAATCCGCTCTGGTGCGCCATCCCGCCGTTGCCGAAGCCGCGGTGGTCGGCAAGCCGCACGAAATCACCGGCCAGGCCGTCGCCTGTTTCGTCACGCTGAAACAGGGAAGCTGGGACCGCAATCAGCTCGCCCAGGACCTGCGCCAGTGGGTCGCCCACGAAATCGGCAGCTTCGCCAAACCCGAGCAGATCCGCTTCACCGACGCTCTTCCCAAAACCCGCAGCGGCAAAATCATGCGCCGCCTGCTGCGCGAAATCGTGACGACGAACACGGTAGTCGGCGATGTAACCACGCTCGAGGATCTAACGGTGGTGACGCGCCTATCGGCGCAGGCGGATGAGGAATAGTTAAGCGGTCACGCAGCCCGCTTGCCCCTCCCGACCCTTACGGGTCGAATCAGCACTTCCGCCGGAATACCAAAACGCTTGTGCAGCCGTCGGATCATCGCGAGTGAAAGCCCGCGATCGCCTCGCAACACTTCATACACTCGCGTTCGGTTGCCGATGACTCCGATTAACGCGCGCTGATCCAGCCCCTGCTGCTCCAGACGGAAGCGGATCGCGTCGATTGGATTGGGAGGATCTATTGGAAAGTGTTTCCGTTCGTAATCTTCGACCAATGCCAATAGAACCTCGAGGCGATCCGCATCGGCCGTTCCCTTCCGTGCACCCCACAGCCGCTCGATCTCACGCAGAGCTTGATCGTGGTCTTTACCGTTTTTGATAGGCCTGATCTCCATAACATACCTTCTTGACATCGATCTTGTCGTATTCAGAGTGTGACCCCAGCCATTTAATGAACACAATTCGACGCCCGTAATCGATCGCCGTCACGAGCCGATAGTGGTTTCCTTTGATGTTGAAAACCACTCTTTCATTGCCGACAATGCTCGCGTTGGCATAGTGCCGCTTCACGTCTGCCGGGCTGCGCCAGTCTGCACGTACAGCCTCATGGAACCATGCTTCCAATGACGCCTTGACGGCGGTCTGTTCATTGCCCGAGAGTGTTGTTATGAACTTCGTCAAGGTGCTCCGCGCAATCAAGCGCATGCATACCAGCTTCTAGGATAGCGTGTTCCCATTTCGGGCACAAGCGCCCCCTTCACAGCCACCGCATCGCCTTCAATATCGCCAGCAGCACCGCCGTCGTCGCCGCCATCACTCCCACCACAATCGCCGTCCCGTGCGGCGAATCCAGCCACGGCAGCCCCTTCAAATTCATCCCGTAGAAACTCGAAATCACCAGCGCCGGCAGCGCGATCGTCCCCAGCACCGTCAGCACTTTCATCACCTGGTTGGTGCGGTTGGCGACGCTCGAAAGATAGATATCCAGCGATCCCGTCAGCAGATCGCGCTGCATTTCGACCAGATCCAGATTGCGCGACACGTGATCGTAAACATCGCGCAGGAACGGCCACATCTCCCGATGGATCAGGTCGGACTCGGAGCGCTGCAGGTGCGCCGCCACATCGCGTGTGTTCACCAGCACGCGCCGCAGCAGAATCAGGCTGCGCTTGGTTTCGAAAATCCGCGCCAGTTCATCCGGCGTCGGCCGGTCGAGCACCTGGTCTTCGAGGTTATCGATCACTTCGCTAAAATGATCGAGCACCGGCAAATAGGAATCGACCACGCCATCTGTGATCCGGTAAAACAATTGATCGCTGCGTTGGCCCGCCGATACCGCGCGCACCGACTCAATCAGTTGCCGTGCCGCGGTGCATTTCGGCTCTTCGACGGTAATCAGGAAAGTACGGCCCACGAACACGTCCAGGTCCTTCACCTGAACTGCATCGTCGCCCGACACCTCGACCGTCTTCAAAACCGCGAAAAGGTATCCGCTCGCCTCCTCCACCTTCGCATTCTGGCTGCGATGCCGGCAGTCTTCGAGATGCAGCGGATGCAGATGGTATCGCGCGGCCAGCCGGTCGAGCTCCGCATCCTGCGGGTCGCGAATCTCGTGCCAGTCCATGGTTAAAGGATCAGCATACAATCGCCGTACGAATAAAAGCGATATTTTTTCTCTACCGCGTGCCGGTATGCCGCCAGAATCAGCTCCGTTCCCCCGAATGCGCAGACCAGCAGCAGCAGGCTTGTGCGCGGCAGATGGAAGTTGGTCAGCAGCGCCCCTGTCCGCGCAAATTCGAATCCCGGATAAATGAAAAGGTCCGTCTGGCCCTGAAGCGCGCCCGATCGATGCGCGCTCTCGATCGTCCGCACGGTGGTCGTGCCCACCGCAACCAGACGCCGCGCGTTGTTCATCTTCCGTGCACTCTCCTCCGCGATGCTGTACCGCTCCGTGTGCAAGTGCGCCTGTTCGACCTCATCGCTATGCAGCGGCTGAAACGTTCCGAGGCCGACGTGCAAGGTCACGTAGGCGATTTCGGCACCCGCGGCCCGGCATGCTTCGAGCGCCTCCTTTGTGAAATGCAGCCCCGCCGTCGGCGCCGCCACCGATCCTCTTTCGCGCGCAAAAACCGTCTGGTAACGCGCGCGATCTTCCGGCGTGTCGCGCCGCTTGATATACGGCGGTAGCGGCACGTGCCCGATCCGCTCGAGCGCCGCATAAACATCGCTATCGCCTGAAAAACGCAGCCGCCGCTCTCCGAATTCGCCGCGCGAAAGGATCTCCGCTTCGAGCGCATCGTCGAATCTTACCCGCTCGCCGGTGCGCATCTTTCGTCCCGGCCGCACCAGCGCATCCCATTCTCTGGCATCCGCCGACACCGGTCCGAGCAGAAAAACCTCCACCGTCCCGCTAAGATTTTCCCGCCGCTTCGGATTTTTCTTCCCCACCGCGAGCGCATGCACCCCCATGCGAAGCCCGAAAAGCCGGCACGGAAAAACCTTCGAATCGTTCAGCACCAGGCAATCGCCCGCATGCAAAAACTGCGGCAGCTCGCGAAATCCCCGGTCCTCCCACCGCCCCGCCGCCCGATCCACCACCAGCATGCGCGACCCCGCCCGGTCCTTAAGCGGCTCCTGCGCAATCAGTTCCTCCGGAAGCTCGTAATCGAAATCCGAGACTCGCACCACGGACTAATGTACCGGATCGCCCCCGCCGCGCGCCGCGTTCAAAATCCCCCTTGACAAGCCCGTCGGTATGCGTTACAACTTGTAACGTTACAATGCGTAGCGCTTCCAGATCGCCCCGAAAAACGCTCAGCGAGCTCGAGCATCTCGTCATGGATTTCCTCTGGTCCCATGGCCCCTCCACTTCCGAGCACGTCCGCGAGGCCTTGGCCTCCCGCCGCCCCATGAAGGACGCCACCGTGCGCACCATCCTCCGCCGCCTCGAAGAAAAAGGCTATGCGACGCACCGTGTCGATGGCCGCACCTACATCTACCGCGGCTCCGAGCGCCCCGAAAACGTGGCCGTCCGCGCTGTCCGCCAGATCATCGACCGTTTTTGCAGCGGCTCGGTCGAGCAGCTTCTGGTCGGCCTGGTCGACCAGGAAGTCGTCAGCCGCCGCGACCTCGAATCGCTTGCCAAAAAAATCGCCCGGCGCAAAGAAAGGATCTGAATATGCCCGCTATTTATGAATTCAGCCTGAGAGTCCTGGCTCAACTGGCCGATGTCTCCATCCGTTCGCTGATCATTGCCTCGCTCGCGCTCGTCGCGATTCTGATCACGCGCCAACCGAGCGCCGCCGCGCGCCATGCCGTCTGGACCGCAATCCTGGCTGCCATGCTCGCACTGCCCTTTCTGTCGCTTCTTCTTCCGCCGGTGCGCATGAAAATCCCCGCGGCGCTTGAACGTCCTCGCGCGGCTGTTGAAACGTCGTTGCGCGGCCGCGCCGCCCAGACCCGAAATACTCCCGCAACTCCGCCCTCCGCGCCCGCTCCGTCACGCTGGCCCGTCTCTCTCGCGGCTCTATACCTCGCGGTCGCCGCCGCATTTCTCGCGCGCCTGATCGCTGGTTTCGCGATGTCACGCCGCCTCGCCGGCCGTTGCCAGATCGTCTGCGACCCGCGCGCCCTCAATCTGCTCGAAAATCTCGCCGCCTCGCATTCCACACCGTGGCCACTCGCTCAATTGCGCGCCTCGAACGCCATCAAAGTCCCCATGACGCTCGGCCGGCGCCAGCCGGTCATTCTGTTGCCGGCCGACTGGCCGCAATGGGACGAATGGAAGCTGCGCATCGTCCTCGCTCATGAGCTCGCCCACATCCGCCGCGCCGACTGGTCTATCGCGCTCGCAGCATCGCTCAATCGATGCCTTTTCTGGTTTCACCCGCTTGCCTGGTGGCTCGAGCGCCATCTCGCCGCGCTCGCCGAGCAGGCCAGTGATGACGCCGCTCTTGCATGCACCGGCGATGCTCCACGCTACGCCCGCGTGATCCTCGAATTCGCTTCGCTGATCGGATCTACCGGCCGCCGCCTGGCCATCGAGAGCGTTGCCATGGCGCGCACCCCGCACGTCAGCCGCCGCATCGATCGCATTCTCGCGGCGCGGATTTCTTCGCCCGGCATTCTGACCAGGAGTACGTGGATTGCCATCGCCGCCTGCGCCTTGCCCCTCGTCTATAGCGCCGCCGCGCTGCAACTGAGCCAGTCCGCGCCCCGCCCTGCTCCAAATCCCGGCCTCGCCCGGTTGCTGACCGAGGGCAGTCAACTTTCCGCCGCGGAAGCTCAACAGCTTGAGCAGCACCTCGCAACCCAACCTGATGATGTGGCAACTCGCGCCAGGCTCGCGTCGTACCACATCCACATCGCAAATGAAGGCCAGGCAAGAGATGAAATTTTCTGGCTCGTCGAGCATCGCCCCGAGTCCGAGGTCGCGCTTTATTTTTCGCGTACCTATCAGCCGCCCGCCATCGATTACGAGCGCCTGAAAGCTCTCTGGCTCCAGCAGGTCACCGCTCACCCCGGTGACCCCCGCGTCCTGGCCAATGCCGCCGCCTTCCTCGGCGACAAGGATCAATTCGCCGAAGAAGATCTCCTGAAGCGCGCCCGCCAGGTTGATCCCCAGAATCCCGAATGGACCACGCGGCTCGCAGATCTGATGTCCGGCTCAATCGCGCGCTGGTTCCTGTCCAAAGAGTGGAACTATGTCCCATCCACCGAGCCGGCTTTCGCCGAAGCTGCCAGAACCGAATTGGAAAACTCAACCGACGCCCCGCTCATCGGCGCCGTTGGCCAGTTTCTCGGCAGCGCCTCACCTGGTGGCCGTCCACCCGCACAAAAACAAACCGACTACGCCGCTTTCCTCCTCCACCGCGCGCAATCGCTCGATCCTGACAATGCCGAGTGGTCCGCCGCCATTCAACGATTGCAGTCCGCGCGCGAACATCCATTCGCTCCACCCGCTACGCAGCCTTCAAAAGATCCCGTGCGTATCCGCGTCGGCGCTGTCATACAACAATCCAACCGGCTCCACTCCGTAGATCCCGTCTACCCGGCTCTCGCGCAGCAGGCCCGTATTCAAGGCGTCGTTCGCTTCAATATCCTGATCGGAAAAGACGGTCGCGTGACAAACGTTTCGCTGATCAGCGGCCATCCGCTGCTGGTTCCCGCCGCGGAAGAAGCTGTTAAGGCCTGGGTCTATCGTCCCACGCTGCTCAACGGCAATCCCGTCGAAGTCGCCACCGTCGTCGATATCAACTTCACCCTGGCGGACCGAAACTAGTCCAGCGGAAACAGTTCCTGCTGCTTCTCGTCTTCCCACAGCTCCGGCCGGTACTCGACCGGAGCTGACGCCAGCCCGTACCGCGCGCGAATCTTCCGCAGCCGGTCGCGCAGCGTTTCCATATACGCGCCGCGAATGTACGGGCTGCGCGTGTAGCGCTCCTCGTACCGCCGCAGCAGGCGCGGGAAATTTTCCCGCAGGAACGGAAAGAAAATCTTCTGCGCCGAGGGCATCAAAAAGAGCACGCCGCCGCCGAAATAGCTCGCGCCCGCATTTTTCGCCGCGCGCGCCAGCCGGTCCAGGTCCCGCTCCCGGTCCGTGATCAGTGGCAGAATCGGATTCGGAAACACCCCCACCACAATTCCCGCCCCCGCCAGCTTCTCCACCGTCGCCAGCCGCAGATCCGGCCGCGGCGCCCTCGGCTCGAGCATCCTCGCCAGCTTCGCGTCCAACGTCGTCACCGTGATATTCACATCCAGCACGTTCGCCCGCGCGATCTCCATCAGCAGCGCAATGTCCCGCTCGACCAGATCCGATTTCGTCGTGATCGATAAGTGCCACCCGCGCTCCCGCGCAAACACTTCGAGAATTCGCCGCGTGCGCTCGAATCGCCGCTCCGCCGGCTGATACGGGTCCGTGGCCGTGCCCAGCGCAATCGCTTCCCTTTTGTCCGTCCGGCGTAATTCAAGTTTCAGGATTTCCTCGACACCTGCCTTTGCATAGATCCGGTTCTCGAAATCCGCCGGATCGAGTTCCATAAACTCATGCGTGTAGCGCGCGTAACAGTATTTACATCCGAACTCGCACCCGCGATACGGATTAATCGTCCAGGTGAACGGCATGCTGGGCTTCGAGCGGTTGAGCACGCTGCGCGTCGCGATCTCGAAATATTCGACCTTTCGCTTGGCCTCGAGCCGCTCGCTCTCGGACGCCAGTTTCGCGATGCCGACCAGTCGCGGCCCGGGGGAGGCGTCGAACAGCATTCTCCCATTTTCGCCTTTTCTTCGCCCGTACGCAATATACAATCGGTCTTGCGCCCGCTCGTCTTTTTCGCGCTCGCCCTCCCTCTCGCCGCGCAAGGCAACTACGAAATCCAGGTCTACGGCGCCGATACCGTCGAGCCCCACCACACCATGTTCGAGCTCCATTCCAACCTCACCGTCGAAGGCTCCAAATCCACCCTCGACGGCACCTACCCCACTGAGCACCAGTGGCACGAGACCCTCGAAATCACCCACGGCTTTACCGATTGGTTCGAAACCGGCTGGTACGTTTTCACCAGCGCCGCTCCCGGTCAGGGCTGGCAGTGGGTCGGCGACCACATCCGTCCCCGCGTCCGCGTGCCCGAGCGCTGGAAATGGCCAGTCGGCGTCAGCCTGTCAACCGAGATCGGTTACCAGCGCCGCATTTTTTCCCCCGACACCTGGACCTGGGAGATCCGCCCCATCGTCGACCAGAAAAAAGGCCGCTGGTATTGGTCGTTCAATCCCAGCTTCGATCGCTCCTTTCACGGCCCCAGCGTCGCCAAGGGCGTCGAGTTCTCGCCCAACTTCAAAGTTGGTTACGATTTCACCCCGAAAATCACCGGCGGCTTCGAATACTACGGCGCCGTCGGCCCGGTCACCGGCTTCGACCCCCTCCGCGACCAGCAGCAGCAGCTCATCCCCGCCATCGACCTCAATCTTTCGCCCAACTGGGAATTCAACCTCGGCGTTGGCGTCGGCATGACCGGCGGCACCGATCATCTTCTGGTGAAAATGATTCTGGGCTACCGGTTCAAGCTGTAAGCCTCCCGGTGGCCCTAAATCCTGCGGCACCGCACATGCAAAAAATAAGCCACAATCCGCGTATCCGCCACTTCCCTCACGCGCTCGGCGGTCTGCTCGTCTGCGCGCGGCTCCTCGACCCGTTCCAGCGCAAAGCCCGCTTCAACCACCGCGTTCAGCCATTCCTCCAGCCGTTGGTGAAAGAGCGGAACCTCGAATGGACGCACCCCCGCCCTGGCCTCCGCCGGCGCAGCCGAGAATAGCCACCGGTCGATTTCCCCGTCGATCCGGTCAAAATATCTGCCGACTTCCACCGCATAAGCTTCGCCGTCCCCTCCACGCACCAGCCTCCGGTGCGGCGGAAAAAAGCACGGATGCATGATCGAAAACTGCAGAAATCCCCCGCGACGCACAACCCGCCCGAGCTCCCGCAGCGCCGCATCATGCTCCGGAATGTCCATCAGGCTCATCAGCGCGGTGGCGAAGTCGAACCGCCCGGATGGAAACGGCAATTCGACCGCGCTCGCGACCGCGTACCCTATTCCCATGGGCCGCTCGCGCTCCGCCTCTTGTGCGAACCGGATAAACGTTGGTGCAATATCCACCGCGTACATCCGGGCTCCGCGCGCCGCGATCAGCCGCGTGTTGTGCCCTTCTCCGCAGCCGAGATCGAGCCCCAGCTTGCCCGTGACGTCCGGCAGCATCTTCAGAAACGCCGGCGTGTTTACTGCGTCGCGATACACATCCCAACCTTGCCGCGCCAGCCGCGTCCACGCCGCGGCGTTTTGTTCCCAATAGCGGCCCGCCTCCCGGTGATCCATTTTGTGATTTTCGCCGAGTTCGGCCAGCATCCAAAAAGCGTCATTCGCTATCATTAGATTTCTCTATGAAAATTTTGGTCATCGGCTCCGGCGGCCGCGAGCATGCGCTCGCCTGGAAGCTGAGCCGCAGCGACGCCGTTGAAAAAGTCTACGGCGCTCCCGGTAATCCCGGCATCGCGCGCTGCGGCGAATGCATTCCCGCAGGCGACGGCTCTCCCAAAGCATTTCTGGCCGCCGCCGAATCCGTCAACGCCGATCTCACCGTCGTCGGTCCCGAAGCGCCGCTCGTCGCCGGTGTCGTCGATCTATTCCGCGCCGCCGGCCGCGCCGTCGTCGGTCCCACCGCGGACAGCGCCCGCCTCGAAGGCAGCAAAATCTTCGCCAAGGATTTTTTCCGCAGCCACCGCATTCCCACCGCGGACTTCGCTTCCGTCGAATCCCGCGAAGACGCCCGCCAGGCTCTCGATCGTTTCCGCCTTCCCGTCGTCATCAAAGCCGACGGCCTCGCCACCGGCAAAGGCGTGATCATCGCGCGCGATCGCTCCGAAGCCGGGCGCGCCATCGATTCGCTCGGCGAGCGCCTGGTGATCGAAGAATTTCTCGAAGGCGAAGAGCTGAGCTTCATCGTCCTGAGCGACGGCCGCGATATCGTTCCGTTCGCTCCCACGCAGGACCACAAGGCTGTGAATGATGGCGATACCGGTCCCAACACCGGCGGCATGGGCGCATACTCCGATAGCAAGCTGCTCTCCGAGCCTCAAACCGCCCGGATCCTCGACACCATCATCCGCCCCACCGTCGAAGCCACCGGCTTCACCGGTTTTCTCTACGCCGGCTTGATGATGACGCCGACCGGTCCCAAAGTTTTGGAGTTCAACGTGCGCCTGGGCGATCCCGAAACCCAGCCGCTCATGCACCGCATGACCACCGATTTCGCGCCCGTGCTTGCCGCCGCCGCCCGCGGCGAATTGGGCCGCCACCGTCTCGATTTCCGCCGCGGCGCTTCAGTCTGCATCGTGCTCGCGTCCGCCGGTTACCCCGGCTCTTACAAAACCGGCGTCCCGATCCACGGCGTCGATGACGCCGAAGCCACCGGCGCAGTCGTCTTTCAGGCGGGAACTCGCATGGGCGCTCAGGGCCTCGAAACTGCGGGCGGCCGCGTGCTCGGTGTAACGGCGGCCGGCGACGATCTGGCCACGGCCATCGGCCGCGCCTATCGCGCCACAGAAAAAATCGGCTTCACCGGCATGCACTACCGCAAAGACATCGGAGCCAAGGGCCTCAAGCGATACCAGGCTGGCGTGCGATCCTAGAAGTTTCGCGTCCATGCCCTCCGTCCTCCTCATCGATGACGATCGCGATTATCGCGAAGTCCTCAGAATCTTTCTCGAAACCAGGAATTACCAGGTGTTCGAAGCCGCTAACGGCAAGGAAGGCTTGCGCGCGCTCGAAAAGAATCCGGTCGATCTCGTGATCACCGACATCCTGATGCCCGAGCAGGAAGGGCTCGAGACCATCCAGGCCATCCGCCGCGATAGGCCTGAGCAAAAAATCATCGCGATGTCTGCCAGTGAAGCGTTAATCCTGCGCATGGCACAACGATTGGGCGCTAATGCTACCTACTCGAAATCGGAATCATTGCACCAGCTGGCCGAAATGATCGCGAAGATCTGACCGCCCTCAGATGGCTCTCACGCCCGCGGATGTTGCTTCAGCCACGCCGCAACCTGCTGCGCATGCTGATCCGGCGGAAACACCGGATAAAAGACCTTTTCGATTTTCCCCGCCGCGATCACCAGCGTCAGCCGCTTCAGTAGCCGCACGCCGTCAAAAGTAAACGTCGGCAGCCGCAGCGCGTCCGTGAATTGAAAGGCCGCATCGCTGAGCACTTCAAACGGCAGATGCAGCCGGCTGACCATCTCCTGCTGGTATTCGGTCGTCTGGCTGCTCAGCCCGAATACCTCGGCGCCCAACGAACTCAATTCTTTGTGATGATCGCGAAATCCGCAGGATTCCGGCGTGCACCCGCGCGCCCCTGGAATCTCGTTCCAACCAGGCGGCGGCTCCTGGCCCGGCGGCCCCGTTCGCGGATAGCAGTAAACTACGCTCCGCCCCGGCCGCACCTCCGCAAGGTTCACCGTCCGGTTGGCCGTGCTGCGCAGCGCAATCCGCGGCACTGCCATCCCCGTCAGGTGCCGGCACGCCCCGTCGTCTTTGGGAACCGGCAGATCTTTCGGAAGGTGGTTGATGTCGTCCTTGGGCTTGACGGCCTGCGCCATGAGCGCCTGCTTGCCGAGCGCCCATTTGAGCGGTCCCGTAATCAGCCCGCGGCGATCGATAGCCACAAGAAGAATATATCTCAGCCCGCAGGCTCGCTGCTCGACAGCCGCTCGTACTCGGCATTGAACTCGCAGCCGAAAATGGCAATCACCGCCAGCAGGTACATCCACACCAGCAGCGCAATCCCCGCGCCGATCGATCCGTACATCACGTTGTACCGCGCAATGTGCCGCACGTAAGCCGCGAATCCCCGGGTCGCCGGCAGCCAGAGAACCGCCGCAACCACCGCGCCGCGCCAGACTCCTCCCCAGCGCTGCCGCCTGTACGGCCCGTAATAATAAAGGATGGAGGTCACCGCCACCGTCGCGCCGAATGAAACCAAATATCGCGCGACCGCCGTCACCCATCGCCACGCTCCCGCGAATGACTGGAGATCGGGATCGATCCGAATCGCGCCCAGCACCGCATGCTCCGCCTGATTTCCAAACAGCACCAGCGCCGAAGCGCCCAGCAGCGGAATCACGCCCAGAAACACGAGCATGATCGCCACCCCGGTCTCGTGCAGGAAACTGCGGCTGCGCGGAACCCGGTATGCCATGTTGAACCCTTGAATCAGGCTCTTGATCACGCTCGCTGCCGCCCATAGGGACAGCAGTCCCGCGACAATCAGGAGCGTGATCGACTTCTGCCCCTGCGCGCGGAACTGCGCCAGCACCAGCGCTTCCGTTCCCGGCGGCACTACCTTCGCCAGAAACTGCTCGAGCGTGTTCGAAACAAATTCCGCCCGCGTCATCACCAGAATCGCCGCCGCCGAAGTCAGAACCGGAAAGAACGAAAGAATCGCCGAATACGCGGCGCCTTTGGCGATCCAGAAACATCCGTCATCGATCGCCGCCAGCAGCGTCCGCTGCAAAATGTAGGGGACCGCCTTCCAGGAGGTGGGCCGCACACGGACAGTATAGCTTCCGTCCGCAATCGCCGCGCATGCGTCGTACGCGGAGGTAAAATTGGCCCGTCGGTATCGCCCGACGGAGTATTCGAATGAAAACCGTCGTCATCCTCGACGACGTCTGCACTGCCGGCGAGTACTCAAGCAATGCACCCGTCGTGGTCTACTCCGACATAGTGCGACGCGCTGCTGGTTGAGCACGGCGGTCTCATGGGCGACAAAAGTATCCGGCGGAAATGGGGCACCGAGCGCGGAGTCGGGAAGATCCAATAATTTTCCGGCGATGGATTGACAGAGGATGCGCCGACCTGCTCGCCGGGAGGAAGATGGAATTTCAAGCCAGCCTCGCCGAAGCCGCGCTGATCCGGAGATAAAATCTGAAATCCGCCCTTCCTTGCGCTAAATTGTTTAACGCATGCTGAAGCTCGCCTGGCCGCGCGTCGCCATGTGGCGCGCCCGCCGCCATCATCTCGATCGCCGCGCGCCTTCCGGCAGCATGCTCGCCGTCACCAGCCGCCTCTGCGGCCTGCACGCCCAGGTGCTCTCATCCGCCGAGCTGAGTTTGTGGGCGCGCGTCGAAAACCTCGATCGCGGCGTCGTTCCCCGCGCCTTGTGGCACGATCGCTCGCTCGTCAAAACCTGGGCCATGCGCGGCACCCTGCACCTGCTTCCCGCCGCGGAAATGCCCCTGTGGCATGCCGCGCTCGCGACCAGCCGGCGCTACCGCCGCCCTGGAATATGGCGCAGGCTTCTCGGCATCACACTCGACGAAGCCGATCGCCTCACCGAAGCCATCGGTTCCGCGCTCGCCGGCCGCGTCCTCAGCCGCGAAGAGCTGGTCAAAGAAGTCGGACGCATCACCGGATCCCGCGCCTTCGCCGCCAAGCTCGCGCTGAACGGCTGGGGCACCGTGCTCAAACCCGCTGCCTTCACCGGCCGCCTTTGCTTCGCCCCCAGCCTCGGACAGCGCGTGCGCTTCACGCACCCTCAAAGCTGGCTCGCCGATGTGCAATCACCGCGAAATGCAACATTCGACCCGCAATCCGCCACCGCCGCCATCACGCGCCGCTATCTCGCCGCCTATGGCCCCGCGACTTACCACGATTTCGCGCGCTGGTGGGGCGGCGCGAGCGTCGCCACCGCCCGCCAGTGGATCGCTTCGCTCGGCGATGAAGTCGCCGCCGTCGATCTCGATGGCGTTGAAGCCTGGATGCTCTCCGCCGACGCGCGCAAGCTGCGCGATCTTCCTTCAACGCGCTCTGTGCGTCTCTTGCCCGCGTTCGATCACTACGTCGTCGCCGCCTCCCGCCACGCCGAACACCTTCTGCCCGGCGATCTGCGCGGTCGCATCTACCGCCCGCAAGGCTGGATCTCGCCCGTCCTCGCCGTCAACGGCTTCATGCACGGCATCTGGCGCCACGAACTCAAAGGCAGCACCGTCGAAATAACCATCGAGCCTTTCATCAAGCCGCAACCCTGGGTCCGCCGCGCCGTAGCAGGCGAAGCCGAACGCTTGGCAGAATTCCTCGGCGGAAAATTGAGTCTGGTGTGGAAGAAGTAGAGGCTCCAGGCTGCCCGGTCGAATGAGCCTCCCAAGCCCCTCTGCTAAAATAAACCTCGCTCCATGCCCTCCGAACGCGACCAGCTCCTCGATCTCCTCCGCCGCGAGTCCGTCCGTTTCGGCGATTTCGTCCTCGCCTCCGGCCAGCGCAGCCGCGTCTACGTCGACGCCAAACTCACCACCTACCGCGCCGCCGCTATCCCGCTGGTCGGCAATCTGTGTCTCGAGAAAATGCGTGAGCGCGGCTGGTCGCCCGATGCCGTCGGCGGCCTCACCCTCGGCGCCGACCCCATCGCTTTAGCCATCGCTCGCCAAAGCGTCGACCGCGGCCGCCCCGTCAACTGCTTCGTCGTTCGCAAGGAGCCCAAAAAACACGGCCTCGGTCGCTTCATCGAAGGCCTCGAATCCACCAGCGGTCTGCGCGCCGTCATCATCGACGACGTCTGCACCACCGGCGAATCCACCGCCATCGCCATCCGCCGCGCCCGCGAAGCCGGCATGACCATCCTCGGCGCGCTCTGCCTGGTCGATCGTGAAATGGGCGCCCGCGATAACGTCGAAAACGCCCTTGCCTGCCCCTTCGACCGCATCTTCACCCTCGACGAAGTCGCTGGCGCCGGCCCTGAATCATCTCCCGTGAAAATTTCCCAAACACGCAGCTAACGCGCCGTCGTTTTTTCTGAATGGCGGTTTTTTACTCCGCGGCCGCGACACGGTCTGACTGAAATGTAACTATCGATGGCGTCATGTACCTGTTGTTTGCGGGTTAAAATCAGCAGGGCTCGATGACGATCTCTCAAACTACCGGATGGATTCTTCCGGGCCTTCATCGCCGCTCCATCCAGCTTTCAAATTCGTCTTTGTCCTCATGGCTCTGCTCCTTTCACCGTCGGATTAAAGCAAGCCTTCTGCCATCCGGCAATCGATTCTGGCACCCGCGCGAATTCATTGTCCTGAATGGAGATGGCCGTCACGCACCGCGGCAGAAGAAAAATGCGAGGCTCGCCAGTCTCTATCTGAACGGATAGTCAGTTGAAACGAACGGATAGAAGAATCTCGAGAACCTCAGGAGGACCTCAGGAGAACCTCAGGGACAGGACAAATCTCGGGAAATCTCGAATCTCGGGGAATCTCGGGGGGAATCTCGGACAAATCTCGGGGACAGACCGCCCGTTTCCAGCTCTCAGCCTCCGCCTCTCCGTGCCCGCCGCTAACTCCCCGCCCGCTTCGCCGTTATTTCGAAAGTGCGGTCATTGAACGTGACCTGGAATTTAATCTCGTCGCCGCTCACTTTCCCTTTGTAGGTGAACGACCCGAACGGCCGCTCGGCCGTGAACGAAATCTCGTCGCCCGCGGCCTTGCCGTTTTCGATCGGCGTCTCATCCTGCGACCCCGCCACCGTGCCCGACAACTTTTCCCCCTCGACCTTGAACGTGAACGTGTTCACGCGCTGCTGCCCGTCAGGACTGGTGAACTCGGCCTTCCACTTTCCGCTCACATCCGCAGCCGCCGCCACGGACGCCACGAGCGTCAGAAGAACAACCACACCCCAACGATTTCTCATACCATCCCTCCTGTTCCAGCTCCCCGAATACTACCAGAGATGGCATTTCCGAGCGCGCGTCGCAATCGCATTCAATGCAGTAAGCTAAAGTGTCTGGTCGGGGACATGCCATGTCGACAAGTTGAAAGAACTGATCGATCTCGCTCGACACCACACGATGACGTCCGAAAGAGCGCGCAGCTCAGGTCCGCAGCTTCGCCTACGGCAACACCCACTTCGAAAACGAGGCCATCACCAAGGCCGACATCGATCGGGCCATGAAGTCGCTTCAGACGGAACGTAACTCTCCCGTTCGTTCCAGAGCGCCATCTACAAGGACGGCGTGATGGCGACATAAGAAGCCGTAAGCTGAGGGCTTCCCAGTAACACGACGGATTAAGAAGGTTTTCTTCGAAGGACCAAAGGGCATAGAATATTCCCGAACCTCAGGGAACCTCAGGGAACCTCAGGGACAGACCGCCCGTTTCCAGGGGGAACCCAGGGACAGGGAAACCTCAGGGACAGACCGCCCGTTTCCAGCTCCAGGGCCTCCGCCTCATCGCCCCCCGCCGCTAACTCCCCGCCCGCTTCGCCGTTATTTCGAAAGTCCGGTCATTGAACGTGACCTGGAATTTAATCTCGTCGCCGCTCACTTTCCCTTTGTAGGTGAACGACCCGAACGGCCGCTCGGCCGTGAACGAAATCTCGTCGCCCGCGACCTTGCCGTTTTCGATCGGCGTCTCATCCTGCGATCCCGCCACCGTGCCCGATAACTTTCTCCCGTCGACCTTAAACGTGAACGTGTTCACGCGCTGCTGCCCGTCAGGACTCGTGAACTCGGCCTTCCACTTCCCGCTCACATCCGCAGCCGCCGCGCACGCCACGAGCGCCAGAAGAACCACCACCCCCCAACGATTTCTCATACCATCCCTCCTGTTCCAACTCCCCGAATACTACCAGAGATGGCGAAATCCAAGCGCGCGCTGCAATCGCATTCAATGCGGGAAAATCGGTAGCTTAGCACACACATTGCATGTCACCCACCAAACGCGCTAAAGTGCTGGTCGAGGGCACGCCATGTCGGACAAGTTGAAAAAACTAATCGAGCTGGCTCGGAACCACAGAATGACACCCGAGGAGCGCGCGGCCCAGGTTCGTAGCTTCGCCTACGGCAACACTCACTTCGAAAACGAGGCCATCACCAAGGCCGACATCGATCGGGCCATGAAGTCGCTTCAGATGGAACGTGACTCTCCCGTTCGTTCCTAAGGGCGCCATCTACAAGGACGGCGACGACAAGCTCCGCCTGGAGAGCCGAAATGGCGTCATCCAGGCCGAAGCAGTCCTGTTTGAAGCCGCCAACTGGACACCAGCCACTCGCCTCACTCCGGAACTGATTCGCAAACTCCAGGAGTTGGCGGTTAACCAAATCTACCGATGCGCCGGTTACTTCCGTGATGGCGACGTACGAATCGAAGGCGTGAGGCACCAGCCGCCGACAGCAAACGAGGTCCCCGCTCTGGTCGAGTCGATGTGCGGCTACATTAACGATCATTGGGCTGCAACTCCAATCCACCTTGCGTCGTATCTAATTTGGCGAGTCAACTGGATTCATCCGTTTTTCGGCGGAAACGGCCGTACTGCCCGCGCAGCATCCTATCTCATCCTTTGTGCCAAGTTGGGGTTCTCCCTGCCGGGAACTAGAACGATTCCGGAGTTAATGGTCGATTCTCGTGCACGCTACCTGGCGGCTCTTCAATCCGCCGACACCGCTTGGGAGGCAGATCGGCTGGACCTTCGCGCGATGGAAGCACTGATGTCGGAATTACTCGCGGAGCAGCTATTGGCCATCCACGAAAAAGCCACTGGCAAACCAGCGGAGTTTCCATAAGCTTTCGCGCTTCTAGCGTCAGGCCGGGCCCACCCACTCCTGTGGCGTACCATGGTGCATTCGATACCGTGACCTGGAGGTAGTTCCGTCCAGAAACCTCGCAGTTTCCGTCCATTCTTCACGCTTAGCATCAAATTTCGCCCATTTGTCGTAGAACTGCGGCGTCCTCAAGATATTTCTGAGGCAGCGAAATGATCTCAAGGTCTCTCGAGATGAGCCAGATCCAAAATTGAATACCACTATGACAGGACAATGGATCAGAGGGAAACGCCGCTCATTTAAGAAGTCACGGTCACAAGTTAGCAGCACGTATCTCTGCCTCAGTGCATAGGCTGCGTGATCTTCGTCCGAGCGCCCAACGAGACCAGCTTCCTTTGCCGTGATGACTCGAACACCATTGTGTCGCAATATGCGAACCGCCAGCTCTGGAAAATTCTCATCCGAGTAAAATCTTGCTTTCGCCTTCCGGCCTAGGTACTCGAGCACCTGCCGCATCTCTTTCTTGCTGACAGGATTTCTCTCCGCAAGCTTTTCAAGATTGACCCAGGGCATAACATCTAGTCATCTAGACGAGATCTTCGAGGTAGCGAGGAAGTTACACGCCAGCCTCGCCATGCTGGTCGTGAGCGCATTCTCGCTTGCACATACATCTCGAAGCCAGCCTAGCACTTCTCACCCTCCCCACCCGCACGAATCGGATCTCCACCCGCCTGTCGAGCGCCGCGGCAATGCGCTTCAACAGCGATAACGAGTGCCCTTCGTAATCTCCGTCCTCCAATCGGCAAATAGCTGACGCCGAGGTTCCAACTCTCGCCGCGAGCTCCCTTTGGGACAACCCGGCACGAGTCCGCATTTCAAAAATCTTTCGCGCAATTTCCGCGTTGAGCACCTCCTGTTCATATGCGGCAATCTGCTCAGGATCGTCTCCCACATAGCGATCGTAGAGGAACTTCACGGCCTTGGAATCAAATTTCCTTTTGTTCCTCAACGCCCTGGCCCGGTCGGAACGTGTAACGTCTGAAGTCCTTCTCACCTTGCCGTTCCCCCCTTCTCACAATACATTCGCCATGTTCTCATTATTGCGAACAGGGTCCGCGAAATCGCCGCGCTCGGCAGCATCAAGGGCGAGTCAGCGATGTCTGTAAAAATTTTCAACGCCCCACAGCTGAACCGCTATCCATTCGTGCCAGCTGTCTGTCCGTTCGGATAGGCTTGGATCGGCTCCGCGTCTTTCATCCGCTGCTACGCCAGCGGATATCTCCATTCCGCACAACTGATTTCAACGATCGCTGCTGTCGAACGTCGGTTGGCGCATTGATTGGCTTATCGATAAGTGAAAGGAGGCGGCCATGAAAACGAAAACTCACGTGAAGGCAGGCGGCGTAAAAGACCACAGCGTCTAATATCTCCGTTCAGAATATCCCCGGTGCTGGTAGCCTTGAGGTCACAAATTGTGACCTCAACCACCACTCAGCATTCGCGATTCTCCCTCGCGCTAAAATCAATTCCATGCAGGAAAATTACGACGTCGTGGCCGCCGGCGCCGCCACATGCTACCTCCGCTACCGTTACGGTCATTGCGGCGACGATTGGAGGCCGTGAAATGCTTAAGTATGCCACTATTCTGCTCGAGCTCAGTGGGATCTGTTTTCCCGCGCAACCCAGCAAAGCCATTGCGAACGTGTACGTCTCGGCACCTCTGAAAGAGGGGTTTGTTGACACAGACAAGGAAATTGAGGATTCCGTGAACGACATTCGCAGTCACCTGTCCAGGATGAAAGAATTTCGGATCGTCGAAAGCCCCAGCCAGGCTGATCTTGTGCTCACCGTGGTTATGCGCGGCATCGGCTCTGAGTCCTACGGACAGCGCATTAACTATAGCGAATACGGTGGGCCATATTACAAGAATGCTCAACTCACCAACACTCCCATGGTCGCCCAAACGCTGTGGGTAAGCGCTGTGATTGAGATTGGCACCTATCGCAAAGAATTTGTCGGCACAGCACTCAATGTCCCAGGAGTCCGTTGGGGCAGGTGGAACGAGTGTGCGAACCACCTTGCAAAAGATCTCCGATCATGGGCTGTCGCCAACCGGGAACAGATAAAGCGGCACCATCAGTAGCCTGCAGGGCTAACCTGAATCCCCTGAAGGCATCCACGGTTCGTTGAGGAATGTGAACAAAGCACGCTCCAATCTTTGAGGTCACAAATTGTGACCTCAACCACCACTCAATTTTCGCGATTCCGCCTCGCGCTAAAATCAATTCCATGCAGGAAAATTACGACGTCGTGGTCGTCGGCGCCGGCCATGCCGGTTGCGAGGCCGCGCGGGCGTGCGCGCGCATGGGCCTCAAAACCGCTATGGTCACCATGAACCTCGACCTCATCGCGCAAATGTCCTGCAACCCCGCCGTCGGCGGCATCGCCAAAGGCCACCTGGTCCGCGAAATCGACGCCCTCGGCGGCATCATGGGCGAAGTCACCGACGCCGTCGGCATCCAGTTCCGCCTGCTCAACACCAGCCGCGGCCCCGCCGTCTGGTCGCCGCGCGCGCAGTGCGATAAAAAACTCTACCGCGTCAAAATGCGCGAGGTGCTCGAGCGAGAGCCCAACCTGCGCATCAAGCAAGCCGAAGTCGCCGGGCTGATTATGGATTTCAAGGGGAAAACAGAAGTTTCAGGTGTGAAACTCCGCGATGGTCGCGCCATTCACGCGCGCGCGGTCATCATTACTACCGGCACTTTTCTGAACGGCCTCGCGCACGTCGGCGAGATGACCTACAGTTGCGGCCGCAACGGCGAAGCGCCTTCCGAATTGCTCGGCAACCAGCTCCGCACTCTCGGACTCCACTGGACGCGCCTCAAAACCGGAACGCCGCCGCGCCTCGATGGCCGCACCATCGACTGGTCGCAGTTCGAACCGCAGCCCGGCGACGCCCAGCCGACTCCGTTCTCCTTCCTGACCGAAAAAATCGATCGCCCGCAAATCGCCTGTCACATCGGCCGCACCACCGAAGAAACGCGCCGCATCTTGCAAGCCAACATTCATCGTTCGCCGCTCTATAGCGGCCAGATCGTCGGCATCGGCCCGCGCTACTGCCCGTCGATCGAAGACAAAATCATCAAGTTTCCCGACAAGCCAACGCACCAGATCTTTCTCGAGCCCGAAGGTCTCGATACCAACGAGGTCTACGTCAACGGCATGTCGACCAGCATGCCGATCGACGTCCAGGAAGCTGTGGTCGCCTCCGTTCCCGGACTCGCGCGCGCCGAGATGATCCGCCCCGGCTACGCCATCGAATATGACGCGATCGATGCGCGCGAGCTGCTGCACACGCTTGAAGTGAAATCGATTCCCGGCCTTTTCCTCGCCGGCCAGATCAACGGAACTTCCGGCTATGAAGAAGCCGCCTGCCAGGGCATCGTCGCCGGGATCAATGCCGCTTGCAAAGTCCGCGGCCTCGATCCCCTGATCGTTCCGCGCACCGAAGGCTATACCGGAATTTTGATCGATGACCTGATCACCAAGGGCGCCGACGAACCGTACCGCATGTTCACTTCACGCGCCGAATTCAGGTTGCACCTCCGCATCGATAATGCCGACGAGCGATTGACTCCGCTTGGCCGCCACGTCGGCCTGGTCAACGACGAGCGCTGGAACCTCTTTACCGCAAAGCAGCGGCAGAAAGAAAAGCTGCGGCATACGCTAGAAGAACATCGATACGGACAGTGGCTCAAGCGCCCCGAAGCGCGAATCTTTGAGATTGAGTCTTGGGTTCGTGAGTGTCTCGGTGAGGAGCCCATCCGCGGGTTGCTGAGTACGATCGAGACGGAAACCAAGTACGCCGGCTACATCACGCAGCAGGAGCGCCAAATCGACCGTCTGAAGAAAGCCGAGAACCGTTCAATTCCGCGCGAGTTCTCTTTCCGAACGGTTCCCGGCCTATCGAGAGAGATCGGCGAAAAGCTCGAAAAAGTTCAGCCCGCGACAATTGGCCAGGCCGCCCGCATCCCGGGTGTAACGCCCGCGGCAATTGCGATTTTGGACGTCTACTTGAGCATCGCCCGTGTTTGCTGATCTCTTGCAGCAGTGCCTGGGATCGCTAGTTCACCTTTCCAAACTTCAACTCGAGCAGCTAGAAAAGCACTACCAATTGCTCGTCCGCTGGAACCGCGTCGTGAATCTGACTTCTATTAAAAATGTGGAGGCAATCGTCGAGCGGCACTATTGTGAGTCGCTATTTTTGGGCACACATTTACCGGCCGGCTCCTGGGCGATTTGCGACGTGGGCTCAGGAGCGGGGTTCCCAGGAATTCCCGTAGCGATTGTTCGTCCCGAGTGCTCGGTTGTCTTGATTGAGTCTCACCAACGAAAAGGCGTCTTTCTGCTTGAGGCCAGCAGGCAACTCAAGAATGTGAAGGTAATTGCTACTCGGGTCGAGCATTTGGCGAAGCAATTTGATTGGGCTGTATCCCGTGGGGTGAGCCTTGACCAGATAGAGGACTCTGTTTGCTCACTGGCTCGCCAGGTTGCTGTGCTTGGAGGAAAGGACAAGCCCTCGAGCAGATGTTTCACGTGGAACACTCCAATACTGATGCCCTGGGGAGCACGAAGATATTTATGGCTAGGAGTCCGCCGTTCCACGTGAAACACCGTGTTACTATAGATCAAAATTGTCTAAAGTTATCGCGGTAACGAACCAAAAAGGTGGCGTCGGAAAGACAACGACCGCCATCAATCTCTCCGCCTCTCTAGCCGCCAGCGAAATACGGGTTTTGTTGATTGACTGTGATCCACAAGGAAATGCTACTTCCGGCCTGGGAATCTCAAAAGACCCAGCCAGACCAACGCTTTACAATGCAATCCTCGGAGATACGAACATTGGGGATGCAATATTAAAAACGGAGTTCGACGGGCTGGATTTGGTTCCGTCTGATAAGAATCTAGTAGGAGCGAACCTAGAGCTGGTAGATGCTCCGCAGCGCGAGTTTCGGCTCCGAGAGAGAGTCGCGCAAATTAAAGAGCAATACGGTTTTATCATTATCGATTGCCCGCCCGCCCTGGATTTACTGACAATGAACGCGCTGATGGCGGCGGATTCGGTTTTGATACCGATTCAGTGCGAATTTTTCGCGCTTGAGGGTATTTCGGAGCTTATCGGAACAATCGACAGAATTCGGGAATCCCTACAGCACCCCATAAGAATAGAGGGAATTCTGCTGACCATGTTTGACGACCGCACGAACCTGACCAGGCAAGTTGCGGCGGATTTACGAGAATTCTTCGGCAAGGATGTATTACAAACTGTCATACCGAGGAGCGTCCGCCTCGCGGAAGCGCCGAGTCATGGGAAGCCGATCATTTCCTACGATGTTCGGTCGAGGGGGGCGGAGAGCTACATTCAGCTAGCGAAGGAGATTTTGGATCGTGACCACGCCGATAGACAATCCGCGCAGGGCATTGGGTAGAGGGCTCGGGGCGCTGCTGCCGACACGCCAGACGACAGTGGGTGCGGCGGTCGCGACGCCGGCGCCCATAGGCGAAGAAAAGGCGAATAAGATCGACATTGATTTGATCGATCCGAATCCGGCGCAGCCGAGGCGCGTGTTTCAGCCGGACGCGCTAAACCAGCTCGCGCAATCCATCATGCAGCACGGGATCATTCAGCCGATTCTGGTTCGGCCGAGCGGGACGCGCTATCAGCTGGTGACGGGGGAGCGGCGATGGAGGGCGGCGCGCATTGCGGGATTGAAGGAAGTGCCCGCGGTGGTGCAGGAAGTTTCGGACGAGCGGCTGCTCGAGATCACGCTCATTGAAAATGTCCAGCGCGAGGATCTGAATCCGATGGAGCTCGCGATGGCGTTCGATCGCATGGCGAAGGAGCTGAACCTAAGTCATGAAGAGATCGGCACGCGCACGGGGAAAGATCGCAGCACGATTGCGAACTCGATCCGGCTTTTGCAGTTGCCGGCGGACTTGCAGCAACTGGTCGCAGAACGTCGGCTTTCGCCGGGGCACGCGCGGAGTTTGCTGGCGCTGCCGACCGAAGAGATGCAGCGGCGGCTCGCGGAAAAGATTGTCGCGCAGGGATTGTCGGTGCGCCAGGTTGAGCGCATGACCAAGAAGATGACCGAAACGCGCGAGGCAGCCGATGAAGCAGAAGACGCGCTCGATCCGAACGTGAAAGCGGCGATCGCCGAAATGGAGCGTGTGCTCGGCACGAAGGTGAAGATCGTGGAGAAATCCGATCAGCGCGGGCGGATCGAGATCGAATATTATTCGACCGAAGATCTGGACCGGATCTATTCGGCAATCGTGGGCACGAGCGAGTAGCCTGCGCGAATTCTCAGACTTGCGTCACGCCCGGAATTACTTCAGCAGCTTCAAAATGTCCGCGAGTTCTTTGCGGATTTCGGGTAGCGGATCGGCGAACAATTCCTGCTGATCCTGTTTCAGCGCTTTCTGGTGGGCGATTTTGGCTTCGTCGTGCAGGAACTGGCGGGCGCCATCGATGGTGAAGCGCTTTTCGTAAAGCAGGTGTTTGATCCTGAGCAGGAGCTCGACGTCTTTGCGGCGGTAGAGGCGGTGGCCGGTGCCGGATTTTTTGGGGCTGAGGGAGGGGAACTCGGTTTCCCAGTAACGCAGGACGTAGGGCTCAAGGCCCAGGAGGTTGCTGACTTCGCCGATGCGGAAGAACAGCTTATCCGGAATTTCCGGCGCGCGCGATGTTGCCACGGCTTCCGACATGCTAATGGCCATGCTACGGGATTAAGGCGGAAGGCGTCAACCGGGCGAAGAGACGTGCGAATCATCACGTGGCGGGCAGGGGGGAACGCATCGCAGATTTTGAGCGGCCGTATTCCCGCATGTCCGGCGCGTCCCGGACGGTCACGCCGCCTCGTTGTCTTCTATGGTTGCCAAGTTCCGATCCGTGTAGCAAGAGCGGCAACCGGATTGGCCTAATGCTCAGACATACGCAACGAACGAGTTAGCCACGGCGTCAACAGTTCATGACTTGCCGCTTTGCAGGCTGGTCTCTACTATTGCTATTCTGCCTCACGCTTGCAGACGCTGAAGACCAACAGCGCGCCTTTCGGCAGTCCTGTGACGCAGTCGGAAGGGTTGTCATTCCTTGGTTAAAACAGCGCGGCGTAAAGCAAACGGGGAACACGTATCGCTGCGCGAAAGACGATAACGGGGACTGCATTGACCTCGCCGGAAGGAGGATACGGAATGTGGAGGGGAAGCGCATTAGACGGCTAGGCCGCTACGGCGTTCGGCCAGCAGGAGGTCAATGTGGTACGAGCTTTCCTGGTGGAATTGATCCTAACACCGGGCTCGACACTAACACCGGTTCCGAGGATTGCTTCAGCTCGTTTTCCGTTGTCCGGCTTTCGGGAACAATGGAGTTGCGGGCGCGCGGCTCTGGCTGCATCGTTAGCCTGCGATTTGCATTCCCAGACAAAGAGGGTTGCTCCTGTCTTGGATTTGCTCTGGAGCACGAGTCTGAGGTTCCATCCAATGGCCGTCTCGAGCGGGAGTACCTATCGGCGCTTCAGGTTTTGCTCAAAGAGAAAATGACCAATTCGCAGCCCGAACGGGCGCGGTGAGGGTTTCGCACCGAGGATAACCAGCTTCGTCTTGCTTGCCGCTGTACTATGTGTCATAGTACAGCCGTGATTCCGTTCCGCGTGAACTTCCGGCCGGGGGTTTCGCTTTACGAGCAGGTGGTTTATGCGGCCACCAAGGCGGTGATCAGCGGCCAGTTGCGGCGGGGCGATGTGTTCCCGTCGGTGCGCGCGCTCAGCAAGGAGCTGAAGATCAATCCCAACACGGCGCACAAGGTCGTTACGCACCTGGTTGCGGCGGGACTGCTCGAGACGCGGCCCGGCTTGGGAACGGTGGTGGCGGCGCTACCGGAATCAAGCGCGGCGGAACGGACGCAACTGCTCGGCTCGCAGATCGAGCAACTGGTGGTTGAAGCGAAGAAGCTCGGGATCGGACTGGAGGACATGATGGTGTCGATGTCCGCGCACTGGAAACGGCTGAGCGGCGCGGACGCGCCATCGAACCCAGGCCGGGGAAGGGGCAGGCGATGAGCGCCATCGAGACTCGCGATCTGGTGAAGAGGTTCCGCAGCGTCACGGCGGTTGACCGGCTCAATCTCGAAGTGCCGGAGGGCGCGATCTACGCGCTGGTGGGGCCGAACGGCGCAGGCAAAACGACCGCGATCAAAATCCTCATGAACATTTTTCGAGCGACCGGCGGGCACGCGGAGGTGTTGGGGATGCCCTCGACGAAGATTGCCGGCCGCGCGTTTACGCGGATCGGCTATGTGTCCGAAAACCAGGAACTGCCGGGCTGGATGCGGATCGATCAGTTTCTCGAGTATCTGCGGCCGTTTTATCCGGGATGGGACCAGGAGCTGGCGGACGCGCTGGTGAAGCAGTACGATTTGCCGGCGAAGCGCAAGCTGTCCCAGGTTTCGCGCGGCATGCGGATGAAGGCGGCGCTGGTGAGCGCGCTGGCTTTTCATCCGAAGCTGATCGTGCTGGACGAGCCGTTCGGTGGCCTCGACCCGCTGGTGCGCGATGAATTGAGCGAAGGAATGCTGGAGCGCGCCGCGGAGGCGACCATTCTTGTTTCCTCGCACGATCTGGCGGAAATCGAGAACGTGGCCAGCCACGTGGGCTACCTCGAGCAGGGAAAGCTGCAATTTTCCGAGGAGATGGCGGCGCTCGAGGAACGGTTTCGGGAAGTGGAAATAACGCTCGACGGGGCGCCTGAGCTTCCGGCGACGTGGCCGGGAAGCTGGATGCAGGTCGGCGCTTCAGGAGCGGTGGTGCGGTTCATCGAAAGCAGGTTTGATGAAGAGCGCACGCGCGCGGAAATCCGCGAGCGGTTCGGCGAGGCGCGGGACGTGGCGTTCACGCCGATGCCGCTGCGCTCGATTTTTCTGGCGATGGCAAAGAGCGGGCGGGGATCAGCACAAGGAAGGGCGCTGTGAGGAACCAGATACTTCACATTTTTCGAAAGGACATGCGGCAGCATTGGTGGGAGATCGGCGCGTCTCTCGCGATGGCGGTGGCGTCTGGATGGCATGAGTCCAGGCAGGGCGCAGAATCCAGGTTTTTTCACGTGGGCGAGTACTCCTTTATTACCGAGATACTGGGGCCGCTGCTGCTGATTTCCTGGGCATTGATTATTGTGCGGGCGGTCGAAGCCGAGGGTTTGGTTGGCGACCGGCAGTTCTGGGTCACGCGGCCGTACGAGTGGAAGCAACTCGTGGCGGAGAAGGTGCTGTTTGTCCTGTGCTTCGTGAATGTTCCGCTGTTCGTGCTCCAGGCTTTTCTGTTGTGGCAGGCGGGATTTCAGCCGGCGGTGCATGTTGCCGGGCTGCTCGCTAATCAGGGGTGGTGGCTGCTGATGTTGATCCTGCCGGTGGCGACGCTGGCGGCGATTACGGCGAGCGTCGGACAGTTTGCTGTAGCGGTGCTCAGCCTGCTGCTGTCGTTTGTGGCGATGGCATGGCTCGGTTCGCTGGGGCAGGATGTTGTGCCGCTGCGAGCTGCATCGGTTCCGCAGACGATTGGCGGGGTGATCGCGGCGGCTGCGTGCGTGGTTGTGGTGGTGTGGCAATACGCGCGGCGCAGAACGGGGAAGGCGCGGGTGGTGCTCGGGGCCGCGCTCGGAGCGGCTGTGTTGGTTCCGTTCGCAGCGCCCTATGGGGTGCTCATTGCTCGCGCTTATCCTGAGGCAAGTTCGGGACAGCCGGTCCAACTGGCTTTCGATCCGGCGAGGCCGACTGCGCATGCGCGAGGTTATCCGGAAAAGAACAAAGTGCACGTGCAGATACCGCTGCGGGTGTCGGGGATTCGAAACGGCTCGGCGGTGTTTGCGGAAGGGATGACGGTGAGGATCGAATCTCCGGGAGGCGTCGGGTGGAATCAAGGCTGGCGCTCGTCCGGGCTGGTTCTACTGCCGAATCGCGAACACACGGAGGCGGTCATCACGGTCGATCAGGATTTCTTCGAGCGGGTGAAGGAGACACCGGTCAAGCTGCACGTGACGTTCGCGCTCGCGCCCCGGCATGCGAAGGAAGTATTCCAGATGGTTATTCCGGCGGGAGAATTCCGGGTGGGAAGGGGAAGGTGCTCGATGACTCCACTGGCTTCGGGAATGATGGCGTGCATCTTCCCGATTGATGCCACGTTCATGATGGTGAGCGCCAGAGCGAGCGAGATCACTTGTGCGCCGGGAGAGAACGGGAGCGGGGCGGTCGGATACGGGCGTCCGGTTGAAATGATCGGGTACGGATGGACGGGGAGCGTCGAAGGCGGAATCAGTCCGGTGAAGAGGATGTATCTGGGGCTATCGGATTGGGAAGGAGTGAGGACGGACAAGATCCCCGAGCACTGGCGCATCTGCCCGGGAACGCCAGTGACGATCTATACCGATTGGGAAGACCTGCCGGGCTTGCGGACTGAAATGGAGGCTGACGGCATCAGGCTGGCGGATTATCAGCTGAACGACGCGCTGATGTAGAGCGGCGCTAGTTCATGTGGTGGCGACGAAACGCTGGATGTTAAATCTCGTCGTGAGTTACTGCGAAAATGCGTATCCCGGGTGTGCGAATACCGTAAAGCTCGGTGTTGATCCTTTGGGTAGAACGGTCGTATGCCGCACCACACTAACGTTAACGCGGGATTAGTTCCCATTTCCGTTATGCCCTAGAATCTGTTCGCGGTAGTCCAATTCTCAACCCGCACTGCGATTCTGCAACGGACATAAAGCGAAGTCCTGATTTTCAGGCTGTGCGCGGCTGGTCAACAATGGCACATGTTTGGACCGCAGTTGACGCGACGCGCCGTGTTCACCGCCGCAGGGCTTTTCTTTCTCGGGACGGTTGCGCATGCGGAGACGGCAAGTAGGCCCTCGGAAAGCGGTATCGCGAGCTGGTACGGCACGTCCTTCGATGGGCGTCTTTCAGCCAGCGGAGAGATCTACGATCAGGAACAGTTGACTGCGGCGCACCGTGACCTGCCCTTTGGCACGCGAGTGCGGGTGCGCCGTGTCGATCGGGGAGACAGCGTTGTGGTTCGGATCAATGACCGCGGACCGTATGTGAAATCGCGGATCATTGACCTGTCGCACGCCGCCGCCGTTCAGCTAGGAATGATCGACGGAGGCGTGGCCGAGGTCACGATCGAGGTAGTGGAGAGACCGCCGGTCACTCAGCGCCGCGGTTACAAAACTCGCACGAATTCAAGCGAGCGAGATCATCTCATCATTCAATAATCTTTTGGGTGGCGTCTGAGCGCGGCGCTAATTCATGTGGATCGTGACGAAGTGCTGGCCGCGGGGGAGCAGGACACTAAAGTTCGGGCCGGAGGCGAGGACGTCGAGATTGGCGCCGGCGCCGTCGAGTTCGAGACGCGAGGGTTTGCGATCGATCAGGGCCAATGCGCGCGCGGAGCTTTCGTAAGAAATCTCGATGGAGGAATCGGCGAGGCGCTCGGCGGAGCGGAGATCGCCGTTGAAATCGACGAT
>DATEFW010000015.1:0-55561 GCA_035280425.1 Bryobacteraceae bacterium | reverse complement strand
TCAGGAAGTCGTCCGGCAAGTCGGGTTTTACTGGCTGGTCGTGAACCAACCGCCGCCGGCCAGGATGTTTGAACCCCCAAGTAGGGAAGAAACACTGGCTCGACCGTAGCTGTAAGAAAGACTTACCGGGCGTCTCGCAGCAGCTAACATGACCTCCGCTGCCGATGCAACAGCGATGTAACGATATAGATACCCGGTTGACCATTTCAGAAATGCAGGATGGAGTGGCTTAAGCGCGTCTGCCGCGTTTGGCGAAACCATAAACTTGAGTGGACCTGCCGGAAAACCGGCGCTCGCTGAATTCACAATCGGCCTGCTTACCGATCCGGCCACCGTGTGACGGTGATTACCTGCGTTTCCCGCCATATAGCAGCGATTATTTATGTCTTGGTGGCGGCACCTGGCCGATGAGCTGGACCGGTTCTTTCGGTTGTAGTGAGAACCCTGCGGCGGTAGATCCTCCCTACTACACCCTGGTGCAGCCGATTATATGAGACGGTCCTTTCAGCTTCTTCATGCATATAACGCAGGGAATACCAGCAGATCCCGGGCGTGATTGGGATTATGAAGCCATGGATATAACCTACTCCATCGGCTCCATCCGGCTTCTCGACAGCAACGGTGAGCCCATAACTGGTTTGACCTATTCGAGCGCCTCGCGTGTTGAGTACTCGATCGAGGGGGCAACCCATGTACCGGAACCGCCGCCGCCATAGTTCTTCTGGGGACGGTTGTGCTATTGACGGGCCGTTTTATCCGAAAGCGCGCAATTTGACTGCCCTCGCCCACCGAACTGACTTCATTGATCACGCTATTCCCGGCAGCCGCCTGATTCCGTCTCAAAGTTGCCGGCCGGCAGAAATCTTTTGGGGAAAGGGAAGGCGGCCCCGGCCTGCACCGGAGCCGCCATCCATCGGAACAACTTAGCGATTCGATTCGGCTGCTGCTGTCAGTGCGGCATTCAGACCGGAGCTGATGTCGGCCGGAACGAGCAGAAATCCGGTTACGGAGTCCTTGGCCACATTGGTAATCACCAGCTCGCGGCGCTTTCCATCCGGGTAGCCGTAGAACACGACCGGCTCCTGAGCGGCCTGGTCGCGGAGCCAGATGGTGCGGCGGTCGGGCATCAGCCAGATCCATCCGCTCACGCGGCGATAGCCGGTATCGGTGCCGGTGACGGAAAGCGAAACGCCATCGGCCAGCTCGCCGGTGTGATTTTTCGTTACTTCGAAATCGACGCGGCGGACCGCCAGCTTGGCGGCGAGCGCGTTGAAATCCTCGGCCTGGCTGATCAGGCGGTCGTGTAGCCCGGCGATCTGCTGATCGCGCACGGCAGCGCTCTTCTCGATTTGCTCCTCAGCGCTTTTGAGTTTCGCGGCCTGCTGAGCGGTTTCTTCGTGCAAAGAAGCGAGTTGCTGTTCGAGTTGATTGGTCCGGGCCTCTTCAGTGGCGCTCTTCGATTCGACCAGCGCGAGCCGGCCGTCAAGAGCTTGCGCTTCGGCGGCAATTTCCTGGTGGACGCGCTGGTAGACCTGATCGCTCAACGTGCGGGCCAGCTTGCGCGCGGCGTAGTAGCGGGACTCGACCTGCTTGTTGAGACTGGCGACCTGGCCTTCCAGCTCCTGCTGCCTTCGGGTCCAGAACTGGGCTTTGGCATCGGATGCGTCTACCCGTGCGCTCAGAGTTTTGAGCGGCTGAATGAATGCAGAGCCGCTTCGTTCGAAAGCCGAGTGAACGTAAACGCCGAGACCGGCCAGGGCAGTCAGGGCCGTGACGGCGGCAATGGCGCCGATCCACGGGGCCTTCTTGTAAGTGGTGGATTTCGGCTCGCCGGTGACCGGCTCGCCGGTAATGTGTAACGGTTTGGATTTGAAGTCGTACATTGGGCACCTCCCGCCGGGGAGGAATGCAGGCGGGCGGCCACTGGGACGCAGCGCGGTAACTGGCTGAAAACGCGATGAGAGCAATTGGCCGGTGGGAGCGTGCGGCGTGGGGGAAATTAGACGGCGTGTCCGCGCGGCGATGGTTAGCGGGGGGTGGCCGAAGCCGCGAGAATCGTCTTGCGCCGCCACACGGAGCTCAGGGGCGACCGATAGACCAGCTCAAACGCGTTGTCGCCGTTTAGGATGCCCCGGACTTCGGCGCGCTCGGCGGGCGGCAGGTCGCGGTGGAAATCGGCGGCGGTGAAGAACAGGTAATCGAGCTGCTGCTCGCGCGCAAAACCGGCCATGTTGTGGAACGGGCGCAGAATGGCCTCGCGGTCTTCGCGGTAAAACGGCATGGGCGCGACCGGAAGGCTCGCGGCGTGACGGCCGGTGTAGAGGAAGAAAACTGGATCGTCGTAGGCGTAGAAGGCGGCTTCGGGCGTTTCGCGCGAAATCCAGGCGAAGGCGGCGCGGTTGCTCGCGAGGACCGCGCGATGCTGGCCGATGATCGCGGGGAACTGGCGGAAGATGGCGCCGGCGTTCCAGACGATCGCTGTCGAAGCGAGTGCGACGGCTCCAGCCGCCATCGCGGCCGCGGCCATGCGGTTGGCCGCATTTAGCCGCCAGGCTTTTTTCCATGCTTCGAGCAAATGCGACGATTCCGTGGCGCAGCCTGCGAGTAACAGCGGGAATAGCGGAATGAGGAAGCGCTCGTTCGGCGGAAAATGCCAGACCAGCAGAATCGCCGTGTAGCACAGCGCGAACCAGTGGTAGGGCGTCATTCCGTCCCGTCGGGCGAAGCGCACCGTGCCCACGATGGCGCCGATGGCCATGAGGCGCGCGAGAAAGATACCGGCCGGCGATTTTGCCAGATCGAAGATCAGAAGGCCGGCGATGCCGGAAAACAGGCCATCGAGATTCTTCCACACGACCAGCGGGAGATCGCGCCAGCCGATGTTGTAAATCTGATACCCGAGATAATTGGTGTAGTAGAGCGAGACCAGATCGACCGCGTGCGTCATGTGATGGCGCGTCCAGACGGTCCAGGCCACAACCGCCGGCAGCATGGCGCAGAAAAACATGGCCGCGGGGCGGCGACGGCGGCGCAGCATGAGCCACAGGGGACCGATGGCTATCAGAGGCAGGGCGGCGGTCTTGGTGAGATAAGCGGCGGCGGCTAGCAGCCCGGCGATGAAGGCCATCGAGTTTTTCGCGGCCGCGCGCTCGATGGCAATGACCGCCGCCAGAAGCAACACGGAAAAGATAAGCTCAGACATGAGCGTCGTGGAGAGGAACACGATCCACGGGCTCGTGCCTACAACTGCGCAGAGAATCGCGCTCGGGCCGATTTCGAATCCGACATCGCGAAACCAGCGCCACGCGAGCGCCAGAAAAACCGGCAGCATCAGCCAGGCGACCGGCATCGCGAGCCGCAGGTTTTCGGGAAAACGGGGATCGATTCTCCAGAGCGCCGACAAAGCCAGCGGCCAAAGCGGCGGATACTTGGTCTGATAAGGCTCGGCCGGCAGGCTCAGGATGCGGTAGCCTTTCGATTCCGCAAGCGATTTAGCGGTAACCCAATAGATGCTATCGTCATGAAGATGCCCGAAATGAGGCATATCGCGCGCCACCCAGGCGAGGTGGAGAGCAGGGAGCACGGCGAGTAACACGACCGCCAGCGCGAGCTTTCGGCTCATAGAATGACCATCGACCGCGAACAGCGAGGCTCTATAGGTCGAACGCCTGAGCGCGGCGAATACCGATGAAACTGACATTTTGGGGAGCGGCCCGGACGGTGACCGGCTCCATGCATTACCTGGAAGCGGATGGCAAGCGCTACCTGCTGGACTGCGGGATGTACCAGGGCCACCGCAAAGAGGCGGAGGAGCGCAACCGCCATTTTCCGTTTCCCGGCAAGTCGATCGACGCGGTGATTCTTTCGCACGCGCATATCGATCATTCGGGCAACCTGCCGCTGCTGGTAAAAAACGGCTTCGCGGGGCCGATTTACACGACGCCGGCGACGATCGACTTGTGCCGCGCCATGCTGCTCGACACCGCGCATATACAAGAGAAGGACGCGGAATTTCTGAACAAGCGGCGGCACCATCGCGGGGAAGGCGTCATCGAGCCGCTCTATGACACGGGCGACGCCGAGCGGACGCTGCCGCTATTTCAGCCGGTCCCTTACCACAGCTCGAAACGGTTGATACCGGGGCTGGAATATGAGTGCTACGATGCCGGACACATTCTGGGATCGTCGACGGTTCTTTTGCGGGCGCAGGAGAGTGGACGCGAGATTCGCCTGGCGTTTTCGGGCGACGTCGGGCGGCCGAATCTGGCGATCATCCGGGATCCGGAGCCTCTGCCGGCAGCGGATTACCTGATCATGGAGAGCACGTATGGCGGCCGCGCGCACGAGCAACGGGGGTCGGTGAAGAACCGGCTGGCGGAGGTGATCGCGAAAACCGCGCGGCGCGGAGGAAAAATCATCGTTCCGGCATTTGCGGTGGGCAGGACGCAGGAACTGGTGCTGCTGCTGCACGAGCTGACGCACGAAGAGCGCGTGCCGAATATTCCGATCTTTGTGGACAGTCCGCTGGCGGTGAACGTGACGGAGGTGTTTCGCAAGCATCCGGAATGCTTCAACCAGAAGGCGCGGCAATATCTGACGGACGGCGATGACCCGTTCGGTTTTGAGCGGCTGACTTATATTCGCGAGGCGAGCGAATCGAAAAAGCTGAACGATCTGCACGGGCCGTGCGTGATCATTTCGCCCTCGGGCATGTGCGAGGCCGGGCGCATCCTGCACCATCTCAGAAATAATATTGAAGATCCGAAGAATACGGTCTTGATCACGGGTTATCAGGCGGAGAACACGCTGGGGCGGATGTTAGAAGAAAAACGATCGGAAGTGAAGGTTTTCGGCGAGCCGATGCGGCTGCGCGCCCAGGTGGAAACGCTGCATGCGTTGAGCGCGCATGCCGATCAGAATGAGCTGCTCGCATGGATGAAGCCGATGGCGGCATCGTTGAAGAAAATTTTCCTGGTGCATGGGGAACCGGAGGGCGCGGCGGCGCTCGAGAAAGCGATTCGCGCGGAATATGGGGTGGAGACGCTGGCGCCGGGGTGGGGAGAAAGCTTCGCGTTGTAGGCGCGGGCAGGGCCGGCGTCGATCACGATATCATTTGACTTAACTTTATGAGCTTTCTCGACGAACTGTTTTCTCTCAAAGGTAAAGTTGCGGTGGTGCTGGGTGGAACGAGCGGCATCGGGCAGGCGATTGCGCGCGGCTACGCCCGCGCCGGAGCGACCACGATCGCCAGCAGCCGCGATCTCTCCAAGGTGCAGGCCGAAGCGGCGGAGCTGGAAAAACTTGGCTCGAAGACGCTGCGCGTGGCGAGCGACGTGCAAGACCGCGGCAGCCTCGAGAAGCTCTGCAATGAAACGGTGCTGGCATTCGGGCAGGTGGATATTCTGGTCGTGACGTCGGGCACGCTGAAGAAGATGCCGAGCGCGGATCTCCCGGAAGAAGACTTCGTCCGCGTGGTGGATACGAATTTGACCGGTACGTTTCGCGCGAACCAGATTTTCGGCCGCCAGATGATCCGGCAGCAGCGGGGCGCAATCATCAATACCGGCTCGCTGACCAGCTTTGTCAGCTTCAATGAAGTGACGGCGTACGCCGCAAGCAAGGCCGGCGTGATGCTGCTGACGCGGCAACTCGGCTGCGAATGGGCCAAGTACAACATCCGGGTGAACGCCATCGCGCCGGGCGTGTTTCGCACCCCGCTCAATACCAAGGTCCTGGACATCCCGGAGCGCTATCAGGCCATTTCGGCGCGGACGCCCATGGGCCGGGTCGGAAAAGTGGACGAACTGGTGGGCGCGGCGATTTTTCTGGGTTCGGACGCGGCTTCGTTCGTGACCGGCGAAACCCTCGCGGTAGACGGCGGCTTTCTGGCCAAGGGCATTTAGGCCGGCGGCGAAACGAAGAATTCCGCCGGGTTCGGCCAAACATCCGCGCTTTGGTATCCTCATTTCTTCTGCAACGTTCTGTCATCCAGGTCTCAGGAATCCGCAAGACGTATGGCAAAGTCGTAGCTATCGACGAGGTATCGTTTGAAGTCGCCGAAGGAGAAATCTTCGGGCTGATCGGCCCGAACGGCGCCGGCAAGACGACTACGATGGAGTGCATCGAGGGTCTCCGCACTCCGGATCGGGGCGTCATCTCGATTCTTGGGCTCGATCCCTTCCGCGAAATTTATGCGCTGCAAACCCGGATTGGTGTGCAGCTCCAGCAAGCGCAACTGCAGAAGAGGATCAAGGTCTGGGAGGCGGTCGAGTTGTGGGCGTCGCTTTACCCCAAGTCAGTGGACGGCGACCGGCTGCTGGAACAGCTCGGACTCGCCGATAAGCGGAACGCGTGGTTCATGACGCTTTCCGGCGGGCAGAAACAGCGGTTGTTCATTGCGCTGGCGCTGATCAACGATCCCGAGGTCGTGTTTCTCGATGAGCTGACCACGGGACTCGATCCTCAGGCGCGGCGGGCGATCTGGGATCTGGTGCGCGGCATCCGCGAGCGCGGCAAAACGGTATTCATGACCACGCATCTGATGGAAGAAGCGGAGCGCCTGTGCGACCGTGTGGCGATCATCGAACATGGGCGCGTGATCGATATCGGCAGTCCGGTGGAACTGATCCGCCGGCACTGCCCGGTCCAGACGGTCCTGCTGTCGACCGCGGACGGGCGTGCCGGAGAATTCCTTCGAACTATCGGCGACGTGGAGATGGCAGCCCCGCTCGATTCCCATTACACGATCCGGGGGCGTGGAGACGAGTTTGTCACCGAAGTGATCCAGTGCCTCGCCGAACACCAGATTCGCGTCACCGAGTTTCGGACGGTTCTGCCCAACCTGGAAGACGTTTTTCTGCAACTGACGGGGCATTCGATACGCGATTAGAGGACCCATGCTGCGTGGACTCTGGAAACTGACCTGGCTGGAAATCAAGATTTTTTTGCGCGAGCCGATGGGCGCATTCGGCTCCATCGTTCTGCCGGTGCTGATTTTCGTGGTTGCGGGACGGACCGCGGGGAGCCGAATCGCGGCCAGTATCATGGATGCGCGCGGATTTGTGCGCGCCGGCCTGCCGGTCTTCGCGACGATCGTGATTGCGCTGACCGGAGTGATCTCGCTCGTAACCATCATCTCGATTTACCGCGAGGGCGGAATCCTCAAACGGCTTCGCGCCACACCGCTTCGTCCGCAGACTATTCTGACGGCTCACGTGATCGTCAAGCTGTTATTGACGCTGTTTACCCTGGGGCTGATGCTGCTGACCGGCAAACTGTATTACCCGATCGACCTGCACGCGCCACTATTCGGGTTCGCCATCGCGCTGCTGATCAGCACCTGCAGCATCCTGTCGATCGGCTTCGTCATTGCGAGCCTCGTTCCGACAGCCAGGTTCGCGCAGCCCATTGCCGGCGCCATCCTCTACCCGATGCTTGGCTTCTCGGGGTTGTTCGTCCCGGTGGAATCCCTGCCGCCCGGGCTTCAGGCCGTAGCGCGTGCAACGCCTTTAACCTACGCCGTGTCGTTGCTTCAGGGCATCTGGAAAGGTGAACCGTGGCTGGCGCACTGGGGCGATATCGCCGGGCTGGTAATCGTATTCGTGATTTGCGTCACCGTCTCCGCCAAAGTATTTCGGTGGGAGTGAAGTGCGGCTTCCGGTGCGAAGCTTGGCGGCTGCGACCGAGCCGATCCGAGACATGGAAATGGGCAGTTTGAAATGGGCTACAGATTCCCTGCCGGTTTCCGCCAAACGACCTGCGCAAAATAGGGCTTGGCCTTCCGACTCAGCTTTGGTTCTATCCACTTCGTCCCTCCGAGCTATCCATTCAGATAGGAACTAAAAGGGCGCTTCCTTTCTCTCGCCGCCGTGAATGCAGGCAATCACCTGACGCGCCAATGCGTTGCGCGGGTGGAGGCGCATCGTTTCCGAATGGCAGCCGCCGTGCTCTTACAGTTCGGTGAAAGGAGAAGATCATGAGGACAAAGTCGAACGTGAAAGCCGGGATCATCGCCGTGTTGATCGGGCTCTGAGCGGAGAGGTTTTATGACGGGCGATCAGCCAACCCTGGAGCTATCGGCAAAGCGGAGTGATCCACTGACCTTTATCTCTACAGACAAGATTGCCGGCGTGCTTGGCGAGCTTCCGGAATTGAACCGGGCTGTGCGGAACGGCGATGTGCCGGGTGTTAGTGGGCTGTGTGCCAAGCTATTCGAATCGGTTGCGGCGAAACACGCAACGAAAATGGTTTCTCAACCGAACGAAGAGTCCACTCGCACCTCACTTGGGATTTTTTGACTCTCGAGCGGGTAGCGGACTTCTGAGCGCCAAAACGGAACCCCGTTGATTCCCATGCGTCGAAGCTGTGTAGAGTACCATGGCTCAGAAGGATACCGGCGTTGTGGAGGCTAAACTCAGCGGCCAGACGATCATTGATGAGCTGATCCGGAACATGGAGCTGGGCCAGTTCGAGATGGGCTATAGCGTTCTGTTGCCTTGCGTCTTCAGCCTGTATCTTCATCCGGAAGATCACGCGCGCCTGGCGGGCGTGTTGGATCTCATCGCGGAAGACGCCAAGCGAGGCCTGCGCGCGCGTGTGGCGCAGTTGAACAGCAAGCCGGGTATGCTGGTGCTGAAGCGTCCCCGCCGCCAGCAAAAGGAATTTAAAATCGCCGGCAAGGATTGGATTCTGGAATTTCTTCCCGACACCGAGGGCACGGTTCCCTTAGGAGACGTCGAGATTCATTCCGAGCTGAACGAAACGGCGCAGCCGGGTTTTCGCGGCACGAAGACCACATTAATGGACCGGGAACCGTCGGTCACGGCCATCCGGTCGGCGGCCGTGACGCGAAGAACCCCCACCGCCGTTTACGCCGAGATCCGGTACGAAGACGATTCCGGTCCGCAACTCTTTCTGGTGTCGCAGAACGAGGTTCGGGTCGGGCGCGGTGGGGATGATCTGCCGATGGATCTGACGCTTTACACCAACGACGAGGTGTCCCGGGAGCACCTGGTTTTGCGGCGCGACCCGGCCACCGGGCGGTTCCATGTCCTGGACAAGAGCGTGAACGGCACCTGGCTCGACGGCCACCGGCTCAAGAAGGGGGTCGAGCAGGCGCTGCCCGGCCGGGCGGCGATTGGGCTGGCCGAGGTGCTGACGCTCAACTTCGAAGCCCGAAAATGACCATTAAACCTCCTCAATAATCGCGCGTTCTCAGAAACCCTCCGAAACGTATAACGTATTAAACCTCAGCGGTACGAGTGTGTCGGGCTCGTAGCGGCACGCGAGCAGCCGAATTCCGCGCCGGGTGATGCTGTCGAACCGGGGTTATCCCCAGCCTATTGGCGCAGATAGGGTTAAGAACGGGCGTGTTTCGTTCCAAGCAGTTCGGCAGATACGAAATCATCTGCAAACTCGGCCGGGGCATGACGGATGTCTACCTGGCGAACGATCCCACCGATAACCGCCGCGCCGTCCTGAAAATCATCGAGCAGTCTCCCGACCCGTGGACCCAGACGGTCCTGGAAGCGGAAAAGAGGGGTTCGCTGATCCAGAAGCAACTGCATGAGGCCGATCCCCGGTTTCTCGAGCTTTACGACAGTGGCGAGCGCAGCGGCTTCTATTTCGTGGCGATGGAGTATGTGGAGGGAAAAAGCGTCGCCGAAGTCTTGCAGGCCGAGGGGCGGATGGAGCCGGTCCGCGCGGCGCGGTACGCCCTGGAGGTGGCCAGCCAGCTCGAGCGGCTGCACTCTTTCGAGATCGAAATCGACGGCCGGAATCGCGCGGTGGTGCATGGAGATATCAAGCCATCGAATCTTCAGATCTGTCCGGACGGCTCGATCCGGCTGTTGGATTTCGGCATTTCCAAGGCCATCACATTTACCCGCAACCTGACGAATCACAACCTGGGCAGCCCGGGCTATTGCTCGCCCGAGCGATTGAGCCGCGCGCAGGTGGATCCGCAATCGGACCTGTGGGCGCTGGGCGCGACGCTCTATGAAATGGTGGGCGGTCTTCCTCCTTACCAGGCGCAGACCACGCAGAAACTCGAAGAATTGATTCGCTCGAAAAGGCCCCCGCGTGCGCTGCCCGACGATTGCCCGGCGGGGTTGAAGGCGGTGATTCGAAAAAGCCTGGCGGGCGACATTGAAAATCGCTATCGCTCCGCCTCGGCTTTCACGGACGATCTGCGCCTGTTTCTGGACGGCCGGCCGACGCAGGCGGAGACCGACAAAGAGCACGCGTGGCAAGCGAATCCCACCGTGGAAAAACCGCAAACGGCGGCACGGCCTGTAACCGAAGCCGCGAACGATTTGCTGGGGCGCCTTGGGCAGGTATGGAAGGCGGTCGGCTCTGCGCTCCAGGAAATGCGCTCGGCGCCGGGCGTGCCCCTGAAGATTCCACGGCGCATCCGGGTTTTCTTCCGTGGCCTGGCACTGCCCATGATTCTCGCGATCCTCGTGGGAGCGCTGCTGGGTGCGCTGATCTACATCGAGTCGGCATTCGCTTACCGCTTCTGGGTGGAAAGCCGGCCGATTCGCGGCCCGCTCGACTACACCCAGAAGACAGCCAAAGAAATCAGCGCCGACTGGAATCTCTATCAAACTCTGGAGCGGCGCAACTTTCCGCTGGGGCGCTTTTCGCCGGTGACCTGGCTGAAGCTGCCCTTGCGATCGGCGTATCTGGCGGCCGCCGACGATGTAATCGATCGATACCGCAACAGTTCGGATCCGTTGCTGCGCGATTTTGACTGGCCGAAGGCGCGGATGTGCCTGGAGCATGCGGGTGAGCTGGAGCGGCCGGATGCGCCCGTTAAGGGCAAACTGGCGCTGATCAACGGATTTCTGAAGCTCGAGCAGAATCCGCACACGGATCAGTCTGCAGAGAGCGCGAAGTCCAGTTTTGAACAGGCAGCTTCGTTGCTGCCGCGATCGCCGGATCCGCATTTAGGGCTGGCACGTGTGTATGCCTACGGCTTCCGGAATGCGGGCCGCGCCGTAGCGGAGTTGTCTGATGCGGAGCGGCTGGGTTTCAAGCCGGGGCCGCGCGAGTTCGAAGAGCAGGCGGATGCCTATCTTTATCGCGCCGAGCAGGAATTGCGGCAGGCGGAGCAATCGGAAACGTCCCGGTTTGAGCTGGCGAAGCATCTTTCGCTTTCCCGCGGCGACCTGGACCGCGCCGGAAATCTGTATGAGCCGATCGCCGGATTTTCCAGCGCCAGCTCGAGTTTGAACCGGGTTTATCGCGACCGAGCGAGGCTCCAGGTTTTGCAGGGGAAACTGGACAAACCCGCTAAGCCGCGAAAGCCGCCCAGGAGAATACGTCCATGGCGGTGACTCGAAGCTGGGAGCAACGGGTCATCGTGCAGGCCGGCTCGTGGCAGCGGACTGCGCCGCCGGAGCGCCGCCGGGAGTTGCCGTGGCTGGTGTGTGCTTCGGTGCTGGTGAGTGCCGGCCTGGCGTTCGTGTTGCTCGCGAAAACATCGAATTTTTCGGAGTTGCAGGCCAAGCTCGATCATAACGAGCTGCTCAATCTGAATACGGTCACGCAGCCGGAGGAATTGCTTCCGTTTCTCGAGATTTTCCCGGATGCCGGAGAGCGGGAGCTGGCGGCCGGGAAAATTGCAGCGTATGTGCAGAGCCATAAGCCGCTCCCGAATGTCGGAGCGCTGGCGCGTCTTCGCGTCAGCAGGAGCGAGATCGAGAGCGATCCGCGATGGCAGACCCTCCACGAACTCCTGCGCCGGCAAATCGCGAATCAACAGGGCAAACCGCGCAAGGGCGAGATTCGTGTGGCCTTACTGCCGGTTGCCAAACTCAAGCCGGTGCTGGTGGTGCGGACGCCGCGTGAATTTCTGCTTCGCTTTGCCGGCTGGATCGCGCTTTACCTGTCGAGCTTTTATATCGTTCACTTCATCTGGAGGCGCAAAGGATTTCGCGGCGATCCGGCGTTCTTGCCGGCGTTGCTTCTGCTGACTGGGCTCGGATTAATTCTTGCTGTGAGCCTGCGCGATCCCTTGCGTGACACGCTCGAGTTCGGCAAATTTGCCTGGGGTGTGGCGCTCGGGTGCGCCATTCTTCTGCTGCCGCTGGTCCGTTACTTCGATTACCGCCGCTTCGCCCGCTGGACCTACACTCCGCTTTTCGCCAGCCTGGGACTGTTCGTGCTGCTGCTGGTCTTCGGATCGGGTCCAACCGGCAATGATTCCAAAGTAAACCTGGGCCCATTCCAGCCGGTAGAAATCATCAAACTTTTGCTCGTGTTCTTTATGGCGGGCTATTTCACCCGCAACTGGGAGCGGCTGAGGGAGCTGCGGGAAAAGCGGCTGGTGCCGCGCTGGCTGCGCTGGATCGAGCTGCCGCGATTTTCGCACGCCTTGCCGGTGATGTGCGGAGTTGCGTGCGCGCTCGGGATGTTTTTCATATCGAAGGATCTCGGTCCCGCGCTGGTCACCGGCTTTCTATTCCTGGCGATGTTCGGCGTGGCGCGAGGACGCGCAGGCCTGGCGGTGATGGGTTTGGCGATTCTGATTGCCGGCGTGACCATCGGATACCGGCTGGGCGAGCCGCCGACGGTTGTCGCGCGGGTTTCCATGTGGCTCTCTCCCTGGGACAACGATGTTTCGGGCGGCGATCAACTGGCGCAATCCATCTGGGCGTTTTCGACCGGCGGCTTGTGGGGCTCGGGACCGGGGCGCGGCGATCCTTCATTGATCCCCGCGGGCCACACGGATCTGGTGCTTCCGGCCATCGGAGAAGAGTGGGGTTTCGCGGGCGTGGCTGTGATCGGTCTGCTGTTCGCGTGGCTGGTGCGGCGCTCGTTCCGGATCGCGCGCGACGCGCAGGATGAATACGCTGTATTTCTCTCGGTGGGCCTGGCGAGCCTCTTTGCGCTCGAGATGCTGCTGATCTCGGGCGGTGTTCTGGGCGTCATTCCGCTCACAGGTGTCGTATCGCCGTTCCTCAGTTTTGGCAACACGGCGATGCTGGCGAACTTTCTGCTCTTTGCGCTGATTCTTTCGATTTCCAATCACGATCCGCGGCCGGAAATCGGCGATCCATTCGTGCGTCCCATTGCGCGGCTGTCGGCGGTTCTCGGAGCGTGTGCGCTGGTGCTGCTGGGCCGCGCGGCGTATTTTCAGGTCGCCCGCGACCAGGAATTTCTTGCGCGTGACGTGAAGGTGTTTGAAAGCGACGGTGTGAAGCGCGCCCAGCACAACCCGCGCCTGACGTCGCTCGCGCGCGAGATTCCACGCGGAAACATTTACGATCGAAACGGCGTGCTGCTGGCGACCAGCAATTGGAACGATCTGGAGCGCGATCGCGCGCAGTATGAAAAATTAGGCGTCTCGATGGACCGCGTTTGCTCGCGGCTCGAAAGTCGGCATTATCCGTTCGGCGAGCTGGCGGCGCATTTTCTGGGAGATTGGCGGACCGGCGAGAATTTTCACGCGACGAATGCTTCGCTGGTGGAACACGATTCCAATACCAAGCTCGCAGGCTACCGGGATTACGCGGAACTCGCGCCTTTGGTGCGTTACCGGCATCATCCCGGCAATACAGCGATCCAGCAGCTACGCGCTCGCGATCGCAATGTCAGAACTTCGATCGATATTCGCCTGCAAATGAAGGCCACGGAAATCCTGGAACGCCGTCTGCGTGCCGCAAGACGGGATAAAGGCGCGGTTGTTGTGATGGATGCCCAGTCTGGTGACGTCCTCAGCCTGGTGAGTTTTCCGGCGCCGTCGGGCGGCACGCCGGCAACGCCCGAAGAACTCTTGGACCGTGCCCGCTACGGGCAATATCCGCCGGGATCGACATTCAAGCTGGTGACGGCCATTGCTGCGCTGCGCGCCGATGCGCACGCTGCGGCCAGAACGTTCCAATGCCGGTCATTTGGGGGACGCGGCGGCGTGCAAATTCCAGGCTGGAGGCGCATCATTCGCGATGACGTGGGCGACGCAGCGCACGGCACGCTGGATATGCGGCAGGCGATCACGGTTTCCTGCAACGCATATTTCGCCCAGTTAGGTGTCAACGTGGTTGGGCCGGACCGGCTGCGCGACACCCTGCACGTGTTGCAACTGCCGGACGCAGATCCGGCGGCGCTCAAAGCCACGATGCCGTTCGCGTCCTACGGCCAGGGGCCGATTCTCGTTACGCCGTTCCGGATGGCCCGGGTGGCGGCGGCGATTGCGAACGGCGGCGCCGTTCCGCAGGGAAGATGGATTCTGGACGATACAGGCGCGCGAACTGAACCGCCCCGCGCGGTGGTAGCGCCGGATATCGCGGCGTTTCTCGCAGACGCCATGCGGTCTGTCGTTACCAATGGGACCGCGCGGCGAGCGATGAAGGGAGCACGCGTCACCATCGCCGGTAAAACGGGAACGGCGCAACTCGACCAGGGCGCGCCGCACTCGTGGTTCGCCGGGTTCGCTCCGGCTGACGGAAGCTCCCTCCGCCGGATCGCTTTTGCGGTCATGGTAGAGCATGGCGGGTATGGCGGGTCGCTGGCTGCGCCGATCGCCCGCGAGATCGCGGAAGCCGCCGCGGATCTGGGCTTGATTCCAGCGATCGCTGCCATTACTGTTCCCGATGCGCAGCAGAGGAAATGACATGAGCCTTTCGGACCTGATCGAGAAACTCGGCAAGACCATCTTCGAAGCGCCCTTCGATCGCGCGCTGGCCCCGAAGGACATACCCGAACTGGCGGAGATTCGTCTTGCCGTATTGGAAGAGATCGTGAACAAAGGCCAGCGGGCGCGCGGCAAAATGCTGTTTCCCTATAATCTCGTTCGCATTCACGTTCGCGGCGCAGGCGATCAGGAATCGGCATTTTTGAAGAGCGATTTTTTAAAAAGCTACTTCGAGCAGGAAATCAGAAGCGGGCTGGCGCGGTTGAATTATCGATTTCCCGAGGATCTGGAGGTCGAATTCGAGACCACCCCCGAGCTTCCCAACGGAGGAAAATGGCTGCGGGTCGAGACCGGGTCGCGTCCGAAAAAAGAGCCGCTCCCCTTGGTCAACCGCCACAGTGCGAGGTTGGTGGTGGTCAGAGGGAAAGCGACCGCAGAAGAAATCTCGCTCGAAAAAGATCGGACCAACATCGGACGCACGGTGGAAGTTTATCGCGCGCAAGGGCCCTCACGGCGCAACGACCTGGCGTTCGCCGAAGAGGATGAAATCAACCGAACCGTGTCGCGCGAACACGCCCACATCGTGTATACAAAAAAAACGGGCGAATACCGGCTTTTTAACGACCGCTGGTACAAGCAAGACAAGCGGGAGCCCGCCAATTGCGGATTGTGGATCATTCGCGGCGGATTAAGCCGGGAAGTCGCCCGCAATGCGCGCGGCATAAAGCTCGAAGCGGGAGACGAGATTCAGCTCGGGCGCGCGATCGTCAGATTTGAGCTGGCGTGACAAATTTAAAGAGTGCGGCCGCTCGGCGGCGACCGCAGGCAGGCTCCGACCGAGTCTATTTGTCCTTCTCTGAATCGTTTTTTTTCCGGTTAACTGTATCGTGAACGCTCTCTGGATCGTGGTACAAGGCTCGCGCGCTGTTGCCGTCTAGAACTACGACGAGGGCTCGCCGTCCGTCTCGAATTCCATGTTAGGCGGCAGAATTTCATTGGTAAGATCAGCGCCAACACGCGTGGATCCGAGCACGACTTGGCCGGCCTCGCCGGCGAGTTCCAACTCAGGTGCGACATACTTTTCCTGCATACCATCTCCTTTCGGCTAACGTCTGTTCCTTATTCGTGGACCCGTGTTCCCCAGACTAATGAGGCGCCGGTTTTCTGGAAATCACCAGATATGGCCATTTCCGTCTACCTGACCGCAAGTGGTTTTGGGAACCGGGAACCAGGTAGCTGTGGCTGGCTGGTTTGGGGCAACGGAAGTGTAACGCCATGACCGAGTTGATCTACAATATCTTGGTTGTATCGCGACAATGAGAGCCGTTCGATGGCTTCGGGTCGGACAGAGGGTGGCCTTGAGTGGCGTTCTCTTGTTTGCCGGCGGGTTAAACGCTCTAGACCCAGCTCACGACATCATCCAGTACGCCCACGCTGCGCTAACACGCCAGAACAGCCGAATGCCAGGAAGTGTTTTCTCTCTTGCCCAGACGCCGGATGGAACCTTGTGGGTCGGCACGGAATTTGGACTCTGGAGGTTTGACGGCGCCCGTTTCCTGCGTCCAGGCGGATCGTCGGATAACCTGCTTGCCGGTGAGTACATCAACGCACTAGCGTCAGCTCGTGACGGCACTCTCTGGATTGGCACGCGGGACTCGTTGATTCGTTGGAAGGGCGATGTTGCTCATGTTTACGATACAAAAAAAGCCACGGGAACAGCCGGCGTTTCGTCAATCTTGATTGATCACGGCGGGACCGTTTGGGCCGGCGTGGCCGGATATCGCTCGGGTGGACTTTGTCATGTCGAGAATGACCGGTTGGGCTGCTATGGCGCGGATAACGGCTTGCAGGGCTTCGATGTCTTCTCCTTATGGGAAGACCATTCGAGGACCCTCTGGGTAGGAGGGTTTGGGCTTAGCCGATGGAAGCCATCTGAAGTTCCCCGAGGCCGGGTCTATGAACCGCGTGCGATGATCTATTCGGTCGCCGAAGACCGGAAAGGTGAGATCTGGGTTTCGACGAGCAGCCAACCGGGATTGAAGCACTTTGTGGGCGGCAAGCTTGTCTCATTTTCTCTTGGCGCCTTAGGTGAAAAGATCCAGCCAATGACCCTGCTGTGCGATCGCGATGGTGCGCTCTGGATCGGGACGATGGGCCAGGGCTTGTTTCATCTGCATCGGGGCCGGGTGGATAGGTTCGCTCACGCGGACGGGCTTTCGAGTGACTTCGTTCGTCATGTGTTCGAAGATCGTGAAGGCAATATCTGGGTGGGCACCGACGGAGGGCTCGACAGGTTTCGCGATCTTCCGGTAACGACGATTTCAACGCAGCAAGGCCTGACGGAAGACACCGCAGGCTCGCTATTCGCCTCGAAGGACGGCAGCGTCTGGGTCGGAACAACCTCCGGTCTGAATCGAGTGCGACGCGACCGGATTATCCGCTATAGCAAAAGAAACGGCTTGCGCTCGGATAGCATCCTGTCGATCTTTGAGGAGCAAAGCGGGCGTGTGTGGGTGCAAACCAAAGCCGGCCTGGAGTATCTAGCACGCGGTCAATTTAACCGGCCCGCTGATTTGCGCGTCCGGAACATGGGGTTGATTGCGGCGGCGGCAGAAGACAGCAACGGCAACGTGTGGTTCAGCGATGCAAGACAAGGCCTCGTCCGGTTGCGAGGTTCGCGTGTGGTCGGGGTTGTTCCCTGGTCGCAATTCCAAAACCAACAGGCGTTGGCTCTCGAACCCGATCGGAACGAGGGCGGCCTCTGGCTTGGATTTTCACAAGGCGGGGTTGCCTACTACAAACCCGGCTATGCGGCCCACTGGTACACCACCGGCGATGGTCTGGGACGCGGGTCTGTGCTCGATCTGCATTTTTCAAAAGACGGCGCTTTATGGATCGCCACACAAGGCGGTTTGAGCCGGCTGTACCAGGGGCGGATTTCTACGATGACAGCCGCCAACGGTCTCCCCTGTGACCACATCCAGGCAATGGTGGAGGATGACAGCGGCGCAATGTGGCTAAACACGCCTTGCGGCCTGGTGCGGATCGCCGTGGCGGATCTCGGGACCTGGGCTGCCGATCCTAAGCGCAGAGTGCCGGTTAGTATTTATGGTGCTGATGACGGAATGTGGTCGCGCGCGACCGACAGCGGGTATTTTCGCCGAGCGGTTAAGTCGAAAGATGGGCGCCTGTGGTTCGCAGTCTTCCATGGAGTAGCAGTCGTCGATCCGGCGCATCTCTACGAAAACCGGATGGCCCCGCCGGTTCAGATTGAACAAATCGTCGCGGGTCGAAAAACATACGCTATCCACTCGAATCTGGAGCTTCCGCCGCTCACCAGCGAACTGCAAATCGATTACACGGCTTTCAGCTTTGCCGCTCCCGATAGAGTGCGCTTCCGTTACCGGCTGAACGGCTTTGATAAGGAGTGGAGGGATGCCGGCGCGCAGCGCCAGGCGGTCTACACCAATTTGCCGCCGCGTCATTACCGGTTTCAGGTGATTGCCTGCAACAACGACGGGGTCTGGAATACCACCGGCGCTTCCTTGGAGTTCTCCATAAAGCCGGCCTTTTACCAGACAATTTCGTTTCGGCTCGCTTCATTAGCCGGATTGGTTCTATTGTTGTGGGGGCTCCATGTCCTGCGGGTCCAGCGGATGGCCGTGCGAATGCGGATTCGATTGGACGAACGGCTGGCCGAACGAACCCGGATCGGCCGCGAGATACACGATTCGCTGTTGCAGAATATTTCCGGCCTCGCTCTTCAGCTCGAAGGCCTTTCGAAAACGATGGCCCATCCGGCAAAGAACCAGCTTCGGGAACTGCGCCGCCAAGCCGAGCAGTGCATTCGCGAGGCCCGCGAGTTCATTTGGGATCTTCGCTCGCCAACCTTGACGCAAAGGGATCTGTTGACCGCATTGCGCCAGGTGGGAGAGGAAACAACTGCCGGCGAGCGCGTTCAGTTCAATATGACGGTGAGCGGCGAGCGTCGGCCCGTATCGGTACAATTCCAGGAACAGCTTCTGCGAATTGTTCAGGAAGCCGCGCGCAACGCCGTCCGCCACGGCAGCGCAAGACAAATCAACATGACGCTGGATTATCAGGCGCCGAATCTGGTCTGCGTCCGGATGTGCGATGACGGGCGTGGTTTCGATCTCGAACAAGCATCCGACAAGCTGGGGCACTGGGGCTTAAAGAATATGCGTGAGCGGGCGGAGCAGATCGGCGCCGAGCTAAAAATATCCACCGCGCCGGGACGCGGCACCGAAATTGAAATTCTTGTCCCCATCGCCACGCATTCCTAGCCGGGATCATATATGGAAACTCGGCGTATTCGGATCCTGCTGGTAGACGATCACGCAATGATTCGAAAAGGGTTGCAAGCGACGATCGAGCCCGAGCCGGATATGGAGGTCATCGCCGCGGCCGCCAGCGGTCCGCAAGCGGTGCAGTTGTTTCGGGAGCACAGACCGGACGTAACGATTATGGACCTCACCATGACGCCTGAAATGAACGGAATACAGGCAATTCGAGCGATTCGCGCCGAGTTTCCGGACGCGCGAATTATCGTCCTTTCGGCGTTTAAGGGAGATGAAGATATCTATGGAGCCTTGCAAGCGGGCGCAGCCACCTATCTCCTCAAAGAACAACTCGGTGACGACTTGATCACCATTATTCGGGAAGTCCATGCCGGCGGCGGCCCGATTCCGCCTGAAGTGGGACGAAAGCTCGCTGACCGCATCAGCCAGCCGGCTCTAACGGCGCGAGAGATGGAAGTCGTTAGTCTTATGGCCAAAGGGTTGAGAAATAAAGAGATAGCGGCTAGTCTCCACATCAGCGAGGAAACTACGCAAGGACACGTCAAAAACATCCTCGCCAAGCTGCATGTCCACGACCGGACTGAAGCGGTCACCGTTTCCATCCGCCGGGGGATCATCCACATCGATTAAGTACTGTTGTCCCAGGCGATTAGATCGCCGCTCCCCGAAAATCAGGGGGTCAAAATCGCCGTTGTCTGGGGATACGCACCGCCGATTGATCGCTTTACGCTTGAAAAAACAGGGAATTGCGTGAATACACGGCACCTGGGTGGTTGGCTAAGAACGCTTTCTAAACGGCTTGCCGAGATTACTCCCGATTCCCGGAGCGAGCGGTCTCAACAAAAAGGAAAGCTGGGCATCGCGCCGGAAGTGCGGGCCAGTGTCCATGATGACGGGCTGGCACTTCTTCATATTCCAACCGGACAGGTATTTCTCGGAAACCGGACGGCTCTAAGGATCTGGCAGGGGATCGTGCAGGGGTTGAGCATGGAAGCAATTTGCGACGAAATCTGCCGGGATTATGGGGTCGCGCGGGAAATCGTTGAGCCGCAAGCATTTTCATTTATTCGCCAGCTGGAATGCAAGGGAATCCTCACGGACAAAACGGAGGCGAAAGCATGACGCGCACAAGGTACGTGCTACTGGTGCTACGGGCACTCTGGGAATTGGGCCGGTACGATCTGGTCAATGCCACGTTGGGTTTCCAACGGATCTGCCGCGAGTTGGAACGGCAGCGAGTTGAGGCGGCCGGCAACGAGGGCATCGAGGCGTTGGTTTGCGAAGCCGTCAGCCTTGCGACCTGCTTCTACTGGAAGCCGGTGTACTGCCTGCAACGTTCGGTCGCGGCATGCCGCCTTCTCAAGTCCCACGGTATTTCAGGCCGCCTCGTGATCGGTTACCGGCCGTCGCCGTTCTTCTCTCACGCCTGGGTGGAAGTCGATGGCCGTATCGTGAATGATTCGCCCGCATACAAGGAGCGTTTGTATGTCCTCTGTACGTTCTAGCGGGCGGATGTCATGAGCTTTCAGGCAGGAATCTTCTATTTCGACGAGCGGCCAATTGATAAAGGCGAATGCGCACGTTTGTCGAACGGGGCCGGACGATGGCGCGGCAGGCCTGCTTTTTACCGCCGGCCGGGGCTATTCATGGCCGGCGAAGGCCCAGGAATCAATGGGCGGAGTGAGGAGTCTGCCCAGTCGGTGACTTCGACGGCTGTTACTTTCGATGGCCGCCTCGACTGCCGCCGGGAGTTGCTCGTTTTTTTCGGGGAGGTATTGCAAGAAACGGCGATCGATGCAGCGTTGGCATGCGCTGCCTACGAAAAATGGGGTGCTGCGGGTCTGGCTCAGTTGATCGGTGACTGGAGCCTCGTCATCTGGGATGTGTCACAGAAGACTGTAGTCCTCGCCAGCGATTACGCCGGGGTGCGGCCGCTTTATTATTGCGCGCAGCCGGACCGCGTGTTGTGGTCCAGCCATCTCGGCTTTCTCGCCGGCTGGATGGATGCCGAACAGATCGACGATGAATATGTGGGGGGTCTGCTGCTCTACGCCGGGTGCCCGAACCGGACGCCGTATCGCGGCATTTATTCAGTCCCTCCCGGGCACACCGTCGAGGTGTCGAAAAAGGGAACGCAGATTCAGCGGTTTTGGGAGCCGCCGGTCCAGGAAGCGGTGCGCTATGCGCGCCCGGGCGACTATGAAGACCGGCTGAGGGAGCTGTTTCAGGATGCCGTGAGATTCCGGCTCAGCACGGATTCGCCGGTGCTGTCCGACCTCAGCGGCGGCCTGGACTCATCGTCCATTGTTTGTATGGCGAGCGATTTGATCCGGAAAGGCGAGGTGAGCGCTCCGCAACTGGTGACTCTCACCTTCGAGCATCCCGGGTCGCTCGACGCGCCATTTTACGGTGCAGTGGAAAGATTCTGCGGAGCAAAGGGTGTTCATACTCCGGCAGCAGCGGTCCCGTTGCTTACACGGACCAACACGGGGGGAGCTTCTCCGGCTTTCTCCGAGCCGCTGCACGAACGCGCATCGTCGGTTGCCAGAGACATCGGCGCGCAGACCTACCTTAGCGGCCGATTGGGCGACCTCACTATGGGCAACTGGTGGGACGATAGCGACCAGGTCGCAGGACTGCTCCGGAGTGGCCGCATCGGCATGGCCTTCAGTGATGCTCTTCGCTGGAGCAAGCTGCTGCGCATTCCGGTTGCCTGGGTTCTCTGGAGAGCCTGCCTGGCCAGCCTGCCGCCTGTTGTTACGCCGATCGGCGTTTACCGCGACGATGACGGTGCACACGTGCCGAAAAATGTGGAGGACTCCATCGCGCCGGCGTTTCGGCGGCGCATGGCGCAATCGGGCCTATCGCAGCGGTTCTCACGAACATGGCTGGGTGCGCGGCCCGAGCGCCGGAGACACTATCGCGCGCTGATGGAAACGATCGAGCTGCGAAGGTTGCAGGCGCCCGAGCCGCTGCAGCACCTGAGCTACACTCATCCCTTTGCTCACCGGCCGCTCGTTTCCTTTATGCTTTCGATTCCCGCTGAGGTGGTGTGCGGGCCTGGCGAGCCGCGGCGGTTGATGCGACGTGCATTTCAAAACCTATGGCCTCCGGAATTGCGCACGCGGCGATCGAAAGACTCGTTTGGCGGCGTGTTCCTGGATGCTCTGCGTCCGCTGGCAATGGAGTTACTGGAGCGCCCGGGAGATTTGCAGGTTGTGGAACGCGGGTACGTTGATCGCGAAAATCTACACAAGCGCCTGCACCAGCTTGTACATTCGCTGGATTGCAATGAACCGCAACTGCGGCAGATTATTCTGCTGGAGTTCTGGCTGCGCGGTCGTGAGATCCGGTTCCAGAAGGGGGATGCCTCATTATCGGCTTGACCGGCAAAACAGCCGTGCGCCCCTGTTATGGCCTCCGGCGAGATCTTCCCAAAGCTCAACAGCTCCCGAGACGGGTTGTAGGCAAGAGGAAAATCGTCAACCGGAGGCCCCCAGAATTGTATCAACGTGCCGGAAAGTCCACCACAGCCGGAAACCATAACTTTGTGATCGCAGAGACTGGAACTTTTTAAGCGAAAGACAACGTGGCTAACGTAACGGCGAGTTAGCTGACCGAGTTCGCTTTGTGAATTTTCGGCGTTGGGCGGCGATCTGAAGAGCTGCTTCCATGTTGGTTGTCCGAACTGTTCTGGTGAACGTTTTTACCGTTCGCGGAGTCGCCATAAAGCAGGGGAGAAGGCAAGAACCCTGCACCAATCAGATCACCAGCCCAACGCCATAACCGGAGGTCTACGCTGACCTGCCGCCTTCCTCCTTCGGCTCAGCGATTCGGAAGGACAAACAGAAAAACTTCTTCCTCGACCGCCTCGTTCCGGTTCTTTGCCAACCATACTGCATCCAGCAATGTGCAATTCGCGTGCCGGGGCGCCTAGTGTGAGCAAACTGACACAGCAATCGCATTCAGACAAACACCCGGGCCCGCGCTACAATTCCAGCATGCGAAACCTCATCTGGGCGATGGTTCTATCTTCGACAGTGCTCTCGGCGCAGCAACTGCCTGTGGTCGCGACCGTGGAGCATCAGCCGCTGGCCGCGCAGGTAACTCGCCTGCTGGAAGCGCTGGATTTTCTTGGCGAACCGCTGCCCGCGGAGGAAACCGCGGAATTAAAGCGCCTGACCGGTGCGCCACAGGACAAGCGGCAAGCCGTGGTGGATATCCAGAATATTCTCGATCGTCATTGTCTGGCGGGCATCGAGATCAATCCGGAAAGCCGCGTCAAGGTGCAGGAAGGGCCGGCGAAACCGGAGCTGGTCGAGCAGGGCTGGCGCACGTTTCTTGTAAAAGTAAATAACCAGGCGGGCATCACACCGGTGCTGGTTGCGGAAAGCCCGAATGCCGGGATGCTGGCGGGGAGCGATGCGGGAGCGGTTTCGCGCCGCTGGCTCGACATACGCATGTTCGACAAACAGCCGATGCGTCCGCGGCTTTCGGGGCTGGAAGTAGAATACCGGCTCTTGCAGCTTTTTTCGCGTGACGCGGGCAAGCGCGAGGCGCGGCTCGAATTCAACGTCGGGCAGGGAACCCAGGACCTCGGGTTCCGCAGCCAGATCGATCTGCTGTTTACAGCCCGGCCGGCTACTAAAGTCACGCTGCGGGTATTCGACTCGGACGATCGTCCAACCACGGCGTCATTTACAGTCCGCGACGCCGAGAACCGCGTTTATCCTTCGCAGGCGAAGCGTCTGGCGCCGGATCTGGCCTTCCAGCCCCAGGTATACCGGGGCGATCGGGATTTTCTGCTGCTGCCGCCGGGCGATTATACGGTCGAATACACGCGCGGTCCGGAGTATCGGAAAAAATTACGCAAGATTCACGTGGGGGCCGAGCCCGTGGAAGTGGCGTTCCGGTTAGAGCGCTGGATCGATCCTGCGAAAATGGGCTGGTATTCGGGCGACCATCACATTCACGCGGCCGGCTGCGCGCATTATGAGAAGCCGACAGAAGGCGTGTATCCGCGCGACATGATGCGCTACATCCTGGGCGAGGATCTGAAGGTGGGGAGCGTGTTGAGCTGGGGCCCGGGCTGGTATTTTCAGAAGACATTTTTCGAAGGAAAGGATAACCAGCTTTCGACCAAGGAAAACCTGATGCGCTACGACGTGGAGGTTTCCGGTTTTCCATCGAGCCATACCGGGCACATCGTGCTGCTCGGTCTGACCGAGCAGGATTATCCGGGAACCAAGCGCATCGAAGACTGGCCGAGTTGGGGAATTCCGATTTTCCGCTGGGCGAAGGCGCAGAACGCGGTGGCCGGATTTGCGCACTCCGGGTGGGGCCTGGCGCTCAAGGAGGAAAAACTACCGACCGATGAGATACCGCCGTTTGACGGCATCGGGGCCAACGAATTCATCGTGGGTGTGACGCAGAACCTGGTGGATTTCATTTCTACCGTGGATACGCCGTACGCTTATGAACTGAACATCTGGTACCACACGCTCAACGTCGGCTACCGGACGCGGATCAGCGGCGAAACCGATTTTCCGTGCATTTACGGCGAGCGCGTCGGTTTGGGGCGAAGCTATGTGCGCCAGCGCGAGAAGCACGATTATCGCGACTGGGTGGATGGCATTCGCGAAGGCCGCAATTACGTCTCGGACGGCAAGAGCCATCTACTGGATTTCAAAGTCAATGGCGTGGAAATGGGCGCGGGCGGGAGCGAGGTTGACCTCGCGCGGCCGGCTACGGTACACATCACCGCAAATGTCGGGGCCCTTCTGGATGAGATGCCTGACGAGCGCATCCACAAGCTGCGTTACGATGAGAAGCCTTACTGGGATCTCGAGCGCGCGCGCATTGGAAGCTCACGCAAGGTGCCGCTCGAGCTGGTGATCAACGGCGAGCCGGTGGCGCGGCAGGAGATTGAGGCGGACGGCGTGCTCCGGCCGGTTTCGTTTGATCGAAAAATCGAGCGCAGCAGTTGGGTGGCGCTGCGGATTCTGCCCTCCTCGCACACCAATCCGATATTTGTGCTGGTGAATGGAAAACCGATTCGTTCGCAGCGGAGCGCCGAGTGGTGTCTCAAGGCCGTCGACCAGTGCTGGAGTCAGAAGAGCCCGCGGATTCGCCTGGAAGAGCGTGGCGAAGCGCAGCGCGCGTACGAAGCGGCGCGAGAGGCCTACCGGGCACGGCTCCAGGAGGTCGCTGCCTCGAACTGATGGAGCAGACTGTTGCGCTTGGGCACGGGCTTCCGGAGGTTTGCCGCCTCGGACTCGCGACGCGCGGGAACACGCATTTGCGGGCGGAAGATGTCGAATGGGCGATCGCCCGCGGCATCAATTATCTGAACTGGTGCGGGCATCCCGATGGCTTGAGCGCGGCAGTTGCCGGCATGGGACGGAACCGGGCGAAGGTTGTGGTGGCGGCCCAGTTTCAGGCCCGCTCGGCGAGCGACGCCGAGCGAGAGCTGGACTCGATGCTCGGACAATTGCGGACGGACTACATCGACATTCTCACGCTGTATTACGTGGAGTCGCAGGCGGAGTGGGAAGAAATTATTGCGCGCGGCGGCGCGTGGGAGTATTTGGCCGAGGCCAAGCGGCGCGGAGTTCTGCGGCTGATCGGACTGACTAGCCATCAGCGTTCTTTGGCGGCACAGTGGGGTTCGTCCGGTAAGCTCGATCTGCTGATGATTCGCTACAACGCGGCGCACCGCGGGGCGGAACGCGATGTGTTTCCGGTGGCGCAGGAAAGAGGGATTCCGGTGGTAACGTTTACAGGCTTGCGCTGGAAGGCGTTGCTCGACCGGACGCCGGACGATCCGGCGGGATTCAAGCCACCATCGGCTGCAGACTGTTACCGCTTCTGCCTGGCCAACCCGGCTGTTGCGATTGCGCTGGCAGCGCCTGGAAATCGCAAGGAGCTGGAGGAGGATCTGGCGCTGCTCGACGACTGGCGCGAACCGGCTCCCGAGCTGCGCGCTGCGCTTTGCGCTCATGGAGAGCGCGTGAAGAAAAACGCAGGCGTCTTCTGGTAGGCTACGGCCAGATTTCGTTGAGAACCATGGCGAGGCGTGTGCCCGCTCTGGCGAGCTGCCGGCGGATTGCCGGAGAAACCTCGCGCAGATAACGGCTGTCGATTTTTTCATGCAGTTGGCTCATACGCTCGCCGATATGATTATCGTCCGCGCAGCTTGCCACCGGCCGCGGCGCCTCAACCGGGACTTTCCGCGGAAGTGCGGAATACGCAGGGTCCACCGCCAACTCATGGCTTTCCCACGCCCAGTCATCGAGGTTGATTCGCTGCTTTTTCCATTCGTCGCTTTCTGCCGCGAACTCCAGGCTCAGGGCGTCGGCGAAAGCCGCCGGCCCGCGTGATTTCGCAATGCGCTCGACGAGATCGGTGTCCCATACGGCGTGGAGATTGGGATGGAAATTTTCTCCCGACCGGGATTCGGCCGGTTTTTGATCGAAGAAAGTCACCGGCAGGCAGTTCCCGCCACGATCATTGTTTGTCGCAGCATGCAGCGGCTGGTGAAGATCCCCGATGAGATGGATGACGAACAGCAGCGCCTCGGTTTTCTGAGCGTTTGAGGCCACAGAAGATCGCAGCACGTCCAGTTGGCCCCGAATGACGCTGGTGATGCACCCGGTTGCGGAAGGGCAGGCCTCGTACATCATGTTGCGTGCGGTTCCAAGCGGGATATCGATGTAGTGCCAGGGCGCAGTTTCTCTGCGTTTTTCGCGGATGTCATCGGCCCAGGTGGACATGTCAGCAAACGGTACAAGGCCGCTGGGAGCGCAAAAGCGATGCAGGCCAGCGTTGCCAGTCGCATTTTCCAGCAGGCGCGACGACATGGACCGCGCGTTGGGACTGAGCTCGGCCAGCGCGATCATAGCGATTGTACGATGCGCCTCACAGCCCCAAGGAAAAGCCGGCGCGCACATCACAAGAGTCAAACCAGCGGTTACAAAGCGGTTCATCTCTTCAAGTACTTGCTTGCTATAATCATAAACGATGTCGGCGCACTTCCCTGGAAACCGCAATCGGGGATTTTGTATCTCAATCTAGGAGGAGAAGCAGATGGGTACAGCACAACCAAAACTCGCGGAAACGGATCTGGCGCCGGCCAACGGTGCGCAGCCGGCGGCGCAGAATGGATTCAAAGTCTTCAGCCGCATTGTGGACTGGATTACCAGCGAGCGGATGCAGCTCATCAACATCACCGACCGCATCAACGAGATTGTGCGGAAAAGCGGCGTCCGCGATGGGCTGGTTCACATGCAATCTCTCCATACGACGACCGCCGTGTTCATCAACGAGTGGCAGGACGCACTGTTGCACGACGTGAAGTCATTTCTCGATCAGATTGTCTGCCGGGAGGAAGGCTGGCGCCACAATGATCCACAGTACTCGGATTGTGAGCGCAAGAACGCCGATTCACACCTGCGGGGAATGCTGATGGGCCAGACCGTATGCCTGCAGGTACGCAACTCCACCGTGCTGCTGGGAACGTGGCAGAGTATCATCCTCGCCGAGTTCGACGGCCCGCGCAGCCGCTCCATGTCCGTTCAGGTTTCGGGCGTTTAGCGCCGGCAAGATTCGAAGGCTTTCGGTCCATGGCGAGACGTTTTACCCTCGAGGAGGCCGAAAGCCTGCTTCCCGAGATTGAAAAGGGCCTGCGCGAGGCGATCTCACAGAAATCAGAGTACGCAAAAGCGGATAATGCGCTGCAAGCCATTAACCAGCGCGTCATCATGCTGGGCGGCGTCCTGGTGGACCGGTCGGCAATTTATCAAAACAAGCTGCAGAGAGATAAAAGCGCGGAGTTGCTCAAAGCATCAATTGAAAAGATCCAGGAGTTCGGATGCCTGATTAAAGATCTGGATACTGGATTGATCGATTTCCCGACGCTGTTTCGCGGGCAGGAAGTCTACCTATGTTGGAAACTGGGCGAGCCGGCGATCGCTTTCTGGCACGGAGTGCATGAGGGCTTCGCGGGACGCAAAGCCATCGACCAGGATTTTCGCGCGCATCATCGCGGGGACGCGGCGAATTAGACCTGTTTCAGATTTTTCCCGGGCCCGAAGTGATAGACCGCCGCACCGGCAGCGATGGTAGCCAGAGCGGTCAGAGAAGCTTTCGGCTGCCAGATGACGCCGTAAATGATCATTGCGGCGCCAACCAGAATGTAGGCGCCGGGAACCAGCGGAAAAGAGAAGCTTACCGGGCGCAACTTCTGCCAGCTAGGCGTGCGGCGAAACAGGAACAGGCTGGCGACCGACAGGACGCTGAAGACCGTCAGGCTAAATCCGATATAAATGACGAGCTGAGGGAAAGGCGTCAGGGTCATGAGAGCGGAACAGATACCCTGCGCGACGATGGCCGTGACCGGCGTGTGCCACCGCGGATTCACCACCCCTGCGGCTTTGAAAAACGCACGATTCTTGGCCATCGCGTAATAAACGCGCGGCCCAATCGTCACCTCGGCATTCACCGTTGAGGTAATCGATATTGCCATCAAGGCAGCAAATGCACCCGCTATCTGAGGTCCAAAGAGATTTGAGGCGGAAAGCGATCCGATGGCCAGCACGCCTTTCATGGATTCCAGCGGGGTTGCGTAAATGAATACGATGTTGAGCCCGATGTAAAGGGCCGTAACCAGGCTGGTGCCGACCGCCAAGGCAAGCGGCAGAGTTCGCTCGGGGCGGCGCACTTCTTCGGCCACATAGGTTGCGGCGTTCCAGCCGCTGTAGCCGAACATCACCCACAGGAGTGTGATCATGAACTGCACGGGAAGCGAAGTGGTCGAAGTCCGGACCGCCGGCTCCGAAAAATGTTGCCAGCTTCCGGTGCCAACCAGTAATCCAAGAAAGATGAAGGATACGATCACCACCAGTTTGGTTCCGGTCAACACGTTCTGGACTTTGGCGGTCCGACTCAGGCCAAAGCAATTCAAGATCGTGAACGCGGCAATCAAGGCGCAAGCCAGCAACTGGGCACCGCCCAATTGTAGGGAAAGCGCGCCTGATCCGATGGTGAACCGCGGGTTGGCCGTCCGAAATACGGGAAAGAAGTAGCCGACATAATCCGCGAAGGCCAGCGCGGCTGCCGCGATGGGCGCGGAAAAGCCGGCGAAGAACGAAACCCATCCCGTCATGAAGCCCCACGCCGGTCCGTAGGCGCGCGTGAGATAGACGTACTCGCCGCCCGAGCTGGGAAAGTTGATGCCCAGTTCGGAATAGCTCAGGGCGCCGCAGAGCGCAAACAGAGCGCCGACGAGCCAGGCCGCGAGAATCAGCTTCGCGGAGCCGAGCTGGCCGGCCATGAAGCCGGTGGTGGCGAATATTGCGCTGCCGACCATGTTGGACACGACCAGCGCCGTCGCGCTGATGAATCCGAGCTGGCGCAGAAGCCCGGTTTGGCGTCCGGCTTGGGTTTGCGTAGCCACCTGGATGTCTCTGTCATTGGTCATTGTGGCATAGCCCGGGGCGCCGGGCCTCAGGCATTTTCAAACTCGCGCAGATGCTGCCTGACCAGCTCGATCGGCAGCCCGACGACGTTGGTGTACGACCCCTCGATGCGCTCGACGAATTTGGCGGCAAGACCCTGGATGGCATAAGCGCCGGCTTTATCCAAGGGCTCGCCGCTAGCTACGTAACTGGATATTTCCGCAGGGGTGATCTTTCTGAACCACACGCGGGTGATGGCTCGATCCTCCCGCGACGCCGTATTGCGCCGCAGACAGATGCCGGTAATCACCTGATGCTCGCGCCCTGCGAGGCGGGCCAGCATGCGAGCGGCGTCCGCGGCATCCCTGGGCTTGCCGAGCATTTCATTCCCGACGATCACCACGGTATCGGCCCCGAGCACGATGTCCTCTGCGCCGGTTTCAACGGCCGTTGCCTTGGCACGGGCGACGCGCATCACGTACGCCTCGGGCTTTTCGCCTGGGTGCACGCTCTCATCGACCCCCGCCGGTTTCACAATAAACGAGATTCCCGCCTGCCGGAGTATTTCGCTGCGGCGCGGCGATTGCGAAGCGAGCACCAGCATGCTGTGGGCTTAGTGGGATGCTGCGGTGTCGGGCTTTTCGGCTCCCGCGTTAACTGCCACGGGCAGGTAATTTTGCTTTGGCGGCAGAGGACACGTTGCGTAAGGCGTAAAAGCGCACGGCGGATTGATCGCCTCATTGAAGTCGAGGACGACTTTCCCGTCTTGCGGCAGACTCGTGTAGAGAAATCTTCCGGCCGGATAGGTCTGCTTTCCGCTGGTCAGATCTTTGATGATGAAGAACAGGCGGCCGTCCTCGAGCAACGGCTCGAGACGGCAGGACTTTCCAGCAAGTTCGAATGCGGCGTAGCCCGGACTCGGATTTTCCTCGCTATCTCCCAAAACATTGAGAATTGGAATCATCCTGGGCTGCGGGTAAGAGGTAAATCGTGCAGTTACGCGGAACGACTCCTGAATTGGAAACCAGCGCACTCCGGCGAACTCGCGCCGTGCCGCACTTCCGTTGTCCCACAAACGGATGCCGTACCGGCTGCCTCGCTGGATAACGATCATGTTGAGGCGGCCCAGAGCGATGCGATCGGGATGGCCGGAGGTGTCCGGACTGAGCGGCAGCTCCGTGCGGACCGGCTTTCCGTTTAGACTCAGCGGCACGCCGCTCTTCGCCAGCAGGCGGGTTTTGCCGCTGTGAAAAATGAAGGTTCCGGCCATTTGCGGTGCGGTACCCGGAGGCAGAACAATGCTGTTGCCCAAGCCGGTACCGAAGTCGTTGTTGCCATCTTTCAACCAGTAGAGACCGGCGAGCGCGAGCCATCCATTCTCTTTTCTGAGACCGGCTTCGTAATTCTCTCGCCACTTCTGAATCTCGGACCGATAAACGCCCTCGGTGGTTGCGGCCGCGGCGAGCGCCACAACCATCACCCAGCCAAAACCGTAACCGAGAGTACGAAAGCACATGAGCGATGTCTTCCGGTTGGAAACTTGGCGACCAGTCTAGCATAGGCCGCATGCTAGAATGATGAATTCCGGACAACATGGAACGTGCCAGTAAGGTCATTGGGAAACTAAAACTTCCCGAGGGGACCGTGAGCCAGGAAGCCGTGGCGTGCGCGGCGTGGGCCGGCGCCGTCGGGCGGAAGATCGCCGCACACACACGCGCGGCCCGCATGGTGCGCACGAGGCTAATCGTCGAAGTCGAGGATGCTGTTTGGCAGCGGCAGCTTTGGGCGCTGCGCGACCAGGTCCGCCGGAAAATTGAGGAAAGTGTGGGGCCGGGTATCGTGGAAGATCTTGAATTTCGCGTGATGCCCGAACGGTTAGGCCCGCACCGCGCGCAGCACGCGGCCGCCCGCGCAGATGAAGCCGAGGCGATCGCCGATCCCGTCCTCCGGAATATCTACAAAGCATCGCGTAAGAGGCAGCCCGCTTGAAGATCACTGAACAGGAAGTCCGCTACGTGGCCGAACTCGCCAATTTGAATCTGACTGAGGATGAAGTGCGGAAGTTTCAAGCGGATCTCGATGAAATTCTGATCCACATGGATCGTCTGAACGAGATCGATACCTCGCAAGTCGAGCCGATGGCCCAGGTGCTTTACGAGGCGGAGGAAACCGCAACCCTGCGGAAAGACATCGAGCGTCCGGGCTTGGGCAGCCAGATGGCACTCGCCAATGCGGCCCTGTCGGCCAACGGCTATTTCAAAGTGCCGGAAGTGATCAAGCGCTAGACGAGATGGACATTTCATCACTGACGATCGACGCAGTTCGTAAAGGGCTGCGTGAGCGGAAATTCTCGAGTGTGGAGCTTGCGACCGATGCGCTGCGGTATGCGCGCGCAGAAAATCCGAAGACCAACGCTTATCTCGAGTTTTCCGAAGAACGTGCGCTCGGCGCCGCGCGGCGCGTCGATGAAAAGCTGGCTCGCGGTGAAGATCCCGGCCCGCTCGCCGGTGTGCCTGTGGCGGTAAAAGACGTCATCGTGACTAAGGGTGTGCGCACAACCTGCGGCTCAAAGCTGCTGGCCAACTACATTCCGCCTTATGACGCCACCGCGATTGAGCGCCTGGAGGATGCCGGCGGCGTGATCATCGGCAAAACCAACTGCGACGAGTTCGCCATGGGTTCGTCGAATGAAAATTCCGCATTCGGGCCGGTTCGCAATCCGCACGCACCCGATCGCGTGCCGGGCGGATCGAGCGGTGGATCGGCCGCCGCGGTGGCGCAGGGCACCGCTGTGGTCGCGCTCGGCTCGGATACAGGCGGATCGGTACGACAGCCGGCATCGTTTTGCGGTGTTGTGGGAGTCACGCCCACCTACGGCCGGGTTTCTCGTTACGGTCTGACGGCGTTTGCCAGTTCGCTCGATCATATCGGCCAGTTTGGGCGCAGTGTGCGCGACGCCGCCGTGCTGCTGCATGCGGTTGCCGGACGCGATCCCCTGGATGCCACATCCGCGAGCGCGCCGGTTCCGGACTATCTTGCACATCTGGATGGCAACGTAAAAGGTTTGAAGCTGGGGCTGCCTCGCGAGTATCTAAAGGATTTGGCGAGCGAAACTGGCGAACTGATCGCTGCAGGGGTAGACCGGCTCAAGAAGCGGGGTTGCGAGGTGCGGGACATCAGCCTGCCGGCGACGGATTACGCAATTGCCTGCTATTACGTCATCGCCACCGCGGAGGCCAGTTCGAATCTGGCGCGCTACGACGGCGTGCGGTACACATTTCGCTCGGCTTCATCGGAAACCTTGAGCAATATGTATCGGAACACACGCGGCGAAGGCTTCGGCGCCGAGTGCAAGCGCCGCATCATGCTCGGAACATATGTGCTCAGCGCCGGTTATTATGATGCGTATTATCTGAGGGCGCAAAAAGTGCGGGCTCTCATCGCACGAGATTTCACGAATGCATTTTCGGAAGTGGACGCCATCGTTGCGCCCGTTTCGCCATTTCCCGCCTTCAAGATTGGTGAAAAAGTGAACGATCCGATGGCCATGTATCTCTCCGACATCTACACCATCACCGGCGACCTGGCCGGCATTCCCTGCATGAGCGTGCCCTGCGGAAAAACGGCCGAAGGACTGCCGGTGGGGATGCAAATTCTGACGAAACATTTCGATGAAGCCAAAATGTTCCGTCTGGCTGACGCTTTTGAACGGGCCGGCGGCGCTCCGAACTGAGTGCGCCGGCCAAATCTATTTCACAAGGAGGCGATATGCCATTCTCACTGCCAACACTACCGTACGCTGCTGACGCGCTGGAGCCTCATATCGACAAAATGACGATGGAGATCCATCACGGCAAGCACCACAACGCTTACGTGACTAATCTCAACAAGGCGCTCGAGTCCGCGCCGAATCTTGCCGGCAAGACCGTTGAGGAACTGCTTGCCAACAATTGCGCCATTGTTCCGGAGAACATCCGGACCGCGGTCCGCAACAACGGCGGCGGCCACATCAATCATTCGATGTTCTGGACGATCATGGGCCCGAAAGCCGGCGGGCAGCCCGGAGGCAAGCTGGCCGATGCGATCAAGACCGCATTCGGCAGCTTTGACGCGTTTAAGGAAAAGTTCAACAGCGCTGCCGCCACGCGGTTTGGCTCCGGCTGGGCGTGGCTTGTCAAAGACAAGTCCGGCAAGCTGGAGGTGATTTCAACTGCCAACCAGGACAGCCCCGTTATGGAGGGCAAGATTCCGGTCATGGGACTGGACGTGTGGGAGCACGCCTACTACCTGAAGTATCAGAACCGGCGTCCGGACTATGTCTCGGCGTGGTGGAACGTCGTCAACTGGAAAGAAGTTGAGCAGCGCTTCGCGAAATAGGATTAGCACTTAGCCGGCGTCCAGCCGCTAGTGCGCAGTCTTCAAGAACTCGAGCAGATCGGCCATCTGTTGCACGTCGATTTGTTTCTCGAGATCTCCGGGCATGGCGGACACATTGGTGACATACATCTGCTTGATGTCATTGCGCTGGATGATGTCCTCTTTTCCGTCTTCATGGCGGAGCGCGATGGTGGTTGGAGTCTGCGCTCCGAGAACGCCGTCGAAGATTCCGCCGGTGGTTTCGACCACATAAGACTCGTAGCCTTGAGAAATCGTCTTGTTGGGCATGAGAATGTCTTCGAGCAGCGCCTGCTTCGGCTGGTTCTGCACGGTGGCCAGATCGGGCCCTACCTGCACGCCAAGGCCTGCAAAACGGTGACACTTGACGCAGATCGATTTGAACACTTCCCGCCCACGCATGGCGTCCGGGCGGCGATCGAGAGCGGCCTCATACTGCTTGACTACTTTTTGGCGTTCGCTCGCGCTTTGCTCAAGCAACGGCCGGGCTTCGTCGCGAATGGACGGATCATTATTCATGATGAGCCGCCGGCGATGACGAAACGCTAGAGTCCACGGCTGCACGTCGCCGCTCTTGATGGCCGCGACCAATAGACGCACACGGCTTGGCTCGAGGTACATGGCATCGGCAGCCTCCGTGCGGCCTGCCGGAGTTAGAGCCCGCCACTGCGCCAGCAGAAACCGGCCGATATCATCGCCTTTGATCCGGCCATAAGCATGCACCGCGGCGACCTCAACGACATCCGGCTCGTGCGGATTAACGAGCTTCTTGAGCAGCGCCTCCTGATCTTTGGGCGAAGAGATGGCGATCAGTCCAATGGCATCGGCGCGCAGGTCCGGATCCGTGTGCCGATCGGCTGCCGTGACCGCCGCGCGCTCGATGACGCTCGAAGCATTCCGCGGCAGCCCGAGGATCGCGATCAACTGCAGCGAAGCCCTGCGAACCGGTGGCTGTTTGCTGCCAAAAAGCGCCAAAAGCGATTGCTGGGTGGGCTGGAGGTTACTCGACGGCGCCCGGCCCCGCATACCGAGCGCGAGCCCCTCCAAACTTGCGGTGCGCCACCATTGAGCATCGGCCTGTTCGGAGCGCGCCACTCTGGCAACCACGTTCTGGATCTCGGCTGGCTTTCGCCGGGCTCCCAACACCGCGCACACCTGCCGGATGAAGCTCACACGGCCGGGTGATTCGTGCGCCTCGGCTTCGATGGCCTTCTGATAGAGCCGCGGCGCCTCGTCGGAAGAGGCACTGAGAGCAGCAATCTGGAACCATTTGTCTTCGATATCACGCGACAGAAGTTCATCGCGCGCTGCACGTGCCTCTGGAGATTTGAGCGAGCCAAGCGTGCACAGCAGTTGAAAGCGAACTTTGGCGTCAGGATCTTTAGCCAAAGAGATGAGCGTCTTTACCAGCTGCGGCGAATTTGCGAGGCGCGGCTCTGCAAGCACGATTGCGTTCTCGCGAATGCCCGGTTCGGGGTCGGCCAAGGCGCGCTCAATCTGTTGCGGTTCCAGTTTTCCGATGCCTTCGAGCGTCCACAATGCATGCAAACGTGCTTGTGCAGAATGGCCCTGCTCGGCCAGCTGCGCAAGATCGGGCACAGCGTCCACAGCCTTGCGGTCGACAAGCAAACGCTGGGCAGTCCGCCGCCACCAGACGTTCGGGTTCTCAAGCTCTCGGACCAGATCTCGATTTGAAGCCGAGCCGAGACGGATGGGCTTAGGCGCCGGTGCGCTGTCCGGCACGATGCGATAGATACGGCCACGGTCGATGCCTTTGGTCAAATCCGGCGACTTGGCGGCCTCGGTCGACATCCACTCCGGATGCTCGATCACCAGCCGGTAAAAATCCATGACATAGAGTGCTCCATCCGGGCCGACATAGAAATTTACCGGGCGAAACCAGGAATCGGTCGAGGCTAGAAACTCCACATTCGGATGCACGCGGCGCGCGATGAAAGTCGCGCCGGCATTCGAGATGAGGTCCTGATGCACCAGATTGTGAACAGGCTCGGCGACGAACAGGGAGCCGTGATAGCACGTTATGCCGCAAGCCGATGTAAATTGGCCGACTTCAGTCAGCATCTCGAATCGGGGATGGAGCGTGATGGGATAGACTTTTGCCGCGGCGCCATGATCGGAGATCTGCTGCATTGCCGATGCCACAGGCAAATCCGGGTTCCGCTCCAAATAACGGGCAGCGATCGCTTCGTGTCGCGTATGATCTGAGTTGTTAGTTGTAAAATGATGCCCCCAGTTATCAAACGCCTGGCCATACTGCGAACTGCCGGATAATGCTTCAATCTGATAAGTGTCGGGACGGAATCGGACGTTACGATTATGCTCTTTCAATCCTGGTATATCCAGCCGATCAGGGAAGCGGATATCGGAGCCGCGATCGCCGAACTGCTTTTTATAAATAATCGCTGTCGCCGGACCTTCGTGCGCCAGGTAAATCCAGTTATCCAATCCGTAAATAGGGTTATTAACGGTATGTTGCGGGTTCGTCACTGCAAACCCTGTCAGTACTAACTTGCGGATGTCAGCGATGCCATCTCCATTGGTGTCTTCGAAGTACCATACGTTAGGGGCGTCAGTAACCAAGATACCTTTTTTCCACCGCATGACACCCGTCGGCATCACTAATTTGTCAGCAAAGATGGTCACATGGTCGGGAATACCATCGCCATTGGTGTCTTCGAGCATCTTCACACGGCCCAGAGGATTATCAGTACTCAATGGATATCCCCGGTCTTCGACGACATAGACGCGGCCGTTTTCATCGACATCCATCGCTACCGGCGACTGCACGTCGGGTTCGGAAAGATACTTTTCAATGTGAAATCCAGCTTCAATTCTGAAGCTCTTCAATGCCTCGTCGGGTCTATACGGCGGTCCGGACTTCCGGCAGCCCGTTAAAATCACAACCGCGGCGAAAAGTGTCCAAAGAAATTTGCGAAGGACCATCACTTAAACTCCAGAATAGTGTTTGGCTGGATTGTCACGTAGATAGAATCTCCTTCCCGCCGGAAGTATTCGTCGTTCCATCGATCGGTAAGACCGGAGCCGCGCTCGCGGATCGGTTTGTCGTTCGAGAGGATTTCACTGACCGATCGAGCATGAAATTCCAGCGTGACTGAGTTGAGAAAGACTTTTGGGTCCAGATTATTGTAGACAACAAATCGGGCTTTGAATTGCTGCGGATCGAGCGCACTGACTTTCGTGTGCTCCCGGACGGTGTGATAAGCATAAAGCAACCCCATCGGCACATACCAGATATCGGAGCGCCCGCCGAGATAAGCTAAGTGACGCTCATAAAATTTGTCAGGACCGAAATCCAGCCATTGCGGGTGTGACATAAAGTTATAAATGCCGTCACGGGCATATACCTCATCAAACTTTGCATTGACTTCGGTGATGTTCGTGCGTCCACTCTTAGCAATGCCGCCCTGTTTTTGAACTACCTCAGTATAAGTGGCGTTATACGGATCGGTATCGTATGTCTGTAAATTAGGCATAATATGGTGGTCCTCGGCTTCGCCCGGATAATTTCTTGCCACAATGTACCCGGCGTGCGCGAGCTTGCGGTGTACAAACTCAAAAGAGTTACAGTTTCCGCAGGGATAACACCACGACCATACGTAGGGCTGGCTGGTGTGCCGCAGGATATCATTGCGCGAGCCGGAGATCTCGTAATCCGTGTACGCTCGGAAACAGAAGAGAAAGGTGTCGGGCCACTGGCATTGATGACGGCGCGAGTGAGAACCGATTTCGTGGCCATTTTTAATCGCTTGCTCCAAACGAGGCCAAAGCCGCGTGACCGGCGAGACTTGGGTGCTTACGAAAATGGTCGCTTTAATGCCGTACTTGTCTATAGCGTCCAGGCACATTGGAACATAGCGCGTGGAGTCGTCGATGGTGTGGGTGACCACCGCGTGTGTATGGTTCAGGTACCGGGTGAGGCCAATGAACTGGACGCCGGCAGCGGATGCCGGGTCGCGGAGGTCCGCCGGCTTGAGGCCCAGCCGAGCGAGGGAATCTGCGCCAAGAACTCCGACAGGGCGGAGGTCGGTGAAAAAAGTCGCAATATCCACCGGACGCAGGCGGCTACCGCGTGCGTAGCGGTAGAATGCCGCTCCGAGTAGCGCCAGCAGGACAAACAGAACCAAGACTGATTTGGTGAACCGGCTCATGGCATGAAACGCACGAATGCCTATTTCACCATATAATCTGTAATTCGTCTTTACGCGGCGCTGAAATTCCGTTTGCGGGACAGGCCGCGTATCCGCAGCCGCCCGCAGGCTAATTCGAGGAAAAGTTGCTCTCTCCCGAGACGTCCACAAAGGCGTGGGGCCGGACGGTGCGTGCTGCGTGGCGATATGAGCGGGTCGCAGGCCGTTAGGATAAACTAAGGAGCCTTTTCAAAATGTTTGGACACGGCGCGCAGCGCTCGGCCAATGCCGAATTCATTCGAGATCTCCGCGCCGGACTCATGCACGCCGGCCAGAAGGAGCTGCCCTCGCTTTATCTCTACGATGAGATCGGCGCAGCACTGTTTGAAGTGATTACGCTGCTCCCCGAATACGGATTGACACGTGCGGATGCCCGCCTCATCGAACGGCATGCGCCCGAAATCACCGAGCGCGTGGCTGGTCCCGTGATTGTCGCCGAATTGGGCAGCGGTTCCGGCAGAAAGACCCGGTGGATTCTCGAAGCGCTGGCCAGGCGGAGGCCGTTGACGTATTATCCAATCGACATATCACATTCTGCGCTGGTCAAGTGCCGCGGAGAACTCGGGCGGCTGGATGGCGTCACCATGGTTGAGGTCGAACAGCCGTACCTGGAAGGGCTGGATGCGATCGCAGCACGGCGCAAGCGCGGTCAGGTGCTGATGGTCCTTTTCCTCGGCAGTACCATTGGCAATTTTGATCGGGCCGGCGCCAGGGAGTTCCTCACTAAAGTCCGCGAGCGGCTCGCCGTAAATGACGCCTTGCTGCTCGGAACTGATCTCGTAAAGCCAGTACCGCAATTGCTCGCCGCGTATAATGATCCAATCGGCGCGACTGCTGCTTTCAATTTGAACGTGCTGGCGCGCATCAATCGCGAATTGGGCGGGGAATTCGTGCTCGCCGATTTCCAGCATCAGGCTATTTACAACAGCCCGAAACGCCGCATCGAAATGCATCTCCGTTCAAAACGGAAGCAGAAGGTGCGCGTTCGTGATGCGGATTTGACTGTCAGTTTCGCCGCCGCTGAAAGCATTTGGACGGAATCGTCGCATAAGTTTCGTGTGGAGGAATTGCCGCAGGTGGCTCGCGCCGCTGGCTTTCGAATGGAGGCTCAATGGGTCGACCAGGAGTGGCCTTTTGCGGAGAGCCTCCTGATCGCCACTCGATGAGCGTCATCGTGGAGTTTCGGGAGGTCGGCTATACCGTGGTGCGCCCAAGCGGAACCGGGGTGATCCTCGACCGTTTGAGCTTCACGGTAGACGTGGGAGAGACGCTGGTCCTGCTGGGGCGTAGCGGATCGGGCAAAACCACGGCGCTTAAGATGGTGAACCGGCTGCTGGTCCCGAGCTCCGGAGAAGTGCTGGTGGAAGGCCGGTCTACCGAGGCCTGGGACCCGATTCGCCTGAGGCGGCGCATCGGATACGTGATTCAAGAAACCGGACTGTTCCCTCACTTTACCGTCGCTGAAAATATCGGCTTGGTCCCGAAACTGGAGGGTTGGGATCCCGTGCGCGTGCAAACCCGCGTCGAGGAGCTACTGGCGCGCGTGGATCTCTCACCGCGCGAGTTTGCCCGCCGCTACCCTCGCGAGCTCTCGGGCGGGCAGCGCCAAAGAGTCGGCGTCGCGCGGGCGTTGGCGGCGGACCCCCCGGTGCTGCTGTTTGATGAACCGTTTGGGGCGCTCGACCCGGTGACCCGGCTCGATCTCCAACGGCAGTTTCTGGCGCTTCGAAAAACCTTGAACAAAACCGCGATTTTCGTGACGCACGATGTCCGTGAGGCGCTGTTGCTCGCTACTCGCGTTGGACTAATGCATGCGGGGCATCTTGCCATGGTGGTCGCGCCTTCGGAGTTCGCTTCCGCACAGGATCCGGAAGCCCGTGCTTTCCTCGACTGCCTTGATTGGAAACTAAGCAATCATGAACCTCACGCTACGTAGTGAGCTCTTCTCGCTGACTGTGGAGCATCTTGAACTTCTGCTCATTTCGATGGCGGCCGCCGCGTCAATCTCGATCCCCGTTGGTGTTCTACTGACCCGGCGAGCCCGGTGGCGCGGGCTGGTACTCGGTATCGCCAACGTCCTGCAAACCATTCCAAGCCTGGCGCTGTTCGGTTTTCTGATTCCTGTGCCGCTGATCGGGGGCATCGGCAAAAGGACGGCCATCGTGGCACTGGTGCTTTACGCTTTGCTGCCAATTCTACGCAACACGCTGGTGGGAATTCTGGGCGTCGATCCGGCGGTGCGTGAATCCGCGGTGGCCATGGGGATGACCAGCCGGCAGCTGCTCTGGCAGGTCGAGATGCCTTTGGCAGCACGCACCATTCTGGCGGGCGTGCGCGTCGCCACCGTGACAACCATTGGGACAGCCACCATCGCAGCGGCAATCGGCGGCGGCGGGCTCGGCGTTTTCATTTTTCGTGGCATTTCGACGGTTGATACTACCGAAATCCTGGCGGGTGCAATTCCGGCTGCTCTCATGGCGCTGGTTGCAGATGGAGTCTTAGGATGGTTCGAAAAAAGATTCTCGCCGGCCTGATCTTTGCCGTCATAGGCTGCGGCTGCTCGGGCCCGCGGCCGATCGTCGTTGGTTCGAAAAATTTTACCGAGCAGCTTGTGCTTGGCGAGATCATAGCGCAGCAGCTCGAACAGCGTCTGGGCCAAAAGGTTGAACGCAAGCTGAACCTGGGCGGCACCTTGCTTGCCCACCAGGCGCTCATCGGCGGCGACATCGATGTCTACCCCGAGTACACCGGGACGGCGCTGACCGATATCCTGAAACTGCCGCCGTCTTCCAATGCAGCGCAGGTACTCGCCGCAGTTCGCTCCGAGTACGACACGCGCTGGAAACTTGAATGGCTTCCGCCATTCGGTTTCAACAACTCGTTCGCGATCGTGATTCGCGGCGACGAAGCCCGCCAGGGCCATCTTCGTACTCTTAGCGATGCCGCGCAAAAGAAGAATGACTGGGTGATGGGCGCCGGCTTTGAGTTCCTGCAACGGCCCGACGGATTCCATGGCCTGGTGAAGACTTACGGCCTCCACATTCAGGGCGATCTCAAGACGATGGACTTAGGTCTGCTTTATCGGGCGCTCGAACAGCGGCAGGTCGATATGATCGCGGCGGCAGATACGGATGGGATGCTCTCAGTGCTCGATGTCGTTGTATTACAGGATGACAAGCATTATTTTCCGCCGTATCAAGCGGCGCCGGTAGTGCGGGCCGCCTCGCTTGCGGCGCGGCCGGGTATGCGCGAGGCTTTGTCAGAGTTGGCTGGAAAACTCACCAACGAAACGATGCGCAAATTGAACTACCAAGTGGATGGGAGACACAGACCGCTCACAGAGGTTGCCGGCGAGTTTTTGAAGACTATTCGCCAATAGCGGAGGCTGCCAGGATCAATCCAGATCGATATCGCGTTTAGGCGGAGGCACGTCCGGATTCTCTTTGGCTTGGCGGAGCAGTTCATCGAACTTGGTATTCAACAGCTGGCCGCGCGACTTCTCGGCTTCAAATTGCTTTCGAAACACTTCATCGCGCCGGCCGGCTTCGCCTTTGAGCTTGACGACAGCAGCCGCGAGGTCTTCGATGGGCGCCGGCTTCTCCGGAATTTTATGTGAGATGATCGCCCGTGTTTCCGGGTCCACCTTTAGCGCCGCTTTGCAGCAAGGGCATTCCACATCGAACAAGCCTTTGGCCATAGAAACATCGTAGCTCATTCGGCAAAGCCGTTTACTGCAGGCTCGAGGTTATGAGTAGTCCCGGCTCGGTCCCCGTACGATGATCCGCAGCACTTGTACTGCATCCTGCACCTTGCCGGCGTCCTCGCGGTCGATGTCATCGGACAGATGAGTCGCCAGGTTCAACAGATCCAATCCAAAGCTGAGTTCTTCGAGAGCTTCTTTGTTCACAACGGAAGAATCGGCGGAAGCCCCGGACCACTTTACCAGCGATCCAGGCTCAAGGCGCGATTGTGAGGGATTTTGAGGAGTTTGGAGGAATCTTTAAAGAGGTAACTGCTTAGGCGTGGCTAACAACGCGGATGCAATCGGTTGGCCTTGAGCCTGCGCTTTCGTTTTCACGCCTAATTTCTATGCAATCTCCTCACCAAATCATAATCGGTTGTCTTTTCAATACAACAGGCTTTCTGTCCCGCCAGAGGACGCAATATTGCCACGCTAGCGTCAAGAATTTGTACCAGCATGGTTAAGCGAGTACCGTATTGGAACACCCAGGCACATGAAGGGTTCTAAACGAAACACCTACGGTTGTGTCACAGCCGGTATCGAACTCGGCGGCTTGGCAACCGAACCCCGAAACGCCTCGTCAAGCGAAATATGGTTCGCGTCCAGCGTTCTCCCGGTCGAGCGGTCGAGCTCAACACGCGCCTTGCTGTAGGCTGCCAGCGCAGCAACCTCGTTGGATTGCGCCTGTGTCAGGTCTCGTTGTATCAGGATCACGTTATATAGAGTAGATGCGCCGAGGTCGTATTTCTTCTTTTCGGCGTCAAGCGTTTGTTCCTGTAACACCCGAGCTTTCACTGCGGCCTGGTAGCGCGCTCTGGCCTGTTGCACGCCGATGATGGCGTTTTGAACTTCGACCCGGACCTGATTTTGCAGCCTTTGCAGGCTCATCTCCTGCTGGCGAAGGGTGAGTTCGTCGGTAATCAGGTCGGCCTGCGCAGCACGATTACGCAGGGAGATATTCAGGTTGAATCCAATGCCGTAATCCGGGAAATTGCGCTGGAATAGCTGCGAGAGCAGTGTACTTGTGCCGCCAATGAAGAACGGATCACCTGTGTGCTGGGAACCCGGAAAGACCGGCGGCAGTGCATTGGGCTGACCGGCCAGCGCGTTGTTGTTGAGGCTGGCAACCAGGTCCAACGTGGGCCGCAACGCACTCTTCGAACCCCGGATGCTGATCTTTTGGTCTTCGACCTGAATCCGGCTCTCTGACATTTCCGGCCGGGACCGCAGGGCCTCGGCGGCCATGTCCTGGAACGGCTGGATCGGCTCGACGTCCGGAACCTGCATGCGGTCGGTCGGAACAATGCGTGCCTCCGCCACCGAGGGACTCGCGACGCCATTCCGGCTCAGTGCATTTTTGATAATCGTTTCCTGCTGCAGAACCTGTGTTTCGGAGACGGTCAGGTCTTGCTGGCGGCTGGCGACTTCGGCTTCGGCCTGGACGATCGCGATGGGCGCCAACGTCCCGACTTCGACCTGTTTCTTGTTATCGTTGTACAGTTTCTCACTGGCCGCGAGCGCCTCCTGTTTCACGCGAACGTCTTCATTGAAGGCCACCAGATCCCAATAGAGATTCATGACTGCCGTTACCGTCTCGATCACCTGCTGCTTGAAAACCAAGTCCGAAAGCTCTCGCTGGTTCTTGGCGATGTGAATCTGGCGCCCGTTTACCGCCACGCCGAATCCCTGCAAAAGGTGCTGCGTCAGGTTAAAGCTCAGAGTGCCCAGAGTCGAGGGATTAAAATCGGCGCTGCGGTTGTTGGATCTGAGCGCGGTTCCGCTGTAGCCCAAGCTCAGCGTAGTGCCGGTCAGAAAGCCCTGGGTCCACTGAAAATTGCCGATATCATTGCGTTGCACGAAGGAATTCGTGCCGGTAATGAAAGCACTCGATTGCGGCGTGGTCTGATGTTGAAATCGCATGAAACCCTGGATCGTGGGGTCGAGGTTGGGAATGGCACTACCGGTTTGGCTGACCAGGACGTTCCCTGTGGTCTGGACGCTGGCCGCCTGGGCCGCCGCACTCTGATTGATGCCGGTCTGCGCTGCTGAGCCCGTAGTCGCCGACACGACGCTGGTAGGGCCGGTCGTGACTGAGGTGTTTACGCCTCGCAAAAATCCGCCGGCTTTGGCGCGAAGGATATTGGCGTCAGCGATTTGCGTTCCGTAACGCTGCAACGCGATGTCCAGGTTATTTTCAAGCGCCAGCGCGATCGTATCCTGCATGGAAAGATAAAGCTTGCCGGCGCGCAACAGCGATTCCAGCCGGTTCGAGTTCGTCACATCGATGGGGGGAATCTCCCGCGCCTGGTATGGCCGAATGAGGCGGGAAAGGCCGCCTCCGCCAGCTTCGATCTTGGGAGGATTCAATTTCTGGGCCGGATCGCCAGACGTGGCTTGGCCGCCTGCAAAAGGACCCGCCAGAAGGAAAACGCAAACCATGGCGATAAAACGCTCAAAACGACGCATAACTTTTCCTTTACGCTGAAATTGCGAGAAGTGAAAGCGATCTGTTCGTCAGTTCTCCAATGGTATAGTAGGCCTTTGTGATGCTGCAACCTGCGCCGCATGGCGGTGATTCTGTGGCCCCGCAGGCACGTATCTCATTGGATTTCTTCATTCCTGTTAATTGCGGAAAGCGCCGCCAATATCGGCAAGGCGGCTCATCAGAAATATAAATGATGACGCTTGCCGCGGGATGCCAGGTTACTCCGGTAGCCTGACTGCCGATCCGGCGCGGCCGCATCGCCTATGCGGCGTATCAGACTGACGATCACCTACGACGGCACCGACTTTCACGGCTGGCAGGTGCAGCCCGGCCTCGCTACCATTCAAGGAACTCTTGAGAAAGTGCTGGGAGAAATAGAGGGCTGCGCCGTTCATGTCGCCGGCTCCGGACGAACCGATGCCGGTGTGCATGCGCTGGCTCAGGTAGCGGCTGTTTCGCTATCCAATCCAATTCCGCTCGACAATCTCCGCAAAGCGATCAACCGCCAACTGCCGCCCGCCATTCGCATACTGGCCGCACAGGAGGTCCACGCCGACTTTCATCCGCGCCATCATGCGCTTTCAAAAGCATACGAGTATCGAATTTTCCGAGGTGAAATCTGCCCGCCCCTGGAGTGGCGCTATGTGCATCATTATCCGTATCCTCTCGATGCCGCCCGGATGGGTCGGCTGGCGCTATCTTTCGAAGGCCGGCACGATTTCGGCGCATTCGCTGCCTCGGATGACCGCGAAATGGAAACGACCGTGCGAACGGTTTTCTCCTCGCGCTTAGATATCGAAGGCGAGCGGCTGTTTTACCGTATCTCCGGCAGCGGGTTCCTGAAGCACATGGTGCGCAACATCGTTGGAACGCTCATTGAAGCGGGCAAAGGGAATTTCGACGAAGCAGCCTTGAACCAATTCCTATCAACAGATTGTGGGAAACGCGCCGGCCCCACAGCGCCGGCAAAAGGGCTCCTTCTCGTCAGCGTTCAATACGGTTCATAATTGAAGCATGTACCACTACGACCCCGCGACGGCGCTCGACGAGCTTTCTGAAGACGCCGTGTTGCCGCATCCCGTGCACGTACGCGACATGATCGTTCGCTCGCGGCTCACGCCCGACCAGGCCATCGAGCTTAACCGCAAGTTTCAGGATTACCTGCATGTTTTTGGCGATGCTCAAGCCGTGGTGAAGCCGATCCTGGAAGCTCTTTCGAAAGCCGAACGCAAGACCGCCCAAGCGTAGCCGGTCCCGGGATGCCGGCGTCCGATTCAAGCGGTCTGCTCTTCGGGCAGCGGCTTTCCCTTCGTTTCCGGCGCAAACAGCATGGTCACTGCGCCCAATACATAAATGGAGGCAAGCGAGATGGCCGCGGCGCGAAACGGCGTCGAGAATCCGGCATTACGGAACGTGACCGTCAGTTCACCCAGCGTCAGAGGGCCGAGTGCTGCGATAATGCGTCCCACGTTGTAGCAGAAGCCCACACCAGAGCTGCGCAGCCGCGTGGGATACAGCTCCGGGAAATAGATCGAATAGCCACCGAACACCAGCAGCGTGCAGAAGCCCATAATCGGCACCATCCAGAGGATGTCAGACGGTTTGTGCAGGAAGCCGAAGGTCATGACCGTGGCGGCCAGGCCCAGCAAGAAGGAAATAATAAACGCCGGCCGCCGCCCGGTTTTCGCGGTCACCACCGTGAAGGTGTAAATCCCCAGAAAGGCGCCGACATCCTGCAAAAGCGTTCCCATGCTAACGTACCAGTTGCGCGTTTCGATCGGGAGGTCCTTCAGGGCTTCACGGATCAGTTCCGGCGTCCAAAAGCCGATTCCCCAGAGACCGATGACGCCGGAAATCGCCAGTAGCAGGCCGATGATCGTATTCTTGCGCCACCGGGCATTGGTCCATAAGTCATGCATCGATCCCAATTGCTTCTTGTCTCCTCCGGCGGCAACTGCATCGCGAACGCGTTGCCAGGCCTCCGGCTCCTTCATCCTGCGGAAAACCAAAACGACCAAAAACGCCGGAATGACCCCGACGGTGAACATCCAGCGCCATCCCAGCGGCAGCACAATGAAGCTGATGGCCGAGCCGATTACGTTGCCCATCGCGGAAAGCGCCTGGAGAAGCCCGAGCGCGTGCGCCCGTGCGCTATCCGGCATGACTTCCGCTACTAAGGTGACTCCTGCGGCAAACTCACCGCCCACACCCAGGCCGGTCAAAAAACGGTAGAGGATAAAATCCCACCAGCTTTGAGAAAGAGCCGAAAGCCCCGTGAACCCTGCGTAGACCAAGATGGTCAGCATCATGGTTTTGGCGCGTCCCCAGCGGTCGCCCATGATGCCGAAAAACAATCCTCCAGACGCCCAACCCACCATGAAAATCGAAGTTGCGATGGTGCTGTATAGCGTGATCTCGGCCGCAGGCGTGCCGGGCGGCATCAGCGCATGCATCGCAGGACCGCGGGCCAGCACGAAAATTCGCTGGTCCATCGTGTCGAACAGCCACCCTAGTGAGGCCACTGTCAACACCCACCAGTGATAGCCGCCCAGCGCCTTATACCATGGTCCGGTCTGATTTGATACGGTTCCCGTCGAGGGAGTTGTGGCCATAAGCCATCAAGTGTTCCATATTTTTGGGCGCTGGTGGGTGCCGCTGTTTCGAAGCGCGGTTGCAGGTCGCGACAGCGCCGGACTCAACCGTGCTGCGCAACTACGACTGGAGCCGGCGAATAATCCTTAGGCATCGCGATCCACGCGATGATGTAGCCGATGAAGCCGATGCCAGTCGAAAGCGCGACGATCAGCCAGAGGACGCGCATCAAGGTCACGTCCACCTCGAAATAGCGCGCAAACCCGGCGCAGACTCCGGCGATTTTCTTGTCGTTCATGGGGCGGCTCAAGCGGCGCTGCGGCGTGACGCGCGGTGTTGCCGGCGCTCCCGTGGCTTTCCCGCAGCGCGAGCAAAAGGCGGCGTCCTCACTCATCTGGAGACCACACGTTGTGCAGAACATATCAAGCTCCCCGTCAGCAATATATTACGCAATCTGCGCGGCGGAAGTTCCCGGAGCACCCATTAACGCATGTAGAACAGGCTTAGCCGGGGCAAACCCAGCCGTTCCAGCAGGCGGCGCTCGAGGTACTGCTTTTCGAGCATCGCGAGCTGCTCCGCGGTCATTTTGCTGCGGTAGGGGGCAAGCTCGGCCCCCAACTCCATCCGAGCGCTCAGCATCTCTTCATCACTCTGCATCGCGCGAGCGAGCGCGATCATTTTCTCTTCGAGCACGGTCAGGCGATGATCGAGCTGTTCCAGGTTTTGGTGGTGCTGCTCCATCTCGCCCATCAAGCGGTCGAGCGAAGCGGCGATCTCCCCGAATCCGAGGTTGCCGGTCTTACGCAGGGCTTCTGCATTCGCCGCGAGAAATGCGCGGAGCTCTTCGCAGGTATATGGAGAAGCGGCCGGCTCTCTCACAGCGGCCGTGCCTGCCATCTGCTCGGCTTCCGACATCACAGCCTGTGCGCAGAAGGCCAGGGAATTAATCTTCTGCGTCTTGTTTCGCCGGCTGCGCCATTTCTCGAACGCCACATCGATGCCGCGCAGCACAGCCTCGAGAGGCACCCCCGCATTCTTCCACGTCTCAATCAGCGCCCAATCGAGCGGCGAAAGCAGAAACAGGCTCGTCGCGCGCACGCGCTGAAAGTGATCCTCGATTTCGGTGAAATAGTTGAAATAGTTGAGGGGCTGATCCTGGCCTTTCACACGCGGTGCTTTCGCTCCCAGATCAGGCGCAGGCCTTCGAGCGTCAGATGCTCGTCGATCTGCTTGACGTATTTTGAGCGGCGCGCGATCAGCCCAGCCTGCCCGCCCGTCGCCACAACTTTGGTTTCAGGACCGAGCTCGTGCACCAGCCGCTCCAGAATGCCGTCGATCATGCCCAGCGAGCCGTAATAAAAACCCGATTGCAGGCACGCCACCGTGTTGGCGCCGATCAGTTTTTCGGGCTCGCGAAATGCGACCACCGGCAGCCGCGCCGTTTTGCTGGAAAGGGCCGCAATCGAAATTCCAATTCCCGCCGTAATCACGCCGCCCAGGTACTCGCCTTTGGCCGAAACCACATCGAAGTTCACGGCCGTTCCTAGGTCAACGACCACGCAAGGACCGCCATACTTTTGAAAAGCGGCCACGCCATTGACGACGCGGTCCGCACCGACCTCGGAAGGATTATCAATCTTGATAACCAGCCCGGTATCAATCGCCGGATTCACGAACATCGCTTCGCTTCCAAAATAGCGCGGCGCCATGGCGGCAAGCGAATGATCGAGCGAAGGCACAACGCTGGCGATGATGACACCGTCTATCTTGGCGATATCCTGGCCCGAAAGCGCAAATAGGTTGCGCAGCAAGATGCCCCATTCGTCGGCCGTCTGATCGTGTACTGTCCGCAGCCGCCACTGCGCGGCAAGCCGGGCGCCGTCAAACGCGCCGATCGTCAGGTTCGTGTTGCCGACATCTAATGCCAGGAGCACCTAGCAACTCCCTTTCACGCCGGCCTCACTCCGCCGGCGAGCACTACGTCTTCCGTTCCATCATCTTTGCGGATAATCAGAAACCCGCTTGGGTCGAGTCCCGCTGTCGTTCCCTCGATAACCGACGTTCCCTGCCCAACCGTAACGCGCCGGTTGCGCGCATAGCTCGAACGGAAGGAGAACATCCGCAATATCGCTTCCCGGCCGTCCTCGCCTGCAAGTTGCTGGCAGTACCGCTCGATTGCCGGAAGCAGAGCAATGAGAAGATGCTCGCGCGAGTGCCGCCGGTTCGAAACAATTCTAAGCGACGTAGCCTCGGCGGCGATCTCCGGGGGAAAACCGCCGTGGTTCACATTGATTCCGATGCCTGCCACTACAGCGGAGTCCAGCAACTGCACCAGGATCCCGGCGATCTTCCGGTCACCGACCATGACGTCATTGGGCCACCGCAGATCGCATCCCACTTGTGCCGCCTCGACGATCGCGTCTGCCGTGGCCAGCCCCAGCGCCAGCGTCAACACCGGCCGCGAATCCGGAGCGAGTTTGGGCCGCAGCACAACAGAAATATAGAGCCCGGCATTGGGCTCCGAATGCCACCGGCGTCCGTGGCGGCCCTGGCCGGCGGTTTGCTCGTCGGCGATTACCGTTGTCCCATGCGGGCATCCGGCTTCGGCCAGACGCACGGCCTCGTTCATCGTGGAATCGATGGTTTCGAAATAGAAAACCGGCTGCGGCCAGCTTTGGCGGACGTGCTCGATATCGAACGGCATTCAGTCGAGCTCCAGGCGGAAGCTGATGTCGACGGCGGGGGCTGAATGTGTGATCGCGCCGGCGGAAATGAAATCCGCTCCGGTTTCGGCATACGCCCGCACATTTTCCAACGTGATGCCGCCGGAAAGCTCCACTTTCGCACGCCCGGCGATCCAGCGGATCTGTTCGGCGGCCAGTTCGACGCTCAGGTTGTCAAGCAGCAGATGCGTGGCGCCTGCTGCGATGGCTTCTTCGAGCTCGGCGCGCGTCCGTACTTCGATTTCAACCGGCAATCCGGCGCCGCGTGCGTTCTCAAGTGCCTGCCGCACGCCGCCTGCCGCGGCGATGTGGTTGTTCTTGATCAGAATCGCATCGTAGAGGCCCATGCGATGGTTGGTCACGCCGCCCGCCGCACCAGCGATTTTTTCGAGCCGCCGTAAGCCTGGGGTGGTCTTCCGCGTGTCGAGAATCCGGCAGCCGGTGCCTGCGACGGCATCCACGTACCGCCGTCCGAGCGTTGCGATGCCGCTCAGCCGCTGCAAAAAATTCAGCGCCACGCGCTCGCATTCGAGCAGCGTGCGGGCATGCCCGCGAACAATGGCCAGCACGTCACCTGCCGCTGCGCAGGCGCCGCTCGCTTTTTCAATCCGCAGTTCGTCCACGCCTCCGCGCGCCTGGTAAATCAGCGGAAGCAGCTCCGTTCCGGCTACGATCTGCTGCTCGCGGGCGATGAAGCGGCCGTGGGCTTTTCGATCTGCGGGTACGCACGCACGCGAGGTCACATCGCCTGATCCGATATCTTCGGCGAGCGCACGCTCGATGGCGTTCAGGATCTCGGGATGGGAAAAATCGGCCATCAGCCCATCCCGTTTAACGCCTTCCGCACCTTGTCGAGCTGCGTTTCATAATCGGCAAGCTTAGTGCGGATGCTTTCGACCACGTGGGCCGGCGCGCGGTTCAGGAACGTTTCGTCGGCGAGCTGTCGGTTGGAGTTGGCGATATTCTTTTCGAGCTGCTCGCGTTCTTTTTGGAGTCGCTTGAGCTGCTCGGTCATCTGGGCAGCTGGCACATTGAGCAATAAATCAAACTCCGTAGTCGAAACGATAGCCCCAGCATGCGGGGCCGTTTCGTTCCGCACTTGAAGCTTTACGTTGGCCAACTTTTGAATGGCGCCCACGTATTTCTGCGCAACGTCGAGTGCTTCTCCGCGAGAATAGAGCAGACCATCAAGCAGAGCTTTGGGATCGATTTTCATATCGGCGCGTAAGGCCCGGGCGCTGGTGACGATATCCTGCAGCATTTGTACTTCTCGTTCCGCAGGAACGTCGGCCCAGGCTTCTTGATACTTAGGGTACTTCGCCAGCGCGATCGATTTCGGCCGCTGCGACGTACCTGCCGCGAAGCGCTGCCACAGCTCCTCGGTCAAAAACGGCATGACCGGATGGAGAAGTCGTAAGGCCAATTCGAATGCCGCAAAAAGATTCCTCCAGTCCGGCGTCAACCCCGATTCCGGCTCGAGCCGCATTTTCTTCAATTCCAGATACCAGTCGCAGAATTCGTGCCAGAAAAAATGCCAGACCTGCTGGGCGGCCTCGTGATAGCGGTACTGATCGATAGCTCGATTCACAGCCTCCGCGCACTGGCTCAACCGACTGAAGATCCATCGGTCCTCGAGTGATGCTTGGGGGCCCCCCTCCGGCCTATAGTCCTCCAAATTCTCCGGCACCCACGGCTGCACCCCCGACCGCTCCATATTCATGAAGATCAGCCGGGCCGCGTTCCAGATCTTATTCGCGAACGCCCGCGCCGATTCCATGCGGTCTTCGGAAAGCGCAATATCCGTTCCGGGCGCGGCAGCCATCAGCAGGGCCATGCGGACCGCGTCCGTCCCATACTTCTCTGTCACCACCAGCGGGTCGATTGTATTGCCCTTGGTCTTCGACATCTTCTGGCGCTCGGCATCGCGCACCAGCGCATGAATGTAAACCTGGTGGAACGGAACTTCCCCCATGAACTTCATGCCCATCATGATCATGCGCGCCACCCAGAAAAACAGGATGTCGAAGCCGGTAATCAGCAGCGATGTCGGATAAAACTTCCGCAGGTCCGGTGTCTCATCCGGCCAGCCCATGGTCGAGAACGGCCACAGCGCCGAGCTGAACCAGGTGTCGAGCACATCCGGGTCCTGCTCCAGCCGCGAGCTGCCGCACCGGCACTGCGCCGGGTCCTCGCGCGCCACAATCGTCTCGCCGCAATCCTTGCAGTACCAGGCCGGTATCCGGTGGCCCCACCACAACTGGCGCGAGATGCACCAGTCGCGGATGTTGTCCATCCACTCGTGGTAGACCTTGGTCCAGTGGTCGGGAATGAAAACGATCTTGCCGGAGTCGACCACGCGGATGGCTTCCTGGGCCAGCGGCGCGATCTTGACGAACCATTGTGTCGAGATGAGCGGCTCGACAATATCCTTGGTGCGTTCGCAGCGGCCGACGTTCAACTTGTAATCTTCGATCTTCTCGATCAGGCCTAGCTTTTCGAGGTCGGCCACCACGCGCTTGCGCGCTTCGAAGCGGTCGAGCGACGCGTATACTCCGGCTTCTGGCGTCATCAGTCCTCGCTCGTCGATGACCTTGATCCGCGCGAGATTGTGACGCTTCCCGGCTTCGAAATCATTCGGATCGTGCGCCGGCGTGACCTTGACCACGCCGGTGCCGAATTTGGGATCCGCCAATTCGTCCAGAATGATCGGAATCTCGCGGTTCATCAGCGGCAGCATGACGGTCTTGCCGTGAAGATCGGCGTAACGTGCGTCCTTCGGATTCACCGCTACGGCCGTATCGCCCAACATAGTCTCGGGCCGCGTGGTCGCCACCACGAGTGAGCGGCTCGATCCCACTACCGGATAGCGGATATACCAGAGGTGTCCGTTCGCCTCCTCGTGTTTGACTTCGAGATCGGAAAGGGCGGTGTTACAGGTCGGACACCAGTTCACCATGTACTCGCCGCGGTAGATGAGCTTCTCCTCCCAGAGCCTCACGAACACTTCGCGCACGGCGCGCGAAAGTCCGGGGTCCATGGTGAAGCGCTCGCGGGTCCAGTCGCAGCTTGCGCCCAGCCGGATCATCTGGCGCTTGATGGTGTCTCCATACTGTTCTTTCCACTTCCAGGCGCGCTCGAGAAACGGTTCGCGCCCGAGATCGCGCCGGCTGATTCCCTCCTTTTCAAGCTGCCGCTTCACCATCATTTCGGTGGAAATGCTGGCGTGATCTGTCCCTGGCAGCCACAGCGTGTTGTCACCGCGCATCCGATGCCAGCGGACCGTGCAATCGATTTCCGTGTGCTCGAGCATGTGGCCGATATGCAGCGACCCGGTCACGTTGGGCGGAGGAATCACCAGCGAAAACACCGGCGCGGGGTTATCGACTGAGGCGACAAAGATCCGGTTGTCGATCCACCACTGCGCCCAGTGCGGCTCAAACCGCTGCGGCTCATACACTTTCTCGAGTTGCATGGGGAATTTCCAATTTTAGCAAAGGCGCTTGCCCGGGGGTTCCAATGGGGTACAATCACTGCAAATTCAAGGAGATCGACGATGGCGCACGACGTGGCCTTCAGCATCCCCGAGCGCCGGCTCGGCAAACAGGACATTGTATTTCGCGTGCGGAAAGACGGCGCGCTGTTCGGGACTTTGCGCGTCAGCAAAGGCGGCGTCGACTGGTTTCCCGCCAACAAACAACTTGGTTACGGCTTCAACTGGACCCAGGTCGATAATCTGTTTCAAACCAAGGGCGACCAGCGCAGGCACACCCCGCGCTAGGTAAGATCAGGCGGCACGCCCGATCATTCAGTTTGAGCGTGCAAAACGGCTGAACTCCCGGTAACTTTTGCAAGTAGATCGTCTCAAACCGTGAGAATTCCGTGTCTATCCGCACAATGTTACGTGCAATTTTGGTGAAAACACTCTACTGGCGCGCTGCTTGCTAAGCCGTCCCCAGGAGGTAGCATTCCATGAAAAAAGTACTGGCAATTGCAGCTACGCTTGTATTCGGCGCTGCAATCTGCCTGGCCGATCAATTCACCGGCTGGATCACGGACCAGAAGTGCGCGGCGTCCGGAAAGTTTCAGGGCGCCGAACATAAGAAGTGCGTCGAGGGGGGCCAACCTGTCGTGTTCGTCAACGATGCGGACCAGAAAGTCTACATGATCAGCGAACCCGATAAGGTCAAAGATCACGTCGGGGAAAAAGTGACTTTGCAAGGCACCGCGAAGGCCAACACGATCCAAGTAGAAAGTGTTGCAGCGGCTCAAGCCGGCGGCCAGTGATTCAAACGCCGCGCCACTTCAACTCTTCCAACAAGCATCCTTTCGGCGTTCTGATCTGAGCACCGGATATCGACGATTTACATCCCCGCGCTGAAAGTCGCCCACGGATGTGAGTTCATGTCCCGCAGGTACTCTTTCTGCCAGGCGAATTCGGGGTGCTTGCGCAGGTGCTCGGCTGCTTTGAAGTCGATTCCGCAGGAGTGGCCGGCGGACGCCGTCAGCGTCAGCTTCGCGCCCATGGCGGAGTCGGATACCTTGCTGATCACCGCGCCGCCGACTCCGTATGGCGGCAGCCAGGGCCTCATACCGCGCGCTGACAGATCCACGTGCCCGCAGAGCGTCCGCTCGTCGGGTTCGATCCTGTTGTCGTAAGCGTCATAGTGATCCGCCAGGAAACGCTGCCCGGCCGCCACGTCGATCTTGCCCTTGTTCTCCCGCATCAACTGCTGCCAGCGCACGCGGCGTGCATTATCGCTGTTTGAGGGATCGTTCACGGGGAAATCCGTCTCCTCTTTCGCGAGCTTGGGATTCACCGGGAAATTGGAGCCTACGAAATAACCGTCCTTGCTGCGCTGCAAATTGACGTTCTTGAGCCCGAGTTCGAGATCTGCAATCTCATCGGTTTTGCGGTCCGCTACCAGCCAGTTATTGGCGTAGCCGCCGTTGTTGCCTTCTTTCATAATCCGCGCGAAGTCGTCGATCGACGCCGAATACTGCAACCCCTTCCGCCCGCGGACAAATTCCGGAATTCCGTTGGAATCCCATCCGAAGAAATTCGAAATGGTCGTCTCGGTGATCATCATGCCGGCCGAGTTGATGCCGAAATCGTCGCCGCTGTGGATCAACCCCGGGTAGCCGTCCATGATGAAGTGATAACCCTTTGCCGGAACGATGTCGTAAATCACGGTCCAGCGCTCGCCGTCCAGATATTGCGTCCAGTTGTTGTGGCCGATCACCACGTGGCCGTCTTTGGTGTAACTGCCGGTTGCGACAAACGCGCTGCAATGATCCGGCGCCGTCACCGTCGGCGGCGATTTGATCTTGTGCTGTTTGTCGTACTCGTGCACGTAGTAGCCCCATTCCATGGTCGCGTTCATCGCCACCACGTCCCACACATCAAGCTTCACGCCGTGCGCCGTTGCGCCTTCCGAGATGCCCTTCAGCTCGTCGCGATACTCCTGCTCGATGTGCGGCCACATCATTTCCTGCGCCGCATGGCGAAAAAATCCCCAGCTTTTGTTGTTGTCGTGCGTGAGCTCGAGTTGCGTGACTTTGAATGCGTCGCGGATCTCCGGCGCAAGCAGATAACCGTGCTGAAATCCAACCTCGGCAGGCGTGCCATCGAGATGCACAAACGTCCAGCCGCTTTTTTCCGGACGCCGGTAGGAGTTCTTCAAGCGCGGATCGTTCTGCGGCTCGCGCGAAACCAGCGAAACAGCCAGGCCTAGCAACAGGAGTGAGGCCAAAATGGCGGGGGTCTTCATCGAGGAGCGGGGCATCAATACCTCCAGTGCCCTATTATAGTGAGGACGGTATAGCGGCGCAGCACGGCGCTGCCACGGTGCTTTCCCTCCCATGTTCGACCGGTACACCGAAGAAGCTCGCAGGGTGATTTTTTTTGCCCGCTACGAAGCCAGCCAGTTCGGCAGCCGTGAAATCACACCCGAGCATCTTCCGCTAGGCCTCCTGCCCGCAAAACGGAT
>DATEFW010000014.1:0-11900 GCA_035280425.1 Bryobacteraceae bacterium | reverse complement strand
TGTTGACGCCCCGGCGCAAGCCGGCCGGCAACTGGGTCATGCTGAAACTCGAAGGCGTCGAATCCAATCGAAGCGCCATCGGCGCTCGCGTGCGCCTAACCGCCGGCGGCCGCACGCAAATCGATGAAGTGCGCAGCGGCGGGAGTTATCTCTCGCAAAACGACTTCCGGCTGCATTTCGGATTGGGCGCCGCCGAAAAAGTCGACCGGCTGGAAATTGACTGGCCCAGCGGAGTCCACCAGGTGGAGCACGATATCGCGGCCAATCGGGTCGTCTCTGTAAAAGAGCGGCGCCTTTCTCGTTCGGAATAGAAATTGCAACGTTTATACTGACATCGGGTACCGACTGGGAGAATGAAACCTATGCTCGCTCGTAAATTTCATCTGGCCGTGCTGTTGATGTGTATCCCCCTTCACACCTGCCTGGCCAGCGATACAGGCATGGACCGCGCCACGCTGCGCGGCCTCACCAGCTTGAAGATTGTCATCGACCAGCCGGGCAACGAAATGGAGCAGGAAGGCTATGATCGCGGGCAACTGCAGTCGATCATGGAGCAGAAGCTCCGCGACGCCGGAATCAAAATCGATAACGACGCCGTCGAGTTTCTCGGCCTCTCCCTCACTTCCGCGCGTGCCGGAAGAAGAAGCCCGGTTTCGCTTATGATGAACCTCGGCCTCTACCAGCTCGTTACCTTGAACCGGGATAAAGTCACTAAGACTGTCGCGGAAACGTGGAGCGCGCAGCGTGTGCTCTCGGTCCCTCCCAAGGCTCTGGGACAGGCAGTGGACGATGTGGTGGGCGAACTCCTGGACCAGTTCGTCAAAGCTTACCAGTCCGTGAATTCCAAGTAGCTCATACCGCTGCAGTCTGCGCGTTCATGATCTTGACTTTCCTGATCCACACGGCCAGCAGTGCGCAGCCGATCAGGATCAGTGCAACCGAGAGCCCGATCCACAGTCCCACAACGCCCGAGTGAAATCGAAAGCAAAGCAGGCAGCCGAGCGGCAATCCGATGAGCCAATAAAACAGCATGTGGCAAAGCATGGGCGTGCGCGTATCGCCGGCCCCACGCAGCGTCCCGGTGACTACGGCCTGAATGCCATCGAATAGCTGGAACATCGCCACCACCGAGAGAAGTGCGATCGCCGTGCGTATCACGACCTTATCGGTGGTGAAAACGCGCGCAATGTACTCGGGAAACATGACCAGGGCCACACCGGCGGCAGCCATGAAGCCTGCTCCCAGTGCCAGCGCAGTCCATCCTGCGCGCCCCGCTGCCATACGGTCGCCCCGCCCGAGCGCCTGCCCCACGCGTACCGCGGCCGCGGAGCTGACTCCCAAGGGAACCATGTAAGTAAATGTCGCGGTGTTGATAGCAATCTGGTGCGCAGCCAGGGACGGCGCATCCAGTGTTCCAATAATCGCCGTGGCCGCGGCAAATACGCCGATTTCAACCGTCAATTGCGACGCAGCCGGAAATCCCAGAGCGATCAAACGCCGGATGCGTTCGAGGTCCGGCCTGAGCGGTGCGCGCAACAGGCCGTTCTCTCTGCCCTGGTAAAGCGCATACACGGCCAGCACGGCTGCCAGGTAGACGCGGGAGGTGCACGTGGCCCAGCCCGACCCCTCGGCTCCCATCGCGGGGGCGCCCAAGTTTCCATACACCAGAATCCAGTTACCGGCGATGTTCACCAGGTTCGCGGTTATCAGCGCGAACATGATCGGCGCTGCCCGGTTCATCCCCTGCAGATACCGGCGCAGCGCAAAAAACAAAATCAGTGGAAACGTGCTCCACATGATGGCCCTCAAATACGGCACCGTTTCCCGCAGGATCGCCGGATTGATTCCAAACCAGCCGAGCAAGGGGATCCAGAAGGTCACGATCAGCATCAACGCTGGCGCCAAGGGAAGGCTGAAGTAGACTGCATTGACCAGCGAGCGATGGCAGTCCACCACATTTTCAGCGCCGAAAGCCTGTGAGACCAGCGTGTCCAGCCCGAGCATCAGCCCGCTGCCGAACATAGCCACCGCGTAGAACAGCACGCTCCCGAGGCTCACAGCGCCGATGGCTCTCGCGCTTACGCGGCCCACCATCATCGTGTCGACCACCCCCATGCCCATCCACCCCAGCTCCGCCATCACCAGCGGCGCCGCCAGCCGCAGCATAGGACGCAGTTCCTGGCGGAATGTGGTGAGATTCAAAATCACGGAGGCTGCCCGGGATGACACCGGCCGGCGGCCGGAGCGCATGGATCTGACGATCGTAGCATGCGGCGTCAACCACGCAACGGCTATCCAAATAAACCAGCCGTTCTGGCTGACGCCGCAAATGGCAGCGCCCGGGAGTCTAAAGCGGCTTAGCGGCTTTCGGCTTCAGGAACAACCAGCTACGCTATCGGTAAATCGTAATCCCGGCTAAGCCGGGCGAGCGCAAGCGCACCTAAAGCAAGGCCGAAATCGCGAAGTGCAATATCATAGAACCCCGGATACGATAGCAGGTTGATGATGATGAGGCACAGCCAGATGAACACGATCCACGCGCCCACTCTGGGTTTCACTGCAACGATGAACGCCGCGATGATTTCTATCACCCCGATGATCATCATCAAGCTGTGCGTGCTGATGGGTGATAAATTCGCGATCCAGGGCGCCAGATACATATCCCAGTTCACGAGATAATGCAGAAATTTGTCGATTCCCGCCAGCAGAGGCGCAAGGAAGAATGCGAGATGTAGAATCTGATAAGCCTGTCTGGCCGGCGGTGCGGCCGCTGTTGCGCCGACGAATGGAAAGTCATGAATCGCAGTTGCATGGCCATTCATATATTGATTACCTCGCCTATAGTGACGCAATCCCGGAGCCGTCAATTTGTTCGGATTTCAACAAACGGTCTGGTCGATTGTTAGCCTGTGTACATCTTGAGGGAACCCAAAAAACGAGCGACACCCGAACAGCGGGCCGAAGCCCAGCGATTCTCACAGCCAGGTCTCACGATTTGGTGTATTCTGAATGCGATCCGGATGCTGCTTCAGATCGAAACCAACCAGATCGAGCCTGATATCACGCTGCTGCGGCTGACCGGCAAAGTCTCGTTGGGCCGCGAGAGCCAAAAAATCGAAACCACGGTCCAGGATCTGCTCCGCCAAAACCGGAAGAAAGTGATCTTTGATCTCTCCCATGTGGACCATATGGATTCGACCGGCATCGGCATTATGGCCTACTGCTTCGGCACCATGAACCGGTCCGGAGGTGAAATGCGCGTCGTCGGCGCCGCCGGCAAAGTGCTCCACCTGTTTCAGATCACGCATCTCGATGATGTCCTTCCCCTCTGCGCCTCGATCGAAGATGCCAGCGCGAGTATGGGCGCAAAACATCCCAGGTAGGCCGCCGTGCGCCTCGCCTTCCGTACGCAAACTAAGTCAGAATAGTTCCTGGCTGTCTGCATGCCCTCCGTAAAAGAGATCGCCAGCGCCAAGTTTCGCGTCGCCGCCATGATGGGCTGCGCGATTGGCATCCTGCTGGTAATTATTTATCTGTTGCTCGGCGGCTCGGATTGGCTTGCGCCTGCCGTTACTGTCCGCGTCTACATGGTGGACCTCTCGGGGCTTACTCGTGGCTCGCCGGCGCGTTTCAATGGAATCCACGTTGGGAAGGTCGAATCCTACGAACTGTCCCATCTTTCGGACCCGCACAAGGTGGTACGCGTCGACCTTGCCATTATGCAGCGCTATCTTCCATCGATTCCTGAGGATTCCACGGTAACGGTGACCGCCGATAACGTCCTTGGCGATAAATTCGCCAACATCAACGAAGGCAAAAGCCCCAGGCACCTGCAAACCGGTGGAGAGCTCGCGCAAACTCCTCCCTCGCAGATCACTACCGCCGACCTGATCAAGGCCGCCGAGCAGATCCTGAACCGAGTCGATGTGGTTTTTCAGGATATCGACGCTGGACGCGGCCAACTCGGCGAGTTCGTCAAGGGCGAAGCTTTCTACGACACCACCCTTGCGAAAGTCACCAGTTTTCAGCGGCAGATGCATCGGGCCACGTCGCGGAACACGCTCGCCGGCAAGCTCATTTATGACCAGGCTTTTTACGAGCAGCTTCGCGCTCCCATCCAGCGTCTCGATGACCGCCTGGCCGCGATCGCGGCGAGCAAGTTTCTGAACGGTTCTGCGGATTACGACCGGCTGCGAAAATCAGTGACGGACCTCAGCCGTGCCATCGAAGATCTGCGAAAAGGCAAGGGACGGGCGGGCAATTTGCTCTCTGATGATGAAATGTATACGCGGCTCCTGCAACTGCTGGCGCAGCTCAACAGCCGGGTGGATGACTTCGCATCCAGCCAGCTCGTCACCAGCACAAACCTTTACGACAGTCTGACGGGCAGCACACGGCACCTGGAGGCTTCCGTGAAGGAATTCCGCGAGAATCCCAAGAAATTTCTCTGGCTGAAGCTGTTCTAGTGGATTCGGTGTTCACGCACCGCGATCGCGCGATTACGTAACTCCGCCCGGCGCCCCGACTCCCACTCCCTCTTTCGAGCCGTACTCCTTCAACTTGTTGTGCAGGGTTTTCAGGCTGATGCCCAGGATTTCCGCAGCCCGCGTCTTGTTGTTTTTGGTGTGCTCCAGGGTTCGCAGGATCAGGCCCTTTTCCGCTTCTTCGACCGTGGTGCCGATCTGAAACTGTACCAGGTCGCTCGGCGCCGCGGTTTGCTCCGGAACCGAGATCGCAACCGGCGAGACGGTCCGGTCCTGAAAGTTTGCCGGCAGGTTTTTCAGCTCGATCGTTCCCTCACCCGCCAGGATCACCGCGCGCTCCAGCACGTTGCGCAGTTCCCTGACATTGCCCGGCCAGTTGTGCCGTAATAGCGCCTCCTGGACTTCCGGGGACATATCGCTGACCTTGCAGTTATGCTTGCGATTCAGTTCGCCGATCAGGAATTCCGAAATGAATCCGAGATCTTCTTTGCGCTCGCGCAAGGGCGGCAGATGGATGTGAAAAACGTTGAGCCGGTAATAGAGATCTTCACGCAGGTGGCCTCCGCGGACGGCTTCTTCAGGAATCTTATTTGTCGCAGCGATCACGCGGACATCCACTTCGAATTCCGTCTTGCCGCCCAGCCGCCGAACCTTGGAATCCTCCAGAATGCGCAGCAGCTTGGCTTGCGTCAGGGCAGGCATCTCACCGATTTCATCCAGCAGCAGTGACCCACCCTCCGCCACTTCGAAGCATCCCGCGCGCCGTTCCGACGCCCCGGTGAACGCTCCTTTTTCGTGCCCGAACAGCTCGCTCTCAATCAAGGTCTCCGGCAGCGCCGCGCAGTTGATGGCGAAAAACGGACCCTGACGGCGAGGACTGAGTGCGTGCAGCGTGCGCGCCACCAACTCCTTGCCCGTGCCGCTTTCCCCGGAAATCAACACGCAGGCGTTTGTCGGACCGGCCTGCTGCATCAGCACAAAAATCTCCTGCATGCGCGGCGACTTGCCGACCATCTCGCCGAGCGAGCCCTTATAGAGCAGCTGCCTTTCCAGGTTGCGATTGACCGTCCGCAAGTTGTGATGCGACCCCGCCCGCCGCAGCAGCACTTGGAGCACGTTCGGCTGCACCGGCTTCTCCAGGAACCAGAACGCCCCCAGCTCATGCACCGTGCGCACGCCGGTTTCGATATTGCCGAAGGCGGTCAGCACAATGGTGGGTGGCGCCTCCCCGGATTCCTGCAATTTTTCGAGAAACTGGTACCCGTCCATGCCGGGCATGTTCAGGTCGGTCACAATGACATCGGGAGAAAAACTCGCGACCTTTTCGAGCGCTTCAGCCCCCTCCGACGCCGTGTCCGCCGCCATCCCCCAGGCGTCCACCATGCCCGCTAGGCCGGTCCGCTGGCTCACCTCATCGTCAACAATCAATACTTTGAGCAGCTTTTCCACTTCTTCCATTCTAGCTTCCCCCGCTACAAACTGCCCGGATGAGCCGGCCCTCAGCTTCCATTTTCAGTCGTTTCGTTGGCCAAAGTACTCCCCCCTTACATTATGGGGGTGCTGGGGCTACAACCTTGAGTGATAATAGAACTGGACGGGAGGGCCTGGCAAAGGTCTTTTTGTGCCTGGCAGTACTTTTCGATACGGATATGATTCGGGACCTCATCGGCCGGGCGCGTAGACGCTACATCTGGAACGAGGTGCTGGCTCAGGGTACGCTGGCTGCCAGTGCGGGGATGGCCGGCTTCATCCTGCTACTGATTTTGGGAACGCAGATCCTGGACTGGCCGGTTCTGGTTGCCGTCTCCCTCATCACGCTGGCCTTCGGCTGTTATCGCATTTCCCGCCGGGTTCCATCCAACTATTCGATCGCCCAATTGGTCGACCGGCGTTTGCTGCTCGCTGATGCGCTGTCCACAGCGCTTTACTTCGCTCGTACGGACGCCAAAGGCTGCGCCTCCATGCGCGAAGGTCAATTGGCGCAGGCGGAGCGCACGGCCCAATCTGCAAATCTCGAGCGCGCGATCCCGTTTGTCATGCCGCGAGCGGTTTACGCTCTGGCCGCGCTCGGCCTGGTAGCGTCGGGGCTGTTTGCGCTGCGTTATGGGTCGAGCCGCAGCCTGGATCTTCGCGCACCGCTGGCCCATATTTTGATGGACAGTTTCGGTCCTGCGGCGCAGCAACAGGCTGCCAACAAACGCGAAGGCGCTCGAAAACCCGATGTTCCGAAACCCGTAGGCCTGACCATTCCGGAAGGCGACCCTAACAATGCGCAGCTCGACCCGGCGCCTGACTCCGCGCTCGACACCACCGGCGTTCCGGATGCAGTGAACGATCCACTTCCGCAGAGCCAATCCAATGCCAAGGCCAAGGCCGAATCCGCGTCAACCCAGGACGCCGAGGCGGAAGCTGGCGACTCCGAATCATCCGAAAGCGCCGACGCCGCTACCGGCGAAAGCCTTTCCAACAGCCCGGAAGGCAAAAACGCCAACCAGAAAGGTGCGTCCGACGGCGCCAAGCCCGAGCGGGCGAACGCCGACGGCAATTCCAGCCTGGTCGCTAAACTGCGCGATGCCATGTCCAACCTGCTTTCCAAAATGCGCCAGCAGCAGCCGAACGGGAGCGGCTCGAACCATCAATCGGCAAATGGACAGAACTCCCGGCAGGCCGGGTCGCAGCGGGCCGGCCAGAAATCCAACGGGGCATCCGGTGAAAAGCAGCAGGCCGGCGGACAGGAAACGGCGGACGCCGATGGCCAGCAGTCGGGTGCGGAGGGCAAGAACGGCCAGAATTCGCAGGCCCAGGGCGCCGGCCGCAGCTCCGACCAGCAGGCCGCCAACCAGCCCGGCAGCGGCATCGGCCGCCAGGATGGAAATAAGGACACGCGCCTGGCCGAGCAGCTAGCGGCGATGGGCAAAATCAGCGAGATTATCGGGAAGCGATCTGCAAATATAAGCGGCGAAATCACCGTCGAGGTGCCGGCGAGCCAGCAGCAACTCCACACGCCTTATTCTCAAACCGCCGCTACCCATACCGACGCCGGCGGCGATATCAGCCGCGACGAAATACCGGTAATCTTTCAACAGTACGTGCAGCAGTATTTCGAGCAGGTGCGTAAGCAGTCCGGCCAGCGCGGCGAACCCGCCACCCGCAGCAAGATTCAGACGCCCGCCAACAAGACGCAGCCCCCATCCATGTAGGCATCCGCCCTTACGATTGCGGGCTCTGCGCAAAAGACCTGATTTTTTCTTGAATCTGATCGCGAATCCGCCGGAATGCAGCCTCGCGATGCTCCCGGGCGCCTTCGAGCGCTGCCGGATCTTCAAAAGACCAGTGCAACCGTTTCGTAGCGGCCGGAAAGACCGGGCATGACTCCCGGGCGTTGTTGCAGACCGTAATCACGTAATCGAACGCCTGCCCTGCGAACCGGTCAACGGATTTCGCATAATGGCCGGAAATATCGATTCCGATCTCTCGCATCACCGCGACCGCTTCCGGGCGAAGCCGCGACGGCTTTGTTCCGGCGCTGAAGACCTCGAACCGGCCGTCCCCTTCTTTGCGCAGCAGGCCTTCGGCCATCTGGCTGCGCGCGGAGTTCCCCGTGCAGAGAATCAGCACGCGCAACTTGCGCTTTTCATCCACAGCCTGCTTTAAGCGCTGCGGGGAGGCTTAACCGCCCGCACGAAAGCGCTCATGAATTTCCCGTCGACCTGCGGAGCAATCGCGTCCACGTCGACGCCTTCCGCAGAAAGAAACGCGCGGGCGTCTTCCACCCGGTAGATGCGGGTCGGCTCGATTTCCACCTGCTCGAATCCGGCGGCGGCGAGTTTGGCCCGGTACTCATTCTCTTCAAGCGCTCCCGCGACGCAGCCCACCCAGAGCAGTACATTTTTTCGGATCTCGGGAAGCATCTCGCCCCGCGTCACTACATCGGATACTGCAAAGCGCCCGCCCGGCTTCAGCACCCGGAAAGCTTCGCGCAGCACCCGGTCTTTGTTTGCCGAAAGATTGATTACGCAATTTGAGATCACGACATCGACAGATCGGTCCGGCAGCGGAATATTTTCCATCTCGCCCTTGAGGAACTCAACATTCGTCGCGCCAGCCTTGCGTTTGTTCTCCTCGGCGAGCGCCAGCATTTCATCGGTCATATCGAGGCCGTAAGCCTTCCCGGTCGGCCCCACCCGCTTCGCCGAAAGCAGCACGTCGATTCCGCCGCCCGAGCCCAAATCCAGAACCGTTTCACCGGGATTCAGACTGGCAAGCGCCGTAGGATTGCCGCAGCCGAGCGAGGCCGCAACCGCGGTTTCCGGCAACTCGCCCTTCTGCGATTCATCGTAAAGGTTGCCGGTGATGGGATCGCTGCAACCGCTAACCGATGGAGATGCGCCGCAACAGGAACTGCCGCCGCTCACGACACGCAGGGCCGCCTGCCCGTATCTTTCCTTCACGACTTCTTTGATATCCGACGCGCTCACGATGAGACCTCCCGAGGGCGATTAGCACCGCGCCCTCATTTTTAGTTTAACCAGTAAGACGACAAATAATAGTCCCTACAAGCCCCGCCGCCCTGAGTGCACCGGCCTGCTATCAGGAGTAGAATTGTCCTGATCGAAAAGCACCCGCCGGACCGGTGTGGAAAAGCGCCCGCCTCGTCGGATCGTGAATGGGGTGAATGAAAGGCTAGCTGCCGGACTGCCCGTGACCAACACCAGCCACGAAAGGCCGCAACCGATCCGTGGTGCGATCGAACTGCTGCTGGCTTTTGCCTCACTGTTTAGCCTTCTGGGTGCAGCACAAGCTCCAACTGCTCCCGCGACCCAGCCCGACCAGAACGCGGCGGAAGTGAGCTCGCACGAGGCCCCCGCAACGTTCAAGTCCCGTGTGAATCTCGTGCTTGTGCCGGTGGTGGTTCGCGATTCCCGCGGGCGCGCGATCGGCAATCTGCAGAAGGAAGACTTTCAGCTCTTCGATAAAGGCAAGCCGCAAGTCATCTCCAAGTTCTCCATCGAAAAAGCGGGATCGCAGCCGGCCGGCGAGAAACAAACGTCCCAGGCCAATACGCCCGGCGCGCCGGCACAGCCGCCGCTCGTTGTGCCCGATCGCTTCGTCGCCTATCTGTTCGACGACATCCATCTGGCATTCGGCGACCTGGCGCGGGTGCGCGATGCTGCCGGCCGTAACATGGACGCGCTGGCTGCCACCGACCGCGCGGCCATCTATTCCACATCCGGTCAAACCGTGCTGGACTTTACCGACGATCGCGCTAAGTTGCACGAGACCCTGCTCCGGCTGCAACCGCGTCCCGTCGCACGCTCGGCGGCGCCGGACTGCCCCGATGTGAGCTATTACATGGCCGATGCGATTATCAATAAGACCGATACCCAGGCGCTACAGGCCGAGGCGTTGGAGGCCATAGGTTGTCTGGGCCTGGATCCCACGCAGCCGTCGTCGATACAGATTGCCCGCCAGGCGGCGCAGTCATCCGCGTCCCGGCGGTTGAGCGCCGGCGAGCACGAGTCCCGCCTGGCCCTCAATGTCGTGCAGAACGTAGTCCGACGGCTGGCCGGCATGCCCGGACAGCGCAGCGTCATCCTGGTCTCGCCCGGCTTCTTTACAACTTTTGATCTTCTTTCGTACAAGTCGGAAGTCATCGATCGCGCAATCCATTCCAACGTGGTCATCAACGCTCTGGATGCGCGCGGTCTGTATGCTCTGGTCCCCGGCGGCGACGCCAGCCAGCGATCCCCTTTCGACAACGCCATGTTAGGCGTCAGAACCCAGTATCAGACGGTCGCCGCATCGGTGGATGCCGATGTGCTCGCCGAGCTGGCCGATGGCACCGGCGGCGTTTTTTTTCACGACAGTAACGACCTGGATGGCGGCTTTAAGCGCGCCGCCGACCGGCCTGAATATCTTTACGTTATTGGTTTTTCCCCGCAGAATCTCAAGCTCGACGGCAGCTTTCATAAGATCAAAGTCGCCGTGAGAGAACCCCCTAAGCTGAATGTGCAGGCGCGCCGCGGCTATTATGCCCCGCGCCACGTGGCCGATGCCGAGGAGACCGCCAAGCAGGAGATCGAAGAAGCGCTCTTTTCCCGCGAGGAAATGCACGAGCTCCCTGTTGAGCTGCACACGCAATTTTTCAAGCCCACCTCCGACGACGCCCGCATCTCGGTTCTGGCGCGCGTGGACTTGCGCCAGATTCGTTTTCGCAAGGAGGAGGGCCGCAACCGGAACAATCTGTCGGTCACTTCGGGCCTGTTCGACCGCAATGGAAACTACATCACCGGCGCGCAAAAACTGATCGAAATGCGGCTGCGCGATGAAACTCTGCAAAACCGGCTGCGTTCGGTGATTACCGTGAAAAGCAGCTTTGATGTGAAGCCCGGAAGTTATCTCGTGCGGCTGGTAGTGCGGGATACGGAAGGGCAACTGATGTCCGCCGAAAACGGCACAGTGGAAATTCCTTGAATGGAGGTACTGTTATGCAATTGGAGCGGGTGATACTCGCGGCCACGGCTCTGTTTCTGAGCGGCAGCGCAGCCATGGCTCAGCAGGCCAACACGCAGGCTGCGGCCTCTTCTCCGGAAGTCATCAAAACCGAAACCCGGCTGGTCCTGGTGGATACGGTGGTGACGGACAAAAAGGGGAACTACATCAAAGACCTCGAGTCCAAAGATTTTCGCGTCTGGGAAGACAACAAAGAGGTCTCCATCAAGAGCTTTTCTTTCGAGGCCAACGCCAGCGGCCAGCCCGGCGGGCAGAAGCGCTACCTGGTCCTTTGCTTTGACAATACATCCATGGAATCCGGCGACCAGATTCGCGCCCGCGATGCCGCCGCAAAGTTCATTGAAGCCAACGCCGGTCCCGACCACCTGATGGCCATCGTGAATTTCGCGGGCAATGTGCAGATCGCCCAGAATTTTACGGCGGATGCCGAACGGTTGAAAAAAGTTGTCAGCGGGGTCAAGTTTTCTCCCGTGACCTCCAATGCGCCCGTCGAGGTGGCCTCGCTTGGCATGCCGCAACTGGGCAACGTAGCCAACGATTTCGGCGTGCGTAGCGTGCTGCTGGCGTTGCGGAGCCTGGCTAAGAACCTGGCGTCGGTTCCCGGCCGCAAGACGCTGGTGCTGCTGACCTCCGGTTTTGTGCTTACGGATGAAAACCGGCCCGAGTTGACCGCCACCATCGACGCGTGCAACAAGGCAAACGTGGCGGTTTATCCCATCGATGTTCGCGGGCTGGTGGCCACCGTCGGAATGAACACATATCCTTCGAGTGTTCCATCTCCACGGCTCTTGCCGGCAGCTTACAGTTACTCCGACGGCGGTCATACGCCCGCCGTGATTTTCCGTTACGGTTCTTACGGTAGTTCCTTCCTGCCTCAGCGCGGCGGAGGTGGCGGAGGCGGGG
>DATEFW010000013.1:0-11739 GCA_035280425.1 Bryobacteraceae bacterium | reverse complement strand
GATAGTAGCCTTCGAGATAATCGGAGGCGGTCTGCTTGATCGCCTCTATATCGGCAGCGCTTTGTGCTCGCGTGGGCACGCTGAGGCTAGAGATCCCCAGGATGATTGCGGCAATTACACGGAATTTTCTGAACATGATTTACTCCTCCCGGGGAGATCGCATCCAACCAGGAATTTCTCTCACCTTCTGGAATTCAGAGGAGGCGTAACGAAGAGAAATGCCTCCTTTTCCAAGCGACAAACCCCAACGTTTCATAATTCGCCCTAATTCGCCTTATACCATTTGGACGGGCAATTGGCACAGATTCTGCCAACTCCCGAAGAACGGGATTATCGGAATGTGGGCCAGTTTCCGGAAATCCGACTTTTCGCGAGTTGGCCAACTGCTAAGGCCCTGACCGACCAATAACCTATTGCACACCTTTTTCCCTCGCGCCGACGACTGTTTCCCAAATCATGATCAAATATCTTCCCGTGTTCAAGCTGATGGCGATCTTGTGCGGCTTGTTTCTCTTCTCCACGGCCGCATCTGCTCAGAGGTTTAATGCGTTTGTTGGCTATTCCCATATCGGCTTCGGCCCTAGTCTTTCCCAAGGCCTACAGGTGGACCCAATTTCTCCCCCACTCCGTCGTAGCCTGAACGGCTGGAATGCTTCGCTGGAAGTAAGAGTTCTTTCGATCCTTGGGATCGTGGCGGATTTCAGCGGTCATTACGGCAACGCGACAACAACCTTTTCCTGTAGCCAGTACACGGTGCCTTTCTGCGAAGCAACCAACGCGTACGTTGGTTTGTACACTCTCAGCGCGGGGCCACAAGTCTCCTTCCCGCTGTGGAGGATGCGGCCCTATGCCCATGCATTTTTCGGTACGGATGTGCGGAGAACATCGTTCTACGGTAGTGTTCCTTTTCACGACACCTCGTTCGCCGATGTGCTCGGCGGAGGAATCGATTTTTCGCTGACTCACCGGATCGGCTGGCGAGCCCAAGCCGATGTCATTCAGACACGGTTTTCCCTTTCTTCCGGCGGCGTAGTGTCCCAGAATATGCAGAACAGCCTTCGACTCTCTACGGGCTTAGTGTTTCGTTTTTGAGAGCCCCGCACGGCCCGGATGTGTAATGGCTAGCACATCCCTCCTGAGAAAGGTCCCAACTCCTGGAAAACGAGATTTCCGGAAAGTGACCCACACGCTCTTGCCACCAGCCAAAGAATATCTCGTAGATGATGATTTGGCCGGGCTTGCGCCCTCGCGAGTTCAGCTCGTGGCTTCGCGCTTCGGGTGCGTCGATTCGCCCGCCGCCGCGGCGCCATTTGCGGGCAAAAATGCCGCAAATGTGCTGCCGGAAGAATCCGACTGCGCGAGGATCAGCCGGCCGTGATGCGCTTCAGCGATCCAGCGGGCTATGGCGAGGCCCAGGCCAGCACCGGCGCGCTCGGCGGCCAGTTGCAGGGCGGCAACTTGCCCGCGGTGCGCCGCGCGCAGGGATGGTTCGGCCGCGGCGACCTCATCACGATGGGATGCAGAAGCGACGAGCGGCGATGCGGAACGCGCCGGATCGAGGCGGAAAAATCGGTCGAAAATTTTCTCCCGCGCTTCGGCCGGAATTCCCGGGCCGGTATCTCGCACGGTCAGCGAATATTCGCTGCCCGCACGGCCGCAGGCCACGCTGACCTTCCCTCCCTCCGGCGTGTATTTGATGGCGTTGTCGAGCAAATTCATGGTGAGCCGGCGCACCAGGGCTTCGTCGGCGCAGATGGGCATCTCGCCATCCGGCTCGTAGCTCAACGCGATTCCGCGCGCCGCGGCCATGCTGCGCGCCGCACGCACGCAATCCGCGGCGATCTCTTCGAGGTAGAAATTGCCAGGGCGCAGCGGATATTCGCCGGCATCGGCGCGGGCCAGGGTGAAAAGATCGTCCACGATCTGCGAGAGCCGGCGCGCCTCGTCCAGCGCGATGGCCAGCGATTCGCGGTATTCTTCCGCCGGACGCGGCTGCGAAAGCGCGACCTCCGTTTCGCCGCGGATGATGGATACGGGCGAGCGCAGCTCGTGCGAAGCGTCGGCCATGAACCGCCGCTGCTGCTCGAATGCGCGATCCAGCCGCTCGAGCAGGCCGTTGAAAGTGCTCGCGAGATATCCCAGCTCGTCGCGCGCATTCTGCACGGGCAGCCGCTCGTGCAGATTCTGCGCGCCGATGAGCGCGGCCTTTTCGCTCATGGCCACAACCGGACCGAGGCTCTTGCGCGCCAGAAAATAGCCGCCCGCGCTGGCGATCAGGAGAGTAATGGGAATCACCCACAGCAGCGTGGCGCGGATGTCTTCCAGTAGCTCGCGTTCGCGTTCAAGCGACTCCATGGCCACCAGCGTGACGGGTGACCCGCCCACTTCGGCCTGCAGGACGCGCGCGCGAAAATGTTCCCCGCCCAAAGTTAGATCTTGCAATCGGCGCGGCGCTCCCGCCGTGCCGGCGATCAGACGACGCAGAACCTCGGCGGAGATTTCCGGCTGCGAAGCGGCTCCGGCTCGCACGCGCGGCGCGGGCAGCGGCTGGTTTTCCGCCAGCACGTTGCCGGTTGAATCCAGCACCGCGAAGCGATGATCGCGCAGGCGGAATTCTTCGACGGATTCCTGCGCTGCCGCGCGCAGCGGATCGCCGCCGGAGTTTTCGCCCAATTGATCTTTGTATTCCGCCTGCAGAGTCGTGAGAAAACCTTCGGAAATTTCCGCCAGCGAAATGAAGGTGCGCCGGTCTGTCGTCCGGGCCACCAACCAGTATGTGCCCGCGGAGAGGCAAATCAGCACCAGCGCGAGCACGCCCGTATACCAGAGCGTCAGCCGGACACGCACCGAATCAAACATGCTTCTTCCCTGCCCCGCGAAGTTGCGCAACCGCTTTTACAGCCGCTGGTTTCGTCTTTTCACCCGAGTCGCCGCGCGCCGGCGCGCCTTGGACGGCTGCTTCCGTGGTCGCGCCGCTGGATTCGGCGCCACCGAGCATGTAGCCGGCGCCCCGCCGCGTATGGATCAGCGGCTTGGCCGCGAATTCATCGATTTTGCGCCGCAATCGGTTTACGTACACCTCGATCGTATTGGTGAAGGGATCGAAGCTCTCGTCCCACACATGCTCGGATATTTCCTCGCGCCCGACCACACGGCCGGCATTGCGCGCCAGATATTCGAGCAACGCGTACTCCTTGGTCGTGAGCGGAATCTGCTTGCCTCCGCGCGCGGCCGTCTGCGCCGCCGTGTCCAGCACCAGATCCCCGACGGCAATTCGATGGGGCCGCAGCTCGCCCGAACGCCGCAAGAGCGCGCGCAGGCGCGCCAGCAGCTCGCGGAATTCGAAGGGCTTGGTGAGGTAATCGTCGGCGCCCGTATCGAGACCGTGGACGCGGTCGTCGGTGGCATCGCGCGCGGTAAGCATCAGGATCGGAAAGCGCATGGCGGATTGGCGCAGGCGCCGGCAGACCTCGAACCCGTCGGGCGCGGGAATCATCACGTCCAGAATCACGAGATCGTATGGATTGATGGAAGCCTGATAGAGCGCGTCCTCGCCCCTCGCGGCCACGTCCACGGCGTAGGCCTGCTCACGCAGCCCTTTGGCCACGAAATTGGCGATTCGCGGATCGTCTTCCACCAGGAGGATACGCATACCCGCCGGCCCTGCTTCATTCTACATCGCCAAACGACCGGCGTGACGGCGCGATTCTAGCGGCCTGCGCTACAATCGTCCGCGCTTTCGGCACAGCATAGACATGGTCATCACCTACAACCGCGTTGCCGGGCAGAGCGTCGAACGGCTGGCCGCGCTGAGCGACGGTATCTTCGCCGTAGCCATGACACTGCTGGTGCTCGATCTGCGCGTGCCCGTGGCCGAGGCCGTGCACAGCGAGCACGACCTCTGGTGCGCGCTCCTGGCGCTCGGGCCGCGCCTGCTGATGTACCTGATGAGCTTTCTCACCCTGGGAATTTTCTGGGTCGGACAGCAGACGCACCTGAATCATCTGGCGCGCTCCGATCGCCGCTTCTCGTGGATTCACATCGCCTTCCTCTGTGCGGTGACGCTGATGCCATTTTCCACCACGCTGCTGGCCGCGTTTCCGCGTTACCGGCTCGCGCTTCTGGCTTACTGGCTGAATATCTTCCTGCTCGGAGCCATACTCTACGTCGGGTTGATTTGGTCGTTGCAAGCGGACCTGGTGAAACCCGATTTGACGCCGGAGGTGGCCGCGGCCTTTTGCCGGCGGATCATCACCGGCCAGTCGCTCTACGCGTTTGGGGCCGCGCTTTGCATTTTCAATACGTACTGGAGCATCGCCTTTATCATTATCGTGCAGCTCAACTATGCCATCGGCTTCGCCGATGCCCCACGGCTGCCGCGGCGCCATCGGGCAGCCGCCGCGCGCGATTAGCTCGGTGCATCCGTAGGGGAGGGCGAAGCGGACGCCGCGGGTTTAGGCGCGAGCCGGATCCGAAATTCACCGAAATCCTTTTCCAGGATCATCTGGAATACCCAGATTCCCACGGGCACGGCCAGCGCGATGCCGATTGCCGCGCCCAAAACTTGCCCCGCTTTGTCCGAAATATGCTCCAGCACGCCGCTGAGGCTCAGAACCACGCTGCCGAATAATCCGGCGGCCCCGCCAAAAACCACCGAGCGCCACACCCAGGCCCACCAGATCCGTGCCGCCCGCGCAAATGTCGGCTGGAGAGAGCCGCCGGACTCCTTTAGCGCCGAAAGGTCATTTCCCCCTGGCGAGCGACCCGCGCCCCAGGACAGCCGCGTACCCATGTGAGTTCCTCCTGGCGCAGCATTTTAGCAGCTTGAAGGAAATCGCTGGATTTGCCCGTGGGGTTCCGGTTTGAGAGAGAGAGGCGAGGGACGCGACGGAAAAAGTTCAGTGGACCCGGCGTCGTTTGCGATGGTTTCCGCGTCGTTTGACGTGCAGCGCTTCATCCGCGATGTGCAGCAGGCGCCCGAGATAACTGCGCTCGCCGGGGTCATCCTCGCCCGCGCCGAGCTCCGCGTCTTCCCCGCGCGGATTCACCAGGCGAGAGACGCCCTTTAGCTCCTGCGCGTTGGGGCGCTGCGAACCGCGAGGTTGGGCATGGTTGAGGGGGATATCTCCGGATTTATCTGCGGATTCATCCCTGCCTGCGTGCTTCGTGCTCACAACAGCAGTTAACTTGCAGTTAGCAAAATCGGCAATACATCGCATGCCGTAAAGCGACGTTCCTTTTGTCCTTACGACGAGGGCGTCACCACGACGAGGGCGTCACCGCCTCCGAGACCATGTAGCAGATTGCCAAAACTCGTTACCGCAAGCATCCCTTCGGCTATTGCTGTACAGGGATTGGGCTGTTTCGGATGAACCAAACGCAATCCGAGTAAGGTTCCTTACCGGTTTTCAGGTATGTCCCGTATTGTCCGCGCGCGCATGTGCGGCGATTCTTACGCTCGGGCGCAGCGGTACCCCACCCAAAAACCCGCCCTTTGGGTAGCCCCTGGCTGAACCGCCCATTAGGGGCTCTCGTTTGCACATTCCAGCTCGCATCTTGGTCGTAGACGATCATCCCGCCGCCCGCAGAACCGCACGGGCGGTACTCGGTGATTTAGGCATGAGGGTAGCCGTAGTCTGCGGCGAAGCGGAAAACGGCAGGCAGGCCATCGAAAAGGTCCGCACCCTCGAGCCGGATATCGTTCTCCTCGATATCGGCATGCCCGAGATGGACGGCGTGCAGGCTGCATACGCCATACGGCGCATGGCGCCTGAAGCCAAAATTGTGTTCTTTACGATCAACGATTCGCCGGAAGCCTTCACGGCGGCTAAGTTGTTAGGTGTTGAAGCATTGGTGCCCAAGTCATCCCCCGCGAGCGTCCTGGTTGCCACCATTCAGAAGCTCGTAACCACGCACTAGTCGGCGTTACCTCTTCGGGCGATTGCTCAGCAGGTGCACCACGGCCATCAGCAATTGCTCGGGCTCTGCCTCTGCCTCCCCTTTACGCAGCCAGAAGTCCACTTTCCCGAGCCCTTCATCGAGGATCGACGTGTAACCGGAAAGCATGATGATCGGCGTTCTGGCATTGAGTTGCTTGAGTTCCGCAGCCACGTCCAGGCCATCCATATCCGCCATCCAGTAATCCAGAATCACCACGTCAATCGGTTGATAACGAAAGATCTGGATGCCTTCCTTTCCTGTGACCGCGGTGAAGACGCGATAGCCGGCTTTCTCCAAGACAATCCGGCGAAGCGCAAGCGCGGGTTCCTCGTCGTCAATGCAGAGAATAGCGGCTGGAACCTGGTTCATAGGCTCAGGTGGAGAATCGGATGCTTACTTTGCGCGAGAGTAAGCTTCAAACGATAGAAGCGTGAACGTGTTCACGCTGCGGATCAGTAACTTCAAATCCGACGTCAGTTCCACGACTCCGAGCGGCAGGATGTCACTGCCGAGCAGATCGTAGACGGTTTCGCCAATCAGCTGGAATTCGCGCAGGAGCATCGCGGGCGTATAGCGATCCTTCTTGCGCCGCTTTCCATGACGCGCGGCAAATTGCAAATCTCGCGGCGAAAAGGGGCGGCCTTCACGCATCAAGCGGTCGATGACAGCCTGGAAGATAGCCGGCAAATGATCGACGCGCCGGCGATCGTCGAGCCGAGCCTTTCGCAAGACGTCGTCGCGCTTGATGGCTTCGAGAATTTTAGCCGTGATTTCCTGTTCGTTTTCCATAAGCACCGCGGCCAGCCGAATCGGCTGGACCGGCGGCCCCGCCAGCCGGGCCTTGATCTTGGCGACGAGTTCCTCGATATCCGCCGGCTTGGTAAAGAAGTCATCCACCTGATTCTGGATGGCCCGAACGGCGTTTTCCATGCCGGGGTAGCCGGTGAGTATGAAGTTCTTGCACCGCGGCTGCGCGCGCCGCATGGCCGTGATCACCAGAAAGCCGTCGCCCTCGCTATGGATATTGAGATCCGCCAGCAGAACGTCAAAACTGACGGCGCTGATTTGCACCAGCGCGTCGGCCACCGAAGCCACCGTGGTCACGTCGAATCCGTGGTGCTCCAGTAGCAGTGGCAGCGTCAGGCGGATGTTATCCTCGTCATCTACGAAAAGGACACGGCGATGCTCACCCGTCTTCTGAGGGGTAGGCGCGGCTCCGGATGAGGCCCTGGCCGTTTTTTCAACTGAGCACTCGCCTGTTGTAATCAGGGGACGTCCGACGCTTCTTTGGCGACCTGCCATAATGGCCCACGTCAAATACAAGACCGCAGGCGGTCTGTTCAATAAGGCACATGCCGTAGGGGCAATGTAGTGGTCGGCTTGGTTGCCCTTCGTTTATGAGTTATTTGTTGTGCGTTTCATTTAGGATTGCAGCAGAGATCGGCCCGAAACAAAGATTGGCTGGAAATTATGTCCCCGGAATGGATACCGCTGCTGTTTGCAGCCGCCGTCATTGTGCTGCTGCTTCTGGTGCTGCGGCCTCGCGCGCAATCGCGCCGCGTTACGATTTGCCGTATCGTGGTAATGGAAGCGATCTATCTGGGCATGGCCTATCTGCTGCTGGATGTGCTGGAGCATCCGCCGGCCGAAGCACTGATGGGCTCGATCATGGTCGCGGCGGCAGCGGGCGCGATTCCCCAGCGCTATTACCGCAAGCTGGCGCGCGAGAAGTGAGCGTCCGACCAGGATGCTCATTCCGAGCGACGACCCGGAGCGAGGGATCTGCTTTTTGCTTTACCTGTGCCCATCCTCTGACCGCCGGTCCGGTTTTCGGACTCCGGTGGAGCTCCGGTTTCCGAGTCCCGGTGGGACTCACCGAGAGTCCCCGAAACCGGGATCCATCGGAGGCCGCTTTCCCGGCATCCCGGATACAAACTGTGGGACTCCAGAAACCGGAGATCACCATCTCGAGCGAATCCGCCTCGGGCGGACGAGCGAGGGATCTCTCCGACGGATTTCGCCGAGAAGAATTGCTGAAACATTATGCTATTTGCTGCGCTAATCCTCGATGCATGGGCAACTCCTGACAGGGCAATAATCATCGTTAAGGTAGCGCGGTGACGAGAGTAGTCCGGGGGAGAGAGACGATGCGCGTGAAAGCGTTGGGCGTTTTCCTATTGGCGTCTTGTATGGCCCCCCTGCCGGCTTGGGCCCAGAATCAAACTCCCCCGTCGGACGATACGCCCGCCTCCAGCCAACCCGCACCGCCCGAGCAACAGGAGCAGCAGGACCAGCAGGACCAGCAGGACCAGCAGGCCTCGCCTGCCCTACCTGCGCAGTCCGCTCGCCCTCTCCCAGCAACGTTGACCCTCCCCGCAGGCGCGCTCGTCGCCGTGCGCACGAGCCAGTGGCTCTCGAGCGACCGCAATCATGTCGGCGACACTTTTAGCGCCGTTCTCGACCAACCGCTGGTCGTCAATGGCTGGGTGGTGGCGCGCCGCGGCCAGACGGTGATCGGCCGAGTGGACGTGGCGCAAAAAGCCAGCGCAGGCAATGGCGTCTCGAGATTGGGATTGGAAATCACCGAGCTGACTCTGGTTGATGGAACGCAGGTTCCCGTGAGCACCCAAATGCAGCAGGCCGTCCCCACTCCAGCCGTGCCGGGATCCGCGGAACGCGACGTGGCCACGGTAGGTACGACCACCGTGCTCGGCACGATCGTCGGAGCCGCCGTCGGCGGCGGGCAAGGCGCTGCGATTGGCGCCGGGCTGGGCGCCACGGCCGGCTTGGCCGCCGTGCTCTATACACGCGGCCGGCCCACCGTGGTGGGCCCCGAAGCGCTGTTGAACTTCCGTCTGGCCGCGCCGCTCGAAATCTCCACGGAACAAGGCGCGGTGGCGTTCCAGCCCGTCACGCAGGCCGACTACCAGGACCAGGATGCCTACGCCAATGGCCGGCGCCGCCGGGGCGCGGGTCCAGCCTATCCGCCGCCCTACTATTACTACGGCTACTGCGGCCTCTGGGGATGGAGTTGCTATCCCGGTCCTTATTTCGGTCCGTACGTCGGCTGGGGCGTGTGGGTCGGCCCGCGCTTTCGGGGTTTTGGCCGGTTCCGCTAGTTGGTCAGAAGTTTAGTCAGCCGCGGCGTTGCACAGAACCGGCGGCGCCCGTCGGAATGACGGCGCGGAGCGTCATGCCTTTTTCGCTCGACGATAATTCCAGTTTGCCTCCGAGCTGCCGGACGCGTTCGTTCATTCCACGCAGCCCCACGCCCAGCGTTCCCAAAGCTTCGCCGGAAAATTCCAACACGCCCGGCGGCGCTCCTTTGCCCTCGTCCTTCACCTCCAGAACGATGTTGCCCTCTTCGGGCCAAAGCCGCACTTGCGCTGTGGGGCTACCCGAATGGCGATGGACATTGGTGAGGCTTTCCTGAAAGACGCGAAAGACGGCTACCTCGATATCGCGAGGGAGCCTGCCCATGTCGGGCTGAACCTCGCAATCGACCTGAATCCCGCTACGCCGGGTGAAGCCCTCCACGTGCCATTCGATGGCCATCTGCAGGCCCATCTCTTCGAGGATCGGCGGATACAAGAGGTAAGAGATGGTTCGGACTTCGCGGATGCATTCATCCGCGCGGTACCCCTGGATGCGCTCCGCTCCGGGGTTCCAGCCGGCCACACGTCCCTGTGAATCCATCGTAAAAACGGCGTAATCGCGAAGATTCTCGACGAGCAGACGAAGCTGTTCTTCGGCTTCCGGGAACGCCATCCGCCGGGCGGTTTGCCGCGCTTCTGGCTCCTCTGAAAAGTCAGACATATTAAATTCGGGTTTATCAGGCTCGGGAAATTCTCGTGCGTCGGCGAGCCTAGTGTAGCCGAGAAAGAAATATCTTCCAAAAAGAAAGCAGGGTGTTCAAGTTTGAACACCCTACAGCTATTGCTGTATGGAATTGCAGGGCATTCAGGGACGACGATGGGACTTTCAATCGTCGCTGCTCGTCTATCTTTCGGGTGCCTTATGTCCGGAATACTGCTCGTTGACGATCATCATATCGCGCGCCACACGGTGCGCAAACTCCTGCACGCCAACGCCCTCTCCGTTTGTGGCGAGGCGGAAGACGGGCAGCAGGCGCTCGATCAAGTGAAGGCGCTGGATCCCGAACTGGTGCTCCTCGACATCAATATGCCCGTAATGAATGGCATTGCTGCCGCTTTCGAGATTCGCCGCATCGCCCCCGCGACGAAAATCCTCTTTTTGACCGTGAACGAATGTACACCGGAAGCCGAGGCCGCCGTGCGGCTCCTAGGCGCCCACGGGTTCGTGAGCAAATCCTGCGCCGGAACCGAATTGGTTCCCACGTTGAAGCGCCTGCTGAATGGACAAGAGCGTCGTCCCCTGCCCTAGCTTCGCCGCCTGGCCTTTGGCTTCGTCCGCTGCCTTGCGTCTCGCATCACATGAGATAGACCCTCAAGGAGACGCGTGATGGTGAAGATCACTTGCGATAATTGCGGCGCGGTAAAGCCGGAGAAGCTCCCGCCCACAGTCGAGTGGATTCTCGGCTACGACCTCGAGACGGAAACGCCCAAATCCGTGCAACGCTCCGTACGCCTGCTCGACCACTGGGACGATCGGCGTGTTCTGGAACTGGGAGCGATCCATCTCTGCTCTATCCAGTGCCGCGACGAATATATGAGAAACTCCGCCGCGCGCATGAGCGCATAAGCGTAGCGCCGGAGAGTCGGTAGACGGCGATTTCCCCCAGGAAGCAGGCCGGACGCGCGTACGAGCCGGTTTTCGCTTCGCCACGAAAATTCCGCGCTTTTTCTTTTCGCATCTCCCTTGCGCTGATCTAAACTGAGCGCATGTTTTCCGGGAAATGGGTCTTTCGGCATCGCGGCGTGCTCGCGCATGCGCCCTTGCTTCTGGTGCTCGTCTGGAGACGCGGCGAGATCGGCAACGCGGCGCTCACTTGGGGCGCGGGAATCGCATTTCTATTGGCGGGCATGGCGCTGCGCATCTGGGCGCAATCTTATATTCACCATCGGCTGAAACTGCCGCTCGAATTGACCACCGGCGGGCCTTACCAGCTCGTGCGCAATCCTCTCTACATCGGCAACGCTTTGATCTGCGCCAGCGCCACATTTTTTGCGCGGCTCCCCTGGCTGGCTCCGTTCATCCTGCTCTGGTGCTTTGCGGTTTATTCGGCAGTCGTCCGCTACGAGGAAGGCTGGCTTCTCGAACTTTACGGCGGGCCGTATGAACGCTATTTGCGGGAAGTGCCACGCTGGTTTCCTCGTTTTGACGGGCTCCAGCGCATCGCGCTCTGGAATGAATTTTCGCCCAAGGCCGTTCGCGCCGAACTGCATTGCCTGGTGATTGCGCTGATTTTTGGCCTCAAGGGACTGGCCGATTCGCCGGCGTGGCGTTTGGCGCTCACCGGCCTTCGCGCGCGCCTGTTTTCCTGACAACGCTTCGCTAGCGGGTCAGTTTCGATAAAACGACTTGCCAGGAGTTGGCGCCCTCAGGACACTCAGCCCACCATCGGTCGTAAAGAACGCGAGAAGGTTGGCATGATCCGACTGCGCAAAACCAACCTGAGTCTGCATCCAGATAAGGCTTGACAAGTAGCTCAGAGTCTTAGTAGTGAGTGAGCTCACCAAGGGTTCGTCCAAATGTGGAGTACCCCATGAAAACCAGAGCGTATTTTGTTTTGGTTGTGGCCGTTCTCGCCGCAAGCATGCCGCTGTTCGCACATCACGGGAATGCAGCGTACGACATGACCAAAGAAGTCGTTTTGAA
>DATEFW010000012.1:0-250329 GCA_035280425.1 Bryobacteraceae bacterium | reverse complement strand
TGGGTATCAGCATCATCGCATCAATCACACTGCCGGGGTGTACGTGTTGGGCGATATCCATACGAACTCGGTCGAGGGCTTCTGGTCGCTGCTAAAGCGCGGGATCGGCGGAACGTACCACGCCGTGAGTCAAAAGTACTTTCAGGCTTACCTGAACGAGTACAGCTTCCGGTACAATCACCGGGACGATTCGCAACCGATGTTCACAACGTTTCTGGAGCAGATCGAGAAGGCCTAATGGGTCGCTCACGCGGCACGCTTATTGCGGCGATCTTTACTACGCAGGCGGCTTACATGGCCGCAGACAGCCGTGGGACGAGTCCGAAATCCGACGGCGAACAAAAGCTTTTCAAGTGTGGGAATGTGGCATTTATCGGGTTGGCTGGAACACTCATAAATCGTGCTACGGTATGGAGCAACGACCAAAAAGATATGCTATGTCAGGGAGAATTTAGAACCAATGCGGTCGTTGCAGAATTCGCCAGAGAGTATCCAGGAGATGCGAGCAATGCACCCAACAATCTGAGCCGAAAGATAGAGGAGCTTCTAAACCCGTATTGGAAATGCTTCATTGAGCCGTGCGGGCAATGCTACGTTCGTTCCAACCCAAGTGGCATCTTCTGCTCTATTCCTATCCTCTCGTGGATTAACGGGTCTCCGAACCTGTCAGAACTTAGATTCGAACACAGCATGATCACGGCGAAGCTTTCTCAACCCGTGCTTAAACACTATCAGATTGAAGTGCCAGACGGCTTTCAAAAGATCCAACAATGGGGAGGAACAGTAAACACAAATGGCATTGATCTCTCCGGAGATTCGGAAGAGAGAGTGCTGCAAGTCATCGAATCCCTTTATGATCGGGCGATCTCGGTAGACCCAGAAACCATTGGGGGACCAGTAGACATAGGGAGAATCGATGGGAATGGTCTGTGTTGGATTCGATACAAGCGTATCTAGATCAGTCCGATTGGCATCGAAAGTTCCCGGACGCGTTCCCAATTTAGGCCTGTTCATAAACAACGCGAAGTCCCAATCTTTTTCTGTGGTGATATGCTTTTCGGCATGGACGATAACGATCTCACTGAATTGTTGCGGGCGATTGTGACGGTTTTTTCCCGTCAGTTGGCGCTTTTTGAGCTGGTACGTCAACTTGGGGCCACCGATGAGCAGGTCCAGCATGCTTTGGGTGCGGCGCGAAAGAGGTTGGGTGGTGTCCCTCGATTGGCTTACCTGCAATCTCCGAATCCATTAAATTTTCAAGGTGTCGGATCACTGCTAGAAAATATTCGATAGTCATGTCGAGAATTCTATGGATAGCGTTGGTTGCTATTACCGCTCTGATTGTTGCCCTTAATATTCGGCATTGGTGGCGCGGCATTCATGGCTTAGACCAGTGGCCCTATCCGTATGGGCGCTATTACAAGCGCTGGATGAGTCTTCCCGACGAGTCTGCCAATTACTATGAATGGCTTGCCCGTGAAATGGATAACAAAGACCCTTGGAAAATGTGGGCTGAAATGGAACGGGATCTCCCGTAATTAGCGGTTGGATTTCGGCAACTTCCGGCTGGCCTTCTTCAGCGCGGATTCGAAATCGGATTTCGTAAATGCAGGGGGGTGCGATTCGGCTACGTCTGGGACCGCGGATGCCCCGACTTCCATGCGCCTGGCAATTTTATGGTCTTCTTTTTTTTCGTTCTTTCACAAGTTCTCTATCGTTCAGTGTACTAAAAATTTCCCACGCCGGAATAACCACGGCTATTCCGGTATTCTGTTCTACCAGATAACTAGTCTTCGTTTCGTGATCCCATTCAAATACTGGCTTCCAAAGCGGAATGTGGGCGCAATCAATTCCCAGGAGCCAGGGGCCGTAGGTGCCGCCCCACATGCCACGAAGTTCGATTTTACTTGTTCCGGAAGTGAACCCGCCCTTGGGTTGTCCGACGAGCCGTTCGGCTGCCTCCTCGGAATAACTCTGGGATGTGGTGATGAAGACCGGCGATCCACTAAACCCGCTGAGCGAACGGCATTCCACTAAAAAGCTTTCCTGATCCAGCTTTCCTAGACGTATCGGCTCATTTGGGTCGGCCATTAAAGAGACGTTCCCAAATCTGACTATAGGTGCGTTCCTCTGCTGCCCGGCATGTGTCACCAAACGCCCGATAAGAAAGGCTTCATCACCCAGGCCGACGTTAAATCTGTCGATAATGTCGCGGCTGATGAACATTTTTGTGTCAATGGACCACCACTGGAACGAGTCTCCTATGTTTAGCGGCAATACTTCTACGTCCCAGCCATGTGGATGTGGTCTCCAGTCTTGGCGATTGGACTGAATGGTGTCGATACCACCCTGCTTCTTTGTTAGGCGCAGGGTGCAATAGCCCTTGTCTAACACATGCTTGTTTGTGATCGCATACAGATGACCGACCGCCGGGGTTGCCGAGGAACGAACGTGCACCAAAAATCCAGACCCGCCAGATTCATGTCCAGCCTTGGCATGGGCCTCTGATTTATACAGAAAAACGGCGCAGTTTACTATGTGATCTGCCAGTCTTGGCAATGGCTTCTCCCAGAGGCTGTACACTCCACCATCTGGAGTATAGTGCGTTACCCACCTCCTAGGAGACACCTATTCTGTACCTACTGTCAAGGGATAATTACCAGGGGAGATCGACAGAGACTGCGATTTTCTCTCCATGTGTAGAGTGCGCCTCGATCTGGCTCCGCATCGAATCGACGGATTCAGGTGACCGGCAACAATCCACAATTACGTGCCGGCTATCCCGCAGCCATGCAGACCTCGCGCGTGCAGTGGATTCTGCCCGCAGGCCAGGCGGGTTTACTGCTAACCTTGTGTGTCATATGCGAAAGCTTGCATTGACGGGAATTCTGGTTGCCGCGGCTGTGCTCGTCGGGGAGGAGAGCGGCCTTTTCCCGGTGCTTAGAAGCACGGCGCGCATCGGCCGGCACGAGAATGGCGTTTATCTGCTGCCGACTTCGCAACTGTTGCACCCGTGGGGCGAGCAGGCGGCTATCAAAGGCCGGCCCGTGGACCTGGCTTTCGATTCCACCAGGCGCCTGCTGGCCATTCTGAATTCCCATAGCGTGCTTTTGGTCGATGGCACAAGCGGCGCGCGAATGGCGGAAATTCAATCGCGCAGCACGTCTTATACAGGCGTCGTGTTCAGGCCCGGCGACCGGGAGCTATGGGTCAGCGAAGCCCGGGAATTCGGCCCCGACAGCCTGCTCGTCGTGCACCTGTCGGAGCTGGGCGCCGTGATCTCGACCGAGAGAATTTCTCTGGCGCCGCATCCGTTACCGGCGGGCATCGCATTCTCCAGCGACGGCAAGACCGCATACGTGGCGCTCAGCCGCAATAATTCGCTCGCCCTCATTGACGCCAACACGAAACAGATCGAGCGCGAAGTGCCGGTGGGAATAGCGCCTTTCGGGGTCGCCATCGCGCCCAAGCGCGGCTGGGTTTTCGTGACAAACCGTGGCGGACGGCGACCCACGGCGCGAGATACCGTGGCTCCGTCCAGCGGCTCGATGATTGCGACCGACCCGGTGATGGGGACCTCGGTTTCCGGCACGGTAACGGCGGTTGGTACTAAGAGCCTGTCCACCCGCGAAATTCCAGTGGGCCTGGCGCCTTCCGGTATTGCGGTGAGTCCCGATGACAACGTTCTGGCTGTCGCCAACGGGCATTCGGATTCCATTTCACTCATCGATACCAAAACTCTCCGGGCGACAGAGGTGAAAATTCCGACGTGGCCAGAAGGCACGTTGGGTAGCATGCCCATCGCGGTGGCGTTTGCGCCCGATGGACAAACGGTTTACGTTGCGTGCGGCGGAAATAATGCCATCGCTGTGGTCAAAAAAGACGGCAGCGAATGGAAACTCGCGGGCTCTCTACCCACCGGTTGGTTCCCTTCGGGCATCGCCATCGACCAGAAGGGCGCGCTCCACATCATCAACATCAAAGGCGTGGGTAACACCGCCGATGGCCGCGGCTCGTTCAATTCGCTCCAATACGAAGGCTCGCTCACCACCATGCCGGCGCCGGCGGAGGCGCAGATCGCCGCCGGAACGCGCGAAGTTATCGCCGCGAATAGCCCGCATTTCGAGCCCGCCGGCGGGGTGGCGAATCTCTCATCGCTCGGCATTAAGCACGTATTTTTCATCATCAAGGAAAACCGCACCTACGACCAGGTTTTCGGCGATATCCCAAAAGGCAACGGCGATCCGAAATTGTGCTTTTACGGGCAGGATGTCACGCCCAACGAGCACGCGCTGGCCGAACGATATGTCTTACTGGATAATTTTCACACCGGCGGCGCTATCAGCTTCGACGGCCATTCCTGGCTGATGCAGGCGTTCGTCAGCGATTATATCGAGCGCGCTTTCGCCGCCTCCCCGCGCGGATATGCCTGGAACATGAGCGATGCTCTCGCGGTGTCGCCCGCCGGATTTTTCTGGCAGTCTTCCAAGCGCCCGCTCGACGTTCGCATCTACGGCGAGTTCGGGCTGCCCGCACGCTGGAATCCCGAAAAGCAAAATACCGTAGACATGAAAGAGCGCGACCTGCTGAGATGGAGCGCGTACTGGAAGCGCTACCGGGAAGGCAAATGGGAGGACGTGGTCGGTGAGCGCCCCGGTGTTCCGGCGCTCGGTAAATTCATGAGCCGGCGCTATCCATACAACTCCACCAGCATTCCCGATCAAATTCGCGCCGAAGAGTATTTGCGCGAGCTGGCCGAGCTGGAAAAAACCGGTCAGATGCCCAACCTTTCGATCATCACCCTTACGACAGATCACACCAACGGCACGCAGCCGGGATCGCCCACGCCGCGCGCCATGGTTGCCGATAACGATCTCGCTTTCGGTCGCATCGTCGAAGGAATTTCGAAAAGCCGGTTCTGGCCGCAAAGCCTGATTCTTGCCGTCGAGGATGACGCGCAGGATGGCCTCGATCACGTGGATGGTTACCGAACGGTCGCGCTGGCCATCGGCCCGCACGTCCGCCGCGACGCCGTGGATTCCAATTTCTATACCCACGAGAGCATGGTGCGCACCATCCAGGATATTTTCGAAATTCCCCCGCGCACCCGCTTTGCCTCCAACGCCCGCGCCATGACGAGCATTTTTACTCCGGACGCCGATACGTCGCCCTACACCTGTCTGCCCGAGAAAATGGCGCTCGACGAAATGAATCCGCCGCTTAATGGTCTCTCGGGACGCAAGCTCTGGGCCGCGCAGCAGTCGCTCGCCATGAACTGGTCGCACCCCGACGACATTCGCGCCGATGTGCTCAACAGGATTTTGTGGTGGGACGCGAAAGGCTACGAAAAGCCCTACCCGGAGAATCGTGATGCGAAACCGCCGCGCTAGGCGTCCGCCCGGTGCGTCGCCGGCGCGTCGAGCACTTCGCGCAGGCGCTTAGCCAATGCGTCGGGCGCAAAAGGCTTCGGTAAGAGAAACACGTTCGATTCGAGCACCCCGTGGTGTGCCAGCATATCGTCGGTGTAGCCGGACATGTAAAGCACCTTCAGCGCCGGCTTCACGGCTTTCAACCGCTCTGCCAGCTCGCGCCCGCTCATCTGCGGCATGATGACATCGGTCAGCAGCAGGTCGATCGATGGCGCACGCGTCTCGAAAATTTTGACCGCTTCCGGGCCGCTCGCTGCCTCCAGCGTTTTGTAGCCCAGCCGGTGCAGCATTTCCCGCACCAGTTGCCGCACGCCGACTTCGTCCTCCACCAGCAGAACCGTTTCTGTCCCTGAGCGCGCCCCCGCCTGAGCTTCGTTCTTGCGCGCCGGTTCTGTGCTCTCCGTGATCCGCGGCAGATAAATGGTAAATTTTGCGCCCAGTCCCGGTTCGCTTTCGACCACAATTTCGCCGCCGCTCTGTTTGACGATTCCATACACGGTCGAAAGCCCGAGCCCCGTTCCTTTGCCCGTGGCCTTGGAAGTGTAAAACGGCTCGAACAGATGCACCATCATTTCGGTGTCCATGCCCTTGCCTGTATCGGCGATCGTCAGTCGAACGTAAGCGCCCGGCCGCACATCCGCCCGCAGCCGCGAAGTGGGCTTGACGTCCACGTTAGCGGTTCGAATCGAGAGCTTGCCTCCTTTGGACATGGCATCCCGCGCGTTCACGGCCAGGTTCATGATGACCTGCTCCATCTGGCCCGCGTCGGCTTTCACGCTTCCAAGACCCGGGCTGAGCACGGTCTCGAGCTCGATATGCTCGCCGATGACGCGCCGCAACATGCGGTCCATGTTGGCAACCAGGGCGTTAAGATCCAAAACCGTCGGCTGGATCACCTGCCTCCGGCTGAACGCCAGTAACTGATTGGTCAGACTCGCCGCGCGGCTGGCCGCTTTGAGCACTTCTTCGATGCAGCTTTGCAGCGCGTGGTCCGAAGCCAGGCCGCGCCGCACCATGTGTCCGTAACCCGAAATCACCGTGAGCAGGTTATTGAAGTCGTGCGCTACTCCGCCCGCCAGCCGGCCCACCGCTTCCATCTTCTGCGATTGCCGGAGCTGCTCTTCGAGTTGCCTCCGCTCGGTGATGTCGATCCCTACGCCGCCAATGAACTGCACTTCGTCGTCTTCATTCAGAATGGGGAACTTGTAAATCAGCCACTGATGCACGCCGTGCTTGTGCGGTACGGCCTCGACGTTTTCCACCAGCTTCTTGGTTTTTAACACTGCCCGGTCATTCGCCAGAAACCGCTGCGCAACTTCCGCCGGCCAGATTTCATCGTCCATTTTGCCCAGGAAATCCCCGGCACTCAGCTCGAACAATCCCCCGGCAGCCTGGTTATAAAACACATAGCGGCTTTCCGTGTCTTTGATAAACGCCACCCCGGGCCAGTGCCGCATGAAGGCGGCGAAACGCTGCTCGCTCTCGCGGAGCGCCTCGCGGGACCGCTTGCGGTCCGTGATGTCGAAAGTCGTCCCGATAATCGTAGGTTGGTTGTGCTGGTCACTTTCCTCGACAAGATTCAGGTTGGTGAGGATCCAGGCGGGGCTGCCGTCTTTCTTTCGAAAACAGACTTCCTGTTGCTTAAGGGAATTCTTCTCGCGCAGCAGCCCGACCAGCGCATCGCGGTCTTCAGCCCGGTAATAGAACGCCTGCGCATGCTGCGCCGCGGCCTCGGCGCTCGAATCGTAACCCAGCATTCGGGCGAACGCGTCATTGCACTCCAGCACCCGGCCGTCGAGCGTTGTGCGTAAAATACCGGCCAGATTTTTTTCGAACAGGACGCGGTAACGCTGCTCGGAAGTGCGCAGGGCCAGCTCTGCGCGCCGGTGGGCAGTGATGTCCCGGAAGATCGCGATCGCGCCGCACGAAGTTCCGGATTCATCGCTGAGCGGCCGCGCCGTCACGCTTACCCACTTTCCTTCGGCTGCCTGCGCCGGCCGCAGGAATAGCTCCGCCGCTTCTACCATTTCGCCGCGCAGCGCGCGTGCTTGCGGCAACTGGTCTGCCGGACACGGGGTGACGCCATCCGTCCCGCAGACCTTCGAAGCGCGCGCCCAGCACTCGAGCGAAGCATTCTGCGGATCGACGCCGGCAATCCGCGCCGCCGCTGCATTGTGCAGAACCACTTCTCCGCGTTCGCTCAAGACGGTCACGCCATCGGTCATGCTGTCTAAGATCAACCGGAGAACACGAGAGTGGTTTGCGGATTTTTCCTTGCTCTCGGGATCGGGCGGTGAGAACTCGCTCATGCCGCGTTCGCCTGCGCCGGCATGTCGACCTGAAGGTCCAGCGGCCGAAGTTCCAAGTCTGGCACAACAGCCTCCAAAACGGATCGTACCAGTTGCCTTACCTGATTTTCAAGATCCATTCGATGTGAGGAATTCCGCGTTACCGGAAACACTGTGTTATCGTGCAGTCAAGATGCGCGCAACTCTTTGTAAGATGGCCCTCCTGGTTGCGCCGGCGATTTCGCTTTCGGCGCAATCCGAAACTGTGATTTTTCGTCCAAAAGAAATTCCCAGCGTCCTGGTGAATCCCGGCATGGGCATCCAGACCTTTCAGCGCTTCAACGGTGACGCCATTAATCCCGGACGCCGGTGGTCCGAGCAGGGCCCGGACAAAAAACTCGAGCCCGCAAGCGCCAAGCCGGATTTTCCCGACACCTCCATCGCCTACTTCCGCTGGTTCTGGTCGCAAATCGAGCCCGAGCGCGGAAAATATCGCTGGGACATCATCGATCTCGCGCTCGACGAAGCCCGCGCGCACCATCAGACGCTCGATTTCCGCCTGATGCCTTACGATGAACGCCACCCGCTGCCCGAGTGGTACCGCAATTCTGGCGCACGCCGCGCCAACAAACCCGCCGATAAAGACGGCGAGATCTGGTCGCCTGACTCCGCCGATCCCTTCTACATCAAAAACTGGGGCGAAGTAGTCGCGCAAGCCGGCTCCCGCTACGATGGCCACCCTTATCTCGACGCCGTCGACATCTCGACTTTCGGCTACTGGGGCGAAGGATGGGGGCCGTATCCTCCGGATTGGCCCGTGCAAAAAGAACTGATCGATCAATATTTCGACGCGTTCCACGAAACGCCGCTGCTGATGAACTTCGATGAGCTTAAAGCGCTCGATTACGCGGTGCATCGCGGCGCCGGGTGGCGTCTGGATTGTTGGGGCGATATGGGAAGGCCGAACCATCCCGGATTCGCCCACATGCTCGATCTTTATCCGCAGCAGGTGGTCAAGGCCTACGCCCAGGAAATCTGGCGCAGCAGCCCCGTTTCGCTCGAGACCTGCGGCACGCCGCTCTCCTGGCACGACAACGCATTCAATCTCAGCTACATTCTCGACCAGGCGCTGCGCTGGCATGCGACTTCGATCAACATCAAGTCCACCGCCATCCCCGAAGACTGGAAACCGCAGTTCGGGGAATTCGAAAAAAAGATCGGTTACCGTTTCGCCTTGCGAAAGGTCGAATGTCCCCGAACATTCCACCCTGGAAGTATGGCGATGTTCCGCATGTGGTGGTTTAACGGCGGAATAGCGCCCGCCTATCGCAGCTATATACTCGCTCTCCAGTTTCATTCGCCGTCCGCAAGCGAAACCATCCGTACCGATGCCAATGTGCGCGAATGGCTCCCGGGCGACGCCGTGTTCGAAAAGGCGCTTTACATTCCGGATGATCTAAAGCCGGGCGATTATCAGTTGCGCGTCGCGCTTCTCGATCCCCGCACGCTCGCGCCTGCCGTCCGCCTCGCCATCGAGGGCCGCGACCCCGATGGCTGGTATTCGCTCGGCCAGGTAACCGTCCAATAACCTGGCGAGCCCTACTTGAACGGCACGCTGATCGACGATTCGGTCTCGGCGATCACGTTGGGGTAGTCGATTCCCGGCAGCGGCATGTTCTGATTGGAGTTCTGGTTGATCAGGCTGATACCCCCGTTCCCCACCGGCGAGGCCAGCAGAACGTAGGATGGAACGGTGAATCTGCCCGCACTGGCCGGCGCTATGCAGACGAACGTGCCGCTCACGCTGATGGTCGTGCTGCCTCCGCCGATCTGCACCCAGGTTCCAGGCATCCCGCCGCTCCAGGTCACCGTCAGGTTCTGCGAACGGTCCACCTCGGTGATCGCCGCCTGATTGGTCCACACCAGGGGACTGGAGTCGGAGACCGACACGCTAAATGCTCCGACATCCGGTCCGCCGCTGCCCTCGAAAGTGAACGTGCCTCCGGAGGCCGGGAAAAACCCGGAGGGCAGGTTGACCGAATATGTGAGGGTATTGCCCGAATTAACCAACTGCATCGCTTGCGTTCCCGCCGGCCCCTTGATCGAGAGATTCCCTGCATTCAAGTAAGTAATCGTCCCGGATAGATTCGGCCGTTGTTGCAGGGAGAACTGCTGGGTAAGGCAACCGCCCTCGGTCACATATCCGTATCCATATAAATTGGGTTGATTCTGATCGTGCAGGAACGTCGCGCCGGCAAACGACGATTGATTCCCTTTCTGGGTGGTGTCCAAGACCACCGTCAGCGTTGCGCTTTTGTAGTTGGAGGCTTTCCCGGCCGATAGCTGCCCGTTCCCATCCGTTCCATGAACCGGATCCGGACACACGCCTCCGCCGCCGGCGACAGGAATCGTTACGGTGTTGCTCATGAATGTGCCGACCACGCCGATCACCGGAACCGCGCACCCTGGAACCACATTCGGCGGCACCTTGACGTTGATTTGCACCAGGCCCGGATAACCGGAGCTGCCTGCGTATTGGATCTGCGCTTGAATGCCGCCGATGTAGATGACCAGCCCGACATTCACCGCGTGTGGCGAATTTGTGAATACGGTGTCGCTGTCCGCCGGGTCCGCGCCGAGCCCGGAACCCCACAGCGTGATGATCTGATTTGGCGAGGCTGAAGTGGTGTAATAGAACACCTTGCCCGCGCCGTTGGTGGCCACCGCAACGCCGCTGGGCAATCCGTTCAAAGTGTCGAGCCCCAGGGCGCTCGCGACCACCTCCATCGTGAACGCCGCGCTGGTGAGCCCGTTATAGGTAACCGTCAACGTTCCGGTTCCCACCGGCGTATTGGCCGGCAGCACCGCGGCGATCTGCGTGGCAATGGCGTAGTACATCGCGGGATGCGTGGTGATGCCGTTTACCGTCACGCTGATGCTCGCGCCGTTCAACGTCGTCGGAATGCCGGGCGATGCGCTGGATTGCAATACTGCTTTCGCGGCTGGATTCGCCAGCTCGGTTCCGTAGATCACGAAGATGGTGCTGGGAGCGATGCCGTAGTTCGGCAAACCTGCCGCAACGTTGCTGTAGTTGTTCTGAACTTTTGTAATGACCGGCGCACCCGCCGGAGCGCCGCCTGTGGCTCCGTAGGTGAGGAATTCGACCGTAATGGACGAGTTGCTGATCGCAACGATTAAGACCTTGGCAAAATGTTGGCTGTTGTCGTATACCGCGAAAACAGTGTCGATGGCAAGGTCGGCGCCCGTGATGGGGGTCTGGGTGTAAACTCCCGGATACAATGCCTTCAGAGTCGCTTCCACAATCAGGGCATACCCTCCCGCCGCCAGCTTGTCGCCTACGACGTAACCCGACGCTTTCCCGACAAACGTGATGTTCGCGCCGTTGAACTGGATGTCTCCTCCGCTTGTGCTGATTGCACCGGTTTCCAGGTTCAATGTTTGCCCGCTCGCCAGGGTTACGTTCGACTGGGTGAAGTCGGCCCGCAGGGCCGCCGGGAAAACCAAGATCAGCGCAGCCAAGGTCAGATCACGAAAGATATTCGCCATGCTCTCCTCCATTTGCGTCCAACTCCGCCATCCGCTGATGATGCACCTGTCGTAAGCGCTGGTGATTGCAAAAACTCTGTGCCGACGGTCGGGTTCCTCAGATTAACCGAGTAACCTTCCTCTGTCAATCAAATAGAGACTGCGGCGGTGATATGCTGCTTTCAAAGCGGGTCTATGTCACGCCTTCTGACTTTTCTCAACGGCAGCCTCATCACCGATAGCGGCATCGTTCCGGACGGCATGTTGATCGTCCAAAACGGCCGCATCGATTACGCCGGCCCGCGCCGCGAAATTCCCGCCGGCGCCGAAATCGTCGATGCCGGCGGCCTCTTTCTTTCTCCCGGCTTCGTCGACATTCACATCCACGGCGGCGCGGGCAGCGATTTCATGGACGCTACCCCGCACGACATCGAAACCGTCTTCCGCTACCACGCCGCGCACGGAACCACCAGCCTCTGCCCCACCACCGCCACCGCGCCGCTCGAGGAAATTCTTGCCGCCCTGGAAGCGCTGGAGCGCTACCGCAGCGGCCCGCAGCCGTTTGGACGCGCGCTCGGCGCGCACATCGAAGGCCCATACCTGGCCATGACCAAGCGCGGCTGCCATCTGCCCCAGTTCGTTCGCAATCCCGAAGAGCGCGAGTGGCGGCAAATCATCGATCGCGGGCCGATCGCCTCCATGACCCTCGCCCCCGAGCTTCCCGGCGCGCGCACGCTGGTCGAAGAACTCCATCATCGCGGCGCCAACGCCAATGCCGGCCACAGTGAAGCGCTTTATCAGGAAGTCGAGCAGGCGGCGGATTGGGGCGTCCGCCACGTCACGCACCTCTACTGCGCCATGACCGACGCCATGAACAACCGCTGGCGCGGCACGCCCAATCCGCGCTCCGGCGGCATCGTCGAAGCCGTCTATCTCGACGACCGCCTGTCATCCGAGCTGATCACCGACGGCAAGCATCTCTCGCGCGAGATGCTGCGGCTCGCCTTCCGCAACAAGGGTTATGAAAAGCTGGCCATCGTGACCGACGCCATGCGCGGCGCCGGCATGCCGGATGGCCAATACACCTTCGGCCCGCGCCATGGAATGATGGCCGTTGTAAAAAACGGCGAAGCACGCATTCCCGATGGGACGGCGCTCGCGTCCTCCGTGTTTCCGATGAACGACATGGTGCGGGTTTTCCGCGATCTTTCCGGATGCGAGCTTTGGCAGGCCGTTCGCATGGCGTCGCTGACTCCGGCCCAAATCGTGCACGGCGCCGATCAAATCGGCAGCCTCGCGCGCGGCAAGCTCGCCGACGTCCTCATCATCGATGAACAGGTCAACGTGAAGGCGGTCTATATCGGGGGTCGCGAACTTTCAGCGCCGTCTCCGCACCCCGCACCGGCAGCTTCGGGTCGGTAATCAGCCCGATCTGTTGCAGCACCGACGCCTGGTCCCAGTAAATGTGCTCGTGCGCCAGTTTGCCGTCGCGAAATTTCACAATCACCACCAGCGGCACCTCGACATGCCGGTTCGTCGGCGCGACGCCCGGCAGCATCCACGGCATTTCTTCAGTGTGGGTGAACGAGAAGATGAGCTCGTCCACCAGTTGATCTTCCCCCACCGTTCGCGACACCGGCGTGAGCTTGGTGTCCGGCGGCATTCTGGGGATGAAATCGGTCGAGTAAAATGCCCGCAGCTCGCCTTTTCCGCGCCCGCCCGTCATCACCGGCACGTGGTTTACGTACGCATCCTCCACCATGGTCGCGAGCGTGCGCTCCGTATCGCGCGTCGAAAATTCGTGCGCGGTGTGCTCTTCCCAGAGTTCGCTGAGGTTCGGCATTCCGCGACATCGTACCAGACGGCGTTATCGACTTCTACAGAGTCGCCTGCCCGCGCTCGGCCCATACCCCCAGCAGCCGGCGGACTATCACCAGTTGGCCCAGGTGATAGGCGTTATGATCCGCAATGAGCAGCGCCTCGCGCAAAATCGTCTGGCCGTCGCCGTGCGGGATCTTCGCGAACAGATCGGTTTTTGGATTGGCCACCAGTTTTGCCATCGCTTCCCGGTCCCGGCGGAACGCGCGCAGGCTTGCATTCCAGGCGCGATCGCTAGGCGGAGCCTCGGAAACTGGCCAGTATCCCGAAGGAAAATCCGGGGATACATGTTTCGGGTTACGGCTGAATTCCAGGATGTCCCATTGGGCGATCCGCATATGCTCAACCAGTCGCCAGGCCGTGTGAGGGGTGCCGGGCGGCTTGATTCCCCGCAACTTAGCCGGAAATTGGTCAACCGCGTCGTCGAAATCCAAATGTGCTCCTCCACCCCGTAACACATATAGCAGGTGTTCCCGCAAATCCTTGTTTTTTAAAGTCTTAGACCGAGTCATCAGGCGGAGTGTAACACAAGGCGCTCAGGTGTTTGCCTGATTGAGCCTTTTCCGGCCTAGAACCTAAACTTTTAATACAGGACACCTCCGATGGATTGGGACGAAGACCATCGATTCAGCCTCAGCCGCACCAGCGTTCTTCGGAACGCTCCGGAAGAATCGGGCGTGTACGGCCTCTATAGTCCGGGCAAGTGGGTGTATATCGGCCAGACCTTCAATATCCGCAAAGCGCTGCTCGAATATCTAAGCGGACAGATGCCGTACGTTTTGCAGTGGCAGCCAAAATACTTTACTTTTCAACTGGTTCCTTATAAACAACGTGCCGGCCGGCAAAAGGAGCTGGTTTCGCGTTATCAGCCGGTTTGCAACCGCAAAACCCAGAATTCAGGGACCTCCGCGGCCGACTGCTCGGCGCCGGCCTCCTAACGCTTCGGGATTTTTCCCGATTTTCCAAAAATAGCCTGCCTGTTATTTTCGACTTATCTGCCACTGTTCTCTCTGGCCCGGCGAAACGCAGCCGGGCCGTTTTTTTGTCCGGGCTCGAGCCCGTCAAGCTGCACCACGAACGCCGTTATACTGATAGGAAATGACCCGGAGAGAATACCTGTCAGTTCTGGCGGCCTCGGCGATCAGGTTGCAGGGGCAAGGCGTTTCGTCGCGCGGAGTCAAGGCGATGCCGCGCGGGAAGCCTTCCGGACTGCCTTTTAACGCCCACTTCGTCGATGTCGCTGAAAAGGCGGGGTTGCGGCAGCCGGTGATCTACGGCGGCGTAGACCACAAGCAATACATCGTCGAAACGGTAGGATGCGGCGCGGCTTTTTTCGATTTCGACCACGACGGCTGGCTGGACATTTTTCTATTGAGCGGCACGCGGCTGGACGGGGCGCCGGACGGCTGCACCAATCGCCTTTACAAGAACAACCGAGACGGCACGTTTACCGATATCACTGAAAAGGCCGGGTTGCGGCGCAACGGCTGGGCGTCGGCGGTCTGCATCGGCGATTATGACAACGACGGGTTCGACGACCTGTTTGTGTCCTATTGGGGGCAGAACGTTCTATATCACAACAACGGCAATGGCACGTTCACGGACGTAACCGAAAAAGCCGGCCTGCTGCACGCTGGCAAGCGCTGGGGATCGGGCTGCACGTTTATCGATTACGATCGCGACGGTAAGCTCGACCTATTCGTTTCGAACTACCTGGATTTCGATTTCGCTTCCACGCCGCGGCCCGGCCAGAACAGCAACTGCAACTGGAAGGGCGTGCCAGTAAACTGCGGGCCGCGAGGGCTGCCGCCTGCCATTCCCGCGCTTTACCACAATAACGGCGACGGCACCTTCACCGACGTCAGCGAGCGGTCGGGGGTTACCAAGGCGAAGGGCAGCTACGGAATGACTGCCGTGGCGGCCGATTTCGATAACGACGGCTGGCCGGACATCTACGTGGCGTGCGATTCGACCCCGAGCTTTTTGTTCAAGAACAATCACAACGGAACGTTTACGGATATCGGTTTGGAGTCCGGAGTGGCGCTGAACGAAGACGGGATGGAACAGGCGGGGATGGGGGTGGGGATCGGGGATTACAATCTCGACGGCAATCTCGACATTTTCAAAACGCACTTCGCCGACGACACCAACATCCTCTACCGGAACGACGGCAAGGGGAATTTCGAGGACGTGACGATTCGCGCGGGCCTGGGGGTTGAGACGCGCTATGTCGGATGGGGCGCGGGCATCTTCGATCTGGATAATGATGGACTGCCGGATCTGTTCCTGGTGACGGGCAGCGTGTATCCGGAAGTGGAAGCCAAACTGCCCAGCTATCCGTTCCGGACGCCGCGCATCGTATTTCGGGCGCTCGGTAACGGCAAGTTCGAAGAGCTGATCGAGCAGGCCGGCCCGGGCGTGGCTGCACCGCACGCCAGCCGCGGATGCGCCTTTGGCGATTTCGATAACGACGGCGATATCGACGTGCTGGTGGTCAATATGAACGAACCGCCGTCTCTGCTGCGCAACGACATGACCGGCAACAATCACTGGCTCAAGGTGAAGCTGATCGGCGTGAAGTCCAACCGCACCGCGATCGGCGCGCGGGTGACGGCGCATTACGGCGGGAAGATGCAAGCGCAGGAAGTGTTGAGCCAGGCGAGTTTTTATTCCGCGAACGATCTACGTCTGCATTTCGGGCTGGGCACGGCGACCACGGCCGATCTGGAAATCCGCTGGCCGAATGGGAATAAGGAGACGGTGGCGAAGGTTCCGGCAGATCATCTCATCGTAGTGAAGGAAGGGTCCGGCGTGGTGAAGACGGAGGCGTTCGGGAAACCGGCGCGAGGTCCTGAAGTCGCGGCGCGCGTTAAGAAGCGCGCGGGGTCCGCTGCCGAATCTCGAGTATCCGCGAAGTAACGATCGGCCGCTCGTAGTCGGGGTGGCGGAACTCGAGATGCATGCCGCGCCCTACATAGGAGGGCTTGAGCATAGACCCGCCCCAGTTCGATCCCTCGATTTTGACCAAGACGGGCTCGGGGCAGAACTCGGGGTGGCCTGATATGAGCGCCTCACCTTTTCCGCAATGTACGATCAAGTACGAGCGGTTCTGGGTCTCGATTTCAAGGGTGCTTTCACGCGGCAGGTCCCATAGGTAAACGCCGCCTTCAATTTCGGACTGGACGATATTGCTGTTGACCTGGTCGCTTAAGTTCGGATGCGGGAACGGCGCCAGGGTGGACGTCTCGAACATGGAACCACCCATAGTATATGACGGCTCGGGGGCCGCTGTCGCCTGCCTTGGCAGCGTTTTGGAGGGGGCGAATGTTTCCTTTCGATAGGTCCACTACAGTTGCTCCGGTGGGAAAGGGCATAACGAGGCCTGCGGCTGTTCCCGGCTTCCCGATCCAGTCCTGTTGAACCTTGGTAAAAACCGCCACAACCACAGAACCAGCCGCCGGACGGCACCGTTGATGGTGCGAGGTAAACCTTCATGGGGCGCGTCGCCTCTAAGCGGGCGTGCGACGGTCTGATTGCCGCGACGGCGAGGCCATGCTTTGCTGAAGGCGCCGAAAGATCGGAACCCGCGGCAAGGTTCTCCCGCCGCTCCTTCACAAGAAGCGAGGCCGGGTTCACAATCGACAGCGCGCGTTCAGGGCGCACCGGTTGTAGCGCTGCGGCGCGGTTTTTGCTCCCGCGCATCCGGCAGACTTGCGGCCTGCTGACTGCGGGCGCCACGCTGCCGCTCTATAACGAACCGGAGCCGGCGGAATATGTCCTAAAGATCGGCAATAGCGGGAAAATTATTCGGAATTGGTAGCGCGAGTCCAGCCATTTAAACGAAGTAAGTGCCAGTTAAGTGCAGCAATACGCCGGGTGCCTGGTCGTTCGTCTAACTCGAATCCCGCTGGTGAATAACCTGGACCTGTACCGGTTTTCCTGCATGCTTTCAATGTTTCGGGCCCGTCAACATCGATAACACGGCGGTCGTCATACGCTCAGAAAATACGGAGTGCCGGCGGACAGGGTCCGCTTACCTACATGCAGTGTTATGCAGCAGTCTAACTAATCGGAAAAACAGATCAGGCACGTTCCCAGCTTTGATTCATTCAGTTTTCGGCGTGAGCCTGATGGTTTCCACCCGAGAGATTTGCCGGACCAGCGGACAAGACGATGTTTCCGCTGGCATCCGAGATGATCAGATAAAGGACCTGATCGTTAGTTCCAGGCTCGCCGTGATCTGAAAATCCCCAGTTGGCGAACGCGCCCGCCGCTCCGTTGTAGGTGCCGGTACCGGCGCCGAAATAAGTGTCGAAGGGTGCATTCGGCGGGTTCGGCGGGACTCCGGTGTCGTAGCAACTGGCTGCTGTTAAGGTGTCGAGGTGAAAGTGGTTTCCGCCACCCCAATTTACTTCGAGATTGTTCGGGCCATGGGAGGCGTCACAATGAAGCTCGAAGCCATGTGTGATTTTCATACTACCCAGAAAGATAAAACCGCCGCCGGTCATACGGCCTTGGGCGACGGGCCATGCGCTTAATAGAATCGCCCCGGATATCAGCAACGAGATCAGGAGCGTAAATCGAACCGTCTTCTTCATACCAACCTCCGCGTCGGCGTTAGCACGTCACGATCCATGACTGTGAATCAATTCAGACTAAAGTTACGCAGCTCAGAGCAGTAATAAGAGACACGAATATTCCATTTAGGTGGAAGTCTTATAGCCAGAAACGGTGCACACAACCCTGAATGTGAGTTAAGAAATGGAGAGCCACTTAGACGTGAACACTAACTCGAGTGTTCTCTTTCACACGCGAGACACATACAAAGCGAGACAGATAAAGGTGTAGCTGACGTAATGAAATTTACTGAACTCAAAGGATTAGAAGTATGCTACAGAACTTTATGCCGCGGCAGGCACCCGCGGGGTGTGTAAACGGCATCCGTGCCGCGTCTCCGATTCTAAATGCAGTGCGAAGAGAGGGTCACACTTCGCTGCTGCCGGCAATCTACTCTCCACCGAACTGACGGAAACCGCGGTCTTGCGACCGGGCCGCTACCGGCTTCCCGCTCCTTTGCTTTAGCGGTGAGGCGCCAATACAATAGGTAAAATTTCATACTTTCGGAGGAATACGATGCCCCACGCTCTTGCTGCTCATGAACAACTCGACCTGTTGCGGCGTAGTTTCACGCGCCGCGCATTCGGCAGATTTGCGACGCTGCTGACGGCGGGCGCGACGCTGCCGTTCTACAACGAGCCGGCGCTGGCACAGTATTCGATGATTCCGGGCGGCGTCCCCGCGGATGCGGTGAAGATCAACGCCAATGAGAATCCGCTCGGGCCGTGCGCGGAGGCGGCAGAAGCGATTCACAATGTCGTCAAAAAGGGCGGGCGCTACATGTACGAGGAGACCTTCACGCTCGGGCGGACTGTAGCGGAAATAGAAGGTTTGCGGCCGGATTACGTGCAGCCGTACGCGGGATCGAGCGATCCTCTGCACCGCACGGTACTGGCGTTCTGCTCGCCGGCGCGTGGCTTTGTGGTAGCGGATCCGGGTTACGAAGCCGGCGCTCGGGCCGCGAGTTATGTGGGTGCGCGGGTTTCGATTGTGCCGCTTGGGAAGGATTACGCGCACGATGTCCGCGCCATGGTGAAAGCCGATCCCGAGGCTGGTGTGATTTACATCTGCAATCCGAATAATCCCACCGGGACGCTTACTTCGCGCGCGGACATCGAATGGGCGCTGGCCAATAAGCCGGCGGGTTCGATCATTCTGCTGGATGAGGCCTACATTCATCTCTCGAAGGCGCTTTCCGAAAATTGCGCGGACCTGGCGGCGAAGGATAAAGACATCATTGTGCTGCGGACGTTCTCGAAACTCTACGGAATGGCCGGGCTGCGCGCGGGATTCGCGATGGGGCGGCCGGATTTGCTGGCAAAACTGCGCATGTATCAGGCGGGCGCGCTACCAGTGACCGCGATGGTGGGGGCGACGGCGAGTTTGCGGGCGAAGAATGTGGTCGCGGAGCGGCGCAAGCTCATCGGCGATGTTCGCGAGGACGTGTTCGAGTTTTTGGAAAAGCACAATATCAGCTTTATCCGGTCCGACAGCAACTGTTTCATGCTGGATACTAAACGCCCGGCGGGGGAGTTCATCCAGGCTATGAGAGAGCGCAAGATTTACGTGGGCCGCGTATGGCCGTCCTGGCCAACACATTCGCGCATCACCATCGGCACCAAAGAAGAAATGCAGAAGTTCGAGAGCGCGCTGGCTGAAGTCATGGCCTGAAAAGGCGGCTGATTGGGAATCGCCGCCGCCATTATCGAGCATCTGCTGGTGGTCTACATGGTAGCGGTATGGCCGCTGATGAGCCGGCGGCGGTACCAGAAGCTAAAGCGGCAACTGGAACAGGGGGATTCATCAGCGCGCCCACGCGTATACCGGCGCATGATTCTCCACCAGTGGACGATGGTGCTGCTGATTGCCGTGATCCTGCTGCTGGGCGGCGTCTCGCCCGCGGAGTTGGGCATCCGGCTGCCGGCCGATGCCGGGTGGAGCGTCGAAATACTATTGATTTTGCTGGCGGCGGTGGCGGGCTCCGGCCTGGTATTCCGGTGGAAGGCCGATCGATTTGTGCGGCTGATGCTGGAAGGGGCCAGAGCGATTCTACCCGCCACTACCCGGCAGCGGTGGGGTTTTGTTGCGCTGGCGGTGGGCGCCGGAATCTCGGAAGAACTGGTGTTCCGCGGTTTTCTCATTTATTACCTGGCCTTATACTTCCCGCGCTGGCCGCTCAATGCCCAGGTCCTGGCGACGGCAGCGGTTTTCGGCTGCGCGCATGTTTACCAGGGCTGGCGCGGCATTGCCGGCACGGGAATATTGGGAGCGGCATTCGCACTGCTATATTTAGAAACAGGGAGCCTGCTGGTTCCCATCGTGACTCATACGGCGATCGATTTGCGCGTGTTGCTGGTTTTGACGCCGGAGCGCATGCGCTTGTTTGGTTTTTCGCGGGACCACCAAGATCGCCCTTCCACTGCAAGGTAACGTGTGAAGCAATCCCAGCCGTCATGTATACTTCAGGGATTTGCATGATTTTGAATTGTTTAATCGGCGGAGAGATCCATTGAACGTGCGCTATCTGGCAGCGGCCGGGCTGATCATCGGGCTGGCGGGATGTTCGGGCAGCAAGACTGTTCAGGCAAAAAAAGGCGAGGAAACCGTACCGGTGATGGTGAGCCCGGTCACGTTGAAACCCATGCCGGTCGAGTTGCGGGCCATCGGGTCGGTGGAGGCTTATTCCACCGTGGCGGTGAAATCGCAAATCCAGGGCGAGCTGACGCGGGTGTTTTTCACAGAAGGCCAGGATGTGAAGAAAGGCGATCCGCTGTTTGAGATCGATCCGCGTCCCTATCAGCAGGCGCTGAACCAGGCGGAAGCGGCCCTGGCGCGGGACACGGCGCAATCGCAGCAGGCGGCGGCAAATCTGGGACGGGATATCGCGCAGGCGAAGTACGCCCGAACCCAGGCGGAGCGGTACGCCAAGCTGGCGGCCGAGGGAGTGGTTTCGAAAGAGCAGAACGAGCAGGTGCACACGGCAGCCAGCGCGGCGGACGAGGCGGTGCGCGCCGACCAGGCGGCGCAGGCGAGTTCGCGCGCCGCTCTGAATGCCGATAAGGCCGCTGTGGAAACCGCCAAGCTCAATCTGGCGTACTGCTTCATCAAATCACCGATCAACGGCCGCACAGGCAATCTGCTGGTGCACGAAGGCAATGTGGTGAAGGCGACGGATGTGACGCTCATCAACGTCAACCAGATTCAGCCGATCTATGTGGATTTTTCCGTGCCGGGCGTGAATCTTGGGGAGATCAAGCGCAACATGGCGGGCAGCCGGTTGAAAGTGCAGGCAATTCCAAAGGACGGCAGCGCGCCGATCAACGGTGTGCTGAGTTTTGTGGACAACAATATCGATGTTTCGACCGGCATGATTCTGCTCAAGGGAACGTTCGGCAACGAGAACCGGAAGCTGTGGCCGGGAGAGTTTTTGGATGTGATCCTGACGCTCCGTACTGAGCGGAACGCGATTGTTGCGCCGGCGCAGGCGATACAAACGGGCCAGAATGGACAATTCGTCTTCACTGTGAATCAGGAGCAGCGGGCCGAGGTGCATCCGGTAAAAGTCGCCTGGCGCGTAGGCGATGAAGTCGTGATCGAGAACGGTTTAAAAGGCGGAGAGCGAGTGGTGACCGACGGGCAGCTTCGCCTGGTTCCGGGCATAAAAGTAACGATCAAGCCGTCACAGGGAACGACGTCGTGAGCATTTCGGAACTCTTCATCCGGCGTCCGGTCATGACCACGCTGGTCATGAGCGGAATTCTGCTGTTCGGCATCGTGGCGTACCGGGATCTGCCGGTGAGCGATCTGCCGAACGTGGATTTTCCGACGATTCTGGTGCAGGCGGCGTTGCCCGGCGCGAGTCCGGAGACGATGGCGGCATCGGTGGCGACGCCGCTCGAGCGGCAATTTTCGACGATCGCGGGCTTAGACAACATGAGCTCGACGAGCACGCTGGGGGCGACGGCGGTTACGCTGCAGTTCAGCCTGGATCGCAGCCTGGACGGCGCAGCGCAGGACGTGCAATCGGCGATCACGGCGGCCTCGCGGCAGCTACCGCCGAACATGCCGACGCCGCCCTCGTTTCAGAAGGTGAATCCGGCGGATCAGCCCATTCTGTACATGTCGATCAACTCGACGACGCTCGAGCTTTCGACGGTAGACGAGTACGCCGAGACGATGATGGCGGAGCGCATCTCGACCGTGAGCGGGGTGGCGCAGGTGCAGGTGTTCGGCTCGCAGAAGTTCGCGGTGCACGTGCAGGTGGATCCGAACGCGCTGGCGAATCGAGGGATTGGAATCGACGAGGTGGAGCGGGCGATCGCGTCGAGCAACGTCAATCTGCCGATGGGGACGCTGTTCGGCAATCACCAGGCGTTCACGATGCAGGCGAATGGGCAGCTTTTCGATGCCACGGCTTACCGGCCGCTGATCGTGGCGTACCGGAACGGAGCGCCGGTGCGGCTGGGCGAACTGGGGCGGGTGATCAACAGCGTCCAGAACGACAAGATCGTGAGCTGGAACAACAACGTACCGTCGATTACGCTGGCGGTGCAGCGGCAGCCGGGGACCAACACGGTCGAGGTGGTGGATTCGATCAAGAAGCTGATGCCGGTTTTTCGCGCGCAGATTCCGCGGTCGGTGAATCTGGACATCATCTACGACCGTTCGGAATCGATCCGCGATTCGATCAACGACGTCAAGTTCACGCTGTTCCTGACGGTCTGCCTGGTGATCATGGTCATTTTCCTGTTCCTGCGGAATATTTCGGCCACGATCATTCCGAGTCTGGCGCTGCCGATGTCGATCATCGGCACGTTTGCCGTGATGTACCTGCTGAACTACACGGTGGACAACCTGTCGATGATGGCGCTGACGCTGTCGGTCGGGTTCGTGGTGGACGACGCGATCGTGGTGCTGGAGAACATCGTCCGGCACATGGAGATGGGGGAGAAGCCTCTGGATGCGGCGCTGCGCGGGGCGCGGGAGATCGGCTTTACCGTCATTTCCATGACGCTGTCGCTGGCGGCGGTGTTCATCCCGCTGCTGTTCATGGGCGGAATCCTGGGGCGGCTGTTCCACGAGTTTGCGGTGACGATCGGGATGGCGATTCTGGTGTCGGGATTTGTTTCGCTGACACTGACGCCGATGCTGTCGAGCCGTTTTCTGCGATCGCAGCACAATCAGCAGCACGGGGCGTTCTATAACTCGGCGGAGCGCGTGTTCCAGTGGATGGTCCGGACCTACGAGTGGACGCTGCGGCGGGCGATGCAATTTCATCCGGTGACGTTCGGGATATCGGTGGTTTTGCTGGTGGTAACGGGCTATTTGTTCGTCATAGTTCCCAAGGGATTCATTCCCAACCAGGACACGGGACAGCTTTTCGGGTTCACCGAAGCGGCGCAAGACATATCGTTTGACGCGATGGTGCGGCACCAGAAGCAGGTAGCCACGGTGCTGAAGAACGATCCGAATGTCGCGACGGTTTTTTCGGGCATCGGCGGAGGGTCGTCGACGTCGGCGTCGAATCAGGGGCGCGTTTTTGCACACCTGAAGCCGAGGCCGCCGCGAACGTTCACACCGGACGAAATTATTCAGGAACTGCGGCCCAAGCTGGCGCAGATTCCGGGGATCAATGTTTATTTGCAGGTGCCGCCGCTGATAAGGATCGGGGGCCAGTTCACCAAGAGCCTGTACCAGTACACCTTGCAGGACGCGGATTTGAAGGAGCTTTACCACTGGGCGCCCATTATGGAAGGCAAGATGCGCGCGATACCGGGCTTGCAGGACGTGACGACCGATCTGCAGATTTCGAGCCCGCAGGTAATGGTGCATATTGACCGCGATAAAGCCGCGTCGTATGGGGTTACTCCGGAACAGATCGAAAACGCGTTCTACGACGCTTACGGCCAGCGGCAGGTGTCGACGATTTATACGCCGACGAACGAATACTGGGTGATTCTGGAGCTCGAGCCGGAGTACCAGCGGGATCCGGCGGCGCTCTCGATGCTGTACATCCGGTCGGCGTCGGGGAAACTGGTGCCGCTCAACAGCGTGGCGCAACTCGCGCCGACGGTGGGGCCGCTCACCGTAAATCATTTGGGCCAGCTTCCGTCGGTGACGGTTTCGTTCAATACGAAGCCTGGAGTTTCGCTGGGCGATGTCGTGCCGAAAGTGCAGGAAATCGCGCACGACACACTGCCGGCCACGGTCACCACGGGTTTCCAGGGCACGGCGCAGGTGTTTCAATCGTCGATTAAAGGCCTCGGCATTCTGCTGGTGATGGCGATTCTTGTCATTTACATGGTGCTGGGGATTTTATACGAGAGCTTCATCCATCCGCTGACGATCCTTTCGGGGCTGCCGTCGGCGGGTTTCGGAGCGCTGCTCACCCTGATGATTTTTCACGATGAGCTGAATATTTACTCGTTTGTGGGGATCATCATGCTGGTGGGCATCGTGAAGAAGAACGCGATCATGATGATCGATTTCGCGCTGGAGGCGCAGCGCAATGCCGGCATGAGCCCGCGCGACGCGATTTTCGAAGCATGCATTATTCGTTTCCGGCCGATCATGATGACCACGATGGCGGCGCTGATGGGGTGCCTGCCGATCGCGCTGGGGCAGGGCGCGGGCGGAGAAGCAAGGCGGCCGCTGGGACTGGCGGTCGAGGGCGGCCTCCTGGTCTCCCAGCTACTGACGCTGTACATTACGCCGGTGATCTTCATTTACCTCGAAGCGCTCCGCGAGAAGATCGGGCATTTGAAGCACCGCCCCAAGAAACACGAACTGGCGCCGGCCGAGCAAGTGCTGAAGTAAGTTAGGGCGGCGCGGCCGGCTTTCAGAGTTTCCGGATAAGCCACAACATCAACGAGCTGCTGCGCGGGCTTGTAATTCGTCGGATCCAGGGGAGGGTAGCTGCTATCCCTGGTTAGTAAGGCATTGGGGTGGGGCTTGCCTTATAATGAAGCCAACTATTATGCGCCCTCTACAAGTTCTGGTTATTGGCGCCGTGATGCTGGAAGCCGCGGGCGCCACCGTATTTGAAGCTGACGCGCGAAGAGGCGCCGACCTGTTCGCCAGCGAAATGTGCCTGCGCTGCCATAGCGTGAACGGCAAAGGCGGGCGGATTGCGCCGGACCTCGGCCGACGCGCCGACCGCGATTATACGCCGGCCGGGCTGGCCAGCCTGATGTGGAATCACGCGCCGCAAATGTGGAAAACGGCGCGCGCGGAGATGATTCAACTGCCTCCGTTGAGCGAAGCGCAGGCAGCCGACCTGTTCGCCTACTTCTACTCGGCCCGTTACTTTGAAAAGCCGGGCGATGCGGCGCGCGGGAAGCGGCTGTTCACCGAACAACACTGCGTGAGCTGCCATGCAATCGGAGGCGCAGGGCCCGGCAAGCCGGTGAGCGAATGGGAGTCGCTTGCCGATCCGGTGATGCTGCTGGCGCGCATCTGGAATCATACGTCCCAGATGCGGGCGGCATTTGCAGAAAAGAAGATCGCATGGCCGCAGTTTAACGCGCAGGAAATGACAGATCTGCTGGTTTACGTCCAGAATTTGCCGCACACGCAGAACACCATCATGGAGTTTTCGCTGACGCAGCCGGACGCCGGCAAAGCGTTGTTTGAATCGAAAGGCTGTGTGGATTGCCACAGCGGCAAGCTGGCGCTGGAGGGCCGGCTGGCGCATACCACTCTGACGGGGGTAGCCGCGGCCATGTGGAACCATTCGCACGAGATGCTGCAGATGCCGCCGGCGCTCTCCGACGACGAGATGCGTAGCATCGTGAGTTACGTCTGGGCGAAGCAGTTCTTTGCGGAGCAGGGCAGTGCGGGCCGCGGCAAACGGATCTTTGCGCAAAAGAACTGCGCCGGCTGCCACAACGATCCTTCGTCCGGGGCGCCGTCGCTGGCTCGCGGCAAAGACGCCTATTCGTCTGTGGCGATGGTATCGGCGTTGTGGCGGCACGGGCCGCGTATGCTCGAGCGGATTGAGAAGAAGAATCTTGCCTGGCCGCGCTTTACGAGTGCGGAGATGTCTGATCTGGTGGCGTACCTGAATACGTTGTAGATTCAGGCTCCGACTCTGCGTCGGATCCGGCGGTCTCGGTCAGGATGTCTTGCACCACGTCGCCGGCATGATTGGAACGCAGTTCGGCCTCCATTCGCTTCAGCGCCACGCGGACCACGTCGCGGTGATGCAGCTTGGGTCCGGGACCCCGCTCGCTGAGCTCAAGCCACAACTCGTGCAACAGCTCGACATCCTGCGGCCAGAGCCGCGGCGGATGCGGGCCGAGGTTAAAGTACTTTTTCACTCCGCGCTCCGGATCGAAGATTTGCAAAGAGAGCTGTGGACGCGGCGGCGGCAGATGCTCCCAGGCGTTGCCGAATGCCTTGGCCTGCTCATCGGGCGTCATTTTGCCTGAAAGGCCCATAACCACGAGCGACGATTTCAGCCGCTGCGCGGTTTCCATGATGGCCCAGTTGGGGTCGATGCCGGGCACCACCATCAGCTCGACGTGCTTTCCGGCCTTCTCCGCCAGAGTGACGACGTTGCTGAAAAGCTTGGCAATGTCACCGGTGAAGATCTGCTGTGCGTCCAGATCATGCTCGCCCGAGCCTGCCTCGCTGACGCGTTTCACGGTCAGAACGACAACGTCGATTTTGGCGGTATTGGTCTTTTCGAGCGTGTACTTCAAGTGGTCGAGCTGATTCGGATTGCGCACCGCGACCAGGACGCTGCCCGGCCGCACGCTGACCGAGTTGGCCGATAGCTCGGGCGCGGTATCGAGCCGGAATTTCTCCAGGTCGGGAGACCGCTCGCGCATTTTCTTTTTGTTGTACTGTTCCGACAGCTCAAAGACGATGAAAATCACGACCGTAAAGCCAAAGCCCCAAATGGTCGCGACCTTCTTGGTGAACAGGTTGATGATGGCCATCGAGAAAAGGAACAGGAAAATCATTCCCAAACCCACCGGGATCTCGACGCCTGCGATGCGAAAATTGAGCGGCACCTGAAATTCGCGCTTTCCCGGCTGCCTATAGCGCAATACCAGAACTGCCAGAGCCTTCATGGCGAAGCTCCAGACCACACCGAAGGCGTAGGCATCGCCCAACAAGAGCAGGTCGCCGCGGGTAAGGATGAGGCAGGCGATTTGAAGCGCAGCGATCAGGGTGATGATGCGGGATGTCGTTCCGAACTTGCGATGCGGCTGGCGAAACCAATCCGGCAGGACGCCGTCTTCGGCCACCCGGTTGAGCACGCCGTTCGAACCAACGATGGCGGTATTGACGGCCCCGGACAGAATGACGGTTCCCACCACGACGACGAACGCCTGAAACAGCAGCCGCAGCTCGACGGGACCGACCATGTGCATGGCCAGACCGCCGATCAGATTGCCGAGATACGTGTTGACGCGCTCCTGGTCCGGAATGATCATCACGGCGAAAAACGAGACCAGCGAGGTGAACAACATGCTGTAGATGAAGATCACGAAACCGGCGCGCTCGAGGTTTTTGAGCTTGGGGTACGCGATTTCCCGATTTACCTGCGCCAGGCTTTCTTCGCCGCTCATGGCGAGCAGCGAATGGCCGAGACCGATCATGATGGCGATGGCGGTAAAGGCCGGCCACTTAGTGCCCCTCAGCCATCCGAGCGCGTCATTGGCGCCTTCTCCGAAATGAATATTGGCCGTGGTGGGCAGAGGTACCGGGGAGTAACCGCGCAGCGCAATGGTGATCAGGCACCAGGCGATCAGCAGCACCACCATTATCGTGGTCAGTTGCATGATGCGCAGCGCTTTCTGACTCGATTCGTGCATGCCAATGACGTTCTTTTTCCAGAAATAGATGGTCACCGCGGCGGCGAAAACGGCGGAAAAAGACTGGGGCTCAACGTGCAGGTTGGGGTGGCCGGCGAGCCTGGCGGTGTCGTTGATCAGCCCGGCCAGGTAGAGCCCGGCGCTGACGCCGCTGATGGGGCCGGTCAAGACGTAATCGAACATCAGGGCGGAAACGGAGAATTTCGCCAGCAGGCCGCCCATGGCTTCGTGCACCACGCGGTAGACGCCGCCGCGGACGAACATGCTGCAGCTTTCGATGTAGATGGCGCGCACCGCGTAAGACGACAACATGATCGCCAGAATGAACCACGGAGCGGATTTTCCGATATAGCCTTCGGCGATCCCGCCGGCGTAGTAAGCCGACGAAGCGAGGTCGCAAAGCACGATGGCCGCTGCACGCCAGAAGGAGATGAAAGACAGCATGACGGTCGAAGCCACGACCACTTTGGTCGCCTTCGACATCTGTTGAGGTGACAAAGGGAGACTCTTTCTCATCCCGGCCCCCGGGATGCTTTCCATTTCGCCTGCGAGGTTAGCTGACGGGCTAGGGCTCGAAAGTACCCCGTCCGGTAAGCGAACCGGACTGCGCCCCAACGACTGGGTCCCCCGCTTCCTGGGCGGAATTCGGCCGATCTCAACGATGTTAGCGCAAACCGAGGACCTTAGCCGGGGCGGTGGACCGCGTGGAATTAAATAAATTGCGAACTTCAACCGCCGCGAGGCGTATAACTTTTAGAGCGTTGATGCCGCGCGCTGGAGGAGAAATACTTGTCGTTCTGTAGTCCTTTGAAGCACGTTCTGCGCAGGCTCACGCGTTCGCCGCTGTTCACGCTCGTCACTCTGGTGACGATAGGTGTCGGCATTGGCGCGAACACCGCGATTTTCAGCGTGATCAACGGAATACTGCTGAAACCGCTTCCATATCCCGAGCCGGAGCGGCTGGTGTCGGTTTGGCAGAAAGCGCCGGGTATCGGCATCGCGAACCTCAATGCCTCACCTTCGGATTTTTTTACCTTTCGAGAAGAGAACCGGACGTTTCAGCGGTTCGGCATTTGGGGCGGCGGCAGTGTCAGCATCACCGGGCTGGACGCACCAGAACAGGTGCCGATTTTGCAGGTGACCGAGGACACGCTACAGGCGCTAGGCGTACAGCCGGTTCTTGGGCGGTGGTTCAATTCGATGGATGTGGCGCCGGGCAGCCCGGGGACAGCCATCCTGACTCATGGCTACTGGCAGCGCCGGTTCGGCGGGGAGGCTTCAGCGGTCGGACGGCGAATTTTAGCCGACGGTGAGGCGAAGCAGATTATCGGGGTCATGCCGAAAAGCTTTCGATTCCTGGATGAAAAGCCCGACCTGATCCTTCCGTTCCAGTTCGATCGCAACAAGGTTTTTCTGGGCAACTTCAGTTATCAGGCCATCGCGCGGCTGAAACCGGGCGTAACGCCGGCTATGGCGAACGCGGACCTGGCGCGGATGATTCCGATGGTGAACACGAAATTTCCCCCACCGCCCGGCTTCAGCGCCAAGCTTTTCGAGGATGCGCGTATTCAGCCGGACATTCGGCCACTGAAGCAGGACGTGGTGGGTGACCTCGGCAAGGTGCTGTGGGTTTTGATGGGCAGCATCGGCGTGGTCCTGCTGATCGCCTGCGCGAACGTGGCCAACCTGCTTCTTGTGCGCGCAGAAGCGCGCCAGCACGAACTGGCCATTCGGGCGGCGCTCGGGGCCGGCACGGCGCAACTCGCGTCGGAAATCATGATCGAAAGCATTCTTCTGGGCGTCGCGGGCGGCATAGCCGGGCTGGCGCTGGCATATGGGGCGCTGCGGCTGCTGGTTCGGCTCGCGCCGGCCCATCTTCCGCGGCTGGAGAATATCACGATTGATCCTGTAGTGCTGCTGTTCACGCTGGCGCTTTCGCTTTTGGCCGGTGTGTTGTTCGGCGTGATTCCGGTGGCCAAATATGCGGTTCCGAAAGTGAACGCAGCCTTGCGCGCCGGAGGGAGGACGTTAGGCCAGTCCCGCGAGAGCCACCGCGCGCAGAATGCGCTGGTAATTTTGCAGGTGGCGCTGGCGATGGTTCTGCTGGTCGGTTCGGGCCTGATGATCCGGACTTTCCTGGCTTTGCGCAGGGTGGAGCCCGGTTTTACGGGCGCCCGGGAGTTGCAGATGGTGCGCATCTTTATTCCGGAAGCACAGGTGAAGGAACCGGTGCGGGTGGTTCGGATGCTGCAAGAGGTTCAGCGAAAAATTGCAGAGATTCCCGGGATAACGTCGGTGGCGTTTGCCAACTCGGTTCCGACGGACGGCAACAATAGCGCGGATTTGCTCTACGCAGAAGACCACGCATATCAGGAGGGAAAACTGCCGCCGATACGGCGATTCAAATTCGTGGCGCCGGGCTTTTTTCATACCATGGGCATAAAGCTGGTAGCCGGCCGGGACTTCAGCTGGAACGACCTATACGACCGGAGGACGGCTGTCATCATCTCCGAGAACATGGCGCGCGAACTTTGGCACGATCCAGGCTCGGCGATCGGGAAGAGGGTGCGGGAAGGCATGAAGGACCCGTGGCGCGAGATCATCGGCGTGGTGGGAGACGTGCGGCAGGACGGCGCGGATCAGAAGGCGCCCACCACAGTGTACTGGCCGATGATGATGAATAATTTCTGGGGCGAGGAAACTTTCTTGCAGCGCCGGGCGGTCTACGCCATTCGCAGCAGCCGCGCCGGCTCGGAGAGCCTGCTGAACCAGGTCAGACAGGCGATCTGGTCGGTCAATTCCGAGGTCCCGCTGGCAAGCATCCGCACGATGGAGGATCTTTATCGCGGATCGATGGCGCGCAGTTCGTTTACGCTGGTGATGCTGGCGCTGGCGGGAGGCATGGCGCTGCTGCTGGGGATCGTCGGGATTTATGGCGTCATCTCCTATTCGGTTTCGCAAAGGACACGGGAGATCGGCATTCGCATCGCTCTCGGCGCCGAGCGAAGTACGCTCGAGGCGATGGTGGTCCGCCACGGCGTGATTCTGGCCGGGATCGGAATTGCAATCGGGCTCGCGGGGGCGGCCGCCGTAACGCGCATCATGACTTCGTTTCTGTTTGAAATCAGCCCCGTTGATCCGCTCACCTACGCGGGAGTTTCTGCCGGCCTGCTGGGATGTGCCGCGGCGGCGAGTTTTCTACCGGCCCACCGGGCATCCGCCGTCAACCCTGTGGATGCATTGCGCTCGGAGTAGCGTCCTTTTTTCGCCAATTGCCGGGAATCCGTGTCTCCGCTCGCGGATGTAGAATTTAGGTTCACGAGAGGAGAATTCGAAAATGGGTATCAAAACCAGCCGAAGAGGATTTCTGGCAGGCGCGGGCGCACTGGGACTGGCTCCGTTGCGCGGGGAGAAATCGGGTAATGGTGCGGACGACCTTAAATTGGCGGTGGCAACCTACTCCCTGCGAGAGTTCCGGCGCGACCTGGCCATTAAGATGACCAAGGAACTCGGTATCCGCTACGTAAACGTGAAAGAGTATCACCTGCCTTATAACGACACGCCCAAGCAGCTGGCAGCGGGCCGCCGAGCGTTCGAAAACGCCGGGCTCGAAATTGCGGGCGGCGGCGTAATCTATATGCTCGAAAACGACGATGCGGACATCCGGCGTTACTTCGATTACGCGAAAATCTGCGGCATGCCCATGATGGCCATTGGGCCGACGGCGGAAACCATGCCGCGGATCGAGCGGTTCGTGAAGGAGTACAACATCAAGGTCGCGATCCACAATCACGGCCCAGAAGATAAGCACTTTCCCACCCCGCAAAGCGCGCTGCGTGTAGTCAAGAACATGGACCCGCGTTGCGGCGTGTGCATCGATGCCGGGCATACAGCGCGTGCCGGGGCCGATATTGTGGAATCGATCGACGAAGCCGGCCCGCGCCTGTTCGACATGCACATCAAAGACATGCGGACTACCGCGAAGGATAGCGGCTGCCCGGTGGGAGAAGGCGTGCTGCCGATCGTCGCGATTTTCAAGCAGCTCAAGAAAATGAATTACGGCGGCACAGTCTCTCTCGAGTACGAGATCGAGGGCGATAGCCCCTTTACCGGAATGAAAGCCTCATTTGCCTACATGCACGGCGTTCTGGCGGGACTCCGGGGATAGCGCGGTGGCCAACATCCCGATCGGAACCAGGCATGAGGAGAGGCTTAAGGTCACGCGGGAGATTGCGATCGATTTCCTGGGCGTGGAAGATGCGCGCGTTTTATCGACTCCCAATATGATCCTCGGGCTCGAGAGGACATCACGCGATCTGGTTTTTCCATTACTCGATCCCGGATTCGACACCGTCGGCACACACGTGAATGTCTACCACCTTGCAGCTACGCCGGTTGGCATGACCGTCACGTTCCGCAGTGAGGTGACGTCGGTTGAAGATCGCCGGGTGAATTTCAAGGTGGAAGCATTCGACGAAAAGGAAAAGATCGCCGAAGGCACGCACCAGAGGTTTATCGTAAACGTGACGCGCTTTGCTGCAAGAGTGCAGGATAAGGGGCGTTAGCGACTGATCTGCCGTTAAAAGACGTAGCTCACGCCCAGCATTGGAACCAAATCGTTCAGCCAGCCGTGTATTTTCGCACCGCCAGCAGTGACGAACAATTTTTTCGGAAAAGGCGTGATATAGTCGCGGAATTCGAGCCGAGCCGCCAGGTTCCGGCTCAACGCGTACCTGACGCCGCCACCAACACTAATCAGTGGCTCAACCTGATTGGTTTTCGTCAGTTTTGCAAAATCGGCAAAAGGCTGAGAAACGTACTCTTTTCCGGTCGCCCTGAAATACTTGATGCCGGCGCCCGCGGCTGCGAAAGGGCGGATGCGGGATTCACGCGAAAGCGGACTAAAGAGCATATCGTAATGGATCGCATCAGCGTCCCCATCCATGTTCACTTTCTGGCTGCCCTGCCAGAGTTTCAGATCGCCGTCACGGAACGTATAGGGAAGTTCGCCGGTGAAGTGTTCGTATAGATTTTGTGACAAGACGCCTCCCAAGCCGAAGCGATCGTCAAAGCCAGCGCCGGCGCTTCCAGCCGGGTTGGTGATGGTGGCGTTACGGTAGATGCCAAATGCGAAGGCGCCGCCGGCTTCCCACTCCTGAGCCAGGCAGGTAGAGGCGAAACTCAGGACCCCTATTTCCAAGACGAAGGATAAACGCATGACCCACGTTCCAGGTTAGGACAACCGCGAAAGTTTTGGGCCGTGCGTCTAACTTGCTGGCGCGGTATGGCACAGCGGCTCCGCCTGTGAACGGCCGTCCTTGCGTGCGTCCAACACCTCGCGCACCTTTGCCAGCAAGGTTTCGGGCAGGAATGGCTTCTGTACCAGAATCGTGCCTGGCTCAAGGATGCCGTGGTAAGCGATTACGTCGTCAGCATAGCCGGACATAAATACGACTTGTAAGTTTGGCGCCATGGCAGTGAGCCGTTTTGCCAAATCGCGGCCATTGAGCAGCGGCATGACCACATCAGTCAGAAGCAGATCGATAGACTCCGCTTGCTTCTGCCATCTGTGCAGCGCATCGGAGCCATCGCTGGCTTCAAGCACGTGGTAACCCGCGGCCGCGAGTGTCTCGCGCAGCATGCGCCGCAAAGGGGCCTCATCTTCGACCAGCAAGATGGTCTCGTTTCCTCTGCTGGCTTCCTTTCGCGGCGGGCCTATGGGCTCGGGGCCGGCTGAACCTAAGACTTGCGGCAGGTAGATGCGGAATGCGGTCCCGCTTCCGCGCTCACTCCATACGGAAATGCCGCCCCCGATCTGATGGATACTTCCGTATACGCTGGAGAGCCCCAGGCCGGTTCCCTTGCCGCGTTCTTTGGTAGTAAAGAACGGCTCAAACAGGTGGCTCTTGATTTCGGCATCCATGCCGTCGCCATTATCAGCGACAGTCAGCTCGATATAGGAACCGGGCGGGATATCAGCGCCTTCGCAGTTCGCCTGTTCATAGAGTTCCACGTTGTTGGTGGTGATCGTCAAAGTTCCGCCCTGCGGCATGGCATCACGCGCGTTGGCTGCCAAGTTAATCAGCACTTGTTCCATCTGATTAGGGTCGGCTTGCACCCGTTCGAGATGCGGTGCGAGTACGGTTCGAAGCGTTATGTGTTCGCCGATGATGCGGCGGAGCATCTTCTCGAGATTGGTGATGACGTGATTGAGGTCAACGGGCTTCGGCTGAATCATCTGCCGTCGGCTGAACGCCAGTAACTGGGCGGTGAGCGCCGCAGCCTGGTTTCCGGCCTTCAATATCTGCTCCGCATGCGTTCGCAGCCTATCCGCCAGACCGGCGGACTCGACCATCATGTGCCCGTAGCCGTTGATGATCGTGAGGAGATTGTTGAAATCGTGGGCGACGCCACCCGCCAGCCGGCCTACAGCCTCCATTTTCTGCGAATGCCGGAGCTGCTCTTCCAGCTTCGTTTTCTCACTGATGTCCACGATGGAGCTGATCACGCCGCAGATCGAACCGGCATCGTCGCGCAGCGGCGCTGTCCAGACTTCGACTTCGATCGGCGCACCGTCTTTCCGCTGCCTGCGCCCTTGCATTCCGCAAACGATTTCTCCGGAGGCGGCCTGTTCAATCTTCGCCTGGAACTCTTGAAATTCGTCATTCGCAACGAATGGCGGGGGCTGGCCGACAACTTCGGTGGCAGTCCACCCGAACATGCGCTCAGCAGCCGGATTCCAACTCTTGACATTGCCGGCCAAGTCCATGGCCACAATGGCTACCGGAGATGATTCAATGACGGCTCCCATGCGTTCGTTGGCTTCGCGCAATTCCTGCTGCTGCACGGCCATCTGTTGTTTCGCCCATTCCAGAGTTCTTGCCTCGCGGCGAGCAGTTACCGCGAGCGCCCCACCGGCATACATGAGCAGGCCGATCACGATGCTGAGAGGGACCAGCATCTTGCTCGCTTCTGTCCACTCGTCGGGCGTTGGCCACACGCGCACCACCCAAGGCAGGCCGTAGGAGTTAACGTCTGCTTCCGAGAGAAAGGGCAGAGAAGCCGGTTGGCTATTGTTTCCGCGAAGATAAACTTGTTGTTTGCGATCCGAAATGGAAACCGCGTAGCCTTGCGGAACTTCCGTGTCTATAACCGCGTGCAGCCACTTCTCGGCCGGCAAAGTTGCGACAACACAGCCTTCAAAGCGTTCGCGATGAGAGATCGGGATGACGACCAACAAACTCCGGTCATGATCATCGGAATCTGTGGCGGGTACGAGCGCTGTCTTCGACGTGCGCCGCGCAGAATCGATTAATGGCCGGATGTTGGATTCAACGTAGTGACCAAGCGGAGGGCCCCAGCGAACATTTTGCGCTGCATCCACCCATGAGATTGACTGAAAGGCCGGATATTGCTGCTGAAGCTGGTGAGCCTCACTTTCCCACTCGGCTTGCCACGGGTCGGCATCAGCGCTCCATCGTGCTGCGAGGGCTTCGAGGGGAGCGACATGAGTACTGATGTTGGAGGCGAGCTTGGTTTGTATTCCCCGCGCCGCTAACGATGCCGTCTGAGTGATCTGGATACGCTCCCGGGAGATCATGATGCGGCACAACATCAAGGTTGCGCACCAGCCACAGACCGCGATAAGCAGGGGCACCCAGTTCCAGTCGGTGCGCCAAAGCCGTAGGCCAGGTTTGATCGCACTTTCGTTGGCTGCCGAGGGCATTAGAGCAGAGTTATGGTACTTATTCACGCTCCGTCATTATACGGACCTCGTGCAGATAAATTAATACTGTCACTAGTTAGTAATTAGTTAGCTCAAATGGGCATCTATTAAGTTACTTTACACGTTGTTAACTTTAGATATCAGGCGCGATGGTGAAGGCGCACTAGAATAAGGATGCTGAAGAGGTGATCACCGGAGGCATGGGATGTAGCCCCCCATCTTTGTGCCGCGATTCCTGGCTTCTTGAGCCGCAAGCAGAAATTCCCAGTACTATCGTGCGTTGGGTATCTTCATTACACGGAGCAGGCGGTCGGCCCCCTGCTACAAGAATTCCTCGAGTGTGGATGTGTGAAGCATCGCACCTTTTGCGCGATGCCCTTGCGTCTTGTATACTCGCGCGCCAAAATTCAAGTGAGACGACATGCCGTTTGTCCCAAACCAACGTGTGCGGGCTAATCTCGCGGGGCTCATGATTGAGGGAGTGACGTTCCACGCGGCGGTCACTGACGCGCTCGCCACGATCGTTCATAAGACCAGCGAAAATCCGCCCGCGTACCTGGTGGATCTGCTGTTTTCTTTCAAAGGCATCAAACAAATCGAAGTGCCGGAAGAGCGCCTGCGGCCCGCCTGAGCCGCGTGCAAAAAAAATTCTTGCCAGCGGCTCAGCATGCGCTATAATCATTTCCCGTACTCATAAAAAATCCGGAACATCCTAAGCATTCTTAAAGATCAACCTCCCCAAAGTTTGATTAGGAGGCCTGTTGTGGCCATGGCCCACTTCGACGACGTTTTGGCCGATTTCGCTCATCAAATGCGGCAGCCTCTGAGCACGCTCGAGGCACTGGCGTGCTATCTGGATCTCATCGTGCCTCCCGAAGATCTGCGCGCGCATGAACAGCTGGGTCGAATGCACATGGAGATCGAACACGCGGACCGGATTCTGAGGGAGGGCGTGCGCGCGCTGGGCCCTTATCTGACGCCCGCCGGTTCGGGACCAGATGAATCCGCATCCTGCGAACCCGAAGGAGTCGCCGAAGAGGTGAGCCGGCCCCTCACGAAAGCTGCGATGGCTTCCGTTACATATTGAGGCGGCTTGACGCAGAATCTCTTTTTTGTTTCCCAGAGCTTGTGCGAGACACCACGCCAAAGAGGGTGTTCCGTTTTCCGATCGACGACCACGAGGGCGTCGGCCCGGTCCAGATATTTGAGGCTGGATGGCTTGAAGTCATCAATGGCGAAATCTGCGACTAGCAGGTAAACATCCGGCGTGAAGAACTGCAGAACGCTGTTGGACTCGAAAATTACGTTCTCGCTGGATCGGATGATGCCATGCAGCGCCGGAAGCGCATTTCCCAGGTTGCCCGCGGCTGTTCGCAACCAGTATGACCGATCTGCGCCGGCCGCCAGATAACGGCTGCTGTCGGCCTTACCTGCAGGATCGCTTTCCTGCGTTAAGGCAAATGGATGATCCGGGTCGGCTCCAGCACAGTCGCAAGCGTGGCCCTCGGTCGAACAAATGCCATGGCCGTACTGTGTGATTTTGACAGCCGTCCAGTGGAGATCGGGGAGCGCAGCGATCAATCCCGCCACCACCGAAGTCTTTCCGATATTCCGTGAATGACCGCCAATCACTACCAGCATCAGGTTCTCATCTTTTCCAGTTCCGCGACACGCCGTTTCAGCTCGGCCAATTCCTGGCGCAACTCCGCCCGCACTTCTGGAAGGCGCGCCAGATACGCGAGCTGCTCGAGATGCTGCTTAAGGGGGCGGGCCGGCGTTCCCCAGACCACCTGGCCGGCGCGGACGATTTTTGCCGTGAGAATGCCGCAGCCCGACCCAAGCACTGCGTGCGCCTCGATCCGCGCTTTGTCGCCGATCCCCACCTGGCCGCCGATCACCGCGTAGTCGCCGACCTCCACACCACCCGAAAAACCGGTTTGTGCGGCCACCACCACGTGCTTACCGATACGGCAATTGTGCCCCACATGAACCATGTTATCGAGTTTGGTGCCCTCTCCAATGTAAGTGGCGCCCAGGGCGGCGCGGTCCACGCAAGAATTGGCGCCGACCTCCACGAAATCGCCGATTTCGACCCGGCCGATCTGCGGGAATTTGTGGTAACGGCCCTGATCCAGCACAAAGCCAAAGCCGTCGGCCCCGATCACACAGCCGGAATGAAGAACGGCATGGGAGCCGATGTCCACGTCATCGTAAATGGTGACGTGCGCGTGCAAGGTTGAATTGGCGCCGATCACCACGCGCCGGCCGATCGCACACCCTGCGCCGATGCGGCAGTTCGCCTCGATGCGCGAGCCTTCGCCGATCGAGACATGCGGACCAATTTCCACGCCTTTGCCGACTTCGGCCTGCGGGTTGATGACCGCAGTCGGATGAATACCCGGCTGCTGTGGCGGCGGCGGAATGAGCCGGCTCACCGCCCGGGCAAAAGCGGTGCGCGGCGCCGATGCGCGGATCATCGTCCGGCCTGCGGGAAACTCCGGCGGCACAATCAGACAACCCGCACTGGACGCTCCGGCCTGCTCTGCCAGCTTCATATCGGAGACAAATGAAAGATCTCCAGCGCCAGCCGTTTGTAGAGATTTAACGCCGGTCAGATCTTTTTCGCCATCGCCCTCGAAAGTGGCGCCGAGCCACTCGGCCAACTCCCTGACTCGCATGGCTTGATAGTAGGACAGCAGTCGCGCGCTGTCCACCGTTGCCTTCGTAACCAAATAGGTTATAAAGGTAGCTGATCGACATGAGCCGCCGTAAGAAAATGAAGAAATCGGAGCGCCCCTCCTCCGCAGCTTCGGAGGCCAAGTCCGCCGCAATAACCGTGAAGCCCGGCATAACCTCCGATTCATTCTCACGCGGTGTCGCGGAGTGGACGTTCAATTTCATCATTTTGGTCTTCGCCACCACCGCGATTGCGCAACCGTTCGTTATTCCTTCTTCGTCGATGGAAGACAATCTGCTAGTGGGCGATCACCTGATCGTCGACCGGCTGGCCTATGCGCCGCCCGGGCCGCTCGGCAGGCACCTGCTTCCGTACGAGCCTGTGCACCGTGGCGACATTATTGTGTTCCGGTATCCGCTGAATATCAAGGAAGATTACATCAAGCGCGTGATCGGTGTTCCTGGCGACCGCATTCACATCATCAACAAACAGGTCTTTTTGAACGGAAAAAAGCTCAACGAAGCCTACAAATTTCACAAATCGGACTACATCGATTCGTACCGCGATAATTTTCCAAGCACTCCAAACATCGGGCTGCCGCCATCGGCGCTCGACATGCTCAACAACCATGTCGTCAACGGCGACGTGGTGGTTCCACCCGACCATTTTTTTGCCATGGGCGATAATCGCGACAATTCGGCGGACAGCCGTTACTGGGGATTTGTGCCACGCGAGAATATCAAGGGCAAGCCGCTGGTGATTTACTGGTCCTATGAGGCGTCCACGGAAGATCTGGTGGACTTCACGTTTCATCATTTCGTCGATCTGGCGCAGCATTTCTTTACCAGAACGCGCTGGCGCCGGACATTCCTGCTGATTCACGGATACCCGATCGGCTAACCCTACTCATATCGCAGAGCGTCGATCGGATCGAGCATCGCCGCTTTCCGCGCCGGGTAGTAACCGAAGAAAACGCCGATCAGAGCTGAGAAAGCAAACGCCATGAGAATAGCCGACGGGCTGATGAGCGTGTGCCACTCCGCGAAATAGGAAATCAGGTAAGACCCTGCCGCACCGAACAGAATTCCGGCAACGCCACCGGCGAGCGCCAGGGTGACCGCTTCCACCAGAAATTGCGTCAGGATATCTTTAGTCTTGGCGCCGATTGCCAGCCGCAAACCGATCTCGCGCGTCCGCTCGGTGACCGAGACCAGCAGGATGTTCATAATCCCGATGCCGCCAACAAGCAGCGAGACCGACGCGATTGCTCCCAGCAGTATTGACATGACTCGCGATGAAGTTTCCTGCGCAGCGAATACTTCCTCCAGATTGCGCACGGTGAAGTCATCCTCCTGCGTCGGTTGCAGGTGATGGCGCTGCCGCAGCAGGTCTCGGACTTCCAGTTGTGCCTCCTGCATCATCGCCGGCCCGGTGGCTTGAGCCATGAGAGTTCCGACGGCATTGGCATTGGCCTGGCTGGCGCCAAGCACCTTTTTCCTCGCTGTGGTGATCGGGACAATAATGATGTCATCCTGATCCTGCCCGGTGGGCGATTGACCTTTCGCCGATAGCACGCCATCCACGGTAAACGGCACGTTCTTGATGCGAATGACCTGACCCACCGGGTCGGCGTCGCCGAACAGGTTGCCGGCCACTGTCTTGCCGAGCAGCGCGACCTTGGCGGCGGCGTCCACATCCTGCGATGTAAAAGTGCTTCCGGACTGCATCGTGTAATCGCGAATCGTCAGGTAATCCGGCGTTGTTCCCTGGATATTCGTAAACCAGTTATTGTTGCCGTACACAATCTGCCCCGATCCGCGAACCGCCGGAGCCACCGCGGCTACCGCCGGGCACTCGCTGGCGATGGCACGCGCGTCATCCGAGCTAAGGGTTTGCGATGCACCGCTTCCCAGCCGGATGCCATTCGAAGTGATGCTCCCCGGAAGCACAATGATTACATTGCTGCCGATACTGGCAATCTGCTCCTGAATGCGCGCGGTTGCGCCGGAGCCGACCGCCACCATCGAGATTACGGCCGCAACCCCGATGATGATTCCCAGCATGGTGAGTGCGCTCCGCATGCGGTTGATTTGCAGGGCGCGAAGTGCAATGCGAACGCCGGCCAGAATTTTCATACGACCTCCGCCAATTCTTCTTCGGGCAAGACGGATAATTCTTCCCGCGCCTCCCGCGGATTGACGACGCGTTCATCACGCACGATCCGGCCGTCGCGGCACAGAATGTTTCGATTCGCGTAGGCCGCGATATCCGGCTCGTGGGTTACCAGTATCATCGTGATGCCCTGCTCGCGATTGAGTTCCTGAAAAATGGCCATGATCTCCACGCTGGTTCGGGAATCGAGGGCTCCGGTCGGCTCATCCGCCAGAATAATTTGCGGCCGGTTGACCAAGGCCCGCGCAATGGCCACTCGCTGCTGCTGCCCGCCTGAAAGCTGGTTGGGATGATGGCCGGCGCGCTCGGCAAGACCGACGGCCGCCAACGCTCGAAGCGCTCTTTCCCGTCTCTCGCGGGTGGGCGTATCGGTGTAGAGCAGTGGTAGCTCAACGTTCTCGACGGCGCTTGTTCGCGCCAGCAGATTGAATTGCTGGAACACGAAACCAATCTTGCGGTTGCGGATCTCGGCCAACTCGTCACGGGCAAGCTCGCCGACGCTGACGCCATCCAGGCGATAAGTCCCGGAAGTCGGCTTATCCAGGCAGCCCAGAATATTCATGAGCGTCGATTTTCCCGATCCCGACGGCCCCATGATCGCCACGAAATCCCCGCGATCTATGGCCAGCGACACACCGCGCAGAGCGTGTACCTGGACGTTCCCCGCCTGATAGGTCTTCACCAGATTGGCGATCTCTATTACGTCAGCCATGGCTTAGAACCCCGGTCCGCGGCGGCCCGTCGATCCACCGAACGGAGAAGCTGCTGCGGTCTGCTTACCACCGACCGTCCCTACGATGACCGGCTGATTTTGCTGCAAACCGCCCGATCGCACTTCGGTCCACGTGCCATCGCTGATTCCCAGTTCGACAGCGATCGGACGGGGATTGCCGTCGGCTCCTAAAATCCAGATCCTTTGCGCCGCGTGGCTGCGAGCCGCCTGATTTTTCGCGGCTGCGGCCTCCGCGGGATGGTAACGCAACGCCGCGTTCGGGATCTTCAAGACGTTCTCGCGCTGGTCGATCAGGATCCTGACGTTGGCGGTCATCCCCGGAAACAGCTTCAAATCGTCGTTCGATACGCCGATCACGACGTCGTACGTGATGACATTCTGCGTATTGATCGGCGCCTTGCGAATATCGGTCACCACTCCTCGAAACACGCGGCTCGGATACGCGTCCACCGTAAAGGTCGCGGCCTGGCCCACGCGCACGCGGCCGATGTCGGCTTCGTCCACGTTCGTGTCCACCTGCATCTTGGTCAGATCCTGTGCGATTTCGAAAAGCGTGGGCGCCGCCAGGCTCGCAGCCACTGTCTGCCCCACGTTCACCTGGCGCGAAACGACGGTCCCATCCACCGGTGCTTTGATGTAGGTGTGCTCCAGATCGATTTCCGCCTGCTGGAATGTCGCCTGATTCTCTTTAACCTGGGCTCCGGCCGCGGTTGCCGCGGTTTGCGCAATCCTGGCTTCGGCCTGCGAGGCGTTCAGAGCGGAAACGGCAGCGTCCTGCTGCGCCTGCGCGGCTTGCAATCCGGAAACCGCTTCGTCATAAGTGGCTTGCGCAGTTTCGCGGTCCTCCTTGGAAAGCACACCTTCGTTGGCTAACTCGATCCGGCGGTCCATCTTGGATTTGGCATCGATGGCCGCGAGATTCGCTTTTTGCGCATCGTGTTTCGCCACCGCTACATTCGCCTGGGCGCTGGCCACGTCGGCAATCGATTTCTGTACGGCAGCCTGCGCGTTGAGCAATTGCGCTCGGGCGCTTTCGACCGCGGCGCGCGCCGCATCCACTTTGGCCTGGAAGCTCTGCGGATCGATGCGTGCGATCAACTGGTCCTTCTTTACCTTGGAGTTGAAATCGGCGTAGAGGGCCATAATGTTGCCCGAGACTTGCGAACCCACTTGCACCGTGACCACCGCGTTCGGATTCCCCGTGGCTGAAATTGTCGAATCGATGTTGCCGCGCGCCACTGGGAGGGTGCGGTAATGAGTTCCGTGCTGTCCGTGGAGATAAGTCCAGGCTCCCAACCCGCTCGCCGCCAAGACGACCGCTGCGCCCATGAGAAGCCGTGCTTGAACCCGTTTCATACTTGCAACCTCTAAACGTTTGGTGCTCGGGCGGGCGCGGAAGTTTCTCTGCAGGGGCTGACTTTACAATGCTTTACACACCACCGGGCTTGTATGATAACGAGTCAGTGCCTATTGACCTTTCGGCTTCGGTCGCTCCCACCGCGCGCGTCGATCCAGGCGCATCCGTCGGTCCGGGCGCGCGCATCGGCGAGTTTTGCGTGATCGAGTCTGATGTAGTCATAGGCCGTGACTGCGTGCTCGAACCCTATGTTTATGTGAAGCGCTGGACTACGCTCGGGGAAGGGAACGCGATCTCCGCAGGGACCGTCCTTGGAACTGATCCCCTGGATAAGAACTTCAGCGGAAAGCGCAGCTACCTGCGCATCGGAAACGGCAACATCATTCGCGAGCACTACACCATCTCGCGAGGCACGGAGCCCGAGTCCGTCACCGAGATCGGCGATGGCAACTACATCATGACTTCCGGCCACATCGCGCATAACTGCAAAATCGGGAGCAATACCGTGATTTGCAGTTGCGCTCTGGTGGCCGGTTATGTCGAGATCGAAGACCAGGCGTTTGTCTCAGGCGGCGTGGTTATCCACCAGTTCTCAAAAATCGGCAAGCTCGCGATGATCGGCGGTAATACCCGCGTCAACCGCGACGTTCCGCCGTTTTTCCTTTACACGGGGTTCAACGTGGAGCCCAACGGATTGAACCTGGTAGGTTTGAAGCGTGCCGGTCTCGATTCAGCGCGAATTGCAGCGCTTAAGAAGGCGTACCGGCTGCTCTACCGCTCAGGTCTGAAGCTCGAGGAAGCCATCCGACGCATTGAAACCGAAGTTCCGACCAAGGAAACGTTAGATCTGGTGGGCTTTATCCGTCGTTCGGAACGTGGAATTTCACGAAGATAGCGCTCCGAAAGCGCTTGCAATATGGGGATAAAACGTACACCATACTTCGGAGGAGGACGACAACCGCATGAAACGTTTCGCCATTGTTTTGGCGCTAGGGTTACCGCTTCTGGCGCAGGACGTGCCGTGGCAGGCGCGGCTACAGTACATCGAAGCCTGCTCGTGTGACCTGTTTTGTCCCTGCTATTTCAACGATCACGCTTCGCACCAGGGTACCGGCGAGCATAAGTGCAACTTCAACAACGTCGCACGCTTTGCTGTGGGCAAGCACGGAGATACCGACCTGACCGGAATAAAAGTCTGGCTTTCGGGCGACCTTGGATCCGATTGGGCGACCAAAGGCCAGGCCGATTGGCTGGTAGCGACATTCGAGCCCAAAACTACCAAGGAGCAAAAAGACGGCGTAATGGCCATTCTCACCAAGATTTACCCGGTGAAATGGACCTCGGTGGAAATGGACACTTCCGAAATCACCTGGAAAATTTCCCCTGACGGCAAAACCGCCTACGCCAAGCTGGCCAACGGCAAAGGTGAAGTCAAGCTCACTCGATTCGGCGGAACCGACGCCGAAAAGCCCGCCCAAATTTCGAACGTCCGGTATTTCGGCGCGACGTGGAACAGCCCGTTCGCGCTCTACCACTCCGATCATTTCTACAAAGGATTCGGGAAATCCTACCAGCTACATCACGCCAACGGCTTCACGATCACCGTGGAATCAAGTTCCGACGGAAAACGCGTTGTGACCAAGAAGTCGGACTGATCTCTCTGGAGGAACTCCGGTCACCGGCGCCGGAGTTCTGCGTTCCAACTCGGATAATCTCACCCGGGTGCGCCGCCCAGCCATAGTGAAATTTCTTCCATTCATGCTTTAGGCCGATTGTCCTTAGGGCGATCTATCTCCTTCAAACATCAAGACGATTTACCGTCAAAGGAAGCGGCAAGATGCGTGCTCTCTAGGAAGTGGGAGACCTTCAATGAGACCGAGTTCCGTAATGTTTCTTACACTTCTTGGAGCAGGTATTGCTGTTGCCCAACAACCGGCTTCTGCTCCGGCTCAACAACCGGCTTCGGCCGTAGCGCAACAGCAGTCCCATCCCCCGATCTACCGCGTCACCGTAGTTTCGCGCACCACCAAGGCTGTCAACTACGGTCATATCACCGAGCCGACAAAAATAGGTTTAAAAGGAACGGTGCTTTTTCCGGAACTGCAAGGTGAGGCACGGGTTCGCAGCACGCGCGGAGCTATGGAGATCAGTGTGAAGGTGAATCACCTCGGTCCGCCCACACGTTTCGGCCCGCAATATCTGACTTACGTTTTATGGGCCATAACTCCTGATGGCCGGCCGGTGAACCTCGGTGAGCTAGTGGCCGATCCGAATGATAAAGCGCAGCTGAAAGTCTCCACACCGTTGCAAGCTTTTGCGCTGATCGTTACGGCCGAGCCGTATTTTGCGGTGCTGCAGCCCAGCGACGTCGTTGTGATGGAAAATGTTGTCGAACCTCGGACGGCCGGGAAAGTCGAGCAGGTAGACGCGAAATACGAGCTTTTGCCGCGGGCGCCGTACACCTACGACGCGACACCCCCAGCCGCCGGCGCCGAAGGCCCACGGGTTTCCATGAATCAATATGAGGCCATGGTGGCGGTGTATCAGGCGCAGAACGCTATTCAAATCGCCAAAGCGGCAGGCGCCGACCGCTACGCTCCCGATACGCTCCAGCGGGCCGAGCAGCTTTATCAGGATGCGCTATCCTTGCAGGCGAAAAAGGCCGGCAGCAAGGACGTTGTTACGAACGCGCGTGAAGCCGCGCAGGCAGCGGAAGACGCACGCATTGTCACGGCGAAACGCCAGGAGGCCGCGCCGCGTACGGCGGTGCAGCCAAAGTAGTATTTTCTACGCCGCCATCTTGTGCGGGTCGATCACGAATTTCTTGGCCGCGCCCTTGTCGAAGTCTATGTACCCCTGCGGCGCCTGGTCAAGCGAGATCATCGTCACGTTTACGCACTTCGCCGGATGGAATTTGTCGTAAAGTATGGCGTGCATGAGCTGCCGGTTGTAGCGCATCACCGGGCACTGTCCGGTTGTAAAGACATGCGACTTCGCCCAGCCCAATCCGATGCGGATGCTTAGATTGCCTGTCTTGGCCGCCTGATCCACGCCGCCCGGATCGTCGGTCACATACAGGCCCGGAATACCCAGGCGCCCGCCGGCCTGCGTTACAGTCATGAGCGAGTTGAGCACCGTAGCCGGGCGCTCGACCACCGCGTCTTTGCCGTGACCCCGTGCCTCAAAGCCGACGCAATCCACCGCGCACTCGACTTCTGGAATTCCGACGATCTGCTCAATCTGCTGGCCGAGCGTGGCGTCCTTCCGCAGATCGATGACTTCGCAACCGAAACTCTTAGCCTGTGCGAGCCGCTCAGGGATCATGTCGCCGACGATCACCAGAGCCGCCCCTAATAATTGGCAGGACGCCGCGCAGGCAAGCCCCACCGGCCCTCCGCCCGCAACGTAAACAATTGACCCCGGCCCGACTCCTGCCGAGACGGCGCCGTGATAGCCCGTTGGAATAATGTCGGACAGCAGCGTCAAATCTTTGATCTTCGCCATGGCGCGTGCTTTGTCCGGCAGCCGCAACAGATTGAAATCGGCATACGGGACCATTACGTACTCGGCTTGGCCGCCAACCCAGCCGCCCATGTCGACGTAACCGTACGCCGCTCCGGGCCGCGCCGGGTTAACGTGAAGGCAGATGCCGGTCTTGCCTTCTTTGCAATTGCGGCAGCGCCCGCAGGCAATATTGAACGGCACGGAAACCAGATCGCCGACTTTGACGAACTCCACGTCGCGGCCGGCTTCGATCACTTCGCCTGTGATCTCGTGGCCCAGGATCAGGCCTTTGGGCGCTGTGGTCCTGCCACGCACCATGTGCTGGTCGCTGCCGCAGATGTTGGTGGTGACAATCTTGAGTATGACGCCGTGCTCGCATTTCCGCGAGCCTAATTCCAGTTTCGGAAAGTCGATGGACTGGATCTCGACCTTGCCTGGACCCATGTATGCGACGCCTCGATTGGAAGCCATAGAACTGTTCTCCTTGACAGAAATTTTGATGTGAGAGGGTTTCATGTCATCAAAAAAAAAGTCCGGCGTCAAGAGCGGCCGATCACAGTGCGATAGAATTCCGCTATGCGGCCAGTCGTTGCAGACATATCGGGTCCGGCAGACCGGCTCTCCACCGGATTCGCCGCGGCCGTCGTTCCGATTTCAGCCGGAACCATCACAACTGATACGGAAGGTCTCGATGCCGGCGAAATCTCGGTTCCCACAGCTGACGGCCACATTCCGGGCTATCGCGCCATGCCGAGATCCGGAAGATCTTTTCCCGTGGTTATGGTGGTGCATGAAATTTTCGGCGTTCACGAGCACATCAAAGACATCTGCCGCCGTTTCGCCAAGCTCGGCTACATGGCCGTGGCTCCGGAACTCTATGCCCGGCAAGGCGACGTTGCAAAGCTCTCGAACATTCAGGATATTGTCAGCCAAGTCGTGAGCAAGGTTCCGGACGCGCAGGTCATGTCTGATCTCGACTCCGCCGTGAAATGGGCAAGCAACTCCGGAAAAGGAGATGCCGGGAGATTGGGCGTCACGGGGTTTTGCTGGGGCGGTCGGATCGTCTGGTTGTACGCAGCGCACAACCCGAATCTGAAAGCCGGCGTGGCATGGTACGGACGGCTGGTTGGGCAGGCGAGTCAGTTGCAGCCGCAGCATCCGATCGACGTTGCGGGGTCGCTCAAAGCTCCGGTCCTCGGGCTTTATGGCGCCAAGGATCAGGGCATCCCACAGGACACCATCGCGCGGGTGCGAGCAGCGCTGAAGGCGGCAGGAGATCCATCCGAAATCATCGTGTATCCCGAAGCGGGCCACGGATTCAACGCCGATTATCGGCCCGGTTACAGCCAGGAGGCCGCCGAAGACGGCTGGAAGCGCCTCCGGCAATGGTTTGAAAGGTTCGGTGTTGCATGAATCGTCTGCCGCTGATTCTCGCTTGCTTCGTCTGCGCCTGCGGCGGCCCGTTTCTGGCTAGCTGCTCGCGCCAGCCCGCGCCCTCCGAAGCAACCGGTGAAAAGCGCGCTCCCGAGAGCTACCGCGTTCGATTTGAAACCAGCAAAGGAGATTTCCTCGTGCAGGTTACAAGGAGCTGGGCGCCGCTCGGAGCGGACCGGTTTTACACGCTGGTCTCGAGCGGCTTCTACGATGGCGCGCGTTTCTTCCGCGTGCTCCCCGGGTTCGTCGTGCAGTTCGGCATCGCTGCTGATCCGGCGGTGACCGCAAAATGGAAAGACGCCAATCTCAAGGACGATCCGGTCACGCAAAGCAACCGTCGCGGCACACTATCTTTCGCGACCGGCGGCCCCGATACGCGCACCACCCAAGTCTTCATCAACGTAGCGGACAATGCGCGGCTCGATGCTAACGGCTTCGCTCCCATTGGAGCCGTGACCAGCGGCATGGATGTTGTCGATCAATTCTATAGCGGCTACGGCGAGGGCGCGCCCCGAGGCAACGGGCCCGATCAACACCGCATCGAAACCGAAGGCACCGCGTATCTCGCGCGCGATTTTCCCAAACTCGACTACATCAAGAAAGCGAGTATTGAAAAATGACGCGGCCAATCCAGCTCTGCCTTCTGGTCACGGGTTGTGCGGTTGCGCTGACCGCGGCAACAGTCCCCGGCCGAACTGTCAGGTTGAACCTTCGCACGCGCGTAGAGGCGTTTAAAGGCAGCGGAGTATGGCAGGAAGTGCAATTTGCGCAGGATCTTCCTGTTTCGAAGACTGCCATCTTGATCTGCGACATGTGGGATCATCACTGGTGCTCGGGAGCGAGCCGCCGCGTCGACGCGCTCGCTGGCCGCATGGAACCCGTCATCGAGCAGGCGCGCGGCTCCGGCATCCAGATTATCCACGCTCCATCGGAGACCATGGACTTCTATAAAAACACACCACAGCACCTGCGCATGATCGCCCTGACAAAAGTTGCGCCGCCGCCTGATCTGAACCTCGCCGATCCGCCGTTGCCGATCGACGATTCCGACGGCGGCTGTGATACGCCGGATCATTTCTACAAAGCCTGGACCCGCGAGAACGCGCGCATCCAAATCGCGCCCGAAGACATGATCTCGGATAATGGCGTCGAGATTTACAGCTTCCTGCGGAGCCGCTCGATCGACTATCTGCTTGTCATGGGAGTCCACACGAATATGTGCGTGCTCAACCGGACTTTCGCCATCCGGCAAATGACCAAATGGGGCATGCACTGCATTCTGGTCCGCGATCTCACCGACTCCATGTACAATCCCAAGGACCGCCCCTTCGTCAGCCACGACCAGGGGACCGAGCTGGTCATCGAGCACATCGAAAAGTATTGGGCGCCAACTGTCGAGAGCACCGAACTGCTGCGCGCGCTGCGAACCGTGAAGCGGTAACTGCGTTTGTCTGCCGGGCCAAATCCTGATACAGTGTTGGGCAGAAGCTGAATGATCCGAAGCAAGCGGGAGTAATTGAGTGGTAGAATGCCAGATCTTGGGACTCCCGGTCTTTTCTGTAATTTCCATCCATATGCTGTCCGTTTGGGATAGATAATCGCCGGCGAGGCCGTGCGTCATGCGCGTGTTTTGGCGGCATGGCTATCGCGCCACCTCGCTTCAGGACGTGATGAAAGCGGGGGGTGCAGAAGCAGAGCCTGTACTAGGCCTTCGGTGACAAACTGATGCGGCTCTCGTATCTGCGTTACGCTCAAGGGCGCTGCGAACGGCCGTGCAGATTTTCAGCCCGGACGGCAAGCGCCGGAGAACGCCATCTATATGTGCGACGGCCTCAACAACCGCATCGTCAAATTGAACACGGAAGGCAATGTCCTGGGTGTGCTCAGTTCCTATGGCCGCATTCCCGGCAACCTGGATTTCGCACATAACATCGCGGTCGATTCGACGGGCGCCATTTACGTTTCTGAAATCAAGAACTGGCGCGTGCGGAAGTGGGCAAAGGCCTAGCGCGCCGGTGCCTACGCCGCGTTTGTTACACTGGCCAGCATCATGAAAATTTCTTGTGTTGCGGCCGTGCTTCTCGCCGGCTCGGGATTGTTGTGTGCGCAATTTCACGGACGCAATTACGGCCGCTCGATGGTGATCACCGAGCGGGGGATCGTGGCCACATGCCATACCCTGGCGTCGCAGGCGGGCGCGCAGATTCTGGCACGCGGGGGGTCGGCGGTGGATGCGGCGATTGCGGCGAACGCGGTGCTCGGCTTGGTCGAGCCTATGATGGACGGGATCGGCGGCGATCTGTTCGTGCTCTATTGGGATGCAAAGACGGGGCAGCTCACGGGCCTCAACGCGTCCGGCACGGCGCCGCGCGGATTGACGCCTGAGCTTCTCGAAAAACAAGGCATCAAAAAAATGCCCAAAGATGGCATCAACAGCGCGACCATTCCCGGCGCCGTCGATGGCTGGGCCAAGATGCACAAGCGCTACGGCAAGCTTCCCTGGAAGGACCTGTTCCAGTCCGCCATTTACTACGCGGAGCACGGATTTCCTGTGACCGAGATGATCCACGAAGCCTGGGACAATCCCGAGTGGGTCAAAAAGCTTGCGGCTGATCCGGAAGCCTCGCACGTGCTGCTCGCGAACGGCAAAGTGCCAGAAGTGGGTGAAGTGTTTCGCAATCCCGGTCTCGCGCACGCGCTGCGCATTCTCGCCGACAAGGGGCCGGAGGCGTTTTACAAAGGCGAAATTGCCGCCGCGATTCTGAAGACTTCCGAGCGCCTCGGCGGCACCATCACTGCGCAGGATCTGGCCGGTTACTCTTCCGAGTGGGTCGCGCCGATCTCCATCGATTACCGCGGCTGGCACGTCTACGAACTGCCGCCCAACAGCCAGGGCATGGCCGCGCTCGAGATGCTCAACATCATGGAGACCGCGCCGGCCGCTCCCGAAGGCGCTTCGAGCGCGCCTGAAATGCACGAGCGCATCGAGGCCATGAAGCTGGCGTATGCCGATCTGCGCCGCTACGACGCCGATCCGCGCACCTACGATGTTCCAGTCGCCGCGCTGCTTTCGAAGGATTACGCTCGCAAACGCGCGGCGCTGATCGATCCGTTGAAGGCCAATTGCAAGGTGGAAGCGGGGCAGCCGGTCGCGGGCGACACGACGTATCTGGCGGTCGTCGATAAGGAAGGCAATATCGCCAGTTGGATTCAGAGCATCGCCGGATTGTTCGGCTCCGGAGTCATCGTCGAAGGCATGGGGTTTCCGCTGCACAATCGCGGCTCGGCGTTTTCGCTTGATCCCAAGAGTCCGAACGTGCTCGCCGGCGGCAAGCGGCCGTTCCATACCATCATTCCGGCGTATATGGAGCATGGCGACGAGCATATCGGCTTCGGCATTATGGGCGGACCGAATCAGCCGCTGGCGCACGCGCAGTTTGCGTCCAACATCATCGACTACGGCATGAACGTGCAGCAGGCGCTCGAGTGGCCTCGCTTTACCAAAAGCCAGGCGGCGGGCTGCGACGTGCGCATCGAGTTCCGGGTGCCCGCCGTGACGTTGCAGCAGCTTTCCGAGCGCGGGCACCAGATCCGCATCGAGCGCGAATACACGCAGGCCATGGGACGAGGCCAGGCCGTGATGCACAATTCGAAAACGGGCGTGAATTACGCGGCATCGGACCCGCGCGCGGATGGGGAAGCGATCCCGGAACCGGTCGTGCCATAGGCTCTGCGATCCCCGGCGCCTGGCGACTGACTCTGCGCTCCAACTCGGCCGCGTGCTGGTCCTCGGCGCGGCGTCGTCGTTTTCCGGAAAAGGCCTGATTTCCTAAGTCCCGCAGTTCCGCTTCCAGCGGCCAAAGCCTGGCTCTCGAGCCACCGGGCGAGTGATACATCCTCCGACAACGTTGAGAATTTTGATGAATTCCAGAATAATCAGAAGCACCGTACAGCAGCCGATATAAATTCGCATGCGTATTCAGCCGCTCTTGGTTGCAGCAATCGCCGTCAGCACCCCCGCCATGGCGCAGTCGATCGGGAATTGCGCAACCCGTGTTGCCGTAGGCAGCCCAACGACCGACGCCGGGGATGGCGGGCCGGCAGTCAAGGCGCAGTTGTTTTCACCAAGCGGCGTCGCAAAAGATCCCGCGGGAAATCTATATATAGCGGACACCGGGAATAATAAAGTGCGCGTGGTGCGCACCGACGGCACGATCCAAACGGTCGCCGGCACGGGTATACGCGGAGGCTTGGGTGATGGCGGGCCTGCCATAAGCGCACAATTAAACAGTCCTGTAGCCGTGGCGATCGGCCCTGAGGGCGATCTTTACACTGCGGAGAGCTCCGGGAACCGCGTCCGCAAGATCTCGAGCGACGGCGTGATCCATACCGTTGCGGGCACGGGCCAGTCGGGATTCGGCGGCGACGGCGGCCCGGCGGCGCTGGCACGGTTCACCAACCCCTCTGCCATCGCATTCGACGCATCCGGGAATCTGTACATTGCCGACAGAGACAACTATCGCGTGCGCCGGGTGGCCAAGGACGGCACAGTCAGCACATTTGCGGGTACCGGCTATCTTGCCGGGAGGCCGATCGATACCGACGGCACCCCCGCCGGCAAGACCTACATAGACCCTCCGGTCGCACTAGTTTTTGGCGCTGACGGTACGCTGTACATCGGAACGGATCTGATAAAGAGCGTCACTCCCGATGGTTTGATGCATACGGTGGCGGGCGTCTTTTACAACGGTAAACCTCCGGCTGAGGGCGTGCCGGCCCTTCAGGCTAATTTGGCTATCAGCGACCTCGCGATCGATCCACAGGGCACTCTCATGTTTGCCGATGCCGCTAGAGGGACCGTCTGGAAAATTGGCTCAGACGGCAACCTTCACAGCGTGGTGTACACGTATATTGGTCAGGGTCTTTTGCTGGCACCGGACGGCAGCATTACCCGTTCCAACCCCACTTTAGACACCGTGGTAAAGTACATCCCCGGACCTTTGTCCGGCAATGTGAGTCCCAATGTCGTGGTGGCCGGCGTGTGGCCGCGCTCGGTTTCCGGCGATGGAGGGCCTGGAACACAGGCCAGTCTTCTAGGTCCGGCGGGCGTCGCGACAGATTCGGCCGGCAATGTGGTGATTACGGATGCCTGGGCGGGTCAGATCCGTAAGCTGGATACTAAAGGCGTAATTACCACGATCGCCGGAACCGGGGGGCCAACCTCTACACCCGATGGGCTTCCGGCATTACAGTCCGTGTTGAGTTTTCCAGGCGCTATCGCGATCAGCCGGACCGGCGAAATCTTTTATTCCGAGCAGTTCAACCACCGGGTGCGAAAAATCCAGACCGACGGCAAGGTGACCACGGTGGCAGGGAATGGCTCGTACCCCTTGTACTACACCAGATTCGACAACAGGGACGGGAGCAAGGCGACAGCGGTCGCACTAAACGCCGACTCACTGGCGCTGGATGCAAATGGCAATCTTTACATCGCCGACTCGTATAGCCGCGTAATCTGGCGCGTGGCGACGGACGGAATCCTGCATCTGGTCGCGCAATACAACGGAATCGCTTCGAGCGGCGTCAACGATCGCCCGCGGTCGACAGACCCCAGCGGCGCCGTCTATTATCTCGAGCCGGCCGGACCTTACACGCTCAATCTGGTTCGCATTCGAAACGACTTCAAAACCGAGATCGTTCGGAATTTAGGAAATTTCTTTTCGGAGCCGAACCTATTCGCGATTGACGGGGCGGGTACGGTCTACCTCGCGGATCATGCTTCGCCGACATTCCACAAATCCGCATCCGGAGGAAGCGTCTCCGCATTAATCAACACAACGGTACCGCCCCCGAGCCTGTTCTTCTCCGCGGCGGTTCTGGATAGCGCCGGTAATCTCTTCGCCGTGGACGCCACCCAGGCGCGGGTGATGGAAATCTCTGCCGCCACCTCCTGCACAGCGTCCCAGCTCCCCCTGATCGCCCTTCAGGGAGCCGTGAATGCTGCGGACTACCGGCCCAGCGAGGTTGCGCCCGGCGAGATCGTGAACCTCTTCGGCATCCTTGTGGGGCCGAGTACGCTGACGAAAGGCACCGTGGATTCGAGCGGGAAAGTTACCACCAGCGTTGGCGGTACTCAAGTGCTTTTCGATGGCATTCCCACGCCTGTGCTCTACGCGTCCTCCGGCCAGACCGCGAGCATCGTTCCCTTCGGAGTCGCAGGTCAGGAGTGGACGAATGTACAAGTCCTGATGAATGGTTTTCTATCCAACACTGTCCGCATGTACATCACTGACCTCCAACCCGGCATATTTACGCAGGACGCGAGCGGCACGGGACCAGGGGCGATTCTGAATCAGGACTATTCGTTGAATTCGACGGCGCATCCCGCCAAGAAAGGCTCGGTGGTGATGGTGTACATGACTGGGCTGGGGCTGGTCAACCCACCCGTGGCCGATGGTGCAATTATCGGAAGCAGTCTGTCTCATGTCGTCCAAACCGTATTCGCGATAGTGGGCGGAAACTCCGCTGATGTTTTGTACGCGGGAACAGCTCCGGAGCTGGTGGCGGGCGCCAACCAGGTCAACGTGCGCATCCCGGCGGCCGCTCCGTCCGGCAGCGTGCCGATTACCATTTTCGTGGGCCCGGGCCAACTTCCTGCTAGGACAGCGGCAAACATAACGGTCGCCGTCGAGTAGCGATCGCCGGCAAAGCTGCAGCGCGCGATCGGTCGTGCTGTGCCACTTAGAGTGGCTATCGCACTTGGCAAACTTCTGCACCCATCACTCGCGGAGCTCTTTGAGGCTGTAATTGTGTGCCCGCGCGCGGGTAGCGATGCCGTTCCCCGAACTGGTCGTGCCCAGAACTGCGATACCGATTATTCGACGCGACCCGGTCTTTTCCCTGGTACACCGACATGTCGCTCAGGATCACCCGGTCGCCCTCCCGGAGTCCGATGCGAACTTCCACCAGATTGACCGAGCCTTGGCTGCGCCAGGTTCACGCGATAGCGCGTCAGATCGCGCAACTCATGGATCGGTTCCGGCGGCACGGAAACTGTTCTTCAGCAAGCCATACTGCAGCAGCTCTGCCAGCCATGCGGCATCGCGTGGATCCGTCTTCTTGCCTGGGATGGCTTTCACGTGTTGGGCATTCCCCACCAGCAGTTCAAATTGCCCCTCCACCACGTGGAACACGGGTTTCCAGTACACGCCGGACGACTCCATGGCCACGTGCCGCGGGGCGAGGGACGCTTGCCGTCAGAGAAATTCCTTCTCGTGCTCCCCGCCTGGCGGCCGAGGCGACATGCCGTTGTGCCTCTCTCGCGTCCCGGACCACATTCGTACACGGGCTCAAACCGCACCAGAATAAATCGGCCTCTTCGCATCGCGGCTGGTCCAGCATACGCCCGCTACCCCCATTTTCATGCGCCGTTGTCGCGCTCTAAAAAAGCGCGGTGAGTCATTCGTAACGCAGGGCCGTCACAGGGTCCACATGGGTCGCGCGGTGCGCGGGGACGTACGACGCAGCCGCGGCGACTCCGGTCAGCAATCCGATCACGGCGCAAATCGTAAACGGATCGGCTGCGCTCACTCCAAACAGCAGGCTCCCTACGAAACGGCCGAGCGTCAGTGACGCCGCAACACCTGCCGCCAGACCGGCAATCACCGGCACGAGGCCTTGGCGGAGAACCAGGCGCGCGATCGCACCCGGCTGCGCGCCGAGCGCGATCCGAACTCCCATTTCGTTGGTCCGCTGCGCCACCGAATAAGAAACCACGCCGTAAATTCCCAGCGTCGCGAGCAGCATCGCTGCCATTGCAAACAACAGCACGAGGTCCATCTGGAAGCGGCGCTGCGCAATCGACTCCGTCATGATCGCCTGCATGGTGCGAAATGCCTGGACGGGAAGCTCGGAATCGATCTGGCGGATCGCAGTTCGAATCGCTGACGAGAGAGCCGCGGGATCCGACGCTGTCCGGACGGCCAGCGACATGTCCGAAAAACCGCGCTGCCAATACGGTGTGTAGACGGTGAGCGAGGGTTTTTTGCTCAGGCTGGCGCCGCGAATATCGCCGACCACGCCTACGACTTCCACGAGCGGTGAGTCATCACCGCCGATGCGGAACCGTTTGCCGATGGCGTTCTGGCCGGGCCAAAGGCGCTCCGCCGTCAATGGAGAGACCAGCGCGAGCTTCCGGTTGCGATCGGTTTCGGCAAAGATCCGGCCGCTGCGCAGCGGAATTCCCATGGTCCTGAAATAGTCCGGACTGACGTCGCGAATATCGGCGAGCGGCCGTTCCATCAGGGGAAGGTTCTGTCCTTCCAGGTTCAACAGATTGTTGCCGCCTTCCCCGCTGAGCGGCAGCCGGTTGGAAACACCGGCGGATCGCACCCCGGGTAAAGCTTCCACACGCTCGACCAGCGAATGGAGCAATACGGCGCGCTTTTCGGTACTGGGATAGCGGTTATAGGGCAGAGTGAAATCGACGGTGAGAATGCGATTGACATCGAAGCCCCGGTCGACGTTCACGAGCTTCACAAAGCTGTGCAGCAGCAGCCCTGCGGCAATCAGGCACATGGCGCTCAAGCCGGTTTCGACGCTCACCAGCAGCGAACGCAGCCTCCCGCTCATGCGGCCGGCGGTTGCACCTCTCGCGCCGGACTGCAACGCTTCCTGCGGATCGCTTTTTGAAAAGCGCCACGCGGGCAGAAGGCCGAACAGAAGCCCGGTGACGATCGAGACCGCCAGAGTGAATAGGAGCACGCGCGCGTCCAGGTGCACCTCATCCATGCGCGGCAGATCGATCGGCGCGTAGGCGAGTATCGCCCGCACCGCTGCGTAAGCGACTGCCACGCCCAGCAAGCCGCCCATGAACGAGAGGAACAGGCTTTCGACCAGCGCCTGGCAGATCAGCCGTCCAGCCGATGCGCCAATCGCGCTGCGAATCGCAATCTCGCGCCGCCTCCCCACGGCCCGCGCCAGCAGCAAATTCGCAATATTGACGCAGCCGACCAGCAGAACCATGCCGACGGCCGCCAGCAACAGCTCCAGCCCGGCGCGCGCTCTTCCCGTCATCTGGTCCTGCAACGGCATCAGGGCCGCACGCAGCTCGATTTTCTCCGGCAATTCCGACGCAGGCAGATCTCGGATGTAATTGGCTTGCAGCACGTTCAACTCCGAAAGCGCCTGCGAGGGCGAAACGCCGCGTCGCAAACGCGCGATGCAGACGAAGTTGAAATCGCCCATCGCTTCCTTCTCGCTATCGCGCAGCGCGAACGGTTTCCAAAGCTGCGGGCGCTCTTCGGAAATGGTCATGGCGTAGAGCTGGCTCAGCTTCGGAAAGTGACTCGGACGCAGCACGCCTACCACCTCGTACGGGTTGCCGTCGAGCAGGATCTTGCGGCCGACGACGCCGGGATCGGCGGCAAAACGCCGCATCCACAGCTCATGGCTCAGCACGACCACGCGATCGCGCCCCGGCCGGTCTTCTTCCTCGGTAAATGTCCGGCCGAGTTGTGTCTTAAATCCGAGCATGCCGAACAGGCCGGGTGATACGCGCGCGATGGGAAGGCGTTCCGGCTCGCCCGTGCCGGTAAGATTGGTCGTGAACCCGCCGATGAGCGCCATCTGGTCGAACGAGCGGGCTTTGCCGCGCCACTCGCGGAAGTGCATTGCGTTCACTGGAATCAGCGGCGCGATGTGGCTGAATTTCGGAACGACTTCGTGAATCACAAAGAGCCGGCCGGCTTCCGGATAACTCAGCGGGCGCAGAATCACGCCATCGACTACGCTGAAAATCGCGGTGTTGGCGCCGATGCCCAGCGCCAGCGTGGCAATCGCAATGGCGCTGAAGCCCGGGCTCTTCCGCAACGTCCGGGCGGCGAATCGCATGTCGTTCGTGAAGGTATCGAACATAGTTTTCCCACGCTGTGGCTAATGGTAATACGACGGCTCCTTGCGGATGGTTCCTCGAATTGTTCGCGAAAACTTCCCTAGTGCGAACGGATTGGCGAGAATCGAGGGATGCCTTCTATCTCCCGTCGCAAGCTGTTGAGCGGTTCGGCGGCTCTCTCCGCTAGCGGCGCACTCGCGCTGTCCCAGGCAGGCCCCGCCACGGCCCGCAGACTCAAAGTTGTGGTCACCGGCGGGCATCCGGGCGATCCCGAATACGGCTGCGGCGCCACGATCGCACGCTACACCGAGCTCGGCCATGAGGTAGTGCTGCTCTATTTGAATCGCGGTGAAAAAGCATGCCCGGCGATGGAGAACGACCCCGGCGCCGCAGTCCGCGTTCCGGAAGCGTGGCGCGCCTGTGAAATTCTAAAAGCGCGTCCCGTGTTTGCCGGCCAATGCGACGGGCATGCGATCGTCGATGCCGCGCACTATGACGATTTTCGAAAGCTCATCGAGCAGGAAAAACCGGACGTCCTATTCACGCACTGGCCCATTGACGGCCATCGCGATCATCGCGCCGTTTCCATGCTGGCTTATGACACCTGGCTGCAATCGGGCAAAAAATTTGCTTTCTATTACTACGAAGTTTCGAATGGTGAAGACACCCTGATGTTTTCGCCGACCGATTACGTGGACATCTCCGCAGCCGAACCGCGCAAACGCGCGGCGTGTTATGCGCACGCCTCGCAGGCGCCCGATAAGTTTTATGCTTTGCAATCTCAGGTGACGCGATTTCGCGGCCTCGAGAGCGGCTTCGCGCAAGCCGAGGCGTTTGTGCGCCATGTGCAGAGCCGTGGCGGTAGGCTCCCGTGAGCGCGTGTATGGCGCGACGCTACTTGCCCCGAATGAAAATCAGTTTCTGCCTGCGTTCGTCCTGCGGGCCTCTGAAGTGACGCGTGATCACCATCTGCCCGGATGCCGTGAGTACCCAAGTGTCTTTGATCTCGATCGGGCCGCCAGGAGATGGCAGGTTGGTCGTTATTACGAGTTTGCTCTCATCCCAAACTGTCCTCGATTTCAGCTCGCGATCGCCAATCTTGTTGATGTTCTCTTTGCCGTCGGTCGTGTAGCGCCTTTCGCTGGTCGCCTCGCCGCCGGGGACGGCATCGCCCCGGATCGTCTGCATCAGTCTGATGTTCGGCTCGTTGTGCTCGATGATGTCGATTTGCGCATCGGGCGCAGAAAAATTTCCGAAATCGCTCGCCGGCTTATTCAGCGTCCACTTTCCGCTGAAGTTCGGTTTCTGTTGAGCAAAGGCCGGCAATGACGGACGAACCGCCAGCGCGCCGGCCAGCCAGCTGAGAGCGGTGCGCAGGCCGGGATCTTTCTTCGAAGCAGTGTTGTCCGGTCGGGAAACATCGTGTTGCGGTGGTTGTGATTCGGGAGGCGCGGAAGGTTTCTTTACGAGCGCCAGCATCGCGCTCCAGGCGTCGCGTGCTTTTGTGCGATCCGGCTTCACCAGAGTTTCTAAATCGCGCTCCGAAACGAGAGGCTGTCCCAAGACTGGCAAACGCCTGGAGCGATACGTGCCGGTCAGCGCGGGTGGCGGGCCGGTCAGATGCGCCGTCCAGTGCGACATCGTGAGATAGAGCCCGATGAAAATGGCGATCGACAACATGCCGCCATGGATCAGCGCGCCGCGGCGCGGGGAATAATTTGCGCTGGTATAAAAGCTGGGAACTCCATCGGCAGCGTGTGCGGGGATGCCGGCGAACGCAACATCTTCAGCCGTGGAAGCCAGTCTTTCGCCGGCGACGGTCGATAGCCAATCGAAAAACGTTCTTAAGCTGAACCGGGTTAGCGCGAAATCGCCGCGCGTCTCCGCAATTTCGCGGCAACGGTCGTGGAATGCGAGCATCATTTCTCTCGCATAGCTCCGGCGGAAGTCACGCGGATAAGCGTAAAGCAGTAGCCGGTAAATCTGAACGAGCACACGCACCAGCGTTTGCCGTTGCATTATGGCCTCCCTTCCGCCGCTCGGGCCTTTCCGAGCAGGCGCTTGGTTCTGGCGACCGATACGGCATCCGCCAGGCGGCGGGCTTCGGCACGAACCACGCGCCGCCCAAAATCGGTCATGCGATAGTAGCGGCGGCGCTCGTCGTCGAGGGCCGGGTCCGGACGTTCCTCGGATTCTTCGACAAGACCCGCCGCCAGCATGCGCTTCAGACAGCCATAGAGCGTGCCGGGACCCAGCTCAAGAGCTCCGCAAGTCTGCCGCGCGACTTCCTGCATGATGCCGTAGCCATGGCGCTCGCCATCGCTTAGCGCTACGAGAATGTGGAACACCGGTGGCGTGAGCGGCAGCACGCCGTCGGGCCTGGTTGCCTTGGCCATGCCTCTATATATATCCGTTACGGATATAATAGGCAGATCGGGAACAGGTGTCAACGCTCGATTTGGAATCCGCCGCACAGTCGATATGCCGGCCTAGGCGATCCGGACGAAACCTGAAATTCTTGACTTCCATCCCACGTGCAATCGTAATCTTGCAGGATATGAAGTGCTTGCTCGCCGTCACACTTGTAACTGTCTGGGTGCTGAGCGCCCAAGAGGCCGATCCACTCTCGACCGATGCCCGCGCGGCGTACGCAGACGTCAAGAACAATATTCTCCGCTCCGCCGAAAAAATGCCTGAAGAGAATTACAACTTCAAGCCGGCTCCGCGCGTTCGAACCTTCGGGCAGATTTTGGGACACATTGCGGAAGAGCAGTATATTTATTGCGGCGCAGTCAGGGGCGAGCAGAAAGCGGCCGACATCGAGAAGACAAAAACATCCAAGGCGGATCTGATCGCTGCGCTTCACGATTCGTTTGCGTACTGCGATGCCGCTTACAGCCTGACCGATGCTGCTGCCACGCAGATGGTACAGGCAGGCAGCCGGCAGCGTACCAGGCTGTATATACTCTGGGCCAATACCCTGCACGACACCTCGCATTACGGCAATCTCGTGACCTATCTGCGCATCAAGGGCCTCGTGCCGCCGTCGACCGAAGGCCAGTAATCTGTTCCCGCTCGCACACCGAGTCTGATATCTTCAGGTGCATGTCTCAACGCAATTGTCCGCTCCGAGCTTGCGTGTTTTGTCTGGCGGCTGCGGTATTCGCGATCGGCGCCGTGCCGCTCGCCGCGCAATCGGTGGAACCGCATCTCGATGGATTCGACGCCTATATGGCCGAGGCCATGAAAGATTTCAAAGTGCCGGGAGCGGCCGTCGCCGTCGTCGAGAAGGGAAGAATCATTCTCGCCAAGGGCTACGGATTTCGCGATGTCGAACGGCAGCTTCCCGTGACCCCCAGGACGCTGTTCGCCATCGGCTCGGTGACCAAGTCATTCACGGTGACCACGCTCGGCATGCTGGCCGACGAAGGTAAAGTCGATTTTGACAAGCCCGTGCGCGATTATTTGCCCGGTTTCCAGATGTACGATCCCGTCGCCACTGAGCAGATGACGCCACGCGATCTGGTAACGCACCGCTCCGGGCTGCCGCGGCACGATCTGGTCTGGTACACCTCGAACTTCAGCCGCAAGGAGCTGGTCGAAAAGCTGCGATACCTCGAGCCGAACAAGCCGCTGCGCAGCACGTTCCAGTACAACAACCTGATGTTCATGACCGCCGGTTATCTGGAAGGCGTGCTGCTGGACACCACCTGGGAAGAGGCCGTGCGCCGGAAAGTGCTTGAGCCGCTCGGCATGACCGGCACGAATTTCTCCGTGGAGGATTCACAGAAGGGCCCGGACTTCGCCCAGCCCTATCGCAAAGACCGCAAAACCGAAAACGTTTCCAAGATTCCGTTCTATGTGCAGGGCGCGATCGGGCCCGCGGGCGAGATCAACACCAATATCGAAGACCTCTCGCGCTACCTACTGTTCCACATGAGCAAGGGCAAGCTTGACGGCAAGCAACTGCTTTCGGAAAACAATGCCGCGCAGATGCAGACTCCGCAGATGGTGATCCAGGGCACGCCGGATTTCAAAGAGCTGGGCGAAGCCAGCTATGGAATGGGCTTTTTCATCTCGACTTATCGCGGCCACAAGCAGGTGGAGCACGGCGGCAATATCGACGGCTTCAGCGCGCAGTTCGCATTTCTGCCGCAGGATCAGATCGGCGTGGTCGTGCTGACGAACCTCGACGGCACGCCGCTGCGCGACGTGGTGCCTTATTACGTGTTCGACCGTCTGCTGCGGCTCGAACCGGTTCCGTGGAAAGAGCGGATGCTCGAACGGCAGAAGAAATTCAAACAGGCCGAACAGCAGGCCGAAAACCGCGGCTTCACGGGGCAAAAGACCGGCACGCATCCTTCGCATGAACTCAAGGATTACGCCGGCGATTACGCGAACCCGGGGTACGGTCTGGTGACGATCGCTCTCGACGATGCCGCGAGCGGCCGCGATTTCCGCGTGACGCTCAACCGCATCACGAAATCTCTGCGCCACTTCCATTACGACATCTTCGAAGTACCCCCGAACCCGCTCGACCCGTTCGAGAAGATGAAGGTCGCCTTCCAGACCGATCTGAAGGGCGATATTTCGAGCCTCAGCATGCCGCTCGAGACCAACGTGAAAGATATCGTGTTCACGCGCGTGGCGGAAAAACGCATGCGGGAGCGCAGTTTTCTCGAGCCGTTCACCGGAGACTACGACCTGTTCGGCTCGACCTTGAGCGTGGCCCTCGAAGGCGATCACACGCTGATTGCCACCTCGCCGGGCCGTCCCAAGCTGGAGTTGGTCCCCAAGCACGGAACGATGTTCGACATCAAGGGCCGCTCCGGCGAAAGTTTCGAATTCAAAGCTGATGCGTCAGGTAAAGTGACAGAGGCAGTATTATATTCCGCGGATGATGTGGTCGTGATCAAGAAGAAGTAGCGGGCTTAGTAGCGATCATGAGCCCGACGTCGGAAAATACCGGCAGACATAAGCGAACCGTGATCGCCGCGGCGGGTGTTATCGTGCTTGCCGTCGCGATTTACCTCGGCGTGGGTGTGCGCGCGGCAAACGCCTGGGCTCACCCCAGACGCAACACGTATTTTTCGGAAACGCCGGCGTCTTTCAATTTGCAATTCCGCGATGTGCGTTTGCCCTCTCGCGATGCCGGGATCGAAATCTCCGGATGGTGGATTCCCCGGGCCGGCAGCCATAAGGCCATCGTGATGGTTCACGGCCGGGGTGAAAATCGCACCACCGAATTCTACGACCACTTCCTCGATCTGGGCGCCGCACTGAACACCTTCCAGGGGCGCGGCTTCAATATCCTGATGATCGACTTGCGCGCGCATGGCCTGAGTGGCGGCGCCGAGTCGGCATGGGGCCTTGGCGAGCGGCACGATGTCGAAGGCACGGTCGACTGGCTCAAGCAGCAGGGATTTCAGCCCTCGAGCATCGGCGCGCTCGGCGCTTCGCTCGGTGCGACTTCATGCGTCTATGCTACGGCGGAAGACGCGGACATCAGCGCGCTTGTTACCGATGGCGCCGGAGTGGACGAGTGGGCAAGCCTGCAAAGAGGATGGAAGCGATCGTCCGGAACGCCGCAGTTCTTCTTCCCCGCGGCGTGGATCGCCGAGCGGCTCCTCTACGGCTTCGATCTGCGCTCGTTACGCCCCGTAGACGCCATGAAGCGGATTCCCCCGCGGCCGGTCCTGCTGATCTACGGGCTTCTGGAGCTGCCTGCAGACAGCGATCGCCGCCCGCAGCTCAAAGCCGCGCTGCCGGACGCGGAATTATGGGGCGTGCCGGACGCCATCCATACCAGCGCTTACACAAAAGTTCCGCAAGCTTATCTCGCGAAAGTCGGGGCGTTCTTCGAAAAGAACTTGAAATAGATGCAAGATTCGTTCATCCAAGGAGAGCGCGCATACTAGTAATACCGGAGCGAGGAGACCACCTCACGGCTGGATCTCGACGGGCGTTCCTACTGAAACGAGCGACCAAATCTCGTCGATTTCCGAGTTGGTCACTGCAATGCAGCCCACCGTCCAGTCGACGCTCCGATGCAGGAAACCGATCCAGGAATATTTGGATTCCAGACCGTGAATTTCGACGCCTCCTCCCGGGTCTACCCCCAACTTGCGGGCTCGATCCCTGTCTCGCGGATTCGGATAAGAGATGTGCAGTGCTCGATGAAACCGGCTTCGGGCATTTTTCGCATCGATCACATAGTCGCCCTCGGGAGTCTTCTTATCGCCCTGTTTCATTTTCGGCCCAACTGGGTTGCCGCCTAGTGCAACCTCATAAATCTTTAGGATCCTGCCACCATGCATCAACGCCATAGTGCGGGCGCTTTTCACAATCAAGATTCGATCTGCTCTTTCGTCGGGTTCGGCCTTAGCGCTTGCCGATAGAACAGCGCATGTTGTGAGCAGAATCATTGCGCGCGAAAGGGAACTGCACCTATGCACGGAGGGCCCCTTCACCGTACTCACAGCCTCGGATGCCGCAGGTGCCAGTCGGTCGCGCCCTGGTACGCCTTGGCCAGCGCGAGCATCCCGGCCTCGCCGAACACGCGCCCCACGAAGGTCAAGCTTGTGGGATTGCCTTTTTCATTGAACCCATGCGGGACTACCGCGCACGGCTGGCCGGTCAGATTTGTAACCGCAGTGTTCCGGCTGGCCACGGGATTGGGCGTGTAATCCGCGTAGTCGAACGGCACGACATACACGTCGATATCGGCCATGACCTTAGCCATCTCGCGCATCAACAGCGCGCGCACACGCTGGGAATCCAGATACTCGGCGGCCGGCAGCAGGCGTACGGCATTCTGGCTGGCGACGCGGTCCTGCCGCACCAGTTCCGTGGGCTGCGTGCGAATCGGATCGTTCAGCGCCGCGTTCGCTTCGCCCCATAAAATTAATAGCGGATCCATCGCCGCGTGCTCCGGCAGCTCGATTTCGCGAAGCGAAACGCCGAGCGCGCGTAGTTTTTCAAGTGCACGGGCATCGTTGGCGTCCGTTTGCGCGGTCTGATGCGTATCGGAAAATGCGGCTTTCAAGTAACCCGCGCGGAGTTTGCGGATGTCGAGCGCCGGATCCCAGTTGAAGGGCACATCCTGCACCGCGAGGTCGCGATCGTCCGGACCCTGAATCGCCGCGAGCACCAGCGCGCAATCTTCGACACTGCGGCACATCGGGCCGATCTTGTCGAGGCTCCAGCTCAGCGCCATCGCACCGTGACGGCTGACGCGGCCGAACGTGGGTCGCAATCCCGTAACGCCACAGATCCCCGATGGCTCGACGATTGACCCCAGCGTTTCGGTGCCGATCGAAAACCCGACCAGCCCTGCGGCCGTCGCCGAGCCCGGCCCCGCCGACGATCCTTGCGAGCCCATCGACAAATCCCACGGATTTTTCGTCTGGCCGCCGAACCACACGTCGTCGAGCGCCAGTTCTCCGGTCGCGAGCTTCGCCACCAGCACCGCGCCGGCGGCGTGCAAGCGCGCGACGACCGTCGCATCTTCGTCGATGATCCGCGTCTTGAACGGCGCAGCGCCCCACGTCGTCGGATAACCTTTGGTCGCGCAGAGATCTTTCACGCCCCATGGAATCCCGTGCAGTGGTCCGCGATAGCGACCTTCTGCGATTTCCCGGTCTGCATCGCGCGCCTGCCGCATCGCGAGATCTTCCGTCAACGTGACCACGCAAAGAAGCTTCGGGTTGTACCGTTTCAGCCGCGCCAGGTACATCTCGGTCAGCTCGACCGATTTCACCTGCCGCGAGCGGATCAACTCCGCGAGTTGTATCACCGGCCAGAACGCGGCGTCTTCGAGGTCCCGCGGCCGCGTAACTCGGGAGGGCTTGCTCGCATTGAGTGTTCGTCGCGTGCGGTCGATTTTCATCCCCGGCACTACCGGGTTGAAGTAAATCGGCGGCGCGACATTATTATCGAGGTGAACCTCGCGCAGCCCGCTGTAACGCGCGAGCATCTGGTTCACGCCCTCGAGCATTCTGTCGAGCTCGTGTTCCGTGAATGACAGGCCGGCAACAGCGGCGGCTTCCTTCAGCATCTGCCTGGTGACAGACCCGGAACTCTTCTGCTGTACCTGTGCCCATAGCGCGCCCGGAAACAGGCTCGACGATAGCCCCAGTCCGGCGAAGTACGACAAGAATATGCGCCGGTCCTCCACGGTATTCATAAGGACTTCCTGATCCGCGCCATTATTTCTTATTTTCAGCGCCGCTCCACGCCGGCAAGTGAGATGTGGTTGGTCTCGAGCGTCGTGCCCAGCGTGCGGTCAAGCAGCGTGCGCGCGTCGCTGTAGGAAACCAATGCTGCGATCTCGCTCGATTGCGCGGCCATCAGATCGCGCTCCTGTTGCACGACGTTGTACGAAGTCGATGCGCCCAGCGCAAATTTCCTCTGCTCGGCATCGAGCAGTTGCTGCTCCAGTTCCCGGTTTTTCACCGCGGCATCATAACGCGCGCGCGCCTGCTGAAGCGCCACCACCGCGTTCATGATATCGACCTCCAACTGGTTCAAATCTTTCTGCGTAATCCACTGCGTCTGCCGGAGCTGAAGCTGGTCAATCGCCTGGTCCGATGACGCCTGGCGATTATGTATTTGCGCCTGGAAAAACGCGCCAATGTTCTCGGTAGGAAAGTTGCGGCGAAAGATCTGGCCAAGCGCCGTTCCAATCCCGCCTACGGTATAAGGGTCGGCGGTCTCCACGAATTGGCCGAACACCAGCGTTCTCGCCTTGCCGGCGAGCCCGGCGTGGCTTTCCCCGCCGAACGCCACCAGCGCCGGCCGCACACCGTTTCTCGTGCCCAGAGCCGAAATCTCCCCGCTGTGCACGTTTTCCTTTTCAACCGCCAGATCGCTGCGGTTGGCCAGCGCCGTTTGGATCAGATCTTTAAGCGGCGGCAAGTTGTCTTTTTCGGGAATCGCAATCCGGTCAGTCGGCACGATCTGCGCCTGCGCCACTACAGGATCGGCGACTCCGGTCCGGCCGATCAGATTTTTCAGTTGCAATTCGTGCTGCGTCAGATTGGTTTGTGAAATCGCCAGATTCTGCCGTGCTGCCGCCGCCAGCGACTTCGCCCGCATCGCATCCAGCTCAATCATCGATCCGATCGCAACCTGCCTTTCGGTGTCCTGATAGAACGTTTGCGCCGCGTCGAGAGCGCTCTGCTTGGCCTTCACGTCTTCGTAATCTGCGACGAGCGAATGGTAGGCATTCAGCACGTTCACCACCGTCGCCATCACCTGCGTTTTGAAATTGAGGTCGGACATCTGCAGGTTGATTTTCGACACGGTGATGGTGCGCCCGTTCACCGCAACCCCTAAGCCGTGAAGCAGATTGTGCTGGACAAAGATCGAGAGCGTCGCCGCCGAAGAAGGGTTCAATACGTCGCTCGGCGCGTTCTCATTGAGAAAATGATCGCTGTAGCTGACTGAGACCGCCCCGCCGCTCAAAAAACCCTGTTGCAGCGAGCCCGAATAGACGCGCTGATTTCGCAGCAGCACCGGCGTGATGCTCTGCACCACGTTCGGTTGTGGAATCGTCTGGTGACTAAAGCTCGTCGTCTCCTGAATCGTCGGATCGAGGTTCTGCGTCACCGGGCCGATCTGCGAAATCTGCGCATTGCCTCCTCCGCGATTCGCCGTCGCCGGCCCGCCGCCTCCGCTCACTCCCGCTGCCGCCTGGCTGCCCAGAACACCCTGGCCGCTTGCGACGGATATGGCTTGCGATGCGCCGCTGGGAACGCCGGGCAGCGCTCCCCCCGCTTGGGCGCGCTCCAGGCGCCATGCCGCAAGAATCGGATTGTAGCGCGCGACTTCGATATCGATGTTGTTTTCGAGCGCCAACGCAATCGCGTCCTGCTCGCTCAAATAAATTTTGCCGGCGCGAACCAGATCGCGCAGCCGCGGAGAATTTGCCACTCGCACCGGCGGCACCTCGGGCGCAAGGTAAGGCCGCCAGAAAACCGGGGCCGCTGGCCGCATGGGCTCGATTGCCATTTGCTGCGCACCCGCGAACGAAACCGGCCACCAGCAGCACAAGCTAGCGGCTATGCATTTGCGCATTCGCCTTGAAAAACCTTGAGAGAACATTGCCGGGCTCCTGGTCATGGTTTCTCCTGCGCCGGCGGATTCGATGGTGGCGCGTCCACGTGGCCTGATAATGCCTCCGCCAGTGTGATGTGATTTACGTCAAGTGTCGTGCCGAGCGCCTGGTCGAGCGCAATACGCGCATGCGTGTAATTCGCCATGGACTGCGTTTCGGAACTCTGCGTATTCGCCAGATCGCGCTGGTCCTGCACCACTTGAAATGGAGTCGTCGCGCCCAGGTTAAACCGCTTGCGATCCGCATCCAGGGTCTGCTGCGCCAGCACCCGCGCCTCAACCGCCGCATCGTAACGCGCGCGCGCCTGTTGGAGCCCGATCACCGCGTTCTGCACATCGACACGCACCTGGTTCGTGCTCTTCTGCAATCCAAGCTCGTTCTGTCGGATTTCAAGCAGGCTGGTCACGTAGTCCGATTGTGCCGCGCGATTGCGCAACGGAATATTCAGCGAAAATCCAGCCGAGTAATTCGGGAAGTTTCTCCGGAAGATCTGTGCCAGCAGGTTGCCATATCCGCCTGCGAAGATCGAACCCGCTGCGCCGGGCCCCACAAGCTCTCCGGTCAGCGCGTTATTGGTCAGGTCCGCGAAAGCCTGTAGCGTCGGCTTCAACGAATTCTTGATGCCCACCAGGTTCAGGTGATTGCTTTCCAGGTTGATGCGGCTCTGCTCGATTTCCGGCCGCTTGGCGAGCGCTTCGCTAACCAGCTCATCCACCGGCGGGATCTGGTCCTTGGCCGGAACCGCAATCGTGTCCAGCGGAATGATGTGCACCGCTGCCAGGTCCGCGGTAGCAACGCCGGAACGGCTCAGCGCGTTTTTGAGCACCGTCTCCTGCTGCGCCAGGTTCGTTTGTGCAATGATCAGGTCCTGCTTGGCCGAGTAAAGCTGCGATTCGGCGCGCGTGACTTCGATCTCCGCCAGTGACCCGATCTGCACCTGGCGCTTGTTATCGTCCAGTAGCTGCTGCGCCGTTTGCACCGCCTGCTCCCGCGCCTTCACATCTTCCTGGAAGCTCACCAGGTCCCAGTAGAGGTTCAAAACCGCTGAAACCGTAGTGATCACCTGCTGCTTGAATTGCAGGTTCGTTACTTTCAAGTTATTTTTCTGCACCCGGATGTTGCGCCCGTTCACCGCCGGGCCGAACCCTTGCAGCAGGTTTTGTGTGATCTGCAAGTCGAGGCTTCCCGAAGTATATGGATTGGGATTGAACGATGCGCTGTTGACTTTGGCCCACTGGCTCAAGTACGTCAGGCTGGCGCCCAGCCCGAATGCCCAGTTCTGCGAATATTGCGCCTCATAAGTACGTGTGTTCTGAATGAAGGCTGTGGTTCCCGTCAAAAACGTGTTGCTCTGCGGAACCGTGGTGTGCTGGAAATTCGCGAACGCCGAAACCGTCGGATCGAGCAACGGAATATTCGGTCCGAGCTGCGTCAGAATACCGCCGCCCGAAGTCACGCCGGTCCCTGCGGTGCCTGCGGCGCCGCCGAAATTCAGGCTCACACCTTGCAGGCTGACGCTCTGCGGTCCCGGCGCAATCCCCACACCTACACCGCGCAGCACGCCGCCCGCTTGGGCGCGCTTCAGCACCTCCTGTGCCAGTAACGGCCCGTACCGCTGCACTTCGACATCGATGTTGTTCTCAATCGCCAGCGCCACCACATCTTGCGCCGAAAGATAAAGATTCCCGGCGCGCTCGAGCGATTGGATCCGCGTCGAATTCGCCACATGAATCGGCGGCACGCTTCTCGTCTGATACGCACGGGTCAGCCACCCGAGGCCGCCCCGGGCCGGATCGATCCGGACCTCCGATTGAGCCGTAGCCGCGCTCGACGCAGCGAATATCGCGCACGCAAAAAACACGGCGTGCCGGAGAGTTTGATGCCGATCGTGTATGAGTTTCATCTGGTTTAAATAGACTTACGAGCGTTTACCGCTTTGGGTTCGCCTCGAAATCCTCGGAATTGAAAACGGCGCAATGAGGTTCGCGCAACCCCTGGCATGCTTCGGTCATACCACCGCCGCTAAACACAAATCAACCGAAAAATGTTTCCTGCCCGTATTCGGCCGGCCCGCCCGCCCTCTCGTGGTTCTCTGATACTCTGGTCCGTGGTGCGGCATCATCGATGCTCGCACCCTTTATATCCATTGGGAGGGCTTTTTCTTTGCCGAATATGATCGGAGCCTACGGAGATTGGGCTGCCAGGCTCGCGCCGGATCCGCCGCAGTTGTCGTTCCGCCGGCCCGACTGGCCGGACCGCAACACCTGGCAGCACGAGGCGCGGCAGCGCTACCGCGAAGCCCTGATGCAGCCTGACGCGGGCGGCACTCCGAAAGCCGAAGTTCAGCACCACATCGAGTACGACGGCCTGGCCATCGAGCACCTCCAGTGGCAGCTTCCTTACGGTCCGCCCACCGAAGCTGTGGTTCTCAAGCCGGCCAATGCGAAGGGACGCCTTCCCGGCATCGTGGGTCTTCACGATCACGGCGGCAACAAATATTTCGGTCTTCGAAAAATCACGCGCATCAGTAAAGACGTGCATCCGCTGATGGTATATCACCAGAATCACTATTACGGCGGCGCCGCCTGGGCCAACGAGCTCGCCAGGCGCGGATATGTCGTCCTGGTGCATGATGCCTTCGCCTTCGCCAGCCGCCGCGTCCGCGTTGCCGACCTTCCGGATGTCATCAAAGATCATCTGGTCGAAGTTAATCCTGAATCCGAAGAAGAAATCCAGCGCTACAACACCTTTGCCGCCGGTCATGAGCACATCATGGCGAAGAGTCTGTTCTCCGCAGGAACCACTTGGCCCGGCGTGTTCACCGCCGAAGATCAGCGCGCGCTCGATTATCTCTGCTCCCGCCCCGATGTGGACGCCGCGCGCGTCGGCTGCTGCGGCTTATCCGGCGGCGGCCTGCGTACCGTCTATCTCACCGGCGCCGACGACCGCATCCGCTGCTCCTGCTGCGTCGGCATGATGACCACCTGGCGTGACTATCTGCTCAACAAGTGCTACACCCATACCTGGATGGTCTACATCCCCGGCATGCCGCGCGATCTCGATTATCCGGAAATCCTTGGTCTTAACGTGCCGCACCCCATCATGGTGCTCAACAATCACGAAGATCAGCTTTTCACCGTGCCCGAGATGGAGCGCGCCGATCGCATTCTTACCGAGGTCTACCGCAAAGCCGAGGTCCCCGACCGCTACCGCGCCAAGTTCTATCCCGGCCCACACAAGTTCGACCGCGACATGCAGGCCGATGCCTTCCAGTGGTTCGACCGCTGGCTGAAAGCCTGAACGGCCGCGCGGCCGCCAATATCGTTAGACACCGGCAGTAACCACGTTGACTCCTGAGCCTCTCGAAGTTTCGCTTGCGGCCAGTTGCTTCCGGAACTGCACATGCCGCTTTCGCGTTGCTTCCACCAGCGGCCGCCACACCGCATGCACCAGGTGATACTGGATCAGCCATCGCCAGAACCGGTTCGACCGTTTATATAAGTACGACATCGCCAGATACGGCGCTACCGCCCGCCAGTCCTCAGGCCGCCGCCTCCAAATCGAGGCGTGCGAGAACAGCCGCTGGTACATCCACGTATAACCCTGTTCCAGTTCCTCCGCCGACATGTGCTTCGGGCGGAACACCGCGTGCGCCGTGTCGTAGAGCGTCCAGTCGCGATGCAGCAGTCGTCCTTCGGCTTCCATTTGCCGGTAGAGCGGCGTCGCCGGATACGGCGTCAATATGTGAAACGTCGCGCACTCCAGCCGATTCTCTTCAATCCAGTCCGCCGTCTGGACAAAAACATCCTTGCGGTCGTGATCGAATCCCAGCACAAACGAGCCGTTAACCTGAATTCCGTTATCGTGCAACATGCGAACGCGGCGCGCATAATCGGCGGCTTTCGGCGTTTTCTTCCGCGCATCCGCGAGATTTTGATCCGTGAGCGACTCGAAGCCTATAAAAACCCCCGTGCATCCGGCAACCGCCATCGTCCGGATCAACGCCGGGTCGTCGGTGACATCGATCGAAACCGCCGCGCTCCAGATCTTTTCAAGCGGCGCCAGCGACCGGCACAGTTCGCCCAGATATGCCCGGTTCGATCCCAAATTGTTGTCGATGAAGACTGCGTACGGCTGCCCGTCGGCTGCAAACTCTCGGGCGACCTGCTCCGGATCGCGCATGCGGTACGGCATCCGCAACCCGTCCGTCGCCAGATAACAAAAACCGCAGCGGTTGTGGCACCCGCGTGTCGCGATCAAACTGGTCGTCGTCAGAAAGCTCTTGCGCGGCAGTAGCGACCGCCTCGGCGCCGGGTCCAGCCGGTAGTCGCTCTCGTACGCCGCCACATATTTCGGCCGTAGCGAGCCTGCCTCCACGTCCGCCAGAATCCGCGGCCAAAGCTGCACGCCATCGCCTACGGCAAGCGAATCGGCATGCGGCGCGCACTCATCCGGGCAGGAAAGCACGTGCAACCCGCCCAGCACGACTTTGCTTCCACGGCTCCGGTACCACTCCGCGATCTCGAACGCCCGCTTCGCGAAAGTCAGATGGACCGTGATCCCCACCACCTCCGGCATTGGTTCGAACGGCGGTCGTCCATCCAGCAGGTTTTCATCCCAATAACGAATCTCCCAGTGCTCGGGCGTCGTCGCGGCAAAGCTCGTCAGCGCGAGCGTTGGCGTCAGCACGTGCTTGCCGAAGCTTGCGTTCGGATCCTTCGGATAAAACGGATTGATCAGCAGCGCATAATGGCGCCGCATGGGCCCGGCGGGCGTCGCAGGCTCCAAAACCGGCGCCTGGCTCATTTCCGGCGGGCACCACTGCCGTTTCGGAGGTGAAGCAAAAGGCCCTGCCACGACCATACTTTAAATCTTAAAGTACTTCGTGTCAATCCAGGAAAGCCGATTTCCGCGCGCCGTCCCGCCTACCGGAATCGCCTTCCGTCCAGCATCTCGATCGCAAAGTAAGGGTACGTGTGCGAAATATCGCGGCCCGCTCTCGCCGTCCACTCGCCCGGCAGCATCCGGCCGACTCCTGCGCCCACGTGCACTTGCCGGTTGATCTCGTACCACGTGTAAAACTCCGCCGTCTCGCCGATGTGTCTTCCGGATTTCCCCGTAGCGTCCCGCGCGATTAATCCGCCGGACGAATTGTATGCCCCGTCGCTCGCGCTGGCGAGCCGTAAATCAAGGTACTGCGCGCTGACCGACCATCGCCGGTGCGGATTCACCGTAGCCCCGCCGCGCCACGCCGCGATATTTTGCCATCCGAACTGGTCCATGATCCCCATCCGGTCATGCGCCGTCGGATACATGGTGTCGAAAGTGCCGCGTCGGCCGTCTTGCGGATTCCTGTCGCCCGAGGCGTAATCGTACCCCGCGAAAAAACGTGGCCGCCATTCCGCCGCCCGGATCGTATAACCCAGGCCTGCCGTCGTCCCCCACGCCCGGATCGCGTTCGGCCCTGCAAACCCGCACTCCAGCACCATTTCATACCGATAATCGAAGTTCCTGATCCGGCTGCCTTTGATCCGGAATCCGTACGCCTTCTCATCCAGGCGTCCGGTCTTCGCATTGCCCCCCTCCACCGCGACGCGCGGCGCAATCCGCCACAGCAAGAACGGCTCGATCGACGATTTGGGCAGCACGCGCGTGATCCACCCATACGCGCCGTAGAGATTGTTGCCCTCCTGGTGATGCGAAATGCCGTCGAGCTGCGGCGCCACCACGGAAGTCGCGAACAGCGCCGCTCGAAAACGGTCCACGCGAATGTTCGTCACTACGCCGTCATAAGCCCGCCCCTGGTTGCGCCACTCCGAGTTTCCGATGATCGTGTTGTTGTAGTCGATCAACTGCCGGCCCACCGCAATCGAGACCGGCTGCTTTTCCGCATCGCCGAACTGCGCGTAGGCCATCTTCAGGTCCCACCTGACGTTGTTGGGCGGCCCCAGCGGCGCTTTCTCGAAAAACGAGCGCGCATCCTGCGTCTGCGCCACCAATTTGAACCACTTCACCGGTTGCATCAGCATTCCTACGCGCAGGCGGTTCAGAAGATACGAATCGTTTTCAAATCGCATCCGCTCCTCGATTCCGAACTGCAGCCACTTCGGCAGCCGGTCATTCAGCTCGCCCGTCGGCCGCAGATCCGGAAAATCGTAAGGTTGCAAAGAAACCGGCGGCGATGACGCCGGCCCCCCGATCGGACTCAGCGCGGAATCCGACCCCAGCGCCGCGACTTTATCGTACTGCGCATACAGCGGCCCTACTGCCAACGCCGCAGCAAAGGCCACCAAATTCCGCAGGTCGGACTTCAATGTCCAGTATAAACGACTCATTCTTAATAACTTGTAATCTATACTTTGTCGATCAAGATTGATATTATCACAAAATAGAACCGTTCAACCCCGTTGCCGGCATCAAAACAATCGGCCCGGCCGAGCTCCCTGATCCACTCGGCCATCAGACGAAAAGATGAACCCAACATGACACGCAAAATAATCTATTGGCTGGCTACCGGCCTGATCGCCGCCCTTTCACTCTTCGCCGGATTTGCTTATCTGTCCGGGAACCCGCAGGTGGTCCAAGGATTCGCGCACGTCGGCTACCCGCAGCAACTGCGCGTGATTCTCGGCATCGCCAAGCCTCTCGGTGCGATCGCGCTTCTCGCTCCCGGCCTCGGCAGAATCAAGGAGTGGGCTTACGCCGGATTTGCATTCGCCTGGATCTCGGCCGTCATCGCGCACTACCTCGCCGACGGCATTGCCCAGGCCTTCTCGCCGCTGATCTTGCTCGTGCTGCTGGTGATCTCTTATCTGACCAGGCCGCCCAGCCGCCAGTTTGGCGCCACCCACGTCACCAGCTAGAATGTGTAGCTGACGCCGAACAGCGGTGTGAATTGCTCAAATATCCCGCGCGCCGTGTTATGCGGAGCAGGAACGATCTGCTGCCTCGGAAACGTAGTGATGTAGTCGCGGAATTCCGCCCGAAGCAGAAGGTGCGGGCGCAGCGTGTACTTCACCCCGCCGCCCACATTGAAAACCACTTTCCATACGTCGTTCGTGACTAGGCTGGCAATCTGCGGGATCGGCTGTGGAAACGGCGCAGGTCCCGCGATCACGTAATCTTTTCCGCCGGCTCCTGCCGCGACAAAGGGCCGCAGCCGCTCCCCTCGCCGCTTGAAGTGAAAAAGCACATCTAAAGTCAGCGCATGCGACTGCCCCTGAATATCGGCCTTCACCCCCGGAGCCTGAAGGAACGGATGCCCGTCGTGGTAAAGATACTGAAACTCGCCCGAGATATATTCCGAAAACTCATCCCCGAGCACGATGCCGGCCGCGAACCGGTTGCGGATCCCGGCCTGGGCCTTGCCGGCGCTCGAAAAAATGCTGCCGTTCCGGTACGCCCCATATCCGATATCTGCCCCGACTTCGTATTGCTGTGCGAAAGCCACCGGGACGAAGAGCGCCATAGTCCAGTACTTCACGCGCGATTTCCTCTTTTGAGACCTTGACCCGATTGTACCCGCACTCGCTCCATGGAAACCGTAAGGTTCCGTCCATTTACCTGTTCTCGCGGGTGACACAACCGGACGTCGCGTCCCTGTCTCCGCCGCACCGCGCAACGATCAAAGCCATCGCCGAACTTTGCCCGAATAACTCTCGTACTTCGCGCCAAACACTTCACGCAGCTTCTTTTCTTCGAGCGGGATGACGACGCGATCCAGATATCCGATCGTGAGCGGCAGCAGCAGTAGCGGAAAAAGCTGATGCAGCAGGCCGGCCTCTCCCACATATGCGGCCGCCAGGCCGACGTACATCGGATTTCTCGTGAACCGGTAAGGGCCCCATGTCACCAGCGCCACCGAGATCTCGCCCGGAACTCTGGTTGTTTTGACCCGGCGAAAGATCCCCCAACCCCACGCCGCCAGCACCGCGCCAAGAACAAAAAGGATCGCACCCGCGACAGTCACGGACATAGAATCCATCAAGCGCGCATGTCCGAAACTGAGCTTCTCCAACCCGGCCCCCGCAAGATAGCTCAGAACAAATACCCACGGAACCGGTATGCGCAGCATAGCGCGCGAAACGCCGGCTGATACGTTCATGCCGCCTTCTTTTTCACGCATCGCAAAAATTGGCCACTTCCTTTAGCAATTTAATCGCATCTTTCGCCGCTGACACAAACTCATGCGCGAAGCAGCCTTGGAAACCTAAATCGACAATCGCCTTCGCCACCGCGCCGCAGTTCAGCTCCTGCGTCGCATCGATCTCGTGCCGCCCCGGCACGCCGCCCGTATGGAAGTGCGCGATTGTAGTGAGATGGCGCGTTTCTGAACGACCGGCCAGTCTTCAAACCAATCAGATGAAGGGAAAACGCGACACTCGCCGGCTACGGAAGGATGCCCTTCGGACAACTTGTGTCCTCGCCGGCCTCATCCACGCAGAGAGAGTTGGCGTTCGGCGGCAGGATTTGAAGAGACTTTAGAAACTCAATTACTGAATCCTGGTCGTACTTGGATAGCGCCAGGAATGCTGTCGTCGTCGCCTGAGCTTCGCCCGCGTGCGCCAGCACGGATTCGCGCATGGTGGTGTACTGGCCATGGTGCCCGAAGGGGTGTTGGTTGGCGATTCCCCAAAGTTTACGGGTAATGAATTTCCCATTTCCGGCAAAGAACCCTGGCGAACCCGCCGGCTGGTTCATGTCGAGTGGTTCGCGGTTTGGATCACCAAGGCCGCTAGTGATGTCGTGAAGCTTCAGATCCGTATACGCCGGCACATTGACCGCACCATTTGCGACTTTCAGCCGTGGACCCGGGAGAGCATCGCTGGTTAGATCCACTGCGAGAGCAGACACTCCATCGCTTGGTCGGAGATTTCCCGATGGATTATACGGATTGGGCTCGGTGTAGATCCACCCCTGATTGTTCAGCGGCAGGCTCGGGATGTGGCAGTTCGTACAACCAATTTGCGCGAACTTCGCCTCCCCGTTTATAACCGCGGCCCGAATCGTTGAGTCACTGCTGATAACCCGTCCTGGTGCAGGAAGCGTCGCCTGAAAGACGCTCGCGGCCGTAATGTCGGCTCGAGTCAGCTCGTTGACAAAACCATCGCCGTCCGCGTCAACACCCAGACCGAACCGCTCCTCCGCCTGCATGCCGTGGTGGTGGTTGAACGCGTTATTGGTGAATTGACGAAGGGAAATGACATTCGCCGCCTGATGCAGTGGCCGGATAATGAGGCTTGGGGGACTGCCCGCGCCGATGCTCACCAGACTAGGGGCTGAAATACCTACCACTCCGGACGTGTCCCAGGTGCCGTCGGGATGCCTTGCAATCGCGCCAAATGAGATTCCCTTCGAAACCAACGCGCTCGACCCTCCAGCGGGCGTTCGATCTCGGATGGCCTGCAAATCGGCAGTCACCTGGCGTGCGAGCATTTCGATGAAGCCCGATCCGAACATGCCGACCGTCTTACGGGAATTTGAAATGGTCTGAAGGTTGACCGCGTTTCCCTTTTCGTCCACCCCTCCCCTCGTTGGAATCGTATCGAGCTCGTTGAACGTTGCGTAATCGAACCGTTGTCCTAACACGAAGACATTGCCCACGATGTCACCCCCACCGCCCACCCGAGGTTTGTTGTGACATCCGGAACACGAGTTGGTGTCCGGCGCCGAGATACGATTGAAATTGCGGGGGAAAACCAGCGGACTGGAAGGATCGGAAAGCGGGTTGCCCGTTCCCTTCGTGTTGGGCCGCCCGGCACCCTCCTGAATGGTCCACGCCGCACTAAACAGCTTTTCGCCAAATCTGATCAGCTTGCGGATCGGCATCTTTAACTCTTGGCCGTCTTGCAGGTGGTCCAGTATGGCGACTTCAACACCAATGGGAGCATGTGAGTCAGGCTGGCCATCGCTGTCGGATTGCGCGCGAAGAAGTAGCCCGTTAAGCATCGCGAGCAAGACAATCGGCAGAAGAGTGCCGAGTCGATTTCTTAAACGGGCCACGCGGCATCCTAACTAAAACAAAGAACCGTTGTTTTCTTGTCCAATCTGCGCAAAGTTCGTCACCGTCGTCGTCGCATCCGAAGTAAACGTAAACCCATCCTGTGGCGAAGGCGTAAAAGGTGGCTTAGTTGCCGGCGTCGTTGTTGTCACGGAGACGGGAGCGGTTACGATTTCGATGAAATTTCCCCTGAACGTGGAACCGTTACTAAAGGAACGCTTCGTACTAATCCCTTTCCAGTGAATGCGAAGGGAGTTGATCGTAGCCCCTACAAACCCTAAGGCATGCGCCGGATCAAGACTGTTCGGTACTATGAACGCATCGAACACATTACACACGTTCTCTAAATTAAGCGTTGCCTCGCCTGCGTTGAGGTCCAGTTCCACGCTGTCATCGGAGATCGGTATAGTCCACACTACTAACGTGGGAGAGATTCCTGGATCATACGAATGTGCGCCCAACGGGCTCACTGTGATGCTGTCAATTCATATGAAGGCGAAAGCACCCCTGTGGATCTGCTCATCCGAGCCGATGAACTGGCCTTTGATGAATCGGGTGTCGGTATGGAAGCTATAGTTTGCCTCTGCGCCCGACATAGTGTCCGTACCGGTGCCACTGAACACGGCATCTACCTGACCGACGACACCGGCGAAGTTCGTTATGGTGGACGGGTCGCGCCCTTCGGGGTGGGCGCCGGTGCCATCGGTAGGAAATAAGGAGCCGTCGATGGGGCCTGGGAAATACGCATGCACTGTGGAGCCAAAAGGCCCAGGGTGGGAATAGCGTACCGGGAGCGGCTGCCCGCAGCGGCCTTTCTCACGCTCATCGTCATCCCTATCGTCATCCGCACGCGCACGTATCGAAAGTCCCGAGCTGAGAACTACACCGGCGCCGGCGGCGGTTCGGAGAAAGCCACGCCGCAATACCGGCGTACGGCGCCTCAAATCAAATGCTGTCTCAATGATTCGTTTCATGGTGCCGCTCCTTCCAAGTAACTCCAGCAATTGGAATAAGCTGCGTGTTCAGCACCGGGAGGTTCCCCAAGGATACCCACCTCCCTGGAGGGAGAGCAAGTAGCTATGGGGCGGAACTATATCACAAAACTCGCGGTTTGCAAGGTAACAAATGGGGGGTGCCAGATAACTTACAGTTGCACCGACACCTTGATCCCATTTCATCCTTCGACTCCTCTCTTAGGTGGTGTTAGTTCCGACTAACTACCCGTCGCACAACTTCTTCGCAGCCTCTAACCATTGCATCGGATCTTTCGCCGCCGGCACGAACTTGTGTGCGAAATAGTACCCTGCGGTGCCGACGAACCCCCAATTTGGATGAGTCCGATTGCCGAGTAACCCGTCTGCAAACGGCACCTATCAGTTAGGGGAATCCGGCTCTTACGGGATTTACGATGCTATGACCTATACTTCAGAGAAGAAGGCTTTCAAATGCCGGTTTATCAAGCAACATCAACGGCGATTACGTCGCATACAGTGAAAGGTAATGCTCTGCATCTACTGCAAGGAACGTGAGGCTGATGCCAGAGAGCATTACTTACCGCAGTGCCTTGGCCGGTTTCAGAACTTCGAGCCGCTCCTCAATAAGCTGTGCCAGAAATGCAATGTAGACATAAGCGCACTGGAACGCGAATTCTGCCGGCGCAGCCCGGAAGCGATCGTCAGAAGCGTGAACTGGATAAAAGGCCAGACGCGCGACAGCAAGAGAACGCGGAAGTCCCCTAATGTCTACCAGCCAGAGAAGATCGGCGGCAGGCACCTGTACATGTACGGACTCGACCCGGAGACCGGCCGGGACATCCTCTGGCAGACTGATCCCAAGAAGCCGGGAGCGGTCAAAGAGATTTCCCAGTTCATTGTCTTCGACGATCAAGGCCAGCAAGCAAAGCACCTTCCAATTCCGACCACGATAAGGACGGGCCACGAATTGGAGCAGCTGTTTAGGTTGGAGGGGGTTAATTTCTCGGAGGCAAAACTGTTGGTGATAACCTCCTCCGGTGACGAGGACCGGGTTCAGGCGATGTGCAACGAACTTAACCTGAAGGTCCATCTCGAGAAGCGCAAAGGCGGACGGGTTCCTCGTCAGTTTTTCAAATGTCAACTTAGCCCGGCATACTTCCGGGCGCTTGCGAAGATCGGCTTTCATTACGCCCTACGGTACATTCCGACAATCACTGGCCATGAAGGTGTGTTTCGCGCCTTGAGAGATTTCATCAAAGACGGTATTGGCGATCACCACCAGTTCCTGACGGAGTGGAAAGCGGCCTTCAATCCAGACGGCCCGCCGGGGCACATCCTGACCACGGTAGCGAATCCAAACAAGCCGATCGTCGTGAACATGCAGTTTTTTGCCGGGTGCGAGGCCCCTCTTCCGCAGTGGCGGCTAGTCCTGGGCGACAACCCGACAGCGCTTTATGTCGAGCAGACATCGGCGCACTTTTTCAGCTACACGCGGGAAGAGGGCGGCCGGCTGACAGGCGGGAAAGTTGTCGTCATGAGCGTCGCTGTTGATCATGGGGTCTGATCAAAAAGCTGTTCTACCTGCGCAGCTGCATCATTCCGGCCTGTGGACTTGCTAAGCAGATACCCGAGCAGCAGCACCGATGACATAGCGGCCCGCAATCCTTCCAAGACATCGTACTTGCTATAGGAGGCTGCAACCTTCGAACCTGTGAATTGCCGAATCAATTGCCGGAGGCCCGAATGAGTGTAGGTGTTCATGGCGTCCCAGGCATCACTCTTCGCCCGCCTGAAAAAGCCGTCCGCCTGAAAGGCCGTGTCAATACCGCTTGGATCCACGCGGCTCATTATGTCGAGTCGGAATCCTGTTCCTGAAAAGCAGAATGATGGCGGTATGGTGATCCATTGCCAGGTTGCAGTAGGCAACCGTGATCGTCACCCGCCTATCATCCGGGTACTCGCCGTTGAGAACTCGCGACAGCGCGAGGTTAATGCGTTCCGCTGAATCCAAGGTTTCGGTCACGGCTCTCCTCCGTCCAACTCCTCAGACATTTTGATGAGCGGCGGCCGCGATATGTTGATTGGCCCTCAGGCCAATCGACCGCTCACTCCACCTCCTCCTCCCTCACGCATCGCACAACTTCGCCGCCGCCTCCAGCGACTGCATCGGATCTTTCGCCGTCGGCACAAACTCGTGCGCGAAGTAGCCTTGGAAACCTAAGTCCACAATCGCCTTCGCCACCGCGCCGTAGTTCAATTCCTGCGTCGCATCGATCTCGTGCCGCCCCGGCACGCCGCCCGTGTGGAAGTGCGCGATGTAGCGAATGTTTTCGCGGATCGTGCGGATAATATCGCCCTCCATGATCTGCATGTGATAAATGTCGTACAGCAGCTTCACCCGCGGCGAGTCCACGCGCTTGATCACCTCCACCCCCCACGCCGTGTGGTCGCACTGGTAGTCGTGGTGGTCGATCTTGCTGTTCAGCAGCTCCAGACAGATCATGACCCCCTTGTCTTCCGCGATTTTCTTCACCCGGTTCAGGCCGGTCACACAGTTTTCAAGGCCAATATCGTCCGCCAGCCCGCGCCGGTTTCCCGAGAACGTGATCACGTTCGGCACCCCGGCCTTCGCCGCCTTCTCGATGTTCTCGCGGAACTCGCGCTCGAGCTGATCATGGTTCTCGGTGCGGTTGAGCGCGTCCGCAATCGTGCCCGCGCCGGGCGTCATCGCGGGCACTAAGCCGTACTTCTGGGCCGTCGGCCAGTCTTTGGAATCAATGAGATCGACGCCCTTGAGTCCGATGCGCGCGGCCGCCTGGCACAGCTCGTCCAGACTCATTTTGCTGTAACACCAGCGCGCCACCGATTGCTTCAAACGCCCTTTGAGCGGCGCAGCGGACTGGCTCTGAGCGGCCAGCGCGCCCGCCGCGACACTGCGAATTGCGGATCTTCGGCTCATCATAATTCCTGCATCCTATCAGGCGAAACGCCGTTTTGTCTTGACACGCGTTCTTATAATCGGAGTAGAAGGTCTCGCCGCGTTTCCATGCTGCAATCTCTCGATGTGCTGATCGGATTTGCCGTCATCATGCTGCTGGCCAGCATGGCGGTCACGGCGCTGACCCAATTGGTGACCGGCGCGCTGGGGTGGCGCGGCAGGAATCTGCTGCGCGGCGTTGTGACGATTTTGAACCAGATCGATCCCAAGATGATGCCGTTCTGCACGCAACAGATCGCGCGCGCCGTGTTGCGGCATCCGCTCATCGCGCACGGAATGCGGCTGGCGACGGTGATCCAGCGCGAAGAGCTGACGCGCATTCTGCTCGAACTCGCGGCAGGCCGCGAGCCGGGCGGAAAATCGCTCGATGAAGTCGCCCGCGCGGCGCTGAAGAAGGCGATCGAGAGTGCAGGAATCTCCGATGCCGCGGCGACGCTCGACAACATGCATCTTTTCGGATTGAAGCTCGAAGCGCTGCGCCCGGAGTTGGGTGCGACATTGCGCAACAGCGTGGCCGCCATCACCGAAGCGCCCAGCCAGTTCGTAGCCCGCATTCACGCCTGTTTCGACGAGACGATGGACCGCATTACGCACCGTTTCGCGCGGCATGCGCGCGTGGTGACGGCATTTGCGGCTGTGGCCGTCGCGGCCGGATTGCAGCTCGATGCGTTCGATTTGCTGAAGCGGCTCTCGACCGACGCCGCGACGCGCGCTTCGCTCAACGCGCTGGCCGAAAACATGAAGCAGTCCGATTCGGCCGACGCGACGCAGATTGCGGCGATGCAAAAACTCGCGTCGAGCGGCTACGCCATCATGCCGGAAAACTGGAAGCGCGAATGGAACGCCGCGAAGATTCCGGGGATTGCGCTCTCCGCGATTCTGCTGGGCCTCGGAGCGCCGTTCTGGTACAACGCGCTGAAGGACCTGGTGGGCTTGCGGCCGGTTCTGGCGCGAAAAGAGCAAGCGCATCGCGAGCAGCGGCAATCGGTGGCCGAAGCTGCTGCGTCGCCTGTTCCGGCGCCGGGCGAAAAGGGCGATGTTTCCGCCGTGGCCGCAGGGTGATCGCGATGGAACGGCAGTGGGTCGGCTGCGCTGCGGAAAACTTTCACAAAGGCCGCCACGGCCTCGAGCCGCGCGCCATTGTCATCCATATTATCGTTGGATCGCTCGCATGCGCGGGCGTGACGTTTCGCGATCCGCGTTCTTCGGTTTCCGCGCATTACGGCGTCGGTAAATCGGGTCGCGTGCACCAGTTCGTCGAGGAAACCGACACGGCGTTCCATGCCGGAACGGTGGTGCGGCCGACGTGGCGGCTGATAGATCCGCAGGTCAACCCGAATCTCTACACCATCGGCATCGAGCACGAAGGCCAGCCGCAGGATTTGTGGCCCGACGAGCAATATGGCGCGAGTGCGGCGCTGGTGCGTGAAATCGCCGGCCGCTGGCGAATTCCGCTCGATCGCGATCACGTGATCATGCACCGGGAAATTCGTGCGTCGAAAACGTGTCCGGGCATGGTGGAAATGGACCGGCTGATCGCGGAGGCAGCGGCTTCTGCGCCGATTTCGCAACCGCGCGTAAGGACGGTGATGCGGTCGAACTTGCGGCAGCAAGCGCCTTCCACGTCCTCGCCGGTGACATCGGTGCTCGCGGCCGGAACCGTCATCGAAATCGCTGGATTCACGACTGCCGGCGAGCCGGTTAACGGCAACGCCTCCTGGTATGAGACGCCCGCCCATGACTTTCTTTGGGCGGGCGCAACGGATCGGCCGAATCCAGTATGAACGGCGCTAGCGATCGCGCCTGTTTTCCTTTTCAGGCTTTCCGCGTTCGGGCGGCGGCTGCCGGCGCTCTTCATTTTGCTGGCGCCGCTGCGCTTCGGGCGGGCGATCGGGATGATAGTGCGGCGCGGCCTCAGTGCGCGCTTGCGGCTGTCGCTGCGGCTGCGCAGGAGCAGGGCGATAAGCCGGTTCGTTTTGCGGACGCGATTGTTGAGCCGGAGGCCGGTAAGCCGGTTCGTTTTGTGGGCGCGCCGGCTGGGCGGGCGGCCGGTAGGCGGGCTGATTTTGCGGGCGCGCCTCCTCGGCCGGTGGACGGTACGCCGGCTGACTCGGACGTTGCGCCGCCGGGGGCTCATAGACCTGTACAGGTTGGCCGGGGCGGTTCGGCGTTGCCGGGCGCGGCGGATCGGACGGCTGGCCCGGACGATTGGGCATTGCCGGCCGGTAAACGCCGGCGCCGGTGGGACGCGCGATGGCAGCGGTGGCAGCGGGTGGCGCGGTCTTGGTTACAACCGGAACGCTCACGGATGCTTGCGGCGGGCGGGCAACCGGCACATTGCTCACCGGACGCGCCATCATGGCCTGCTGGCGTGTGACCGGCGGCGCAGTGCTGACGACCTGGGCTCTGGCAACGGCGTTTGTCGGAACTGTGACGGCGGCGCGCGCCACCGGTCGCGAAGCGGCGAAGTCCGCGCGAGAAACGGCGGTCACGGCGCCGGGCACGGACTGGTTGACGTAGCGCACGTTGGTGACATTAACGTTGTTGATATTGGTGACGTTCGTGATGTTGGTCACGTTGGTGACGTTCACCTGGCGAACATAGGTCTCGCTGACGCGGTATCCGGGGCGGTAGATTTCACGCGGACCGAGCGGGAACCAGCCGACCGCGGGGCCGCCGCCGGCGGAAAATCCGACAGCCCAATTATTGCCGCCGACGAAGGCGACCAGCGCGGGCGCATAGACCGGACGCACGACTCTAGGCCCCGGCACCCATCCCCAAGCTCCTCCCACGTAGCACCAGCGGCCGTAATGGAACGGCGCGAATCCCCAGGGCGCTTCATCGACCCAGGTCCATCCCCAAGGCTCGACCCAGGCCCAGCGGCCATAGTGGTAAGGCGCCCAACCTGCTTCTACGCGCGGGACCCAGACAGCTCCATACTCGGGGTAATTGCGCCAGTATCCGTAATCATCGAGATCTTCATAGCCGACCATTTCACTTGAGACATAACGCGGAGGCGGGCGGCGTTCGAAGCGCTCGTCGCGATCTTCGCCCCAACGATCGAAATCATCGTAAGAAATAGCAGCTCGAAGATCGGTGGCCGGCGATTCGTCGCCGGTAATGAATGCCGACTGGCGGCCGTGAACGGGAAACGCCGATCCGCCGGCGGTGACTTCGGCTTCACCGCTGCGCACAGTGACGGTGACGATTTGGCGGTCGGGATCGGCATCGATGCGATACTTGCCGGGGCGGAGAATCGTGACTGCGCCGTTGGGTGTATCGATTTCGTAGTTGTCGTCATCGCCGAGATGGCGGACCGCGATATTGACGGTGCCATCGGAGAGGCGGAGCTGTGTCATGCGGTCGTCGAGATTGAGGAATGCCAGGGCGGTGTGGGCATCGAGGCGAATGGCAGTCGAGCCGATGTGCAGCTCGGCGCGGGAATGGTCGTCGGCCCACAGGCGATCGCCGGTGGTTAATGGATAGTTGATCTGAGCGGCCTGCCAGTCGTCATGGCCCGAGGGCTGGAAAGAAACCGAACCGTTCAGATAATTGAGCCGCGCCACGCGCGACGGGGGATCGTCCTGCGCCCAGAGGGAACTCGAGGCGAAGGCAAGAGCGCCCAGCAACCAAAACTTCCGCGTAAAAAGTAAACGTTGCATCGCATACCTCCCGGCGATACCGTCACTGTCTCTAACGCAGTATGCGGTGAAGGGGTTTCGATTTTCAACCATTAACGAACGTTAGGGTGGCGGGGAAGGCGTGGTTTATTAGGGGAAATTAATGGGAATTCTGCAACTCAGAAAGCAACCAGCTGTAATGAAGGCGGCGTGACACGCCACTTCATCGTATCGGCGTGATCTTGAGTTCCTTGGATTTGGCAAGGCGCCTGAATTCGGCGGCGCGCTCGTCCCTATTTAGAAGGCGGTACGTCACCGTCGGTACAGTGCCGCAGTAATCGCGCATCCAGGACTGGGCCCGTTCGGTCATAGCCGTGAAAGTAATCTCGCTAGCCGTGGTTTTCTCGACGATATCGCTCATGTGGGTCGGACTTCGGGGACTTGCGCTTTTGCCTCGGACCACTGGCGAGTGCCGCTGAGTGCGGCCCCTCAGCAGTCGGCTTAACTGTCAGCACGAGCCGAAGGGCTTCTCTCTGCAGCAGGGGCATGCGAACGTTGTCGCCGGTACGTGGCACTCCCACCATTTTACGCTTGTTCGCGGTGGGCGGGATTCGAACCCGAACTGGACTCTTCCTCGCCCGGGGGCCTAACACCAGCTTTCAAATCTGGAACGTCTTCCGATTCCGCCGCCGCGCAAGTTCATCCAACCAGGCTGAGCTGATTCAATCCCAAGTACGTAGATTTGAATTCATTCTCGTCGCTGACAAATAACATACCCATCAGGTCCCGTGTGGAGAAGCCCATATCCACGTGAGATTTTACGAGCGATCTGAGACGGACCGACCGCTCTATCTGGATGTCCGTCTCGGCGGGTTCGCGGAGGCGGTTTCCTCTCTTCGAAAGAGCCATAAAAAGGTATCGCCGCTGATTGTCTGTAATGGTCTTCAATTCGTGTGCACGCTGGATAAGGGCCGCCATTGAAACCTTCCAGATTCTCTTTAATTGTGCCAGTTTCGCCAGCGTGAGGTTGTAGAGTGAAGCCTTGATGTGCTTTCGCGGCATCAGAAACTCGGCCGCGAACTGATTGGCCTGATTCTCAATATCCGGATCCGGATAATCGTGCATGAGCACGTGCCCTGTCTCATGCGTCAGCGTGAGCCGCAGGCGGTCTCCCGTGATGCCAATGTTTGTGTTTGTTAAAAATATCGGAGGATACCCAGGTATCCACTCACTGATCGCATCGGCCTGCAACGTACCAAAATCCATCGGAACGATGACGCCCCCAGCCGCCTCGATGATCTCCATGACATTGCGAACCGGGCCGGCGGGAACATGCCACATCGCCTTTGCGACATCAGCGACATCTACGGCACCATGCTTGTAAGTAGAGGGATCGATCTTTCGAAAAGAGAAGTGGTGGTCATCCTGTTGACTTGAGCGCGTCAGGCGATATACACGCATTCTGGCGATATTCATCGCGGCATGAAGCTTGCGCAGCAAACGATCCGGGAGAGCTTGACGTTTTCTGTGGAAAAATACTGCGGAGTTAAAGCCGAAGATGCGATCTTCTTGCCTGAAGAAATCAGTCGGGAACCGGAGAACGTGGCTAATATCTTCGAGCGCCGAATCCGGGGACTGAAGGCCCGACTCAAGTTTCGATATGAAGGCCTGCTTCACTCCGATGTTTTCGGCCAGTTCCGTTTGCGTGAGTCCTCGAAACTCACGAGCCAACGTTAGCATGTCGGGATTGAAGCTGGTCATTGTCGGTCCAGCTTACGCGACGAGCGAGCGTTGCTGGCTCGAACAGCGGACCTCCACACGAAAATTCTGTCCAGCGGAAATTTGCGGAACGCTCGGGATAATGGCTAGGTCGATCCACCATGCTGGTAATTGGCCACGCCGATGAGTTGGTGTGATACAGACTTTTCTAATTCTGGTCCCGCTCGTTGTCGGCAAATATCCGATTGTAAGAACGGCTGCACTCGGGAGAAGTTCGGCCTGTCCGCTGGCGATCAGCTCAGCGTGTGCAGTCCTGTCTTCCATCGAGGTCTTAACCAAGCTGTATTGCCGACTCGGATTGACTTTCTTGACCCAGAGCAAAACGGTTCGACGCTTCCCGTATTTAAGAAAACGAAGATTGCGCCGTTTATCTTCCAGTAGTTCAGCGAACCCATCAAGGCGGTTGGTAAGTTCCGCGAGTATAAGGTCGTTTGCGGTACACGCAGACGTTCGTCGGGAATACACCACGGCGTTCCCGTCATCTATTGAGTTGCGATATCCAGCTATCACTCCATCGCAAATCGTTTGATAGTAATTCCTTAGAGCGAGATGCGCAGCGGTTTCAGAAATCCTGTTCAAAACGTCCTCCCGTCAAGAGATTGACAACAAGATAGTAACACTAATAATCTGCAAAAGCTACACAATTTATTCCAATTCTTATTCCTCTGCTTTATCAGTGGCTTAGGACTCCTTGGGCCCGCATGGACGCCTTTCCTCGTTGACTCCCGGTCCCCGGTTCGGCTTTCCTAGGGAGGTTGGCGAAGAGCATCCCGCCCAACTTACTAATTTGCGGGTGCTCAGCCAGTGCCGCCTGACCGCGCGCAGTAGTCCTAGACCAAGCGGCTTGAAAATGCACGTCGCCTCCAGGGAATCGGCAACGGGCCTTCTACTGTATGATACGGAAGCTGCACGATGGCCAAACTGATCTACGCTACGCCGACATCGCTGGACGGCTATATCGCTGAGGAAAACTACGATTGGTCAGCGCCGGACGAGGAAGGATTTGCTTTCATCAGCGATCGTTTGCGCTCCATCGGCACGTATCTCTATGGCCGCAAGATGTACGAGACGATGGCGGTTTGGGACACGCCGGACGTCATTCCCGGCGGGACGGCGGCCACGCTGGACTTCGCGCGGATCTGGCAAGCGGCCGACAAGATCGTCTATTCCAAATCGCTGGAGACCGTCTCCACACGGAAGACGCGTCTTGAGCGGGAATTCAACCCGCAGGCGGTACGCGACCTGAAGGCTCGATTGCCTCACGATGTTTCGGTGGGCGGCCCGACACTCGCCGCACAGGCGATTCGCGCCGGGCTGGTCGACGAGTATCACCTGTTCGTCGTGCCAATGATGATTGGCGGCGGCAAGCCCGTCCTGCCGAGCAACGTATGCGTGAAGCTGGATCTAATGGACGAGCGGCGCTTTGGTAACGGATGGGTCTATCTTCGTTATCAGACGCGGGGCTGAGGGAGGCGGACGAGGTTCGGCTTTCCAGGGGAACCAGCATCGCGCTTCGCTGAGATCCTCAGCCAATGCGGGCCGACCGTTTTTGATTATCCAGACGGCGGGGGAAGAACGGAAATTCTTAGCCGATGTGGTGATGTGGGCCCACTTCAAACGGCATGTTGGGTTCGGTGGCCGCGACCAGGCGGTTCTCGGCGTCGTAGGTGCAGTTGTCGCGCCTGGGAGCGCGGCGCGATTTCGTGGCAAAAAGGGGCAGACGGTGGATTGTGCATCAGCGGCGATGGATTAGGAAACGGGCGGACTGTCCCTGGGTTTTTCCTGGGTTTTTGTCGTCCCTGGGTTTTTGTCCCTGGGTTTTTGTCCTGGGTCTAACCCGGCCGGGTCGTTTCGGTTCACCGGATCACCGTTGACATACGCATACCGATTCCAACTCCCCGGACGGCCCGGCGCTGTTGCGGTACGGGTCCGCCGTCAAAAACCTCCCCAGCGTGCTCGAATAGTAGCGGTTCTGCGCGTAGTCGATCATGGTCGCGCCGTCGCGGAAGTAGGTGGCGAACTTCTCCTGCTCTTCGGGCCTCGACTCATACTCCTCGCCCCAAGGATAGTATGCGCTGTCCGCGTTCGGGTCCACAAACGATTGCAGCCTACGCATACGCCGCCGTTTGCCCAACTCTACCGCGGGCTTGTATCATCGTGGGCTGGAGGGACACAATATATGTCGCCGCAAGAAGCGAAAATCCTGGGCGAGTATTTCGCCAGGCAGATCGAGGAAGAGCTGAAAACCACCAAGAAAATTCTGGGCGCGCTGCCGCAGAACCAGATGCAATTCAAGCTGGGGGAGAAGGGGCGCACGGCAGCGCAACTGGCGTGGCACATCGTTTCGGCTGACCGCTGGTTCGGCGAGGGCGTGGCGAACGGCGGTTTCGCGGGAGCTGAATCGGAGGGAGAGCCACCCGCCACGGTCGCGGAGATTCTCGCCCAATACGAAAAGGATCAGCCGCCGCTCATCGCCAGGCTGAGAAACATGACGGGCGAGCAACTGGCGGCGCCGGTGAATTTCATGAACATGGCGACGCTGCCGGTGGTGCTCTATGCGGGATGGTGGCTGAATCACTCGATTCATCACCGCGGCCAGATGAGCGCCTATCTGCGAGCCATGAACGCGCACGTACCGGCAACTTATGGCGACAGCGCGGATGAGCCTTTCGGCGCAGCCGGCGCGACAGCGTAATGATCCGCAGCGGTCTTACAGCCGGACGATTTTATCCGAGGTAATGCCTTTGAGCGCGTTGCGCGTGTCGACGATCAGCTTTGCCTGTTCGACGATCTTCGGGTAATCGAAGCTGGAGTGGTCGGTCACGATGACTGCGCAGTCGGCAGCGGCCACGCTCGAGATATCGTCGGCCGAAAGTTCGATGCCATCGATGCGCAGCGAGGGCACGTGCGGATCGGAGTAGGTGATCCGGGCGCCGCGCTTTTGCAGCAGCAGCATGATGTCGAGCGCCGGAGATTCGCGCACGTCTTCGATGTTCTTCTTATAAGCAACACCCAGGATGTGCACGCGCGAGCCCTTCACGGGCTTGGAGTGCTCGTTGAGCGCGTTCTGGACCTTATCGACGACGAAGTGCGGCATCTGGCCGTTGATGTAGCCGGCGAGCTCGATAAAGCGCGCTTCGATCCCGGCCTGCTTGGTTTTCCAGGAGAGATAAAACGGATCGATGGGAATGCAATGGCCGCCCAGGCCGGGTCCGGGATAAAAGGGCATGAAGCCGAACGGCTTGGTGGCGGCGGCGTCGATGACTTCCCAGACATTGATGCCCATGCGGTCGCACATCAGCGCGATTTCGTTGGCCAGACCGATGTTGATCATGCGGAAAGTGTTCTCGAGCAGTTTGACCATTTCGGCAACTTGCGTGGAACTGACCGCCACGACTTTCTGGAGCGCTTGCGAGTAGAAAAGGCGGCCCATTTCGGAGCATGCGGCCGTCGTTCCGCCGACAACTTTAGGGATATTCGACGTGTTGTATTTGGGATTGCCGGGATCGACGCGCTCGGGCGAAAAGCAGAGGAAAAAGTCGCGCCCGGCTTTGAGACCGTTTTGCTCCAGCATGGGGAGGACGACTTCGTCGGTGGTTCCGGGATAGGTGGTCGATTCGAGGATGACCAGCATGCCCGGGTGAAAATACTTGGCGATTTCGCCACAGGCCGAGACGATGTAGCTCATGTCCGGGTCTTTGGTTTTGCGCAACGGAGTGGGTACGCAGATATTGATGGTATCGAGATCGCGCACGACCGAAAAATCGGCGGTGGCGCGCAATTTTCCGGATTCGACCAGCGGAGCGAGCGTGGCACTAGGAACATCTCCGACGTAAGAATCGCCGGCGTTGATGCGTGCGGTTTTGGCATCGCTCAAGTCGATGCCGGTCACGTCGAAGCCGGCTTTGGCGAATTCAACGGCGAGCGGCAAGCCGACGTAGCCCAGGCCGACAATCCCTACTTTGGCACGGCGGGTGCGAATTTTCTCCTCCAAGGCCCGCGCCGCAGTGGCTTGTACATCAACGTCTAAAGTGCTCATTGTCATTGTATTGTCCCACAATAAAACACGCCTGCTGCTATGATCTCAGCCGGACCCATCAGGTAGAAATCGGGATTTCCCCGTAATTCGAGGGGGCCGGCAGGGGTTTGTACTGTAACCGGACTATCGACGAGACCGCGGCTGAGGGCGGCAGCGGCAGCTCCAGTTGAGCCGGTGCCGGAACTCATGGTTTCGCCTGCACCGCGCTCCCAGAAGCGGACCTCGAGCGTATGCCGGTCGGACACACGGAAAAACGAGACATTGGTGCGGTTGGGAAAGTGCGGGTGACCTTCGATTTCGGCGCCCAGTTTGCGCCAGTCAAAATCGAAATGTTCGATCGGCACGGCGCATTGCGGATTGCCGACCCACACCAGCGTGACGTCGCGCGGGCCGCCGGATAGCGGAAGAGTGAACTGCCGCTCGCGGATTTCGGGTCTTCCCATATTCATCTCGATATTGAAAAGCAGGCCATCGCGCGAAAGCAGGCGCAGGTGCTTGATTCCGGCGCCGGTCCGGATGCGAACTTCGGCGCCGGAAACGATGCCTGCGTCGACGAGAAAGGCGGCGGCGCAGCGCGTTCCATTGCCGGAAAGCTCGGCATCGCTGCCGTCGGAGTTGATCAGGCGGATCGCGGCATCGCACTCGGCAGGAATTTGCGAGCGCTCGACCAGCAGCCAGCCATCGGCGCCCACGCCGGTGTGGCGGTCGCAGATAGCGCGCGCGATTTCGGGAAGCCGGCTCTGCGGGGCCTCGTCCGTCCAGGTCAGCAGGAAATCATTTTTCGCGCCGTGGGCTTTCAGGAATGTAATCTTCATTGGATGGCTGATAGAGATTGGAGGGCGCGGTGCTGCGCTCATAGATTTCGATGACCGGCGCGCCTTTGACGATGATCTGGCGGGCCAGGTTGTAGTGAGGGCCGCGGCGGCGCGCACGATTGACAGCGGTCTGCACCGGATCGCCGCCCATCACCATGGCCCATTGTTCCCACAAATAAAGGTCCGGCCGCAAGACGGCGCTTTGCCAGAGCGCGCCGTTGTCGCCGGTAAGTGTGGCGCGCAAAGGAATGCCGGCCTCGCGAAAAACCCCGGTGTAATCGCCGAAGGAAGTGATGATGCCGTCGCCGGGGTGATAGTGCGCCTCGAAGAACTGGGCGGCTTTGTGGGTCCAGGCGCGGCGCGCCACAGAATTGGCTTGCGATTCTTTCCACGTGATGCAGCTTTCCGGGCGCGGGGCAAGGAACCAGGGCGACACGGCAACGGCAATGACCGCCAGCGAAGATACTAGCGCAGGGCGGAATCTCGATTTAATGCCGCTTGCCAGCGCCACCACGGCCGAGCCGCCCAGCGCGATGAGCGGCAGCAGCGCCAGGCCGTAACGCGTGTTGTAGTAGGAATGCGGCCAAAGGTTGGGCAGAAAGATGGGCGTATCGGAAGAATGGATGCTCCATACGTAGAAGGCGCCGGGCAATGCCAGCAGGACCACGGGCCACCACGCGCGTTTCCAAAGCGCGGCAAGCAATCCGGCGGCGCCCAGGAAAAACAGCGGCGCACCGGCGCAGGCGCGTGCGGCCCAGCCAAAATAAATCGCGGCGAGTTTCCAATCCTGCTTGCCCGGATAAGAGAAACCGTGTTGGATGGCGAACGTCGAGGCCGGACCGGAGTAGAACTCCCACATGTTTCCGAATACCAGGCGGTTGTAGGCGAGCCAAACGAGCGGCCCCAAACAGGCGATTGCGCCAAAGACAAAAGTGGCGCGAACACGCCGGCGGCGTGCGGCGAACAGAAAATAAGCCGCGGTGAACGGAATCAAAAACCAGCATTCATAGCGGGTGAGCGCGCCCAGAAATGCAGCGATGCCTGCTCCTGCGGCGCTCCACGGCGAGCTCGTATCGCGGAAGCGCACGGTGAAATAGAGCAGCGCCGCCAGCTCGCCGAAGAACATGGCCTCGGTCATGGGGATGGATTGCAGATAAAGCGCGTTCGGGTTTAACGCATAGAGCGCTGCGGCGGTGGAGCCTGCGGCGGCGCAGGCGAACATCCGGCGCACCGCGGCGAACAGAAATGTGACGCCCAGGATGAAGAAGATGGCCGGAGGGATCGCGCCGCCGAGGCCGGTTCGCCATAGATCGTCGCGGGCCACCAACGGCATCATGGCGAGATGCGGAATCAGCAGCGACCACGTGCCGAACTGGCCGTATCCCGGAGTTCGGGAATCGAGAATGCGCCGCGCGATGTTCAAGTGCGCTTCGGCATCGCCGTAATAGAGCGTCCAGCCCTGGCGCCAGCACCACCACACTGCCGCAGCGCTCAGAACGGCCGTGCATAGCGCGACAGCGGCCACCGGCAACGCCGACCAGGTTTTCGCAGGAATGACCGGCTCAGAAGTCGGTGAAGGCTTTAAACTCGCGATAGCGCTCATCGATTTCCGCGCGGGTCAATTTCCGAAAACGGTCTACTCCGAATCTTTCGCAACAGAGGCTGCCCATAACCGACCCGTAAATCACGGCGCGCCGCAGCTCCTGATGTTCGATATTCCCATGCGCCGGATCGATGCCGCGTTCGGCCAGATAACCGATGAAGCCCCCGGCGAAACAATCGCCCGCGCCGGTGGGGTCGAACACGTCCTCCAGCAGAAAACCGGGAACCATGAAATGGTCGCCGCCCTGAAACAGGATGGCGCCATACTCGCCGCGCTTGATTACCAGCGTATGCGGACCCATGGCCATGATTTTCTCGGCCGCCCGGCGCAGATTATATTCGCCGGCGAGCATGCGCGCTTCGCTGTCGTTGATGAGCAGAAAGTCCCATTCCCGGATGGTCGCGGTAAGCTCGTCACGATGATCGCGGATCCAGTAATTCATGGTGTCGCCGCCGACAAAACGGACGCCGTTCATCTGGGCGCGCACACTGCGCTGGAGGGCCGGCTGGATGTTACCGAGCAGCAGATAGGGCTGCTTGCGGTAGGAATCCGGCAGTTTCGGATTGAAATCGGCGAAGACGTTGAGATCGGTTTGCAGCGTGGTGCGATCGTTCATATCCTCGGAGTACACGCCGGACCAGAAGAAGGTTTTACCGGGCACGCGCTCGAGGCCTTCGAGATCGATGCCGCGGCTGGCGAGCAGATCGAAATCTTCCTGCGCGAAGTCGTCGCCCACGACGGCTACGATCTTCACTTGCGTAAAAAAGCTGGCGGCGAGCGAAATGTAGGTGCAGGCGCCGCCCAGCATGCGATCCACCTTGCCATGCGGCGTTTCGACGCCGTCATAAGCCACGGAACCAACCACGACTAGGGACATTGTTTCGATTGTAGATCAGGTGCCAGGTGTCAGGTGTCAGGTGTCAGGTGTCAGGTGTCAGGCGTCAGGTGCCAGGTGTCAGGTGCCAGGTGTCAGCTGACGAGGTGCGGCGTTTGGTCTGTTAACACTTTGTACAATCTCGTCATGCGGTTTTTGATTCTGCTCTTGCCTCTGGTTTGCTGTGCGGCGTCGGTACCGGTTGACTTATCGGGCGTGAAGGCCGGGCCGGTCGCGGTGGAGTCGTCGGGCAGCGCGCTGGTTGTGACATGGCCGGACGACACTTCGCGCACGTGGCGTGCGGAATTTTCACTCGATCCCGAGCGGCCGCTGATTACTTCCATCGCCGTCGAGAACAAGGCCGTTATCGAGCGGGCCCGGCCGCTTTACTGGTGCTCAACCGGCATCCGGCGCGGCGGATGGGATCAATTTTTCGATTTTCCGCCCAGCCATCCGCAGGGCACGCGGCGCTTCATCGGCGAGTTTCATCTGGCATATGCTGCGGCGCGAACCATCGGCGATCGCGTGGAAGTCGAGTTCGGGAAGATGCAGATGGGGATTTTCGAGGGCACGCTTGTTTACACGTTTTATCCCGGCGGCCGGCTGATCCGGCAGGAAGCGCGGCTCGCGACGCACGTGCCGGACACCGCGTACTTCTACGCCGCCGGGATTCGCATGGCGGACGCGGCCGACACGCACGCCGGCGGCAATACAACCGTGGACATCAGCTATTACTCGACCGACGGCCAGTTGCGCACCGAGCGCGCCCGCGGGCCGGAGCTGGTTCCCGCCGCCGTGAGATACCGAACCTTAGCCCTGCGGACCCCACCCGGCAGCATCGCCGTTTTTCCTCCGCCGCACCAGTATTTCTTTGCACGCGATTTCACCAGCAATCTCGGTTATTTGTGGTCGAGCGCGTTTCGCGGTTCGGTCTCGATCGGCATTCGCCAGTTGCCCGACGATAATTCCAGTTTCTATCCCTGGATGAACGCCCCGCCGGGAACCGAGCAGCGCATGGGTGTGTTCTTTTTGCTTTCCGACGGAGCGACACGCGACACTTTGGATGAAGTTCTGCGCTACACGCATGCCGACCGCTTCCCTGCCCTTGAGGGTTTCAAGGTAGCGACCTCGCACTGGCACTTCGCCTACACCGAGCAGGCGCTCGAAAAAGGATTTGACTGGACGCCGCCGTTCAAGCCGGTGCTCGAATCGATGGGCGTGGACGCGGCGGTGATCGCGGATTTTCACGGCGACGGCCACCCGCGCGACTTAAGTGACCTGCGGCTGAAGGAACTCGAGGCGTACTTCCGCTCGTGCCGCGCGCAATCGGATGCACGCTTTCTGCTGATTCCATCAGAGGAGGCCAACGTGCACCTGGGCGGACATTGGGCGCTGATTTTTCCAAAGCCGGTCTACTGGTTCATGAATCGTCCTGCTGGCGCCGAGTTCGTCACCAAAGATGCGCACTACGGAAACGTCTACCGCGTTGCCAACGCGCACGAGCTGGTCGAGATGGTTCGGCGCGAAAGCGGCTACATGTACCAGACTCATCCGCGGACCAAGGGCTCGACCGGTTATCCCGATGCGATCCGGGAGACCGAACAGTTTCGGGATCCGCGTTACGTCGGGGCCGGCTGGAAAGCCATGCCCTCCGATCTTTCGTCTCCGCGCCTGGGCGAGCGGGCGTTCAAGCTGCTCGACGACATGAGTAACTGGGGGATGCGCAAGCGGCTGATCGGCGAAGTGGATGTGTTCCAGCTCGATTCGACCGACGAACTTTACGCGCACATGAATGTGAACTATGTGCGGTTGAACCGGCTGCCGGATTTCGATCATTTTGGTGAAATGGTTGATGCGCTCACGCGCGGCGACGGATTCATGACCACCGGCGAAGTGTTATTGCCGGAAGTGGAGATTTCCGGAACACCGGATGTGATTCACGTTCATGCTGGCGTAGGTTGGACGTTTCCGCTCGAGTTCGCCGAAATCGTCTGGGGTGACGGATCGCACACATTCCGCGAGACGATTCCGCTCGCTAGCACACGCGCGTTCGGTCATTCCGTGTTCCAATGGAAGACCGAAGCGCGAAACTGGAAATGGAGCCGCGTGGCCGTCTGGGATATAGCCGGCGACGGCGCGTTTACGAATCCCGTCTGGAAATAGCGTTCATAAAATTCCGCGGGTTCATCTACGCCGGTGGTGAGCGGCCAAGAAAATGAGTGATATGAAATCTCGCAGAGAATTTTTGGGTACTGCGGCGGCAGCACTGGGGACACCTCTTGCCGCGCAGGAGAGTTACAAATTGGCGGTGATCGGCCTGGTGCATTCCCATGTCTGGGGACATCTGGGCTCAATGCTCAAGGGCGAACACGCCCAGTTGGCCGGCATTGCCGAAACCATACCGGCGCTGGTGGCCGAAGCCAAACGCCGCGGTGCAACGAATGTTCCGTTCTTCAGCGATTATCTGAAAATGCTGGATGAGCTGAAGCCGAACATCGCGTGGGCGTTCGTGGAGAACGACCGTCATGCGGAGATTGTAGAGGCTTGCGCGCGCAGGGGCATTCACGTGATCTTCGAAAAACCGCTCGCCGCGACCAATGGCCAGGCGCGCGAAATCGCGCGGCTGTCGCGCGAGCACGGCATCCAGGTGATGACCAATTACCAGATGGCGTGGTGGCCGGCCAACTACGCCGCCAAGACCGCAGCAGATTCGGGCGAGCTCGGCCAGGTTTGGCGGCTGCGCGGCATCGTAGGGCATGGCGGCCCGGGGTCGCCCGAGGGTTTGAACAAGTATTTCTTCGAGTGGCTCACGGATCCGGTGAAGAACGGCGCCGGCTCGCTGATGGATTTCGGCTGCTATAACGCGCTTTGGTCGCTTTGGTACCTCGGGATGCCGGAGAGGGTCTACGCGCAGGTCAATCATCTGCGGCCGCAGACGTTTCCCAAAGTGGAGGACAACGCCGACCTGATGCTGTCATATAAAAACGGCGTCGGGATCTACGAAGCGAGCTGGGACCTCCCGAATGGTTATCAGGATCTCGAAGTCTTCGGCCTGAAGGGCAGCGTCTACATGAAAAACGGCAGCGCGGAGCTTCGTAAGGGCCGCGAAACGCAGGCGCTGCCGCTCGAGCCGCTGCCTCCCGATCGCGCCGAGCCGCTGGCATACATGACCAGCTCGCTCAAAGCCGGCAAGCCGCTTGAAGGCTTGACCGCGCTCGAGATCAATGTCGGGGTAGTCGAGATTATTGAAGCCGCGAAGAAATCGGTGGAAACCGGGAAGGCGATTTCGCTGCCCATCCCCGCATGACTAGCCCTCGATTTTGTAAATAGTGAATCCGGAGAGCAGTTTGGGATAAAAATCCGTGGACTTTTGCGGCATTACGCCGCCCGCGAACGAGATCCGCGCAACGTCTTCAATCGAAGTAGGCCTGAGCAGAAAAGCCACCTGCGCGTCGCCGCGGCGGGCCGTTTCGATGGCTTTATCCAGGCCGCGGACATAACGCAGATTTTTCTCCGTGCGAACCGCTTCCTCGCCGACGCCCAGCAATTCGCCCAGCACGATCTCGTGCAGAATGCTGACATCCAGCCGCCCGGATGGATTCGCCGCCCGCAGCAGGTAGAGCCGGTCGCCAATTGCCGCTCCTAATTGCCCTGGTGCGTTCCAGGCGCGAGCGAGCTGTTCCGGCGACTGCATCTCCTCCACCTGAAATAGGCGGCCCGCGCGCGCCAGAAAATCCGCGGCGTTAAAGTTGTCGATGCCGCTCACCAGCCGGTGCGTCGCCAGAATCTTCAACCCCGGCGAGTGCATATTGACGAAGGTCATCATGACGCGCGACGCGCCTGCCAGATCGCGATTCTCGTTTCGAAAAGCCAGAGCCGTCTCATAACGGTGGTGCCCGTCGGCAATCAGCAGCTTCTTGCCGGCCATCAGCTTTTGAATGGCTTCGATCCGGTCGCGATCGGAAATCTTCCAGATCCGGTGCTCGGCGCCGTACTCGTCCGCCAGGGCAGCATCGGGCTGAGATGCGGCGCAATCGTGGATCAGTGAGTCGACGCGCTGTTCCGGGTCAGGGTAGAGCATGAAAATCTGGCCGAAGTGCGCGTGCGTATGGCGCAGCAGCTCCAGCCGGTCTTGTTTCGGGCCGGAAAGAGTCTGCTCGTGGCGATACACAACGCCCGCAGCATAATCCTCCACCGCGCCAAGGCCGATGAACCCGCGGCGCGAGAGCCGTTCACCGGTATCGGGCACGCAGAAATCCTGGTAATAGGCAAAAAGACTGGGCTCGGGTTCCCGGACCAATACGCCGCGGGCGATCCAGTCATTGAGATACCGTGCCGCGCGGGTGTAGACGTTGTCGGCGGCTGTATCAGCCGGCATCCGGTCGCCCAAAATGATGCGAACCAGGTTGTAAGGGCTGAGTGCCAGATAACGCGCGCGCATCTCCGGTGTGATCTTGTCGTAAGGCTGGGTAACGAGATCGGACAGCCGCCCGGCGCTCCGGCTGTAGCGATAAGAATAAAACGGAAATATTTGAGCCATGGTGGGGAAATTTTCAGGATAACAGATGGGTTCGGCGGGACACTGCCCACCAGGGATCGCAGGCAAACACCGGAGCTGATCTAAGGCCTCCTGGTCCGGCAATATGCAGGTTCGAGGACAACCGGTTGAGGTTTAAGGCCGATTGGCCTACGCGGGACCATCGGTTAAGTTGGGAGCCGGAGGATTTTTTCCACCATGAAACGTTTGAATGATTTGTATTTGGCTTTGGGGGTTCGCATCGTTAGATTGAAGAAGGACATCAAAGCCCAGGATCTGATCGAATATGCCCTGATGGCCGGTTTCGTGGCCGTCGCGGCTGGAGCCCTGATGCCGAACGTGGCGAGCAGCATCAGCACGGTATTTTCGAAGATCAGCTCAGTGATGGCTGACGCCGCTGCGAGCTAAATCGCCGGCACTGCCGACCGTGAAGCGGCCCGTCCCAGCGCCTTGATGCGCTTGAGGACCGGATTCGCGCCGCGGCCGAAATAATCATGTAGCGGGAGGTACTCCGCATAAAGCTGCTCATAGATCGCATGTGCCGCGGGATCGGGCTGAAAGCGCCGCGATTCCGCGCCCACCATGCGTTCCGCGGCGCGAGCGAAATCTGGATAAACGCCGGCGGCGACGGCTGCGTGCATGGCGGCTCCTAACCCGGAGGCTTGCACGCTCCGCGGCACCCGGATGGTCCGGTTGGTGACGTCGGCGAAGATCTGCATGACCAGCGGGCTATCGCATAACCCTCCGCACGCCACCAAGTCGCGGATCGCAATACCCTGCGATTCAAACGCGCGAATCACCGTGTAAGTGCCGAAAGCCGTAGCCTCCACCAGCGCCCGGTAAATCTCCTCGGGCCGTGTCGCGAGCGTGGCGCCCACCAGCACCCCGCTCAGGTCCGCATCCATCAGAACCGAGCGGTTCCCGTTCCACCAATCGAGCGCCAGCAAGCCCGACTCTCCCGGCCTCAAACGGAGCGCGCGTTCTGTAAGAGCATCCGGCGATTGGCCAGATGTCCGGAACCACCACGCGAAAATGTCGCCCACCGCGGCCTGCCCCGCTTCATATCCCCAATAGCCCGGCACGATGCCGTTCTCCACAACGCCGCACACACCTTCGACCGTGCTGCGCTGGTCGGCCAAAAGCATATGGCAAAGCGAAGTGCCCATGATCATGCATAGGCTTCCCGGCCGCACCACACCGCACGCCGGAACCGCGGCATGCGCATCGCCCACCCCGACTGCCACCGGTGTTCCTTCCGCGAGACCGGTCAGGCGCGCCATCTCGGCACTGAGTCCACCGGCGCGCGTTCCGGGCGGATCGAAGCGCTCCGCCAATTTCTCGGCGACGACATTCTCTAATCGTGCATCAAGCGCGCGAAAGAACTCTCGCGAAGGAAATCCTTTTCCCTTGATCCACATGCCTTTGTACCCTGCGGTGCATTCGTTGCGGCGCTCGTGGCCGGTGAGTTGCCAGGTGATCCAGTCCGCGGCTTCGAGAAGGCGGCCGGCAGCGTGATAAATCTCCGGCGCTTCGTCCAAAATTTGCAGCACTTTTGAAAAAAACCACTCGGAGGAATATTTTCCGCTGTAGATGCGCAGTGCCTCTTCCTTTCGCTCGGCGCCGATCCGGTTGATGCGCTCGGCCTCCGGTTGCGCGGCATGATGCTTCCACAGCTTCACCCAGGCGTGCGGATTCGAGGCGAACTCGGGCAGCGTGCAGAGCGGAGTTCCGTCGGCCAGGGTGGGCAGCATGGTGCAGGTGGTGAAATCGGCGCCGATCCCCGCGACGGCGTCAGGCTGGACGCCCGAATCGCGCAGCACCTTTGGAATGCCTTCAGTAAGCACGGTTAGGTAATCGCGCGGGTCCTGTAACGCCCAGTCTTTTTCTAAAAGCGTGCCGCCGGGCAGCCTGGAATCGAGGACGCCGTGCGGATACCGGACCAGCGCCCAGGCGGCCTCTTCCCCCGTTTCGGCATTGACCAGCATGACCCGTCCGGACTCGGTGCCGAAATCGATCCCGATGACAAACCTTGGAGTTCGTTGAGGATGCACGCGGGATAGTGTACAACGAAGTGGCACAGGCGGACCCTATGAGCCCGGGCCCTGTGCCACGACATTCCACAGGGGCAGGAGCCGAGTGGAACAAAGAGGGGCGGCCACGAGTCGCCCCAGGAGGAGCATTCTTTAGCCGGAAAGTGGGACCTGCGCGGGAATTCTCTCAAAATTATTTTCTTCGCCGGCTCCTGCCGATGGCCGGCATTCAAAAATCTGCGGCACAATGCCGAAACGCCGATGGTAAGCGTGCGAAATTGTACCGCGGAAGCGCTCGCCGGCCCCGCGCTGCACGAGATTCACGGTGCAGCCGCCAAATCCGCCGCCGGTCATCCGCGCGCCCAGCACGCCTTCGATGCCGACAGCGGTATCGACCAGAAAATCGAGCTCGGCGCAGCTCACTTCGTAATCGTGCTGCAGGCTCAGGTGGGACTCGACCAGCAGTTGCCCCATGCGCTCAAGATCGCTGCGCCCGGCGGCATTCACGAACAGGCCGACGCGTTCATTCTCGCTCACCACGTGCCGCGCGCGGCGGGCGATCAACTGCGGCATCGATCCGGCGGCGGATTCCATCAGCGTGACGCCGGCCTCGCGCAGGCTGCGGATACCGGGCTGAAAGGGTTCGAGAAAGGAGAGCGCCGTCGAGCACTGCTCGGTGCGTTCCTTGTATGCGGACTGGCCGAGCTCGTGTTTGACCATGGAATTGACGGCAAATATTTCTACGCCGTGGGGCAGCTCGACCGCCGCGTGTTCCAGAGAACGGCAGTCAATCTTGAGGGCGCTCGATTCGCGGCCGAACACGGCGACATACTGGTCCATAATGCCGCAGGGCAGACCGACGAAGTTCACTTCGGCCCGCTGGCAAAGTTCGGCAAGCTGGAGCGGCGCGATGGGCTGGCCGGAAAGCAGCGCCAGCGCGCTCGCCACTTCGAGCGCCGCCGACGAGCTCAAGCCGCCGCCTTCGGGCACGGTGCTGCGAATGAAGATCGATTTTGGCGCGACGCGGTAACCGGCGCGTATCAGCTCCTGCGCGACGCCGATGACGTAATCGGTCCAATGGCCGCTGGGCGCGAGACGGGGAAGATGCGCGGCCGGCCATTCCCGCGATTCTTGCTTGTGCTCGGAGTAGATGCGTAGCGTTTCATCTGGTGAATCAGCGGCGGCCGCATAACACGCCAGATCGAGAGCAACCGGCAGCACGAAGCCCAGATTGTAATCGGTGTGCTCACCGATCAAGTTCACGCGCCCCGGCGCGCGAAACACACGCATGCCCGCTGCCGAGCCGTAGCGGGTGCGAAAGGCTTCCTCGATCATCGGCGCGTGCGTGCCCACAGCACCATGAGGAAGCCGAACACGAGCATGGAGATACCACCGTACAGATTTACGTTGGCATTGCTGAGCGATGCGCGCATGCCCGGCCAGAAAATGCCGAGAGCCAGCAAGATCAACCCCAGCAGTATGAAGAACGAGCCCGAAGTGACGCGAAGGTCGAGCATGGCTTATCGGAACCAGATATTCAAAAAAAGCAGGACGGCGACCACCAGCACCGCCAATGGAGCCGGCCTCCGATACCAGCTTACGCCGGTCTCGTGCGGAATCGCAGTCAGCCCGTAGACCAGGCCCTCGAGCTGCTCGTTGGGACGCGGCTTGGTTGCAAGACTCACGAGAATTGTGATCAGAAAGCACGCCGACCAGGCGAAGATGGCGATCCAGAAATTCTGCGCCATGGTGGAGGGAAATTCGTGGACGATGGTGATCCAGCCGCCTTTATTCTCAGCTAAAGTCAGCCCGTGCGTGAGCGCGGCCACGCCGGTACCCGCCAGCAGCCCCGTAAACGCGCCGTGCCCGGTGGCGCGCCGCCAGAACATGCCCAGCAGAAATGTCGCAAACAGGGGCGCATTGACGAAGCCGAACACGAGCTGCAGAAAATCCATGATGTTGTTGTAGTGCTGCGCCAGATACGCAGTCAGGATGGAAAGCACCGTGCCGACTACCGTGGTCACGCGCCCGACGGTCAGGTAGTGTGCATCCGGCGCGCCCTTATGGATATAGCTCTGATAGATGTCGTACGTGAAAACCGTGTTGAACGCCGTGACGTTGCCCGCCATTCCGGACATGAACGACGCCATCAGCGCCGTAAGGCCGACGCCCAGCATGCCGGCCGGATAAAACTGCGCCATTAGCGTAGGAAACGCCTGGTTGTAATCGTAGCCGCCGCCGGGCTGGAGCGGCAGCGAGTAACCCGTGTTCATTTTGGAGAGCGCCAGCGCCGCAATTCCCGGTACGATCACGATGAACGGCATGATCATCTTGGGAAACGCTGCGGCCAGCGGCGTGCGACGCGCGGCGGACATGGAATCGGCGGCCATGGCGCGCTGGATCACGAGAAAATCGGTGCACCAGTAGCCGAACGAGAGCACGAAACCGAGGCCCGCCACCAGGCCAAAGACCTCGACGCCCATCGGATTTTCGCTGGCGCTGCCGAGATAGCGCCAACTGTGAGTCATGACCGCAGGGAGCCGCGACTCCATCCCACTCCATCCGCCGGCTTTTGCGACGGAAAGAATCGCGAGCGGCGAAAAACCCAGGATGATCAGGAAAAATTGCAGGACTTCGTTATAAATGGCGCTGGTCAGGCCGCCCAGGAAGGTATAAACCAGCACGATCGCCGCCGAAAGCAGCACCGAAGCCGTGAAGCTCCAGCCCAAAACCAGTTCGAGCAGCAGGCCCAGAGCATACATCGAAATGCCCGAAGAAAAAATCGTCATCACGGCAAACGTAATGGCGTTCAGGCCGCGCGTTTTTTCGTCGAACCGCAGCTTCAGATACTCGGGCACGGATCGCGCCCGGCTGCCGTAGTAAAACGGCATCATGAACAGGCCCACGAAGAGCATGGCGGGCACCGCGCCGATCCAGTAGAAGTGCGATTGCATGATGCCGTACTTGGCGCCGGAAGCCGACATGCCGATGACTTCCTGAGCGCCGAGGTTGGCGGCGAGAAACGCGAGGCTGGTGATCCAGACGGGAACCGAGCGGCCGGAAGTGAGGAAGTCGCCGCTCGATTCGACCGACTTGCGGAGCCTCCAGCCGATGCCCAGAACGAAACCGAAATAAATCGCGAGGATGAGGTAGTCTACCGGAGCAAGTTTCACCTATCGACCCCTGAAGTCCTCCCGATTGATTTGGAAAGTGTGAGTGTAACGCGCGCGAGGGGCGGAAGGCAAACGGAGAGTGCGTTCAGCCCAACCCTACTGCTGGTCTTGCTTCTTCTGTTCGCCCTTGCGGTACAAGGTTGGTGCCTTACGCTTGTTCTGCGTATCGGCGGCACTTTTCTCCGCCGCCTTTTTCTCTTCGAGCTCTTTGGTGCCCATCATGGACTCGAGGTCCTTCTTTTCCTTCACGTCCTTGGCCTCCACCTCGGCTGACCGCGCGCTCAGATCCTCCTGCGAGAGGTCGAGCGAGTCGCGCGTGGTGTCGATGGCCTGCTTGAGCACGAATTCATAGCGCGCCATATCCTTCGGCTGGCTTTCCTGGATCTTTTCGAGGCTGGCCAGCAATTCCTTCTCGCCCGATGCGACAGCCGCCATGCCTTCTTTAATGTCCAGCTTGCGCCGCAGCGCGTCATCGGCGACCGTGTCGATGGCATCGATGATCTGGCCGTAATCGTCGAGCGCATCGTGAACCAGTATCGACCTGCCGGCTTTATCCTTCGCCAGGGCGTGCTCGGCGAGGTTCACGCGCTGCTTGGCGAAATGCACGTAAAGTTTCAAGCGCTCGTTGGGCTCCTGCGCCAGCCGCACTTGGTCGGTTTCGTCGGCGGTGAGAAAATCCCGCTGGGCGGCGAGCGGCATCGCGGCCAACACGGCCAGTAAAAATACCTGACGTTTCATTTCTTCTTACCTCCCATGATGCCATCCAGCAGCGCATCATGGATCTTTTGCACGGCGGACGCGACCCGATCGAGCGCCGGCCTGTCCGTGACGCTCATCTCATCGCGAAAGCCATCCAGCTTGCGCAGCAGTTCCCGCGTGCGCATTTCGGCCTGCTTGAAGTGCTTGGGACTGCGGCTGGGATTCTTGTGAGTGGCCTTCAGCGATTCGTCGGCGAGCACGACCGACTGCTCAATCTCCGACAACCGCGCGTTGGCTTCTGTGCTATCGCCTTTCTGATAAGCATCGCGCGCGCGCTTGAGCGCGTCATCGGCGTTGTCGAGCGCAGCGCGGGCCCGCTTTTCCAGGTTCGTTTCGGTCTGAATGCGCGCCAGATCTTCGGCCGGCGAACCGGCGGGCTGTTCAGCCGCGGCCAGGGGCAAAGCGATCAGGAGCAGGGCAAACGCGAACTTCATCTCTTACTCAATATTCTCTCGATAATGCGCGACCGTTGCCGGGCCTTAAATTCTTCGTCCGGATTCTTGCCGTTGCTCGCCGCCAGGAATTGCCGGTAGCTCTCGAGCGCCGGTTTGTACTGATGCAGTTTGTCGAGAATGATGGCGCGCAAATAGTAGTCGCCCGGAATCTCCTTGCCGAGCGCCTTTACATGATCCAGCGCCGCCAGAGCCTGCGGGTACTGGTCGGCGAGCGTGAGCACGCCCGCCAGTTCATTCCAGGCCTCCCGCGAATCAGGCTGCCGCTGGGCCGCCGCGGCAAACTGGTTCGCTGCCGGGATGAACTGGCGCTGGTCGCGCAAAGCGCGCCCGTAGTCCATGTGGAGATCGTAGCTTTGAGGCTCGGCTGCCACCGCCTTCTTGAGCTCGGAGAGGGCCTTTTCCGGCTCCTTATTCATCCGGTATGCGGTCGAGAGCGCCAGCCGGTTGGCTGCGGTGGGATCGTGCGCGACGGCGGTCTCGAGGCACGGTATGGCTTCGGCAAACCGGTTGGCCTCGATCAGCAGCTCGCCAAGATGTTCCTGAGCCGCGACGTTTGCCGGAAATTTCTGATAAATCGCAATGGCGTTCTCCGGCTGGTGGTTTTGCTCGTATAATCCAGCCAGTTCGAGCAGCGCGTCGTTGAAGCTCTGGTCCAGTTCTGCCGCGTTACGGAAATGCCCGGCCGCTTCCGCCAATCGATTCTGGCGCGCCAGCGCGCGTCCAAGGCCCAATTGTGCCGGCGCGGATTTGGGGTCGATGGCCGCCGCGGCCTGGTAATGCTGCTCCGCTTTGGCAAAGTCGCCTGAAGCGAGCAGGGCTTCCGCCAGCAGCCACTGCGGGCGAAATTCGGCGGGCTTGGATTGAACGGCTGCTTCGAGATGCGGCACGGCTTCTGTGTCGCGCTTCGTGCGCACGAGCAACATCCCTAGATTGAGCTCCGCCTGGTAGAGGCCCGGCTTCAGATCGAGAGTCTTCTGATATTCGGGAATCGCCTCGGCGTCTTTTCCCAGCAGGCTATAAGCCAGCGCCAGGTGAAAATGCGCCGCGTAATCCTTGGGATCGGCTGAAACCGCTTGCGTGAAAAATTGTGCCGCCTGATCGTATTGTTTGGCTTCGAGCGCCTTTAAGCCTTCAGCCTGATAGTCGGCCGCCGGCGCGAAAAGCAGGAAAAGAACGGCAACGCCGGTCCACATGCTTTCATTTTACTTGTGCCCGGCTCAGGGCGAGTATTCAGGCGGCCTCACAAAGCTGCTCGCGGCCGCCGGCTCTACCGGCCATCCACCAGCGCCGTGAGCTTATGCACGATCTCGGTCATGGCGACCGCTTGCGCGCTCAGCTCTTCGCCGGCGGAGGCGCTCTGCTCGGCATGCGCCGCCGATTTTTGTGTGCCCTGATCCATCTGGCTGATAGCTTTCGCGATCTGTTCGATTCCGCGCGCCTGTTCGGCGCTTCCGGCATTCACCTGATCTACCAGGGCCTTGATTTCAGCAACATTCGAGGTGATGTCGCGAATGCCCGTTCCAACAAGTTCCAGCTTCCCTTTTCCATCGCGAGACTTGCTGATGGACTCCTCGATCAGGGCTGACGTGTCGCGTGCGGCCTGCGCGCAGCGCTGTGCCAGATTGCGAACTTCGTCCGCCACCACCGCAAAACCCATCCCCGCTTCGCCCGCGCGCGCCGCCTCGACGGCCGCATTCAGCGCAAGAATGTTGGTCTGAAACGCGATCTCGTCGATGACCTTGATGATTCGGGCGATTTTATCGCTGGAGGCGTTGATCTCCTGCATGGAGCCGACCATCTGTTCGAGATTGCGATTTGCGCCATTCACCAGTTCGGTGGCCTGCCCGGTCAGCGCAGCCGCGGACCGCGAGTTCTCCACGTTCCGGCGGGTCATCGAGGTGATCTGCTCCGATGAAGCTGACGTTTGTTCCAGCGATGCCGCCTGATCGGCGGCGCCCCGAGCCAGCGATTGCGCCGAAGCGGAAACTTGCTGCGCCGCGCTGCTCACCTGGCCTGCGCCCGAGCTCAGATCGGCGGCTACCTCCCGCAATAACCGGCTGATGCCGAAGACGACGATCGGAATGATGGCGCTTGCAGCGAGGCTCAGTCCGACAAGAAGGAACGCGATCCAGCGGCTTCTCGCGACCACCTGGAGAGCCTGCCTGCCGCTCAAAATCATGGTGTCCCGCTCGCGGTCGGATAACGTCTTGGCCGCCTTGTCGATTTCCTCCAGAATAGGGGCCATCTGATCGCGGACCACACTGTGCGCTTCTTCGTAATCGTTCCGCTGGATCTGGCGCCGGAACTCCTCGTAGAGCGGCGCCCAGGACGATACGCCCGAGTCTAGAACCGCCAGAGCCTTCAGCCCTTCGCTGTCGTGAATCGAGGGCCTTACTTGTGCTATTTGCTGCTTCACCCGCCCGGCGGTCGCCGCGAACTCGCGCCCCAGGTCATCGAAACTGTCCATCGTGTGACAACTGGAACACGCAATGCCGGATCCGACTGCGGATTTGGACCCGCCGCTTTCCAAACCCTTGATGTGATTGACCACGTAGGTAAGCTGGGCTTGCTTGACGCGGGCTATCATGTCCTGCAGGCCCAACCGAACCGCACCGACCAGGTCCATGGTCTGAGCCGTATTGGCAGCCAGCGCGCCCCCAAGTTTTCCGATAGCGGTGAGCGCAAAGTAACTGAGGCTCAGAGTCAGGGCCAGCATCACGCCAAAACCCGCCATCAATTTCTTGCCGATCGTCCACGATTTCATTGGTAGTCCCAGGCGGAGGCGACACCCCCGGAAGACTATCGGGCGTTGGCGATCGGGACTTTATGCCTGTTGTCGGCCACTTACTGGCCGACGATCAGATCCACTTGATCGTGAAAGCTGTCGGCCGTCTGGATGGCAAGCGGAAAAGGTCCGGTGGCGTTCACCGTCAGATCGGCCGGCACAACGACATTGAGTTGATAAAGCCCCGGAAATCCCGGGGCGAGGCCCGCGAAAGACACCGTCGCCGGCAGCCCCCCGACGAGCACGTTCACCTGCGCGACTGCGCGGTTGAAGGGATTCGAACCACCCGCAGCCCCGTCCGCCACCGGCGGATTCACCGCCCCCAGCCCCGTCAGAAACACCAGCACGGTTTCGGAACGCTTTGCCGGGTTCGCGGCATTCACGAGGGAGAAATTGGTGTGCAGAATCGCGCCCGGGCCGATGCCGTTCTGGCTGAGAGAGAATACCCCCGGGGCTGTCGCTGCAACCGGCACTGGAGCGGCCTCCGAAGATTGCCCGTTGTTCGTCACCACGATGGTTGCCGCCGGTCCGCTGGTGCCATAGGGCACCAGCGCATGGATCTGGGTTGCGCTGACGTACTGGATGGGGGCAGGCTGATTATTGATCAGTACGGTCACGCCTCCGAGATTCGGCGGATATGGCGGCAACGCAGTCTGGGTCGCGCCGGCCAGCCCCGTACCGAATAATGCAATGAACTCGCCCGGCGCGATCGAGTCGCCTGCCGGCGCGAAACTCGCAGCATTGACGATGCCCTGCGGATTGAGAAAGACGCCTCCGCCTGAAAGGCCCGGCATCCTCACCCCGAGATACAGCTCATAACCGGCGGTATCGTTCGGATCGACGGCCGCACCCGCAAAAACACTGCCGCCCGCCCCAAGCCCGACGCTCGTCAATTCGGCCGTTCCCGAGCCGTTTCTTTGAAGCTGGTACGGATTCGCGCCCGTAAAATCGTAACTGACCGCTCCGGGCGGATTGAGCTGATGCAGCCGCCGCGTAAAAGTAATCGTGCCGAGCCCGGTTGAATAAAGCGACCCGCTATATGCGCTCGCAAGTCCTTGGGTTTCGAAGCGCAGCCCGGCGTGCCAGAATTCGCCCAGCCACGCGAGGCCGTCCTGCGATTTGAAACCTACCAACAAATCATGCACGCCCGGATCGGTCGATCCGCCTAGAATCACATTGCCGCTTCCAGACACATAAATCGCCTCATGCCCGCTCAGAAGCTGGCCGGCGGCGTTATTGGCCGCCGTTAACGGAAACGTGGCAGTACCGCTGCCATCCGCAGCCATGCTATAAGTGGCTCCACTCAGAGCTTGCGTAGTCGGCGCGCCGTTCGAGATGTTGGCGGCGTGTCCTGTAACACTGAAACTCGCAAAACCTCCTTGTCCGTCCGCCTGGAGGCTGAACAGGGTACTGCGAGCGGTCGCCGCCGTGGCAGTCGGAAACGCGAGCGTGGAAACCCAATAGCCACCGGTTAAAGACACATTCGAGGTTGGCGGCGAAGGCGCTTGAACTGCGATAAAAAGATCGAACGTGCCGCCGGCCGCTTCCGTGCTCGACCCGATCACCATGGCTTCGCCCGGGCCGGCCACGCCGTAATGCGCATTCAAAGTGAGCGAAAAGTTTTGCGGATTGGTCAAGGTGACCATTCCGGCCAGGCTGACCGAATAAGTCCCCGCTCCGTTCGCCGCGGCAGGCGCGCTCACCCCGATTGTCTGCTGCCCCGCGAACGCGAAATTGCCTGCGCCGTCAAACGTCATCGCTCCCGAAATGCAGCGAATGTCGGTGATGTTGTCCGACGCATCGGCCGTGAACAACAGATGACGAAAATAGTATTTGCCGTTGAGCGTGGTGTTATCAAACGTCTGCGCCATCATGGCGCCCGCGAAAACCAGCAGACCGGCGCCGCCGCGAATGGTCATGAGGTCATTCTAACGGCATTACGTGGGAATCCGCTCTCCGGCAGAGAGACCCTGGAATATGAGCGCGCGATGGATGAAGCTGCGGATCCGGCTCCGGCTACTGCGCCGGGTTGGCGGCCTGCACTGCGGCTGCGTCGTCGGGATTCAGATAAGAAATAAACTTCCAATTCAGGTTGTCAACCTGGAACAGCGCCACTTCGTTTCCCGACATTTCGAATTTGGGCACGCAGGCCTTCAGCTCAGATGATGCCTTGGCCCAATCGATTTCCCAGTGGAACATCACGTACCGGCTGTCCGGCTGCGGCCCCGGAACAATCTGGGTGATATCGAGGCGGTATGGCCCTCGCAGCGTAATCTGATGATTTTTCCCCGAATCGCTCAAATCGATCCCAAACAGCACTTTGCTGCCTTTTTCCGTCAATTGATACGCTGTTCGCGTATAGCCGCGGTCGGTCAGTTCACCCAGCTTCCACAAGTCGTTGGTTACGCCGCACTCGACCAGCGAGTCGGAATGCAGCACGACCTTAAAGTGATTCAATTCGTCCTGGGACCACCGTTGCGCGATCAGCGCGCTGGCTTGCATGGGCGTGAGATCTGCCGGATGAGCCTGCGAAGAGCAGCCGGCCATTGCCGTAGCGGCCGCGGCCGCGACCAGTGCGACCGCCGCTCGGTTCTTGAAATTTTTGAATCCAATCATCGTGCAGATTTCTTTCGCTCCGTTGAAGCGGGTGCTGCCTGCGCCGGAATCCCTCTGGCTCCAGCGGAATCGATTCCACGGGCCAACACTAGAATAAAACGTTTACCAGGTTTTTCGAATGCTCTCATGGGTTAAGAGAGGTTTCGTTATCGATCGTTAACGCTTTGAGCCATTTGATCTATTGAGATTGGTGCGATCCGCCGATTCCCAAGACATGGCTCTGTTCGACTGGAGCGAAAACTATGGCGTCCATCGCCCCGAAATCGACGGCCAGCACAAGCGCCGGTTTGCGCTCGCCCATAAACTCCACGTCGCCGCGGTGACGGGACAAGGCCAAGAAGTCCTCAGCAAACTGCTGGCTGACTTCATCGCCTACACCGAGGGACACTTTGCTTCCGAGGAAAGGCTCATGCTGGCGAAGGGCTATCCGGCATTTGTCGCTCATAAGATTCAGCATGAAACCATCGTGGACGACCTGGTCGATCTGCAACGGAAGTTCGAACTCGGCCGCGCGAACCTTACCCTCGAAGTGCTTCAGCATCTCAAAACCTGGCTCACCGAACATATTGCCGGGGCCGATCAACAAATGGGTGCGTTCCTGGAAGAAAAGCGTTCCTGATCGCTCTCTCTGCACCGCCCGTCGAAAACCGATAGCTTATAATTGAAATCAACATCGTATGAAAGTAAAGAAGTTTGTTGTCCCCCTCTGTCTCGCCGTGGTGTCCGCGTTCCCCATCGAAGCCGCGAACTGGCTCTCTTTCGGCAACGATCCTCAACGCACCGGCTGGAGCCCCCAGGAAACCGACATCAATCCCGGCAACGTAAAGTCGATGACTCTGCTCTGGAAGGCGCATCTCGACAATCAGCCGCGCGAATTGAACGGGCTTACCGCAGCCGATGTTGTCGAATGGGTCGTTACCGACAAGGGCATGAAAGAAATTGCGATTGTCGGGGGGGCTTCCGATAATCTCTATGCCCTCGACGCCGAAACCGGCAAGCTGCTCTGGAAAAAAACTTTCGCCGTCGAAGCCAAGCCGAGGCAGCGCCCGTTCTGGCTTTGTCCGAACGCGCTCAACGCCACACCCCTCATTCGCAAGGAAGGCCTGCGCGCGAGCGTCTACGCCATCGCCAGCGACGGAAAATTGCATGTGCTGAACGTCATCGACGGCGAGGATCGCACACCGCCTGTCCAGTTCGTGCCTCCGTTCTCTAAAAACTGGAGCCTGAATTTCGCCGGCGGTGTGCTCTACACCAACACGTCGCAGGGCTGCAACGGCGCAAAATCCGGCGTTTATGCCATGGATCTCAGTTCGCCGGATCACAAGATCACCTTCTTCCAGGCGGCACCCGGGGGAGCCGGCATCTGGGGCCGCGCCGGTGTAGCAGTGAGCAAAGGCGGCATGGTTTTCGCCGGCACCGGCGACGGCATGTACGACGCGGAAAAGGGGAACCTCCCGGATACGATCCTCCAGCTCTCGGCGAAAGACCTGAAGCTGGTCGACTATCTCACACCCGCCAATCACAACTACCTCACCCGCAAAGATCTCGATATGGGCAGCCTGTCTCCCACGGTGTTTTCCTTTGACGGGCGCGAAATCGTGGCGGCAGGTGGAAAAGAAGGGGTTGTGTATCTTCTGGATGCCGCTCACATCGGCGGCGGAGATCACAAGACGCCGCTCTATCGCAGCCCGGTGTTCGTCAATGAGGAAGCGGACTTTGCCGGCAAAGGATTCTGGGGAGCTTTCGCCACCGCTGAAGACGAACACAAAACCCGCTGGCTTTACGCGCCCGCCCTGGGCGTCGCGGCTAGCGGTGTGAAATTCCCGATCACCAACGGCGATGCGGCGAACGGCAGCATCCAGGCATTCAAGATCGAAGAAAAGGACGGCAAGCCCGTAGTCGTGCCGGCATGGATTTCCCGCGACATGAATCTTCCCGAGCCGCCGATCGTCGCCGGCGGCCTGGTCTTCGCGATTTCCAATGGTGAATTCGCCCGCCAATCAAAAGGCGATGGCGCGCTGTTCACCTCCGCCGAGCGCGCTGCCAAACACGTCGGCAACACCGTGCTCTATGCGTTCGATGCCGCGACCGGTAAGCAGCTTTACTCGAGCGGCGACGCGATGCCCTCCTTTACACACTTCAGCGGCATCTCGATATCCGGCGGCCGCATATTTGTAACAACCTTTGATTCAATGGTTTATGCCTTTGGAGTAAAAGAATAACCAGAGGACACTCCGGGAGGCTCTCGTGGGCGCTACTTCCGCAACAACCGCTTCCGCTATCCGGCACGAGATGGTCACCACCGCGCTCGAGCTGCCCGGTTATCGCATCGTCCGCAATCTCGGTGTGGTGCGCGGCATTATTGTCCGCTCGCGCTCGCTATTCGGCACCCTCGGCGCCGGCCTGCAAACCATCGTGGGCGGCAACATTTCGCTGTTCAGCAAATTATGCGAACAGACGCGGGCCGATTCCTTCGATCTCATGCTTCAGCACGCGGCCGAGTTAGGCGCGAATGCCATCATTGGCGCGCGCTACGAATCCACCGAGCTCATGAACGGCGTGACCGAGGTGCTGGCCTATGGAACCGCAGTCCATGTCGAGCGGGTGAGCGCGTCGTAAAGCCCGGTCTATCCGCAGCAAGATCATCCCGAGTTGGGCAGTGTCAACTGCGCTTGACCGCACCCCATCTGTAACGGTATGGTGTTACGCGAGCGCTGGCAGTGCGTTGGCGGAGTCCGCTGGCCGCGCGGGTGAGATCGGCTTGGATAAGCGCATACGCGAAACGCTGAATCAGAAACTACGCGGGTTCGAATATCGCCAGCAGGACCGCCAGCAGCGCCGCGCCATTCGCCAAAAAGCCTACCGGATCGCGAGTATGATGCGCGACCAGGGCACGCTGCGCGGCGCACGAAAATATCTGGACTTGAAAGGCATTCCATACCGCGAATGCGTCGATCCGAAAACCGGCAACAGCCAGTTGACCATTCCCGAACAGATCACGCTCTCGTATGATTCCCAGGGAAGATTCGTCTCGAGCGGTCCGCCCACCGTGCGAGCCGGCGCCGACTAACTCATACCCCCCCGGAAACACAAGTGAACCCTGCGGTGATTTACCTCTGAATTCACAACCTTGTTACCGTTGTGAACCGGAAAGTATGGCACTCTATCGATGTCGTGCACACTTCGATCATGAGGAGGGTGGTAACTCATGCATCGCAGATTCACAGCCGGTTTCGCGTTTGTCGTTCTTTCGATCATCGCTTCGCCGATCATGTTGCAGAACCTTGTTGCCGACGATGACGGCGGCGACAGCGCCGATTTCAACGGCATCGTCCAAAGTCTTCCGCCGGGAACAGTCCTCGGCGACTGGCGCATCGGTGGCACCGTAGTTCACGTTTCCAGTTCCACGGAAATCGACCAGGAAGAGAACTCCATCGGGGTAGGCTCCTGTGTCGAAGTGCGGGGCACTCCTCTCGCGGACGCGACCGTCAACGCCAGCCGCATCAGCTCCGAGGAGGCGGACAAATGCGGAGCCGTGACGGTTCCCCCGCCTGCCGCGCAGGCCAATTTCTCGGGCAGCGTGCAAGGTCTACCCGTGAGCGGTCTCGTTGGCAATTGGCTGGTTTCCGGCAAGACCGTCCATGTGAGCCAGGCGACGCAGATTAACCAGCAGAAAGGCCCGGTCTCGGTCGGCGCCTGTGTCGAGATCGAAGGCACGATAAACGCCGATGGTTCCGTCACCGCATCTCAAATCATGGTCGAGTCCGCTTCCGGCGGCTGCGCTCCGCCTCAAAATGAGAATGCCGAAGCGGAATTCTCCGGCGTGGTCCAGAAGTTACCGGCAGGAACGTCGCTAATCGGTGACTGGCTGATCAGCGGCCGCACCGTCCACGTTTCTGCAACGACACAGATGGAAACCGAAGGCGCCGTCCTGATCGGTAGTTGCGTCGAAGTTAAAGGAATGATAGCGGCTGACGGCTCGGTGACGGCAACCAATCTCGAAGTCTCGCGCGAGTCGGAATCGTGCCAGGGAAACGGTGAACCGCCGGAGCAGCCGAAATTCCTCGGTACGATCGACGGCTTGCCGGCTTCCGGCCTCCTCGGCGACTGGTCCGTGAACCACCGCGCCATCCACGTGTCCGCCGCGACTGAAATCGAGACCGATCGCGGCGCCGTCATAGTCGGCGCCTGCGTGGAAATTGAGGGCGCTTTGCAGCCCGACAATTCGATCAGCGCCTCTGCGATCCACACCGAAGACGCCGCACGCTGCGCGACGATGGCGGCCGAGCAGGGGAACTTTGAGCTCGCAGGCACGGTGGATGCAATGCCCGCCGCCGGCCCGGCCGGAGACTGGAAAATCGGAGGCCGAACCGTGCGGGTCACTTCCGCTACGGCGCTCGACGCCGAGCATGGCCCGATCAGTATCGGCGCCTGCGTGGAGGCCAAAGGCACGCTGCAAACCGACGGCGTGCTCCTGGCGAACCGCATCGAATCCCGTTCCGCGAGCGGCGTCTGCCTGAGCGAAGAAGGCGTGATCAGTGCGGCGAGCCTCGCCGGCGCCTCTGTCACGCCTGGTGAGATGGTCAGCCTGTTTGGCTTCAACCTGGGTCCGCATGCGTCTGCGGGGCTCGAAGTCGATGCCGACGGCAGAGTATCCAACCGGCTTTCCAATGTGCGTGTTCTATTCGACGGTGTGGCGGCTCCGCTGCTGTTCGTTTCGTCGCGGCAGATCAACGCCGTCGTCCCGTTCGGCGTGGCGGGCAAGACGCAGACCGCCGTACAGGTTGAAAACAACGGCGCCTGGTCGAACACCGTAACCTTGCCGGTCGCCCCCGCATCGCCCTCCATTTTTACGTTGACCCAATCGGGCCGGGGCCAGGGCGCGGTCCTCAATTTCGACAGCGCGCGTGGCGCTTACACCGTGAACGGACCGTCCAACGCCGCCCGCAGAGGCGCGAGCATCGTGATCTACGCGACCGGCGCAGGCCAGACCAACCCGCCCGGCGAAGACGGCCGCATCAGTTCCTCCCAGTGGCTGCCCAGGCCGGTCGCTTCCGTATCAGTCACCATCGGCGGCCGGCCAGCCGAGGTGCAATTCGCCGGCGCCGCTCCCGGTATTGTTTCCGGCGCCCTGCAGGTAAACGTGAAGGTGCCCGATAACGCGCCGGTCGGGGCTGCCGTTCCGGTAGTCATCCAGGCCGGCGGTCACACCAGCCAGAACGGCGTCATGATTGCGATTCGCGAATAAGACCGCATTTGGGGACGGCTGATCGAAAGTCGCCACCGGCCGCTTGGCACCCTTCGCAGAGCCGTTCCCTAAAGTCCAGCCCTTCTTTAAGCCGATAGTTCTACGTGGGTTGACATCCACCCCTTCGCCAGATGTTTGCCATCATCGGACTAGTCGTTGTGCTCGGCGCGGTTGTCGGCGGTTACTTGCTGGAACACGGCAACCTGCTGGTGCTGTTGCAGCCGGCCGAGCTGCTCATCATCGGCGGCGCTGCCGCCGGTACGCTGCTGGTAGCCAACCCATTGCCCACCCTCATCCGTATCGGCAAAGGCATCGTCGGAGTGTTCCTTCCAAGTAAGTTCACCAAAGCCTTCTACCTCGAACACCTGAAAATGCTGAACGAGTTGTTTCAGTATTCTCGAAAAGCCGGCATGGTCAACCTCGAAAACGATATCGAGGAGCCCCAAAAGAGCGCGCTCTTCAAGAAGTATCCGAATTTCCTGAACAACCATCACGCGCTGTACTTCCTTTGCGACACGCTGCGCATGCACATCAGCGGCGGCGTCAGTTCTTTCGAGCTGGATCAAATGATGGAGCTCGATATGGACGTTCATCACCAGACGGCTAACGTGCCAGTTTCCTCTCTGACCACCGTCGCCGACTCGCTGCCCGGCCTCGGCATCGTCGCCGCGGTTCTCGGTGTCGTGATTACCATGGGCGCGCTCGGCGGGCCGCCCGAAGAAATCGGCCATAAAGTCGCGGCGGCACTGGTCGGAACGTTTCTCGGCATCCTACTCTGTTACGGATTCTTCGGGCCTCTGGCAGCCAACATGGCCAAGGGCAATGACGCCGAAGCGCAGTTTTATCACTGCTTGAGAGTTGCGGTCGCGTCTTTCGTGCGCGGTTCGGCCCCGATTCTTGCCGTGGAGTTCGCCCGAAGAGCTATCCCCGGAGACGTGCGCCCCACTTTCAAAGAAATGGAAGATTTCTGCAAAGGCCGCACTCCGGCTCCGGCCCAGGCCGCCCCTGAAGCCGCGCCTGCCGCTGCTCCCGCGGCGGAAACCCCGGCTCCGGCCGCGGCCGAAGGCGGGAATGGATAACCCGTGCCTGAACCGGATAATGCTGCGCCTCCCATCATCATCATCAAGAAAAAGGTCAATCACGGCGGACATCACGGAGGCGCCTGGAAGGTCGCCTATGCCGATTTCGTAACCGCGATGATGGCGCTGTTCATCGTCCTCTGGCTGCTGAACACCAATGACAAGGTCAAAAAAGCCGTCGAAGCGTACTTCAAAGATCCGTCCGGCAACGGCAAGCTGGCAGGCAGCGCCATGGCCGGCACCGGCGAAAGCGTGGCCGTCAACAAAGACAACATGCCGCAGCTTCGCGACAAGCTCGCGCAGGCCATGAAAAGCATTCCCAAGTTCCAGCAGATGAAGGACAACGTCGTGCTCACCGTCACCAACGAGGGTCTTCGCGTGGAGCTGCTCGAGAACGAAAAGGGTTTATTCTTCGAAAGCGGCAGCGCCCAGCCCAGCGAATGGGGCCAGGAATTACTCGCGCTGCTGGCCGCAGAGCTGGGAAGGCTGCCGAATTCCATCCTGATCGAGGGACATACCGATGCCCGGCCTTACGGCGATAACGCCACCTACACCAACTGGGAGCTTTCCACCGATCGCGCCAACTCCGCCCGCCGCCTGATGCAGGGGAAGGGACTGCGGCCTTCACAGGTGATACAGGTCCGCGGCTTCGCCGACCAGCACCTGCGCATGCCTAACGATCCGAACCATCCCTCTAACCGCCGCATCTCCGTTATCGTGCAGTATCAAAACTCAGGGGACAAACTGGAAATTCCCGTGCCGGATGTGCCCGCTGCACCGGCGAAGCCGGAAACGAAACCCTCGCCGCCCGCAGCGCCCGCGCAAGCTGCGCATTAGCGCCCGCTCTCTGCGCGGACTTGACCGACAAGCCGCGCGCGGTGTACTCTCGCCGCATGATTCTGCCCCAGACCTACGGCGCCGCACTGCTGCTCATCATCCTGAGCATGCTCTGCTGGGGCTCATGGGCCAACACCTTCAAAATGGCCGGCAAGTGGCGCTTTGAGCTGTTCTATTACGATTACTCTGTCGGCGTCTTAATCGCCGCCCTCATCTACGCCCTGACCTTCGGCAACCTGGGCACCGACGGCTTCGCCTTCGTCGACGATCTGCTCCATACCGGCAAGCGCCAGATCTTCTACGGCGTGGTCGCCGGCGGCATCTTCAATCTGGCGAACATGCTGCTGGTCGCGGCCATTTCGGTTGCCGGCCTCGCCGTGGCTTTCCCTGTAGGTATCGGGCTGGCGCTGGTTATAGGCGTCGTCTGGAATTATCTGATTAAGCCGCAGGGAAACCCCGCGCTGCTGTTCGGAGGCGCAGCCATCGTTGTGGTGGCGATCCTAGTCGACGCCCTGGCCTACCGCGCGCTCGAAGCCGGCAAGGCCAGGCAGGCGCCGAAGGCAGGAGGCAAATCCGGCGGCGCGCGCAAAGTTACGGGCAAGGGAATCGCCCTCAGCCTGGTAAGCGGTGTGCTCATGGGATCGTTCTTCCCGCTGGTCGAGATGGGCAAAGAAGGGCCGCTGGGCCTCGGGCCGTATGCCATCGGTTTCGTTTTTGCCGTCGGGGTTTTCGTTTCCACCTTCGTCTTCAACCTGTTCTTCATGAACTTTCCCGTCGAAGGCGATCGCGTGGCTTTCTCCCGGTATTTCACCGGCACTCTCGGGCAGCACGCGCTCGGCCTGATCGGGGGCGTCGTCTGGGCCACCGGCACTATCGCAAATTTCGTCGCCGCCAGCGCGCCGGAGAGCGTGCAGGTCGGGCCTGCCGTCAGCTACGCCATCGGCCAGGGCGCCACCATGGTCAGCGCGCTGTGGGGGCTTCTCGTCTGGAAGGAGTTCGCCGGCGCCGGCGGCCGCGTCCGCGCGCTTGTAGTCTTGATGTTGGTCTTGTTTGTTGCCGGTTTGGGGTTGGTTTCGATCGCGCCCCTCTACGCCCAGCGGTAACTCGGCCGGTCGCCCGCCGATTCCCTGCCCCGCGCCCTGCTACTGCTTCGCGAAAATCGCCATATACTGCCTGCCCTTGATTTGATCGTGCTGCGAGACCAGCCGGAAATGATTGGCTTCCACTTCCTTGATCACCCCATCCAGATCCAGCCGGATGTGCTTCATGGCCTGCCCGTTGGGCATCGCATCCGGCCTCCGGTAAAAGTCCACGATCACCAGCCGGCCATCGGCCTTCAGCTCGCGATGGAGCGCCGCCAGCATCTTTTCCGGATAATCCCAGTGATGATACGATTCGAGCGCCAGCGCTGCGTCCACTGCGTTCTCGGGAAGGCTCGGGTCGTTCACCGTCCCCTGGATGAACTCGACATTGGAGAGACCGTGGCTCTTGGCGGTTGCCTTGGCTTTGTCAAGAAAGTCCGGGAAAATATCCTCCGCCAGCACCTTTCCTGACGGCCCCACCGCGGCGCTCAAGTACGGAAGCATGTATCCCACGCCCGTTCCGATATCCGCCACCGCCATTCCCGGCTGGAGCGACATGGCCGCAACCAGGTCCTTCGGTTTCTGTTGTTGATCGCGGTCCGGAGCGTTCAGGGTTTTCGCAACCGATTCGCGCCCTTCCTTGGTCTTGTAGCCTTCATTGGCTTTGTCCGCGACCTGTGCAGCGAGCGCACCGGCGCACACCAACGCTGCGATCGCTAACACCCGACACCTGGCACCCGGCACCTGCTTTTTCATAACGGCGGCTCCATCGGCAGCGCAAGCGGCGGCTCGCGCAGAAAATCCAGATTCGACATTTTTTCCACGGCCTCGCGCACGGCCTGCTCGGAAGTCGGCTCCACCGTGATCACAAACGGCAGATCGTGCTTGGTTTCGCACGGCAATTGCAGCACGGCTTCCAGGCTTACGTGTTTTTCGGCCAGAATGCCGGCCAGCGCTGCGATAATCCCCGGCCGGTCTCCCACGCGGAACCGCAGATAGTAAGCGCATTTCTCGCGCGTCACCGAAAGCGGCTTGTATTCTCCCAGCCGCTCATGCGCAAACGGCGAAACACGCTCCGGACTTCCGTACCGGATCTCGCGCGCCACGCGCATCAGATCGCTCACCACCGCTACGCCCGTCGGCAGCGGTCCGGCGCCGCGTCCGTAATAAAACGTGTCCGCGCCGTGCCGCCCTTTCACCCAGACCGCGTTGTAGGCTCCCTGCACGCCCGCGATAATCGTTTCCCGGCCCACCAGCGCCGGCCGCACCGAAAGAATCAGCCCGTCCGCCGTCTGCCGGGCCGCGCAGATCAGCCGGATCGTGTGCCCCAGCTGGTGCGCATATTGAAAATCCATCGGCGAAATGCGCCGGATGCCCTCCACAAAAATATCCGCCGGCGTGATTCGTTCGCCAAACGCCAGCGCGGCCAGAATCGCCAGCTTCGAGCGCGCATCCAGGCCGTCGATATCCGCGCTTGGATCGGCCTCCGCGTATCCCAGCCGCTGCGCTTCCGCGAGAACATCGGCCAGCGTCGCGCCGCGCTTTTCCATTTCCGTCAGGATGAAGTTGCTCGTGCCGTTCAGGATTCCGTAGAGCGCCACCACGCGATCGCCCGAAATGCCCTCGCGCAGCACCGCGTGGATCGGAATGCCGCCCGCCACGCTCGCTTCCATCGCCAGGTTGATTCCCGCGCGAATCGCCCGGTCCCAGATCTCCGACCCGCAGCGCGCCATCAGTTCTTTGTTCGCCGTGACGACGGATTTTTTGTGCGCGATCGCCCCGTCGATAATCTCCGCCGCAACCGAGGTCCCGCCCACCAGTTCCGCCACGATATCCACGTCCGGCCGGGCCACCACTTCGCGCCAGTCCGTTGTCCGTTGGACATCCCCCAGTGATTCCGGCAGCTTTTTCGATCCAACCGACCGGCTGCATACCGCCGTGACCCGCAGCGGAAATCCCAGCTTCACCGCGATCTGCTCCGCGTTTTCCGCCAGCACCGTCAGGGTGCCGGAACCGACGTTTCCCAGCCCGATCACCCCGACGTTCACCTGTTGCATCTTGGCTATCATAACAACAGGCGCGCTCTGGTAACCCCGCTCGCGCCCGACCGTCATACTGGTAGGTTTTATGTCATGAAAAATCTGTTGTTATCCGTGGCCCTCGTAATCCCGCTGTGCCTCTTCTCCCAGCAGCCGCACGACCGGCAAATTGAGCCGCAAAAGCCGTCGGGCGATGTCCGCCTGCCCAACGGTAAGCTCCAGCAGGAAGAAATTCTCAAAGCCGACCACGAAAAGTCCCTCAAGGACGCCGCCCAGCTCATCGATCTGGCCGAGGGCCTCAAAGCCGAACTGGAAAAAAACGACACCCAGGTCCTCTCCGTTTCCAGCCTGAAAAAGACCGAAGAAATCGAGAAGATCGCTAAGCGCATCCGGTCCCGGCTCAAGCGGTTCTGAGCCGGCGAGTGTGACTTGTTTTACAAATTTTTTCTTAAAATCCAAATTTTCGGAAGACTCCGAGCCCAGGATCGGGATCCCGCGGCTTGTAAACAATTGTTTCTAAGGCGTTAAGGTAACACCACTTGGGTTGGACTAAAGAGTGCAAACACAAGAGCCGCATTACCGTCGAGTTTCACGGGTGGCTTTTTGCCCGCAACCGGCGGTTGATACTAGGCTCTGTCGTAAGGAGGGGGTTACGATGATTCGTAGTCGGCTTTGGATGCTGGGTTTGGTCTCAATAGCATGTGCTGGATTGGGGCAGGCTCAAGTTGACCCATCACACTTTTTTATCGATTTAACCGGGGGATCGACGCCGGGCGATCCGCGCATCTCGATCGACAGCACGTGTTGTAGTGATGCTGTCAACTCCACAAGCTTCGAGATCACACCGTCTTCCTCCGACTCTGGATTCCTCGGTGGCGGCCAATTCGATCTGTTTAACAACAGCGGCCAGGACTGGTTTAACCTTGACTTCACTGCAACCTTTCCCGGGATCAATTTGAATGTGGACGAGTTTCAGTGCGACGTCAACTCCGAAGTAGCCCACCCATTTAGCAGTTGTGGGATTACAGTAAACGGAGACACTGTAAACATCCTTTTCTCTGGGGGCACGGGCATTCCAACCCAATTCTTCGATGGCCCACCGCAGAATTTCACTCCGACCACGAACACCAACGGTGGCTGGCAACAAAACGGTGCGCCCGTCGTCCTTGGCGTCCAGGCCAACGTGCCGGAGCCTTCCACTCTGCTGTTGCTGCTTACTGCTGCCGGCGCCTTGGCAGCCAGGCGCAAGCTGCTGGCGTCGCGCCGCTAGTCGAATTTTGCCTGGCGGCTAGTTCGTCTTGCGGGCGAATTGCTTGATCAGATCGGCATACCCGGGAGTGGTCCGTAGTTTGGCCAATTCCGGATCCCTCTGGGCTTCCTCGGGCGGGTAACCCTTTTCAAAGGCCTGCTTGAGACTTTGCAAAGCTTCGGCCGGCTGGCCGCCGAGCGCCTCGATTAGAGCCTCGTTATACATCAGCTCGGTGTCGTCTTTGTTGATCGAGCGAGCACGAGCGATAAAGTCTCGAGCTTTCTTCAAATCCCCTTTCTTGGCGTTGTAAAGCGCAAGGCTCCCCAGGGTATCGGCCTTACGCGGATTGACCAAATACGCATCGTACGCCAGCTTGATGGCCCGGTCATAGGCGGCCATGGCTTTGTCGCGCTGTCCCGCCTGCCGGTATGCGTCCGCCAGGTTGCAGACCGTCAAGTGGTCGTTCGGCTCTAATTCCACCGCCTTCTCAAACATCGTGGCGGCGTCACTGTATTTGCCCATGTAAAAATAGGCAACGCCGATGTTCGAGTAATAGCGAAAACTGGGCTGGAGTTTAATGGCCTGCTGAAAGGAAGCGATACTTTCCGTCCATTTCCCCTGCCGGTAATAGACCGCCCCTTGCCCCCCATAACCCAGGGCCTTGTCCGGCGCCAGTTGGATCACACGCTGATAGGCCGCAAGCGCCTTGTCATTGTCCCCCAGCCTGAAATAAGCAGCGGCCAGGTTGCCGAAGTTCTGCCAGTAATACGGGTTTGCTTTAATGGCGTCGTTATAAGCCTGAATCGCCTGATCTTTCTGATCGGCAGCCATGTAGGCGTTGGCCAGTCGCCGGTAGACCTCATCCGAGTTTGGCGCCAGTTCAAGGGCGCGCTTCAGTTCCGCGATGGCTTCCGTGGTTTTGCCGGTGATGTTGTATACGCTGCCGAGCGAAATGTGAACTTCGGGCAAATCGTCATTTAACTGTTCCGCCTGCTGGGCTGCGCTAAGTGACTTGTCCACCCATGTGCTGTCCTTGGTCGCATCGAATAAATACAAGTACGAATCTGCCATGCCGGCATAGGCGAGAGCAAAACGATTGTCTTTTTTGATGGCCTGGTCGTATAACCCGAGGGCCGCGTCGACCGTTTTCCGATCTCTCTTCGTGCGCACCAGGTTCCGCCCCTTCAGATACAGCTCATAAGCCGCGACATCGGACGTCAACCGCGTTGCACTGCGGGCCATTTCTTCACCGGTTGGTTTCAATGCCAGCGCATCCGCGAGGCCCTTGTAGACATCGTTCTGGATCGTGAGCAGGTCCTGGCGCATCCCAGGAAATTCGCGCGTCCACAAGCGATTGCCCTTTTCGTCGTACAGGCTCAGCACGAGGTCGATTTTGTCCCCTGTGCCTTGAATCGTGCCCGCCACCAGGCGCTTGACTCCCAGTTCGCGCGCGTTTTTATCCAGAGGATCTTTGGGGTTCAGCTTGTCCACGGCGCTCTGCGAGGCCAGATGGACGTTCTTTAACTGGAACAGCTTGGCATTGAGCGCGTCCGCCACACCCTCGGCTTCGTATTTGAGCGCGTCCTGATCGCCGATTACTTTGAACGGAAGAACTGCCAGATAAGTCTGCTGGGCAGCGGTTGCGGCCGCCTCGCGCTGGGCGATCCAGGAACGGACCACGGGCGCGATCACCAGCGTAAGCGCCACCAACACCGCTGCGCCTCCGGCCAGCAGCCATGGCATCAGGCCCCATGGCTTGCCTTCCTGGGTCTCGACCGGCAGGGGAGGCGCCGTCTGAGCTTCCAGATCCCGCAGAATCTCCGCCGCCGATTGATACCGCTGCGCCGGATCTTTCTCCAGGCACCGCAGAATCACGCCCGCCAGATAATCCGGCAGCTCCGGATTCACATCTTTCGGGTTCTTGGGCTTCTGCGCCACATGCTGGTACATCACCTGGAGCATCGATTCGCCCGAAAATGGCGCATCGCCGGTCACCATCTCGTAGAGCATGACGCCGAACGAATAAATATCCGCGCGATGATCGACGGCCTTCGATTCCGCCTGCTCCGGCGACATGTAGCGCGGCGTGCCCAGCACTTCACCGGTGCGCGTCATGGCCGTCGCTGACGCCGATTCGAGCGATTTCGCGAGGCCGAAATCCGAAACATACACATGGTCGGCCTCGTCCACCAGCACGTTGCGCGGCTTGAGATCCCGGTGAACCACGCCTTCGGCATGCGCCGCTTCGAGCGCCCCCAATAGCTGCCTGGCGATGTTGACGGCGCGCTCGACCGGCAATCGCCCGCTCTCCGCGATCACATCGTGCAGGTCGCGGCCTTGCACGTATGCCATGGAGATAAACTTGACACCGCCGACGTCGCCCAGATCGTGAATGCGCAGAATATTGCGGTGTGAGATGCGGCTGGCGAGCAGCAGCTCCTGCTTCAGGCGCTGCATGGACTCCGGATTATTGGCCAGTTCCTGCCGTACCAGCTTCAGCGCCACCGTGCGATCGAGATCGCTGTCATGGGCCTTGTACACCTTGCCCATGCCGCCTTCGCCGATCACCGATTCGATCTTATACCGGGGCCCGAACTGCGCGCCCGGTCCGATTGCCGCCAGCGAAACGGCGGCCGGCTGCGCCGCGCTGAAGCTCATACCCGCGCTTGCCGTGGCCGTGCTCGCCGCGCCCAGGCCCGCCAGAATCTCGCCTGTGGTTTGATACCGCTTCTCCACGTCGACCGCGAGGCATTTCATGATCACGTCGCTCAGATTCTGGGGAATGCTTGGATCGACCACATTCGGCGGCACCGCCGGCTCGTTGACCCGCTTGATGAGCGTCCCCATCATCGTGTCGGCCTGGAACGGCAATTGCCCCGTCAGCATTTCGTAGAAGATGATCCCCAGGCTGAACAGGTCTGACCTTGCATCCACTTTCAGAGCGCGCGCCTGCTCGGGTGACATGTAATCCGGCGTGCCCATCAGCGCGCCGGTACGAGTCAAACCCGCCGCTTCCATCGAGCGAGCCAGTCCGAAATCCATGACCCAGACGCGGCCCGCCGCATCCACCATGATGTTCTGCGGCTTTAGATCCCGGTGAACCACTCCTTCGGTGTGCGCGGCTTCCAGGCCCTGGCAGATCTGCCGGATGATCCCCACAGCTTCACTCGGAGGCAGCTTGCCGCGCTCGCTCAGTAGGTTTCTTAAATCGCGACCCTCGATGAAGTCCATGGTGATGAACTTCCGCCCATCTGCCATGCCTAGATCGAAAATTCTAATTACATTTTTATGTGTGACTTGGCGTGCAAGAATCAGCTCCTGCTTGAACCGCTTCAGGACGTCCTGCCGCCCCGCAAGTTCTGAGCGGATCACCTTCAGCGCCAGTAACCGGTCCAGTTCGCGGTCGCGGGCTTTATAAACCGTACCCATGCCGCCTTCACCCAGCGCCTTCAGGATTTCGTACCGCTCGCCCAGCACGTCGCCGGGCTGGAGTGGCGCGGCCGTGTCGGTTTCGGCCATCTTTTTGAGCGGCACGGACCACCCCGGCGTCGCGCCGGTATCGAGTACGGTGGCGTCCGGATCGTGCGGTGGCGGCGGGGGAGAAACAACTGTGGCGGCATCGTCGGGCGCTGCCGCCGGAGTCTCCATGGCAATCGTGGCGCCTTCAATGTTGATGGCGGCGCCGCATTTCGTGCAGCGCAGTGATTCGGGCAGATTACTGGCCCGGCAGACTGGACATTCCACCATCGTCAACGCCCCAAGAATGTAGCTTTACACACGTTAACCCAGATGTGCTCAGATGAGCAACACAGAATGTGGCGGACGAGCTGTGTCCTGACGAAATAGTGTGGTGAGCCGGCGATCTGTTTCAGGTCGCCGGCGGATTCCGCGCTACGCAACCGTTGGCGTAGGCGCGAGCCTCTCCGCTTTTCTGCGGCGCAGACGTCCCTGCACCGCGGCCATGTAAGTGTAAACCACAGGCGTCAAGTACAGCGTCACGAGCTGCGAAAATAGCAAGCCCCCGACCACCACCAATCCCAGCGGCTGCCGCGCCTCGCCGCCCGCCCCATATCCCAGCGCAATCGGTACCGCGCCCAGCAGCGCCGCCATAGTCGTCATCATGATCGGCCGGAACCGGATCAGGCAGCCTTGATAGATCGCCTGCAAGGGCGGCATGCCCTGGTGGCGCTCGGCGTCCAGCGCGAAGTCGATCTGCATGATCGCATTCTTCTTGACGATGCCGATCAGCATGATCAGTCCGACGAACGCGTAAATGTTCAGATCCATGCGGAACAGGTAAAGCGTAATCAGCGCGCCGAAACCGGCCGATGGCAGGCCCGAAAGAATCGTCAACGGGTGAATGTAGCTCTCGTACAAAATGCCGAGCACGATGTACACCACCAGAATCGCCACCATGAGCAGAATCCACAGATTCGTCAGCGATCCCTGAAACGCTTTTGCCGCTCCCTGGAAAGTGGTGCTGATCGTAACCGGCAAGTGCCTGGAGAGATCCTGGATCTGGTTCAGCGCATCTCCCAGCGACGCCCCGGGCTTCACGTTGAACGAGACGGTCACCGCCGGAAGCTGGCCGTAGTGGTTGATGGTTTGTGGACCCGATTCCTGGCTGATGTGCGCCAGCGTATCCATCGGGATCAGCCGGTTGTTCCCGGCCTTGAAATACAGCAGCGAAAGCGCCCGCGGGTCCGCCTGGTATTCGGGCATCAGCTCGAGCAGCACCTTGTATTCATTGATGGCCGCGTAGATGGTCGAGACCCAGCGCGGGCCGTAAGCGTCGTAGAGGGAGTTTTCAATCTGCTGGGCATTGACCTGGAGTGCCGCGGCTTTATCCCGGTCGATCTCGACGTTGACCTGCGGCGTTTGGATCTGCAAATCGCTGGTGACATCTTCGAGACCCGGCAGGCTCTCGACCTGTTTCTCGAGAGCCGTGGCAGCCGCGTAGAGCTCCGGTTTATCCGGTGACTGCATCGAGAATTGATAAAGGCTCTTCGTCACCTGGCCGCCGATACGGATGGTCGGCGGATTCTGGAGGTACACTCTCATCCCCGCCAGCCCGGACAGCTTGGGACGCAGCTCGGCGATGATGTCATTCACCAGTAAGTGGCGCTCGGAGCGTGGCTTCAGGTGCACCACCAGCTCGCCGAAGTTCGGCCCGCCCAGCGTAGAAGCTTCTGCGCCGCCCACGCTCGATACCAGAGCATCCACGTTCGGATCATTGCGAACGATGTCCGCAACCTGCTTCTGATAATCGAGCATCTGGTAAAACGACGTCCCCTGGCCCGACTCGGTGATCACCAGGAGCTGATCGGTGTCTTGATCGGGGATGAAGCCTTTGGGAATCCCGATAAACATCACCACCGTCGCGGCCAGCACGGCTCCGGAAATGGCCATGGTCGCCCCGCGATAGCGCAGCACACATTGCAGCGTCCGGTCGTAGATGCGCAGCATCCAATCGAAGAATTCCTCGGTGACGCGATAAAACCAGGAATGCCGCTGCTCGTCAAGCGGCCGCAGGAAGCGGCTCGAGAGCATGGGCGTGAGCGTCACCGAGACCACGCCGGAAATCAGGATGGCCACGCAGATCGTCACCGCAAATTCCTTGAACAGGCGTCCCAGCACGCCGCCCATAAACAGGACCGGAATAAAAACGGCCGCCAGCGACAGCGTCATCGAGACGATCGTGAACCCGATCTCGCGCGAGCCATTGAGCGCCGCCATCAGCGGCCGCTCCCCCAGTTCCATATGGCGCACGATATTTTCCAGCATCACGATGGCATCATCCACCACGAACCCGATCGATAGAATCAGCGCCATCATCGAAAGATTGTCGAGACTGTAGTGGAGCAGGTACATCACCGAGAACGTGCCGATGATGGAAAACGGCAGCGCGAGCGAGGGAATCACGGTCGCGGAAACGTTGCGCAGGAACAGGTAGATCACCAGGACAACCAGGCCGAGGGTGAGCACCATGGTGAACAGAACGTCGCGATACGATTCACGGATGGTCTCCGAGCGGTCGTAGAGAACGTTCATCTGCACTGAGGTGGGCAGCTCGGCATGGAACAGCGGCAGCAGGCGCTTGATGCCGTCGGTCACTTCGATGGTGTTGGTGCCCGGCTGGCGCTGGATGGCGAGCACGACAGCCCGCGGGTTGGTTTTTTTCGTGTAGAACCACGACGCCGTCTTGTCGTCCTCAACGCTGTCGATCACGTTGCCGAGCTCTTCCAGCCTCACCGGCGCGCCGTTACGGTACGCCACGATCAAAGGCCGGTATTGCGCCGCGCTCATGAGCTGGCCGGAAGCCATCAGGGTAAACGCGCGCTGCGGGCCGATGATGGTTCCGGTCGGCAGATTGACGTTCCAGCTGCGCAGCGCGGTCTCGACTTCGTTGATGCCGATCTGCCGCGAAGCCAGTTTGTGCGGATCCATCTGGGCGTGCACCGCATACTTCTGCGCGCCCAGCACCTGCACCTGCGCGACGCCGCTGACCATCGAGATGCGCTGCGCGACCCGCGTTTCGGCATATTCGTCGAGCGTCCACAAAGGCACCGTAGCGGAGGTGAGCGCGAGATAAAGAATCGGCTGGTCCGCCGGATTGACTTTGGTGAAAGTAGGCGGTGTCGGCATGCCTGCCGGAAGCAGGCGCGCCGCCTGCGTAATGGCCGCCTGCACGTCTACCGCCGCGCCGTCCAGATTGCGGCTCAGATCGAACTCGAGCGTGATCTGCGTCGAACCGAGCGAGTTGGTCGACGTCATCGACTCGAGCCCCGCAATCATCGAAAACTGATTTTCCAGCGGTGTGGCGACTGCCGATGCCATCGTTTCCGGACTTGCGCCCGGAAGGCTGGCGGTGACGAGCAGCGTGGGAAAATCGACGTTCGGCAGATCGCTCACCGGCAGCGACCGGTAGGCGACCAGTCCGAACAGCGCGATCGCCGCCATGAGCAGGCTCGTGGCGATCGGCCGTTCGATGAAGGTCTGGGAAATGTTCATCAATCGGTCCCGGCCGGCACAAGACGTCGCGCCGAATTTTTAGCCTGGTGCGCGCGCCAGCGCTCGACGATGCCGGCCATATAGATGTAGATCACCGGCGTCAGGTACAGCGTGATGAGTTGCGAGAACAGCAGCCCGCCGGCCACGGCCAGGCCCAACGGCCGCCGCGCCTCGCCGCCCGAACCCCAGCCCAGCGAAATGGGCAGTGCACCCAGCAGCGCCGCCATGGTGGTCATCATGATCGGCCGGAAGCGGATCAGGCAGCCTTCATAAATCGCCTCCGCGGGGCTTTTGCCTTCGCGACGCTCCACCTCGAGCGCAAAGTCAATCTGCATGATCGCGTTTTTCTTCACGATGCCGATCAGCATGATCAGCCCCACAAACGCATAAATGCTCAAGTCGACATGAAATACCATCAGGGTGAGCAGGGCGCCGAAACCGGCGGCGGGAAGTCCCGAAAGAATCGTCAGCGGATGCACGTAGCTTTCATAAAGCACGCCCAGCACGATGTACACCACCATGATCGCCACCGTAAGCAGAATCCCCAAATTGTGCAGCGAATCCTGAAACGCCTTGGCGGTGCCCTGAAAGCTGGTCGTAATGTTGTCCGGCAGCACGTGGAGCGCCGTCTCCTGGACTGCATCCACCGCGTCGCCCAGCGCCACACCCGGCTTCAGGTTGAACGAGAGGGTCACCGACGGAAGCTGGCCGGAGTGATTCACGCTTTGCGGCCCGGCATTCGTTTTGAGCGACGCGAACGAAGCCAGCGGCACAAGCGGTCCATCGGTCGCCCGGAAGTACAACAACCCGAGATAATCCGCGTACTTCTGGTATTGCGGCAGCAGTTCCAGCAGCACGCGATACTGCGCGATCGGCGAGTAGATGGTCGAGACCCAGCGCGGGCCGAACGCGTCATAGAGCGCCCCTTCAATGGCTGTAGCGTTCAATCCATAAACCGCAGCGCGGTCACGATCGATAGTGAGACGCACCTGCGGGTTCTTGATCTGCAGATCGCTGGTTACATCCACGAGGCCGGGAATCTTCGCCATGGCACGCTCGAGAATCGGCGCCTGGCGGTAAAGCTCCTGCGTGTCGGGTCCTTGCAAAGTGAAATCGTAGGCGGTCTTCGTCGGATGCCCGCCAAAACGGATCATCGGCGGCACCGTCATGAAAACCCGGATCCCCGGAAAGTTGGATACTTTGGGCCGCAGCCGCTCGATGATCTGGTTGACGCTTTCCTTTCTTTGCCGGCGCGGCTTCAGGTTCACATACATCCGGCCCTGATTGGAGCTCGATCCGAAATGACCGCCGCCCGTCGACGAGGAGAAGCTCTCGATGTCCGGGTCTCGGGCGATGATCTCCGAGATCTCCTGCTGGTATTTGGTCATCAGGTAATACGAAGTCCCTTGGGCCGCCTCGCTGATGACCGACATGTTGTCGTTGTCCTGATCCGGAATGAAGCCTTTGGGCACCTTGATAAACAGATATCCCGTCGCGCCGACCAGCACGAAGAAGATAACCAGCATCACCGGACGATGTCCCAGCACCCACCGCAAGCTGATCTCATAGAAATGAAACATGCCGCCCAGCGTCCGCTCGGACGTGCGATTTACCCGGCCGGCGTGATCGTTGCGGCGCGCTTTCAAAAACCTGCTGCACAGCATGGGCGTCAACGTTACCGACACCAGTCCCGAGATCAGGATCGCCGTGCAGATCGTCACCGCAAATTCGCGGAACAGCCGCCCCAAAATGCCGCTCATGAATAACACTGGAATGAAAACCGCGGCCAGCGAAAGCGTCATCGAGACGATGGTGAAGCTGATTTCGCGCGATCCATTGAACGCCGCCCGCAGAGGCGCTTCGCCGCGCTCGATATGCCGCACGATGTTTTCCAGCATCACAATGGCGTCGTCCACCACGAACCCGATGCACAGGATCAGCGCCATCATCGATAGATTGTCCAGGCTGAAATCCATCAGGTACATCACGGCGAACGTCCCGACAATCGAGAACGGCAGCGCCATCGCCGGGATCACGGTGGCAGACGCATTGCGCAAAAACAGAAAGATCACCATGATCACCAGGCCCAAGGTGATGGCCATGGTGGACTGAACATCTTGAAAGCCTTCGCGGATATTTTTCGATCGGTCGCCGCGAATCGTCAGATGCACCGAAGGAGGCAACTGCGCCTGAAACCCCGGCATCAGCGCGCGAATTCCGTCGGTTACCTCGATCGTGTTGCTCCCCGGCTGCCGCATGACGATCAGGGTGATGGCGCGCTCGCCGCGACCGTTCATGTAAAGCCAGGATGCGGTCTTATCGTCTTCCACGCCATCGACCACCGTGCCTAGTTCTTCGAGCCGTACCGGCGCGCCGTTGCGATAGGCGACCACAGCCGGCCGGAAGGCTGCGGCATCCATCAGTTGCCCGTTTGCCAGGATGTTAAGCGCCTGGTGCGGCCCGTAGAGCGTGCCGGTGGGCATGTTGACATTCCAGCTTTGGATCGCGCTGTCGACCTCGTTAATGCCCAGTTGCTTGGCGGCCAGCTTGTTCGGATCCACCTGCACATGCACCGCGTACTTCTGCGCGCCAAACACCAGCACCTGCGCCACGCCGTTCACCATCGAGATGCGCTGCGCGATCATCTGCTCGGCATAATCGTCCAGCTTCCAGAGCGGCATCGACTGCGACGTCAGGCCCATGAACATGATGGGCGAGTCCGCTGGATTGTATTTGCGGAACGACGGCGGCGAGGGCAGCCCCGGAGGCAGAAGCGGCAGCGCTTCGGCGATCGCCGTCTGCACATCCACCGCGGCGCCGTCCAGATCCCGGTTCAGATCGAATTGCAGCGTGATCTGGGCATTGCCCATGGTGTTCACCGAGATCATGGAATCGAGTCCCGCGATTCCGGTGAACTGCCGTTCGAGCGGTGTCGCCACCGCCGACGCCATGGTGTCGGGACTTCCACCCGGTAGCTGCGCAGAAACCACCAGCGTTGGGAAGTCGACGTTCGGCAGATCGCTGACCGGCAGCGCGCGATACGCCAGCACGCCGAACAGCGCAATCGCCAGCATCAGCAGGCTGGTCGCGATGGGGCGCTGGATGAAGGTTGCCGAAAGATTCACTCCCCTACCTCAGCCGCGCTTTTTGCTCCCCGCCGGGCCTGCGCGTCCTTCGCGGAACTGCACTTTAATCCCCGGCGCCAGCCGCAGTTGCCCCTCCGTAACCACGGTTTCACCCGCCCGCAGGCCGTTGGCGATCACAATGTCCTGATCCACGCGCGCTCCGGTCACGATCGGCCGCGACTCCACCGTGCGGTCCGCCTTCACCACGAACACGAACGGCCCCTCCTGTCCTGTCTGCACCGCCTGGTTGGGAACCACGATCGCGTTCGGCTGCGTCGTCAGCCGCAACCTGACGCGCACGAAAACGCCCGGCCACAGCTTGCGGTCCGTATTGACAAACGTGCCCTTCAACTTGATCATTCCCGTCGTCGCATCGACGGTATTGTCGACAAAAGTCAGCACACCGCGTTCTTCGGCCGAAGCATCGGCCTGCGGCGTTGCGAAAACCGGCAGCTTTCCTTCCGCCATGTAGCGCTTGATATCCGGCAATTGCGCCTCGGGCACCGAAAACGTCACGTAGATCGGCTCAACCTGGTTGATGGTCGTGAGATCGACGGTATTCGCCGTGACGACGTTTCCCTGCTTGACCATGATGTTGCCCGTGCGGCCGTCGATTGGCGACCGGATTTCCGTGTAGCCGAACTGCACGCGGGCGTTGTCTACCATGGCCTTGGTCGAAACTGCGGAAGCGCGCGCGCTGCCCACCGCGGCTTTGTCCGCATTCACCGCCGCCGCCAGCGCGTCGGCGTTCGATTGCATCTGTTCGGCCTGATCCTTCGAGACCACTCCGGCCTGGAACAGCCGTCCGTAGCGCTCGGCCTGCGACTGCGCGTATTTCTGCTGCGCGGTGTCGCGAACCAGGTTGGCTTCGGCCTGGCCAAGCACCGCTTCATCGCGCGCGACATTCGCTTCGGCTTCATTCAACGCTGCCTGCAACGGCCGCCGGTCGATCGTGAACAGCAGGTCGCCCGCTTTTACGTAATCGCCCTCGCGAAAATGCACCTGCGTCAGTTCGCCGCCCACTTGCGCCTTCACGGAGATCGTGGAATAAGCTTCGACGTTGCCGATCACCTGAATCTCCACCGGCACGTCTTTCCGGCTAACCGTTGCAATTGTCACCGGAACGCCCGCATCGCTCCGCCGCCCCGTCGGTTGCGAGCCTTTGCTCGTGCAGCCGGCCAAACCCAGCGCGACCAACGCCGCTAAGGCGCAAAGCGACCCCCCCACTCGCCTACGTTTCAAAAATGGAGCTCCTGTCCCTTGTCATGGCGCTGTCCGGCTATTCAAAGTTACATTCTCATTGAATCAGAGGGAAATGGGAAGCGCCCGGCGTCTCCGCGGAAACCCGCTCTCGTGTATAAAGGTAGTACTCCGGAGAAAACCCGATGAAGAACCTCACATTTGAGACCCTCGACCCCGCATACGGCGCCGTCACTGAAGGCCCCGCCTGGGATGGAACCGGCCTGCTGTTCACGCGCATCCAGCAGAGCCGCATCATGCGCTTCGATCCCGCAACCGGCGCCTGCACGGTATTTCGCGAGAACACCAACTACGCCAACGGCTTGACTTTCGACTCCCAGGGCCGGCTCTACGGCTGCGAAGGCGGCGCCTCAATCGAATCGCGGCGCGTCGTCCGCTACAACAACGACGGCAGCTTCACCGTTCTCGCCGATCAATTCGAAGGCAAGCGCCTCAACATTCCGAACGACATCGTCGTCGATCCCGACGGTCGCGTCTGGTTCACCGATCCTTACTATGAGGGCGCGGCAGGTCCATGGAGCTTCGACCGCGCTAACAAAGAACTCGACCACGATTCCGTTTACCGCCTCGACCCGCAACCGGATGGCAGCTACAAAATCAACCGCGTCACTTTCGACACCACGCGCCCCAACGGCCTGCTCTTCTCGCTCGACCACCGCACGCTGTACGTCGCGCAGAGCGGCCGCGAGCCCACCGAGAAGCGCCAGTTGCGCGCCTATCCGGTAAAAGACGACAAAACTCTGGGCGCTGCCGAGGTTCTGCACGATTTCGGCCCGAACCGCGGCATCGACGGCATGCGCCTCGATATCGAAGGCAACATCATCGCAACTGCCGGGTGGGAGCTCGGCGGTCCCGGCCCCATGATCTACGTGTTTTCCCCATCCGGCGAAGTGCGCGAGATGCATCCCGTGCCCTGCCGGCGCCCAACCAACTGCGCCTTCGGCGGACCGGATCTCACTACGCTCTACGTCACCACCATCGAAGGGTTTTTATTCCGTGCGAGCACGGAGCGCGCCGGCCGGCTGCTCTATCCGGCGCGCGCAGCGGTGCAAGGTTAGCGGGCGAACGCTCGTTCCTCATGCGCCGGCGTTCGCCGCCGATTCATTGACCAACTCCGCCACCAGGCCGGGAGCTTCCATCGGAATGAAGTGCGAGTGCTCGACGACTAAATCGCGCCCGTGGCGAAAATGTGACGCGAGATCCGGCGCCGTCAGCGACGCGCTCATATCCATCGGTCCTTCCGCCGGCATGAAGCGCGGCGCGCGAACTACGGTAACGCACGCTTCGATCTTGCCGAGCAGCTCGTAAATGTCGGCATCCGCCAGTGTGCTGGCCTCGTAAATCGAAGCCTCGGTTTCGGGCGTGCATGCGAGATCGTAGCCTTCGCCGGTTTCCTGCGGCAGCAACCCAAACTCGCAATAATCCCGCAGAACCCCCGGATTCCAATCGCGAAACGGCGGTCGGCCTTTGAAGCGCTCGAACATTTCTTCGGGCGACGTCCAGTGGCTGCGCCGCTTGCGTGCATAGTGCGGCTCTCTGGCGCGCCCTGTGTACATAGCGCGCGGCATAATCACCGGCTCGATCAGGATCAATTCCGCGAACGCTTCAGGCGCCACCGCCGCCGCAAACGCCAGTGAATGCCCGCCCATGGAATGGCCCACGCCCGTCGCGCCCCGCAATGCGAGCGCGCGAACCAACGCCGCCGCGTCTTCCCCGAATTGCCGCCATCGATAGGGAGTGTCCGGCCTCGAGCTCAGCCCGTGGCCGCGCATATCGAATGCGATCGTGCGCCGCTCGGGAACGCGCGCAATCACCTGGTTCCACGAGCGCGCGTGAAAACTGGTGGCGTGCGCAAACAGGATGGGCGGCGAGGCGCCCATGCGTTCAAAAACGGCCAGCCGGACGCCGTTGGCCTCGATAAATCGCGGTCCCGTCACACTTCGCGCGGAACGATATACGGCTCCCGGTAGTTTCGCGTCAGCATGCCGTCGGCTTCCTCATCGCCGATGAAACGGCCGTTCGATTGCGCCATGTGCAGCGTGCGCCCCACGCGATAGCTGATATTCGCCAGATGGCACAGATCGGCGGAACGCGCGCCGATTTCGACGTCCGCGTGAAGCTGCTTGTAATCGCGCGATCGGACCGCGTCCAGGAAATTTTTCATGTGCGTTGCCGTGCTGTCGGTCCGGTCTTGCGCCTGCTCGTCCATGGTCTTTTCGTATTTCTCGTGGCTTCCCGCACCCGCGCCGCGCGCTGCGTCGCCGCTGATGTTCCCCGCGGTGCTCTTGAACACTTGAAACCCGCGCTGGTCCAGCACCATGAAACCCACGTCTCCGAAAAACAGATTGCCGACGTAGTTCGGCCCGTGAAGCCCGCCCAGTCCTTCGGGCGGAGTCGGCAGATTGCGCACTTCGAAAGTGATCTGCGCATCGCCGTAATCGAGCGTCGTCTGCTCGGTATTGGGCGTTTCCTGATCGTCTTTCCAGGCGAATTTCCCGCCGGCCGATGCCACCGATTGCGGCCAGCCCGTGCGTTCCAGCCCCCAGGAACAAATGTCCATCTGATGCACACCCTGGTTGCCGATATCGCCGTTGCCGGTGTCCCAGAACCAGTGCCAGTTGTAAGCGAATTTGTTTTTGCTGTACGGCTTCCACTGCGCCGGGCCGAGAAACATGTCCCAATCGAGTCCCGCGGGAACCGGCTCATCCGGCGTGTGCCCGATGGAAAATCTCCGCCGGAAACAAAGCCCGCGCGCGTGATAGACCTGTCCGATCGCGCCATCTTGCAGCGCCTTCATCGCCTTCATCATGTGCGGCTCCGAGCGGCTCTGCGATCCCACCTGCACCATGCGTTTGTACTTGCGCGCGGCTCTTACCATCTGACGGCCTTCGAAAATGTTGTGGCACGCCGGCTTTTCCACGTACACGTCTTTGCCCGCCTGGCAGGCCCAGATCGTCGCCAGCGCGTGCCAGTGGTTCGGCAGCGGCAGCGACACCGCGTCAATGTCCTTCGATTCGAACATCTGCCGCATATCGACGTAATCTTTGGGAGCGTAGTTCTTGAGCCTCCGCACCGTGGCCACCGCGCGCTCCCGCGCCGCCTGATTCACATCGCACAGACCGGCGATGCGCGCGTCGTTATCGAGCGAAGCGTATGCATGGATGTGGTTGCCGCCGCGCCCGCCCAATCCGACGATCCCTACATTAATCCGGTCGTTCGCGCCCAGGATCGGGAACTGCGATGTCGCAATGGCCGCCGCTGCGGTCTTCAAAAAATTTCGTCTCGCTGTTTCGGGCTGCATGAATGATGTCTCCGGGCCGTATTTTATCGCAGCGGGAGAGCGTGCGCGATTATACAGTGGCAAAAGCGATTAACTTTTGTGCGGACCAGTCCGCTTCCCGCTCAATTTCGACGTTTCCGGCGCCGCTATAAATCGGCCGCGCGGCGTCCACCGCCAGCGTTTCGTCTTTCGCATTGACCGGCCCCGCGAGCACAATGCGCCGCGGCCCAATCGACGCCGCGATTTCCGGAAGGTCGGTATGATTCAGCAGACCAGGAAGAAAATTCGCGAACGGATGATTGTAGAGTTCGGAATCCACGATCTGTTGAAATGAAACCAGGCCTCCGGAAAGATATAGCCTATCGATCACCGGGTCGAGCGCCGCCGCAAAAAGCGCCGGCACCGTAAGTTTTCCCGAGGCCGCCACGCGGATCGGCCGCCCCGCGGTCGCCGGATGCTTCCGCAGCGCGGCGGCTATCGCCAGAATATCCGTGACCCGCTGGCTCAAAAGCGGCTTGCCCAGAATGAGCGAGCCCCACGCGTAGTTTTCTTCCTGTCGATGCCACGCCGCGTAGTTCGGTGCGCCCGAACTGTACTCGGGAAGCAGCGCGCCCACACCGCGAATATCGACTGCGCAGACCACCGGGCTCCCCGGTGCAAGCACCGAATCGGCATCCGGCTCAAACCACAGCCGCTCGGCTTCGACCGGATCGAGCGCCAGCAGCACGGGCTTGTCTTTCGCGGCTTTTTCGGCGGTCAAGACCCAGGCCGGGAGCCACACCGCAGGCTCCGGGGCAACCTCCAGCACCTCGACCAGCACCGTTCCCGATTGCGTGCGCCTGATGATTCTTGACGAACCGGAAACGTTCCGCGAAATTCCCAGCAGAGCGTCCACCGGCACGGCCTTACGTTCGACCTGCCTCGATTTATTCAGGCTGAACGGCGTCGCGCTTCCGAGCGACCGCACCACGCTGCCCGATTCGGTCGCGCGCAGCGTCTCGAATGCTTCCGGCTTCACCGGCGGCTCTTCAACGACCGGCTTTGGATCGTTTTTCAGCCATCGCGAAAACCAGTTGTAAATCAGCATCCGGCTGTCATACGCCAGCGAATGCGGCAGCGGCGTGTCGGCCCACTTGAGATGATCCGCGCGATCGAGCGTCGCGTACACCGCCCGCAGCTTCTGAAATTCCTTCCATCCGTCGGCGATGTACTGCGAAGAATAAGTCGCGTAGAAATCGCGATCGCTCGGCCAGATCAGCATGGGCTTGGGCGCGAACGGATAAAACAGATCCCAGCGATCAAACCCCACTGGTCCCGAGCCCACGAAATCCTGCTCGGCATCGTCGGTCGATCCAGGCGGAATGAACGGCACAGTCGCCACGTTCTCCGTGTTTCCCATCGACGGCGCCGCCGCCGCCAGCCGCTCGTCGGCCGCCGCCAGCAGCATTGTCAACGTTCCGCCTCCGGAATGCCCGGTGGATGCCACGCGCTTTGCGTCCACCATCGCAAGCGACGTCAAATAATCCAGGCTCCGGATCGCATCCCAAAGCTGATATCGCGTGGACGTATCGCCGTAGAGCAGCATCTGCTTGCCGGGCACCGTGTGCTCGGAATCCACGTCCTGAAGGCGCGTGTGCGTGCCCGTCGAATCGGGATACGCGATGCGTTCGCCCTGTCCCATCGGGTCGAATGCCAGCACCACGAAGCCAAGCTGCGCGAGGCCCTGACAGCAACGCTGGTAATTCGGATTGGCCTTGCCTTCGTTGTAATGCCCGCTCTGAAAAAGCACCGCGGGAAATGGTCCGCCGCCGTTCTTCGGTTTGTAAAGATTCGCCGATACGAACAGATTCGGCCGGCTTTCGTAAATCACTTTCTCGACCTTATACCCGTCGCGCTCGAACGACCCCGTGGTGCGCGCGTTGAGCGGTGTTCGCTCCGGCATTCCGCCGATGAGTTTCCAAAGCGTCTCCCGCACCCACTTCTGCCGTGCTTCGACCGCTTCCCGGGTTACCAGCTTCGCCAGCTCCGCATCTCTTTTTGCCGCGGCCTTGCGCGCGAGCGCCGTCAGGTAATCCGGAAGGCAGCGCCAGTACGCATGAAACGGCGTCCCCGGAAATGCCGCCGGTGTTTTCGGAGCGGCGGCGAGCGCCAGTCGATTTTGGGCGCCGCAAACCATGATGGACGACAAAAGCTCTCTACGAGTCATAAGATCCCAAACCGCCGGCGCGAGGACGCCATCAACCGGGCCGCTTCACTTCACCCGTCAGAACGACAGTTTCAGCGCCAGTTGCAGAATGCGCGGAGCCGCGGCGTTGAAGATCTGCCCGAATGTCTGGTCCGCCTGATAACGATCGAGCCCGGTGCCCCCGTTAGACGTGTAGAGCTGGAAGTTGACGTTGTTGAACACGTTGAACGCCTCGGCGCGGAACTCGCATCCGAAACGCTCGGTGATCTTCGTGTTCTTCACCAGGGCCATGTTGTTGTTGAACAGCCGCGGGCCGCGAAGAGCATTCTTTTTCATGTTTCCGAAAGTCCCAATTGCATTCGGCTGGAACAACGCGGTATCGATCCACTGCTGAATCATCGCGGCGTGAGATCGTCCGGAGCCAAGCTGGGCCTGGTGAATGTTGCTGCCGGTGAAATCCGCGCGGTCTTCGAATTCTGCGGCCAGCGAATTGTCCACCCCGCTATACACCGTGAACGGGAATCCGCCTTCCCAGGTCACAATGCTGCTCACCTGCCAGCCGTTCACGATCTTGTCGCCGATCCCGCTGAATCCGAAATGCGGCAGCTGGTATGTCCCCGAAAACTTGAATACGTGGCGAACGTCCTCATCCGAAGGACCGTAGTCGAAATGCCGGTTGAACGGATTGGTTGGGCCATAGTACGAACCGATCGGCGCAAAGCCGCTTATATCGTGCGCCAGCGTGTAATTGGTGAGCATCGAAAACCCGCGGGCAAATCGTTTTTCCACGGTAAGCTGCAAACCGTTGTAGTGGGAGTTGATGGCCGAATCCACTACGCTCACATTGCTGTAAAGCGGATATTTCCGGCGGGATTGCTCGTTGTCCACCGTCGATATCGGCGTCCCGTCCGGATTATTCCCGGGAATGTAGATCGCGGGATTGGCCTGGAACAAGCCCGATTCCTGATCGGCCGTGCCGTACAGATGCGTTCCCTTGTTGCCCACATATGCTGCCCGCACCAGCCAGCTCCCGCCCAGTTGCCGCTCGAGCGTCAGATTCCACAAAGCGATCACCGGCAGCCGGAAATCACGGGCAAAAATCTGCGTAAAGAAAAACGGGCCCTGCGGAAACGTCGTGCTGGATGGATAGCTCTTGTTGATCGCGCCGAACGATCCCGGGAACGGGTCCGGTACTCCCGCGCTGCCATACGGGTCCTGGAAATTCACGTCGGTCAAAAAGATGATGGGAGCGAACGGCGGAATCCCCACCACATCCTGAAATGCCACGGTGTTCGGAATTGCGTAGTAAGTACCGACTCCGCCGCGGACGCTGGTCTTTCCGTCGTCAGTTAACCGGTAAGCAAAGCCCAGACGCGGCGCGAAATTCCACGGGCGGTTCACCATCGAAGCCGACGGGCAGTCGGCATCGTGATGATCGCCGCCGAACAGAAGCCCGACCGGTGCGTTGGGGAACCGCTGCGACTGGGGATTCGGCGCCCAAGGCTCGAAGCAGCCGACGCGTCCCTGGCTGTCTTTGTACGGAAACCATGGATCCCACCGCAGTCCGAGATTGAGCGTAAGGCGCGAGCTCACGCGCCAGTTATCCTGAACGAAAGCGCTCCACTTGATTCCGGTGAAATTGAGATAAAGCCCCCCGGCTTGCGTGAACTGGGATACCTGGCCGAGCATAAAATCCGCGATGTTGTTTCCGGAAAGATTATTATTGAAATTGAAAACGCCGTTCTCTTCGAACGTGTTGGCCATGGGAGCGCGAATGCGCAGCGCCTCTCCGCCGAAGTGGATTTCATGAGCGCCCTTGATCCAGGTCACGTCTTCGCGGTAGGTTGAGTCGCCGCGGTTGAACGCGCCGTAGTGATTGCTTCCGATCCCGAAGCCGCCGCCCACCCCGATGCTCAGCTCGCAGGGCTTGGTCCCGACGACGTTGATCCCCGCATCTGCGGGACAGAACGGCGCGCCGGAAAGCGATCCGCCATTCTGCTGGTTCCAGCCGAACCACGTGTTGAACAGCAAGTGCGGGTTGGCATTGTAGGTGTGCGTTACGGCGATGTTCTGCACCTTAACCTGATTGCCGCTTCCGTCCACTTGTAGTAGATTCGCCTTCGCGTTGAAAGGCTGCTGGTTGAAGTTAGTGTAAAAGTAGCGGACCGAGAGCTGATGTTTGCCCCGCACGTAATCCGCTTTGAGCATGAACTGATCGTCCGCCCAGTGCTGGCTCGGCCCAAGATAATTGATCTCCTGCCCGCCGGCATTCGGCAGCGGTATGGAATTCAGAAAGTATTGGGCGACTGAACTCAACCGGCTTGTCGGGATCTGGTTATTCGGAAACGGCGCGTTGTTGTTCGTCGGGTCGGTGATCTGTGTGCCCGCTAAATCCGAGAAATCCCCGTTGCGCTCCTGCGCCGTAGGTACGAACGCGATCTGCCCTTGCGCGGCGTTGGCGTAGCGCGTGCCCTGATAAGTCCCGAAATAAAACAAGTGATCTTTCAGAATCGGCCCGCCGACGCTCCCGCCGAACTGGTTGCGTTTGATCTGATCCTGAGCCGGTGCAAAAAAGTTGCGGGCATTCATGTCGCCGTTGCGCAGAAACTCGAACACATCGCCGTGAATCTGGTTGGTCCCGGATTTCGTCACGACGTTTACCACGCCGCCCACCGCATTGCCGTACTCCGCGCTCATGTTGGTTCCCTGCACGCTGAATTCCTGCACGGCATCGGGATTGGGGAACGGCAGATTGGTGTTGACGTAGGTGTCGTTATACGCCACGCCGTCCATCTGGTAGTTGATGCTTTCAGAAAATGTCCCGCTGGCTTTGGCGTATTGCTCGCCGGGATACGTGCCGCCTTCGCAGTTCGACCCGCAATAGTGCGACGTGGCATCAGTAATCCCGGCCGAGAGAAACACCAATTGCTGCACCTGCCGCCCGTCCAGCGGTAAATCGACGATTTGCCTCTGGTTCACCACCTGGCCGACCGATGCGGATTGCGTCGTCACCAGTGACGTGTCGCCAGTCACGGTCACCTGTTGGGAAACCGCACCCACCGACATCGTGACGTTGAGCGTCGCCGCCTGGTTGACCGTAAGCTCGATCCCCGACTGTATGTAGGTCTGCAGCCCTTCCTTCTCGACTGTCAGCTTGTACTTTCCGACCGGCAGCCGCGAGAACAGGTAGTCGCCCGCCGGACCAGCGGTCGCGATTTGGGTGAATCCCGTGTCGATATTGGTCACCGTAACTTTTGCATCCGGAATGGAAGCTCCGGATTGGTCCGTGACATTTCCGCTCAGACTCGCGGTGGTGAATTGACCCGCCAGACGATTGGGAGTCACCAGTGAACATGCCAGCGCAGCGAAGAATAGAACCTGTGGAATTCGGCGTCGCATTTGTCTCGGCTCCTGTTTAGAACGGACCTAGGGATAATATTAGAAACGCGCGCTCAGGCGCAACCGTTCCAATGGATTACTTCTGCAACTCTGCAACGCGCGCGGCCCCGCTCGCCGTAGTCACGTGCGTTGTTTGGCTCCTTGTTCCATGTTCCTCCGGACAGGACACCGGTGAACCCGCTTCCGCGCTGAAACAGAAAGCGCTCTCTCTGATGGAACAGGGCCGCATGGAAAGCGCCATAGCACCGCTTCGCGCCGCGTTGGAATCCGCTCCGCACGATCCGGAAATCCTCAATGACCTCGGAGTTGCATTGCGCCAGACGGGCGACTTCGCGGGTTCGCTCGCCACGCTCGAGACCGCGCTCCGGTTCGGTCCCGACGATCCCCGCATCCGCAGTAACTACGCCATGACACTGCGCGCCATGGGCCGATTGGATCAGGCTATTGCCGCCATGCGAACCGCATGCCAGTTGGCGCCCGGCCACTCCGTCTTCCGCCGCAGCTTGGCCGAACTGTTGTCGGAAGCCGGTGAAGACGATCAGGCCGAGAGAGGATTGCGCGCAGCGATCGCGCAGGCGCCCGAAGATGCCGAGAACCACCGGGCTCTTGGCCGCCTGCTCGTTCGTCGCAAGCGCGGGTCCGAGGCGCTGGCCGAATACTCAAACGCAGCGAAGCTGGCGCCCCGTTCGCCGGATATCCATCTGGAAATCGGCCGGCTCCATCTGGCCACCGGCGACGCCGATCGCGCCGCTCGCGAGTACCGCGCCTGCCTCGATCTCGACCCGCAACACTCCCGATGTCATCAGGCGCTGGGATCGCTTTTGCTGGCGAAAGGCGACCTGGCGGATGCCAAAGCCGAGCTCCGCGCGGCGCTGCAGTCCGATCCCAAATCCGGCGAGGCGCATCGCGATCTCGGGGCCGTGCTGCGAAAACAAGGCGAGTTTGCCGGGGCCGCTGCTGAGCTCGAAATCGCTGTCCGCCTGCTCCCCGGGGATCGCACGGCGCGATATCTGCTGGCTCAGTCGCTCGCGAAGATGGGCCGCTCGGACGAAGCCGCAGCCCAACTGCGCGCGCTTGAAGCTGAAAAACACGATGAGCAGAATCGCTCTCTCGCCGCGAGCGCGGTCATCCTGGGAACCGATTTGCTGCGCAAGGGTGAGCCGGCCGCGGCCGAAGCCAAGTTTCAGGAAGCCCTGGCGCTCAATCCCCAGGATTCATCCGCGCACTACAACTACGGTCTCGCCTTGCTGCTCGATGGCAAGCTGGATGATGCCATCGCGCGGCTGCGTTCCGCGCTTGCGCTGCGCCCAAATGATCCGGACGCGCTGTATTATCTCGGCCGGGCGCTTTTGCAAAAGCGCCAGCCCGCCGACGCCGCAAGCTCGTTACAAAAGGCGCTGCGCATCAATCCCGAAGATGCGCACGCGCACAATGTGCTCGCCGTCGCCCTGGCTGAGATGAAGGACTTCGATGCGGCCAAAAGCGAGTTCGAGCTCGCGCGCGCCAAAGAGCCGGAAAATCCGCTTTACCGGCAAAACCTCGCGTGCCTCGCGCGGCAAATGCACGACTGCGAACTCGTGCCGTAAGTCCCGCCGGATCATTTGCCCCGGCATCCCGCAGGTTGCTAACATGAGCGCGCCATGACCGTGCTAGCCGCTACTCTGGTCGAACCAGGTAAATACGAACTGCGCGATTACCCTTTGCCCGATCCGGCCCCCGGCTGCGTTCTGGTGAAGATGCATCTCTCCGGAATCTGCGGCACCGATAAGCACACCTTCCAGGGCTACACTACGCAATACTCCGGCACAGGCGACGGCAAGAAGATTCCGTTCCCCATCATTCAAGGCCATGAGAACGTCGGCACTGTCGCGGCCATCGGCGGTGATGGCTCGTACACCGACTTCGAAGGCATTCCGCTTAAAGTCGGCGATCGCGTCGTGGTCGGCGCGAATGTCGTGTGCGGAAAATGCTACTACTGCACGCACGATTTCCCGTACTACTTCTGCCAGAACATGACCGACTACGGCAACAATCTGAGCGCCGCCGATCCGCCGCACATTTTCGGCGGCTGGTCGCAGTACATCTACATCGTGCCCGGAAGTTTCCTGGTGCGCGTGCCCGATGATCTTCCGAGCGAAGTTGCCGTGCTGACGGAAGTGATGGCCGTCGCTGTCGGACTCGACCGCGCCAAGCAGATGTCGGCTTTTCCCAGCGAACCGTTTCTCTTCGATGACACCGTCGTGGTCCTGGGCATCGGCCCGTTAGGCATGTGCTTTCTGATGAAGGCGCGCATGCTCGGCGCCGGAACTATCATAGCGGTCGATCTTTCCGATTACCGACTGCATTTCGCCAGGCGCCTCGGCGCCGATCACATCGTCAACGCCGCGAAAACCACGCTTGCCGAGCGCCTGCAAATCGTCCGCGACCTTTCGCACGGCCGCGGCGCGGACATGGTCATCGAGTGCGCCGGTGTTCCTCAAGTTGTGCCCGAAGCTCTCGAGATGCTGCGATTAGGCGGCCTGCTCGTCGAGGCGGGGAATTTTTCCGACCTGGGCGAGATCGGGATCAACCCGCACCGCCACTTGTGCTCGAAGAGCGTCCGCATCGTGGGCGTCGGCGGCGAAGAGCCGGCCAGCTATGGCCCCAGCATGCGGCAGATGGCTCGCTACATGAAGCAGTATCCGTTGCGCGAGTTCGTCACGCACCGCTATCCGCTGCGTGACGTCGAAACCGCCGTGCAGAAATCGATCGCGCCGGATTCGCTGAAAGTTGTGATGGACCCTTGGGCTTGAGAAGAAATTCCAGAAGGGAAAAAGAGCCGTCCCGCAAGTTGCATGGACGGCTCTTCGGATCAGTGTACGTCGATGGATTGCACCTGAATCGTATCGCCGCTTAGGGTGCCTTTTACGGTCGCGGTCATTTCCGCATTCTCGCTCTTGGAGCGGTTGGCGCCGTTTTCCCTCGTTTTCAGGGCATCGGCCGCTTTGGTGTTGCCTGCGTCGTCCAGTTTCAGCACCTTACTGCCGGTCTTGATAGCGAATGCCGTTGTGGACGCTGTGGGCGTACAAGATGACTCAGCGCTGCTCTGTGACGAAGCCCCACTCTTCGCTTGAGTCGCACAATTTGCGTCGACTAGTTTTCCGCTCCACGTCTCGGCAAAAGCCGCCGTGGCCAGAATGGCTAGAAACGCACTTAGTCTAACTGCTTTTCGCATACTCCTCCTTGCCGAATTGAAATCGTCGAAATGGCACGAAGTTACACCCACTGCACTCTTCGTTCCACGACCGTGATGCCGACAACTTCATGTAAATCCATTCGGTCGATCACGCGTTGGCGTGTGTTAGGGAGGAACTGCACCGTAAAAGATTCCTAGAGATCTGGCGCGATACTCCGCGCAAGTGAGAAAGGTCACGAATGAACGGCCTCGCGCGATCTCCATTCGCCGGCCGGGCGCTATTTCGCCGCCGGATCTCCTTTTTCGATGTAATTTTTCAGCCGTGTGAACTGCTCGGTGAGCATCCCGTCCACCGGTCCGGCCCAGATTTTCATGCCCTGCGGCACATAACCCGCGACCGCGTATGTAAATTCGAGCCTAGTTCCTCCTTCCGCCGGAGAAAGCGACACGGTCAGACTGCCGGTTGTGGCAAGGGACTGCAGCGGGCCGAGGCCGCCGAGGAGCACGATCGTCTTGCCCGGCGCGAGCAGCACAACTTCCAGATGACGCACCGAGCCGCCGTTCGCCAGCTTCTCGCAAAAGCATCCCATCACTTTCTCATCGATGCTCAGGTTATGCGAATTGCGCGAGAAGGTATGCGCCGAGCTCCACCAGTCGCCCACATTGTGGATGAACCGGCGGTAAACCTCGTCGGGAGGCGACTGGATTTGCACCATGGCTTTGACCGTAAATCCATTGACGGCCGAATCCGTGACTTCGCAGATGGCACGGCCCGGCGCGATCGCCAGGACCGCCAGTATGAATATCGGAACGCTTTTCATTTTCCACCCCTCATTTGATCCGTAGCGGCAAATGGCCACGCTGCTTTCCATACCGTCGTATCATGTCCGGATGCATCTCCGCTTCCAAGTCATACGGCACGCGATCTGATTTGGTTCAGTTAGAATCACATATTCGCCAAGGAGAAAAGTCACAAGAATGGGAAAGCTTGCGATTACAGGCGGCCAGCCGGTACGAAAGAAACGGTTCGATCCCTGGCCCGTTTTTACGGAAGGGGAAAAGTGCGCGCTCGATGACGTTCTGACCAATCGCAATTGGGGCGGCCAGCCTTTTCCCGGCAAACACGCGGACGCATTTGCCAAGAAGTTCGCCGCGTTACATACCGCGCGCTACGGCCAATGCGTCAGCACAGGCACAATTGCGATCCAGGCGGCGCTCAAGGCCGTGGGCATTCAACCCGGAGATGAAGTGCTCGTTCCCGCGTATACATGGGAAGGCACGGTCGGGCCGGTGCTGCTGGTGAATGCGGTGCCTGTGTTCGTGGATGTCGATCCCGAGACTTACTGCATCGACGCCAACCAGATCGAGCACGCCATCACTCCGAAAACCCGCGTGATTCTGCCGGTGCATCTCGGAATGCGCTTCGCCGATCTGGACGCCATCATGGCGATTGCCCAGAAGCACAATCTGAAGGTCGTGGAAGATTGCGCCCACGTGCATGGCGGCATGTGGCGCAACAAAGGCGCGGGATCGATCGGCGATCTCGGCGCCTTCAGCTTCCAATCGAGCAAGCTAATTACGTGCGGCGAAGGCGGCGCCGTCATTACCAACAACCTCGAATACTTCGAGAAGGTGCAATCCTACATCAACGCCGGACGCGCCAGCATGACCGACAAATTCAAACACCGGATGATCGGCTTCAATTACCGGCTGGGCGAGTTTCAGGCGGCGGTGCTCGGCCCGCAGCTTGACCGGCTGCCGAAGCAGCAGCAGATCCGGCAGGCCAATATCGAGTACTTCGAAGCGCGCGTCCGCACCACGCGCGGCTTGGGATTCCTGAAAGCCGAGCCGCGCATCACGCGTACCGCTCCGTACTCTTATGTGCTGAAGTATTTCGCGGAACTGGTGAAGGACATTCCGCGCGCGGCGTTTGTCGCGGCATTGCAGCAGGAGGGCATTCCTTGCGACGGTCTCTTCTATGAGCCTGTCTACCGCAGCTCGCTTTTCCCGGTGAATCCGGCGGATTATCCGGCGCTGAGCTGGGGACGCGAGAAGCCGCTCGACCTGCGCAACATGTACCGCTGCCCGGCATCCGAGCGCGCGGCGTATCAGGAAGCGATCTGGTTTCCACATTACCTGTTTCTCGGCGACAAGAAGGAGATCGATACCATCATCGACGCGATCTTCAAAACGCTCGAGAACATCGAAGAGCTTCGAGGCCTTGATCATCCTGCGATTCGCTCGCAGAATCTGAGCCGTGCCGACCGGGAGAGCTGAGATGGAGAAGCTGGGCTACGCGGTAATCGGCCTGGGCGCGATTTCGCAGCAGGCCGTGCTGCCCGCGTTTGCTCATAGCGAGAACGCACGGCTGATTGCGGTGGTCAGCGGCGACCGGGAGAAAGCCGAGCGGGTCGCCCGGGAGTTTCACGCGCCGTGGCACTACACCTACGCGCAATTCGCCGAGTGTCTGAAGAATCCGGAAGTCGAAGCCGTTTACATCGCGACGCCGCCCGGCGAGCATGAGCGTTTCACGGTAGCCGCCGCGCGCGCGGCGAAGCACGTGCTTTGCGAAAAGCCTCTGGCTGCAACGGTCGAGCAGTGCCGGCGCATGGTGCGCGCCTGCCGCGACCGCCGCGTGCAACTGATGACCGCGTATCGCAAGTACTTCGAGCCGGCGAGCGTGGCGCTGAAGCAGATCATCCGCTCGGGTGAAATCGGGCGCGTCGACATCATCCACACGGCGTTCACCGAATTTCGCCCGGCGGGCGACAGTACGCCCGCGTGGATGTTCGACCGCAAGCTGAGCGGCGGCGGCCCGCTGATGGACATCGGCATCTACTGCGTCAACACGTGCCGGTGGCTGATCGAGGAAGATCCCGTCGAAGCATCGGCCTACCGCTGGAGCCGCGATCGCAAGCGATTCAAGCAGGTCGAAGAAGGAATCGCGTTCCGTTTGCGCTTCAAGAGCGGCGTCCTGTTGCAGGGAACGGCGAGCTGGGGTTCGGCGCTGGCGTCATTCGTTCAAGTGCACGGCGAAAAAGGATGGGCCTCGCTCTCGCCCGCGTTCGCGTTCGAGGAAGAACGGCGGCTGACCGGAAAGATCGCGGGCCGCTGGTTCGAGAAGGAGTTTTCCGCGATCGATGAATTCGCTCTGGAGCTCGACGCGTTCGCCAGTTGCGTTCGCGAGCGCCGCGCGCCCGAACCCGATGGCATTCAGGGCATGCGCGACATCGCGATCCTCGACGCGATCTATCGCGCGGCAAAGATCGGTAAACCGGTGGCGATTCGCTATCCCGGCGCAAGTTCCAAACGGAGGAAATCGTGAGCAAGCTGGGCATGGGAGTAGTGGGCGTCGGCACCATGGGGAGGCGGCACGCGGAAAACATCCGGCGTCTCATTCCGGATGCGCGGCTCATCGCGGTGGCGGATGCGGATCTCGCCCGCGCGCGCCAGGTCGCAAAGGATCTGGAGATCGAGCACGCGTACGACAGGGTCGAGGCGCTGGCTGAGCGCAAGGACATTCAGGCGGTCGCGATTGTGGCGCCGGCGAAGTTTCACGGAGCGGCGATCAAGGCGTGCGCGGCGGCCGGCAAGGACATCTTCTGCGAAAAGCCGCTGACTCTCACGGTCGAAGAAGCCGATGAGGTCATCAAAGTGACGGCGAAGGCGGGTGTGCGGCTGCAACCCGGGCATATGCGCCGCTACGATCCGGCGCATGTGCGCGCGAAAAAGCGCATCGAAGCGGGAGAGATCGGCGATCCGGTGCTGTTCAAGTCGCTGGGGCGCGATCCAATGCCGCCGCCGCCGAGCTATCTGGCGAGCGGCGTCAACGGGATGTTTTTTCAGGATTCGACGGTACATGATTTCGATCTGGCGCGCTGGTTCATGAATGACGAGATCGCCGAGCTGCACGCGTACGGCGCGGTGCTGGTGTTTCCGGAAGCGGCGCAGTTCAACGACATCGACACCGCCGTGGTCAGTCTGAAGTTTTCGCGCGGCGCGCTGGGCGCGATCGAAAACTACATGCAGGCGGTCTATGGTTACGACATCCGCACCGAGATCGTGGGCTCGAAAGGAAGCATCCTGCTCGGGTATCTGCAACAGACTCCCGAGATCGTGCTGACGGCAGCGGGCGCGCGGACCGACGTGGTGGATCATTTTCTGGCGCGCTTCGCCGATGGGTATCTTGCCGAGATGCGGGACTTCGTGGCGACGATGCTCACCGATCGCGAGCCCAAGGTCGATGGCTTCGACGGCCGCCAGGCTGTTGCAGCGGCAGAGGCGGCGGAACGTTCGCTTCACGAGCGCCGTCCTGTAGCAATTGACAATCCGCAGCGGGCCGCCAGAACTTGACCGACCAACACCAGCAGATCAAGAAGCGGTACGGACTGGTTCGCGGGCTGGGTGTGCTGGAATCGACCGCGCTCAACATGACCAACATGGTGGGCTTCGGTCCGTTCATCACGATTCCGCTCATCATTGCCGCGATGGGCGGGCCGCAATGCATGCTCGGATGGCTGGCGGGAAGCATTCTCGCGATCTGCGACGGCATGGTGTGGAGCGAACTCGCGACGGCCATGCCGGGATCCGGCGGCACGTACCTGTTTCTGAAGGAAAGCTTCAAGACGACGCGGCTGAGCGGGCTTCTGCCGTTTCTGTTCATCTGGCAATTCATCGTGAGCGGGCCGCTCGAAGTGGGCTCTGCGTACATCGGCTTCGCGCAATACTCGATGTACTTTTTCCCTTCGCTGACGGCCTGGCAGAATCGCGTTCTGGTTGTTGTGCTGGGCGTGATCGCGATTGTGCTGCTGTATCGCCAGATCCGTTCGATCGGAAAGCTCATGATCCTGCTGTGGGCCGGGATGCTGCTGACGGTCGGCGCGATTATCGTAAGCGGCATAATTCACATGGCTCATTTCGGCGCCGGACCGGCGCTCGATTTTCCACCGGGGGCTTTTCACTTGTCTTCGGGGCTCGCGCTGGGGCTCGGCAAGGCCATGCTGATCGCGATGTTCGATTTTCTGGGCTATTACAGCGTGTGCTACGTCGGCGGCGAAGTGAGCAATCCGGAGCACGTGATGCCGCGCGCGATTTTTTACTCGGTGATCGCGGTGGCGCTGATTTACTCGCTGATGAATTTCTGCATCATCTCGGTGGTGCCGTGGCGCGAGGCGATGCAATCGAAGCTGATCGTCGCCGATTACATGCAGAGGCTGTACGGCAGCCGCGCAGCCGCGGCGATCACGATTCTCGTGCTGTGGACGGCGTTTGCGGCGGCGGTTCCGGTGCTGCTCGGCTACAGCCGCATTCCTTACGCGGCGGCGATCGACGGCCATTTCTTCAAGCCGTTCGCACAATTGCACGCCAAGCAGTTTCCATACTTTTCGCTGCTGGTGATGGGGATTCTCTCGATCGCCGCGGGGCTGATCAATCTCGAGTGGGTGATTTCGGCCATGCTGACCGGCCGGATCGTGATTCAATTCATTGCCCAGATATTCGCGGTGCATTACCTGCGAAAATACCGGACGGACATCGAGCGGCCATTTCGGGGCTGGCTGTATCCGGTGCCGAATGCCATTGCGCTGCTGGGATGGAGCTACATTTTCCTGACGTCTGGATGGGCGTTCATCACGTTTGGAGTTGGCACGCTGGCGGCGGGTGTGGTGGTGTTCTGGTGGTGGCGCAAGAGTGCGGGACAGGCCGCATTCGCTGCGGCGAAACCCTAGCCGGGAGCATCCAACAAACAACAGGCACCGTCTCCGGCGGTTTCCTTGGAAGGGAAGGGGAACATGCAGAACACATCCGGCAAGATCCACATCGTGGCGATCAATGGCAGCGTACGCCCGGGAAATTATACGGGCATGGCTTTGGCGCTGGTCGTGGATGAATTGCAGAAGAACCCGAAGGTGTCGGTGGAGCGGATCGATCCGGGCGCACTCGACCTTCCGTTTCCCGGGACCGATCCCGGCTCGCCGGCAACCAAGATGTTGCAGGAAAAAGTCGGGAAAGCAACCGGCGTGGTGCTGGCGACGCCGGAATATCACGGCAGTTTCAGCAGCGTGATGAAACTGGTGATCGAAAACCTGGGCTTCCCATCGGTGCTGGCAGGAAAACCGGTGGCGCTCATGGGTGTGGCGGCGGGCTCGATCGGTGCGATCAAGTCGCTCGAGCATTTGCGCGGAGTGGTATCGCACATCGGCGGGCTGGTGCTGCCGCTGCCGGTTTCGGTGGCGAATGTGCAGAAGGTGTTCGATCGCGAAGGAAAGATCGCGGATCCGGCGATCGAGAAGCTGGTGCGGCGCGTGGGGCTGAACCTGATGGACTACATCGAGCGGAATTTGTGCCCGAAAATTGCGCTCGAACGGCTGATCCGCGAAGGCGTGATTCCTGATCCCGGCGGAGTAGTGACGGTTTAAGGGGGCAACTTGCTTCGGGATTTCCCGCAGCGTATGATCCTGCGAGCGAGGAAGCGGTGAAAGGAGACGAAGATGCCTGAGGAAATCAAACGCGTGGATTACTACTACGCCATGGTGGCGGACAAGCCGGGAACGGGAGCGGGCGTTCTGCATGCGGTCCGGCAGGGGGGAATCAGCCTGCTTGGCGTGTCGGCATTTCCGCATGGCTCGGGGAAGACGCAGGTGGATTTGATTGTTCACGACGGCGCGGCGCTCGAGCGGGCGGCGAAGGAAGCGAAGCTGAAGATCAGCAAGAAAAAGAGCGGGTTTCTGATCCAGGGTGACGACCGGCCGGGCGCGCTGGCGGAGATCGCCGGAAAACTCGCGCAGGCGAAGGTTAATATGACATCGCTGCAGGCGTTTTGCGCGGGCTCGGGGCGGTACGGAGGGATGCTGTGGGTGAAACAGAAAGATCTGGCGAAGGCGGCCAAGGCGCTCGGGGTCGGATGAGAGGCCGGTAAGAGGCTGAAAAGACGGGCTGAACCGCGAAATTGGCTTTGTTCTGCAAAATTTGTTTTTGGCGGCCGGCCCGGTTTTTCGAAGAGCGGTTTGTGGCATTTGCGGCGTGCCGATTGTAGCGGGCACACGAGTCCGGCGTAGCTGTGAAACGGCGATCGGGCTGATTCGATTGACGAAATGACGCCGGATCGTGCGTTACCGCTCGACGGTCGAGCGTTTCCGAACATCCTTTTGCGAAGTGGCGGCCCTAGCTTATCCTGCCCGTTTTCTGTAAAATACGGCTGATCGCCGTGTACGCGGCCCCAGGAGCATGCGTCTCCCGATAAGATTTGCCGGCGTTGCGCTTGCAGGTTGCATGCTGCTTGCCCCGGGTGCCCGCGCCGACGCGAATCTTCCCGAACTGGGGCCGACGGTCATCTCGGTTTTCCCGCTGGGCGCGCGGCAGGGCGAGACGCTCGAGGTTCAGATTCTGGGGCGGAATCTGAACGATGCGCGCGACATCACCTTTGCGCGGCCGGACATTCGAGCGGAGCTGCTTTCTTCCGACTTTTTCACCGTCAAAGCGCGCATTTCGGTTGGTCCGAATGTGCCGGTAGGCTTGCATGACTACCGGCTGCGGACGCCGAACGGCACGCACGTGGGTGTATTTCACGTGGGGTCGCTGCCGCGGGTGAGCGAAGTCGAGCCGAATAACGATCTGCAGCACGCGCAGGCGGTGACGCTGCCGGCGATGATCGACGGGATCGTCGAGAGCGACGATTACGACGTGTTCCGGTTCCATGCGGAAGCGGGCGAGATGTTGATCTTCGACGTGATGGCGACGCGCGCGGGGTCGCGGCTCGACAGCACGCTGACGATTCTCGATGAGCACGGGGCGGAGCTGGAATACATCGACGACTACTACATCCAAAAGGACCCGTATCTTTCGTTCACGGTGAAGAAGACCGGCGATTACTTTGTGCGCGTGGCCGCGGCAACCGAGCCGATTGCGACGCTGCTCGACGGCGGGCGTTACAGCGCTTATCGCCTCGTGGCTGGAGCGGTTCCGCACATGCTGCATGCGCTGCCGGCGGGCGCGCGTCGCGGGGCGACGACGGAGTTGAAGATTGCCGGCCTCAATTTACAGAGAGTCGATCGCGTGATGCTGGGCGATGCGCTGGCGGAAGGGAAAGTGATCCGGGCGAGCGGCGAATCGCTGACGGTGCGTCTCGAAGTGCCGGCTTCGGTCGAGCCCGGCCGGTATCCGCTGCGCGCGTTTGCGGGTTCGTTTGAGGCGCCGCTGCAAATTCAGGTTGTGGTTTCGGATCTCGAGGAAAAGCTCGCGACGCCGGCGCGGTCGCGGGCGAATCCGCAGGCGATTCAGTTTCCGGTGGCGCTGAGCGGGAGGTTCGATACGCCGAAGGGCAGGGACTTTTTTGCCTTCGATGTGCAGGCGGGCGAGCGGCTGGTATTCGATGTGGATTCGATGAAGCTGGGTTTTCTGGACGATCCGCTGGTGGCGATTTACACGATGGACGGCAAGCTGATCGCGTCGCAGGACGACCGGCTGCAGCAGAACGGAGATGAGCCGCCGAATCTGGATTCGTACCTGGTGTACACGTTTGAAAAAGCCGGGCGCTATATCGCGATGATTCGGGATTGCGCCGAGCGGGGAAATCCGAATTACGTTTACCGGCTGGGGATTTATCCGGCGCAGCCGGACTTCGATTTGCGAGGACTGACGCCGGAGCTGACGTTGTATCGCGGACGGACGGTGCCGCTGCCGGTGCGCGTGCGGAGATTCGGCGGGTGGTCGACGCCGGTGGAGGTGTGGACGGACAACCTGCCGCCGGGCGTTACGAGCGAGAAGATGACGGCGGAGCCGAAGGATACGATCGTCAAAGACAATTGCGCGCTCGACCGGCAACTGGATGGAACGAACGTTTATTTGCCGGTGCATGTGGCGGCGGACGCTCCCGATGGGAATTACACGGTCCGGCTGCATGCGCGCGGCGTGATGGACGGGAGAGTCGTGGAGCACACGGCGGAGATTCTTTACTGGTGGGAACACGTAGGCAAGGTAACGGGAGCGGTGGAAGAGCAGCAAGTGGTGGCCACGGTTACCGATCTTCCGGCCGTGGTATTTGAAGCGCCCGAGGAAGTGTCGGTGGCGCCGGGCAAAGTCGCGCGGCTGCAATTTCTGGTGCGGCGGTATGACGACGGGAAGTCGACGCTGAAGATTGAACCGGTAAAGCCCATCGAAGGCGTGAAGTTTGAAAACAACGAAGTGCCGCCGGGCAAGCCGAACGCCGAGCTGAAGCTGGTGGCGGGAGAAAAATTCAAGGCGGGATGGTTCAAGCTGCGCGCCGGAACGTCGGTGTCGCCACCGATTGAGTTGAAAGAAAAAACCGGGGAGGATGAGCAGTGACGATGCGGAATGTGATCCTCGTGCTGGCAGTTGCCGTGGCGCCGGCTGCGGCGGGGACCGGTGAAAAACCAAAGTTGAGTTTCGTCAAAGACATTGTTCCGATTTTTACCAAGTCGGGATGCGCGAATTCGAACTGCCACGGATCGATTCGCGGGCAGGCGGGATTCAAGCTGTCGCTATTCGGTTACGAGCCGGATCTGGATTACAACGCGATCACCAAAGCGCAGGACGGGCGGCGGATCAATCGCACCGATCCAGCGAAGAGCCTGATCCTGATGAAGCCGACGTTCAGCATTCCGCACGGCGGGGGCGAGCGCTTCAAAGCGGGGTCGCTCGAGTATGAAGCGATTCTGAACTGGATCAAAGAAGGTGCGACATACGACAGTGCAGGCTCGCCGCGGCTGAAGATCATCCGTGTGCAGCCGGAAGAAGTGACGCTCATCGGGCTGGGCTCGAAGCAGCAGCTTGCAGTGTCGGGCACCTACACGGATGGCTCGGGCGAAGATCTGACGCACAAGGTCCAGTACACGGCCAATGACGAATCGGTGGTGGACGTCGGCCCCAATGGAGAAATTTCGGCCAAGCGCGCGGGCGAAACGGCCATCATGGTGCGGACGCTGGGGAAAGCCGTGGCCGCGCGGATCGCCGTGATCGAGACCCCGCCGATGAAGAATTATCCGGAAGTTCCGCGGAACAATTTTATCGACGATCTGGTTTTCGCGAAGATGAAGCGCGTGAATATCGTTCCCTCGGCGCTCAGCTCGGACAACGAATTCGTGCGGCGGGTTTATCTGGACACGATCGGGCTGCTACCGACGCTCGAGGAGAGCACGCGCTTTCTGAATTCGAAAGATCCGGATAAACGCGCCAAACTGATAGACGAGCTGATGGCGCGGCCGGAATTTGCGGAGGTGTGGGCCACGCGTTTCAGCGATCTGTTTCGCGTGGGGCTGCTCGACCAGCGGTCGAAGGGCGGCCGCATCATGTACAACTGGCTGCGCAAGGCCATGCTCGAGGACAAACCGTACAATCAGTTCGCGACCGAGTTGATCACGGCTTCGGGCAATCTGTATTTCAATCCGACTTCGAATTTTTACTACATCACGGAATTTTCGGAGCCCGAAAATATCGCGACCAATGTGAGCCAGGTTTTTTTGGGCGTGCGGATCGAGTGCGCGCGCTGCCACAACCATCCGTGGGAGAAATGGACGCAGGAAGATTTCTGGGGCTTCGCGGCGTTTTTCGGGCGCATGGGCATTAAGGATACGTACGAAAACGATGAAAGCGAAGTCACGCTGAAGCCGGCGGGTGAAGTGATCAGCCCGAAGACGAAGCAGCGCGTGGAAGCCAAATATCTGGACGGCCCGAATGAAACCGAGGGCCTGGACGAAGACATTCGCGTGAAGCTGGCGCACTGGATCACGTCGCCGGCGAATCCGTGGTTTGCGCGGAACATTGTAAACCGCGTGTTCAAGCATTACATGGGCCGGGGGATCGTGGAGCCGCCGGACGATTTCCGGGTGACCAATCCGCCGACCAATGAAGCGCTGCTGGATGCGCTGGCGAAGGATTTCGTCGCAAACGGATACCGGCTCAAGCACACCATCCGGCTGATTTTGAATTCGCGGGCGTATCAGTTATCGAGCGCGCCGAACGAAACCAACAAGGCCGATGCCCTGAATTACTCGCATTATTATCCGCGGCGCTTGCTGGCGGAGGAATTGATCGACGCCATGAGCGAGGTCACGGGCGTTTCCGAAAAATTTCCGGGTTACATGCCGGGAACACGCGCCATGACCATTCCGCAGGGCGCGCCTACGTATTTTTTGCAGACATTCGGCCGGCCGAGGGCGCGGGAGGTGATCTGCGAGCGCGATAATTCGCCGGACGTGGCGCAGGCCATGCACCTGATCAGCGGGCAGACGATTCAGAATCAGATCACGGCGAAGGGCGGAAGGCTCGATCAGTGGCTGGCGGACACGTCGCTCGACGATACGGAAATTACGCGGCGGCTTTTCATGGCGACGCTGGTGCATCCGCCGAACGAGCATGAACTCGCGCAGGTGGCGATGGACGCGCACCGCGGCGGTGGTGAAAACGTCCGGCGGCAGGCGTTTGAGGACGTGCTGTGGAGTATTTTCAATTCGAAGGCGTTCATCTTCAATCATTGAGGCCCATATGTACACGGATTTCGATCGCCGCGCATTTTTGAGAATCGGATCGCTGGGGCTGTTCGGCTTCATCGGATACGGCGATGTTCTGCGGCTGCGCGCGCAGGCGCCGGCGCCGGCGAAGCGAGACATTGCGGTGATTCATCTGCTGCTCAGCGGCGGCATCAGCCAGATGGACAGTTGGGATCCGAAGCCCGATGCGGATTCAAAATTCCGCAGCCAGTTTAAGCCCATCGCGACGAACGTTTCGGGCATCCAAATTTCCGAGCACCTGCCGCTGACGGCGAAGCAGGCGGACAAGTTCTGCATTATCCGCTCGATGACGCACAAGCAGATTTCGCACGAATCGGCGCTGGCGCTGATTTGCAGCGGGCACGAGCCGCTGGGAACCATTCAGTTTCCAGCGATGCAGACGGTGATTGCGAAAGAGCTGGGACCGCGCACGGATCTGCCGCCGGCAGTTTCGATTCCGGCGACGACGGGAAGCTGGGAGAAGTCGGGATTTCTGAGCACGAAATTCAACCCGTTCAACGCGGGGAATCCCAACGCCGACGGCTACAAGGTGCGGGATCTGGATCTGCCGATGGGAGTGGACTGGTCGCGCATGGACCGGAGGCGGTCGCTGCTGGCTACGGTGGACGATGAATTCCGGCGGCTGGATACAACGGGGATCAGCGAAAGCATGGATGCGTATTACCAGACGGCGTTCACACTGATGCATTCGGCGCAGGCGAAGAAAGCGTTCCAGATCGAAAACGAGCCGGAGAGCGTGCGCGACCGGTACGGGCGGACGTCATTGGGGCAAGGGTCGCTGCTGGCGCGGCGGCTGGTGGAAGCGGGCGTGCGGTTCGTGACGATATCGCGCGGGTTCAATGCGTTCGACCATCACAAGAACATTTTTCCGCTGTTGCAGAATGTATTTTTGCCGGAACTGGACCGCGCGTACTCGGCGCTGTTAGAAGACTTGCACCAGCGCGGGATGCTGGATTCGACCGTCGTGATCGTGACCGGAGAATTCGGGCGTACTCCGGAGATCAACGCGGGCGGCGGGCGCGACCACTGGCCGGCGGCTTTCTCGCTGACGATCGCGGGCGGTGGAATCGCGGGGGGCCGTGTCTATGGCGCGACGGACGAGAAGGGCGGGTTCGTCAAAGACCATCCGGTGCAGGTAGCGGACCTGGTGGCGACGCTCTATCGCAAGCTGGGCATCAATCCGGATAAGGAATACATCAGCAACATCGGGCGGCCGGTGAAGATAGGGAATAACGGGAAGACGCTCGACTTTCTGAACGCATAGGCCTCGCGTTTTACGACGCAGCCGCCAGCGGTTCTTTTCGCAGGGCGCGGACTACGCCCGTCGCGATGAGAAATTGCGCGGCGAAGTAAGTCAACCAGACCAAATAATCGCGGCCGGCGAACGGACCTTTGAATTTTGCGGCGGCAAGCAAAGAATCCGACACGAGGAACAGAAGCGCACCTGCGGCGACCCGCGCACCGAAGAAGCTCGCGAGGGCGGAGAGAATCATCGCGGTGATGGCGGCGATGTAGAGAATCACGGGAATCTTGAGCGGGCCGAGGTCCGGCGCGAGCCACCAGGAATACAGCAAAGCATAGACGAGGACGGCCGCTATCGCGAGGCGGCGAGCCGGCCCGATGAGCGAAGCACGGTTCCGCAGAAACAAAGCGGTATAGATCAGGTGCGCGGCGAGAAACGCGCTGAGGCCAGGCACGAAGAAACGCTCGGGAGCGAGGTCGAGCAGAGCATCGCCGAGGGAGGACGCTGCGAGGGCGGCGGAGAGCAGTGCGGGGTTCGCGGGCGCTTCCGGGAAAGGCGGAATCCAGGGGACGAGTGCGAGCGTAGCGATGGACAAAGCTTTGACGAGCCAGTGGTGGTCGGAAAGAGTCGCGAGATAAGCGGCGCTCAGGACGAGGGAGAGCAGAATGAGAATCCGGCCGGAAGTTGAGAGGGCGCGCACGGCTCGCTTCAGGATACCCGACGGGGGCGGGAAAAGCGGACCGCAAAAAAAGTCGCTCGCGGCGCTTGACAAACATTTTAGTTACAACTAAACTATTTTGGAATGAGCCCTGCAGTGCTGGATGCGATCGCGTCGCCGCGCCGGAGGGAAATTCTGCGGCTGGTCTGGGACCGGGAGCAGACGGCGGGCGAGATTCATCGGGCGATGCCGGATGTGACGTTCGGCGCGGTCTCGTTGCAGTTACGTACGCTGGCGGAAGCGGGTCTGGTGGAAGCGCGCGCGGATCACCGCAATCGTTTCTATCGGGCGCGGCGTGAGGCGCTTGGGCCGGTGGCGAAAATTCTGGAGAGCATGTGGGATGACGCATTGTGGAAGCTGAAATTAAACGCTGAGCTGGAAGAGACGCGCCGTGGTCCCAAGCCACGCCGGCGCGGCAGCAAGCGGAAAAAGTGAGGAGCTATGCAGGAATTGCCATATCGTTTGGAGCGGACGGTTGTAATTCGAGCAGCGCCGGAAGCGGTCTTCCGATATTTCACCGATAGCGCGCGGTGGGCCAGCTGGTGGGGCGCGGGATCCACGATTGACGCGAGGCCGGGCGGAAAGGTGTACATCCGGCATGCGAACGGCGTGGAGACCTTGGGCGAGGTGATTGATGCGAGCGAGCCCGAGCGCATCGTGTTTACGTACGGGTTTGCGACGGGGAAGCCGATTCCGCCGGGAAGTTCGCGAGTGACGATCCGTCTCGAGCGCGACGAAGCCGGAACGCGGCTTCATCTGTTACATGAATTCGCCGAAGCCGGTGTGCGCGACGAACACGTGCAGGGCTGGCGGTTTCAGCTCGCTCTGTTCAGCAACGTGGTCGCAAATGAAGTGCACGCGGATGCCGCGACCGCGGTGGATGCCTGGTTTGGCGCGTGGGCTATCGCGGACGCCGGCGCGCGCGAGGCGGCATTCACCAAAATCGCGATTCCTGAAGTTTCGTTCCGTGACCGGTTCAGTTTGCTCGAGGGGATCGCGGACCTGACGGCCCATAGCGGCGCGGCGCTGCGATTCATGCCGGGGATTCGCCTGGAACGGAAGAGCGCGGTGCGGCACTGCCAGGGAATGGTGCTGGCCGATTGGATTGCAACGGGCAGCGACGGAAAGGAGCGGATGTCCGGGACGAGCGTTTTCGAGCTCCGGCCCGATGGAAGAATCGAGTCGGTGACGGGATTCAGCAATCCGGCGCCGGCGCAGTAGAGGAGGGGAGATGAGTCGCATCGAACGATTTGTAAAATACGCGGCCGTAGTAAGTTGCTTCGCCGTGTTTTCGACCGCGCAGCAGGCGGCCGAGCAGCCGGAGACGGTGATGATTACGTTCCGTGCGAAATCGGGGGCGGAGACGGAACTGGCGCACGTCATTGCGCGCCACTGGACGACGGCGCGGGAGCTCAAACTGGTGCGCGAGGCGCCGCACGTGACGATCCGAGGAAGCGAAGGGGAGCGGGCCTATTTCATCGACATCTTCACCTGGCGTGACGCGCGGACTCCGGACGCCGCGCCGGCGGAGATTCTGAAAATCTGGGGTGAGATGAACCGGCTGGTGGAAGCGCGCGGCGGCCACGCTGGATTGGAGATCGCGCCGGTGTCGGTGGTCGCGCCTTAGCGCTTCGCCGAATCTTGCGCCGGCCGCGCGACGTCCAATTGACACGCTCGTGAGCGCGGCCGATAATACCGCTAGTCTGAAACCGGAGGGACGAAATCCGATTGATCAAACATCTCTATCGCACACTGACGTGGCCGGAGGCCCGCGAGCGCGCTGAGCAGGGCGCAGTGATCGTGATCCCGGTGGCGGCCATCGAACAGCACGGCTACCATCTGCCGGTGGATGTGGACAACGTGCTGGTAGAGCACGTGACCGAGGAAGCCGCGCGGCGTTCGGACGGGAAAATTCTAACCGCGCCCATGATTCATTACGGGTTCAACGAGCACAACATGGGTTTTCCGGGCACGATCACAGTCCGCGAGTACGTGTTCATCGACTTTTGTTACGACGTCGCGCATTCGTTCGTGCGGCAGGGATTTGACCGTATGGTGTTTGTGAACGGGCATGGAAGCAACCAGATGCTGTGTAATCTGGCGGCGCGGCGGATCAACAACACGACGCGCGCGCTGGCCGGAGCGGTGGCCCACTGGGCGCTGGCGAAGGAAGCGGTCGAGCGGCTGCGGGAATCGGAGTTTCCCGGCGGCATGGCGCACGCCTGCGAGTTCGAGACGTCGCTCTACATGTATCTCAAGCCGGAATTTGTCGAGATGGACCGGATGACGCCGCGGGAAGCGCCGTCGCGGGTGAACCAGTTTATCTATGACGATTTGTTCGGCTCGGGACCGGTCCATATGGTCAACCGCTGGAGCCGCATTTCGGAGAGCGGCGTGGAAGGCGATCCGAAGCTCGCATCGGCCGAGAAGGGCAAAGAGTTCGCCGAGTGCTCCATTGGCAACCTGATCGAGTTTTGTCGGCTTTTCCGCGAGCAGCCGGTGCCTCCGGAGCGCGACTTCAACTACTCGAACGAGCGGCTGCGCTGATTCCGGAGCGCCTCCGGCGGACCCATCAAGTCCCTTCCAATATGCTGGACGCGGGCGAAAAATTCCTTGACCATCTAAAAGCTGCGATTCAACAATGGAGACTCGAAGGACCGGACTGTTCAAAACGGAGGTTGACGGAATCATGACGCATCGATACATCTCTCAATCGACGCTCGCATTCGTGCTGCTGGCAGCGCTAAGCGGATTTGCGAACGCGCAAAGCCGGACGATTGCGGTGAAGCTGAATCTTGCCGACACCGCGGGGCCGCTGGACATCGATCACTTCGCGCTGGGGCAAGGTGGACTCTCCGAAGAGCCGATGTGGGCGGACCGGGCGGCGGAAATTCGGGACCTGCATCCGAGCATCATCCGGCTGTTCGTTCAAGAATATTTCGATCTGCTGCCCGAGCCGGGCCAGTATCATTTCCAGAAGCTCGATGAGTCCGTCGATCTCATTTTGAAGACCGGGGCGACGCCGCTGATGAACATCGACTTCAAGCCGAAGGTGCTGTATCCGAAAATCGACGAGCGAATCGTGGAGCCGACGAGCTATGAGCAGTGGGACGAGCTGATCTACCAGCTCGTGCGCCACTACAAGGAGCGCGGCTCGCGCATCCGCTATTGGGAGGTTTCGAACGAGCCCGATATCGGCGAAAACGGCGGCTGCCCGTACCTGTTTACGCCGGAAAATTACACGCGCTATTACGAGCATACGGTGAAGGCTGTGCGCCGCGCCGATCCGGATGCGCGCGTGGGCGGGCCGGCGCTGGCTTACTGGGCTTCGCCGATTCTGCCGGCGCTGCTCTCGTTTTGCGACTCCGGCAAAGCCCCGCTCGATTTTGTTTCGTGGCACATCTACAACAGCGACCCGGCGAAAGTGCGCGAGACCATCGATCGCGTGAAAGCGCTGATCGCCAAACATCCATCGCTTCATCCCGAGACGATTCTCAACGAATGGAACATGGCGCTGCGCGATCCGCCGACCGATCCGCAGTTTCAGCCGTGTTATCTGACGGAAGTGGCGTACCAGATGAAGGCCGGCGGGCTGGATTACTCGTGCTACTACCATATTCGCGATTACCACGTGGACCGCGATCGCTTCGCGAAATTCATGTCGCCGGTGGGAGCGGGTTTGATGGCGCGGTGGTGGAACCGCAGCTCGCAATGGGACGGGCTGTTCGATTTTCAAAACCGCGTGCGGCCGTCGTACTATGCGTTCAAACTGCTGGCGCGGCTGACGGGCGAGAAGCTGCGGCTGGATACGGGTGATGCCGCGGTGCACGGCTTTGCAACGTGGGATCCGAAACTGCTGGTTTATAACGTGCTGCTTTGGAATTATTCGACGGCGCCGGCGCGGGTTGACCTGACGGTTGACGGAGCGCCGACAGATCTCACGCTGCGCCAAGTCGTACTCGATGCCGCGGCGCCAAGTGACGACGAGAACGCGCGGCTGCGGCCGATTCCGTCGCGGCAGCTAAAACAGGGCGATATGCGGGTCGAGGTCGATTTGGGAAGCTACGGTATTCAATTCCTGGCGCTCGAGAAGGGGCGGTGAAGCCGGCGCGCGGCATGCTCAGGTCGCAACGCCGCCGCACACGTTGAAGGCCTGGCCGGTGATGGCGGCGGACTCGTCGGAAGCGAGCAGAATGGCTATCGGCACGATCTCATCCGGTTCGAGCCGGCGGCCGATGGGCGTCAGGCGCGACTCGAGTTCCGAGAAAGTCGTGCCGAGCCGTTGGGCATCATATTCGATGCGGCGGTCGTTCATCTCGGTGTGGACCGGGCCGGGACAGATGGCATTCACGGTAATTCCATCGCGCGCGACTTCGAGCGCCACGCTGCGCGTCAGGCCTAGCACGCCGTGTTTGGATGCCGAGTAAGCCGCGCCGTGAAAGGAGCCGGTCTTGCCGTTGATCGAGGCGATGTTGATGATGCGCCCGGATTTTTTCGCCAGCAGCACAGGGAGCACGGCTTTGGTGAACAGGTAGGGTGCAGTGAGATTGAGGGCCAGCGTGAGATTCCAGAACGAGTTGTCAAACTCAGCGACCGGCATGGGCCGGGAACTGCTGCCGATTCCGGCGTTGTTGACCAGAATGTCGATGCCGCCAAAATGTTCGATCACCTGCCGGACAACGCGGGCCGGTACCGAGGCATCGCTCAAATCCGCAGGAATTGCAATCGCGCGGCCGCCTGCGTTTCTGATCTCGGCGGCGAGCGATTCCAAATCGGTCATCGTGCGCGCAGTGACGGCGACGGCGGCACCCTCGATTGCGAAGCCGCGCGCAATCGCCCGCCCGATGCCGCGACTGGCTCCGGTGATCAGGGCAATGCGGCCGTCCAGTTTTCGTGCTGCCATGGCTTACCTCAATGATTGCGGTGGGAATGCGAACGATCAGTGTAACAGGCGGGTTCCCGTTTCGGCGGTAAAATCGAATGCCTGAGAGGAAAAATGTTAGTTGACGTTCACAGCCATTTATTTCGGTATCCGGAACATTTTTCGAAAGACTTCGTTGCGCAGGCGGGCCGCGCGAGAGCGGGCCATGAGATTGACCTGACCGTGCGCTGGGAAGAGTACCATGCCCAAGCCGGACAGTGCGACAAGACGATCGTGTTCGGAGGCAAAGCGAAACTTGCCGGACTCTGGGTGCCCGATCAGGAAATAGCTGCTTACGTCGCGGAGCACAAAGACAAGCTCGTCGGTTTTTTATCCGTCGATCCGACGCAGCCGGGCTGGCAGGACGAACTGCACCAGGGCCACCAGGATCTGAAGCTCAAGGGAATCAAGTTGCTCTCGATGTACGCAGGATTTTATCCCAACGACCGGAAGATCGATTACCTGTGGGAGTACGCCACGCGCCATCATCTGCCGGTGCTGCTGCACACCGGAACGACATTTGTGGCGCAAGCGCCGCTGGATTGCACGATTCCACGGCACCTCGACGATGTTGCGATCCGGTTTCCGAACGTAAAAATCATCATGGCCCATATTTCGCATCCGTACGAAGGTGAGTGCGTGGTGACGATCCGGAAGCATCCGAATGTCTATGCGGATTGCTCGGCGCTGCATTACCGGCCGTTCCAGCTTTACCACTCGCTGATGCTGGTGCAGGAATACGGCGTCTGGGACAAGATTCTGTTCGGCAGCGATTATCCGTTCACCACCGTGGACGCCAGCCTGGAAGGCATGCGCCAATTGAACTGCATGCTGGAGGGCACTTCCCTGCCCCGGCTGGACATGGTGAAGATGGAAGAGATGTTCGAGCGCAACACGCTGGAGATTTTGGAAATCGAAGCCTAGACTGCTCAGCCCTTCCATGAAGATCGGACTTTTTACCGATGGCTTGATGCACCTGCCGTTCTGCGACGCATTAGAGAAAGCAGCGGCGCTCGGTGTTCAGGCGGTCGAGATCGGAACAGGAAATTTCTCCCCTGCGCCGCATTGCGATCTGGACCGGCTGATCGAGAATGCGGGAGCGCGCAAGGAATTTCTGGAAGCTCTCCGTTCCCGCCAGCTCGCGCTTGCGGCGCTGAATGCGAGCGGCAACCCTCTCCATCCCAATCCCGACGTGGCCCGGCGCGCTACGGAAATCACGCGAAAGACGCTGCGCCTGGCGGGGATGCTCGGCGCAGAGCGCGTGGTGTGCATGAGCGGCTGCCCGGGAGCTCCGGACGGCGGCCGTTACCCGAACTGGATTGTGGCTTCTTGGCCGGAAGATTTTCTCGAGCTGCTCGAATGGCAGTGGCGCGAGCGCGTGATTCCGTTCTGGAGCGAAATGGCCGGGCTGGCGAAGGCCGAAGGCGTCCGATATCTATGCTTCGAGCTGCATCCGGGCATGTGCGTTTATAACGTTTCGTCGTTTAACCGGCTGCGCGCGGCGGTCAGCCCCATGATCGCTGCCAACCTGGATCCCAGCCATTTCTTTTTCCAGGGGATGGATCCGCTGGCGGTGATCCGGTCGCTGGGCGGCGCAATCGGTTACGTGCACGCCAAAGACGCGCGCGTCGATCCGTACAATCTCGCTGTTCAAGGTGCGCTCGATTTACAGCCGGGCAAGCCGGTGCGCGATCTCGTGTGGGCCTATCGTACGCTGGGCTATGGACACGGCGCGCAGTTTTGGGCGGATTTTGTTTCCGCGCTGCGATCCGTGGGTTACGACGGAGTGCTGTCAATCGAGCACGAAGATCCGCTGATGGACGCCGAGGAAGCGATCGGGCGTGCAGTCAAGTTGCTGACGGACGTCGCGTTGTTCGGCCCGCCTTCGGTGCTCCCGGGCGCGCCGCCGCCGTTTTGAAATCGCCATGGATGTTTATCTGATTGACGGAACCTACGAACTATTCCGCCACTACTATGCACTGCCCTCCGCGCGGGATGCGGACGGCCGAGAGGTTGCGGCGGTGCGCGGCGTAATCGCCTCGGTTCTCGGAATGATCCAGGAAGGCGCGAAGCATATCGGGGTAGCGACGGACCATGTGATCGAATCCTTTCGCAACGCGCTGTGGCCCGGCTATAAGACGGGCGAAGGCGTCGAGCCGGAGCTTCTCAGCCAGTTCCAGTTGCTCGAAGATGCGCTCACGGCGATGGGCGTCGCGGTGTGGCCCATGATCGAATTCGAAGCGGATGATGCGCTGGCGTCGGCCGCGGCGATAGCGGCGCGCGACAGCCGTGTCGAGCGAGTGATCATCTGCACGCCCGACAAAGATCTCGCGCAGTGTGTGACGGGAACGCGGGTGGTGCAGTTGAACCGTCGCACGCGGGCGATCCGCGACGAAGCCGGGGTGGTGGCGAAGTTCGGCGTTTTGCCGGAGTCCATACCCGATTACCTGGCGCTGGTGGGCGACGCGGCGGATGGCTTTCCGGGGCTTCCCGGGTGGGGTGCAAAATCCACCGCTGCCGTTCTCGCCAAGTACCTCCATATCGAGTCGATTCCTGACGACTGGCACGACTGGCACGTAAACGCCTTCAACGCCGGCGTTCTGGCCGGCACGTTGGCGCGGGAACGTGAGCTGGCGCATCTGTTTCGCACGCTGGCGACGCTGAAGACCGACATACCGTTATTCGGCGCGGTCGACGACCTGTATTGGAAAGGTCCGACACCCGAGTTCGAGGCTATTGGAACGCGCCTGAATGCTGCGATAACCGTGAGCAAGCCGAGCAGCCCCGCTGGCATCGAGAATTCCTTATGAGTAGGCCTTTCGTGATGACTTCGACGCGCACCTCTCTCTTTGCACTGCTTGCGGCTTCCCTTGCCGCTCAAACTGCCGATCGGCTCGTTGGAAAAAACGTATCGGTCACTGAAACCAACTTCAAAGGGCGAAGCGCTGTTCGCGTGATCGCCGCGCCCGATGCGCCAAATGCCACGTCATATGCCTTACTCAAGGACGTCTCTTTTCGCGACGGCGCGATCGAAGTGGATTTGGCCGGACAGCCCGCCGCCGGAGCGTTTACCGGCGCTCGCGGCTTCATTGGGATCGCATTCCGCGTCCAGAGCGACGGACGCTATGAGTACATTTATCTGAGACCCACGAACGGCCGAGCCGACGATCAGGTCAGGCGAAACCATTCCACGCAATACAGCTCGTATCCCGATTTCGACTACGCTCGCTTCCGGCGGGAATCTCCCGAAAAATATGAGTCGTACGCCGATTTGCAGCCCGGTGTCTGGACCAAGTACAAGATCGAGGTCGAGGGCCGCAAAGCGCGGCTCTATGTGAACGGAGCGGAGCAGCCCTGCCTGGTGGTCAACGATCTCAAGCTCGATCGTCCGGAAGGAGGAGTGGCGTTGTGGGTCGGACCCGGCACCGAGGGCTACTTTTCCAATCTGAAGATCACAGCCAAATAGCCTCTGGTGCAGGTCTGGAGAGCACCGGGGTGGAGCGCCTAAGCGCCGCGGCCGCGGGGCCCCGACAAAACTCCGCGGCTCGGTGCTCGGACAGGAGAAGGAAATGGTCCTGTCTTTATTAAGGACGCATTAAAGCTTGAATTGGTTTAACCCGGGCGCTACGAAAATCCAGACAGTTACAGCCAGTACTGCCACTGATCGCGCGTCAGCACGTACACCGCGAGGCAGGCATTGGTGACAGCGTGTGCCAGAATACAATCCCCGAGGCTCCTGGTGCGCACCATCCACCAGTTATAGAGCACGCCGGCGGCTAATCCTACGTCCCAATACGAACCGTGCTCGGACGCGAATAGAATCGCCACTGTCCAAAAGGCTTGCGGTACATACGTGCCTAAAGGCACCTTCCAAAATTGCTTGGCGATTAACCATCGCATCAGCCAGCCCCGCCAGAACAACTCCTCCAGAATTGGAACATTCACTACGCTGGCTAGCACGCGAAATACGATGAACATCAGATTGGCCTTCACGGCAAGGTTGTGCGAGCTCTTGGGCGCCCCCACCAGCGCGTTGTTGAAGAGCCAGCTTGTACGATAAGCGGGCCATAACAGGTCCGGCGCTACCCAGATGACGAACACCAGCAGCCCTAAGGCGGCGCTGCCCAAAAAACTGGATAACCGGAATGAAATTACATCACGCGAAAGCCATACCAGCATGGCGAGCACGATGACGAATCCCAGGGCAAAAACTGTTTCCGTCCGGAAGGGCAGATAATGCACCACCGCCAGAAAAGCCAGAAATGTCGCGAAGGGAGCGACATAAGGGACATTCGGATGCCGCAGGAGGCTTTCCTCGACCGGTGCTTCCGGCTCGCCGATTCGCGTTGTCATCAGCGGTCAGGGAGCGCATCTTCCGCACCGGCGTTCTGGTACAGAGGTACTACAGGTATGGAGAGCGGCGCCTGTTACCGATTACACCATAGAACCCATGGGCAGGCAATGCTGCCCTTGGTATTCTCGAACCATGAACACGGTCTGCTGCTTCCTCCTCGCTGGGCACGCGCCGGAGCCGGTGACTTTTCTGGTGATCGCGCTTTCGCTGCTGGTAGCGGGCTTGATGTTGAGAAGTGAATAGCTGTTTCTCTCGGCTGGGGTGCGTGTCCGCGAGGTCCGCGCCCCTCTCCTCCCCCATCAATCGCGGCCGATTTCCGAAACCAGCGCCACTGCCCGCTCGTAGAGCATGCCGCTATCGTTGCTGCACCCCAGAAACAGCATGCCGCGCTGCTTCCAGAATTTCGCCAGCTCGGGCGTTCTGGTTTGCGTCCCCGGTGCGATATTGCGCTTGCGGCAACTGTCGCGGATGGCTTCCATCGCCTCCACCATTCTCGGATGCTGGAATTCGCCCGGCACACCCAGCGAAATAGACAGATCCGCCGGGCCTACCATGACAGCGTCGATTCCCGCGACCGACAGCAGCTCGTCGCGCGCCTCGAGCGCCCGCCGGGTTTCGATCTGAAACACGACCATGGTGTTCGCGTTCATATGCTCGATGATCTGGCTGAAGCTCGCGCGTTCGTAATCCGCCTGGATTGCGCTTAGCCCGTAGCCGCGCACTCCAACCGGCGGAAATTTGGTCCAGCTCACCGCGCGTTCCAGCAGTTCCGGCGATTCCACACGCGGAAAGATGATCCCCTGGGCCCCGCAATCGAGCGCCCGCGCGACCAGCGTATACTGCAGATCGCCCACGCGCACGATCGGGCACAACCCCGCCATCACCGCAACCCGGCAGATGTCCTGCACGGTCTCGAGATCAAAACCGCCGTGCTCGGTGTCGAGAAACGCCCACACGAAACCCGCGGCCGCCAGCATTTTAGGAATTTCCGGCGAACGAAACTGGCCGAATCCCGTGCCAAGCTGCAGCTTTCCCGCCCGCAAGTTTTGCTTAACAAGATTTGTTCGCATCAGGAATCAGGCGACGAGGAGTTGATGATCCGGGCACTCCAGGTGGATATTGTCCCAAAGCTCGCCTATCAAACCAAACCCATGCTTCGCCAGGAACGGCACAACGGAATATAGCCGCTCCTGCAAATGCTTATGCGGATAAATCAGGCCCGCCAGATAATCCGCGTCCGCTCCCGCTCTCTGATCGCGTACCAGCATTTCGCGCGCGACTTTGCGCTCGATTTTCGAAAACTGATACGCGATCTTTCGGTAGCTCGTCCGCAACGCCCGATCAAGAGTCGGATCGAAGCCTGCCAATTGCCCCTCCAGCCCTTCGACTGCCTGACCGGTAGCTTGCCTGGTGTGCTCCAGCGCGCCGGCCAGTTGCTCCGGAACGAGCGACCGCGCCAGCCGCTCGCGAAGTGCCTCTTCGCCGTGAAAGAAATCGTTCAGACAAAGCCGGTAGCGGTCCATCAATTTCCGGCTGCGCTGGTCCAGCACCGTAAAGCCGCTGCGGTTCACCGCCACCGGCATCCGTCCCACCAGCGCCCGGTAAAGCACCGCCGCCTGCGCCAGATACGCCAGCTCCGCCGGCCCGCCGATGTACGCCACCGTCGGCAAAATCGAATCCTGCACCACCGGGCGCAACAGCGCGTTCGGCGAAATCTGCGCTGCGCGCTCGGCAAGCTGCTCCGGCGAATAACGACCGGTGGGGGTTATATAGTCCCCGTTCTTCCTCCGCAGCGGAACGCGGCGGCCGTTCTCCAGCAGAAAGAAGAACGACGATTCGTCTTCCACGTGCACCTGCGCATGATACCCAGCCTGAATCAGCTCGCGATTTCGCTCCAGCACCAGCCGCTTCAGCTCCGGCGCCTGAGCCAGCGCTGCACGAATCGTCGGCGCGGCCAGCTCCCGGATTGCCGGCGCCATTGGATCGATCTGCAGCACTTCGTGTTCGCCGAGTAAATCGCGCAGCAGCGCGCCAAAGGCCTCTCCCATGGTGCGCCCCGGAACGTATGCGCGGCCGATCGCGTCTGCTGCTTCCGCTCCGTACGGGAAATCCCGAATCGCGTCCCGCAGCGCGTCGACTGGCGGCGCGTTCATGCGGATCTGGCCCACCGGCTGGTTCGCCCCAGCCGACCCGTTGATCTCCAGCTTCACCGGCTGGTGCTTGGCGTTGAAGATCCATGTGTGATTGACTTCCGCAAAGTCGTGATCTTCTGTCGCCAGCCAGAATATCGGGACCGCCGGAATTCCCTTCGCGCTCAGCTCCTTCGCCAGCCGCGCGGCCGTCAACGCCTTGTAAATTGTGTACGCAGGCCCGGAAAACAGCCCCACCTGCTGCCCGGTAACTACCGCCACCGTGCCGGGCTGTGCCAGCAGATCAAGCGTCGCGCTCGGCCCGTTCTGCTCTTTGAGTGCAAAAACCAACGCGGCCCGGCGTTCCGGGCTCAAGTTGACTTGTTTCGCCGCGTCCTTGTAGGAATCCGGGCTGTAAGGCGCGTAGGGGTAAAATGTGCGAACCCGCTCAAAATGGTATATCAGGTCCGTAAACAGCTTGGTCGAGTGCGGCAACTCTGTATGTCGGACGCAGGTACACTCCATGCAAAGGTTCAGGTTACCAGATGTTAGACGGGCTTCGAAGGATTCCGGTATTCTCTAATGTTCGTTATGCTCGTCGTGGTCCGATCCCTGCGGCCCCAGCGTCTTTTCAGCCCCTTCGATTAATGCCTGCTTTTCTGCGGCGCTCAGCCGGGCCGCCGGATGCAGCGGCAGGTAGTACCAGAGCGGCATTTCACCTTGCTTGACCTGCTCGGCAACATGGTCGGCATGCCTTTGCGGGCGGTTCCACTCGCTGAGATTCATATGACCGCGCCCGCCGTCGACGTCGTTCCGGACCAGCCATGAAACCGGCGCCACGTACGAATACCACAGCCATACCGTCTGATTGCTATGGCAATCGAAGCAGGCGCGGTGGAACAGTTCCCTGGTTCCGGGTGAGTCCCATTTGGGCTCGGCCGTCACTGGAGGATTTGTGTGATTGTGTCCGTATGGAATGAACTGGATCAGGATGAACACGATCAATGCCCACTTCAAGATCCTGCGCAGCACTTACTCAGCATAACCTTAAACCCCCAGACACGGTGTTATCCTGCCACTCATGGCGAGGTCAAAAAGCATGAAATTCGCCCTTGCGCTGTTGATTCTCTCGGCGGCATATCTTTACGCAGAGAGGAACACTGCCGGAGACGCGTTCGTTCGAGCCGTCCACGCCGGCAATATAGACGCTATCGAGACTCTGCTTTCCTCGGGTCTTAACCCCAACCTGCCTGTGCACGGATACACGCCGCTCTGGTTTGCGCTGCAATCCGGCAGCGCCGGGACCGTCGGCCTGCTGCTTGACCGGCATGCCGATCCAAACCTCCTGCTAGGCACCGGGCCGTTCGAGGCAACGCCACTGCAACTCGCGGTCGAGTTGAATAATCCGCAAATCGTTTCGAAACTGATCGCCGCAGGAGCAGACGTCAATGCAAAGGGATCATTGGGGGACACTGCTTTGCATATGGCCGTAAGAGGCAACGGTCACCTGGACGCAATCCGGCTGCTGATGGACCACGGCGCCGATCCGAATGTGCGCGATCGCGAAGGAGCCAGTCCCTTGGACTATGCCGTCTGGCACGGTGTTCTCGACTCCACCGCCCTTCTTCTGGCCCATGGCGCTCGCCTCAATGAACCGGATACAAAAACCGGCGCCACGCCCATCAACGAAGCGGCATTCATGGGCAACAGGTGCATCGTTCAGTATCTGCTTCGATTCCATCCCGATCTTTCCATCCCCGACAGGCGCGGTTATAGCCCTATCGAGAACGCTGTCCGTATGGGAAAAGAGGACTCCGCCTTGTTGCTGCTCGAAGCGGAGCCTGCCCAGCTTGTCTCAGGGCGTTTGGAAAAGGCTATGGAATCCGCCATCCAGCAGGACCGCGCCGTTTTGGTCGCGGCTCTTGTTGCGCACGGTGTGCCCGCCGATGCCAAATTGCCATCAGGCGCGACGGCGCTCGATGCAGCCGCGTTTGCCGGCGCTGGCAAGACAGTCCAGGCGTTGCTGGACCATCACGCCGACCCGAATCTCTACAGCCGCAGCGGCAGCAGTCCGCTCGAGGACGCCTCGCTCAAAGGATTCGACTCAATCGCCGGCCTGCTGATCGATCACGGCGCTCTGGTAAATCACGTGAACGCGGATTCCGGAGCAACCGCCCTTTATGTCGCCGCCTCTTTCGGAAAAATTGAGGTCGTCAGGCTCCTGCTCAAACGCGGCGCCGATCCGAGCCTATGCAGCAAGAACGGCAAGACCCCTTACCGGGCCGCTGTTGATAACGGCTTCACGAATTTAGCGGATGAATTGCGAGTCCGCGGCGGTCGAGCAGCCTGTGAGCCCTGACACCTAGCACCTGGAACCTGACACCTAGCACCTGGAACCTGACGCCTGACACCTAGCCCCTCACACCTGACGCCTGCGCCACCACCCTTCCCTCCCAGACGCCGTTCTTTTTCCCTGCTATGACGAGTTCTTCTTCTGCTCCAGCGCTCGCCGCGACAACCTGCCCGTCTTCCGACCACACCGCGCTCTTTCCCGCCGATCGATACTCGCCGCTTTGGCCGCTGTAGTTCGCCATCAGCACGGCCATCCTGTGCTCGCGGGCGTAGCTCTCGAGCAGTTTTATTTTCCGCGTGTACGATTCATCGTCCAGAAGGACTCCCGCCGCATAGATGTTCGCCCCGCGCGCTGCTGCTTGAGCCGCGTGCTCCGGGTGGCTGGCATCCGCACAGATCGCCAGCGCCACACTTGACCGAGCGATGCACAGCATTGGCCCACCCGGCCCGGATGTAAACACATGCATCTCGCTTTCATGCACGTGCTCTTTGGTATGTGTGGAGACCGAGCCGTCGGGACGCATGGCCAGCGCGCCGATATTCAGTTTGCCCTGCTTGTTCCGTAACGGCGCTCCGGCCACGATGGTCATCTGAGCTTCTTCTGCCAGGCGCCGCAGCGGGTCCAGTTCGGCGCTATCGGGCCGCACCACGTGAGTGGGCGCCATCGCCAGTTCGTACCCTGTCAGCGACAGTTCCGGAAAGACGAGCAACTGAACTCCACGCTCCGCCGCCGCCGTGCCAAATCGCAAATGATTTTTAACGTTTCGCGAAATGTCTCCGGGAATTGACGCCGTTTGTCCCGCGGCAATGACCAGGTTCATGTATTCAAGAATAGCTTGACCCAAATGATGCGCGTACGAGGTACCAAATGGCCGACTGCCAGCTGCCGCGGCGCCCGTTTACTGCGATTCGCGCTCCCCTGTGCCGTTTCTCACCAACCGCTCGACACCTAGGGTTCTACCCAATTGTAGAGACTGTCACCTGGAGTTACTTTAACTTCGGCTTTTTCGTATCCTCCCTAACGGCAATCGCTGGTTCGCGCCAGTTCTTGGAAAATGGAGCCCGGCCAGAGCGGCCTGGAGGTGGGTGAAATGATTCCGATCCCAGTCAGCCTTGGGCAAGCAAACAGTAGAAATGACATCAGCGCTTTACTGGTGAGCCCATTTGATAGTGATCAAGCGGCCCTACAGGAAGTATTTTCGGAACAAAGGTGGCGCCTGCACATTGGCGCCGATTACCAATCCGCTCGATCTGTCCTGCAAACCGAGCCTCTTGCGGTCGTGATCTGTGAACAATGGCTTTGGGACGGTGACTGGCGAGACGTTCTGCGGGCGTGCAATCGTCTGTTCCACCCACCGCGGGTCATCGTTGCGTCACGTACGGCTGACAAACGGCTCGATACGGACGTACTGCTCCGTGGCGGCTACGCCATCTTGAGTACGCCGTTCGATGCTCACGCCATCCAGGCCGCGGTCTGGCTTGCCTGGCATTCCTGGCGCCAGCAGTGGGGCGCCGGTTACTCTGCGAACACGGAAATGCCCTTCGCCGCCGGCGGCTAGGCGCCTTGCCGGTGAATCACCATGTATCTGGGCTTAATCCCCGGCGGATTTGAAACGCAATGGCAGGCCGGTTTCATGATCGAAGTTGAGGTCCCATGCTCTTCGAGCATCCGCCAGCGAGAAGAACTCCGCATTCGGCAGCGTCGAAATATGCCACTTTCCTGTTTGCCCATTACGCAGCATGCTTGCTACCGGTTCTTGTTTGGAATTCCGCAATATGATTTCGGCTAACATCAGCCACCTCCTCGCTCTCGAGGCAAATGCATCGCAGTTGAACCGTCGCTGAACCGAATCGGAAGTGTCAGTCGGCCTCTAGGCGGCGAGCTGCCGGAAAATCTGGGTTAACTTGTTCCGTACGTTGAAATACACTCGCCTCGGCTCCAAAACCTTATAAGCGACCCGCAGTTGACATGTGACCCGCAGTTGCGGTCGGCAAAGCAGCAAGTCCACTCTACTGGAGCCCTGGCACAATGACAAGGGGTGCAAACCCTAGTGGCGCAGACGTTTGTGTTCAATCAGACAGAAGGAATCGACAGGTTGAGGTGAAGTCATGACACGGTATCGGTCGAGGAGAATCATTCCGGCGGTCCTGAAAACACACGAGGACATTTGGGCCACGGCACAGGTTGAACGCTGAACTGACCGGGATTATTGCGCGGCTTCCAGAGCGTCGTCCGGGTTTTAGATGTGAGGTTTCACGTGTCACACCCGCCGGGCACTGACACCTGACACCCAACACCTGGCGCCTGCCTTTATCCTGCCGGCAGCATCTTTGAGATGTCGTTGTAAATCACGAATGCCACCACCACCATCAGGAACACGAAGCCGACCTTAAACACGGCTTCTTTCACTGGCAGGCTGAGGTCGCGGCGCATCAGCATCTCGACCAGCAGCAGCATGATCACGCCGCCATCCAGAATCGGAATGGGCAGCAGGTTGAAGATCGCCAGGTTCAAGCTCACCATGGACATCAGCATGATGAACGAAGATGGCCCTTCGCGCGCCGCCTCGCCCGATAGCTGGGCAATACGGATCGGCCCTTCGAGCGATTTGGGCGACATCCGCCGCTCGATGATGCCGCCGAGAAACTTGAATATCAACTGCGCGCCCTTGACGTTTTCGTCAACCGATTCGCGCAGCGCCGCTGGAAACGAAAGCCGCGTGGTGATCAGGTTGAGCTTTCGCTCCGGCATAAAACCAATCACCCAGCGAGCCGGCCCGTCTACTTTGCTGTATATCGGGGCGATCGTCACGCTGTGGCGCTGGTTGTAGCGCTCATACTCGATCGTGACCGGCTTTCCGCTGGCGCTCTGGATGATCTCCTGCAGCGTGTACATCGAGTTGATCGGCTGTCCGTTGGCGGAAATTAGCAGATCCCCTTTCTTCAGGCCCGCCTTTTGTGCGGGAAACCCGGGCGACAGCGTCCCCACCTGCACTTCGGCCGTCGGCGCCCATCCAACCGTTCCCACCCCGCTGCGATCGTCCAGAACCGGCGTAACGGTGGTGTCGATCCGCTTGCCGGCGCGCTCGACCGTCACCGCCAGCGGCCTGCCGGCGCTCGATACTTCCTTAAGACTAATGTCCTCCCACGTCGGATTGGCCCGCCCCCCAAAACGCACGATCAGATCGCCCGCCTCAATGCCCGCCTTGGCCGCCGGCGAGTCTTTGAGCACGTGCCCGATCACCGCCCGCATTGCGGATTCCGGAAGCTTCTCGTACTTGACCATGAAAAGCCCGGTCAGCAGGGCAACCGCCAGGATTACGTTCATAATCGGTCCGGCGAACGCGATCAAGAGCCGCTGCCAGCGCGGCTTCGCCAGAAATCCCCGCGGATCGTCCGCGTTCTCGTCCCCGATCTGCTCTCCGGTCATCTTGACGTAGCCGCCGAACAGGATCGCGGAAAACCGGAAGTCCGTTTCGCCCTTGCGAAATCCGAACAGGCGCGGCCCGAAACCGAAGCTGAATACTTCCACGCGTACGTCGAACCATCGCGCTACCCAGTAATGGCCCGCTTCGTGGATCAGGATCATGACCCCGATTAGAACCAGCAGCCACAGTACGTTTTCGAGAACAAACATATAGGATTAGGCCGTCGCCGTCGGCGGAACTGTTTTGGAGGCCTCCGCCCCGAATGCCGATGCCCGCGCTGCCCGCCCGCTGCGCCTGGCTTTGGCTACAAGATCCCGGGCCAGGGAACGAGACTCCCTGTCAATTCCGAGAATATCAGAGATCGACACCGGCTGGCGGTTGGGCATCCGGGCTACCGTTTCCTCCACAACTTCAGCAATCGACAGAAAGTTGATTTTTCTTTCGAGGAACGCTTCCACGGCAACCTCATCGGCCGCGTTTAGCGTGCAGGTCGCCGATCCCCCGGCGTGCTGGCAATCATAAGCCAGCTTCAAAAGTGGAAATTTCTTGAAATCCGGCGGGCCGAATTCCCATCGCCGCGCTTCGCTCCAGTCCAGCTTCGGCGCCGGCGCCTGCAATCTCGCGGGATACGTCAGCGCGTATTGGATTGGCATGCGCATATCCGTCGCGGAGACCTGAGCAATCACGCTGCCGTCGCTGTATTCGATCATCGCGTGCACCGAAGACTGCGGATGAATCACCACGTCGACCTGCGACGGTGAGAAACCGAACAGCCAGCAGGCCTCGATCACCTCGAATCCCTTGTTCATCAGGGTCGCGGAATCGATGGTGATCCGGTCGCCCATCCTCCAGGTAGGATGCCGCAGTGCGTCTTCCGGTGACACTTCGGCCAGCTTTTCCGCGGGTGTCGTGCGGAACGGCCCTCCCGAGGCCGTCAGGATCAATCTGGTCACTTCCCCCCGATTGCCCGCGCGCAGGCACTGGTGAGCGCCGTTGTGCTCGCTGTCGATGGGAATCAGTTCGGCCCCGCTCGCGCGAACCGCATCCATCACCAGCTTCCCCGCCGAAACCAGTACTTCTTTGTTCGCCAGCCCCACACGTTTGGCGGCGCGCACGGCTTCGTAGGTGGCCTCCAGGCCCGCAACGCCCACGATCGCCGAAATCACGATATCGGTTTCAACAGCCGTCGCGATCCTGACCAGCGCCTCCGGTCCAAAGGCCAGCTCGGGCCAATCTGATTTTGCTGCTTCCGCCTGCTTGAGCGCCGCCGCCAGCCGGTCGCGGCCTTCGCTCGAACTCACCACCGCCACACGCGGCCGGAACTCCCGAATCTGTTCGAGGAGCCTGTCGATATTGCGTCCCGCCGCCAGCGCGTACACCTGGTACTGGTGGCTGTTTTGCCGGACCACATCCAGTGTGTTGGTTCCAATTGAGCCGGTTGATCCCAGGATGGTGAGCGCGGGCATGCGGACGCGAGCGACTGGATCGATCATAGCATGGAAGCTCAAAACGCTAATCCGGCGCGCTGTATAAATGACGTTTGCGCGGCAACGTTGGCGACGAAATTTCTTATTCTTGAAATCCGCTTTTCGGGAGAGCCTCTAACCCTTTCGGGCGCCGGGGAGGATTGCTTCAGGGGTCTTTATTTAGAGGTTAGTCTCGCTTTGGTGGGAGTTGCCTCCCCGGCTTGATTCCAATATTAGAATAGGTCTTTAGAAAATGCAACCAAAATTTGTATTTTATTGGGCCGACCGGACCTCGACCCGCGCCATCGACTCTAAAACCTTGATTGTAGAGCAGATATCCTCTTCAGCGTGGCCGGAAGAAATGGCCGCCTGAAACATCTGGCGCGTCAAACCGGTCAGCGGAAGCGGCACATTCAGCTCGTGTCCGGATTCGAGCATCAGGCCGATATCTTTGTCCATCCATTTTACGGAGAATTGCGGGGTGAAGTCGCGTTTGAAAACGTACGGTGCTTTGAAGTCGATCAGGCCGCTCTTGGCGGCGCTGTTGGTCAGGATTTCGAGCATGAGTTTGGGGTCGACACCGCCTTTGACGGCCAGCACCATGCCCTCGTTGAAAGCCTGCAGGATGTTCGAAAGAATGAGGTTTTGCGATAGCTTGGCTTGCAGGCCCATGCCCGGCCCGCCGCAATAATAGATCTTCTTGCCCATCACTTCTATAAAGGGGCGGATTTGATCGAGGATCGATTTTTCACCGCCGCACATAAAAGTCAACGTGCCGGCGTTGGCGCCGGGCGTCGAGCCGGTGCAGGGCGCGTCGAGATAATGAACGCCTTTGGCGGCGAAGGCTGCGCCGATCCGGCGGCTGCCGCTGGGCGAGATGGTGCTGGCGTCGGCCACGATGGTTCCGGACTTTGCGGTCTGAATGACGCCATCCGGGCCGAGGTTGACGTGTTCGGACATGGCGGTGTCGCCGACGCAGAGGAAGATGCAGCCGGCGTTCTGTGCCACCTCTTTGGGTGTATTGCAAAGCCTACCTTTTTCGGAGGTGGCGAGTTCTTTGGCTTTCGACGCCGTGTGCGACCATAGCGCGACCTCGTGGCCGGCGCGGAGCAGATTGCGCGCCATGGGATAGCCCATGATGCCGAGGCCCAGAAAGCCCAGTTTTGCCATTGAATTTCTCCTGTATGGGGATTTGGTGTGAACCCGCATTGTACGACGTTCCGAGCATGTGCGACAATTCCGTGCGATGAAACCTGCGGTGCTGGTCACAAAACGCATTTATCCGGAAGCGATCGCATATTTAAAGCAACATGCGGAAGTGGACTACGCGGATTCCGACGATGGGTTGACGGCGGCGGAACTCGCCGAGCGGATTCGCGACAAGCAGGCGGCGGTCAGCCAGCTCACCGATAAATTCAATGCGGCCGTGATCGGCGCGCTCGTTGGAATTAAGATCATCGCGAACGTGGCGGTAGGATTCGACAATATCGACGTGGCGGCGGCGACCAGGAAAGGAATCCTGGTGACGAACACGCCCGAGGTGCTGACGGACACGACGGCGGATTTCGCATTTGCGCTGCTGATGGCGGCGGCGCGGCGGGTGGTGGAGGGGCACAAGTTCGTGCATTCGGGCGAGTGGACGAAGTGGCGCATCGATCTGCTGGTGGGGCAGGACGTGCATCACCGCACGCTGGGGATTTTCGGGATGGGGCGCATCGGGCAGGCGGTGGCGCGGCGCGGGCGCGGGTTCGCGATGCGCATTCTGTACAACGACGCGGTGCGCGCGCCGGAAGCGGTGGAGCGCGAGCTGGGAGCGGAGTTCGTGACGGCGGAGCGGGTGCTGCGGGAATCGGATTTCGTGAGCCTGCACGTGCCGCTGATTGAAGGGACGCGGCACATGATCGGGCGGGCGCAGCTCGGGATGATGAAGCCGACGGCGATTCTGGTGAACACGTCGCGCGGGCCGGTGGTGGACGAGGCGGCGCTGGCGGAGGCGCTGGAGCGGCGCGTGATTGCGGGGGCGGGGATCGACGTGTTCGAGAACGAGCCCAACGTGCACGCGGGGCTGCTGGGCGTGGAAAACGTGGTGCTCGCGCCGCACATTGCGAGCGCGTCGGTGGACACGCGCAAGAAGATGTCGATGATGGCGGCGGAGAATGCAGTGGCGGCGCTGGAAGGGAGAAGGCCGGCGAATTTGCTGAATGGGGAGGCTTGGGGGGCGGCGTAGCGCATGGATTTCAAAGTTGTCGGGGCCATACGGAATGTGGAAATTATTGCCGTTGGCCGGGCATCCGTGAGCTTGCCCATTTATGAAAGTTTTATGGAGCCGGGCGCTGGAGAAAGTTGAAAGGCCTCGCCATTGTCAGGCTCGCAGCTGGTACCATGCGAGAAACCGAGGCCCATTGGTACGAGGGTTCCGGAATCGGCAAGAAAGAATTGAAAGTGAAGCGCTATTTGGAATGAAAACGACAAAGCGCGGTGGGAAAACGGGGTTTCAGTTTGCGGTTTGCGTCGAGAACCGAGAGTACGTTGCTTCGCTAGAGTTAAGAAAGATTTATGCTTTAGCTAATTTATTTCCCAGCATGGTGCCGGAAGCCACGGCCGCTCTGCACCGTCAGATCAGGATTATTGACGAGTCCGGCGAAGATTATCTTTACCCGCAGCGGTATTTTGTGCCGATCGAGCTTTCGCAGGTGTCAGAGAAAGCGCTGTAGCGAGCGTCTTGAATATTTTAATGACTCGTCGACTTAGCACCAGGCCGACTTCGAGCGACTCGCGGGTGACAGACATCTTCTGACGGGTTTCTTTCCGAAGCGCAGGGTTGGAGGGCGTACCCCGTTTCGAACGCGGGGCAAGTCTGCAACGGGCGTTTTCACGTAATTTGCCTAAAAAAGGGTCCAACCTCCGGGCATTGCGCAGAGTTAACACCGACCTCCAGCAGAGCCCTGTCTCCGACAAGAGAACGGAGTGAGAGGCAGTTTGCTGTCGATCGGTTTCGCCGGTCAGTTGGCGCGATGCATAATCAAACTCGACATGCTGAACAATATCATCCAGAAAATCACGCCTTACCTGTCCCGTCCGCTCGAAGGCGAATGCGAGGTGGTCTATGTCATGGCTGAGATCAGAAAGGTTCTCGAGCAACACGAGGCTAACGGTCTGCCACGGTTGAGCGTGCTCAACCTGTTTTGCAACTGGGCACTACATACGGCGTCGTATAAAGATCCCACGAACATTCGGGCGTATTTTTCCGCACACGATCTCAGAGATGGGATGACGCCGGAGGAATTCCTGGATAGCCGGTTCTTTAAAGAAATCATGAATTTGGCCATCATGAAAACGGAACTGGGCAATTTCCTGAAAATACATGACCTGCCGAACGTGATACTGGACCGTGAGCAGTGGTCCAACTTTGCTGACCTGTACACCGGCGTCGTTTCAGAAGTTCCAATGAAGTACACAAAACATGATCTCCTGCCCGATGAAATAGAAGAGATTACGCTTTTCAAGATAGAACCTGGCGTTGGCCTTCCTCCGTTTGCGCGGTGGACGGTCAAAATCAAGAACGGTCAGTCGTTTTCAGAGGACATTCTGTATCGAACGTCTAGCCAGAACAAGACTTGATCAGCTGATGTGCAGATCCTTTACAATCACCCGGAGGTTCACGATGCGGATTCCTGTCCTTCTCTGCACCCTTCTGCTCGCGCTGCCGCTGGTGGCCGCCGATAACGATGCGGAGCTCTTTGCCAAACACTGGCGGGTTGCGAAGGAGTTTACGCTCGCTGTCGCCGAAGCCATGCCGGCAGAGGGGTACGACTTCAAGCCGCAGCCGGAAGAGATGAGTTTCGGGCGGCTGATGGTGCATATCGGCGCGCAGAATTCGGATAGCTGCGCGAGCGCAGCGGGGACCAAGGCGCTGACTGAGCCGGAAGCTACAGACCGGGAAACGGCGATCCGGTTTCTGAACGAATCGTTCGACAAATGCGCGCGGGAGATCGGCGGCATGGCGCCGGAGCAGTGGGAAAAAGAAGTCTACAAATTCCGCGGGCAGCCCGTACTCGCGCGCGAGGCGCTGTGGTACACGTTCACGCACATGGCGCATCATCGCGGGCAGGCGGAAGTTTATCTGCGGGTTAAAAATATCAAGCCGCCGGCTTGGAGGTTTTAGGGAACGCTGGGGAGAATGCGGCGGTGGAGGGGAGGCAAATCTTGTTTGAACAGGCGCGCTTCTGGCGTTATGAGTCGAGCACCTTTTGCACTTTTTGCAAGAGAGAGGCGGCAGTAAATGGCTTTTGGAGAAACTCGGCTTGGTGGGCTATGATGCCGTGGCGGACAATCGCGTCGTCGGTGTAACCGGACATAAAGAGCACTTTCAGGGCGGGAGCGAGCGACCGCAGTTGTTCGGCCAACTGGGGCCCGCTCATTTTGGGCATCACGACATCGGTTAGCACCAGGTCGATGGTGTGGGGATGCTGCTTGCAAATCTGCATTGCCTCGACGCCATTCCGGGCGGTGAGGACGCGATAGCCTCTCTCCCCGAGGACTTCGGAAATCATACTGCTGAACAGTTCCTGATCTTCGACAACCAGTAGGGTTCCCGTTCTCCGGCGTGCCGGCTCGGGGACCGGCTCGTCGGCGGCAGTGGCTTGAGCTTCTTTGATGCCGGGCAGGTAAATTTTAAAAGTAGTGCCAACGCCGGCCTCGCTATACACCCAAATGTGACCATCGCTCTGTTTCACGATGCCATACACGGTAGAGAGGCCCAGACCCGTGCCTTTTCCCAGCTCCTTAGTGGTGAAGAAAGGTTCGAAGACACGGGACTTGGTCTCTTCATCCATGCCGCAGCCGGTATCGCTGACGGCGAGCATGACGTAACTGCCCGCCGGAACATCGCGATGTTGGACCTTGCCGCCCTGCCAGTCGATATTTGTCATTTCGATCGTGATACTGCCGCCCTGAGGCATAGCGTCGCGCGCGTTGACCACGAGGTTCATCAGGACCTGCTCCATCTGACCGGCGTCGACATTTACACACCAGAGCTTGCTATTGCAGACGACTCTCAGTTCGATATCTTCGCCAATCAGCCGGCGCAGCATGCTTTCGACACCGACAACGATGCTGTTCAGATCCAGAATCTTGGGTTCGATGATCTGCCGCCGGCTGAACGCGAGGAGTTGTTTTGTGAGGGCGGCGGCCCGTTCGGCGGCTTTCTTGATTTGCAACAAGCCCCGTTCCACGGGGTCGGCGGGCTGTGTCTTTGCGAGGAGTAAGTCGGAGTATCCGGTAATCACTCCCAATAAGTTATTAAAGTCGTGAGCGACACCGCCGGCAAGACGTCCGATGGCTTCCATCTTTTGTGCCTGGCGGAGTTGCTCTTCGAGGACCTTTCGCTCGGTCACATCGTTTGCCAACGCGAGGACGGCGCGTTTATGACTGAAGGATATGGGGCTGGAAACAATTTCTACGGTGATGACCTCACCATTTTTCTTGCGATGTTTCCAAGTCCCGACTGAATGAGGTCCACTGTGCTGTACGCTAACATGGGTGCTGATATGATCCAGGAGCCGCGCGACTTCTTCGGACGGGCGAACATCGGCCAGGGACATACTGAGAAACTCTTCACGGGAGTAGCCGTAGTGGGCTAGAGCAGATTCATTGACGGCCAAGAACTCGAGAGTGGCAGCGTCATAGACCCACATGGGATGCGGGTTCTTGTCGAACAGGAGGCGATACTGCATTTCGCTGGAGGGCCGCCTGTGCGCTGGCTTTCTGAGGACAGTCTGGCGCTGCAAGGTCAGGACAACCTCACAGGTTTTATAAGGACGCCAGCCTGGTAAAAACCAGGCCGAAAACAACCATCGTGTGCGATGAAGGTAAATTGCGCAACGGTGACATAAATGTGCCGGCGCATAAGTGGTATTGTGTATCAAGATAACGATAATGGATAGCTTATCTTTGGTTAACTAGGTCCTCGACCTATGTTAGTCAACCGGTATAGGTTTATACTATCGTTGTGTGTGAAGCTTGAGGCGCAGCGCCTCCGATTACTTCAGGATGAGAATATGGGTTCAGCAACACTGAGTGGCACCCGCATATTGGTCGCAGACGACGACGCGGAAACACGCGCGTGGCTTCGAGACGCACTGGAAAGTGCCGGGTGTAATATCGTTGAGGCAGGAAATGGAAAAGAGGCGATGAACTTGCTTACGCAGGAAAGCGTCGACCTTTGCATGACCGATCTGTCGATGCCGGAGCAGGAGGGGATCGAGACCATCCGGCTGCTACGGCAGGAGTATCCCGATTTGAAGATCATTGCGATTTCTGGAGCATTCGGTCCCGAGTTTCTCCGTGTGTCGAAGATTCTTGGAGCCGCTGCCACATTGCAAAAGCCGATCAGGCTCCAAAACCTGCTGGAAACAGTTCAGAAGCTCCTGGCGCGGCCCGCGTAATTTTGGGCCGCAGCGATCATTGCCCCGAGGTGCGAAACCGGGAATTCCATGTGCAGTTCCGGCTACACTACCGGTGCGGGGTGACGCACGATTCCAAAATCATCCGTCCAAACACTGGCGGGTCGCGAAGGAGTTTACGCTCTCGGTCGCGGAGGCGATGCCGGCAGAGGGGTACGATTTCAAGCCGCAGCCGGAAGAGATGAGTTTCGGGCGGCTGATGATGCATATCGGGGCGGACCGGGAGACGGGATCCGGTTTCTGAACGAAACCTTCGACAACTGCGCGCGGGAGCTCGACGGCATGGCGCCGGAGCAGTGGAATAAAGAAGTCTACAAGTTCCGGGGGCAGCCCGTACTCGCGCGCGAAGCGCTGTGGTACACGTTCACGCACATGGCGCATCATCGCGGGCAGGCGGAAGTTTACCTGCGGGTGAAGAATATCAAGCCGCCGGCGTGGAGATTCTATCGAACGAATGCGGTTTGGCACGGGGCGGCGCGAAAACGCCGGCTTGCGCCGCGGGTGAGCGCCATGCGGCCCAACGGGCGATGAAGCAAAAGGCCGGGGGTTCGGCGCAAAGGGGTTGCAGGCTGATATTCCTTTGAGCGTAGGACTCAACCGGCGGCTGGTAACGCACTGGAACGCGGGCACAACGTTTGTAGCCCAGGCTCAAAACGCCGTGCATCACTGCGCGGACACGGTCGGCTACAACTTCGGGCAAAGCGTCGTCTGGCTGGTCGATCCGCGGTTCAACGTTTTGCTCGAGACGGTGTACGGCAGCTCGCAGCCGGTCATCGCGCCGGACCAGACAGAATGGAACAAGTCCCTGTACATCAGCCCGGGAATCCGCTGGGCCTATAACTTCAAAAGCGGCTGCAGATTGTGCCGGACCTCGCCATACCCATCGGCGCCGGACCGACTGCGGGTGAAAAGGGGATTTTTCTCTATCTGAGCTTTAAACAACCATTCAGCAGGCACGGCCGGGGTTAGGCGCCAACGCTCAGCGAAGCTGCCCAACGCTAAAGTTTTCACCGCAGTGCTCCGATAATTGAAATCGAGATGGCAAGCGGCTAAACATCGCCGGCATGCCGACGATCAGGAGATGGGTGAAAACATGGGATCAGCGGTTTTAACGGCTCCGCCCGACAGCTCAGCAGTCAAAACGGACGAGCGGGCGGGCAAATATCTGACGTTTCACCTGGGGCGGGAGGAGTTCGCGATCCAGGTGCTGAAAGTTCGGGAAATCATGGGCATCCAGGAAATTACCGCCGTCCCGCAGACGCCGGGATACGTGAAAGGCGTGATCAACCTGCGCGGCAAGGTAGTGCCGGTGGTGGATCTCCGGCTGAAGTTTACTCTTCCCGAAATGGAATACACGCAGCGCACCTGCATCATCGTGGTGCAAGTTCGGCTGGAGTCGGGCGTGATGCTGATGGGGATCGTCGTCGACGGCGTATCGGAAGTCCTGAACCTGGCAGCCGGCGATATTGAAGACACGCCTGAGTTCGGCAGCGGCGTGGTGACTCCCTATCTGCTGGGCATGGCCAAAAACAAAGGAAAGGTCAAGATTCTGCTGGATATTGACCAGGTGCTGAGCACGCAGGAACTCCAAGGGCTGGAGTCGGTGCTGAAGTAAGTTTCTTTATTTAGGAGAACGGAAGATCATGCGAACGTGGACGATCGGAACGAAACTGATGGGCGCCTTCGGCGCGATGCTGGCTCTGGCCCTAGGCCTCAGTTACTCGGCCTTGCATTCACTGGGAAATATGAAGGCGGACTTTGACGATACCGTCACGCGGACGGCTCGCTCGCGGTATGTCTCTGCGCTGACAGTCAAGGACTCTGAGGAAATGCGGAGCCTGGAGCGCGGCATCATGGTGCGCTTGTACATGAAGGACCTGGCCACGGTGGAGAAATACAAACAGGAGTTTCGGGACACCGACGCAGATTTGAGCAAAGACCTGACCGAACTGAGGAATCTGGCCCGCAGCGAACAAGCGCGCAACCTGATCGCCAACACCGAGCGGCTGTCAAAGGAACTGATGCCGCTCCATGAAGAAGTCATGCGAGCGCTGGCTGTCAATTTGGAGCAGGGCGTAGCGGTTTACACCGCGAAGGCTGTGCCTAAATTTAAGGAATTGGAACAAGCCGCCCAGGCCATCGGAGACTATGAAACCGCGCGCCTCAGCGAGGCTGTAACGCGATCCGAAGAGAATGCTTCGCGCAGCCGCTGGATTGCCTTTTTGCTTCTGGGCATCTCGGTCACGATCGGCGCCGCAATCGTCTGGGTGGTGCGCAGCATCACGGTGCAATTGCGGTCGCTGGCCAATGAAATGAATCTCGGCTCTGAACAGGTGTCGAGCGCCGCCGGGCAGGTCTCGTCCTCGAGCCAGTCGCTGGCCCAGGGAGCGTCGGAGCAGGCCGCGTCGCTCGAAGAGACCTCGGCATCGAGCGAAGAGATCACCTCCATGACGCGCAAGAACGCCGAAAATTCACGTTCCGCGGCAAGTCTGACGACCAAAGCCTCCGAGCTGGTCACCACCGCGAATCATGATCTAGAGCAGATGGTCTCTTCCATGCAGGAGATCAATGCTTCGAGCGACAAGATCGCCAAGATCATCAAGGTCATCGACGAGATCGCGTTCCAGACCAATATTCTGGCGCTCAACGCTGCCGTGGAAGCCGCGCGCGCGGGCGATGCGGGTATGGGCTTTGCCGTGGTCGCCGACGAAGTTCGGAATCTCGCACAACGCTCGGCGCAGGCGGCCAAAGACACGGCCGCGCTGATCGAAGAGTCCATCGCCAAATCCAACGACGGCAAAAGCAAACTGGACCAGGTGGCGAAAGCGATCCACGACATTACCGCCAATGTCACCCAGATCAATACGCTGGTCGATGAAGTGAAGCTGGGCAGCGAAGAGCAGGCCCGGGGCATCGAGCAGATCGCCAAGGCCATCGCCCAAATGGAGCAGGTCACACAAAAGACCGCGGCCAATGCGGAAGAGAGCGCCTCGGCGAGCGAAGAGCTGAACGCGCAGGCGGCGTCCATGGACACGATCGTGGGCCAGCTCCGCGGCATGGTGGGAGGCGCCGAGACGGCACCGGTCGGACATGCCAAACCCGCCAGGCAGGGCCAGACCCGCTCCGCCGTGGTCCACAAAGCCGCTCCCGCCGCTCGCGGGACTCAATCCGCATCGCCGGCACGCCAGACCGCAGTCGCCATAGCGGAGGAGGTGACGTCGAATGATGACTTCAAGGAGTTCTGAGGGCCGGCTTCCCGAAATGCATGGCACCGGCGGGGCTGGCGGCAATACGGCGTAAATTTTTCAATTCAAACATCCGATCAATCCCCGGGCGAGCCTCGCATTGGCCCGCCCGTTGGACGATCAGCTTGTACGCGGGATGGCAATGATGCCTGATACAGAACAAGAACAGCTCGAGCGAATCTCGATTCTGCGCCAGATGGTCGACAGCCTGGCTATGAAGCTCGTCATGGGTGACGGCGCCGATTGGGACGGGTGGCTTCACCAACTTTCCGACTCGGCTCTGCAGATCGCGCTCGGCGCGGAACTGATGGAGCGGCCGGATCTGCTGTCTATTGCCGAAGATTTGAAGAGGGAGATCGCGGAATCTCGCGCCGGCGGCCGGGACCGGAACTCGCTCGAAGCCGCTCTTCAATCCGGCATCGCCCGGATCACCGAACTCCTAGATGGCGCGCCGGCGGCATCCCGGCCCGCGCCAGTGCCCGGCGTCCAGGCGGCCGCAAGCTCCATCGCGCAGGATCCGGAACTGATCGCCGACTTCATCATGGAATCGCGGGAGCACTTGTCGGCCATCGAAGGGCAACTGCTGGCGCTCGAGCAAAACCCCGGAAATCTCGAGCCCGTTCACTCGATCTTTCGCGGTTTTCACACCATTAAAGGGCTGGCAGGATTCCTCGAGCTCGGAGCCATCCGCGAAGTGGCCCATGAAGTCGAGACGGTTCTCGATCTGGCGCGCGACGGCCGGCTGGCATTCACACCCGCGGCAGTCGACGTGGTGCTGGCCAGCGCCGATTATCTGAGCGAGGAAATTCGCCGTGTGGAATGCCTGTTGAACGGCTCTCAACCGGAGCCGCCTGCCGATAGCGGCCTGCTTCTCCACAAAGTGCGCAGCCTGATGCACGGAGGCTCGGAGGCCAAAGCAGGAGTTTCGGGGGAAGCATATCCCGTTGGTCAGGCCCTCGGAAGCCTATCCGAGGCGATGCAAGCCTCAGAGGCCATGCCGGATCCCGAGAATGTTGTAGCGTCTCCGGGCGCCAAGCCGGAAAAGCGCAGCCCGGCAGCTGGAGAAGCCCGGGCCGTCAAGGTGGACACCGCCAAGCTCGATTACCTGGTGGATATGGTGGGAGAGATGGTCATCGCCGAATCGATGGTGCGGCACAATCCGGAACTCTCCGCCGTCCAAAGCGCCGGCGTGCTGCGCAGCCTGGCACAACTCGGCCGCATCACCGGCGAGGTGCAAAAGACCGCCATGTCCATGCGGATGGTCCCCATTGGCGGGTTATTTCAAAAGATGGCGCGGCTGGTCCGGGATCTGTCGCGGAAGGGCGGCAAGGATGTAGAGTTCGAAACCGCGGGAGAGGATACGGAGCTCGATCGGAACATCGTGGAAGAGCTGGCCGACCCTTTGATGCATATGGTGCGCAACGCGGTGGATCACGGAATTGAAGGGCCCGAGGAGCGCCGTGCGGCCGGGAAGAAACCCAATGCGCGAGTCACGCTGCGGGCGTTTCATCAGGCGGGACACATCTCGATCGCGGTTTCCGACGACGGCCGCGGCCTTAACCGAGCCAAGATCGTCGCCAAGGCCAGGGAAAAAGGCCTGATCGAAAGCGCGGATCATCTCTCGGAGAGCGAGATCTTCAATCTCATCTTCGAGCCGGGCTTCTCGACAGCCGATCAGGTAACGGACATTTCCGGGCGCGGCGTGGGCATGGATGTGGTGCGCAAGCGCATTCAGCAGCTGCGGGGGCGCGTGGAGATCCAGTCCGCCGCCGGACAAGGAACGACGTTTCTGCTCAAACTGCCGCTGACGCTGGCGATTATTGACGGACTGGTAGTGGCCGTAGGAAACGAAAGGTACATCGTTCCGGTCTTCGCGGTGAAAGAAATGCTCCGCCCCACGGCAGAGACCATTTCAACGGTCGAGAACCGCGAAGAAATGGCCCTGGTGCGCGGGCGGCTTTTTCCCGTTGTCCGGCTCTACCGCCGGTTCGGCGTGACGCCGCGTTCGGAAGAGGCGACCGAGAGCGTGCTGATCATAGCGGAGTGCGCCGGCAAGGATTTTTGCCTGATGGTGGACCGGGTCATCGGCAAGCAGGAAGTCGTGATTAAGAGCCTGGGCGAAACCATGCGGAACATCGCAGGTGTGGCCGGTGGCGCCATCATGGGCGACGGACGGGTGGGCCTGATTCTCGACATGGAAGGACTGTTCCGCCGTGCCTAAAGCGCTCGCCGGTTCATCGGCCGGGCCCGTTCGACCGCTCACCGATCAGGAATTTGCCCGCATCAGCCAGCTGGCTTACGACCGGTTCGGTTTGGAACTGAAGCCGGGCAAGGAAGAGCTGGTCTCGGCGCGCCTGGGCAAGAAAGTGCGGGCGGCCGGCTGCCGTTCGTTCCAGGAGTATTACCGGCGCGTGGTCGAGGACACGACCGGTGAAGCGCTGATTGAGCTGATCGACGCCCTCACCACTAATTTCACGGGCTTCATGCGTGAGCCGGCGCACTTCGAATTCCTGCGAAAACACATATTACCGGAATGGATCAAACGAGGCTCCATCCGCATCTGGAGCGCGGCTTGCTCAACAGGCGAAGAGCCGTATACCATCGCTTTCTCGCTGCTGGACGCACTGGGAAGTACGCGGCTGCCGGTGCAGATCGTCGCGACCGACATCTCTTCGCGCGCGCTCGGCGAAGCGCAGGGTGGAACCTATCCGGCGGCGCGGCTGGAGCTGCTGCCGGCTGCATGGCAGCATTCTTTTTTGCTGCGCGGCGAGGGCCAGTGGAAAGGCTGGTACCGGGTCAAACCGGAGGTATCCCGCCTGATCGAATTCCGCCGCCTGAACCTCATAGAGCCCTTCTCGCATGCCCAGCCGTTCGCGGCGATCTTCTGCCGCAACGTGATGATCTACTTTGACAAGCAAACGCAGCAGAGCCTGATTGAGCGCCTGGCAGCGCAGCTCGCGCCCGGCGGGTATCTGCTCATCGGCCACTCCGAAAGCCTGACCGGAATTGAGCATCCCCTGACCTACGTTCGTCCGACGGTGTACCGCAAAGGCCCGAAATGAGCTTAATCGTGGTGGGCGTCGCCGATTGCCGGGTCACAAACGACCCATCGCATTCCCTGATTACTTATGCGCTGGGCTCCTGCATTGCGGTGGCGATTCACGACCGGCTGGCCGGCGTCGGCGGCCTGTTGCATTTCATGCTGCCGGAATCACAACCGGATCGGGGAAATCAGCAAAATCCCTACATGTTCGCCGATACGGGAGTGCCGCTGCTGTTTCACCGCGCCTATGAACTCGGGGCAGAAAAGCGGCGGATCAGCGTCTGTCTGGCGGGGGGCTCGCAGATGATGGACGAGAATGGCGTGTTCAACATCGGCAAACGGAACCACCTGGCAATCCGCAAGATCCTGTGGAAAGCGGGGGTTCTGGTGCAAGGGGAAGAAATTGGAGGAACGGGGTCGAGGACGGTGCGGCTCGATGTGAGGGAGGGCCGGTTCTGGCTCCGCGGTCCCGGCGAGCCGGAGCGCGAAATGCGTCTGTCTCGTGCTCCCGGGAAAGGGATCTAATATGGCATTCCGCGTATTAATCGTCGACGATTCTCCGACCATGCGTGCTTTCGTCAGGCGGGTTCTGGAGATGTCCGGTTTCGAAGTGAGCGCCTGCCATCAGGCGGGCAATGGCGCCGAGGCCATGGCCGTTCTTCGCGGACAGCCGGTAGACGTGGTATTGACGGACATCAACATGCCGGAGGTGAACGGCGAAGAACTGGTCGGGCGGATCGAGCAGGACCAGCACCTCCGTTCCATTCCGGTAGTGGTGGTTTCCACCGATGCAACCGCCAACCGCATGCGCCGCATGATGGAGCTGGGGGCCAAGGGTTACGTCATCAAGCCGTTCTCTCCGGAAGCTCTCCGGCAGGAAGTGGAACGAGTGCTGGGAGTTTCCAATGTCTGAATCAGCTGTGGACCAGGTCTTGATTTCCGCAACCACCGAAGTTCTGGAGACCATGTTCTTCACTCCGGTTCTGGGAAGCACCGCTGCAGCGGCGTCATCCTCCGGCCTGGTGGCGGCCCAACTGGCATTCTGCGGCGCCCTGGAGGGGACCTTCGCCATTCAAGTGACTTTACCGGCGGCGCGAGAGATTGCCGCTAATTTCCTGGGCAGTGAAACCGGCGAACCATCTCCCGACGCCATCGGCGAAGTCCTCACTGAGTTGGCCAACATGATCTGCGGCTCGGTCTTAAGCCATCTCGATGGAGAGGCGCATTTCGATCTTTCGCATCCGCAAATGATCGACCCCATGGCGGTCGCAGGCCTAGAGGCGGCATCGCGCACGCTGGAAATCGAGGGCGGAGAGGTCAGTTTGTTCCTGCACCTGAATAAAAAATCATGAGCGAATCCTCAAAAATTCGTGTGCTGGTGATCGATGACTCGGCCATTGTGCGGAAAATCCTGACCGAGGCCTTGTCGGCTGAACCTGATATTGAGGTCATAGGCACCGCGCCCGATCCGTACGTGGCCCGGGATAAGATTCTATCGCTCAAACCGGATGTGCTGACCCTGGACATTGAAATGCCCCGGATGGATGGCGTGACCTTTCTGAAGAAATTGATGCCCTCGCATCCCATGCCGGTCATCGTCATCAGCTCGCTCGGTCAATCCTCGTGCCGTGCGGCCCTGCAAGCGCTTGAAGCCGGAGCCGTGGAGGTTCTGGCCAAGCCGGGCGGGCCTTATTCGGTGGGCGAGCTGCGGCTCTCGCTCGCCGGAAAGATTCGGGCGGCGGCGGTGGCGCGTCTGCGCCGGCCGTCGGTGCGTCGCGAGGTTGCGCCGCCCGCAGTGGCTCGCAGTGCGGCCGCCCCGCGCGCCTTAAACCCGGAAACGGTCGTGGCAATCGGGGCTTCCACCGGAGGAACCGAAGCGATTGCGGACGTGCTGGTGGACATGCCCGCCGAGAGTCCGGGCATCGTGATCACCCAGCACATTCCGGCCAATTTCTCGCGCGCTTTCGCCGAGCGGTTGAACCGCATCTGCCAAGTGGAAGTGAAGGAAGCTGTGGATGGCGATGAGGTCCGGCCGGGCCTGGCGCTAGTGGCTCCCGGGGACTTTCACATGGTTTTGCGGAAGAGCGGCGCCCGGCGCTGGGTGGCGGTCAAAGACGGCCCGCGCGTTTGTTATCAGCGGCCCTCGGTCGACGTTATGTTTCACTCGGTGGCGGAGACGGCCGGTGCTTCGGCTATCGGGGTGTTGTTGACCGGAATGGGCTCGGACGGCGCGAACGGAATGCTCGAAATGAAACGCGCCGGCGCGCTTACGATTGCCCAGGATGAAGACACCTGCGTAGTCTTCGGCATGCCTCGGGAAGCCATCCGGCTTCAGGCCGCGGATCGGGTGCTGCCGCTTCCGCGCATTGCCGGCGCTATCGTCGGTGCACTGGCGGCCGCCAGCACTCGGTGACCGGCGGTGATCGAGCGTTCGCCCGACCAGGTACTAAGGTAAGAAAAGTTAAAGTTTTATCGTCGCCTGCCGATGGTTTGGTTGGCAGCGAAATGCAGGTTTTTCGCGCAGAGCTGCCGGCTGGCATGATGAAACTTTTGTGGATTGCGGCGGCGGCTGAGCCAAACGAACAACCTGCTCATCCTCTGCGGTTTCCGGCAGATTTCGAAGTGGAGCGTGCGGCCGGCGCCTGGGAAGGGCTGGAGATGCTGCGAGCGTCCCAGTTTGCCTCAGTACTGGTGAGCCTGCCGTTAGCCGACTGGCGTCCTGAAGACCTCCTTGAGCAGATCCAGCGGCTGCGGGCCGTGCCGGTGGTGTTTTATGCGCCCAGCGCGACGGCTCCGGAGGCCGTGCGGTTGATGAAGCTCGGCGCCTATCATCTTTTCACTGGAAGCGAAGAACCCGAACAGGTGATTCAGGTCCTCGAGACGGCGGCCGAATTGGGCCATGCGCGCGACATGGAGCAACTGGCCACAGCCGTGGCCGAGCCGTGGAAGAAACACCTTGTTGGAGAGAGCCGTGCGATTCAAAGCGTCTGCGAGGTGATCCGTCTGGTAGGACCGCGGCGTTGTACGGTGCTCATTTCAGGGGAAACCGGCTCGGGAAAAGAACTCGTGGCTCGCGCGATTCACCAGGCAAGCGAGCGCGCGCACCAGCCCATGGTCGCGGTCAACTGCAGCGCTTTGCCGGAAAACCTGCTCGAAGCCGAGCTGTTTGGGCACGTGAAGGGCGCGTTCACGGGTGCGATCAATCATCGCGTGGGGCGTTTCGAACAGGCACACCGGGGGACACTCTTACTCGATGAGGTCGGCGATCTGCCGCTCGACATTCAGGCCAAACTGTTGCGTGTGTTGCAGGAACGCGAATTCCAGCGAATCGGCAGTTCGGAGACCGTCAAGGTGGATGTGCGGGTGATCGGCGCGTCGAATATCGACCTGGCCCAGGCGGTCCGCGAGGGTAGGTTCCGCGAAGACCTTTACTACCGGTTAAACGTCGTTCCCATTCGGGTGCCCTCGCTGCGTGAGAGGAGATCGGACATACCGCTGCTGGTCAGGCATCTGATAGACAAGATCTGTAACCAGGAGCGCCTGGGCCTGCGTGCGGTTTCGCACGAAACGCTCGACCGATTGTCCGGCTACGACTGGCCTGGTAACGTGCGGCAGCTGGAAAACGCCGTGGAAATGGCCATTGCTCTGAGCGGAGATCGCGAAACGCTTTATCCGGCGGATTTTCCATTGCCCGTAGCGCAGCCTGTCGGAACAGCGCCACCGGGCCAGGTTCCTTATGTCGCTCTTCCGGACGAAGGTTTGAATTTCGAAGAAATCGTCGCCGGTATGGAGCGTACGATTCTCGAACAGGCCCTGCGAAAAACCGGCGGCAATAAGGCACAGGCCGCAGAGATGCTCCGCCTCAAAAGAACCACACTGTCCGCCAAGCTGAAGAGTCTGGCCCTCCCGGCCTGACGGCTGTTCTATAATCAAGAACCGGTGGCCGTCCGACTCACGGCTGTGTTCCGGGCAAGCAGCCTGCTGCTCACAATCGCGGCGCTCGTCGTGCGCGCTGCCGATCCTGTCTCTTTCTCGAAACAGATCGAACCTATTTTTGAAAATACCTGCTGGAAGTGCCACGGCGCGGCCCTGCAGCTTTCGCATCTCGATCTGCGCACGCGCGAAGGCGCGTTGAAAGGCGGGGAGCACGGTCCGGCGATCGTCCCGGGAAATGCCGATCAGAGCCGCATGTTTCGATTAGTCTCGGGCCAGGAAAAGCCTTCCATGCCGATGGATGGAACACATCTGACGCCCGAGCAGATTCGAGCCATCAAAGACTGGATCGACGCGGGTGCAACATGGGAAGGGGCCGCGCCGGCAGCTCAATCCGCCGCACTACCTGCAAACGTCCAGGATCCGCCCCTCACTGAGGCGGCGAGAAAATATTGGGCGTTTCAGAAACCGGAAAAACGGCCGCTGCCTGAAACCGGGCGTCGGTTTCAAAACCCGATCGACGCGTTCCTCGACAGGGCGCTCAAAGACCACGGCCTCGAAGCGGCGCCTCAAGCAGACGCGAGGACTCTGGTTCGCCGCGCGTATCTCGACCTCACCGGCCTGCTGCCCACCCCGGCAGAAGTCACCGCTTATCTTGGCGACCGTTCTCCTGATCGATGGGAACGCCTGGTGGACCGGCTGCTCGCGTCGCTGCATTACGGAGAGCGTTGGGGAAGGCATTGGCTTGACGTGGCGCGTTATGCGGATTCCAACGGCTTCGAGCACGATTTCGACCGGCCCAATGCGTGGCGCTATCGCGATTACGTGATTCGCGCTTTCAACGAAGACAAGCCTTACGACGAGTTCCTGAAGGAGCAGATCGCGGGCGACGAGCTGGAGCACGTTACCAAAGAGAGCCTCATCGCGACCGGTTTTCTGCGCTGCTACGCCAAGGTCGGTTTTCGCGAGAAAGACAATCCGCAGTTTCGATACGACTATCTGGATGACATGATCGCGACTATCGGCCGGGGAATTCTCGGGCTGACGGTGCAATGCGCGCGCTGTCACAACCACAAGTTCGATCCGATTTCGCAGAAAGATTATTACAGGCTCGAAGCTTCGCTGTTCGGCTATGTTGAAGTCGATCAACCGTTGACTTCACCGGAGGAGGCGGCCGCATACGAAACGAAGCTTGCGGACATCGAGGCGCACCTCCGGCCGCTGCGCGAGGAGATTCGCCGCATTGAGCAGCCGTATCGCGACAGCCTGCTTCCGGAAAAGTACAAGGAATTTCCTGAAAACGTCCAGATCGCGATCCGCACGCCAGAGGCTCAGCGGACACCCGGGCAAGCGCTGCTCGCCGCACAAATCATCCGAACGACAAACGTCTCGAGCAAAGAAGTCGAGCGCGTGATGCGCGCGGGGGACCTGCAACGCAAGCGGGACCTGGCGGAAGCCATTCATCGAATTGAAAAAGAAAGGCCGGCGCCGATCCCGGTGGCGATGGGGATCACCGACGGCGATTATCGTTTTACGCCGGACGGGCCGGGAGACGAGCCGGAGCCGGGGAAAGGCGTCAAGCAGGAAGTCACGGAAGGGAGCTTCCTCTTCAAGGGTACGGGCCGCTACCGGCCGCCGCCTTCTTACTTTCTGTATCACGGGGATTATCAAAGCCGCGGCCCGGTGATGGAGCCGGGTTTCATTCGGGTGATCACTTATGGCAGTCCGGCGGTGGAACTCCCACCGTCGAACGGCCGCACGTCGGGACGGCGGCTGGCGCTCGCGGAATGGTTGACGTCGCGTGACAATCCCCTCACGGCGCGAGTGATTGTCAACCGCGTTTGGCACCACCATTTTGGACGCGGAATCGTGGCCACGCTCGATAATTTCGGCAAGATGGGTGAAAAGCCCACGCATCCGGAGCTTCTCGACTGGCTCGCCTGTGACCTGATGGATCATGGCTGGAGCCTGAAATACCTTCACCGGCTGATCATGAACTCGAGAGCTTATCAGCGGGCGTCCGAATACGAGAACCCGGCCGACCAGGCGAAAGACCCGGACGATACATATCTCTGGAGATTCCGCCTGCAGCGGCTGGACGCCGAATCCGTGCGCGACGTCATTCTGGCGGCGAGCGGAGCGCTGAATACGCAGATGAATGGGCCTCCGGTGTTTCCGAAGTTGCCACCCGAAGTTCTGCACTCGATGAACAAAGGAATCTGGGAGCAGGAGGAGGATGGACCGAACGTCTGGCGGCGGAGCGTGTACGTCTATCGCAAACGCGGGCTGCCGTTTCCTATGTTTGAGGTCTTCGATCTGCCCGACCAGAACATCACCTGCAGCCGCCGTAACGTTTCGACGGTACCGACGCAAGCACTGACGCTGCTGAATGATGACTTTGTTTTGCGGCAGGCGCAGCTCTTTGCGGACCGCGTGAAGGAAAGCGCGCCCGGCGATCCGGCGGCGCAGGTGCGCGCGGCGTACGAAATCGCACTCGGCCGGCCGCCAACGGGCGAAGAGAGCCGGTTGGCGCTAGACTTTCTAAAGAAACAGAAGTTAGCAGGTTTCACGCATGTGCTGCTGAACCTGAACGAATTTATGTACATGCGATGAACTGTGGGGCTGCATCTCCTCGATGCAGGAGCGGCTCAGAGGTCGAAGGGATGAAAAATTTTCGGTCGAGACGTGAGTTCCTGTTTCAGGCGGGCGGCGGCCTGTCAGGTGTTGCGCTCGCGTGGTTACTCGACCAGCAAGGGCTGCTCGCAGCCGAGCGATCGCCGATGTCCGGCGCTTGTGAGGCGAAAGCCAGCGGACCGACTCCGTTCCTTCCTAAAAAGCCTCATTTCACGCCGCGTGCTACCAGCGTAATTTCGCTGTTCATGTCGGGCGGCGTGAGCCACGTGGACACGTTCGATCCCAAACCGGCGCTCCGGCAATATTCCGGGCAGCCGCTGACGGGCAAGGGTGAAATCGTCGTGCGGCAGGGAAATCCGGGCCCGCTTATGCCCAGTCCGTTCAGTTTTCGCAAGTACGGACAGGGCGGGATCGATGTGTCGGAGATTTTTCCGCTGATCGCACAACATGCCGACGATCTCGCGGTGCTGCGTTCGGTCTATGGCTCTTCAAATGATCATGTGCAGGCACATTACCTGATCTCGACTGGGACAGTGCGGATGGGATTTCCGAGTGTCGGGTCGTGGGTAACGTACGGCCTGGGCACCGAGAATCAGAACCTGCCGGCGTTTGTAGTAATTTATGACGAGCGCGGCGGCCCGTTTGGCGGGCCGGCAAACTGGAGCGCCGGTTTCATGCCCGCGGCTTATCAAGGAACGGTTTTTCATGCGTCAAATAATCCCATCCTCGATTTGAAACCGCCCCAATATGTAACCGGCGAAGAGCAGCGCGCGCGTCTTGATCTTTTGGCGAAACTGAATGCGCTGGACCTGGAAAAATTTCCATCGAGTTCGGAGCTGGCGGGTCGAATTTCATCATATGAGTTGGCTTATCGTATGCAGAGCTGCGCGCCGGAAGCCGTGGATGTCAATGGCGAGAGCGAAGCCACGAAAAAACTGTATGGCCTGGATGAAAAGATCACGGAGCCATTCGGGCGTCAGTGCCTGATGGCCCGGCGACTGGTGGAGCGCGGGGTGCGTTTCGTGCAGCTCTATCACGGCGGTTTGGGAAATCAGAATACCGATACGTGGGACGCTCACGACGACGTAAAGAGGAACCACACCGCCCACGCCGCCGAGGTCGACCGCCCCATCGCCGGTTTGCTGGCGGATTTGAAAGCTCGCGGTCTGCTGGATTCTACGCTGATCGTATGGCACGGCGAGTTCGGGCGCATGCCGATTTCACAGCGCGGCGTGGGACGTGACCATAACCCCGGGGCGATGAGCGTGTGGATGGCAGGCGCGCGCATCCACGGCGGCCAGGCAATCGGCGCCAGTGACGAGTTCGGGTATAAAGCCGAACAGCAGCCGATTTCCATGCACGACCTGCACGCCACCGTTCTCTATCTGCTGGGGATGGACCACACCAAGCTTACCTATTTCTATAACGGCCGCAACATGCGGCTGACCGACGTATACGGCGATCCGATTCCGCAGATCGTGAGCGCGTAGGCGCCGGCGCCACTTCCAATGGAGACGCTGCTCGAAGTGCTTGCGGAAATCCGCCGCTTGGACGATCGCGAAGCGCTCCGATTCTACAACGGATTCCGGACCTGGAAGCTTAGTTATCGGCAGCTTTATGCGCAGATTGGTGCGTTTGTGGCTTATCTGGACAGGTCGGGGATCAAGAAAGGAGACCGCATCGTTTTCTGGAGCGAGAATCGCCCGGAATGGGTCAGTGCATTCTGGGGCGCAGTGGCGCGCGGTGTTCATGTGGTTCCGGTGGATTACAGATCATCGATTGAGCTCGTACAACGAATTCATCGGGAGGTGCAGGCCCGGCTAATCGTAACGGGCGATACGGTTGAACTCACTGGATCGGACGTTGCGCAGTTTGGCTTCTCCCAGTTGGCCGGCCTTGATTCTGGGGAGCATTTCGAACCCTCCGCTGTTTCTCCGGATGACATCGTCGAGATCGTTTATACTTCCGGCACCACAGGCGACCCGCGGGGCGTCGTGCACCGGCACAAGAACATCTGCTCAAATCTCACCCCGATTCAAACCGAAATGCGGAAATACAAACGCCTGGCGCGCCCGTTTCAGCCGGTGCGCATTTTAGACATGCTGCCGCTCAGCCACTTGTTCGGACAGTCGCTCGGGATTTTCATTCCGCCGCTGCTTGGAGGCGGTGCGGTTTTCATGCTGGAATTACATGCCGGCGCGGTGCTCAAGACCATCCGTCGCGAGCGTGCTTCCGTGCTGGTCTCAGTGCCGAAGATGCTTGTGAATCTGCAGCACGAGGTGGAGCGCAGATTTCACCCGGCGAACGTTGCGGTAAAGCGCAAGGGGATTCCGGGAATTCTGGAGCGCTGGTGGCGTTACCGGCACGTTCACCGCGCGCTGGGCTTGAAATTCTGGGCGCTGGTCGTCGGGGGCGCCGAAGTCAATGCGGAAGCGGAAGCGTTCTGGACGCGCCTCGGTTTTCTGGTTATTCAGGGATACGGTTTGACGGAAACGAGTCCGGTAGTAGCGCTCAACCATCCGTTCAATGCGCGCAGCGGGTCAATCGGCAAACCGCTGCCCGGCCAAGAGGTCCGCATCGCCGAAGACGGCGAGATCCTGGTTCGCGGCGAAAGCGTTATCCGCGATTATGTCGGCGGTGGTACACAACCGGGGTCAATAGAAAACGGCTGGCTGCACACGGGTGATATCGGCGAGTTTGACGAAGAGGGCCGGCTTTACTATAAGGGCCGCAAAAAGGAAATGATCGTGACCTCGGAAGGCCTGAATGTTTATCCGCAAGACGTGGAGCGGGTACTGAACGGGCTTGTGCCGGTAAGGGACAGCGCGGTGATTGCGGTGCGCCGGGATGGTGAGGAGCAGGTTCACGCGGCGCTGATTCTGAGCGATTCGAATGCCGACCCGGCGGCGGTGGTAGCTGAGGCCAACCGGCGTCTGGAAGGCCATCAGCGCATTCAAAGCTGGTCCGTGTGGCCGGAGGAAGATTTTCCGCGGACCGCATCCACGATGAAAGTAAAGCGGGGCGAGGTGGCGCGCCGGGTTGCTGAAGGCGGCGCAGCGCTCCGGCACCAGGGCGTGGAGAGCATTCTTGAGCGCTTGAAAGGCCGCGAGGCCGCTTCGCAAAGCGAGCTTGGAATCTCCTCGCTGGAACGGGTCGAACTGCTTTCCGAACTCGAGAATCAGTATGACGTCGAATTGGACGAGAGCCGTTTTGCGGAGGTAACGACAGTAGCAGAGCTGAAAGATCGGCTAAAAGAAGCGCAGGCCGTCGAGCCACGGCGGCGGGAGGAAAGCGCTCCGCCAAGATGGACGCGGAACCCGTTTGTTAAATCTTTGCGGCTGATCGCGCTCGAGGCGCTAATCCTGCCCGCGTTTCGATTGCTTGCGGAAATGGAAGTCGAAGGGCTGGAAAACCTCGAAGAGCTTCAGCCGCCGATTCTGTTCGCCGCCAATCATCAGAGCCACCTCGACACACCGGCGATTTTCGCAGCGCTTCCGCTCAAATGGCGATATCGGCTGGCTCCCGCTATGTCGCAGGATTTCTTCCGCGCCTGGTTTGAGCCGAAAGGACACGGGTTCGGCGAACGGCTCCAGGCCATGCTGCAGTATTACCCGATCAGCGGTCTGTTCAACACCTATCCCCTGCCCCAGCGCATGGCGGGAGTGCGGCGTGCATTGAAATATACGGGAGAGTTAATTGACCGGCGCTATTGCCCGTTGGTATTTCCGGAAGGAGCGCGCTCGACCGACGGCAAGCTGCAGCCGTTCAAGACCGGTATCGGCCTGATGGCTGTCGAACTGCGCGTTCCCGTCGTGCCGATTCATTTGCGCGGCTTATTCGAAATCTACTCGATCCACCAAGAGTGGCCGCAGCCGGGCAAGGTCAAAGTGAGCTTCGGCCGGCCATTGCATTTTGATGAAGGTTATGACGAAACAAGCGCCACGCGGGCTATTGAAGATGCGATCGTACGGATGGCATCAGATCATTTCACCTCATAGCCGACGAATTGTTGCAGATATACGTTGCCTTTGTACTCCATCTCCTGATGGATTCCGATTTTTGAGGTGTAATAAGCGTGCGCGGTTTGGCCTTTTACTTCGTCAAAGAAATGCTCTTCAGGCAGCTTGGGATCTTTCTCGTTTCTTGAGATGCGCTCGAGCAACGCGACGCGCTGATCATGGGAAGCCTGCATGAAACGCCGTTTGTGCATTTCGTCGGAGATGGCATCGATCCGTTTGAGTCCATCGCGCCAGCGTTCTCTTACCTGATTCTCGAACGCCTCGGCAAAACGAGCGTCAATGTAGGCAGCAACCTGCGCTGCACGCGCACCGGGCGAATGGTCATCGGCGGGGATGATCAGCTCCGTAAGCTCATCGAGCATGGCAAACTCGTCGAGGGTGAAAAACTTCGGCGCCTGAGCGGACAAAATCGAAGGCACGCCAGCCGCCGCAGCGGCTGCCGCCGATATCTGGATCAGCTCACGCCGGGTGAGACTCTCCTGGTCAGCCATCAGATTTCCCCCTTCCGGAACTGATCTGCCAGATAATCGCACGACCGCCAGCAGAGCGCCATGATGGTCCACGTGGGATTCTGGCAGGAGGCGTTGACGTGACTGCTACCGTCCACCACGAACAGATTCTTGACATCGTGCGACTGCTGAAATTGATTGAGTACGGAAGTTTTAGGATCATTTCCCATGCGTGAAGTACCCAGCTCGTGGATGGACCAGCCTTCAGTGAGAATCCTGCGATTCACTTCCACGATCTCAATGCCGGCTTCCTCGAACATCTCGCGCGCCGAATCGGCCATATCGGCGGCCATTTTCTTCTCGTTGTCGCCGAATTTGTAGTGAAAGCGCAGAACCGGAATTCCCCATTTGTCTTTCACCTGAGGATCGATGTCCACGTAATTCTCGTAACGCGCCAGCACCTCGCCGAAGCCGCCCATTTCGATGAATGCGCCGGCGTAGTCGCGTACCTCCTTTTTGTAAGCGGAACCAAAACCCGTTGCCCAGAAGGCGCTCGACGGAAACATCCGATTTCCGCTAGACCCTTCGAAACCATAAGCGCGAATGAAATTTGGATTGCGCTCGTTCAGATTACGAAATCGCGGGACATAAAATCCTCCGGGGCGGCCGTCGTCAAGCGTGCGCGGCTTGCCGACAAGGTCTTTCACGATCCCGGTGACGCCCGGCCCCATCAAGTGCTCGCAGAAGTTGTGACCGACGTGTGTGCTTGAATTGCCGATTCCATTGGGGTAGGTCTTGGATTTAGAGAGCAGCAACAAACGGGCACTTTCAAGCGTCGACGCGGCCAAGATCACGACTTTGGCTTTAGCTTCGTAGTCACGGCCGGTGCCGGTATCAATAAACGCCACGCCGCGAGCTTTTCCGGTTGCTGGATCGACGGTCACTTCACGCGCTGTCGCATTGGTACGAATGGTCAGGTTTCCGGTGTCCGCTGCTGGAAATATAAGTCCCGTGGGTGAGTCAAACGCGGCGTGAATGTCGCAACCACCGGTGTGCCGCTCGCAGGCGCCGCGTCCGAAACAGCGGCTGCGATATTTGTTATGCTTCAGGCCATCGGTGGTGACTCCTGCGCGGTAAGGCGTCAGCACGCGTTGCCTCTTAGCAAGGTTCTCGCGCAACATCATCTCCGCCTGAGTCAGCCGGATAGCGCGCTGAAAAATGCTGTCCGGCAGATAAGGCAGGTTCTCCTTATGGCCCGAGATGCCGAGGTAGAGGTCGACTTTGTCGTAATAAGGCGCCAGGTCTTTGTACGAAATCGGCCAATCTTCTCCGTAACCGTCGTGGCTTTTGGCCTTGAAATCGTAATCGGAAAGGCGCAGTGCCAGACGGCCCCAGATGTTGGTTTTGCCGCCCAGGCAGCGCGCGCGTACCCAGGCATATGGCGTTCCAGTGAACGGATTATCTTTTTCTTCAACGACGATGTTCTTGCTGTAGTCGGCGCCCGTACCGCGCTCGATGTACGAGTAGACGTGCTTGTAATTCATCCCCCGCGCGTATGGAGGCTGGCGGAAATTGTATTCGTTAAACGACAAAGCGTGGGAATCGGGCGGAATGGCGCCGCGGCGGGGGTGATCGTACGGCCACTGCATCGATTTCAATTCCTTGGTCGTGTTGATGTTTTTCCCCGCTTCAAGCAACAGAACCTTCATGCCGTGCGACGTCAGCACATGCGCCGCCATACCGCCAGCCGCGCCGGAGCCGACTACAACGGCATCGTAAACACGGTTCAAATCCACGTCCGAAGCGTTCGGCTTATCGGGAGAAAAGAAAAATCCCATTAGCGCGCACCCCGCACCATGGCACTGAACGTTTCATACGAGCCTTGCCGCTTTTCCTCTTCGATCATCGCCGCCGCAACTGTTTCCAGATTCTTGAGGTATTTCGGATTTTCATAGCTCTCGCGGAGCAGCGGAACGATCTCGCGGATTCTCTCCCAAACGAACAGCAGCTCGCGCGAGTTCTGGGCGAACAGCTCGCGATGCAGGATGCCGCTGGTCACAAACGACGAGGCCATATCCCAATAGCTGGCGACCATTCTGTAGTAGGCGTTCTCGTCCGAACCCGGCGGACAAAGCTTTTGAAATTCTTCGAGGTTCGAGGCCTTAAAATTCCGGTTAAACCACGCGCGCGCCTGGCGAAGCTTTTCTTCCCTCCGAAGTTCAAATAGGCGCAGCAGCAGATTCGCGTCGTCATACGTGGCAGGCCGTTCCATCTTCGAAGTCGTCGCACTCATCGTTTATTTCTCCTGAACTTTCAGTGTAGCGAACCGTAAGCTGGCCGCAATGCTGGCCGAGCGTTCAGAACAGCCGCTCCTGCTTTTTCAGCGTTCCAAAACTGCCGATGTTGGCTACGGCAAAGGCGACGCGGAACTGATTCTCATTGCGCACCCCGAAGCTGAAGCGGCGAAACTGCACGCTCAGACCGCAACAGTCGGTGTTATAGGTGACCTGCGCGGTTGCGTACTGCATGATTCCCAGGCGGTAATCGTACACCGTGTCAAACGCCATGTTCCATCCGCGGTGGTTGGGATCGCCAAACCCCAACCGGCCACGCACCTGGTTGGCTTTGGGAGAAAGCAGCTTGGTAGTATCGGGTGTACTCGAGCGGCATTCGCCGGCGTCGGATGGAAGCAGCGGTAAGCAGCTCACCAGGTTGTGGCCCGCCGACACGAAGAAGTTCCCCTTGCGCACGTCGGTGGTGAAACCGCTGTTCACGACGCGGTTGACCAGCGGATCGAAGTCCGTGCGCCATTCGAAACCGAACCCGGGTTTCGGACTTGCGTGGAATGCAGAAACGATGGGTGAGTAATTGCGCGGCCCGTTGAGGAACGCAAAAGGCGTGAGATCAATCGAGCTGGCGACAATATTTCGTTGTCCTGGGATCACCGCGCCGCCGAACGTAGGGTCGAAATAACGGCGCTGCCAGAGCTGCCAGCTAAAAACTTCCAGGACATCGTTGCCGCGTTTGGCAAAGAGACGATTGGTTAGCGACAACTCGAGCTCGTTGGTGTTGGAAACGAGGTCGGTCGCGTCGAAGCGGATGACCTGGTTGAAGTCCTCGACTCCTGCGACGTAGCGATATGAAACACGGGGCTCAATCACATGCTTTAGCTTGTCACCCAGCCACGACTTCCGGTTGAAGGTTCGTTCGAGTGACGGGATGATCAAGTCCGCGTCAAACTCGCGCGCGCTGCGGATGAGGTTTTTTCCGGTAACGTGCAGGTCCTCGATAGATTCGTCATAGTGTGTTTCGCGGATGGAAAAGCTGGGAATCAGGTGAAAACCTTTCCAATCAAACGCGGTCATTACATGCGGCGCAACATCAGAGCGCTCGGAGAACTGCTTGGTCTGAAACAGAGGCTGGGTGCGGTGGAGCAGGCCGACGCTGGAATCAAACGACACCCAGATGGGCAGCACGCGGCGCGAGATCTGGCGATCGCGGCTCGAAAATTCGAATTCCGGCAGTTTGCGAATCACGATAGAATCGTGCGGTTGCGTACTTTCAAAATTCTCGAGCCGGGCGAAAATCGCGTTGAAGCTGAAAGACGACCATTCCTTCGAAATAAATCCGACCGAATTGTTTTCGGAAAAAATGGCCTCGTTGAACGATTCCGTGAACGCCTGGCGAAACGCCAGAGAACTCAAAAAATTGATCGTTCCCCGGGCGGTGAAACCGCCGCCGAGATCGGCCTTGGCCGTTGAATACAGGCTATAGCCGCCTTGTTTGAGCCGCGACCCGTCGGGCAACTTCAACCCGCGGTCCTGGACGCCATAAAATATTGCATCAAAATCCGAGCTGGACGTTGGCTTTCCGCGAAAGTCGATGTGATGCGCCAAACCTCGCTGCGTGAAATCCTGCACGCGATAGGTCGCGTCGTAACTGCGATTGATGGCCCAGTAGTAACCCAGACCGATCATTTTGCCGCGGACCGAGCTGTTGCCGATATTGGGCGTCAGGAAGCCGCTCTTTCGCGGAACCTTCTCCAGCGACTTATAAAAATAAGGAGCGTAAAACAGCGGCATCCATTTCAGACGGAACACCGAACTGCGGGCAATAGCGCGCTCCTCCGGAACGATGTCGAACGTGGGGCCGCGCAGTGTCCACCAGGGATTGGGCAGCTTGCAATTGGTGATAAAACCGTTATGCAGAACATAACGGTCCTCGTGCCGCTCCGCCCACTCACCCTCGAAATAGAGCGGATTGTTTGAAGTCAGGACACCAGGCCGGGCGTCGACGTGCGTCCGGGTCCAACCCCGAACGTTGTAAAAAGTTCCGGTCTCGGTTTGCGTGTTGTAAACGACTTTGCTGGCGTGCAGTTCCTCATCCTGCGCGTACTGGTGGAAAACCACGTTGCCGCGCGCCTCGGCATCGCCGGTCTGGTCGTTGTAGTCGATTTCATCGGCGGCCAGCGAGGAATCGGATCCCTCGATCACGGCGTGCCCGCGGAGATGATATGACGGCCCGTCGGCTCCCTCATGATCAGCATTTGTGTCCCATTCGCCGGGTGGGGGCGCATTGGGGCGCGGCTGTTTTACGCGAACGGCCGGCTGAGGCGAAGCGGGACGTGGGGGTGTGGGAGGGCCAAAAGGAGGACGGCCGATTTGTGACGAAGAGACGCTTGCTGCACAAATTAGGGCAAGGAAAATTTTCAGTGCGCGGGAAAAATCGTGACAAACGCAAATTCGTGTGTTAACAAAATTAAAAGAGCATTTGCGCGCGAAGGTTCCCAATTGAGCAACGTAACACAACCGAGTGTCGCGGTGCGTAGATGACGAGACGAAATGAATTGCGGGTACTGCCAAACGTGGAACTCGGAAGATGAGCACCGCTGTGCGCGGTGCGGCCGCCGGCTGCGGTTGCCCGCCGGTGCTTCGCTGAATTATCCGGTCAGCCGTTGCGCCCCGGCCTTGGCGCTTGAAGAGGAACCCTCAGTCTACGTCGAGGACGTGGCGGTTCCGTCTCGACGCCAGGCACCCGTTCCGCAAAAATTGAGTTTCGCAGACAGCCAATCGAACGTCATTCCATTTGAATCGTTTGCCGCCGATCGAATTCAGCCGCTGGACCAGGTAAGCGCGCACCGATCCGGCCAGGATTCCGGCACCGCTGGCACCAGGGCGGCCATCGAGCAAACCGCGATTCCGCCGCGAATCAGGCACCGTCCTGCTGCCCAGGCCGACGACGATCGTCAGGCGGGCCTTGATTTTCTTGTCGCGCCGCCACAGGGTCCTCGCACTTTGAAGACGCAGGTGGAAGCTGTGATCTATTGCGACGCCGACGTTGCCCGGCCTAAGCACCGCGTGATTGCCGCTGCCATCGATGGCGGCATGATCTTCACCGGCTTCGGCTTATTTCTGTTCGCGTTCCACCTGATGGGCGGCATCTTCCATATGACCCGGCAGACCATTCCGTTATTTATCGGTGTATTTGCCACACTGGCGATGTTCTACGGCTTCCTCTGGATCTGGTCTGGCCGCGAAACGGCAGGTATGCGCTGGGCCGGCCTTTGTCTGGTGAACTTCGACGGCCTTCCGGCCGACGGCCGCGACCGAGTACTGCGGGCTGTCGGAGCGTGCCTTAGTGTGTGCGCCGGCGGTATTGGACTGCTGTGGGCTTTAGTCGACGAGGAAAAGCTCGCCTGGCACGATCACATGTCTAAGACGTTTCCGACGCCCGCTGGAATGCACTGCAGCCCTTTCCGAAAACGTTAGCTCGCGATTACTTGACAGGTTGGAGCGGTGGCGGCGGCGTGGGTGCACCAAAGAACGCGTCGTCCATTTTCACCGGCACCTGCTTACGCAGACTCTCCATGGATTCGCGTGCCAGTTCCGGCCGTATCTTTTTCTCGATGTCGGCGCGTACCTGATCAAACGTTTTCACATCGCGCTCCTGAACCTGGATGAGGTGGTATCCGAACTTGGTCTTGACCGGCTCGCTGACCGCCCCTACAGGCAGAGTAAAGGCCGCCTTTTCAAACTCCGGCACCATCTGTCCATGCCTGAACGTCCCCAAATCCCCGCCCTTGGCCGCTGTTCCGGTGTCATCCGATTCAGCCTTAGCCAGCGTGGCGAAATCCTCGCCGGCCTCGATCTTTTTACGAATCTCCTGTGCTTTCGCCAACGCCTCTTCCTCAGTTAGTTCTTTCTTGCCGTCTTGCAGCGGAAGGCTAGAACCTTTCACGCGAATGAGAATGTGCCTGGCATGCACCGATTCGTATTCAGCTTTGTGCTGTTCAAAGTACTGCTTGGCTGCGGCTTCGTCGACCTTGGCATTCCTCGCCATCTCCTGAAAAAGCGCGTTGGCGAGAAGGTTTTCTTGCTGCAAGGCCAGTTGCCTTTGGACGGCAGGGGTTTGATCAAGCTTCTGGCGGCGGGCTTCTTGCGCCATAATCTTAACGCGCACCAGCTGCTCTGCGAATTGCTTCTTGCTCGGGCCACGGGCCGCTGCGCGAAATTGTTCCGGCAGCGTATCCACGATTTCCTCAAATTCACCTGCAGTCATCTTCTCGTCGCCGACCGTGAGGATGACTTTGTCGTTTGGAACCGCCGAAGCCCTAATGGGGGGAGTCGCCGGGCCAAGAGTGATACCCGAAGGCGACGAGGGCGCCGGCTTCGGAGGGGCTGGCGTCTGTGCGCACAGACAAATTGCAACTAAGAATAATAGGGAAAATCGCGTAAAACTCATTCACTCATGATAGCAGCACGCTAACGCGATTCGCCGCCGGCGCATGCGGGCTCGACGACCGCGGACATGGAACCCTTCGAGCGCGTCAGGCGCCAGTCCGGTCCGTAGGCTTGAATCTGGTCGCGCGCAAATTCCGCCTCGGGCAATTCGCAGGTAATCAGCACCGTGCGCCCGCAGGTGTCCACTTCTTCAGCGTGGCGGTATGCCTGGTCCAGAGAGAAAATGAAGATCTTTTGCAGCATCTCAATGACGTAGTCGTAAGTGTGGTCGTCGTCATCGAGCAATACCACCTGATAGAGAGGCGTCAGTTCACTGCGCTGGACGACTTTCGTTTCTGGAGAAACCGTGGTTTTGCCCATGAAACTTTCGGAAGCGACAAAGCCACTTCGTGCCGCTACGACCAGTATGCCACGAGTCGGCACCCGCATCCGTGAATCGGGAAATACGTCGCCTCTCCGTGAGCTCTGCTACGATGACCGTGTGCCGGTGGACGGAAACATCGTGCAAGGCTCGTATTTGAAGGATCTTCTGGACCAGCCTGAAGCGCTCGAGGATACCTGTACCGGGCTCGCTGAAAATCCCTCGATCACGCAGCTGGCCGCGCGCCTTGCACAGCGCGAGTTCGCGCGCGTCGTCCTGACCGGCATGGGCTCTTCATATCACGCACTTCATCCGTTGAACTTGCAACTGATCACACATGGCGTCCCATCGGCGCTGTTGGAAACATCTGAGTTGGTTCACTCCATGCGTAACCTGCTCGAACCCGGTACGCTCGTGGTGGCCGTTTCCCAGTCGGGTGAAAGCGCAGAGATCATCCGCTTGCTCGATGTCACACCAGCGCGGTCTTTTTTGATTGCAGTCACCAATTCTGAACACTCGTCGTTAGCTGCAAAAGCTCATGCAACGGTTCTCATAAATGCCGGTGCGGAGTCCGGAGTCGCCTGCAAAACCTTCGTCTCTTCGCTTGTTGGCTTGGAATGGCTAGGGGCGCTGCTTTGCGGACGCGATCTTGACAACATTCGCTGCGAACTGCGGCAAGCCGCGCCCGCCGCGAGTGCGTATCTTCGCGATTGGAAATGTCACGTGACAGATTGGTGCGGCCTGCTGGCCGGCGTCCGCGCGATTTTCATCACTGGGCGGGGCAGTTCGCTGGCGGCGGCGGGTTCAGGCGCGCTCATTACGAAGGAAGCGGCGCATTTCCCGGCCGAAGCGATGAGTTCGGCATCATTTCGCCATGGCCCGTTCGAGATGGTTGGGGATCAGACTTTCGTGGTGGTGTATTCCGGCGATCCCGCCAGTGCAGATCGCAACCAAAGGCTGGTCGAAGACATCATCGCTGCCGGCGGCAGAGCAGGCCTTGCAGGAAGCAATTCCAAACACAAAGTGCTCCGTTTGCCCGCCGTCCCTCAATCCGTGCGACCAATTGTCGAGATCCTGCCCATTCAGATGATGTCCCTCGCGCTGGCCACATTGGCTGGCCGCGAGCCAGGCAAGTTCCAGTTTGTTTCTAAAGTCACGACGGTAGAGTGACCATGTTGTGACGCATTCAGCTTGAAAACAACGGAACTCGAAGCGTGGTTCCGTCGTATACCTGCCGAGAGGCATCGATGCGCAATCTTTACGGAGATGCAATTTACGCCATTCGCCAGTTCCGTCACGCGCCGCTGTTTACTCTTACCGCGGTGCTGACACTCGCCTTGGGCATCGGCGGAACTACGGCCATATTTTCGCTGATGCATGATGTGATGCTTCGCTCTCTGCCGGTCTCCGATCCGGGCAGTTTGTATCGGATCGGCTCCGGGTTCAATTGCTGTGTTGAGGGCGGACCGCAGGATAACTGGGGCTTGTACTCGTATCCGCTGTTCCAGCGGCTGCGTGCATCAGCTCCCGAATTTGAAGAGGTCACGGCTTTCCAAGCTGTCCCGTGGCGCTACAGCGTTCTGCGGCCGAATATCGATTCGGCTGCAAAGCCGCTTCAAGGCGAATACGTCACTGGCAACTACTTCTCTGTTTTCGGAATCCGGCCATTCATCGGCCGCTTTTTCTCACCAGCCGATGATGCGGCCTCCGCCGCGCCAGTGATCATCCTCAGCTACCGGGCATGGCAGATGCACTGGGGGGCAGAACCTTCCGCCATCGGTTCACTAGCCGTTGTTCAAGGCCAGCCGTTCACGATCATCGGAGTTGCACCGCCGGGCTTCTTTGGCGAAACTTTGCGGAGCGACCCGGCTGACTTCTGGATGCCGCTTCAGCAGGAGCCTTTGATTGCCGGCCCCGACTCTCTGCTGCGCCAATCCATTTCGGCCTGGCTTCGCGCCATCGGAAGGCTGAAACCGGGCGCAACCACCGCAGGCATGCCGGCGCGACTCACCATAGTGCTCCGGCAATGGCTGGAGCACGATAGCGGCTATCCTCCCGAATGGATGGGCGAGATCCGCCGCATGCTCCCCAAGCAGAACATTCAGGTGGTAGCCGCCGGTAACGGCGTCGAGGAAATGCGAGACGGTTACGGCCGTAGTCTCGGGATTCTATTGGCTGTGTGCGGGCTGGTGCTGCTCATTGCCTGCGCAAATGTTGCGAACCTGCTGATCGCGCGCGGCATGGCCCGGCGTACGCAGACGTCGATTCGGATGGCCATTGGCGCTTCGCGCGCCCGCCTGATTTCACAAGCGCTGGTTGAGAGCATCATGCTCGCCATTGGCGGCGGCGCAACCGGGCTGCTGGTCGCGTACGCTGCCGAGAAAATGATCGTCGCGCTGGCATTTCACAATGCCAATTATTTACCCTTCCGAACGACGCCCTCGATGCCGGTTCTCGGGTTCGCGTTCGGCTTGTCGTTTGTAACTGGAGTTATCTTCGGCGCAGCACCGGCGTGGCTCGCAACGCGCCGCGATCCGGTGGAAGCGCTGCGCGGCGCTAATCGGAGCACGCGCGACCATGGATCCATTCCGCGCAAGTCTTTACTGGTAGTGCAGGCGACTTTATCCGTGGTTCTGGTTGCGGGAGCGGCCATGCTAACGCGCAGCCTGAGCAACCTGGAACAGCAGGACTTCGGTTTCCGGAAAGACGGCCTCATCACCATCAGTCTGAATCCGCCGCCGTCTTCTTATTCTGAGGAGCGCCTGGACGCCTTATACCGCAACCTTCAGGACCGGCTGGAGCGCATTCCCGGCGTTGAGCGCGCGAGCCTCGCATTGTATTCGCCGCTAACGGACAACTGGGGAGAACTCATCTTCGTAGATGGTCATCCGCCTGCTCAAATGAGCCAGAACTTCAACGCCTCCTGGGACCGCGTTAGCGCCGGATTTTTTGAGACCGTCGGGGAGCCGGTCGTGCGTGGCAGAGGGATTACGAACGCGGACGCGCGGAATACCGAGAATATCGCGGTCGTCAACGAGATGTTTGTCCGCCGGTTCTTCCCGAAAGAAGACCCGATCGACAAGCATTTCGGCATCGACCTGATTGCCTACGCTCGCTCTTTTCGCATCGTAGGCGTAGTCCGCGACGCCAAGTTCACCGAGCCGACCCGGCCTGCGCGCCCGATGTTTTTCGTCCCGCTCGCACAAATCGTGAAGTACAAGGAAGAAATCATGCAGAAGATCGATTCCCGTTCACACTTCATCACCGCCGCGCTCATCCGTAGCCACATCAAGGCCGGCGCACTGGAGCCGCTCGTCCGAAAAGCTTTTGCCGATGCAGACCCCAATCTGACGGTTGTCACGGTGCGGAGTCTCACGGACCAGATCGCCCTGGTTTTTGACCAGCAGCGCGCCGTCGCGGGTCTGGCAGCGCTGTTCGGCATTGTCGCGCTCTTGCTCGCGGCAGTGGGACTTTACGGCGTCACTGCCTACACTGTTGTTCAGCGCACGGGAGAAATCGGCATTCGTATGGCCCTCGGTGCCGATTCCCGGGGCGTGCTGCGCCTCATTTTACGCGGCGCTTTCCGTATGGTCGCCCTCGGCTTGCTAATGGGAATACCTCTCGCAATCGGAGCAGGCCGCCTGATCTCGTCCCAGCTCTATGGGGTGACCAGCTGGGATCCCTGGGCTTTATCGATGGCCATCGCTGCCCTGGCAGCCTGCGCGCTGGTCGCCGCCATCATCCCGGCCCTTCGAGCCGCATCCATCCACCCGATGACGGCCCTTCGGACGGAGTGAGAACTGCGCCGGAAGCGCGAAACTGAGAGTCAATCAGGTTCAGCGACGACTTGAATCTGACGCGCAGTGCACGTGAAATCACCGGCACTGGCTTCGAAGTTTGTCCTGACCGCATGCAACTCGCGTTACTACTCGCTTTGACGTAATGCGGCCTGCTGGTGTAACAATGCGCGATAAGTTTCGAGGCGTGGAACATCCAGCCCTGAATCTTGCCACTAACGTCCCACCGCCGTAGGCGAACAGCCTCCCTCGCGTAGAGCCGGCACTCGAATTCAACAGCTTCACTCTTGTTGAACGCCCCGGGTTGCAGCTTTAGGCTGACGAGCGATGTCGCCGACAGCCTAACTGGGTAGCTCGGGTCGAGGTGACACAAGTACCGCTTCGCCTCAACGTGCAGGCGAATCGGCTCCCTGACCGCGGGGGATAAATAACGTCGCAGCGAGATCTCTCCGGCACTCTCGTGGCGTCCGTCAACACCCCGCGCCGCCATGTCTTCCTCATCTGAAAAAAAGTGTCCGATATCGTGCAGCAGCGCAGCCGCGATCAATGATTCTGGAGCCTGTTCCTGCGCAGCGAAATAAGCTACCCGGGACGCGCGCGCGAAAAGCGCAAAGATTTGGACCAAGTTAAGCTCCTCACATCGTACCGCGTGCGCTGACTGACGGCTATCCGACGAAGAAAACATAGCAGCCAGTTAATCCGTCGATCGCCTGGAGGTCACAGTGCCGGCTCACGCGTGAATGTGAAATATGGAAACCGAAACTCAGGGCCGCCACCTGCAACCCAGGGACCTTGCCGGCAGGGCTTATTGAATCAAAAGAGCCCCTGGAAAAAATGGGCGACTTTTTGGCCGGCTTCCTCGGTGTAGTACACGGTAACGTGCCCCGCCTTCTGTGCTCCCATGCCGATATTTTTGCCGGTATCCCGAGCTGCACGATCAGCGAGGTAATAGGTTTGCTTGGTGCCGTCAGCCGTTTTCAACGTAAGGGTTTTCGCACCGCGGTCGATGCTCGCGACGGCGCCCTCCGTCTTCTCTAATCCATCCTTCCCGATGTTGTCTATTTCTCCCGCTGTTTTTTCGGTGCCCTTGACCGTGTAATGGACGGCCACTTCACTGCCTGCCTTCAACCCGTGCAAGGCGTCCTTGGAACCGGTACTCACCGCACCAGCGCCGTGAACAACCGTTCGGCTGGCAAAGTGGAACGTTTCTTCGGCGCCGTTGGCTGTTTTCACCACCACGGTCTTTGCGCCGGCGTCAACTTTCTGCACCGTTCCCGTGACGACGCCAACGGGGCTTGCCGCAGCCCGCGCCATCAATGCCAATCCGGCCAGCGCCAGTCCTAAAGTAAGAGATTTGCGCATTCGAGCCTCCACACTATCCTCGGCCTTAATTATTGCATCAAGGCGGGCGGGATGAGGTCTACAACGTGTGTGCCGCCGGACTTCAGAAACTTAAACCCAGGCGAACACGAATTTATGATTCCGGCACAATTCTTCATTCCAGTGCCATATCGGAGACGCCGCTTCCCGCGGCACGAACCCTAGGATCAAATGGTCAGGCTTAATTGTTGTCCCGGCGCTTCAACGTTGGACGTTCGTCCTGGTCCTTGGGAGCCTTCTTATCGGTGTTTTCGTCCTCGATTGGCCCGTTTCCAGGATTGCGGCGTAGTGTCGGCCGGTTGCTGTCTTCTTTCTTGACGTCCAAGCGACGGTTATGCAGCATCGCCAGACGCTCCTTCACGTCGTTAAACTCGGACGTGCTCAAAACGTACTCCGGCTTCGCCTTCAATATGGTCGCGATATTCTTCTGGGCGGCCGCAATTCGATCATCCGTTGGGGGATGTGTCGAGAAGACCTTGGACATGGTTCCTGGTTTCTTCTTCTCGAGGGTTTGGATTTTTTCGAAAAAATCGACAAACGCGGTCGGATCGTATCCGGTCTTGTACATGTATTCGAGGCCCAGCAGGTCGGCTTCAGACTCGAATGCACGCGAGAAAGTCAAAAAGCCCAGGGGAATCGCCACTCCCGCCGCCTGATAGATCGCATAACCGGTCCAGCCGCCCATGAAGATGAGTGGCAGTGACGCGTAATTGATGATGGTGCCGCGCGTAGCCTGCCGGGTGCCGTGCCGTGCCGCTACGTGCGCGATCTCATGTGCCATCACTCCTGCCAGTTCGGCTTCGTTATCGGCTTTCAGAATCAGACCGGTGTTTACGAAAAAGAATCCGCCCGGCAAAGCGAATGCGTTGACCTCTTCGGAATCCAGCACCTTGATGGTAAACGGCACCTTGGCGTCAGAATTGCGCACCAGGTTTTGGCCCACCCGGTTGACGTACTCGGCGATCACCGGGTCGTCGATGATCTTGGCCTGGCGCTCGACTTCCTGGGCCAGTTGCTTTCCGAGCGCGATTTCCTTTTCAAGCGAATAAAAATTAACACCCTTGCCGACATCGCGGTTGCCGATCTCGTCGGGATCCTTCTTCTTGTCCTTGGCCCAAGTGATCGGACCGGTCAAAACCAGGATGAGAATCAAAATCCGGAGAATCGCGTTCTGAGATTTCACGGGAGACTCCCTTCGCCAAGTTGAAATTTGACATCCGTCGGGCCCGGCGATATGCCCCGATCGATGCATGAACAACTGAGAAGGCAGAAAACGCTAGTCTGGCTCATCTTTCCTTGGCGTTCCGCCGGCCTAGCTAGCAACATAGGCAACCATCCGCCGCATTCATATACCGTTGTATAGGTAGTTTCGGCCAGTTTTGGCAGTACGTAAAACTGCCTCGCCGGCATCCAAACTGCCTCAAAACCCCCGGCAGAATCAAAGTAATTATACATCGCGAGCCCGATGCACGCCATTTGCGCGCCCGGCTACGGCCGGTCCCCTACTGCCCGGTTGTGCGCGATATCCCTGAATTCGGGTATATCGCGGTGACATCAGGATTGCCTAAGATTCTCATTCGGAACTGCACCTGCGCGTGGAATTCGAACGCATGTTCTCTCTAAAGCAACTGGCAAATATAGGTCGGTCCGCGCGCCAGCCGGATTTGAAAAATGCCCATAGCAGCCCGCCCGCAAGAGAGCCAATAAGACTAGTGGCCATTACACAAAACCTGGAGGACGCAGCGACATTGCGGAAAATCGCCAACAGTCAGGGTTGGCAAATCGAAATCGTCGGCTCCTCCGCCGCCGCTTTGGCTTCACTCAAAAATGAGCCGGCTCCGCTGGTCATCTGCGACAGCGAGCTTTCCGGCGAGTCATGGCATGACGTACTTGCGAAAATTACGGGACATCCCCAGGCCGTGTGCGTACTGTTGGCTTCGCGCGTCGCTGACGACTACTTGTGGCGCCAGGTAATCCGGAATCAAGGCTATGACATCGTGGTGAAGCCATTTCAAGCCGAGGAACTCCGGCGATCCGTTACATTTGCCTGGTCCTGGCGCGGTTGGGCTTACCGGCATTATGCCGGTTTGCGGAAACACACGGACTGAGCACTTGTGATGACGACTGCGAAAAAACCCCTGCCCGCCAGTGATCTGGAAAGGCTTCGTGCACTGGATACCTGCACGGCATCAAACGCCATCGAACGGTTTAACGTCCGCCTGCGCAATGAAGGCTTCGTACACGGCGCGATTCAGTGCCTGTTTCCGGACTTCGCGCCGATGCTTGGTTACGCAGTAACGGCACGCGCCCGCTCCTCAAGCCCACCGATGACTGGATGTTGCTATTACGATCGGCTGGACTGGTGGGAATATGTTCTGAGCCTTCCGAAGCCGCGCGTGCTTGTGCTTCAGGATGTCGATCACCAGGCAGGCATCGGGGCATTCGTGGGAGAGATTCATGCCAGGATCGGCCTGGCGCTCGATTGCGTTGGATGCATCACCAACGGCGCCGTCCGTGACCTGCCTGCCGTTGAAAAGACGGGCTTCCAATTATTTGCCGGCAGCGTGGCGGTCTCGCACTCCTATGCTCACATTGTTGATTTCGGGGAACCGGTAGAAATAGGCGGCCTGAAAATCCATCCCGGCGATCTTATGCACGGGGACCGGCACGGGGTCCACATCATTCCGCACGAAATCGCCCACGAAATTCCCCAAGTCGCCGAGGCGCTCGTTGCGGACGAACGCAGACTCATCGAGCTATGCCGTTCTCCGGAATTCACGCTCGAACAACTAGCGTCTCGATTCCACCAACCAAATCAGACATGAACACCTTTTTTGAGAAGCGGCAAATGTACGTAAATAAACCCTATGATGGCGTGCGAATTTCCGGAAAGTATGACTTCTGCAGCTAAAGCATCCGTTCCATTCTTCAGTTTGCTCGCCGTCGTGTGCTCCATCGGTATGGCCGGCTGCGTCCGCGGAGGCAAGGTCAGCGCCGATAGTGAAATGCCGGATGCCGTGAAGGTCGGCGTTACCAAAGTCACCAGGAAAAATCTGGACCGCCGGCTTACCGTTTCCTCTGAACTGGTGCCATTTCAGGAGGTCGACGTGTATGCCAAGGAGTCCGGATATGTCAAGGATCTTCTGGTCGATTACGGAACGCGCGTCAGGAAGGGACAAGTGATGGCTGTTCTCGAGATCCCTGAGCTTCAAGTGCAATTGCAGCAGGACGACGCAGCGATCCGGAATGCTTCCGATCAGGTGGCCCATGCTGAACAGGAATTAAAACGCGTGCAGGCGCAGCATCGCGTTTTCCATTTGCAATTCGAGCGTCTGAACAATGTCGCCAAATTGAAGCCGGGCCTCGTGGCCCAGCAGGAAGTAGATGACGCCCAGGGCAAAGACCTCGCCGATGAGGCGCAGGTTGAAGGATCAAAGTCGAATCTGGAGGCCACGCAGAGCCAGCTCCAGGCTGCACAGGCGAAGAAAGAGCACGACCGGGTGCTTTTCGATTACTCCAAAATCACGGCGCCTTTCACCGGAGTGGTCACCCAGCGCTATGCCAACCAGGGTACGCTGCTCCAGGCCGGAACCAATTCCAGCACGCAAGCCATGCCGCTGGTTCGTGTTTCGCAAGACGACCTGTTCCGGCTGGTTATTCCTGTACCGGAATCCTACGTGCGCTACATCCGGGTAGGCGATCCCGTGAACGTGACTGTGCCGTCACTCAATCGAAGTTTTCCGGGGAAGATCACACGTTTCTCGGTTGACGTAAAGGAAGATACACGCACCATGCATACCGAAGTCGACGTGGCCAATCCCGGCCATCAGCTCATGTCCGGTATGTATGCCGAGGCAGCGCTCTCGCTGGACCGCAAACGCGATGCTCTGACGGTGCCGCTGCAGGGCGTAAACCATGACGGAGAACGCGTTTCGGCATACGTGGTCAACGCCGAAAACAAGATCGAGGATCGTCCCATCACGCTCGGCTTGCAGACCGCCAACGAAGCGCAAGTCACCACCGGCCTGAACGAAGGCGATCAGGTAATCGTCAGCGATCGCGCCGGCCTCAAACCGGGCGAAATCGTTCGCCCCCAGGTTGTTGAGGTCCTGGAATATCAAGGCGAGAAAGAGTAGGCTGCCAGGAACAACGTAGATGTCCCGCTTTTCGATTCGCAATCCGTACTTTATCGTTGTGGCGTGCCTGGCGTTGATGGTCATCGGCGTCACCAGCCTGGTGCGCATGCCGGTCGACCTGTTCCCTTCTATTAATTTGCCGGAGGTCGTCGTTGCGACCTTTTATTCCGGCATGCCGCCTGAGGACATCGAGACCGACATTACCGATCCTCTCGAGCGGTTTTTCACCCTCGCCAGCGGGATCGATCACATGGAGTCGCGGTCGTTGCTCGGCGTCAGCATTATCAAGGTCTTTTTTCAGCCCGGCACGAATGCGGATGCCGATGTCACGGAACTCTCCAATCTCGCACTCGCCGACCTCAAACGGCTGCCGCCCGGCACGCTGCCGCCAGTCGTCCTTAAGTTCGATGCCTCGAGCCTGCCGGTCTGTCTGGTGACGCTGAAAGGCGCCGGTCTCAACCAGACGCAGCTTCACGACATCGGGCAGTTCACGATTCGCAATCAGATCGCGGTGGTGAAAGGCGCCGAAATTCCACCGCCGTTCGGCGGCAAATATCGCCAGGTGATGGTCTATGTAGACCCGTACAAATTGCTCTCGCGACAGCTCAGCGTAATGGACGTGGTGGACGCGATCAACAAAAACAACCTCATCCTGCCGGCCGGGGACGTCAAGATGGGGCCTTACGATTATTACGTCTACTCCAACAGCCTCGTGAAGCAGGTCCAAGAGCTCAACAGCATCCCCATCAAGACTGTCGACCAGCGGTGGGTCTCGGTTGGCGATATTGGCCAGGCGAAGGATGCGAACCAGATCCAGTACAACATCGTGCGTGTTGACGGCCAGCGCTCCGTCTACTTGCCCATCATGAAGCAAGGCGGCGATACCAACACCATCGAAGTGGTCAACGGCATTCGCGACATGATCGGACGCCTCTTCGATATCCCGAAACAATTGAAGGCCTCGGTGGTCTTCGATCAATCGGCATTCGTCAAGGAGGCCATCCGGACGCTGCTCGATGAAGGCACGATCGGCCTGGTTCTCACCAGCCTCATGATTCTCATCTTCCTCGGCAGCCTGCGTGCAACCGTCGCGGTTTTTCTTTCCATTCCGCTTTCGGCGCTCACCACGTTCGTCATCCTCTACATGATGGGGAGCACGGTAAATACCATGATCCTCGGCGGCCTGGCGCTGGCCTTTTCGCGCGTGATCGATAACTCCGTCATCTCGCTCGAAAACATCTACCGCCATCTGGAATTGGGCGCGACGCCCGAGGCCGCTGCCGAGCAGGGTGGAGCGGAGGTCAGCCTCGCGGTGCTGGCCGCTACGCTGACCACGGTTGTCGTCTTTTTCCCCGTCACGTTCCTGTATGGAGTCAGCAAGTTTTTGTTCTCGGCGCTGGCCCTGGCAGTGGTCATCTCGCTGTTTGCCTCCTATTTCGTGGCCATGACCGTGATTCCACTGTTCAGCGCGCGATTTCTGAAAGCAGTGCATCACGCTGTTCCCGAGCAAGACGAAAATCCCGAGGAAGGATCGGTCGGAGCGGAGAGTGTTTCCTGGGGCGGCCGCTTTGTGCTCTGGTTCAACCGAATGTTTCTGCGCCTGCTCGATATTTACGAGCGCTCGGTACGGCTGGCGCTGAAGCGGCCCGGGTTTACCGTGGCGGCGTTGCTGGCGCTATTCGTAGCCAGCCTGGCGATCTATCCGCTGCTCGGCGTGGCCTTCTTTCCGCGTACCGACGCTGGCCAGTTCACGGTCAATCTGAAAGTTCCGACCGGTACCCGCATCGAGGTAACCGATCAGTACGTCGCCAAGGTCGAGAATCTGATTAAACACACGGTGGATCCAAGCGATTTCGGCATGGTGGTTTCCAATATCGGGATTGTGCCGGATTTTTCGGCACTCTACACCACCAACGCCGGCCCATACACCGCAACTATCCAGGTGGCTCTCAAGGAGCCGCACAAGACCGACAGTTTCGAATATATGGACCGCATTCGCAACGAGATCGCCGCCCAATATCCCGACTTGCGCACATTCTTCACCAGCGGCTCGATGGTAGATGCCATCCTGAATATGGGCATGCCTGCGCCGATTGACGTGCAGGTTTCCAGCCGCGAACTGGGCCGCACGTACGATGTAGCCCAGGATCTCGCCGCCAGGATCCGGCGCCTGCCCGGCATCGGTGAAGTCTACATTCCTCAGGACATGAACTATCCGGCGGTGCGGCTCGATGTGGATCGCATCCACGCCGCCGAACTGGGATTAAGTCCTAAAGAAGTCGTCGACAACGTCATCACCGCGCTCAACTCCAATACCATGATCGCTCCGAATTATTGGGTCGATCACCAGACCGGCAACGACTACTTTCTCACGGTTCAGTACTACGAAGACGGCCGGCCCGCTATCCACAACTTTCTGGAGCTGAGGAGTATTCCGCTGCGTGCTCCGAATCTGACGAAACCCACGACACTCGACACAGTGATTAAGCTCGAGAACGTCCAGACGCCTACCGAAGTCGACCATTATCAGATTCAGCGCGTCGCTGACGTTTACGTGACTCCCTCGGGGGAGGATCTGGGCAAGGTCGCGACTCGAATCGAAAACCTGATCGCGGGGATGAAATTTCCAGCCAATGTCCGCACCAACCTGCGCGGAATGGTGCAGGGTATGCGGGCTTCATTTTGGAGCTTTGGCGTCGGGTTGTCGCTTTCGGTTGTGCTTCTTTATCTCATTCTGGTTGCGCAGTTCCGCTCCTTCAAAGACCCTTTCCTGATCATGCTGGCCATTCCCATGGGTTTCATCGGTGTACTCATCGTTCTGCCACTCACGCACAGCACGCTGAACGTGATGTCACTGATGGGCGTGCTGATGTTGGTCGGCATCGCGGCGTCCAACAGCATTCTGATCGTAGAATTTGCGCACCGGCTGGAAGAGCAGCAGAAGTCTGTCGAGGATGCGGTGATCACGTCCTGCCGGGTACGCCTCCGCCCGATTCTGATGACCTCGCTCGCCACCATCATCGGCATGGTTCCGATGGCGCTGAAGCTGGGGACGGGCAGCGAGCAGTATGCGCCGCTGGCGCGTGCCATCATCGGCGGCTTGACGGCATCGGTGGTCCTGACGGTGTACATCGTGCCGGCCGCTTATCTGCTGGTCTACCGCCGGCGTCGGACGGCCACCAGCGTATGAAGTCCGGAACGCAATAACCACCGATGCCGCGCTTCTCCATCCGCAATCCGTATTTCATTATCGTCATCTGCCTGGTGCTGACGGTCATCGGCGTGACCAGTTTAGCGCGCATGCCGGTCGATCTTTTTCCGGCAATCAATTTGCCCGAGGTGGTAGTCGCCACGTTTTATTCCGGCATGCCGCCGGAGGATATCGAGACCGATATCACCGATCCTCTCGAGCGCTTTTTCACCCTGGCCAGCGGCATCGATCATATGGAATCCCGCTCGTTGCTGGGTGTAAGCATCATAAAAGTCTTCTTTCAACCCGGCACGAGCGCCGACGCGGATGTCACGGAACTTTCGAACCTGGCCCTGGCAGATCTGAAGCGCTTGCCGCCGGGCACGTTGCCGCCGGTCGTGCTCAAGTTTGACGCCTCCAGTCTTCCCGTTTGTCTGGTGACGGTAAAGGGCGCCGGTTTGAATGAAACACAGCTCCACGATCTCGCTCAATTCCAGATTCGCAACCAGATCGCAGTGGTCAAGGGCGCGGAAATTCCACCGCCTTTTGGAGGCAAGTACCGGCAGGTAATGGTCTATGTGGATCCGTATAAGCTGCGATCCCGCCAGTTGAGTGTGATGGATGTAGTCAATGCCATCAACAAGAACAACCTCATCCTGCCCGCCGGAGACGTCAAGGTTGGATCCAACGATTATTTCGTTTACTCCAACAGCCTGGTCAAGCAGGTCCAGGAACTGAACAGTGTCCCCCTGAAGACAATCGGTCAGCGCTGGGTTTCGGTGGCTGACGTCGGAACTGCAAAAGACGCCAGCCAGATGCAGTACAACATCGTTCGGGTCGACGGGCAGCGTTCCTGCTACATCCCCATCATGAAGCAGGGTGGCGATACCAATACGATCGACGTGGTGGAAGGCGTTCGCAAATTGATCGGCCGCCTTTTCGATATTCCACGCCAGTTGAAAGCCAATGTCGTTTTCGATCAGTCCGTCTTTGTTAAGGAAGCGCTAAACACCGTACTCCACGAAGGCATCATGGGGCTGGTGCTCACCAGCCTGATGATCTTGATCTTCCTGGGCAGCATGCGAGCGACGTTCGCCGTACTGCTTTCGATTCCGCTCTCCGCCCTCGCCACATTCGTGGTGCTGTATATGATGGGCAGCACGGTCAATACGATGATTCTGGGCGGCCTCGCATTGGCTTTCTCGCGAGTCATCGATAACTCTGTGATCTCGCTGGAAAATATCTATCGTCACCTCGAGCTTGGATCGTCGCCCGGGATAGCGGCCGAGCAGGGAGGTTCCGAGGTCAGTCTCGCTGTGCTGGCCGCCACTCTGACCACCGTGGTTGTCTTCTTCCCGGTGACATTCCTTTACGGAGTCAGCCGATTTCTCTTTTCTGCGCTGGCGCTCGCCGTTGCCATTTCTCTGTTCGCATCTTATTTCCTGGCGATGACGGTGATCCCGCTGTTTTGTTCGCGGTTTTTGAAGGTCGCCCACCACACAACCCGGGCGGCGGAAGGCGCCACTGTCCATCCCGAATCCGAAGATCTTTCCTGGGGCGATCGCTTCAACAGCTTATTTAATCGGGCGTTCAACGGCATGCTTGATTTTTACGAGCGTTCCGTCCGGCGGGCCCTCAAACGGCCGGCACTCACCGTCATCTTTTTATCGCTTCTCTTTTTTGCCAGCCTGGGAGTCTACCGATTCCTGGGCGTCGCCTTTTTTCCGCAAACCGATGCCGGCCAGTTCACGATCAATATGAAGGCGCCAACCGGCACGCGAATTGAATTGACGGAACAATACGTTGCCAAAATCGAGGATCTCATCCGGCACACCATCGATCCGCATGATCTCAACATGATTGTGTCCAACATTGGGGTCGTCAACGATTTTTCCTCTCTTTACACAACCAACGCCGGGCAGTATACCGCCACAATTCAGGCTTCCCTCAATCCGGAGCATCGTGTTGCCAGCCGGGAGTACATGGATCGCGTGCGCAAAGAGATCGCCGCGAAGTATCCCGATGTCCGCGCATTCTTCCAGAGCGGTTCGATGGTGGACGCCATTCTCAATATGGGAATGCCGGCGCCGATCGATTTGCAGGTCTCGAGCCGCAATCTGAACGAGACCTATCGCGTAGCGCAGGATCTCTCCGGAAGAATCCGCCAGTTACACGGTGTGGGCGACGTCTACATTCCTCAGGATATGAACTATCCTGCTCTGCGCCTGAACGTGGATCGTGTTCACGCTGCCGAGCTGGGACTGAATCAGAAGGAGATTGTGGACAACGTGATCACTGCGCTGAATTCCAATACGATGATCGCGCCCAACTACTGGGTGGATTACAAGACCGGCAACGATTACTTCCTCACCGTTCAGTATCCCGAGCACGGCCCCGCGGCCATTCACAATCCCACCGATTTGAAACAGATCCCCCTCCGCCGGCTGATTCCGGAAGCACGCAATCTTTCTTGCGGCCCGGCCGTTCCCTCACCACAGGCCCTTCAGCCCTCCTCTGCAACGCGAAAACCTGTTTGGGCATGTGGGGCGAATTGGGCGGCCAAGGGCGCCGCCGTTTCCCTCCCGGATGGTCCCGTTCGTCCCGTCACGGTCCTCGATAACGTCGTCAGCCTCGAGCATGTCCTGTCGCCCACGGAAATTGACCACCACCAGATTCAGCGCGTGGTGGACGTTTACGTCACTCCTGCCGGGGAGGATCTCGGAAAGGTGACCAGCAAGATCCGCGCGGTGGTGAACGATGCCAAACTCCCCTCCAATGTGCGGGTCAGCCTTCGGGGAATGGTGGAAGGCATGGAACAGTCGTTCAAGAGTTTCGGCATTGGATTCGTTCTGTCGTTTATTCTCCTTTATCTGATCCTGATCGCACAGTTCCGTTCGTTCATCGACCCATTCCTGATCATGCTGGCCATCCCCATGGGTTTTATCGGCGTGCTGATCATTCTGCCGCTCACGCATACCACGCTTAATGTCATGTCTTTGATGGGCGTACTCATGCTGGTGGGCATCGCGGACTCGAACAGCATCCTGATCGTCGATTTCGCGCATAAGCTCGAAGGCCAGGGCCTGCCGGTTGCCGATGCTGTCATTACCGCCTGTCGCGTACGGCTCCGTCCCATATTGATGACCTCCCTCGCCACCATCATCGGCATGTTGCCGATGGCCATGCGGCTCGGGACCGGAGGCGAACAATACACGCCCATGGCGCGGGCGATCATCGGAGGCCTCGCCTCATCGGTGCTCTTAACGGTTTTTATCGTGCCGGCTGCTTATCTGCTGGTATATCGCAGGAGAGGATCGCATGCGTAGATTTCTTTTTCACACCTTACCGGCCCTGGCGGCATTTGAGATGGCCCTTGCCCAGGCGCCTCCCCCCAAGCTGACGCTGCAGGAAGCCGAAGCTATTGCGATTAAAAATCATCCCCAGGTGCTCGCTGCTCAAAACGAAACAGCATTCGCCAACCAGCAGGTTATCGAGGCTCGCGCCCCCTATTATCCGCTGGTGGGCGCCGATTTCACCGGTTCGATCGCTAATCGTGAAGCACGCATCGGCGCAGCTTTCCTCACCGACCCGCGGTTGTTCAACCGCTATGGCCAGGGCATCACCCTGTCGCAATTGATAACGGACGTTGGCCGTACCTCCAGCCTTGTCGCGAGTTCTCGCTTGCACGCACAGGCCAGCGGACAGAACTATCAGGCCACTCGCTATGACGTGCTGCTCGGCGTAAACCGCGCCTACTATGACGCATTACACGCGCAGGCCGTGGTGAAGGTTGCGGAAGAGACCGTTGCCGCGCGCCAGCTTCTTCTCGATCAGGTCAGTTCGCTCGCCAAGAATAATCTGAAGTCGCAGCTCGACGTCAGCTTCGCCGATGTCAACGTCTCCGAGGCCAAGCTGCTGCTGATTCGCGCTCAGGACAGCGTTGACGAAGCTTTTGCCGAGTTGTCGCGCTCCCTCGGGTCTGACCAGGTCGTCAACTACCGGCTGGTCGATGAACCGCTGCCGCCAAGCCCCCCGGACAAAGCTGACAGCCTGATCGCGCAGGCGATGACCAACCGGCCCGAGCTTTCGAGTCTGCGATACACGCGCGACGCCGCATATAAATTTGCCGAGGCCGAAAAAGATCTCTCCCGGCCGACCGTCACACTGCTCGGTGTCGCGGGATACACACCTTATATGGCACAGCTCACCAGCCAGCAGATTCCCAGCGAGTACGGCGGCGCGGCCGTAAACGTCCAAATCCCGGTTTTCAATGGCCATCTGTTTTCCGCTCGCCGCGAGGCGGCGCGCTATCGCGCTCTCGAGGCCGATCAGAACTTTCGCAACGAGCAGGAGCGTGTCGCGCGGGACGTTCGCGTGGCATGGGCGAGTGCCATGACGGCATTTCAGCGTATTGACGTTACGGCGCAGTTTCTTCGGGAAGCAAGCCTCGCCCTGGACCTCGCACAAGGCCGCTATAACCTCGGACTGTCCTCCATTGTCGAGCTCACCCAAGCCCAGTTGAACCTCACCCAGGCGGAAATAGAAAATTTGAGCGCAAAATACGACTACCAGAGCCAGTATTCGGCGCTCCAATATTCGATGGGCCTGCTGCGGTGAGTGGACCCGCGGATTCCGTGTTTCATGAAGAGCAGCGCTTTCGCTTGAAGCGCATGCGAATCCTGCTTGCTATTCCGCCACTGTCGATGTTGATGCTGCTGATCTGGCAGGTGTTGCTGGGCCACCCATGGGGCAAACATCCCGTGTCGAACTCCAGCCTGGTCTTTTGGACCATTTTTTTGTCCCTCGTCTACCTGCGGCTGGTGACCGTCAAGCTCGTAACGGATGTCTGCCGTGGCGAGATTTCCTTGGCGATGCGTGGTTTCTGGCGGAAGCGCCGGGTTGCTCTGGCCGAAGTCGCAGAGGTCCAAACGGTCACCTACGACCCCGTTCGCGACTACGGCGGCTACGGTGTCCGCACTACGCGGCGAGGTACTGCGTATATTGCCGGCGGCAATCGTGGCGTTCGTCTGAAACTGACCAGCGGCCGAGTGATCCTCATCGGCTCCGAGCTCGCCGAAGAACTGGAGCATGCCATACGGCGCTGCGTGGATGACCGCTCGAACGCGCAAACCCGGCTGGCGACCGGTTGATCCATAGTTCTCACCGAAGCGTTCTCAATGGTTCATTCTGACCCCTTACCCCGTCTAAGCGTTCGCGGCGCGCGCGGCCGGCATATGCGTCGAGCGACAATGGGTCTTAGTATGCCGGGAACCGTGCAAGAATCCACGGGAGCCTTTGGTGCCATTACGCGCTATAGCCGCCTCATTCTGATTGTGGGCTTCGGCGGCATGCTGCTCCTGATGGGTTTCGCCGGATTCGATAGTATTCAGACCCTGCGCCGCATTCAGCAAAGCAACGACGAAATCCGCGAGGATTTCCTGTCGCGTACCAAGGTGCTCGAGCAGATCCGTTCCGACCTTTATCTCTCCGGAACTTATGTTCGCGACTATCTGCTGGAGCCGGACAGTCAAAAAGCCGAGAGCCACCGGTTGAGTTTGGTCCATACACGGAATGAAATGGATGCTGCACTGAGTAAGTATCGTGCTCTGCTGAATAAACCGGAGTTGGGGCCGTTTCACACTCTGACTCAGGAACTGAAGGCCTATTGGAAGTTGTTAGAGCCGGTCTTGCTCTGGCACCCCGCAGAAAGGCGAGAGCGTGGTTATGCATTTCTGCGGGATGAGGTGTTTCCCCGACGCACGGCGATGCTGCATATCGCCGACCAGATCGCCGATATCAACGAGTCCCAGCTCAATTCCGGCAGAGAAAAGGTGGTCCAGACGTTCTCGCAGTTCCGGCAGCGTTTGATTATCACGATTGGCTTGACCATCGGGGTCGGCCTGGTGCTGGCCGCGTTCAGTATGAGCAAGATCCTCCGGCTGGAAGCCGAGACCGCTGCCCGGTATCAGGAAATCGCCACCGCGCGCGCCGAACTGAAACAGCTTTCTGCCCGGCTGGTCGAGGCTCAGGAGGAGGAGCGCCGTTCGATCTCGCGTGAGTTGCACGACGAAGTGGGCCAGGCGCTCACCGGCGTCCGTGTAGAATTGGCTAATCTCTCGCGAAAATTCCGCAGCCGGGAAGTAGATGGCCTGGATACCAAAGTGGACGAGATCAAGCAAATGGTCGAGGACTCGGTCGGTGTCGTACGAAATATGGCGCTGCTGTTGCGGCCCTCCATGCTGGACGACCTTGGTCTCGTGCCGGCTCTCGAGTGGCAGGCCCGCGAGGTGTCCAAGCGATCGGGAATCCGTGTGAAAGTGGCATCCGAGGGCGTTTCGGAGTACCTGCCGGAAGAGCATAAGACCTGTATCTACAGGATTGTGCAGGAAGCCCTTCACAACTGTGTGCAGCACGCCCAAGCTACCGTTGTGAGAGTTACGGTCCGGCAGGAACCCGCGAGCATCCTACTCGCGATTCAAGACGATGGCAAAGGTTTTGACACCGAGCACGAGCGGGGCATGGGCCTGTTGGGCATGCAGGAGCGAGTCAGCCATCTGGGCGGCACGTTCTCGGTCGAATCTCTCGCGGGCGGCGGCGCTATGGTGTGCGTCGTGCTCCCGCTGAAGCAATCCGTCCAGGAGCCGTTGCAAACAATCACATGAACGTGATCCGCATTTTACTGGCTGATGATCATACCGTGGTGCGCAAAGGACTCAGTCTACTCCTGGAAAGCCATCCCGGGTTCAAGGTGGTCGCTGAAGCGTCGGATGGACGGGAAGCCGTCGCCATGGCGGCAGCCCATAAGCCGGATGTGGTGGTGCTCGACGTAGCCATGCCCTTGCTGAACGGTATTGAAGCCGCCCGTAGAATTTGCGAGAACCTCCCTCAGACCGCAGTAGTCTTTTTGAGCATGCATTCCGACGAAGGGTACGTGCTGAAAGCCTTGAAATCCGGCGCCAAGGCCTATCTGCTGAAAGATTCTGCCGAATACGATTTGATTAATGCCATCAAAGCCGTCAGTGAAGGAAAGGCTTTTTTCAGCCCGGCCATCAGCCGGATGCTGGTCGAAGATTACATGAGGCAGATGCGGGAGCGCGAAGTGGAGGATAGTTATGAGCTCCTCACCTCGCGTGAACGGGAGGTTTTGCAACTGTTTGCAGAAGGCAAGACCGCCAAGGAAGTCGCCTCCAGCCTGGATCTCAGCCTTTATACGGTAGAAACACACCGGAGCAATATTTTTCAGAAGTTGAACTTGCACAGCGGTGCGGAATTGATCCTTTACGCTGTCCGCAAAGGCGTCATTTCGTGAACGCTGTGAGGCCGGCCTGACCGGGCACCCACGAAATGCCGCTCACATCCGGAACGTCATTTCGAGAAAGCCCAGATTGGCATTTCTGCCGTGCGGATAAATCGACTGAATCACCAGCTTGCCCGCAGCATGCCCGTAATACACGGTGAAAGAGGCATGAGGATTTACGATGTAGTCCGCGCTGGCATCATATAGCGTGGCGAGGCCCGAGTGCTCGTTCGATGTCCGGCCGGTAAAGCCGAATGTCCAGGGCTGAAATGCGCCGCCCCCCGAATACCAGAGGTCATGCCGGTTCGCCAGCGCCAGTGAGTGGATGTCGGTCCGAATGGTCAGCGCTTTTGTCGGTCGCAACATCAGTTCACCGAAGGCGTCGCGATTGTTCATCATGTTGAAGAAGGGAAACCGGGCATAGATGCGGGGTGTGGGAAGAACCTGGAAGAAGGTGCCTTGCGTCGAGTCGTTCGGGTTGCCGTCTCCGGATGCGTAGTCGTACCCCACGCGCAGCCACGGCCGTACGGCTCGCAATCGCGAGGGTTGCCACCCGGCCTCGGTGGAGAAAGCGCCGGAGCGCTGCGCAAGCCGCCCCCAGGAGCCGGCCTGCAGTGCGCCCCAAAAAAGGAAATCAAGCGTTCCGGCAGAGGACTGCACGGCCTCGAGAAAGTGCCCGCCATAGGTCCCGATATTGATATGGACGCGATCGGAAGCGCGTGCTGCCAGCGTACGGTTATCTGTCTTCACCACGCCGTCGCGATAGTCGCTGTAACCCAACCCGAAGACGCGCCATTCTCCGCTAGCCTTTTTGCCCGGCGACTGCCCCGTCAGCGCTCCATAGAACACATTGATGTTGAGTTCGCCCCATCCATCCACCTGAAAAACACCGCGCGTGGGCCGTGCCCCCAGAAAAGTGAAATTCAGCTTGGAGCCGTTCAGAGCGTATGCCACGCCATCAAAACTCCGAAGGACATCGGAAAATACGAAGTTCCCGATCAAACGATGGGCGATCCGCTCCCGCTTCAAGGCCGCCAGTGTAGTGTCCTTAGGCGTGACTTCCGTTCCATCGATGAATTCCATGCGGCCCAGCTTCAGGGACTGGCCCGTAACGCCCCCGAGTTCGTTGAACCGGAGGAAGCCCTGTTTAGGAAAGGCCATGGCTACATTAGTTCGGCGGCTATTGGCAGCAAAATAGGACGCTCCAAGGCCGAACTGGCCCTGGGCACCGGGAGCGACGGCGTCGCTGGGAAGTCCCAGAAGGAACGGGACACCCAGCTCCAGTTGCCAGTCGAACGTCGATCGTGACTGGCTGAAGCTCAAACGCAGGATGGAACCCGGAAACGTGTAGTCATTGTTTGCGTTCCCGCCAAACCAATCCCAGGATTCGATGCGGGTCCGGAGCGACCCGGAAACCGTAATATCGCCAATCTTAAACGGATCGGCAGGCGGTGTCTGCGCCTCCAGCGGCGTGATCGCTGAACTAATAAAAAGAACTGGAAGCAGCCAACGCTGATAGATCACAGCCTCCTAGTGTAAAGCCCCCGGGGTACTTTTTGCGCCGCTATCTCGTAAAAGCCGGCTCTGTTTTTTTGAAGCTTATAGATTCCTAGTATTGACATGCATGGGCATTAACGGTAGTTTTGCACCCATATATCTACAATCTGGCCGGGAGGACGGTAGCGATGGCGAGATCGGAAAATTCTGAACGTCCGGGGTGGGGCTCGGCACTCGCTCGACTCACGGTTGGGTGGCTGATTCTGGAGGCGGTGACCGGCCTTGCTGTAACGTTCGGGCCGTTTCACGCCTCGGTCGAGTGGAGCCTGATCGTGCACACCGTCGTCGGCGCAGCGATGCTGTTGCCGGCCTGCTGGTACACGTACAAGCACTGGCTCGCATACCGTGACCAGGCGGTATCGGACGTAGTAGTGCTCGGTTATGCGGCAGCGGCAGCCCTGCTGGTTTGCTGCGCCTCCGGAGTCGTCGTTACGTTTCAGGCGCTATTGGCCACCCGAACGTCGCCGGTTTGGCGCAATATCCATTTGATTTCGACCTTCGCCCTGCTGGTCACAGTTGGTGCGCATGGCGTGCTTGCTTTTCTCAGGACGCGCAAGTTGCTTGCACCTGGCGCCGGCTTTTCGTTCTTGCGCTACGCCGTTCAATTCTCGCTGGCCGGCCTGGCGGTCACGGCCCTGATCGCGTTCATCTTCCCAGGGGACCATTACGCCAACCAGTTCCCCAAGGGTTACAGCTTTCTGTACGGCAAAAACCGGCCATTCGCACCCAGCCTGGCCCGCACTTCAACCGGCGGAGCCTTTGACGCGCGGTCGCTTTCGGGTTCGGCAACGTGCGGCACCGCCGGATGCCATTCCGAGATTCTGGCCGAATGGAAGCCCAGCGCGCATCGATATGCCGCCATGGACTCGATTTTTCAGGGCATCCAAACCGTAATGGCCAAGCAAAACGGCCCCGAATCGACGCGTTACTGTGGCGGCTGCCACGACCCCATCTCATTGTTCTCCGGCACCAAGAACATCTTCGTCGAAAATCTCACCGGTTTGGATGGCTATAACGAGGGCGTATCGTGCCTGGCCTGCCATTCCATTCAGAAGACCGATATCCAGGGCAATGCCAACTTCACGGTGGTGCAGCCACGGCAGTATCTGTGGCAGTGGAGCTCTCAGGGTGCGGGCCGGGTTGCACGGGATTTTCTCATTCGCGCGTATCCGCAAGAGCACCTGCGCCTCAGCAAACGCATGTATAAAGCGCCCGAGTATTGTGCCGCGTGCCACAAGCAATTTATCGATCAGGAAGTGAATCGCGTCGGCTGGGTGCAGTTGCAAAACCAGTATGACAATTGGAAAGCCAGCCACTGGAATCACAAAGGCGACCCTACGCGAACCGTAGAGTGCCGCGAATGCCACATGCCGCTGATTGAGTCCCACGATCCGGCTGCGGGCGATTCAGCCGATTACAATCGCAATCCGAACGACGGCAAGCATCGCAGCCACCGCTTTCTGGCGGCGAACAACATGATGCCCAAAATGCTTCATCTCGAGGGTGCGGACCGGCAGGCGCAACTGACCGAGCAATGGCTGCAAGGCAAAATTCCCATCCCCGAAATTCGCCAGAAGTGGGCCGAAGGCCCGGTGGTCAAAATGCATGTTGAAACCCCCGCGGAAGCCGCTCCGGGCAGCCGGATTCCGATCCGGGTAGTCCTGACTTCAAACAAAGTGGGCCATGACTTTCCTACCGGCCCGCTCGACTTAATCCAAAGCTGGGTAGAAATCAACGTCACCGATGACGCCGGCAACGTGATTCTGGCTTCTGGCCGGCGCGATGAGAAGCACTTCATCGAGCCTGGCACGTTCCTGTTCAAGGCTGAGCCTGTCGATCAATATGGCAACCTGATCGACCGCCATAACCTCTGGGAAATGGTCGGTGTGCGCTACCGCCGCTCGCTGTTTCCGGGCTACTCGGATACGGTTGAATATCAGGCGGCTTGCCCGGCCAGCGTGACACGAGCGGCGCGCGCCATGGTGGATGGACAATTCACCGAAACTCATGACTTCGGGTTTAACCCGCGGCCGCCCGCGCATTCGTATCGGGTGAGCGCCACCCTGCACTATCGCAAGGTGGATCAGTTTCTTCTGAATTACGTGCTGGGAGAAAAGGCCGGACTGACCGCGCCGGTTGTAGATATCGCGAGCGCCACGACAACTGTTGCGGTGCGAACGAAACGTGTCTCGCAGAGAGGCTCGGATTCTGCCGCAACGCTGGCGCGGCTTTCCCGCAGGTAAAACGGATGACGAGCCAGGTCGGAGCTCCGGCGCCAAAAATCACGAGGAATAAAGGTCATCTGGGCCGCCGGCACCGGCGGGCGCTGTGGAGCGCCGGTCTTCTCGCACTTGCTTGCCTTGCGGGTTTACCCGTCGGGCTGGCGATTTATCGCGCGCGCCAGCCCGAAACGTATAAACCCGGTGAAGACCTGCCCGAGATCACACACGACCTCGACCGTGATGCACCCGGAAGCACAGTTTCCACCAAAATTCCATCAGGACGCGACTCGGCCGGAGGTTTGCGCAACATCGGCCGCCCGCTGCCGGCCGGCGCTCCGCAGCCGAAATTCACCGACGTGACGTCTCAGACCGGTCTGGCTTCGTTTCGCAGTTTCGCCGGAAATCGCTCGTCGCAACTGCCGGAAGACATGGGTTCGGGCGTTGCCTGGGGCGATTTCGATAACGACGGCAACGACGACTTGTTCGTCGTTAGCGCCGGGGGCTCGCTCGATCTGCCCGAAAGCCAGCGGGCCCCTTCCCTTCTCTTCCGCAACCTCGGAAACGGCAAGTTTCAAAAGGTAGAAAATTTTCCGGACACACGCATCATCGGCATGGCCGCGGCTTGGGGTGACTACAACAACGATGGCTGGCTTGACCTGGTGGTCACCGGCTACAACACGCTTTCATTATTTCGAAACGATCACGGCGTTCTGGTGCGTGATACGCGCTTTCCGAATCTCAAAGGCTTCTGGACCGGCGCGACCTGGGGCGACTACGATCGCGACGGTAATCTCGACCTGTACGTCTGCGGATACGTGCGTTACAAGCCGGGAAACGCCGGCCAATCCTCGGAACAGTTCGGCCTGGAAGTTCCGTTCACCCTCAATCCCTCCTCTTACGAGCCCGAGCGCAACCTGTTATTTCACAACAACGGCGACGGCACGTTTACCGAAGTGGCCGACAAACTCGGCGTCGCCGACCGCGCCGGCCGCAGCCTTGGCGCTCTCTGGCACGATTTCGATGGCGACGGCTGGTTGGATCTCTACGTTGCAAACGACGTTTCCGAGAACAAACTGTATCTGAACAAACATGGGCGCTTCGTGGACGTAAGCTCGGCTTCGTGGGTCGGCGAATACCGGGGCTCCATGGGGCTTGCCGCGGGCGATTGGGACCGCGACGGTGACGACGATCTTTTCATCAGCCATTGGATCGCCCAGCAGTACGCTCTCTATCAATCGCTGCTCGCCGAGCAGAAGTTCGCGGCGCAAAGGAGCAAGGGCGCTGCCGGTTCCCAAGAACTGCATTTCACCGATGTCGCAGAAATGCGCGGCATCGGCCAGGTGTCGCTCCAGTCGATTGGGTGGGGCACTTCGTTCTTCGATTTCGATTCCGATGGCTGGCTCGATCTCGTGGTGGCCAACGGAAGCACCTTCGAAACCAAGCAGCCGCCCCGCAAGATCGAGCCGATGCCGTCGTTTCTGTTCTGGAATCAAAGAGGCGAATTTTTTCACGATCTCGCGCCGTGGAATGTGGCGCTCTCGGCTCCCCATGCCAGCCGTGGTTTGGCGGTTGCCGATTACAACAACGATGGATCTCTCGATATCGCTATCGTGGACCACGGCGAGGGTGTGCGACTGCTTCGCAACGATATCCCTCAAGGCAACTGGCTCGAATTGCGGCTGCACAGCCGCGTGGGAAGGGATCGCAGGCCTGCCGGCTTTGGCGATGGCGCTACGGCTATCGCCTACGTGAATGGTGTCGGGTTGCGCCGAAGCGTTGGCAGCTCGTCGTATCTCTCACAGGACAGCCGGCGGATTCACATTGGCCTCGGCCAGGCCGCATCGGCGGAAAAGGTTGAAGTGCGCTGGCTGAGCGGAGCAGTGGATCACTATGACCATCTTGCTTCCAAAACTATCTGGGATCTTACCGAAGGCGATCCCGTTCCGCGGCGATTTTCACCTGGAGCAAACAGCGCATCCGCGCAGCAGCCTTCGGCCAACCAGGTTGTCGAGTTCTGGGCGAGGCAGCGGCTCGCCATGGATGCTCTGAAAAAAGAAAATGACATTCCGAAGGCGGTGCGGCTTTTCCGTGAAGCCGTAGCGCTCAATCCTTCGCACGAGGACTCGCGCTATTACCTCGCGAATTGCCTGTACGCAGAGGGAGACACCAGGGGCGCACTCGAGCAGCTCGATGCTCTCATCCAAATCAATCCACAATCCCATCGCGGATATCAGCGTAAAGGATTCATGCTGGCTGCGACCGCGAAGAGTGCTGTGCCGCTCGCTGCTGCCGAGCAGTCCGTTCGCAAGGCGCAGGCGCTAAATCCGGAGGAAACCGGAACTCTGTTGCTGCTGGGCGAAATCGATTTGATCAAGGGAGATCAGGCCGCTGCCGAGCGGCAACTCGCGTTCGCCGGCCGCACCAATCCCAAAGCCGTGGGCGCCTATTTTCTGCGCGGTTATCTTGCCTGGAAGAATCACGATCTCGCGGGCGCGCGCAGTTTCTTGGTCGCAGCCAAGAACGCCCGTGGAAAAGATTGGAAACCGGCAGGCTCTGTCGCGGAAGGCGACGTTCGTACGCGCATGCATGCCGAAAGTTCGGTTCTCTCCACGTTATGGGAAAGCTGGGACGGCAATATCGATCCCCGTACGGCGTTTCAGCATTCAGACCGCTTGATCAAGAAACTTGCCTTGCAGGGCCGCCGCTAAGAAATCGAGATCTGGTTCGAGTGCTGGTGGCGAAGATGCACAACGTAATCGCCGCCCAGCGCACGAATCGTGTATCCTTCCTCGCGAAGATCGCCGCGCTCGGAGAGTGTTTGTCCGCCGGCGGCGATGCGCGCCGGCTTGAAGTTCAGCCGGAGCACCTCGGTAGCGGACGAGTCGAAGGTCCGGTAGCTTATTTTCCGCTCGCCGTATTCCACGCTCTGCACAACCGAAGATGAGCGCAGCAGATGATTTTCGCCCACCGGTGCAAACTCCGGAATCGCTCCCATCGCCCAGAGATAGTTGCGAATGTGATCGCCGTATCCGTCATCGAACCAGTAGGAATCGGCATAATCCAGCCCGCAGCATGCGATCCGGCCGTCGGATGCCGCGAAATACGTAGCGTAATTGAGCGATCGGAAGGCGTCCTCGCGAGCCTGGCCGTCGCCGGATTTCTCGTAATACATAGCGTTGATCGCCGCCCATCGCGAAGTATCGCTGGCCAGTCCTGCACGGGAACAGCAGCCATGCCCGTCCGGCGTTCCCTGCTCGTCAATCGCCCAAGCGCCGAAATACGGCCCTCGCCCGAATTTGTGGCGAACCCAATCGATCATGTGGCCGACATGTTTGGACCACTGCTTGTCCACCGAGGCCGGATCCTCCGCCGACAGGATGTAATACGCGGTCATGGTCGGCGAAGCCTGGTTGACGTTCTCCGTGTTCTTCTGAACGTCTTCAAAATAGCCGCTCCACTTATCCCACGCCGGGCTTCCGGCATTCAGCGGGTAATCCATGATCCACTTCCATCCCATGTCCCGAGCACTTGTGTATCCGGCGACCTCGCCCGCCTTGAGCCGGATCAGTTCGGAAAAAAGCCGCACCGGAGCCACGATCATTCCGCCGTACTCTTCGCCGTTAATTACCTCGCCGGTTTTGGCATATACACGGAAAGGCCAGGGAGTGTGCTCGGCATCGCCCGCACGGACGTGCTTGGCAAGGGCATCGGCACAATGGATCGCCGCATCCAGGTATTTGCGGTCGCCGGTCATTTCATAGAAAAGCGCGTAGCCGATACCGAGTTCCCCGAGCTTGTCGGTTTCAATGCCTCCGTAAAATTCGAGCGGCATGCCGCGGATGCACCGGCCGTACTCGGGCTGATCGTCGCAATTAGTCGCGAACGGAACACTCGCCCAGTTCCAATCGGCACGCGTTGTGCCGTGCGCGAGCTGATAATCCAGCATGGTGCGCACCAGGCGCACGGCTTCGGTGTCGCCGGAATAGGGATACCATCCGGCCAGCGAGTCCACAAACTGACCGAACGTGCTGGCCGGATTTCCCTGCCAGTTCGATCCCTGCAATGTCTGCGCATCGAACACGGCATTGATGAGATAGATTTTGAGGCCGCTGCCGTGCCGCGTGTCGTTCGGGACTTTGTGTTCCAGAAAATCCCATCCGAGCCGCATGACTTTGTCGTACCCGAGATTCTTGTCGGGATGATTCCACGCGAGAAGCTTGCCCCGGCCGTCCAGGACGGCGTCATGCCACGGGAGCTGGGAATTGACGTAATTTTGTGCCGAGATCGCTGCCGGCAGCAGACAGAAGAAAACAAGGACTCCTTTCATAAACATCCTCTCTTATGCTGCGGCGCGCCGGCCCGTCACGGGTGACACACCAAACACCAATCGAGTATTCAATTCTGTGAAACGCATTTCACCGTATTAGAACACGGCGAAAGCAAACGTTCAATCTGACGGCTCGGTTCGCGACGTGGTCTCAGAATGATCTAACCGCTGAACAATATTGAAAAGTTTCCGGCTTTCTGCTAAAACCACCTATGCGTCTAAAATGTACGTGCGCCGGAAACACGGCCGCTGATCCGTTTCTCCGGCGCGGCCCGATCATGATTCCCCAGGCGAACTCGAACCCGTGACCACCGGCCCTTCACACCAGCCAGGCTTTTCGGCTTTCGGTCAGGCAGCGGCTCCCGCCCGCGAGGCGTCGCGGCCGCGCATGAAATCCTGGTACGCGTTCGTGGCGCTCATCTATGCCGTCTGGATCGTCCTGGTTGCCTATTTCGGATTCTGGGCTGACGCGTTAGCTCACTGGCGTATGTCGGTGGTGATGACCCTGGGTTCAGTTACGGCCGGTTCGACTCCCGTGGGCGGCGGCAGTGTCGCCTTTCCCTTCATGGTCCTGGTATTCGGGCAGCCGCCGTCGAACGCGCGGACCTTCGGCCTGGCCATTCAGGCGGTCGGCATGACTTCCGCATTCATCTTTATCCTGTGTCGGCGCGTCCCCATCCAGGACCGTATCCTGGCGTGGACAACCGTTGGCGCGGCCGTCGGCATTCCGTTCGGGCAGTTTGTCATTGCCCCGCATGCGGGAACCGGCCTGGTAAAGCTGCTATTTTCGTGCCTATGGATGAGCTTCGCGATACTGACCCTGACGGTCAATCGCGAGATCTCACTGCTCAAAAATACTCGCATCATCGGTGGACGGCGCGCCACCTACACCGGATTACTCGCAGGGCTGGCGGGGGGCGTTGCGGCTTCGATGGTTGGCGTGGGCATTGAGTTGATCCTCTACACGATCCTGGTCCTGGTGTACCGGTGCGACCTGAAGTCCGCAGTGCCGACAGCCGTTTCCGGCATGGCCATCGGATCAATCATCGGCATATGTCTGCATGCCATGCTCGGTGACATCGGCCGTGAAGTGTTCTTCAACTGGCTTGCCGCCGTGCCGATCGTTGTCTTCGGCGCGCCCTTCGGCGCGTGGTTGGTGACGGTCCTGCCTCGCCGCGGCATTCTGTCGTTTGTCTCGCTACTCTGCGTGGTTCAGTTCGCGTGGACCCTCAAAGAAGTGGCGCCGTCGCGGACAGAATGGCAGTTTGTTGCAGCAGCCATGACCGTCGCAACCGGGGCGCTCGTGGTTCTTTACAAATGGGGCAAAGCCGGGACTCCTTTGTCTTCGGAACTCGTGGATGAACGCAGTTCCACCTGAACTTTTTGCGGGCCCTCCAGAAAAAATCAATCGTAGCGCAAGGCGATCATCGGATCGAGCTTCGCGGCGCGGCGCGCCGGTAGGTAGCTGCCGGCCGCGGTAACCGCTGCAAGCAGGATTGCCGAACCCAGAAAAGCGGCCGGATCATACGATGTGATCCCGTATAGCAGCGAGGCTGCCGTTTTTGCCAGCGCGAGCGAGATCACTCCGCCAACGGCAACTCCGGCCGTAATCAGCAACGCCGCTTCCTTCATAACCAGCCTGACAACGCGTTCTCGGTCCGCACCGAGCGCCATCCGGATGCCGATTTCGTTCCGCCGGCGCACCACCATGTACGCCATCACTCCGTAGACTCCGACCGTCGCGAGTAGCGCGGCAATGGCGCCGAAAAACCCCGACAGTGCGGCCATCAGGCACTCGCGCACCAGGCCTTCTTCAATCTGTTCTTCGAAAACACGGAAGCCCATCTCCAGTTCCGGATGCTGGGCGCCCATACGGCGTCTGATCGCGTTTTCGATAGCGCCCAACGGCGCCGAAGACCGGACGTACATCTGCACCCAGCGCCTGTTGCCGGGAAACTGGTCGGCCGGCGCGTAGCTCATCGCCGGAGGTTCGTCGCGCAGGTTGAAATATCTGGTGTTTTTTATGACACCGACAATCTGGTACTCGGTTGCCGGGTAGCCCGGCTCGGGTGACGTGCGGAACGTTTTTCCAATGGGATTAGCAGCCCCGAAGAAACGATTCACAAAAACCCGGTTGACGATCGCCACCTTGGGCGATGACGCCGTGTCGTTCGCGTTGAAGTCGCGTCCGGCCAGGATGGGCGTGGCGAGCGTTTGAAAATTGCCGGGGCTGACCCAGGTAAATTTCGAGGCTCCTTCCGCAGCGCCGGAGTGGATGCCCAGGGTCCAACTGCCGCCGCCGATCAGAATATTCGTCGTGGTGGCGGCCGATTCAACCAGCGGAACGGCGCGCACCTCCTCGAGCAACTGCCGCTGAAAAGGACTCAACGCGGCGTCCGCAAGTCGAAGGCGGCTCATGTCGAAAAAGACCAGCAGAATTCCTTTTTCGCGGAAGCCGGGGTCGAGCGTCATCAGGTTGCGAAAGCTGCTCACGAACAACAGCGCGCCGACCACGAGCACCAGCGAGACCGAAATCTGCACCACCATGAGCACCCGGCGAAACGAGAGGCGCTCGCGTCCCGCGGTCAGGCTGCGGCCGCCGGATTTGATGGCTGCGCCGGGTTCGGTTTGTGCAGAGCGGACGGCCGGCGCAAGTCCAAAGATCATGCAAGTGAGCGTCGCCACCGTCGCGGTAAAGGCCAGCAGGCGCCAGTCGGCCGATAGATCAAGCTGCGGCGGATCGCCGTCGATGCTGAGGAACTGGATGATCGTCCTGCCCAGCACACCAGCGAGACCCAGACCCAGCACTGCGCCCGTTGAGGCAATCATCAAGCTTTCGCATAAAGACTGGCGGATGAGGCGCGAGCGTGAAGCTCCCAGAGCCCGGCGCACCGCGAACTCCCGCTGGCGCGCGCCGGCCCGGGCCAGCATCAGATTACCCAGATTGGCGCAAGCGATGAGCAAGACCAGCCCCGTGATCCCGAGCAACAGCCAGAGCGACGTGTCGTACTGCTCGCGCAGGGCGCTGACGCCGTTGGCGGCGCGCACGGCTTCCAGCCGGAATTTTCTGTAGGTGTCCACGGTTTTGGCGGAATAACCGGTTGGCAGCGTGGCCTCGAGCATGGCGGGGCTTGCGGCCCCGAGCTGGCTAGAGGCCTGCCGCAGGTTCACACCGGGTTTCAGGCGGCCCATCACCGCCAGCGAGAACAGATCCGAGCGCGTGAAGAATGCAAGGTCAGAACCGGCCGCCACGCACATCGGCATGGCAATGTCGAATTTCCGGCCGACTACGAGTCCTGAAAACCGCGGCGGCGTCACGCCGATCACCTGGTACGGATGATCCGAAATCATGACCTTGCTGCCGATGGCCGAAGCGCGCCCCGCGAATTCACTTTGCCAGAACGGATAGCTGAGCACCACGCCGGGAGCGACGCAGCCCGGCGGGTCGTCGTCCCGATCGAACAGGCGGCCGGCGGCAGGCCTGAGTTGCAAGGCCGGGAACAGGTCGCCCGTCGCCAGCAGCCCGATCACACGGTGCGCGTGCACACCCTCACCGAAGCGAACGTCCCCGTAGCCCCGCCAAGCGAAAACACCGGAGAACGCACGCTGGTTGCGGCGAATCTCCTCAAACAGCGGATAGCTGAGGTTGTAAGAATCATTCGAGACGCCGAAGCCGCGATTTCCGCCTATGAATTGAATGCGCGCCAGTTGCTGTGGATCCGGCACCGGCAGGCTGCGCAGGCGGACGGCGTCGAGAAGCGCAAAAATCGCGGTGTTGGCGCCGATCCCGAGAGCCAGGGTGCATACGGCCGCCACGGTGAACACCGGGCTCTTGCGCAGCACGCGCAAGGAGAAGCGAATATCCCGGACGATCGCATCAAGCCAAGCCGCGCCCGGAAGCTCGGAATGGCGGCCGGGGGTCAATTCGGATTTCTCAGGCGGCATAGGCGGAAGTATGTTTCCTATACGCTTCGGCTGGAGAAAGGTTACGCTGGAGGGCACCGCAGAGTGACGATGGTCGCGCCCCAACCGCCGGCTTCAGCAGGGGCGTCCTGGAAAGACTCGACAAAATCTGTATTCGCGAGCACGCTGCGCACGATTTCGCGCTGAACACCGATGCCGCGGCCGTGAATGATGCGCAGCGCCCGGAATCCCAGCTTGTGAGCTTCTTCCAGATAAGCTTCGACCACGGCTTTCACATCACGCGGCGGCACGCTGTGGAGATCGAAGACGTCGGTGACCGGGATGCGGACGGGCTCGTCGCTCACTCGAAAATGTCGGATTTCTGAATGGAAAGCTCGAATTCGGGCAATTCGAGTGCGGGAACCTCGCGGAGGCCCATCTGGTCATACACCGAAAAGGTTTGCGAAGCCGGATCGATGAGCCAGATGTGCTTGATGCCCCAGGCGCGGTATTCGGCCAGCTTGTCGTGAATCTCGACGTACCGGTCCCCGGGCGAAACGATTTCCACGGCGACGTGGGGCGGAGATGCCGGAATCCGTTCGGCCGGTTTTTCGAGAAAGATCGCGAGATCCGCCACGCGAATGCGCGTGGGCGCGAGGCGCATATGAATCTCGGGCCGCACGTGGATGCGGAATTTCTTTTTCAGCGGATGCAGGATGCCGTCCAAATTGGATTGTGCTGCGCTGTGTGAATCGTCTCCCAAATGTCTCTCCACGAGCTCGCCGTCCAGATATTCCGGGTCCGGACCGTCAAAACTCATGCGCAGGTATTCCTCGACGGGCACCAGCGGCTTAGTGGCCATGTTTTGATTTTACCTTGAGAAACAAAAAAGCCCGATCTGGCGGGTGCCAGGCCGGGCTTTTGATACGTGCGACGCGCGCACCCGAATTCAGGCGACGTGCTGAGCGCGATATCGGCTCAGAATCGTCTCAATCTGATCCTTCGCGTGAAGTTTCAGCTTTTTCAGCCGGACTTCTTCCATCTGTTCCTGATCGGAAAGATGCGGCCGCGACGCCAGTTCCTCCAACCTGTGGGCATAGTCGGAGTGTTGGTTAACCAGGCGCCGAAAACCCTCGTCCGTCTGCATCAGGTGCGCTTTGAGTTCCTCTTGAGCGTTTTGATCCATTCCAGGCATTCCTCCTCGAGTGAGGTTGCCGCGCCGAGTCGATTACCAAGCGAAACAGGGCTCGGTGGGTAATCTGCACTTCTCTTCGGTTTTGAAAGAAACGGCGGGTCGTTCCGGGCCCGCCTACTTGAGACGTTAACATGAATAAAACTTCATGACAATAGCGGATTCACCCGGAGACTGATAGTAGTTCGCCCTGACCGCAACGGCTTCAAATCCAAGCGCATGATAGAGTTTCCTCGCGGCGACATTAGACTGCCGCACTTCCAGAAACACGCTTCCGCTCAGGCCCGTCAGCAGCCTTTCGAGCAGCCCGCGCGCCACTCCCTGGCGGCGCAGTGGCGGATCGACGGCCAGATTGAGAATTTCGTATTCCCCCGGCGCGGTTTTACGGGCTGAAACAAAACCGGCGATCCTGCCCTCGGCGACGGCCACCAGACACTCATGTGAGAGGTAGCCCGCGACATTCCATTGGGCGGCTTCAGGCGATGCCGATTGGATGCGAAAGATTTCGTCGAGATCGGCTTCCGAGGCGTTCCGTATTTCGATCACGACTCGAAGCGCACGTCGTTTTCGCCCGACCAGGTCAGCGCCTCGGGCACGCGATCGGCCGGCGCGAGCATGGCCCAGTAGCGCACTCGCAAGGTTGACTTCGCAGGAATCCAGCGGAAGCCTCGCACGCCAAACAGGCTCCCCCTCTCGATCATCTTTCGGCGCGGTTCCGGCATGGGGGAGGCGCCGAACTCCATACCGCACGTCAGCGTTTTCCCGTTCCAGGGCGGCGTCAGCCGGCTGTGATTTTCCTCCCAGATCCCCAGCCAGGGAAAGTCCGCTCGCGGCCAAACGTAACCAAAAGCTAGCTTGTGCGTGGGCGAAAAGGCGGCAAAATAAGCGTGCTCGCGGTGCGGATCCATCAGGTGCGTGGTGAATCCCGCCGAAGTCGGCGCGTTGTTATAGACGCGCAGATCCACATAGCCGCCGCCGATCCGCGGCACATTGGGCCAGTCGAATTCCGCGGCAGGTTTTTGATAAACATCCTTCTGGCCGAAATCATCTTCGAAAACTTTAGAACGCGTCGCCGAAGCGCGGAACTCGGTGCGGCCGCGTTCGATAAATGGAGGCCCGAGTGTCACGTGCTGCGTCCACGCAATTGGACGGTCGGCCGCTGCAAGATTTTCCAGCGTTTCGCGAATCTCGACCCCTCGCTCTCCGCCGAACCCGATCTGGCGCTCGAAGCGAAGCTGTGCGATGGGGAATTGTGCCCGCGCTGTCAGATGAGAGGTGTCGCCCGAAATCTCGTAGCGCGCTACCGAGGCTTCGCCGTGTACGGTCAGCCCTGCGGCCGCCTCCTCCGCTGAAGGCCCGCCGAATATATCGATACACAGGTTGTGGCCCATAATGCCCGCCAGCAGCTTGCTTTCCGAGTCGGCTCCGTATTCCGGGTGGCGCTCGAGACTGTAAGTGGACGGCTCAATCGACGGCCAAGGCGGAATCCAAAGCGGGCTGATTCCCGCCGCTTTGTCGAGGACTTCGGCGATGTGCCCGCCTTCCTCGAGCACAGTGACGCGCAGCCTGCCGTTCTCGAGCGTGAAGGCGCGTCGGCCGCGAAATTTGGTCTCAGGCATAAGGATATTATGCACGCCGCACGGAATACCGTCCGCGCAGCCTACACAAAATAGTCTTTGACTTTCTCGAAAATGCCTTTTTCGGTGGGATTATTATCGGCGGGCAGCGTGCTGCGCAACTCCTCGAAAAGCTTCTTCTGATCGCGCGTCAGCTTCGTCGGCGTGCGCACGTCCACGTGCACCACGATGTCCCCGCGCCCGTGGCCGTTGACGTGCGGCACACCCTTGTGGCGGAGCCGCAATTCGGTGCCGGACTGCGCGCCCTCCGGAATCTTCAGTTTTTGCGGATTCTCGAGCGTTGGGACTTCGATCTCCACTCCCAGAGCGGCCTGCGCAATGTTGACCGGGATCGTGCAGTGCAGATCGTACTCATGCCGTTCGAAGAAGGGGTGCTCCTTGACCTTCAGTACCACATAGAGATCGCCCGGCGGCCCCCCGTTCGCTCCAGGCTCGCCTTCGTGCGATAGTCTGAGGCGCGTCCCCTGATCGACACCCGCAGGAATGTTCACTTTCAGCTTCCGCTGGACTTGGCGATAGCCGTGCCCGCGGCACTCCGTACACGGGTTGCGGATGATATGCCCGGTTCCACCGCATTGCGTGCATGTTCGCCGCACGGAAAGGAAACTCTGCTGATACAGAATTTCGCCGCGGCCGTGACAAGCCGGGCACGTCGTCGGACTACTGCCCGGTTCGGCGCCCTTGCCCGCGCAACGCTGGCAAACTTCCGAGCGCGGCAACTGGATCTCGGCACTCATCCCGAATATGGCGTCTTCGAACCGGATTTCCAGGTCGTAGCGCACGTCCTCGCCGCGCTGCGCCCGGTTGCGCCGGCGCGCTCCTCCGGATCCGAAAATGTCGCCGAAACCGAAGAAATCGCCGAGAATGTCGCTCAGATCGAAGTTGGATGGATCGAAACCGGTCGCGCCCTGCAATCCTTGATGGCCAAAGCGGTCGTAGGCGGCGCGTTTCTGCGGGTCGCTCAAAACGCTGTACGCTTCGGCGGCTTCCTTAAACCGCTCTTCGGCGGTGTGATCGCCCGGATTGCGGTCCGGGTGGTGCTGCATAGCCAGCTTGCGGTATGCGCTTTTGATCTGCTGGTCGTCAGCGTCCCGGCCGACGCCCAATACTTCGTAATAATCTCTCTTAGTCACAGGCATGGCTCGGCGGTCACGAAGGTTTTACGGCAACTTTGACCATGGCCGGCCGCAATAGCTTGCCTTTGAAATTGTACCCTTTCTGAAACTCCGCCAGAATGGTTTGATCTTCAGCCTTATTGGTTTCCACGCGTTCCACGGCCTGGTGGAGATTGGGGTCGAAAGCCTTCCCCACCGTATCCATGGGCTCGAGACCCATTTTCTTCAGTCCGTCGTAAAGTCTCGTGTAGATCAGTTCCACACCTTTGGCGTAGGTCGCATCGGCACACTCGGCCTGGAGCGCGCGCTCGAAATCATCGAGAATCGGCAGAATCTCGCGCACAAATTCCATCCCCGCGAACTGGAAGAAGTCCGACCGGTCGCGCTCGCTACGGCGCCGGTAATTTTCGAAATCGGCCTGGCGCCGCAGCAGGCGGTCCTGCAACTCGGCTTTTTCCGCAACCAGCTTGTCGCGCTCTTCGGCGAGCGCCGCCAGTTGGGCCGCCGGATCGGCGCTGGCTTCCGCTGAAGGCTCTTCGGGCGGCATGGTTTTCACGTCCTGGTTGTTTTCGTCCCTCACATTCTCAGATTAGCAGATGAATTTCACGGCCAGATGTTCGAGCCGGGAGCCGTTCGTCCTAAGTCGGCAGGCTTCCGAAGGCGCGGCCAATGTTCAGCACTGCCGACATGGCCCGCTCGTAATGCATCCGCATCGGCCCCAGCACCGCGACGCGCGCCATCATGCCGCTGGGCAGAGGAAAGCTCATGCCGATCAAGGCCAGTTCCTTCATCGCCGGATGCGCTTCCTCCAGGCCGATGCGCACCCCTAACTCTCCGGCCGGCTGCTCCAGAAACCGGTCGAGCAATTCGAGCAGGCGCTTTTTCTCTTCCAGCGCCCGGAACAAATCGCGCATGCGCTCGCGCGTCAGGTGCAAATCGTGGCCCACCAGATTCGACGCGCCGTCCATGTGCACTTCCGGCGATTGGTCCACTTCCAGCAGGCCCTTCTGATACAGCATGTTGAGGCGCCGCAACACGTCATCGTAAATAGCTCGCTCTTCCTCAAACCTGCGCAAAAGCTCGCGGCGCGCGTTGCCCAGCACCCAGCCACTGAAGTTGTGATTCACGTAATTGCGAAGCGAATTCAGCTCATCCTGGCAAATCGGCTGGTCGACCGTAATCACGCGATTGTGCACCTGCCGGTCGGCGGTGACCAGAATCATCAATACCCGCTGATCGGCGAGCGCCAGTAGCTCCAGGCGATCGAGCACCTGGGCCGTCGTCGGAAGCGCGGCCGCAATGCCAACGTGCAGCGTCAGCTCCGTCAGAATGTGCGACGTCCGCTCCAGCCGGCCTTCGACGGAATTTTCCTCGCTTAGTTCGGCGCGAACGCGTGCGGCATCCGCAACCGACATCGGCCGCGCGGCAAGCGATTGCACATAGCTCCGGAATGCTTTTTCGGTTGGGATACGGCCTGCCGAAGTGTGGGGTTGCGAGAGATAGCCCTCATCCGCCAGATCGGCCATCACGTTGCGAATGGAGGCGGCGCTCAACGGCTGGCCTCGCCGCCGGGAGATCGACCGCGAGCTAACGGGTTCGCCCGTCAGGATATACGCGCGAACGATGGACTGCAGGATCTCCTGTTCCCTGGCTGCCAGTTGCTCTTCGCCGTGCATGGCCGATTTTTCAACCCTATATTGGATTGTATTCTGTTGAAAAGCAAAGGGTCAATAGCGCTCTGCCCGACGCCGGGCACCGCCCCTGCCTGATAGAATAACGATTCTGCAAATCAATTCGGGAGGTTGGCGTGGGCATATTGAAAGCCCTTCTGCGCATCTACAGCTACCTGTTCGGACTTCTGTTAAGCCTTTTCCTTCTTGGAATATCCATCATTTCGCTGCGAAGCGGCAGCCCGCTGAATCTCGAATTCCTGCCCTGGAGCGGGCCGGCACTCGCCCCATGGCTTCTCGGCTCGGGGATCGTGGGCCTCATTTTTGTGCTACTGGCCATTGGCGGCAGGGTCCGCGTGCTCTATTTTCTCTGGGCCGTAGCGCTCTTCGTGATTCTGCTGCGCGGATTTTTTCTGACGTCCTACAAATTCTTGGGACTGGTGAGCTTTAAACCAGCCGTTTACTTGACGGTCGCCGCACTGCTTGCTGCCATCGGCGCTTTCCCCTGGCCACCTAAGCCCGGCCCCGTACGCAGGCCGCAGTTTTATTAAGCGCTCACGTGAGTCAGAACGCCACAAGTGTGTTCCCGCACCTGATTTTGAATCGCCCAAATCGTGCCTTTGCACAGGTTGACCCGGCACAGTTATCGGCGCGCACTTGATCGCAGTGTTATGCGAGTTCCACTGAACGAGCGCAACAAAATAACTCGATCGTTCCACGTCTCACCAAATACGCTAATTCCTGGCAAGCGAATATCCGATTGGTTGAAAATCACAAAGCATAATCAGGGCTGCAAAACCTCCCCGTTTTCCCCGAACCGCCACTCTAAGAAGCAGTTGGCCTGATTCGCCATAGCCGACTGAACGCTGAACTTAACTCAGCCGTGCCGGACCAGACGATCTGTTGGCAAATGGCTTGCCTCTTACCCGCTTGGATGAATTGGTTCGATTTTAACCATGTGGAGGTCTTTCATGCAGTTCCGGAAATTGCTGTTCCGGAAAGTACGAAAACCTGTTGGAGCCTTTATCTCTGGTGCGTTATTGCTAATCACGGCTGTGCTGACAGGCTTGGTAATCCAATCCCAGGCACAACCGCCGAACAGTGAAATGCGTGCCCGGCAGATACTACGTTCGGCGCCGGATCTAAATATTAATCTGCCGGGTTCCGGTGGCACACCTCTGCCCCGAGGCAGCTTCGGACCGGGCAACGGCAACTTCGCTCCTCAACCCGTCCCACACGGATCGCTTACTGCCCACTTCGAGTACATCTTGGTGGAGGGCACGATTTACGTATACGACATCGATAACAGCTTCCACTTAGTCAAGCAGATTAACATCCCACAAGCCAAAGCGGTCCGCGGTATGGCGGCGAGCCCCGCCACTCATACTCTTTACATCAGCTATGGCGGGGATGGCGGCTCCGTCGGCAATGGTTCAATGCTTGCGTACGACTTACTTAGTAATACCGTGAAGTGGACCATGAGCTACCCATTTGGAATCGATAGCATGGCGGTTACACCCGACGGCACTACGCTCTATATGCCAACAGGAGAATCGAGCCCTGGCTCCGCTTGGGAAGTAATCGATGCCGCGACCGGCAAGCCATTGGGGAGCATCGATGCCGGCGAATCACCGCACAACACCGTGGTGAGCCTGGATGGCCGCCGCGTCTACATGGGGCCTCGCAATGGTGACTATCTGGTCGTAGCCGACACTGGAACAAACAGCGTGATCCGGCGAATCGGCCCGCTCATCGGTGGGGTTCGGCCGTTTACGATCAACGGTTCGCAAACGCTCGCCTTTACTACCGCCACGCACTTTTTGGGATTTCAAGTGAGCGACATCAACACCGGGCAGGTGCTTTTCACGGTCCCGGTTGCGGGATTCAACGTATCTGCCGACTATGTCCCGAGTGCGCCCAGCCACGGAATATCTCTCTCGCCCGACGAGCGTGAGATCTGGGTAATGGATGGCGCCAACGGTTACGTCCACGTATTCGACGTCAGCGGTCTGCCCAACTCGCTTCCGAAGCAGGTTGCCGATCTGCGGCTCAGCCGGCCAATGAGCGGTGTCGAGACACCTTGCGTCTATGACTGCGCTCACGATGGCTGGGTGCAGCATAGCCGAGATGGCCGTTACGTGTTTATCGGGGATTCAGGCGATGTTTTTGACGCCACGACACGGCAGCCGGCCACTAATCTGGATCCTTTATACAACACACGGACTTTTCTGGAGATTGACTGGCAAAATGGCCTACCGGACTCGACCACAACAAGGGAAGGCTTAGGTTACATCGTGCGTTAATCAGGCAACCGATACGGTTATCTAAACAGTAAGTACCGGTCAATTCATTATTAATCCTACACAGTGGAGGCAGTTACTATGGGGTCGCCGACAAGACCGAAGGAAAAAAGATCTAAACGTATCATACCGAATACACTTTTATTACTATCATCGCTATTAGTAATTAGTTTAACTGCAAAGGCGCAGCCGTCCAGCTTACCTAACACGGCACAAGCTCCGTTTCGCGACGGCGTGGTGCTGGTGGCGTTCAGTGATGGCGTACCTGATTCGCAAAAAGCCCTGGTCATCGCTCAGGCCGGCGCCACTGAGATTAAGCAGATCGGCGCGGGAATCCACGTACTGCGCGTAGGTAATGGGCATGTGCAGCCGGTAATTCATTTGCTGAAAGCGCTAAACACCGTTCGCTATGCCGAGCCGGACCTTGTCCAAACCATCAGTGGCGGTCCGAAGCCCGATGACACCGATATCGGACTTCAATGGGCCGTACAAAACACCGGCCAGACGGTAAATGGAGTAGCCGGCACGGCCGGAGCCGACGAGCGCGCGATCGCTGCCTGGGGTGTAACCACTGGAACAAACTCGGTAGTGGTCGCGGTCCTTGACACCGGCACGCAGTACTCGCATCCCGACTTAATGACGAACATGTGGAATAACCCCGGCGGCATCGGTGGTTGCCCCGCCGGAACCCATGGGTACAACGTTCTTGCCGCTACCTGCGATCCCCTCGATGACGAAACGTTCTACGGCGGGCACGGCTCCCACGTATCGGGAATCATCGGCGCTATCGGAAATGACGGAGCCGGAGTGGCCGGAATCAATTGGACCACCAGCATCATGGCCGTCAAGTGGGTGGACGGCTCGACCGACACCGGAACCACCAGCGATCTCATAACCGCCATGGATTGGGTGATCAAGGCCAAGCAAGCCGGTGTAAACGTGAGAGTAGTCAACGATTCGGCAACCTGGCCCGGTACCGCCTCTTCGCAAGCTCTGTCGGACGAGATCGATCTGCTCGGCTCCAACGACATCTTGCTGACCGTCGCCGCCGGCAATACCGGAGAAAACAACGATTCCACTCCCCGCTATCCTTGCACGTACAACCGGCCGAACATGATTTGCGTCGGCGCGAGCGATCAGAACGATCACTTATGGATCTCTTCGAATTTCGGTGCGACTACTGTAAAACTGGCCGCGCCGGGCGTAAACATCTTTTCGACGCTCCACCTCAGCAATTACGGCTTCATTAGCGGGACTTCCATGGCGTCGCCACAGGTTGCAGGAACCGCCGCTTTGATTTTGTCGCGTGGGTATCAGTCGGTTGCCAATTTGAAATCCATGATCCTCAACAACGTGGATCCGCTCTCGTCGCTCACCGGCCTGGTAGCCACCGGCGGTCGCCTGAACGTCTGTAAAGCGGTTCCCGGCTGCGCCACTGCCGTTACGGCCGTCCCAGGGAATCTGTCGCTGCCGGCTGTGGCTGGACTGCTGCAACACGGCTCGATAGCCGGCGCTTCCACCGGCGCCTGGTCCGGCATTCCGACAAAGTACACCTATCAGTGGTATCGCTGCGATTCGAGCGGCGCCAACTGTTCCGCGATCACCGGCGCGACCTCCCAGGGCTACGCGATGCTGGCGTCGGCGGATGTGGGGGCGACACTGCGCGTTACAGTGGTCGCCTCCAACTCCTCAGGTTCTCATGCCGCTCAATCGGGGCCGAGCGGGGTGATCGCTCAGGCTTCTCCGCCTTTTCCAATCACCTCGAGCATCGCCGACGCGCAGAATATCGGCGGAAGTATCACCTGGCAGGCAACGCCGGCGCAGAGTGTGAATTTCGTCCAGTTCTTCATTGACGGCGCTCTCAAGCAGACCATCGCTTCTTCTCCTTACATCTACGACGGCAGCACGACCGGCAAGCTCGATACCTCTACGCTCTCGACCGGTTCGCACGTCCTTGGATTTCGGGCGCTTGCGGCCGACAACCGCACCTACAGCTTTTTCGGCGCGACCGTGACAGTCTCTAACGGACCCACCAACACCGCTTTACCCGTGATCGCCGGCACCCCCGTCCAAGGCCAGACCCTCACCACCTCCAACGGCTCCTGGACCGGCAGCCCCACCAGCTTCAAATATCAGTGGAATCGCTGCGACTCCACCGGCGCCAATTGCGCCGCCATCTCCGGCGCCACCAGCACCACCTACCTGCTCGCCAGCACCGACCTCACCCATACCATCCGCTCCTCCGTCACCGCCACCAACGCCAGCGGTTCCACTACCGCTACCTCGACCCAGACCGCCGTCGTCACTTCCTCGGGCGGCGGTTCCACTATTGCGCTCGTCCAATCCAACGCCGTGCTTGGAA